>JAMLJH010000002.1:0-1200000 GCA_023953615.1 Verrucomicrobiia bacterium | reverse complement strand
TTGCCGTCCACTGGCCGTCCCAAACAATCCACCACGCGACCAAGCAATCCCTTGCCCACGGGCACGGACAACAGCTTGCCGGTGGTCTTGACCTCGGTGCCTTCGTGGATGCCGAGATAATCGCCCAGCACGATGGCGCCGACTTCGGTTTCTTCAAGGTTCAACGCCAGACCAATGACCCCGGCACCGAAGTCCAACATCTCGTTGGCCATGCAATCGGTGAGGCCCTCAATTTTCGCCACGCCATCGGAGATCTCGCGAACCACACCGATGTTCTGCCGGTTCACCTGGGTTTTCACCCCGGCGATCTGCGCTTCAATTTCTTGCAATAAATTGCTCATAGTTTCGTTAACCGTGCTTCGTTAAATCGTTCAATCGTTCCCGCGTCAAAAGTCCGCCGCCAGCTCCGCGAGACGCGCGCTGACGCTGCCATCGTAAACATCACTGCCCACCTGCACCCGCAAGCCGCCGATGAGCGCCGGTTTGACGGCAAAATTCACGGTCAACCCCGCGCCGTAGCGGGTCGCCAGATTGGCCTGCACCGATTGCTGCAACGCCGCGCTCAACGGCGTGGCGCTTTCCACATGCGCGGTGCGCCGCTCCAGTTCCAGTTTCACCAGCCGTTGGAAGTGCGACAAAATCGCAAGGTAGCCACGCGGCTTTTTCGCGATCACCACCCGCACCGTTTCGCGCACCCGCTGTTCGTCCAGACCCTCGCCGGTTTTGCAGAGGTTGAACAACGCCTTGCCGTCGCGTCGCGCTTGTTTGCTGATTTTCACGTGGGCTTACTTTGAAACAAAATTCCTGACTGACTCAATTGTGCGCCAACTGCCGGTTGGTTTCCTCGGCCAGATGCTTCTGCTGATCGGGAGTGAGAATCTCGCCGGTGACTTTCGCGCTGGTGGCCACCACCAAGCGTCCGATCTCCTTGCGCAATTCCGCCTTCATGCGCGCCAGCTCGGCCTCGCTGGCCTGGCGGGCTTTCGCGATGATGTCATTGGCCGCCGCGATGGCTTTTTGCGTTTCCTGTTCCTGCACCTTGGCGGCGGCGGCGCGCGCTTCCTCGATGGCTTTATTTGCCTGCGCGCTGGCGGCGTTGACAATTTCCTGCGCCTTGACCTGCGCCTTGGCTAATTCTTCGCGGGTTTGCTTGGCGTTTTCCAGACTCTCGGAGATCTGGGCTTTGCGCATTTCCAACATGCCCAGTAACGGCTTGTAGGCGAACTTGGCCAGAACCACGGCCACAATGACAAACAAAACCAACTGGGAAATCAGAAGCCGCGGCTCCAGTGAAAATTCCCGCGCCAGTTGGGTCAGGGGGCTATCGCCCTGCCCGGCTTCAGCGGCGGCCAGCATCAAATAGTTCATAGGAAAATGGCAAAACGTGCGGGCGCGGCAACGCCGCGCCCGCGTTGAGATCAGCGACCAAACTTCTCGAGGAAGATGGCGAAGAAGGTGATTCCTTCCGCCAAGGCCGCCAAGATGATGGCGATGTTGCGAATTTGCCCGGCCGCGCCCGGATTGCGTCCGGTGGCTTCCGCTGCCTTCATACCAATCAGACCGACGCCGATGGCGGAACCAATCGCCGCCAAACCGACATGAATACTACCCATCATTGCATTACCTTTCGTTTGTTGTTTTTTCAATCGCCCCGGCAGTCTGGCCACCGTCTGACGATCAAATTCTTTGGTTCAGTGCCCGGTGGTGGCCACCTCGCCGTGACCGTGGTCTTCATCCGGATCATGCTCGCAAATCAGCAGCGTGAACACCGCCGTCAACAGCATGAACACCAACGCCTGGATCAAACCCACCAGCATTTCCAAAAAGTAGAACGGCAACGGAATCAACCAGCCCAGCCACGGAATCAGGTTCATCATGGATTCCAACATGTTCTCCCCGGCAAAAATATTCCCGTAGAGACGAAAGCTCAGGGAAACCGGTCGGAATAAAATTGAAATGACTTCCAGCACTCCCACGACGAGGAAAACCGCGATCATGAAATACTGCATGAACCCCTCGCTCTTCCCCTTGGGCGCAAACAGATGCTTCGCAAACCCCACCACTCCGTTCTCCCGCAACGCCCAGACTGTCCACAGAAAAAAGAACAACAACGCCATGGCCGTGGTCATGTTCAAGTCCGCATTGCCGCCGCGCAACCACGGTTGAAATTCCTGCGAGCCATCGGAGTAAGTCACCTTCCACCCCACCGTGCCGATGCCCGGCACCAGGCCGAACCAGTTCGTAAAGAGAATGAAGAAAAAGATGCCGCCAAAAAACCAGAACGTCTTTTTGTTCAGCCGTTCGCCGAGGATGTCACCCAAAAAGTTATACATGGATTCCACCATCCACTCGCTGAAGTTTTGCAGACCGGAGGGCACGGGTTTGACGTTGCGGCTCACCACCTGGGCAAAAAGCACCAAACCCAACGTCACCAGAATGGTGACCACCATGGAATTGGTGATGACCACCGGACCAATGCTGAAAACCTTGACGGCATAAGCGGGCAAACCGTGATGACCACCGTGGGCCGCAGCCGCCGCTGTTTCCTGAGCGTAACCGGTGCAGGCCAACATTCCGCCCAACACCAGCGCCAGCCAAATGACTTTGAGCAATCGCATCGAGTTTTAGAAATCCCTGCCGTCCGTGTGATAACCTTTCGATCACCAACGGACAACGAAAGGACGCGCAGACTGCCTGAGTGTGAAAAAAATCACAAGGTTAATTTTCCGCTTTTTCGCTCCGTCGAGAATTGTAAAGCAATCGTAATGCTTCGGTTAAGTCGGTCCATTATTTGTATCAACCATTTACGAGATGGCCACCGCCGCCCTGCTCCGCAGGCGTCGGCGGTTTTACTCTCCGTCGCTGGAAGGCGCGGACGTCGCCGTCGCGCTGGATTTATGAACGCGAGCATGGCGCGGCGTTGCTTCCGCAACCGCATATTTTCACGGAATTTAACGAGTTTTTCCCGCCACGCCCGCCCGGCTCAAATCACCTCATTCTTGCGTTCGCCGCCAGATGGATCCATTTTGAGCGTGCTTATGCTATACTTAATTCGGTTGGATAGCCATCTGCTTCACCGCCAAATGATCGCATTCATATCTATAACCTACGGCATCTGAATCATGACCAAACGTCCACTAGGAAAAACCGGCATCTCCATCTCGCCACTGGCCCTCGGGGGTAATGTCTTCGGCTGGACTATCGACGAAAAAGCCTCGTTCACCATTCTTGACGCCTTCGTTGATCACGGCCTCGATCTCGTGGACACCGCCAATATGTATTCTACTTGGGCTCCCGGCAACAAGGGGGGAGAGTCCGAAACCATTATCGGTCGCTGGCTGAAAACCAGCGGCAAACGCGACAAGATCATCCTTGCCACCAAAGTAGGAATGCAGATGGGTGATGGCACTCAAGGTTTGAAGAAGGACTACATTCTAAAATCCGTTGAAGATTCCCTTGCTCGTCTCCAGACCGATTACATTGACCTCTATCAGTCGCACCAGGACGATGCCGACACGCCATTGGCGGAAACCCTTTCCGCCTATGACATCTTGATCCGGCAGGGCAAAGTCCGCGCCATCGGCGCCTCGAACTACACCGCCGACCGGCTCCGGGAGTCGCTCGCCGCCAGTGCGGCCAAAAACCTCCCCGCCTATGCAACGATCCAGCCGGAATACAACCTGTATGACCGGGCCGGATTCGAGTCCAGTCTGGAACCGCTCGCGCTGGAGAACGGTCTCGGTGTGATTACCTACTACTCCCTGGCCAGCGGCTTTCTCACTGGCAAATATCGCAGTGCTGACGACCTCGGCAAGAGCGCGCGCGGTGGTGGAATTGGAGAGAAATACCTGAACGAGCGAGGCCGGCGCATACTCGCGGCTTTGGATAAAGTCGCCGCCGCCCATCATACTGCCCCCGCCATCGTCGCCTTGGCTTGGCTCATCCAACGCCCCGCTGTCACGGCCCCCATCGCCAGCGCTACCAGTGTCGCACAACTGAACGACCTCGTTAAAGCCGCAACGCTCACGCTTGGTGCGGAGGATGTCGCCAGCCTCGATCAAGCCAGCGCGGAGAACTGAACATAAATTTGACCACAATCAACTCAAACCAACCAAAGAGAACAATGAAAACGGACCGCCGTAAATTTATCACGATCATTGCCGCAGTCAGCGACCGCGACATCTTCGTCCATGCTTGCAACTAAGCGGCTTGGCGGATTTCAAATTCAACGAAACTTTTAAACTGAACATTATGAAAGCGACTCAAAAACTACACGATCGCGGCCAGAGTCTCTGGCTCGATAACATCACGCGGGATCTGCTCAATCAAGGCACGCTCCAGCAGTATCGCGATGAATACTCCGTTTCCGGGCTGACTTCGAATCCGTCCATCTTCGATCACGCCATCAAAAACAGTCAGGCCTACGATGCGGCGATTCTCCAGGACCTGAAGCAAGGGCGTTCCGGCGAAGACCTGTTTTTTGATCTGGCGCTAGACGACTTAAACCGCGCCGCCGACTTGTTCCGTCCGATTCACGATCGCACCAATGGCGTGGACGGCTGGGTTTCACTCGAAGTTTCGCCGTTACTGGCTTACGACACCCAACGCACCCTCGCGGCCGCCAAGGAACTCTTCGCCCGTTCCGGTCGCCCCAACCTGTTCATCAAAATTCCCGGCACCAAGGAAGGCGTGCCCGCCATCGAGGAAGCCATCTTCGCCGGGGTGCCGATCAATGTGACGCTGCTGTTTTCGCGTGAGCAATACCTGGCCGTTGCGGAAGCTTACTTGCGTGGCATCGAGCGACGCATCGCGGCGGGGCTGAATCCATTGGTGCGGTCGGTCGCGTCGGTGTTTATCAGCCGTTGGGATGTGGCGGTGGCCGATAAAGTGCCCGCCGAACTGAAGAATCAACTGGGCATCGCCATCGCGCGGCGCACTTACAAGGCTTATCTGGAATTGTTGGTGACCCCGCGCTGGCAGCGCGTATTTAATGCCGGCGCGCAACCGCAGCGTTTGCTTTGGGCCAGCACCGGCACGAAAGACCCGGAGGCCTCCGATATTCTTTACGTGCAGGCGCTCGCGGCGCCGTTCACCATCAACACCATTCCGGAAAAAACCTTGAAGGCGTACGCCGATCACGGCACGCGCGGACGGCTCATGCCGCATGGTGGTGGCGACTGCGAAAAAGTGTTGGGACAGTTTGCCCAGGCTGGAATCAACGTGGACCAACTCGCCACGGAATTGCAGGACAACGGCGCGAAGGCCTTCGTAAAATCATGGAATGACATGCTGGGCGTCATCACCTCCAAAGGGGCTGCGTTGCAAAAGGCCGCCTGAAACCCGGATTAAGATTTAAGTTGGAAAGCGAAAATAAAATGAGCACTCAAACATCAAGCAATAAATATCAAGTCAAACTAAAGCACCGGCTCACCGTGGCCGAACGCACCCTGGCGTTTCAGTTCGAGAAGCCGGCCGGATTCACCTTTCGCCCCGGGCAATATCTCGAAGTAACGTTGCTGAATCCCAGCGAAACCGACGCAGAAGGCAACGGGCGCGCCCTCTCCATCGCCAGCGCGCCTCACGAGGATTTTCTCATGGTGGCCACCCGCTTGCGCGACACCGCCTTCAAACGGGTAATCACCAACCTGCCCCTTGGCTCCGAAGTGCAAATTGAAGGTCCCAGCGGCAGCCTGACGTTGCATAACAACGCCGCGCGCACCGCCGTGCTCATCGTGGGCGGCATCGGCATCACCCCCGTGCGCAGCATTCTGGCGCGGGCGGCCCATGAGCATCTGCCTCACAAATTGCTCCTGCTGTATCTGAACCGCCGCCCGCAGGACGCCGCGTTCCTGGAGGAATTGACCGGGTTGCAGAAACAGAATCCCAATTTCCACCTGGTACCAATCATGACGGCGGCGGAAAATTGGTCAGGCGAGAAAGGCCGGCTGACGCCCGAGTTGCTCGGCAAATACAAGAGCGAAGCCGTGTCACCGGTTTATTACCTCGTCGGGCCGCCGGGCATGGTCAATGGCGTGCATGCGCTGCTCAACCAAACCGGTGTGGACGATGACGATATTCGCCTGGAAGATTTTGGTGGTTATTGAATCCGCCATTTGGAAAGGGAGAAGTTATGTTGCAAATCAAACGCGTTTATGATCCGCCGGCTAAAAGCGACGGAAAACGTTTTCTGGTCGAGCGGCTCTGGCCGCGAGGCATGACGAAGGCGGCGGCCAAACTGGACGCCTGGTTTCGCGAAGTCGCGCCCAGCACCGAGCTGCGCAAGTGGTTCAGCCACGATCCGGCTAAATGGCCCGAGTTCCAGAAGCGCTATCGCGCGGAGCTGGACGCCAACCCGACCGCCTGGCAACCGTTGCTCGACGCGGTAAAAAAAGAGACAGCCACCTTGTTGTTCAGTTCGCATGACGCGGAACACAACAACGTCGTCGCGCTGAAGGCGTATCTGGAAGCCAAACTCAAACGGAAGTAACCGCAGCGCCGGAGTCGAATTCACCCGCGCCGTTCGCACCGCCCCCAACCCTGCGGGCGAGCGACGCGGAAAGAACGCGGAAAGGATTCTGCGTGATTTTTATTTCATAGTCGTTCATGCTGCTGCCGACGGTGGAACGCGCAAAGATTCCGCGTCGCATCAACTTCATGAAAAAAATTTCCGCGCGAAACGCGGCAGCAAAACAATCCTCACCGACGCAACGCTCCCGCCGGGTGCTGGTGATTGATATTGGTGGCACGCACGTCAAAATTCTGGTTTCAGGTCGCACTCCGCACCGACAGTTTGATTCCGGTCCGAAGTTGACCCCCAAACAACTGGTCGCGCAGGTTCGCAAGCTGACGGCCGATTGGCCGTTTGACGCCGTTTCCATCGGTTATCCCGGACCCGTACGACACAACCAACCGATGGAAGAGCCGTGGAATCTTGGCAAGGGTTGGATGCGTTTCAACTTCCGCGCCGGTTTTCAGCGACCGGTGAAAATGATCAATGACGCCGCCATGCAAGCGCTGGGCAGTTATCGCGGCGGCAAGATGCTCTTCCTCGGGCTGGGCACCGGCATGGGTTCGGCGATGGTGGTGGAGCACATCGTTGTGCCGATGGAACTGGCGCACCTCACTTATCAGGACGCGACGTTTGAAGATTATCTGGGCATTCGCGGTTTGCAAAAATATGGCGAGAGCCAATGGCGGCAGCATGTGAAAAACGTGGTGAAACAACTCACGGCCGCCCTGCTGCCCGACGACGTCGTCCTCGGTGGTGGCAATGTGCATCGTCTGAAAAAACTGCCGCCCGGGTGCCGTGCTGGCGACAACGCCAACGCTTTCCTGGGCGGATTGCGTCTATGGGCCGGGACCGATGGGGCAAAGAGAATTTCTTAACGCTGTATGAAAACAAAATCACTCACAACGCTGCCCGTCTGGAAAGCGTTGACGCGCCATCGTCAAACCATTGAGCAACTACATTTGCGCGACCTCTTCGCGCAGGATGCCCGGCGCGGCGAACGGTTCACTGCCGAAGGCGTGGGGCTGTTCCTTGATTACTCAAAGAATCGCATCAACGCCGCAACCCTGCGCGGGCTGCGCCAACTGGCCAAAGAAACCGACTTGCGCGGCAAGATCGGAGCGATGTTTCGCGGCGACAAAATCAACGTCACCGAGAATCGCGCCGTGTTGCACGTCGCCCTGCGCGCGCCCCGTGGCACGGTGATTCGCGTGGACGGCAAAAACGTCGTGCCTGAAGTCCATGCGGTGTTGAACCGAATGGCGAATTTTGCCAACCGCGTCCGCACCGGCAAATGGAAAGGTCACACGGGCCGCCGCATCCGCAATGTGGTCAACATCGGCATCGGCGGTTCGGACCTCGGTCCGGTGATGGCCTACGAAGCGCTCCGCCATTACAGCGATCGCTCCCTGACCTTCCGGTTCATCTCGAATGTGGATGGCGCGGATTTCGTTGAAGCCACGCACGATCTCGATCCGACGGAAACGCTGTTCATCATCGCGTCGAAAACTTTCACCACGCTGGAAACCATGACCAACGCGCAGAGCGCGCGCGCCTGGCTGCTGCGCGCCTGTCGTGGTGACGTGAAGGCCGTCACCCGACATTTCGTCGCGGTGTCCACCAACGCCGAGAAGGTGGCCGCGTTCGGAATTGATCGCGCAAACATGTTCGGTTTCTGGGATTGGGTGGGCGGTCGCTACTCCATGAACTCGGCCATTGGACTTTCGACCATGATCGCCATCGGCCCGACGAACTTTCGCGCCCTGCTCGCCGGGGCGCATGAGCTGGATGAACATTTCCGCACCGCGCCGCTGGAGAGAAATTTACCGGCGCTGCTCGGCCTGCTCACCGTGTGGAACACGAATTTCCTCAACGCGGAAACGACGGCCGTGTTGCCCTACGAAAATTATCTCAAACGCTTTCCCGCCTACCTGCAGCAGTTGACCATGGAAAGCAACGGCAAGCACGTTACGCGCGCCGGGCAGCCGGTGAATTATTCCACCGGTCCGATTTTCTGGGGCGAACCGGGTACGAACGGCCAACACTCGTTCTACCAGCTCATTCATCAGGGCACGCGTTTGATTCCGTGCGATTTCATCGCGTTCGCCCGCCCCTTGACTCCGCTCGGACGACATCACGATCTGCTGTTGGCGAATGTTTTCGCGCAAGCCGAAGCGCTGGCCTTTGGCAAAACCGCCGCGGAAGTGAAGGCCGAAGGCGTGCCCGCCGCCTTGGTCCCGCACAAGGTTTTCACCGGCAACCGCCCGTCCAATATTATTCTGGCGGATAAGCTGACTCCCGCGACGCTTGGGAAATTGGTCGCCCTCTACGAACACAGCGTCTTTGTGCAGGGGGCGATTTGGAATATTGACTCGTTCGATCAATGGGGCGTGGAACTGGGGAAAGTTCTGGCGCAACGGATCGTTCCCGAATTGGAAAGTCCGACGCTACCGAAATTGAAACATGACAGCTCGACGAATCACCTGATCCGTCGCTACCGTAAAATGAAAGGAAAATAATGAGCACACTAAACTTGAAAGCACAACAACTCCGCAAAATTCGCACGCAGGCCGGCTTCATTGCCGCGCTGGATCAAAGCGGCGGCAGTACCCCCAAAGCCCTGACCGCTTACGGCCTCAAACCCGACGCCTGGAGCAACGAAGCGGAAATGTTCGCCCTCGTCCATCAGATGCGCGCCCGCATCATCACCAGTCCGGTTTTCAGCGGCGACCGCATCCTCGGCGCGATTTTGTTTGAGCGCACCATGGACGGCGACATCGAAGGCCAACCGACTGCGGATTATCTCTGGAATCAGAAACGCATCGTGCCGTTTCTCAAGGTGGACAAAGGTTTGATCGAGGAACGCGACGGCGTGCGTTTGATGAAACCGATGCCCGGTTTGGACGCCTTGCTGGCCCGCGCCAACGCCAAGCACATCTTCGGAACTAAAATGCGTTCCGTCATCAACCAGGCCAACGCGGCGGGGATTCGCGCCATCGTGGAGCAGCAATTTGAAGTCGCGGCCCAAATCAACGCGGCCGGACTCATGCCCATCGTCGAGCCGGAAGTGGACATTCATTGCCCCGATAAGGCGGGCGCCGAGGCCCTGCTCAAAACGGCGCTGCTGCAACGTCTCGACGCACTGCCCGCCGGACGACAGGTCATGCTCAAACTTACGCTGCCCGAGCAGAATGATCTCCATGCGGAACTCGTGAAACATCCGAAAGTCCTCAAAGTCGTGGCGCTCTCGGGCGGTTATTCGCGCACGGAAGGCAACGCGCGTTTGCAACGACAACACGGCGTCATCGCGAGTTTTTCGCGCGCACTTGCCGAGGGCCTGTCCGCCCAGCAAACCGCTGCCGAATTCAATGCTCTGCTCGACGACGCCATCCAGAACATCTACGAAGCGTCCACGGCCAAAGCATAATTCAAAGCGTCCCTGCCTTTGAGTCCTGGTTTTCCGCTCGGCCCGGCGCTTGTCGGAGCAGGCTGAATGGCTCTCCGCATTTTGCAGGTGCCCATCGGTGCGGCCGGAGCGAGGACTGAAATTGCGGAGACTTGGTCAACCCAAGCTCCCTGCCCCGCTTTTATAGCGGGTTAATTAAAGTTGTAGCCGTGGCACCGAACGGCTGTAACCCAATGAAGGTGGAGGCCGGATTGGGAATGGCGCCTCTGTCCGCGAGGTTTTGGACTGCGGCAGGCTTCTGCCGCTTTCCGTCCGCGTGCCGATGATTCCACAGCGGCAGCGGACTGCCGCAGTCCGGATGCGGTCGCGCTGGTGCTCGTCCCAAACCCAGGACGAGCATCAGTTTGCCCCCAACGCTTGACGTGAGGTTGGAGGCCCGCTGCGTCATATCGGCGGTTAAATATACGGCAGAGCGCTTCAAACTGTTGCGCTGGCGTAGGAGGCGGACACTATTTTTTCTCCGCGTTGGACTGGATGAATTGATCGAGTTTCTGTTCCAGCGAGTGAACTTGCTTGGTCAACTTGTTGATTTCAGCCTCCAAGTCATCGTTGTTGTCGCTAACCATGGCGTCCACAAAGATCGAGTTGACCAATGACAACCCCATGATTCCACCCACCATCAATAAGCCGCTGAAATAGAGTTTCACGAAAAAGGCGGTCGTTGGGCTGGATTCCTGGGCGATGGCATTGGGAATTTCATACCAGCCTTCCACGGAGAACAGTTGGAAAATCGTGTAGATGGACTTTAGCGGATTGCCAAAGTATTGTGGCGCGGCTTCCTTGAAAAACGATCCGCTGATGAGCGCCGTGATGAAGATGAGCACAAAAAAACCGATGAGAATGATGTAAGACGTCCGCAGCGCGCGCTGGACGGACACGACAAAGGAATTGGCGTTGGGCAAGTACTTGATGAGGCGGAACGACTTGAAAACGCGGAAGATCCGCAGCGTCATGAAAATATTCGTGCCGAGAAATTGGTAATCGCCGAACGGAATGGCCAAGGACGGCAACGAAAGCAACACCACGGTGAAATCGAATTTGTTCCAGTGCTGCGAAAAATAGGCGGGCGCGCCGTAGGTCTTGATTTTAAGCCCGATCTCAAAAACGAAGACCAGCGTGAACAGCGCCTCGACGATATCCAGCAACTGTTCCGCAACGCCAAAGCCTTCGATGAAAATCACCACGGCGTTGAGCAGAATGACGCCCAGAATAAATGTGTCGTTGAGAAGTAACTTGTAAACCTTCATGCAAAACTGCCTGTCAGTCGCGGGTCATTGCGCGGAACGCTGGCCACCATTTTGTCTCCAAAATGTGAAATTTCGTCCTTACCTCAAACAAATTTTGCGTTTCAGCGAATTTTCTGTACCGGGTTGCAGCCGGATCGCTCTGCCTGACCGCCATCAAATTTTGCGCGTTCACGTATCCGCGTGGTCCGGATGCAAACTTGCTTCGCGATTTTTTGCGCGGATACTGAAAGGCATGAGTGACAAGCTTAAACCAGATGAGGTATTGGATGTGCGGGTGTTGGTGCCGATCCAGCGGCACGAGAAACTATTAAAGCTCTTTCAAGAATTGCCGGTCGGTCAGAGTTTCACGTTCATCAATGATCACGATCCCGTCCCGCTCTATTACGAATTCAAGTCCATCCACGGCGACGTGGTGGGTTGGGAGTATCTGAACCGCGGCGGACGCGACTGGAAGGTCAAGGTCACGCGCACCGGCGCGTCGCAAGGGCGCGACATGAGCCGGGTCGCCACGCTGCTGGATCTGCGCAACGTGGGCGCGGCGGAGTGGAGCAAGGTGGTGTTCCACCGCTACGCCATGATGGAAACGGATACAGTGATGGAATTGATCGCCAAGGAAGAGCCGACCGCCATTCACGATATTTTCAAAAATAAATTCGCCGGCAAGCACACCTGGACCGGTCAGCAGAAAACGCCCGGCGAATACGTCGTTCACATCAAAAAGGTGGCGGCAAGCGGTCTGGGCGAAGAGGGTTTCGCGGTCGTCAACGAAATGGATTTTCGTCCCTATCCGCCCGCCCAACGGCACGACATGTTTTACCGGGCGTTCGCGGATATCAAACCCGGCGAGGCGTTTGAATTCATCAACGATCACGATCCTAAACCGCTGTATTATCAAATGGAAGCCGAGAGCAAAGAACCCTTCCGTTGGGAATATCTGGAGAAAGGTCCGGACGACTGGAAGGTTCGCGTGTCCAAAATCAAAACGGCGTAGGTCGCGCGATTGGTAATCGGGCTCGTGTTTCGGCCGCGCCCAAGCCACCGCGGCGCGAGATCGAACCCATCAAACCGGCTGACGAAATCACATGAACGAAAATCATTCCGACGCGTTGGTATTCTTCGGCGCCACGGGCGATCTGGCTTACAAAAAGATCTTTCCCACGCTGCAAGCCCTGGTCCGCCGCGGCACGCTCAACGTGCCGGTCATCGGCGTCGCCAAGTCCGGCTGGAATCTGGACCAGCTCAAAGCCCGCGCGCGAGACAGCGTGGAAAAGCACGGCGGGCTGGACGCCGCCGCCTTTCCGAAGTTATGCCAATTGCTGCGCTACGTGGATGGTGATTTCAATGACGCCGCCACTTTTCAAGCGCTGCACCGCGAGCTGGGCCAGGTGCAGCGCCCGGCGTTCTACCTCGCGATTCCGCCGGCGGCTTTTGCCACGGTGGTCACCCAATTGGTCAAGGCCGGTTGCACCCGGGATGCGCGCGTCGTCATCGAAAAACCGTTCGGCCGCGATCTGGCGTCCGCCCGCACGTTGAATCGAATTTTGCTTCAGCATTTTCAGGAACGGGAGATTTTCCGCATTGACCATTACCTCGGCAAAAAGCCCGTTCACAACATGCTGTTCTTCCGCTTCGCCAATACGCTGCTCGAACCGTTTTGGAATCGCCGCTACGTCGAAAGCGTGCAGATCACCATGGCGGAGAATTTTGGGGTGCAGGGCCGCGGCTCGTTTTACGAACAGGTCGGCACCATCCGCGACGTGATGCAGAATCATCTGTTCCACATTCTCGCGCATCTGGCGATGGAGCCGCCGGTGCGCACGGACAGCGAATCCATCCGCGACGAGAAAGCGAAGGTGCTCAAAGCCATCCCGCCGATTGCACCTGGCAACCTGGTGCGCGGTCAATTCCGTGGCTATCGCAACGAACCGGGGGTGGCCGCGGATTCGCGCGTGGAAACCTTTGCCGCGTTCAAACTGGAAGTGGATTCGTGGCGCTGGCAGGGCGTGCCGTTCTATCTGCGCGCCGGGAAATGCCTGCCGGTTACCTGCACGGAAATTCTGGTGCGCCTGCGCCAACCGCCGACAATGTATCAAGGCTACCCACTGATGCCGAATGCCTGTCGGCTGCGCATGAGTCCGGACATTGCGTTCGCCTTCAACCTCAACACGATCACGTCTGATGACGAATCCACCAGTGACCAGATGGAAGTCATCGCGCAACACCATCCGCAGGCGGGCGAAATGGACGCTTACGAGCGCGTGCTTGGCGACGCGATGGCTGGCGATCAAACCTGGTTCGCACGCGAAGATTATGTGGAGGAAGCCTGGCGCATCGTGGCGCCCATCATCAAACTGACCACGCCCGTTCCCGAATACGAAGGCGGCACTTGGGGGCCGCGCGAAGCGGAAACGCTCGCGCCAATCGGCGGCTGGCACAATCCGGTGGTGGTTGAATCGCCAAAGCTCAAATAGCCCCCTGACTGTCACCGCCCGATGCGGCTGCCAATAGCCTTCTGCTCCTTTGAAGCAAAGCGAGGGATACGCTTACTTGGAACGATTCGATTGGAGTTTAGGTGGAACGGGCCACTGGCCCGTTCTGTCGGGCTACCAGCCCGTTAGCCGGACGCAAAGAGTGCGAACCCAATGGGGTGCGATCTCCGTACGCTCGACTGGGCGGCAGGTTGCCGCCCAGAACGGCCAGGTTGGCCGTTCCACCTGAACCAACTGCATCGTTCCGGGTTAGCCATTCAAAGCGCGGACTTCCGTTCGACGATTCTCTCCCCTGCCCTTGACCTATTCGATGAGGAAAAATGTCGGGCGCCGCGACGCGCTCACTCGCCCACGGCGAGTTGAACCGTTGCTTCGGCGTCGCCCGAGCCTTTGTTAATTACGACGGAACAAGTGCGGTTGTCTTTCTTCGCTTGGATCATGGACATCTCGCCCATGTTTGCGGTGGATTCAATTTTCCAGCCCTCGGCCTTCAGCTTTTCCTGATATTCCTTGGCGACTGCTGCCAGGGGTTGCTGAATTTTCAAATGCAAAATCTCCAGCTTATCCTGAGTCACGTTCATGAAAGGTTTGGCCCCCGCGAGGATCGGCACGTCCTTGGGAAAAGAATCCGGAACACTGACGGTGTCGCCCACCGTCATGGCGGATTTGCCATCCTGGCCTTTTATCTCCATCCGAAAATCGTCCCCGGATTTGGATTGGGTGATTTCCACATTGCCGTCGTCGGTCTTGATCGTGTGCTTTTTCTTGCCACAACCGCTGACCCCGATCAAGAGGACTGCCAGGATTGCGATGAGCGTTATTTTCATAAGAGTTGGTTGGTTGATTTCGATTTAACGGGCTGCAAACTGAGGCGGATTCTAGCCACTCCGCCGGGGCTGTCAATTCGCCAACGTCCGCACGCCGAAGTCTTGGAATATTGCGACGGTCAAATAGCCTGAGCGCCTGCCGGCGATGACCACAGCGCCACTCAACGCGACGAGACGTCGCGTCCACCCTGCAACCTTCGTTGGATGGTGCGCCGGGTGATTCCCTTCACTTCGATGGTTACCATTTTGATGGAGCCGCTAAAACTATCGCCGCCACCGCATCAGGGATGCGTCATGGCTTCCGGGCGGACTTGCCGATCAAATTCTTCGCCGGACAGATAGCCGAGTTTCAAACAGGCCTCGCGCAGGCTCAAGTTTTCGACGTGCGCCACATGTGCCAGATGCGCGGCTTTATCGTAGCCGATGGCCGGCGTCAGCGCGGTCACGAGCATGAGGGAGTTTTTCACATGGGCATCAATCTGGGCGCGATTCAGCGCCATGCCCTTGATCAGGTAATCCACAAATCCGTGGCTCGCGTCGCAAAGCAGCGTCACTGAGTGCAGGAAGTTGTAAATCATCACCGGTTTGAAGACGTTCAGTTCGAAGTTGCCTTGCGAACCGCCAAAAGCAATCGCCGCGTGGTTGCCGTGTATTTGCACGGCGATCATCGTCATGGCTTCGCACTGGGTGGGATTCACCTTGCCCGGCATGATGGACGAACCGGGTTCGTTTTCAGGAATCTGCAATTCCCCCAAACCACAGCGCGGGCCGGACGCCAGCCAACGGATGTCATTGGCGATTTTCATCAATGATCCGGCCAACGTCAGAATGGCTCCATGCGCGTACACCAATTCATCGTGCGCGGACAAGGCGGCGAATTTATTCGGGTGCGATCGGAACGGCAGTTGGGTCAGCGCGGCGATTTTGGCCGCCGCGCGCTCGGCAAATTCCGGATGCGCGTTTAATCCCGTGCCGACCGCCGTGCCGCCAATGGCCAGATCGTAAAGTCCGTCGGCGGATTGCCGCAGTCGTTCGATGTCGCGCGCCAACAAGCTCGCCCAGCCGGACATTTCCTGTTCCACCGTGAGCGGAGTGGCGTCCTGCAAATGCGTGCGCCCGATTTTGACCACGCCGGCAAATTCCCGAGCCTTGGCCGCCGTCGCCTCGTAAATCCGCTGGATGGCGGGAATCAAGTCGCGTTGCACCCGTTCCGCCGCCGCGATGTGCATGGCGGTGGGAAAGGTGTCATTGGAGGATTGGGAACGGTTGACGTGATCGTTCGGATGGATGGGTTTCTTGGAGCCGAGCACGCCACCGGCCAGTTCGATCGCGCGATTGGCGATCACCTCGTTGACGTTCATGTTGGTCTGGGTGCCGCTGCCGGTCTGCCAGATGCGCAATGGAAATTGATCATTCAATTTACCGGCAATGACCTCATCGGCCGCCGCAACAATCAACTTGGCTTTGTCCTCGGGCAGCTTGCCCAAATCTGCGTTCACCAACGCCGCCGCCTTCTTCAGCGTGCCGAACGCGCGAATCAACTCGGGCGGCATGAGGTCGCGACCAATGTCGAAGTGGATGAGGGAACGCTTCGTTTGCGCGCCCCAATAGACGTTGGCGGGCACCTCGATCTGGCCGAGGCTGTCAGATTCCACACGAACAGTTGGTGATTGGGTTGAAGAGCTCATAAGTATGTTTATCCGGTTTGATGTTATTGCTGTAAAATTTCGTTGGTGACGCCTCGTCCGCACCTTTGTCCGCGAAATCGGCGTTTCACCTCACAAAAGAAAAACTAACATAAGAGGCTAGTTACATTAAATATGTATTTCAAGTGCATGTTTAACTTGCTCTCGGAAAAAGCTGTTCCCATATTTCTTGCGGGATGCAACTAAGTGCCTACTCCGATTACGCCGTGCGCGTGCTGGTGCAAACCGCGCTGTGCGATTCCGGACGAATGACGGTGGCGAAAGTTGCGGAAACCTTCGCCATTTCGCGGCATCACCTGGTCAAGATCGTCAATGATCTGGGACGGCACGGTTATCTGAACACGCACCGCGGCGTGGGTGGCGGCTTCACCCTTGCGCAAGCGCCGGAGGCCATTCGCGTGGGCGACATTGTGCGGCTGGGCGAAGAAAGCGAAACGATGATTAACTGTCGGGACGCGCGAAATCGGGTTTGCCGGCTGCAACCGGCCTGTCGGTTCAAGAGTGTTTTGCAGGAAGCGTCCGCCGCGTTTTTTCAAGTTTTGGATCGCTACACACTGGCGGATTTGCTCCAACAACCCGCTCGCATCCGGGCGGTATTGGGAATGGAAGCATCGGTTGCGGTGACCACCACGCCTCGTGATGTCACTCGCACGAAAGTTGAGGTATGAAAACCACGAAGGTAATTGAGAAATCAACGGCTGGTTCCGTCCGTGCGGATGAAAAAGCCGTTTGTGATGTTTGCGGAAAATTTGGCGCGTTTCATTTTGGCGATCGCGTCTTGTGTCAGGAATGTTACGTCGGGAGCGGCTCGTGCTGTCCGGAATTTGGCAAGGACGACCTGTGGCCGCGCGAACCCGAAGCCAATCAAACCAGAGAGAAATTAATTAAATGAGCACACCTATTATTGATCGAGACCTAACCCGGCAAGCCCCTTCCAGCCCGCGCGAACGCGTCGGCGGATACGTGATTGCGAAACGCGCCGTGGACAAGTGCCGCGCCAACCTCAACGGAAAGCGGGGCGAATATAATTTTGATTGTCCGTTGGACAACGTCCTGTTCGGGTTCAAGGAAATCACCGGCCCGCAATTTCAGGCGGCCGTGCAGGCGGCCAAGACTTACGAGGAAATCGGTGCTTGGCTCAACGCCAACGGCGCCAAGAAGACGCCCGAGGAAGTGAAAGCCTGGTCTGATAAAGTGGAAGCGGACAGCTTGTATAATTACCCCGAAAAGCGCGCTTACTTTGTGGAAAATTGTGCCAAACACGGGTTGAAGCCCGAAACGGCCACGACCTTCGACTGGTTGGAAGCCGACGATCGCGCCAGCTTTGCGGCGAAGTGAAAATTCGTCCTCAGCAGAATGCGGCCCGTACGAAACCGAATCCAGTAATTAGAAAAGTCAGCAGCGACTCCGCTTCGAAACCGAAACGAAGCGCTGGCTCCGCCAGCCGCAAGAAAACCCAATTCGTCGTGCTGACGATTGGTCATTCGACCCGTTCGCTCGCGGAGTTCGTGGAATTGTTGCGTGCCTACGAAGTGTCGCTCGTCGCGGACGTGCGAACGGTGCCGCGCTCGCGTTACAATCCGCAGTTCAATAAAGAAACCCTCGCCAAGAACCTCGAAAAGGAAGGATTGCATTATGTCCATTGGCCGGGTCTCGGCGGACTGCGCCATACCAAGCGGGACTCGATCAATACCGCCTGGCGCAACGCATCCTTTCGCGGTTATGCGGATTACATGCAGACCCCGGAATTCAAGCAAAGCCTCGAGGAATTAATCAAGCGCGCGCGCCGCGAACGCACGGCGTTGATGTGTGCCGAAGCGGTGCCGTGGCGCTGCCATCGCTCGCTCATTGCGGATGCGTTGCTGGTGCGCGGTATTCGCGCGGAAGACATCATTGGACCGAAGAGCCGCCGCGTTCACACCCTGACGCCGTTTGCCAAAGTGCGCGGATTAACCATCACCTATCCCGCGCCGCCCGCCGCCTCGAAACTTGAAGCTCCGGCGCCGCGCGCTCGTCGCGCCGGCACCACCGCTTGATATGGTCGAGTATAAAATATCTCCGGGCGCAAAAATCCTGTTCGTTGGCATCAATCCGCATCCGGGATCGCACCGGCGCGGCGTGCCCTTTTCCAACAACAAGATGTTCTGGTATCTGCTCAGTCGGGCCGGTTTACTGGCGGAAGCGGAAAGCGATCTGAAAAACGATCAAACCCTGCGCCGCGTTTACGATGAGAAATTCATGCCCGAGTACGGCTTGAACTTTGTGAATTTGGTGGATCGCCCCACGGTGGTCGTGACCGAACTGCGTCCGGGCGAGGAGCAAACCGGCGTCCAACGGGCCAGGCAGATCATCCGCCAACACCAGCCCAAAGTGGTTTGTTTCATCGGCAAGGTGACGTTCAATAAATTTTATGGCTGTCGCGATTGTGAATTTGGCTGGCATGCGGCCATCGAAAAGAGCAAAGTTTATTTGATGCACTTCCCCATCCGCGGGCTGGCTTCCATTCGAGTAAAAGAATTGAAAGAAATCAAACAGATGGCGGAGCTTGGCGAGGTCGCCCGGCCAGCCAAGGCAACCAAGCCGGTGCCCGCGCGGAAAGGGGTGCGATCGAAACGGTAATTTTGGGTTACACATGAATCATCAGACACGCGTTTACGAAAATATCTTTGAACTGCTGCCCACCGAGCAGAACCCCACGCCATTGGTCCGCATCAATCAGCTCAACCCGATGCCGAATTTTCCGCTCTACGCCAAACTGGAATGGATGAATCCGTTCGGTTCGGTGAAGGATCGCGCCGCTTGGGCGCTGCTGCGGGATTTGGAAGAACGCGGCCAGTTGACCGATGGGCGCGGTTTGGTGGAACCTACTTCGGGCAATACCGGCATCAGCCTCGCCGCGCTGGCGCGGGCGCGCGGCCACCGTTTGCTGGCGGTGGTCCCCAACAAAATTCCGACGGAAAAAAAGATTCTGCTGAAAATCGTGGGGGCGGACCTGGAAGTGATCTCGGACGAGCTATGTCCCGCGCCCGGCCTGGGCGATGGTTCAATCAATCTGGCCAAGACTCACGCCAAGGCGTCGCCTCAAAAATACGCGATGCCCAACCAGTACGAAAACGCCAAGAATGTTGAGGCGCATTACACCACCACCGGCCCGGAAATCTGGCGGCAAACCGAAGGCAAAATTACCCACTTGTTCGTTTCTCTCGGCACCTGCGGCACGGTGACGGGCACGGCCAAATTTCTGCGCGAGAAAAATCCGGACGTAAAAATCATCGCCGTGCAACCCACTGAAGGCCACGACGTGCCCGGGCTGCGCAACGTTTCGCAACTGGGCGTCTCCAAACTCTTCGATGCCTCGCTGGTGGATGACATCCTCGAAGTGGATTTTCGTCTCGCCTACACGCGTGCGCTGGAGTTGTGCCGCAATGAAGGATTGCTCGCCGGCCCCAGTTCCGGACTGATTTTCGAGGGCGCATTGGATATCGTGCGCCGCGATCAAAACGGGCACGGCGTGATGATCTTTCCCGACAACATTTTCAAATACACTTCGAACCTCGCGAAACACGTTCCCGAATTGGGCACGGGGCTTAAACCGTAATCATGACTTATGGCAAACTATGCACATCCTGAAGTCCTGGTCGAAACCGACTGGGTCAAACAAAACCTCGGTAAACCGGGGATCAAACTCGTCGAAATAGACGTGGACAGCAAAGCCTACGCGGCCGGACACATTCCGGGTGCGGTGGGCTTCAATTGGCAAACGCAACTGCAAGATCAGGTGCGGCGCGACATCATCACCAAAGCCGCTTTTGAAAAATTGCTCAGCGACGCCGGCATCCTGCCCGCGGACACCGTCATTCTGTACGGCGATAACAACAACTGGTTCGCCGCGTACGGCTTTTGGCTGTTCAAAATTTATGGACACAAGGACGTGCGCCTGATGAATGGCGGTCGCATCAAATGGCTCAATGAAGCCGACAAGGAAATGACGACGGACCTGCCAAAGGTTACGCCCACGCAATATCAGGCCAGCGGACCGGATTTGAGCCTGCGCACGTTGTTGCCCGAACTGCTCAAACAGCGCCCCGATCAAACCTGCAATCTCGTGGACGTGCGCAGTCCGGACGAGTTCACCGGCAAAGTCATCGCGCCGCCCGGCATGACGGAAACCGCGCAACGCGGCGGACACATTCCCGGCGCCAAAGGCATTCCCTGGAGCACGGCCGTGGGCGCGAACGGCACCTTCAAATCCGCGGACGAACTGCGCGGCATTTACCTGGATAAAAACGCCGTGGACCCGAACAAGGAAACCATTGCCTATTGCCGCATCGGCGAACGCTCCAGCCACACCTGGTTCGTGCTGAAATACCTGCTCGGCTTGAACAACGTGAAAAACTACGACGGCAGTTGGACCGAATACGGCAGCATCGTCGGCGCTCCGATTGAAAAGTAATCGCCGTTACCGTCTCACCTACTGAGGCGATTATCGGGCCTTTCAACCTCACGTCCTGTCAGCAATGGCAGGACGTTTTTGTTGGGCTTGTCAACTTCGGAACGGCGGCGCGAGCCGTCGCTTCAATCAACCCTCGCGCATCAGCCCGCTCGTTTTCGCGAAAGCAAATTATCCAGTTCGAGGAATTTTCCTCGAATCAAAGGCAGCGCCAAAGCGGCGGCTGATGCCGCAAACACCGAAGCGTCCAACGGACGTTTGATTCCCGTCCACAACGCCATTGAGAGAGCAAACACCAGCAACAATCCGCCGCTCAATTTGGCAAACAAATCCGTGCGGAAACCCACGATCAAGGCCAGCGCAAAAATGACCTCGGCGGCCGTGGCCAGGATCCCGGCCACCGGCACCAACGACGCTGGCAACCACGGCGTCAGGGTGGCGGTGTATTTCAGAAAATTCTCCCAGTTGCCCCAGGCCACGCCTTGATGCCAGAAGCCGAACCGATCCGCCACCGCCGATAAAAACCCGATCCCCAATGAAAGCCGCAGAAAAAGTTTAACCAAATTAGCGTACATACAAAAAGATGATTGCGAACACGGAGGAAACAAAAAGTCGTGGATTCCCCCGCGTAACGCCTCACAGCTTAACCGAAAGTTTATCAAAGCCAAGCCGCCGCAGTTTCGACCGAGCCGCCGCCACGCCAACGCCCGGTCAGTTTGATCTCTTGGCGTTATCCCAGCGCGCACGGTTTATTTACACTGAACGCCGCAACTCGAGGCAACTGCAGACGCGCGGCGATTTCATCAGGTTCTGAAGTTAAGGGTCACCGAGGCGCAGAGACCCAGAGAAAGTGTCATCCTGTAAATCCCGTTCATCCTGTCAAATTCACGAGGCTTTTGCTTTGCTCAAGCAGCCTTTTTAACTACGCTGCGCGACATGCTGAAACTCCCGCCCATTTTCCACCACGGCGACGTGAACGAAATCATCGGCAAATCCGGCGGTGCAGATCAGCTCCGCACCGCCGCCAACCAACTCAAATCGCTGCTGTATGCAGCGTGAAATGCTATGAGCCTAGACCTCGTAACCATCTTGCCCAACATCAATCACTCACTCGAAGGTACAGGGTTTCTCTTCGGCGCTGGCACGTCGGTAGAAGCTGGCTATCCGATGATGAATGGCCTGACTCGAAAGGTTGTTGGTGCTCTCACGCCGGCTGAACGTGCCGTTCTCGACAAAGTGCTCAAGGCTGCCGGGTCGTCTTATGATGATGCGAAGGCTACGCCAAACATTGAGGAGATTGCTGACTTACTCATCGCCCATGCCATCAACTCGAAGGATGCGCAATGCATCGCACTTGAGCCCAGATTTCGGGAACTGGTGGTCCACGAAATCCTAGCGGTCAAAACTCCCAATATCGACAATCACGTCCAGTTCTTCCGTGCTCTATCCAAGCGGACATTCGGACGCCCATGCACGGTCTGGATTTTCACAACGAATTATGACCTGCTGTTTGAGGTCGCAGCAGCGAAAGCTGGCGTGCTTATTGAGAACGGATTTTCCGGATGCACCGAGCGTTTCTTTAACCCTGGCCAGTTCATGGCAACGTCGGGCGAGGTTGTTGGCAATCGCTTTACCCCAAACAACCAGCTCGCGATAAAGCTGGTGAAACTTCACGGCTCGATCTCATGGACATCCGACGCCGGACAATTTTTTGAGCGACATCCCGATGTCCTCTCAGGGCCAGCGAACCGCGTCATGGTCTTGCCGCGCCGGAAAAAAGTCATGGAGGCCCTAGCGCCGCCGCACGAAACGATGTTTGCTTACATGAGCCGCGTTCTTGGTGGGGCGTGCAAATACATTCTTTGCTGTGGATTCAGTTTTGGTGACGAGCACATCAACCAGCATCTCGTTTTGCCTGCACTAAAAACTGGACGCATCCGGCTCTTTACATTGAACCAAATTGAGCCGAGCGGAGTGGCCGATTTCAAAAAGCTGCCTTCGTTCGGAGGCGGCTATTCAAACGAGGTGTTCATGGGTGGCAAAGCGGCTACACCCGGCACAGACCTTTGGAAATTCAGCGAGTTCGTGAAGCTCTTCTAACCGGATACCTTTATGAGTAATTACCAGATTGGCAAAGTTGTGGGCGTCACGGGTGACGAAATCTTCGTGTCACTGCTCGACCACGAACAGTCAACCGGATCGGAAATGGGAGTGCCCGAGTCCATGACCATTCACCTTGCTACCGGTGCTGGGCCGATGCCTGTGCTCATTGGCCAACCTGGGACGTTCGTGATGATTGCGCTGCCAGCGGGGCGATTACTCTGCATGGTCACCAGCGTTGAAATGCGCGAGGCGAAGAACACGGCGTCGGAACTTCGCGACATTGACTCTGCTGGTGCGTTCGTTCTCGACCGGGCAAATCGCGGTCTGGCAACTATTGCCGTTGGCACAATGGACGCAGCGGGAAAATTTGAACGCGGCTCTGACGTTCTTCCAACTGTGAACGCGCCGGTGTTCGCAGTTGCACCGGAACTGATCGACAAGGTTTATTCGAGCTACGCGGAAGGTGATTTTGCTATTGGAAAACTTTCGCTCGTTCCCAGCCAGCAGGCCAAAATCAATCTCGATGCCTTCCTCACTCGTCACGCCGCCATTCTTGGGCAGACGGGCGGTGGCAAGTCGTGGACGGTCGCATCGCTGATTCAGAAAATGTGTGCGTTCCAGCAGGCGACCATCGTGCTGTTCGATTTGCACGGTGAATATGCCGCCACCTTCGGAGCTTCTGCCGACGTGATTTCCGCAACCGACTTGGAGTTGCCCTATTGGCTAATGAACTCCGAAGAACTGCTCGGCCTCATGGTAGACCGCAGCGAGTCCGCTGCCCCAAATCAAATCGCCAAGTTCAAGGAACTACTGCAAGCCGCAAAAGAGAACCACCCAGAAAACAAGGCACTCGCGATCAAGAAAATCACCATCGATACACCGGTGTTCTTTGATTTCACCTCGATACTAAGTGAGTTCAGGCGGCTCGACACGGAAATGGTCGCTGGGGCGAAAGGGCCGAAGCAAGGACCGCTCTTTGGCGACTTCACGCGCCTACTAATGCGCATCGACTCTCGACTGAACGACAAACGCTACGACCTTATCTTCAAGCCGACGAAATACAACACCAGCGCATCGATGGAAGCCTTGTTCCGTCGGCTGCTTGGCGAAGCAACCGGAGCGCGAAAGAAGGTTGTAGTTGTCGATTTGAGCCCCGTGCCGTTCGACGTTCGCTCGTCCGTGATCTCGCTCATTCTCCGCTGCCTGTTCGACTTCGCCTATTGGCATCGCCGCGCCCACAAGGTGCGCTTCCCAATCGCCGTCTTCGCAGACGAGGCTCACATTTACTTAAGCGATAGCAACCCGGCCACAGACGCAGCCAAGCACTCAGCCGAGAGGATAGCCAAAGAAGGGCGCAAGTATGGCATCAGCCTCACTGCCATCAGCCAACGCCCACGCGAAGTGTCCGCCACCATACTTTCGCAGTGTAATAGCTTTCTCTGCCTACGAATCTCGAATCCGGACGACCAAGCATACGTCAAGAGCCTCCTGCCCGATTCTGTCCGTGGGATTGCGAGCATGTTTTCAACGCTTCGCCGCGGGGAGTGCATCCTGCTAGGTGACTCGGTGATGATGCCGACGCGAATCAAAATTACCGAACCCACCCCCGCGCCAGTCAGCGATGATGCTTCTTTCTACAAATCGTGGAACGAAGCGCCGAAGAATATTGATTTCGCCAAGGTGCTGAAGGCGTGGCGAGACCAAGACGTTGTGCCGTAACTATTATTCCATGCCCAAGGCTGTTTCTTCTCCCACCACCCAATCTCTCGGTGCGCTCCTGAAACCCGCGCGTAACCTCATGGGCAAAGGCAAAAGACACATCGGGCGAAATCGCTATATCGCAGGCTTCCAGCCTGCCGAACGAGTTCAGCGGCGAGACGACGGATGCGTCCCCCAATATGCGGGGTTGAGTTCCGGGCGCGTCTCGGGTTCTAATATCGCAACTGAAGAATGCGGGCATGAGTTACCTTCCGGAATTCCAACAACACGTCGCGGCGCAACTGGCCGCCATCCGGACCGCGGGCACGTACAAGGCAGAGCGCGTCATCATCACGCCGCAAGGCAGCACGATTCGCGTGGCCGACGGGCGGGAGGTGCTGAATTTGTGCGCCAATAATTATCTCGGCCTCGCGCAGCATCCTGAGGTCGCCGCCGCCGCCAAAGCCGCGTTGGCGCAATGGGGTTACGGCTGCGCCAGCGTGCGGTTCATTTGCGGCACGCAAGGCGTTCATAAACAGCTCGAGCAAAAGCTCAGCGAATTTCTCGGCACGGACGACACGATCCTTTACTCCTCCTGCTTCGATGCCAATGGCGGTTTGTTCGAGACGCTGCTCGGCGCGGAGGACGCGGTGATCTCCGATGAATTAAATCACGCCAGCATCATTGACGGGATCCGATTGTGCAAAGCGCAACGCTTTCGCTATCGCAACAACGACCTGGCGGATCTGGAGGCCAAGTTGCAGGAAGCTGCGAACGCCCGCTTCAAGTTGATCGTCACCGATGGCGTGTTTTCAATGGATGGTTACATCGCCAATCTGAAGGGCATTTGTGATCTCGCGGAAAAATACGGCGCGCTGGTCGTCGTGGACGATTCGCACGCGGTCGGGTTCATGGGCAAAACGGGACGGGGCACTCCTGAACATTGCGGCGTGATGGGCCGGGTGGATTTGATCACCGGCACGTTGGGCAAGGCGTTGGGCGGCGCCAGCGGTGGGTACACCAGCGGTCGCGGCGCCATCATTGAACTGCTCCGCCAACGGTCGCGACCTTATCTTTTTTCCAACACGCTCGCGCCGGCAATTGCGGGCGCTTCGCTGCGCGTGTTGGAATTGCTCAGCGCCTCCACCGCGCTCCGGGATAAATTGGCGGCCAACACGGAATTTTTCCGCGCTGGTCTGAGTCAACTTGGCTTTACCGTGTTGCCGGGCACGCATCCCATTTGTCCGGTGATGCTGGGTGACGCGGCTCTGGCGACGCGGTTTGCCGATGCCATGCTTGATCAAGGTGTTTATGTCATCGGGTTTTCATTCCCGGTCGTACCCAAGGGCCAGGCGCGCATTCGCACGCAGATTTCCGCCGCCCATTCGCGAGCGGATTTGGAACTCGCTTTGCGGGCCTTCGCCACGGTAAAAGAACAACTCGCTATTTGAATTGAATTGCCGCATAAAGAGTCGAAACGAAACGGAAAACAGCTACAGTCTATGAATAACTCAAAATCTTCTGGTTCAACACGGCGCGAATTTCTCGGCCAATCGGCGCTCATCGCGGGCGCACTGGCCGCTCCCGCCATTCTCACTTCCAAAGCGTTCGCCGCGGACGACACGCCGCTGCGCGTCGGCCTGGTGGGCTGCGGTGGTCGGGGCACCGGTGCGGCGGGTCAGGCGTTACAGGCGGACCCGCACGTGCATCTGGTCGCCATGGGCGATGCGTTCGCGGAAAAAATCCAGCCTGCGTTGCAAACCCTGCGCACGGTGGCTGACAAGCAAGGTTTTCCTGAACGGATCAAAGTCACTCCCGAGACCTGCTTCGCGGGTCTGGACGCGTACCAGAAAGTGATTGATAGCGGAGTGGACGTGGTGCTGCTTTGCACGCCGCCGGGATTCCGCCCGCAACATTTCAAGGCGGCGGTCACCGCGGGCAAGCATGTCTTCTGTGAAAAGCCGATGGCCACCGACGCCACCGGAGTGCGTTCCGTGATGGAAACCGCCAAGCTGGCCCGGCAGAAAAACCTCTCGGTGCTCGCCGGGTTTTGCTGGCGTTATGATTATCCCCGCCGCGAACTGTTTCAGAAACTGCACGACGGCGCGATCGGCGACATCCGCTCCATCTACGCGAATTACTACACCAGTCCGGTGAAGCCCATGCCGGCGGCGGAGACCCGCCCGAAAGACATGGGCGACGTGGAATGGCAGGTGCGCAATTGGTATAACTTCGTCTGGCTCTCCGGCGATGGTCTGGTGGAACAAGCCTGCCACAGCGTGGACAAAATCGCCTGGGCCATGAAAGATGTGCCGCCGCTTAAAGCCGTGGCCGTGGGCGGACGCCAGATTCCCAACCACCAGGGCAATATCTACGACCACATGTTCGTGGTGTACGAATTCGAAAACGACGTGCATGCGTTCCTCGGGCAGCGGCAGATCAGCAACTGCTTCTCCGAAAACTCGGATTACATCATGGGCGCGACTGGTTCGGCCAAAATCACCTGGGCCGCCGGGCCGGTGATTCATGGCAAGGAAAACTGGCGCTTCCGCGGGCCGAAGACCGACATGTATCAAAACGAACATAACGAGTTTTTCGCCGGCATCCGCAGCGGCAAACACATCTTTGACGCGGATTGGATGGCGCAAAGCACCTTGATGGGCATCATGGGACGCATGGCGGCTTACACCGGCCAGGAAGTCACCTGGGAGGAAGCGTTGAACTCGAAGGAGTCCATTGTGCCGGCAACATTGGATTGGAAAATGCCACTGGCGATTGCGCCCATGGCCGTTCCCGGGATGACCCCATTGATCTGACCTACAACCACCCCGATACCGTCATGAAGTTTAACGCCAACCGACGTAACTTTCTAAAAACCACCGGCGCCGCCCTGGCGCTGGCTGGCTGGTCGCCCACATGGGCTTGGGCCGCGAACCAGTCCGCTCCCGCCGGCCGCAAGCGCGCCAATCTCAAGGCGATCATGTGGGACACCATTGACGTAAAAGGCAGCGTGATGGAACGGATGCAAGCCGTCAAAGCCGCCGGTTTTGAGGCCGTCGAGATGGCCAGCCACATGGATCAGAAGGAAGTGTTGCAAGCACGGGAAGCGACCGGGTTATCCATCGTCAGCGTGTGCGGCGCGAAGCATTGGGGCGAACCTCTGTCCAGCCCGGACGCCAAAGTCCGCGCGAGTGGGTTGGCCGCGTTGGAGCAGACCATTCGTGACGCCAAGGCCTACGGAGCGACGTCCATTCTGCTCGTGCCGGGGGTGGTCAACAAGGACACGAACTACGAACAATGCTGGGAACGCTCCATCGAACAAATCCGCAAGGCCATTCCCCTGGCCAAGGATTCCGGCGTCACCATCTCCATTGAAAACGTCTGGAACAACTTCATCACCGAGGTGCATCAGGCGATGGAATATCTGGACGCCATCAATTCGCCGCAGGTGGGCTGGCACTTCGACGTGGGCAATATCATCCGCTACGGCGATCCCATCGAGTGGATTCAAACCCTGGACAAACGCATCATCCGGGTTCACATCAAAGAATACAGTCGCGACCGCGCCATGCGCGCCGGGGACGTCTGGAAAGGCTTTGGCGTGCCGCTGTTGGAAGGCGCAAACAACTGGCCGGGAATTATGAAAGCGCTCGATGGTGTGGGTTACACGGGAGCGCTCATCACCGAGCAAGGCGCGAGCCTGCCGGATCTGTCGCACGCCCTTGATCGCATCCTCGCTGCTTAGCCAGACCCGGTGGTTGGTGACAAACCAACCTCCGACATATTTCTCATTCTGGTCATGGCGGCGGCAATGGATAACCTTGGCGTGACGATGAAGCGCGCAGGAAATCAACCCCACAAATCAAGTGGCTCATCCAAGCGTCGGTTTGCCAGAACCAGGCGGAGCCTGATCTGTTTGTTGGTGGCCAGTTGCTTTGCACCCTCAGTTTTTGCGGCTGAACCGGGAAACCGCACGATCAGCGCCTGGCCGGAAAAATACGCCGTGCAAAAGGATGAAGCCGCGGGGCGGCTGCGCCTCAGCACGCCCTATTACACGGTGACACACGATTTGAAACGCGGCGGTGCGATCAGTGAAATCCGCCTCACCAACGGTCGCGCCACCAACCTGCTGATTCAGCCTCTGGCCATGCGCATTGAAACTGAAAACGGCACCCACTTCACGGATTTGCCGGACGACAAAGCCCGCGTCACACACCGTCAGGATGGCTTGACTGAAATCGTCACGGTGGAAAGTCGGCTCCTGGATGAGCGAGGGCGCGCGTCCGACGTGAGCGTCCGAACCGTTTTCGCGTATCACTGGGGCTATCTCAAAATTCACAGGGAATTCCTCAGTCCACCTGCCGGGGTCCAGGTGCGGGAGGTTTGTCCGATCACGATGGTTTTAGCTCCCAGCCTTTCTGATTACGGCTATCGCGAAGGCATCACTGAAGCGGAAGGCACGCCGGCCTTCTCTTTCGGCAGCAATCGTTGGGGAAAAATGCGCCGCAGCCATCCCGCCGATCCGCCGGTGACGCTGTCCTACGTGCCCCGTTCGCTGTTGTTTGCCGATGCGGGAGTTGAGGGCTTGGAATGGTTTGTAAGCTCGGATTTGTCCCAATGGGATTTGCAACTCACCGGCCAACGCGGTCAGGCGCGCAGCCAATTGACATTGCAGGATCAACCACCGGGAATTGCGGTGGCCATCGCCCCGTTCTTCAGCACCAATGCCACTGTGGTTTTATCCAATGCCTGCCAGTTTGATTTTTATCTAGGCCTCCCGCTCAAGGAGCAATCCGCGCGGTCGCCGTGGTTGCACACTTCGTTCAACCGCAATCGCGGCGCATGGGTGACGCCCGCGCAAATTCAGCGCTGGGCGGAATCCGGCATCCAAACCGTTCACTGTCATAACGACGGTGATTATTACGGCGACGGTTTATTCTGGCGGGACGGATCGTATCCGCCCTACCCTGACCTGGCGAAGTTTGATCAGGTGCTGACCAACTGTCATCAGGCCGGTCTCCGCACCGCCACTTATTTCTCGAATAAAGAACTCCACCCGAGCACCCCGGAATTTCAGGAGCACGGCATGGCTTGGGGACGCCTGAATCGCGCGGGCAAACTGCAGCATAATTTTTACGCCGGCACCAATGAATTCGGCGCGCAAATGTGCCTGCGCTCGGGCTGGCTCGAGTTCCTGAAACACTCCATTGATCGCGTGCTCGAAAATCATCCGTTGGACGGGGTTTATTACGATTGGAACGTCGCGCTTTACTGCGCCAACGGCCAACACGAAGGCAAAGCGCCGGGCGAAGCGGCGGCGGGTCACTGGGACATTGACGAGCTGCTCGACCTGATGGAATGGACGCGCCACCGCGTGGGGCCGAACGGATTGGTGATCATTCACGACACCACCACGCCCATGTTTAGTGTCGAAAATTTTTCCGATCATGTGGTCGCGAACGAATGGGGCTACGGCACCTGGAAAGACGATGGCCCGAAGTTGGAAGACCTGCCGCTGGAATGGTCGTTGGTCGGCGCGCGCTCACGCGGCGTCATCAGCTACGGACAATTGAACGCGCAATCGCCCCCGCGCCTGCACCGCTTGTTTGCCCAGCAAGCTCTGCTGAGCGGCGTCACGCCCTGGCCGGCCAGTCCCGCGACCTTTGAGTTGGTGAAGCAATTGAAACCGCTGGGCGATTTTCAATCCTATCGGTTTGCCGATTGGCGCAATCCAGCCGTCACGCTTGAAGGTGATCGTTGCGCCTCGGCGATCTACAGTCGTCCCGGCGAAACGTACGTCCTGCTCAGCAACCTCCAAGACCATCCGCAGGAAGCGCGCTGCGTGGTGCGACCGCAACTCCTGCCGTACCCGCTGCCGTCCCTCCGCCACGCCGCCATCATCCGCGACCCCGCGCCAGCCAGTTCGGACGCTCCCAAGACCAATCCATCCGGACTGGAGGTTGAAGCACTGGTCAATCAAGGCGTGCCGATCCTCCTCCCCGCCGACGGCATGGTGCTGCTCCAGTTGCGTTAAAGTAAGGTGACTTCGAAGTTAGCTTCCGCGCGCCAACGCCGTATGCGTAGCAACGCACTGTCGCGCCTCTTTGTGGAGAATGTTAAAGCGCAATCGAGCCACACGGATGCGGCCGGTTTTGGGAGTTTTCCAAATCAGCTTGCCGCGCATACGGATTCGCGCATAATGGTTTGCGGATTGGACGTGGCGCACGAAATTGGTCATGAATGTTTTTTACCATCACCGAACGGCGGCGGCGGAATGTTCCTTCACCTCACACGGTAGGGAACCGCAGTATGAAAAACGTGAATTGCAGAATTCAAAAGCCTGCGATTTCACCAATCAAATTAATGGTTCGGAGCGTAGCTCAGCCTGGCTAGAGCACTTGCTTTGGGAGCAAGACGTCGCAGGTTCGAATCCTGTCGCTCCGACCACTTTTCATCTTTTGACTCTCCGTGCCACGGAGTAACAAACGGCGACTTTGACCGCTGATATGGAAAAGCTACGTCAATTGCTATGCTGCCAGAAAAGGCAAACGCCTGCCCATGAACCCGGGTTTAAGAGCGTAAGACGCGATCAAAGTTCGTGGTGGTTTCTCCTTTTTTTGAGCCTGACCATATCGGCCGGGTGCGCAACGGGCCGGGTTCAATTTCAATTCCGAGATGCAGGTAATGGGCGCACCCTCAATGGTGTGGCAGGCGAATGGTATGAAGACTACACCCGTCCTTTTGATCGAACCATTTGGACACATCGGAAATCCGTCCCTCCATCCGGCGACGATGGAACAACGGAATTGATCAGCTTTAACGGCAGTCACCTTCACTTCTTTAGATTTCAGCGACCGGGGTATGACCCTGTTGACGGGTATCTGTCATGGGATGGTTTCGTTACCGGCCCAAGCCAGAAAATCGTCCCGACAAATCATGTAATTGTTATTCCGATGAATCCCGAGTCGAACTGGGGAAAATGACTGTATGGAGAGCGCAACCCTCGCTCCACCTTTATTGCTCTCTTGAGAGCAATTTAGATTACGAGTGCTCTAGTCATATCTCCTCAAATAACTTCGACGACCAGCGCCGTGGTGTTATCGCGACCGTCATTACGCACCGACTCCAACACCAATTCGCGCGCCGGATGGTAATCGGAACGTCCGGAGTTCGACCGGATTAAATCCAGAATGTGATGGTCATAAAGCCCCTCAATCAGGCCGTCGGAACAAATTAAAAAACGGTCGCCGGACTCGAAGCCCACCGCGCCAAGTTGCGGGTCAATGAATTGATTGCTGCCACCGAGGGCTTTTTGCAGGACGTTGCGACGCGGATGGGTGCGCGCTTCGCGTTCATTGATCTTTCCCTGGCGATACAGCCAGCCGACGTGGGTGTCATCGTGGCTGATCTGTTTGATGGTTTGATCGCGCTGCGACAAGTAATAAATCCGACTATCGCCCACATGACCAAAATACATCCACCCGGGAGTAAACCAGCACAGGCTCAGCGTCGTTTCCATGCCATCGCACTCCTCGTAGCTGCCGCCCAGGTAAGCCAGAGCGCGATGCACCTGGGTGAAAAGTTCGGCCAGAATATCTTCCGCGCCGATGCTCAAACCCGCGGCGCGTTGGGCAAAAGAGCGCGGTAGCAGCGTCGTGATTTTTTCCACAGCAACATTGCTGGCGTATTCCCCCGCTTTGGCGCCGCCCATGCCATCGCTGACGGCGAAGGCGAAGTCGGCCTGAGCCAATGAAGCTTCGCCAAACTTTCCCAGCCGTTGCACGTCTTGCGCGTCAAATCGCAATCCGAGAAAAGCATCTTCGTTGTTCTGACGGACGCGGCCACAATCCGTCCAGCCAAACCAGCGCAACGTGGGGGTGATCACTTCAGGGCTGGGTTGGCTCATTGCGGTTTGGTCTTGGACGCATCGCTCAGAATGGTGGCGAACTCAAAATCAATGAGGCAAAATCTTCCGTCCTGCTGGCGGTAAGTGATGTTGCGCACGTCGGGATCATCATGGCGGACGCCGTACTGTTGTAATTCGGCAAAAAGTTCCCGCACGCGGTCGGGATCCACGCGCTCGACTCGGGACCCACAATTGGTGGTGATAATCCGCAGCTTTTCGCGGTCCGCCTCCAAAAGGCGGGGCACAAAGGGGCAACCTTGAGCTTCCAGGTAGTTCAGCACCTGCACCTCGTTCTCAAAACGCTTCAGCGCATCCGACCCGTGATAGGTTTTTATCACTTGCCCATCGAAGGTCAGATTCACCGTGGCGCGCAAAGTATCTTTTACTTTCAGCATCCAGCCTGCGGCCTTTATTCCAACGGCATGGTGTCGCAAGCGCACGCTGGAGAAAAGCCTGAAACTGACTAAAAGCCAGGTCTGCATCCCAATCAACGCTCCTGCATGGCGGCGATAATTTATCATGACGGAGTGGCATCAACGATCTCCGCACTGGTGACGCGAAAAATGCCGCGTTGCGCAAAGTGCTTGCGGCACACCCCGGCACCTGCTGGAATGGAGTCGCGTAACTTGGCGTTGGGAAACGGGTCTTGGCTTCAAGTGACTGGACACCCCAGGTTGTGCGCACACACTACACACACATGGTTAAATTTAAATTGGAATATATCTGGCTCGATGGTTACGAACCCACAGCCAATCTCCGCAGCAAAACCCTGATCCGCGAATTCAAATCCTTTCCCACTCCCGCCGAACTTCCCCTCTGGGGATTTGACGGCAGCTCGACCCGCCAGGCCGAAGGGCGCAGTTCGGATTGCGTGCTCAAACCCGTTGCGTGTTATCCCGATAGCACCCGGCGCAACGGCGTATTAGTCATGTCGGAAGTGTTGATGCCCGACGGCAAAACGCCTCATCCCAGTAACAGCCGCGCGACCATTCCAGAGGACCCGGGCGCGTGGTTCGGATTCGAGCAGGAGTTTTTCCTTTATCAAGACGGCAAGCCATTGGGATTTCCGGAAACAGGTTTCCCCTATCCGCAAGGCCTGTACTACACCGGTGTGGGTTTCGACAGCATGGGCAGCATCGGACGCGAAATCATTGAAAAGCACGTGGACCTTTGTCTCGATGCCAACCTCAACCTGGAGGGAATCAATGCTGAAGTCGCCAAAGGCCAATGGGAATTTCAGATTTTCGGCAAGGGCGCCACCACCGCCGCCGATCAAATCTGGGTCGCGCGCTATCTGCTGATGCGTCTTTGCGAAAGCTACAAAGTGGACGTGAACTGGCATTGCAAGCCGTTGGGCAAAGACGTGGACTGGAACGGATCGGGAATGCACACCAATTTTTCCACGACTCACCTGCGCGAAGTCGGCGGCAAGGACTACTTTGAAGCGTTGATGGCCGCGTTTGACAAATATAAAAACGAACACATCGCGGTTTACGGCCCGGATAATCACCTGCGGTTGACTGGTCTGCACGAGACCCAGTCCATTGACAAATTCAACTACGGCGTCGCCAATCGCGGCGCCTCGATCCGCGTCCCGCACAGTTTCGTGAACAACGGGTACAAAGGTTATCTGGAAGATCGGCGGCCCAACTCACAGAGCGATCCCTACAAGGTGGCCAGTCGCATTCTGCGAACCATTGCCACCGTTCCGACTTCCGGCGGCAAGAAAGCCTGATGGCGTACTGTGAAAAGCGTCGCCACAAGTCTTGCCACTGTGGCTCGGCGCCTCGTCCGCCAACAATCCATTTGAAACTATCCGCCCAACCGCTAAGGTTGTTGGGCCGAGATGTTCCATCGGGCAATACGGAAAACGACACATTGCTTTAGGTTGATTATGGCTGACACAGGACTGAATTCGACTCCCGTTCGCCCCGCACGAAGCTGGCGGCGCAAACTCATCTGGATTCTAGGAAGCTTCGTAGTTTTGCTGGTTGCGGCGTACTTCATTTTGACCAGCTCAGCCTTCATCAAAGGCGTCGTGCTTCCGCGCGTCGGCCACGCACTCAACGCCGAATTGACCGTCACCGAACTCCAGCTTAGTCCGCTTTCGCAAGTGTCCCTCAAAGGACTCAAGCTGACGCCAAAAGGCCGGCCCCAGCTTTTGACGGCGGATCTGGTGCGCGTCCGCTATCACGGCTTCGCGTTGTTGCGCGGCAATCTGGAGGTTGACGAAATCACGATTGAATCCCCCGTCATCAATCTCAAACAACTTGCGGATGGATCGAGCAATCTGGACCCGTTGCTTGAGCAACCGACCGCGTCGAAAGAGCCGGCCACTACCGACGCGACAAAACCACTGGTTCTGAATCTCAAACAAATCACCATCAAGAATGCAACGCTGCGACGCGAGGTCCAGACCAAGGATGGCGGTACAGAAACCATGGCTTTGTCCGGATTAAATTTCACCGCTACCGACATAAAGAACGGCGGGGCGGGACGTTTGGAGATTTCCTCACAGCTCCAGATGGAAAACACGGCGGCAACCGGAACCGACGCGCTCGCCGCCACGCTCGCGGGTAAATTCGACTTTAATCTTGCTCCGACTTTGCTGCCGGATCATCTCATTGGAAAAGCGACTTTTGCCGTGCAAAACGCCAGCGGCAATTTTGCTGAAGCCGCCGGACTGGCCGCCACCCTGGATTGCGAGGTGACGCCGACGGAAGTGAAGCAGATCGCCCTGCAATTTCTCCAAGGCGATACCCGGCTTGCGCAATTGCACGTCGCCGGACCGTTTGACGCCGCCAAATTGGAAGGCAAATTAAAAGTGCAACTCTCCTCCGTGGATCGCGCCGTACTGAATCTGGCGGGCGCCATGGCCGGGCTTGATTTCGGTCCAACGGTCATCAACGCCAACAGCGAAATTCAGATTGAGAAAGGCGGCGAGAAAATTGCCGCGACCGGTCAAATCCAGCTCAATCCTTTTCAGATAACTTACGCCCAGCAAACCACGCCGAGGTTGGATTTGCGTTGCGACTACGACGCGGCCTGGAATCGAGCGACCCTCTCGGCTCTGCTCAAAACGCTCGATATCACCGGCACGCAAAACGGGCACGAATTGTTGACCGTTGCCTTGACTCAACCGATCAGTCTGGCGGTGGGCAGTTCCGCGACGGCGCTGAGCGATGCGGCATTGAATCTCCGCGTCTCGAATTTGAACCTGGCCGACTGGCAGGCTTTCGCAGCCGATTTATCGCCCGGAGGAGTGGTAAACGCCACGGCGCAAGTAACCGCGCAAAAGGGCGCGCAAGCCTTATCCTTCAACCTCGACACCTCGATCAATCAGCTCGCCGCCAAGGTGGACGACCTGAAGCTCAACGGCCTTGACGTGAAACTAACCACGCAAGGAAGCGTCACGGACCTGTCCCGATTCAAGGTTGATAAACTCCAACTCGATCTGACACAACACGCTCAACCCGTTTTATCCGCGTCGGTCAACGGCGATTTTCACAGCGACACGCAGGCTGCGAATCTACAAGTGACCGCTCAGGTCGCGGTGTCGGGATTACTCACCGTGCTGCCTCAGCAAGGAGCCGAATTTTCTTCCGGCACGCTGGAATTGCGCAGTCATCTCCTCAAAACGCAAACCGGCCAAACCACAACCGGCCAGCTCACGCTTTCAGATCTGCGCGGTCGTTACGCCGATTACCACTTCAACTCTTTCGGCAGTTCGGCGGATTGGGACGTGACCCTGCAAAATCAGGACGTGGTCATCCGTCAACTGAAGGGAACCTTGCGCGGCGGAGACACTCCCGGCGGCAACTTTGATCTGTCCGGGCAGTTGAATCTGACCACCCAAGCGGGCCAACTTTCGCTCAAACTCGCCGGGCTTAACCAAAATGGCTTGCGCCCGTTTCTCGAAAGTGCCTTGGGTGATAAAAAATTGCGGTCCGTTTCCCTGGACTCGACCGCATCGGTCAATGCTTCCGCGAACGGCGATATGTCGCTGAAAGGTGATTTTCAGGTGAGCAATCTGGTGGTCCAGGATCCGCAAGGTTCGCTTCCCACCAGTCCGCTTGCGGTCAAAGCGCAATTGGATGTGGGCGTGGCGAAGGCCGTCGCGCAGATTCGACAAGCGCAACTGACACTCACCCCGACCGACCGCGCCAAGAACCAGTTGAACCTGACTGGCAACGTGGATTATTCCCAGAGCAACGCCATCACCGGACAACTGAAGCTCACCGCCGAAACCTTGGACGTGACGCCGTATTATGATTTGTTCGCCGACGCCCCGACGAAGGCCACAACCGTTACGAACGTTGCGCCGCCCGCGACGCCAGGAAAAAATGTTGAACCTGACCCCGTCCAGCTACCGTTCCAAAATTTCACTTTTGAAGCGGCGATTCAGCGGCTCTACCTGCGCGAAATTGATGTTGAGAACCTCCAGATGACCGCGAAGCTCGACAATCATCAAATCACGCTCAAGCCAATGGCGTTGACTCTGAATCGCGCGCCGGTCAACGCAACCGTTGCCTTGGACTTGGGAACGCGCGGCTATAAATACGATGTCACTTTTCAGGCGCAAGACGTGCCGGTCGCGCCATTGGCCAATACTTTTTCACCCACCTATCGCGACCAAGCCGATGGTCAACTTACCGCCCAAGCTGACCTCAAAGGCGCCGGCGTTACGGGAGTCAGTCTGCGGGAACACTTGAACGGCTCGGCGCATTTCAGCTTCACCAACGCCAACATTCAGATTACCGGTCCCAAACTTCGCGCCATCATCACGCCCATCGCCCTCGGGCTGGGCGCGCCGGAACTGCTCGATTCTCCGTTGAATTATGTCAATGCCGACCTGCGCGCGGCGAACGGCCAGATCGAGATCCCGGATTTTATCGCGCACAGCGCAACGTTCATTGCCACCACCCGCGGAGCGATTCCGATTGCCGATGTGCTGGATGACTCGCCATTAAACCAGAACCTGGATATTTCATTGGCGGGACGAGTGGCAAAAAACCTACGCATCTCGAATCAGACGACCAACGATGCCTACGTGCAATTGCCCACGTTTGCGCGATTGACCGGCACGCTTGGCAGTCCGGATGTCAAAACCGATAAGACCGTGATTTTCGCTTTTACCGCCGGAACGATTGGCAATGTCATTGGCGGCAAGGCGGGCGGCGTGCTGGGTGAGGTCGGCGCGATTCTCGGCGGCAAACCCGTTGCGTCCGATTCGGCCAACGCGAACACGAACGCTCCCGCCACCAATGCTTCACCCGCTGATCCGGTCGGCGACTTGCTGAATCTCTTCAAAAAGCCAAAGAAATAAGCGATTGAATGCTTTCGCAGTGATAACGAAGAACCTCGGTGGAAAGCGACTTCCACCGAGGTTTTTGCAAAAGGATAGCTGATTTTATCGGCGCGCTTGGGGCAACGCACTGCGTCCGGCGTAAACGGCATTCTTGCCGAGGGTTTGTTCAATCCGCAGCAATTGATTGTATTTCGCCAGTCGATCCGAACGACTTAAGCTGCCGGTCTTGATCTGACCGCAATTGGTCGCCACCGCAATGTCGGCAATGGTGGCGTCCTCGGTTTCACCCGAGCGATGGCTCAAGACGGCGGTGTAGGCGTTCGTCTGGGCCAGCTCGACCGCATCCAACGTCTCGGTGAGCGAGCCGATCTGATTCACCTTCACCAAAATGGAATTCGCGGTGCCGGTATCAATGCCCTTCTTCAGGAACTTCACATTCGTCACGAAGAGATCGTCACCCACCAGTTGCACCTGGTCGCCGATCTTTTCGGTGAGTAATTTCCAATGCTTCCAATCGCCCTCGGCACAACCGTCCTCGATGCTGACGATCGGATACTTGGCAACCAATTTGGCGTAGAAGTCCACGAGCTGCGCGCCCGTGACCGTTTTGCCGGTGCTTTTCTTGAAGGTGTAAGTGCCGTCGTGATTGTAGAATTCCGACGAAGCCACATCCAACGCCAGATAGATCTGTTTGCCGGCCTTGTAACCGGCGTTCTTCGTGGCTTCCAGAATGGATTCAATCGCATCCTCCACGCTGTTCAGCTTGGGGGCGAATCCGCCTTCATCCCCCACGGCGGTGCTTAAGCCGCGCTTCTTGAGCACGCTCTTGAGCGCATGAAAAATTTCAGTGATCGCGCGCAATCCTTCCCCATAGGTGGGCAAACCGTGCGGCATGATCATGAACTCTTGGAAATCAATCGGCGCATCCGAATGGGCGCCGCCATTGATGACGTTGGCCATCGGCACGGGCAACACTTTGGCGTTCGGGCCACCGAGATACTTGAAGAGCGGCACCCCGAGACACTTGGCCGCCGCCTGAGCGTTGGCCAGCGAGACGGCGAGAATCGCGTTCGCTCCGAGCTTGGACTTGGTTTCCGTGCCGTCCAGCTTGATCATCGTGCGGTCCACAGTGAGTTGATCCAACGCGCACACGCCTTGCAGCGCGCCGGCAATTTTCGTGTTCACATTGGCCACGGCCTTTTGCACGCCTTTGCCGAGGTAACGCTTTTTATCGCCGTCCCGCAGCTCGACGGCTTCGTGCTCGCCCGTGCTGGCGCCCGAGGGCACGGCCGCGCGACCGATCCCGCCGCAGTTCAAAGTCAAATCAACCTCGACGGTCGGATTACCGCGCGAGTCGAGGATTTCGCGCGCCACTATTTTTTGGATTTTTGTCATGTTTCAATTTCGGTTCGGGGTTCAAGCCACCGCCCTGGCCGTGCGGCTTGAGGTAGCGTTTTCAACCTACCGGATCGCATGATAAAATCTGCGCGCAGCGGGTCAAGATTTCCCCACCGACCCCGACTGAAATTCCTCGCGATTAAACTTTTCCGGGAGCATCCTGCTACTAATACCGTCTCATCATCGAACGAGAAATTTATGAACCAGCTAAAATCAACACCAATTGCGGCGCTAGTCGCCGCCACTGCCCTCCTGTCCCCCTGGAGCGTCACCAGTCCCGCCGGTCCGGCGCTGACCATCTACAATCAAGATTTCGCCGTGGTGCGGGATGACGTTCCACTCGAACTGAAGGCCGATCTCAACGAGATTCATTTTGCAGGCGCCACGGCGCAGTTGGAGCCGGATTCAGTGATCCTGCGCGATCCCTCCGGCCAACGCGCGCTGCAGATTCTCGAACAAAACTACCGCAACGACCCCGTCTCGCAGGAGTTGTTGCTGTCATTGAATGAAGGCAAAACGATTTCCTTCGTGCGCGAGCGGATGAAGGATAACACGCTGACGCGTGAAATCATCAAAGGCAAAATCATTCGGAGTGGTTACGTGCCGGGAGGCGGCAAGGAACAACCCATCATCGAGGTGAACGGGGAGCTGCAATTTGCGTTGCCCGGCCAACCGTTGTTTCCTTCGTTGGGCGATGACACCATCCTCAAGCCCACGCTCAACTGGCTGTTGCGGACGGATAAACCCGGCAAGTTGGCGGCGGAAGTCAGCTACGTCACCGGCGGCTTCACCTGGGCTGCGGATTACAATCTCGTCGCTCCGGAGACTGGCGACACGGTGGATCTCATCGGCTGGATCTCCATGAACAATTCCAGCGGCAAAACTTTTGAGAACGCGAAAATCAAATTGTTGGCCGGAGACGTGAATAAAATCGCTCCATTAGAACGCAGACCAGCTACCCGAGTGATGGCCCTGTCATACGCAGCTGCCGGCGCGCCGCCAACGGTGACGGAAGAAACCTTTGACGAGTTTCACCTCTACACGGTGGCGCGCGCCACAACGCTCCGGGACCGGGAAACCAAGCAGGTGGAGTTTGTGCGCGCCGAAGCCGTCCACGCGCCGGTGTTTTACGTTTACGACGGCGGCACAAGTTCCCGCTTCTATGGCAGTCTAAACACCGATCAGGGTTATGGCGCCCAATCCAACACCAAGGTTTGGGTGATGCGCGAATTTGTGAACGCGGATACGAACCATCTCGGCGTCCCTCTGCCCAAGGGCAAGCTGCGCTTTTACCGGCGCGGCACGGATGGACAGTTGGAATTTACCGGGGAAAACCAGATTGACCACACGCCGCGCAACGAAACCATCCGGGTGCGCACCGGCAACTCGTTCGATCTTGTGGGTGAACGCAAAGCGACAAATTTCAAAACCGATCGCGGCGATAAATGGATTGATGAAACTTTCGAAATCAAGCTACGCAATCGCAAGAAGGAAGCAGTGGAAATCCGCGTGGTCGAACACCTCTACCGTTGGAGCAATTGGAAGATCAAAGCCCAGTCTGACGCTTTCAAAAAGCAGGACGCTCAAACCATCGAATTCCGCGTGACGGTGCCACCAGACGAGGAAAAGGTCATCACCTACACCGTGCATTATTCGTGGTAATCCGGGAGCGCCAGCCCCTTGCTGGCGCGTTCCCCAGACCAATTTAACTCGTCGGCAGGACGTCGTCGCTACCGGAAGAATCCGGCCCGACGGCCATCTCCAGCGCCTCGTCTTGCGCGGGTGCCGCAGCGCTCTCTGGTTCAACGCCTTTACCGCCGACGGGCGTTTCGATGGGGATCATCGGTGTCGTGCCGGTTTCCGTCACGGGCGTTTCTGCGGCTTTGTGAAATTTTACGCTGACCAATTTGCTGACGCCGTGTTCTTCCATCGTCACGCCGTAAAGCACATCCGCCATGCTGATTGTACGTTTGTTATGCGTGATGATGATGAACTGCGAATGATTGATGAACCGCTGCAAAATCCGGATGAAACGGTTGATGTTGGACTCGTCCAACGGCGCATCCAACTCGTCCAACACGCAGAACGGACTCGGCTTCACCTGATAGATCGAGAACAGGAGCGACACCGCCGTCATGGTTTGTTCGCCGCCCGAAAGCAGCGAAATGGTTTGCAATTGTTTGCCGGGCGGCTTGGCCATGATCTCGATGCCGGATTCCAATACGTCGTGTTCTTCAGTCAGACGCAAATCCGCTTTGCCGCCGCCGAACACCTCGGCAAACATCAACCGGAAATTGTCGCGGATCTGATTGAACGTCGTGGTGAACATCTCCCGTGTCTGCGTGTTGATGCGGTCAATCACCTCCAACAACTGCGCCTTCGCCTGCGTCAAATCATCGCATTGCCGGGTCAGGAACGCGTGGCGCTGCTCGGTTTCCTCGTATTCCTCGATGGCCACCAGATTCACCAATCCCATCTCTTCCAGCTTCTTTTGCAGTTCGCCCACGCGCTGGGCGACGACGTCCCAATCCACCCCTGCGCCGCTGGCGGCCATCTCTTCCGGCGAGAGCACTTCCACCTTGGCCGGACCTTCGTCAGCGTAGGTGATGGTGATGCACTCGCTCCGCACGTCGTCGAGATTGATCTCATACTTCTGCCGCACCCGCTCACGCAAGTTCTGTGCGGCCATGTTTTTCTGCACCAGCTCAACCTCCGCCGCGCCCCGCTGCTCTTGCAGTTGGGTCAACCGCCGCCGCTGCTCCCGCAACGCTTCATCACGTGACGTCACCTCCCCTTCCCGCTCCTGCTTGCGAACCAGCAAATCGGCCGTCTGAGCGTTGACCTGGGTCCGTTCATGTCCGAGGTGTTCGATCTGACCTCGCGCCTCGGCAATCTCCGCTTCCGCCTGCGCCTTGCGCGTGGTGAACGATGAAATCTCACTGCGACGTTGCGCCAACAATTGCTCCAGCTCTCGCACGCGCTGTTCGAGCGCCTGAGTCTGGCGCTGTAACGCGGCTGAAACCTGTTCCTCGGCGGCCAGCGCCACTTTGCTTTCAGTGAGGGTCGTGGTGGCCGCATCGCGTTTCTGACGCGCCGCCTCCACGGCTGACGTGCCCGAAGCCATCCCTGCCTGGGCGGCTTGTTCCCGGGTGGCCAACGCCGCGAGCGCCGCGTCGAGTTCCACGCGCTTTTCGTTGGCTTCCTTTTCCTGCGCCGTCAAACCCTGAATTTCGTAAGCAACCGTTTCCAGTTTTTGATTCAACACCCGGGTCGAATTTTGCAGCGCATTGAATTCGCCCTCGCGGGTGGCAATGGCCACTTCGCGTTGTTGCAACTCGGTTTGCGCCTCCTGCAAGCCGGCCTGCAATTCCGTCTGTTCACTCAACAGCGCACCCCGCCGCCGACTCGCCTCGGCGACGCTTTCCTGCAATTCCGCCACCGTGGCTTGCAGTTCGGCAATCTGGTTTTTGCGCCCCAGAATGGACGAAGGCGCGCGGCCATGGCTGTTGCCGTTCAGATAACCGCCGGTGTAGATGCCGTGGCGATTCAGCAGCTCCCCGCCCAGCGTCACAAAATCGCAACCCGCATGACCGTTCTGAATCTGGGCCGTGGCGGTCGCGAGATTCTCCGCAATGAAGGTCCGCCCCAACAGCGACTTGAGCAGAGTGCTGACCGACGCGTCACTTTGCACGACGCTCAAAGCCGGAATCATTTCGCCGGCGCCCAAAACCTGGTCCGCCCGATTGCCGTTACCCGGTGACATGTCGCCGGTAAAGGCCAACTGGCTTTCGTCCACGTTCCGAATCGCCAGGGCCGCCACGCTGGCGCGACCTAATTTGTTGTTCGTCAGTTCGGAAAGAATTTGCTGCGCGGATTCGGGCCGCTCGGTCAGCACCAATTGCAGGTTGTGTCCCAGGGCATTTTCAATGGCCAGGACAAACTGATCGGGCACGCGAATGCAATCCGCCAGCGAGCCAATCACCTCGCGCGATTGTCGCAACGCGGCGACCGCGCCGGCGCTGAATCCCTCGTGCGCGCCTTCCAGTTGTTTCAGCACATCGAGCCGGGAACGCTTCTCCGCCTGGCGCTGCAACAACTGATCTTGATCGGTCGAAGATTGTTGCAACTCGACCTGCAATTCGCGCAGCCGCGTCTGTCGCTGTTCAACGGTGCCGCGCGCGGTGGCCACGCTCAGTCGGTCCGTCTCCACGTTGGCCGCAAAGGTCTGCAACCGCGAATCCAGTCCGGTCTGCTCCTCCTCCAGTTGGATTTTTTCCGCCGTTAATTTTTCCAACCGCACCACATTGCCCTGTTTCCGCACTTCGAGCGTGGTGATTTCATTGCGCACCCGGGTCAAATCCTGAGCGACTGCAAACGCGTCCGCCTGCGCCTGACGCAACTGTTCCTGGCCGTCGCGCAGAGTGGCCTCGATTTGCTGCAACTCCGCCTGCTGCCGCTCGACGGCGGCGCGATGCTGGGCCAGGGCGATTTCCGACGCCGCCAGACGTTCCTGCACGGAAGTCAATTCGTGACGGGCCAGACCGCGTCGTTCTTCAGCTTCCGTGATGTCTGAAGTCGCCTGCGTATTTTGCTGCGCGAGTTCAGCAATCCGTTGCTCATTGAATTGCGCGCGGTTTTCGTGGCGATCCATTTCGCTCTTAAGCTCCAGACCCCGCTGCTGGGTGACGCTCATTTGCTGTTCCAGCTCGGCCAGCCGCTCGCGTAATTGCACAATTTCATCTTCGCCGCGCGCCACGGCCGCCGATTCCGTTTCCAGGTCGTTGCGCAATTGATCGCTCTTGGCCTGCCCCTCGCGAATCTCCTCCAGCAACACGTCCAATTGATGTCGCGCCAATTGTGTATCGAGATGCTGCAACTCCGCTTGCAACTGTTTATAGCGGCGCGCCTTGCCCGCCTGCCGTTGCAGCGACCCGATCTGGCGTTTGACCTCCCGGATCAAATCCTGCACGCGCAACAAATTCTGTTCGGTCGCCTCCAACTTGCGGAGCGCTTCGCGTTTTTGTGATTTGTATTTGGTGATGCCGGCGGCTTCCTCGAAAATCAAGCGGCGATCTTCGGGCTTGCTCGAAAGGATCTGGGTGATATTGCCCTGGGCCATGATCGAGTAACTCGTCTTGCCCATGCCCGTTCCCATGAAAAGCTGCTGCACGTCCTTCAACCGGCACGGCGTGCGATTGATGAAATACTCGCTGCCGCCATCCCGAAAGACGCGGCGCGTGACGGTCACTTCGTTGTAGGTCAACTCGACTCCCGCCGCCCGCAGTTGTTCCTCATCCACGCCACCGATGGTCAACGAGACTTCCGCCATCCCCAATGGTTTGCGTCCGTCCGTGCCGTTGAAAATGACATCAGCCATTTCGCCGCCACGCAACGCCTTGGCCGATTGCTCGCCGAGCACCCAGCGGATGGCATCCGAGACATTGGACTTACCACAGCCATTCGGTCCAACGATGGCCGTAACGCCCGGCTGAAAATTCAATGCGGTTTTATCCGCAAAAGACTTAAAACCTAAAACGGTCAAGTTTTTGAGATACATGACAAATAGTGGTTGAACGAAACCAAACCTCTAGCGCGCTGTAAAGTCAAAACCACTACTAAATGTGGTTTTGCCGTCCAACCGCACAACTAATTGGTGAGGAACCGAGATTAGCCGTCGTGCGATTTGACCACTTTTCAATCCGCTTTTTTCAACTTTTACCGACGCAACCCTTTGTAGGCTGCGTCACGATTCAACGCAACAACTTTGTGCAAAAATCTTCCTTGCGGGGCCGAGCCGCACGCCTGCGTCCCCGGGGCGTTGCGCGGCTGATTATTCCCCTCGATCTGGCAACTGCACATCATCCCCAAAAATTCGTCGGGCCAAGTTTCAACTTTCATCACGCGGTCACCCGCGTCACCATGAGGCTGTGGCGATTATTGGTTATCTCATCGTTGCGCTCTTTGGCTATTTGTTAGGCTCGATTCCGACCGGTTATCTGGTGGGCCTGACGCGGGGCGTGGACATCCGCACGGTCGGGAGCAAAAACATGGGCGCGACCAATGTCTTTCGCACCCTCGGCAAAGGGCCGGGAATTTTTGTCCTCCTGATGGATGCGCTCAAAGGTTTTGCCGCCGTCAGCTTGGTGACTCATTGTCATCCCGCGTGTTCCCAAGCGTTGCCGCATCTATTTCCGCCAACGGCCGACGCGCAGTGGCAGAATCATTTCAACCCCAGCCTGGCGGCCGGCATCGCGGCGGTGCTTGGACACAACTACACCTGTTGGTTGAAATTCAAAGGCGGCAAAGGCATCGCCACCACCGGCGGCGTTTTTCTCGCGCTGGCGCCGGCGGCAGTCGGCATCGCGGCCGTTTGTTGGTTCCTCGCTTTGCTCGCGACACGTTACGTCTCGATCGCCTCCATTGTGGCCGCCATCACCCTGCCCTGCGGAGTCTGGTTGACCCGCGACAATATGGCGTTGCGCGTGATCGTCATCGCGCTGGGTGTCCTGGCCATTTACAAACATCGGGCGAACCTTGCCCGCCTTCGCGCCGGTACGGAAAACCGGTTTAACTTCAAGAGCGCCAAACCGCCCAAATGAAAATCACCATCGTCGGAGCGGGCGCCTGGGGGACCGCACTGGCGCTGCTACTCCAACGCAGCGGTCAATCCGTAACGTTATGGGGACACGACGCGCAACGTCTGGCGGAAATGCGCCGCAGCGGTGAAAACCAGCCCTACCTGCCAGGAATTCGGCTGCCGGAGCGTCTGCGGTTAGAATCCGATCTGGCGCTCGCCCTCGATCAAGCAAATATCGTGATCCTGGCCGTTCCCTCCAGAGTTTTCCGTCCGCTCACGCAACCGTTGCGAAATTTTTCCGGTACGGTGGTGAGTGTCACCAAGGGCATCGAATCTGAAACGGGCTTGACGATGGGCGGCATCCTCACCCAAACCGCTCCACAGGCAAAAATTGCGGCGCTCTCCGGACCGTCGCTGGCTTTGGAAGTGGCCCGTGGTATTCCCACCGCCATCGTCGCCGCGAGCGCTGACCTTGCGGTGGCGCGGGAGGTTCAGACTTTGTTCCATCGGTCTGCGTTCCGCGTTTACACCAGCACCGACCTGATCGGAGTGGAATTGGGCGGCGCGCTCAAGAACGTGATGGCCATTGCGGCTGGCGTCGGCGACGGGTTGGGCTTTGGCGACAATTCCAAAGCCGCCCTAATCACGCGCGGCATCACGGAGATGCGCCATCTGGGAGAGGCTTGCGGCGCGCGCGCGGAAACCTTTGCGGGCTTGAGCGGCATTGGCGATTTGATGGCGACCTGCTTTTCCAAGCTGAGCCGCAATCGCGGTTTTGGCGAACGCCTGGGGCGCGGTGAAAAATTCGACACCATCCTGCGGAGCACGAGTTCCGTGGTTGAAGGCGTTCCCACGGCACGTTCCGCCTTTGCCCTGGCCCAAAAACTTCAGGTCTCCACGCCGATTATTGATGAAGTGTATGCGATGCTTTATGAGGCCAAAGACGTTCGTCGCGCCGTTGAGGATTTGATCCACCGAGAATCAAAAGCGGAAGCGTAACGGCTCACCGGTCATGGGATGTCGGCGCCACCCATTCGTGAAAAGGCCGCGTCGTTCCGCAATCCAAACACTGGGTCAGGTCGTAGTGCGCCCCGCACTGCGGACAAACCGCCCGGGTCTCAAAGGTGTCAAACGTCTGGCCGCAACGCCCGCAATTCCAGTATTGTCCGGCCACTGGCGCCGTGAGACAGGATGGACAGGCGTAACCGGCGCGACGCGGAATTTTGGCCAGCTTGGTAAGCACCAGCGCCTGCTGCAGACCGCGCCAGCAATTGATCACCAGGAACGCCGCCATGATTCCAATCCAGACGGATTGCAGCAGCACCGCCAGCACCACGATTCCCGCCGCGCCCACGAAGCCAATGATGCAGGCCGCCTGCAAGCTGTATGCGCGACCCAACCCATACCACAGCAGCGAACGCAGAATTTGCCCGCCGTCCAGGGGATAGATGGGCAGTAGATTGAAAACCAAAAGCCCGACGTTGATATACAGGATAATGTGCAAAAGCGTGTTGAGGTCCGGCAACGAAGCGCCCCAACCCAACTGGCGGCTCAGCAACACCAATCCCAACAGGAGCGGAGTCAACGCCACATTAACCAACGGTCCGGCAGCAATGCTCCAGAGTTGCGCGCCCGGCCGTTGCGGAGGTGAAACGTAAGCCACCCCGCCCAGCGGCCAGAGGATGATATCGTGCGTCACCCCGCCAACCTGGCGACAGGCCAGTTGATGGCCGAACTCGTGAAGCAACACCAAAGCAAACAGCGCAAGGTATTCCAGACCGTTCCACCCCAGAGAACTGTATTCGTGCGTGCGATAGTAAATGCCATACAACGCCACAAAGAACCACGACCAATGCAGATAAACGTCAATGCCCAGAAACGAAAAAATTCGGATCGAGCCACGGTGCGTTGGCATTAGAGCGCCTCCTTGATGTGTTGCAGCAATTCCGCGTGCGACTCCATCGGCGTGAATTGCGGGAAATCGCGTTTCACATTTTCCGGCGCGTGAATGAGAAACGCCACGTCAGCTTCGCCCAGCATCGCCGTGTCATTGTAGGAATCCCCGGCTGAAATCACTCGATAGTTCAACGACTTGAGCGCCGCGACGGACTTCTGCTTTTGATTGGGCTGACGCAATTGATAGCCGGTGATCCGATCATTCGCCACGATCAACCGATGACAAAACAACGTCGGCCAATGAAGTTGTTTCATGAGCGGTTGAGCGAATTGCTCAAACGTGTCTGATAAAATGATGACCTGCGTCAGGGTCCGGAGCGCGTCAAGAAACTCCAACGCCCCCGGCAGAGGTTTGAGCGTGCCGATGACTTCCTGGATGGTGGACAACGTGATGTGGTGCTGATCGAGAAGGTTGATGCGGTAATTCATCAACCGGTCGTAATCCGGCTCGTCGCGCGTGGTGCGACGCAATTCCGGGATGCCGGTTTTCTCGGCGACGGCGATCCAGATTTCCGGCGTCAACACGCCTTCCATATCCAAAGTGACGATTGATTGTTTCACGCCCGGGCAGTCTTTCAGAAGCGAAAGAGGGTGTCCAGCATCGCTACGGAAAATGCCAAGCCGCCCCGGTTGCCCGGAGCGGCTTGATTGTAGCGGCCTTGTAGCGGCGGCCTGCGACCACCGCCAAACTTCATCGCCAGATGACGTCGCTCATGGAGCAACGCTACCAGTGCAATGCGACAATTTATTTCTTTTTCTTCGCCTTCGCCTTCGTCTGGCGCTTCTCTTCGACAGCGGCTTGCGCGGCGGATAAACGCGCCACGGGCACGCGGTAGGGCGAACAGCTAACATAGGACAGGCCGAGCCGATGGCAGAATTTCACGGAATCGGGGTCGCCACCGTGTTCGCCGCAGATGCCGAGCTTGATGCCCGGACGCGTGCGGCGTCCCTTCTCGACGGCGATTTGCATGAGTTGCCCCACCCCGGTCTGATCCACCGAAGCAAACGGATTTTTCTTCACGATTTCGTTCTCGGTGTAAGCGCCGAGGAACGTGCCCGAGTCATCGCGGGACATGCCGAGGCAGGTCTGCGTGAGGTCGTTCGTGCCGAAGCTGAAGAACTCGGCGGTTTGCGCGATTTCATCGGCGGTGAGCGCGCCTCGCGGAATTTCAATCATCGTGCCGACGGAATAGTTGATCTTGACCTTCTTTTCCTTCTGCACCTGCGCGGCCACTTCGTGAACGATGGCCACCTGCAGATCAAGTTCGCGCTTGAAACCCACCAGCGGAATCATGATTTCCGGCTTCGCTTTGTAGCCGTCCTTCGTCGCGTCGGCGGCGGCTTCAAGCACCGCGCGTGCCTGCATGCGGGTGATTTCCGGATACCGGATTCCCAGACGACAACCACGGAAGCCCAGCATCGGATTGAACTCATGCAACTCGTTCACGCGGTTCATGATCTTCTCGACGGTGATGCCCCGTTTGCGGGCAAAATCCATTTGCTGTTCCTTGGACTGCGGCAGGAACTCGTGCAGCGGCGGATCAAGGAAACGGATGGTGGCCGGATGACCTTTCAGCGCCTTGAAAATGCCGTAGAAGTCCTCGCGCTGAAACGGCAGCAGTTTCGTCAGGGCCGCTTCGCGCGCGGCCGAGGTGTCCGCCAGAATCATCTCGCGCATGGAATCAATGCGATTGCCCTCGAAGAACATGTGCTCGGTGCGCGTCAACCCGATGCCCTCGGCGCCAAACGCCACGGCTTGTGATGCCTGCTCGGGCGTATCGGCATTGGTACGCACGGAGAGCCGGGTGGCTTTCTTGCACCAATTCATCAACTGGATGTAGTTCCGATACTTTTCCGTCTTGCGAGCGGCCTGATCATCGTGCAACAGACCCGCGATGATCTCGGACGGCGCGGTTTTAATCTGTCCGGCATAAACGGCGCCCGAAGTGCCGTCAATGGAAAGAAAATCACCTTCCGCAAAAGTTTGGCCGTCAATCGTCGCCGTCTTCTTGTCGTAATCAATCACGACTCCCGCCGCGCCGCAAACACAAACCTTGCCCATTTGACGGGCCACCAGCGCCGCGTGCGAACTGACCCCGCCGCGCGCGGTAAGAATCCCTTCGGCCGCAATCATGCCGCGCAAATCTTCTGGAGAGGTTTCCAGACGCACAAGCAACACTTCTTCGCCCTTCTCGGCGGCCTGGGCCGCGCGATCCGCGTTAAAGTAAATTTTACCCGTGGCCGCGCCAGGCCCTGCGGGCAGACCGGAAGCGATGACCTTGGCCTTCTGCAGCTCGCCCACATCAAAAATGGGGGTGAGCAGTTGCGAAAGCTGATCCGCCGGGTTGCGCAGGATCGCGGTTTCCCAATCAATCAATTTCTCCTTCACCATGTCGGCGGCAAATTTGAGCGCGGCCGCGGCGGTGCGTTTGCCATTGCGCGTTTGCAACATGAACAGCTTCCCCTCCTGCACGGTGAACTCGATGTCCTGCACATCCTTGAAGTGCTTCTCGAGGATTTGGCGCACGTGCAACAGTTCCTTATGCGTCTGGGGCATGTGCTCTTTTAACTTCGCCACCGGCTCGGGAGTCCGGACGCCGGCCACGACATCTTCGCCTTGGGCATTGATGAGGAACTCCCCGTAAAATTCATTGGTCCCGTTCGCCGGATTGCGGGTGAACGCCACTCCGGAACCGGAATTTTCACCGGTGTTGCCGAACACCATCGCTTGCACGTTGACCGCGGTGCCCCACTCGGACGGAATGTTGTATTTCCGGCGATAAACAATCGCGCGATCATTCATCCAGGAGCCAAACACGGCACTGGCGGCGCCTTGCAATTGATCCCACGGATTCTCGGGAAAATTCCGGCCCGTTCGTTCCTTGACCAGGGCTTTGAAGCGTTTGACCAATTCCGCCTGGTCGGCGGCCGTGAGCTTCGAGTCTTCGATATCCGCGTGATAACGCTCCTCCTTCAACGCGTGGATCACGGTTTCAAAAGGCTCGTGATCTTCGCCCTCGCGCTTTTGCACGCCCAATACCACGTCGCCGTACATTTGGATGAAGCGCCGGTAACAATCCCACGCAAAACGCGGATTGTTCGTGGCTTTCTCCAAGGCGAAAACGGTCTGGTCGTTCAAGCCCAGGTTCAAAATCGTATCCATCATTCCCGGCATGGAATCGCGGGCGCCGGAACGGACGGCTACCAACAGCGGACGCCCGCTGGCCGCGCCGAATTTCGCCCCCATGATTTTTTCCATGTTGGCAATTCCCGCTTCGATCTGTTTTCGGAGTTCCTTGGGATAGGTCTTTTTATGCGCGTAAAAGTAGGTGCAAACTTCGGTGGTAACCGTAAAACCGGGAGGCACCGGCAGGCCGATTCGAGTCATCTCAGCCAGGTTCGCGCCTTTGCCGCCGAGGAGCGCTTTCATGCTCCCGTCGCCATCGGCTTTTTTGTTGCCCCATTGATAAACGTATTTGGTGGATTTTGCTTTTGCCATATATGAATTGGTATCTGTTGTCCGAAAATGAACCGTAAAACCGGGCGCTCAGGGTATCAAAGCCAATCAGGGAGTCAATGAATGAACCGGGGAAAAAGCGGGAGTTATCAAGACAATCACTTGCTTCCCTCCACGCTGCACGCGTTAAGTCCTTAACTAGCCATGCCAACCGACGGATGAACCGCGAACCACCTGGGCCACGCGAAAGGAAATGGCAACCGGAAAAGCCGTTGTTCCCGTCCCAGTTTTCGCGTGGTTGGCGTATTTCGCGGTGGTAATCATTGATATGGTTATGCCCCGTTTTACGTCCGCTGGTGAATTCCGTCAAGTGTACTCCACAACGCAAATGCAGCATCCAGGACAATGCGGCAGCTCGCCCACATTCCAGTCAGAACCACTTCAACGGCACCGGCGCAATAGTGGGGCGGCGATTCCCGTCAATAACAACGCTCCGCCCAACGCGCAGACCACCGCCGCGCCCGTGGGCACGTCCAGTTCGAATGACGCATACAACCCCACTATGCTCGCCAGCGTCGCCACACACCATCCAACCAACAAGCGCACCAGCAGCGAGTTCACCAGGAACGTCGCGCACGCCGCCGGCACGATGAGATACGAAAACACCATCAACACGCCGCCGACCTGCACAAAGCTCGTCACGATCAACCCGAATAGCGCGTAGAACAAGAAGTCCCAGAAATGCACGGACCAGCCGCCTTTCGCGGCGTGGTCGTGATCGAACGAGAGTTTGATGAATTGCTTGCGGAAAATAAAATGCACCACGCCAATGACGGCATACAGGGCGGCAGTCCGGCCAATCTGTGGCGGCGTCACCGTGAGCAGATCGCCGACGAGGGTGCGTTGCAGTTCCTCCTTGCCGTGCGGACTTTTGCTCAACAACAAAATCCCCGCCGCCGCCGCCACGACGTAGATGATGCCGATGAGCGCCTCCTGCGGCACGCGCGCATGTTTGCTCGGGCGCGTGAAGGTGAACAACAACGCCCCGGCCAGCGTGAAACCAAGCGACCAGAAGTAGTTGTGCGGATCGTCGGCTTCGTGACCGAGATAAAGACAGACGCACGTTCCAAGGGTCGCCACCTGTGCCAGCGCGAGGTCCACAAAGATGACTTCACGCCGGATGATGTGCAGGCCGTAATAGACGAGAACGCCGGGCAACACGAGGCACGCGACCAGCGGCCACATCATCACGGACATGATTTGCGCCCATGTCATGGCATCAGGAACATCAATGCTCATAATGCATAATTTTGGTTGTAGCGTTCTCCGTCATCTCGCTCTCCTCTCCCAGAAGAGGAAGAACCGTTCGTCGCACGCGACCAGCGGCCACGTCATCACCGATAAAATTTCATTCATAATTTTTTAACCACGGATGGATACAGATAAACACGGATGAGGAAACGTTTGGCGCGAATTTCACGAATTGGCGCGAATGGAATTCAATTCGTGGAAATTAGCGAAATTCGCGTCACCTCGGTCTTTGCTTTTAATCTGTGTTTAAATCATTTTTTCTCCAACGCCGCCGCCAACGAGTTCACCAGATAATCTTCCAGCGCAATGTAGCTGTCCGCGCCTTTCACGCCTCCGGGCATCTGCGCCACGTCCACCACGGTTGCGTCCGTGCTGCGCGCGACGGTTTGCGCTGTCTTTCGATTCAGATACGGGTCCACGATGATGACGCGCGCGTTTTCCTCCTTCATCCTGGCGATGACCGACGCGAGATGCGCGGGCGATGGCGGAATCCCCGGCTTCGGCTCCAGGAAAATATTCATCGTCAATCCGTAGCGCGCCGCGAAATACGGCCACGAGTTGTGATAGGAAACCACTTTCGCGCCCTTGAACGGCGCGAGTTTCGCCGTCCATTCCGCGAGCTTGGCGTCAAGCGCGTCCGTAAATTTTTTCGCGTTGGCGCGATACGCTTCCGCACCGGCGGAATCCAGCTTCGCAAACGCGTCCGCCAGATGTGCGGCGACGATTTTTGCGTTCACCGGATCAATGACGTAGTGCGGATTGCCCAGCGGATGAATGTCGCCTTCGGCGCGCGTCAAAGTGGTCGGCACTTCGAGCATGACAACCCCGGCGTTGCCCAGAATGCGCCCCGGCTGACCGGACTGGATTTTGGCATTGCGCGCTCCCGTCAACAACGCCGGCAGCCAGCCGATTTCCAGGTCCGCGCCGCCCTCGATGAGCGCATCGGCACGATTCAGCTTCACGATGAAGCTCGGTTTGGCGTCCACGAAATGCGGGTCTTCCGTGGGCCGTGCCAGCGTGGTGATTTCCACTTTGTCGCCACCGACCTCCTTCGCGATGGAAGCGAGGTCGGGCGTGGTGACGACGATGTTTAACCTGGCGTGGGCGGTTGTTGCCAAGAGCAATGCGCCAAGCAGTAGTGCAAATTTTGTTTTCATTTTCATAACCTTCATTGGGACAAACAGGGCGAATGCGATTGATTTGTTTTTCACTTCATCATTCTTCATTCATACTTCTTCCTTCAAAACTTGTGCGCTGCGTGCGCCCCGAGCAGAAATTCAAATTGCAGCCACACGGAATGATCCCGGCCCAGATCGCGCCGGTCATCGTAGTTGTATTGCAACCGGATTTTGGAAAACTCCGTCGGATACCAGGTGAGATTCGGCGTTAATCGCCACCGCTCATTTCGCTGAGGATCGCGCCCCAACGACGCGCCGCCGCCGTTCCCATCGACGAGCAACAAGCCCGCGCGTTCGTAGGCCGCCCGTTCACCCGTCACATAATCGAAACGCAATCCGGCCACCCACCCCTGCCGAAAACCGTAGAGCAGTTGCGCGTAACCGCCGTAATCCGTCACCGTTTCCGAAGCCAACACCGCCGGCGCCAGCCCCGTCGCGTCCGTGATGATGCCGGCGTCCACGAAGCCGTCGCCGTCATTATCGCCGCCGTTGCCATTTTCATCCCAATCGAACGCGCCGAGTTGATAGCGCCGCACCATGACTTCAGTTTGAAAACTGACGAATGGAAATCCGGCGTGAGCATTCGAGGGTTTCCATTTCCAATACAAATCCAGACCGTAAATCTGCGTCACTGTATCGCCGCTGCCGCCGCTGGCATTCGGCCCGAACGCGCCGGATGCGCCCAACACCAACGTCTGTTGATCCGTCACATCAAACGACATCGCGTAGCGTGGCGTGAATAACAAATCCGTCACATGTCGCACGCCGCGATCATTCTCCGCGTGCCGATAACCAAACGGCAGCCGTTCCTCGCCTTCGCCCGCGTGCGCGTCGCCGTCGCTGCGAAAACTCGCTGCCGTTTCGCCCTGGCTATTTTGGATGCCCAACATCAATTCGGAATAAAACGGCGTCGGCGCCAGCCAACTGAGCCGCGCGCCGGGATTGCGCAAGCCGTCCGCGCCGAGGAAACGTCCGTTGACGAGCGGCGAATCCACAAAGCCCCAAGTGTGCGGATGCTGCGCGTTGGCCCGGCCAAACTCGGACAAAATTTGTCCGGCGCGAATCTGGAAATTGCCCGGCAAGGAAACCGTCTCCAGCCACGCCTCCTCCAGTTCCATGAAAGACTCGCCGCCGGAATCCACCGAGAACAGGAGGTTCGCGTTGCCGCGCAGATACGGGTCCACCGCGCCTTGCAGATTCATCTCGACGCCTTGCACCGTGAAACCGTTCTGATTCGGATCGTGCCCGCCCAATTGCGTGCCGCCCTCGATGTCTTTCGTCGTCGAACCACCCGCCGCAAAGGTTCCCACGAATCCGATGTCCGCATACGTGCCGCCGCGTCCGATCCGGAGGGGGTCACTGGGCAACCAGCCTTTGGCCGGCGTCGCCGAAGCGCTGGTTGGCGCGGAGCCGTTGGAGTCCGGTGACGCAAGCAAAGTGGAGTTGGTCGCGGCGGAGTTGAGTTTTTGTTCGAGTGATTGCATCCGCTCGCGCAGCTCACGAAGCTCGCGCTGCAACAACTCGACTTCATTGGTTTCCTGCGCGCTGACCGCACTCGCGATCAGAACCGTCACGCCCACCATTATTGTCCCCTGCCAAAAATTTCGGTTCATACCAAATTCCGTTCTAAGCTTTCCGGGCCACCTCGATACGAGTCGGCCACGAGAACTACCAAACGGGTTAAAATGAATCCTGCCCACGCGGGCCGGACCAACAACACGGATTACGACTGGGAAGAAACGGAGGCGGGCGGACCGCGAGTGGAAACGACGGAAGGATCCATCGCGGCGGGAACAACGATTTGCGGCGCGGGCAGTGTCCAAGCGACAGACAGCGACGCAAAAACCTCTGACACTGTGACCAGCGGCGCGTTGAGTTGCCCTTCGACCAGGATGCAGACCGCGCATGGACTTTGCGTGTGACCACGGTTGGAATGAAGCCGTTCGTGCAGCCAACTACTGGCGGAAGCCAGCGTCAGCAACAGCATCAGCGTCGCCAGCAAACCGGCTAGAACCGGTTTGTACTGCTTGAAATTCGCTGGCGTTGAAAGCCGCATCAGAGGGGATTTGAGCAAAGCCAATGCCGCCGCACAAGGTTTTTGCCCGGCATTTTATCAGGAGCTGCAAAACCTCCCCGGCCCGCTCGCCAATAACTGTCATCCGCCGAAATTTGGAATCAAGTGATCCGCTTATTTAGCCAACATTGGATGCCAGAGATCGAGTTGTTGCGGCGGATAAAAGGTGGTTTCCAATTTGCGCCGTTCCGCATGGCCATCCACGAATGTGTAATTCGCTTTGAGCGCATGACGTTGCGCCACCACTTCCGCGGCGTCCGCTAACGTAACCCAGTAATTGGGCATGATGTGGTCGGCGCCACCCGCGTTTTCAGCGAATAGAATGGTCACGGCCGGCCTGGGAACCGTGGCGATGCGTCGCCAGGTAGCGGGTTTGCCGATGTAATCATCCGCGGCACTCAGTTCGAAATAAACATTCATGCCGTAGCTCAGTGGCGCGGCGCGCTGGTCGGATGGACAGCGGTACAACCCGGTCAGCAGATTGGTCCAAGTGGTGGAATTAAAACCTAGTTGTGGTGCGAGACTGCGCGCCCAGGTCAATTCACCGTGAGCAAAAGCCGAGTGTTGGCTGCGCGGAAAACAATCACGGTTCTCATCCGCATAAAGCCGCGTGGCCAATCCCAGTTGTCGTATCTGGTTCAGACATTGCGTGGCTCGTGCCGTGGCCTTGGCTCGGGATAACGCCGGCAGCAATAACGCCGCGAGAATGGCGATGATCGCAATCACCACCAGCAACTCAATCAGGGTAAAACCGTCACGAGCCAACCGACCTCGAAGTAACGGATCAGGTCGGAAGCTCGTGGTGGATGAAATCTGGGGAGCGATCATGCTCGGTCTTCCGGTCAATTCAGTATTGATAACGCATCCGGAAGAACTGGGGCGCCGGCGTTGGCTGCAATTGCACTTCCATAAGCTCTCCACGCCGCGCGGGCGTGTTGGTTACAGCGCTCCAAGCGGTCACCTGATCCGGCTTTGGCGCGGCTTCGAGCGTCCAATTGGTAACCACTTCCGCCGACCAGGTCAGCCGCAGGTCCGGCGTCAAGGTCAGGAGCGGTCGTCCATCGGGTTGATTGGTGAACTCGAATGTCAGCGGTCCACTGGATGTCGCCGGCAATTCCCGGTTAGCGATGGTATCCACCAGATAGACTTCGAACACGGCGGTATAGCCGTTGGTCCCCGGCGGCGTGGTCACCAAGGGATGATACATCAGGCCATTCCAATACAGCGCATTCGTTACGCCATCAGTTCCGAAAATCGGCGTCATCGCCTTCGGCGCCGTGCCCATGTAGTCATAGAAGCGCAACTCCGATGGACCGGCCAATTTGCGAATCCACATCTGCGTGCCCGCCGGCAGCGGATCGCTCATGCTATCCATGACAAATCCATAACGACGGCTGAACGACGCGCCTTGCCGACTTGGATCGAGCGCATCAAACCACGGATCCACCGGATCAAAGCTCGACCCGGGATGACTCACCAGCAACGGCGTGAGTTGGGGAATTTCATCCGGCATTGCGACCTGCATGCGGTCGGTCTCCGCGTGATAGGCCACCATCGGCATTAGCATCCCGCCTTGCATGGGCACCGCGGACAATACCTCGGCTCGCCCCCAACCTAACCCGCACGCCATTACGAGCGCGCTCACTGAAAATTTAATCATACTTTGCATACTTCAAACTCTTGATTTCTCGTTTCTAAAATTTCTCAAATTGCTATCGTGACGCCCCGTTGGAAGTTTCAGTCCGTCAGCCCGTACAAATTCGCGGGCGGTGTGACGTTCCATCGGAAGCTTCGGAAAGACGGAATGGAAATAATCCCTCCGCGTGTAATTCAAATCAGCACCGCAACCCCAACGGCAGGTTGGCCAAATGCGGCCGCTTAAACAGAATGGAGAAACGAATGGGATCGCGGACGAGGTTTCGGCGGCTCATCCGAACGCGAGTTCAGCGTTGGCGACGTGGCGGGAATGGAGGAGAAAACTTCGGTGATGACAAAATCTTCAACGGAAGGAATCAAACCAAAATCAAATTTGAGCGCCTCTGAATTCTGCTGCTGGTTCGGTTGCCGGCTATCCTGGCGGCCTTCCTGAATGACTTCGCAAAGCGCACAGGGATGTTTGCCGTCAAAAGTTTTGCTCACGGCTTCAGTGAACGAAGCGTCCCGCGAGTAACTAATCATCATGCCGACCCAGGCGATTGGTTGTAGCAAGGCCCAATGCGCTCCCATTGATAATGAGAGTGCCGCCACCAATACCCACTTGGAAACCCGCTTCAGCACCGCTTCATGGTTGTCGCTGACGCAGCCAGTGTCAATTCCAGTTCAGATCGCGGCGAAGCCTCAAGACCCGCCTGCCGGATTTTTCATGAAGTCGCCACCAACTCGGCGAGCTGAGGCGCGACTGGTTGCAGTGCGATTCCACCAAATCCAACTACAACAAACTCAAAACCGCTTCGGCAGCACGTTCCGGCGCCCCCGGCGCTCCCAACGCCGCAATCACTGGCGCCAGTTGTTGCTGGACTTGAATCCGGCGTTGCTCATCGCGCAACAATTCCAAAGCGGCGCGGGCCAGATGATCCGGTGTTGCCGCTGATTGCACCAGCTCGGGATAAATTGGCGCATCAGCCAGGAGGTTGGGCATGGCCAGATATTTCACCGTAACGAGCCGGCGACCGATGCAATACGTCGGCCACGAGGTTTTATAGAACACAACCGCCGGCACTCCGTGAAACGCACATTCCATGGTGATCGTGCCCGATTTGGTGAGCGCCAGTTGCGCGGTCGGCAACACTTCGGCCAAGCCCCCCACCTGCACGTCAAGTCCGGCGGGTAAGGGAGCGGTTTTGACTAACGCCGCCAACGTTTCATTCGGCACGATCAACTTTCCCGTCAAGGTTGGAATTTCACGGCGCAATTTTTCGAAGGCCGCGATGACCAAGGGGCCGTGGCGGCGCACTTCGTCGCGGCGGCTGCCCGGCAGCAAAACAATCTGCGCTGCCGCGGTTGGATTCGCCTTGAGCAACGCGGACGACTGTGCGCGCCCCAACATCGGATGGCCGACAAAATCCACGCGCAACTTCGGCACCCGCCGGGCGTACCACGATTTCTCAAACGGGAAAATGCTCAACAGCAGATCGCAATATTCCGCCAGTGCGTAGGCGCGTCCGGGTCGCGAAGCCCAGACCTGTGGAGAAACAAACTGCACCAGTTTGGGATGCCAGTTTTGAAACCAGCCATGCTGCTTCCGCACCTGGGCGTGAATGGCGCGGGCAAACCGCAGATTAAACCCGCTGGAATCCACGCCCACGATGACTTCCGGTTCCCGTTGCCGGGCGATCGTCTTCAGTTGCTTGAAGGCGCGGCGAAAAGCGCCGAAATTTTTCAAGACTTCAGCAAGACCGATCACTGAATACCGCGTCAGGTCGCACACGATTTCCACTCCCGCCGCCGCCATCCGGGGACCGCCCGCGCCGAAGAAGCGGGGCGCAAGTGAAGTGTGCAGCGGCTGCACGTCCGCCGAGGTGTGCCGATGGCGCAACGGAATTTTTTCCCGCAAAGCCGTCACCAATTCCGCCGCGAGCTGGTCCCCACTGGGGTCGCCCGCGATCAGCATGAAAGAAAGTGGTTTCACGATTTTATTCTGACACCGCACCAGCGACGGTGTGGAAAACGATCACGCGGCATCGCTCAATTTTTTGATGATGCTTCGCGCCAAAATTTCCTTGAGTTCGCGGTGACGCGGCACCGGCTGGCACATTTTGGTGCGAGGATTCTGATACCAATCATGTTTGCCGCCGTGCCGGATGAAAATGCAGCCCATTTCATTCAGACGTTGGATTAGCTCGACGCGCTTCACGAGACTTGCAGTTCCGCCACGCGGCGCACGGCGGGAAGTTCGCCACTGGTCAACTCCTTGTGCAAATCACGCAAATGCTCTTCCAAATCGGCCAGCGACTCGCCCTGCGTCAGGTAATCGGGAAATTCCTCCAAGTGGCCGAGCCAGGCGTCACCATCCTGCCAGTACACGTAACGGATGCTTTGCATGGCTAACTAATACACCCCACCGCAAGCCCCGTAAAGCCGACATTGCCCGCCACTCAAGTCGCCCGCGATAAGCAGAAGGGAAAGCATTATTTCAATGCAGAGGCGCAAAGATGCGGAGAAATCAAACCATTCAATGACCGGCATTTCCCGTCACGGTGAATCATCGCATGGCAGTTCGCACAAACCACGGCAAGGTCATCAAGTTTCGTTTGACTCGGTGCTGTTCTATCACCAAGAGGTTTTAGATGATGCACATGGGCAAAATCCCGGCCAATCTCGCCGTAAATTTCCTCAAAATCAAAACCGCACCTTGGCACTTCGCATTTGAGCCTACCGTTTCCTGATCTCCGAGCCTCATTGATTTTGGCGTCTCGGAGGAATTGCTCCCGCGTACGGTGTCTAATGAGAGCTATTCTTGTCGCACCTTCCATCGCCACAAGCTCCGAGTCGGTAGCCACAATAGCCATAGAAGTTTTCCCAATATGAACCGACCACTTCTGTTCCAACTCATCCGCAATATCATCGGGAATTCGCGTGCCTGATGCTTGTGGTGTCCAATTAAAATCAGCCAATTTTCCTTTTTGAAGCTCCTTTAATCCAAGTGGGGCATTGGCGACTGGCTCCATAAGCCGCTCCCATTCTCCATCAATGCCAAGGCACTTTTCTCCCATCGCCGCTTTTTCGACATTCCAATGCGACCTCAAACGCGGCGAGGTTGTCACCCATCCTGAACCAATGATTCCTTTTGGTTCTTCGGCAACTCTCATTAAAAAAATTCGATCTCCCGGAGAAATGCTTTTGCTGTTGCCGCAACTCCAACTTGCAATAACGCCTTTGCCAGCCAGTGTTTTGGCGCTCGTTTCAGCAAGGTCATCCCAGTGCCAGCGCCGGGGATTCCAAGTCAGCAAATATGTTTTCATCTCTGCGCCTACTTGCTCTGCTGCACCTGGCGGGTAATTTCAAAGGCCAGATCCAGCGCCAGCTTCGCCGCCACACCGCTGACGCGCGGCGTTTGTTTTTCGCGCGCACAACGGACGAAGTGCTGCAACTCCAGTTTCAACGGTTCGCCTTTCTGGATCGGCACCGGTTCGCGCACGATCCGAAGATTTTGATACTCACTCACGATGGTCGAGCCGCGTGAAGCGAGCAGTTTCTTGAGCAATGAACTTTCCTTTTCATCCGTCCGGGCGATGCGATAGACAAACCCTTCCTGCGCCCGATAATCCAGGGAAATATAGCACTTGTGATCCGGACCACTAAACACGCGAATCTTGCGCATCCGCTCGGGGCTGATGCGACTGGCCGTCAGATTCGCCACGCAACCATTGGCGAAATGCAGCCGCGCATTGGCAATGTCCTCCGACTGGCTCAACACCGGAATGCCCACCGCATCCACGCGGACCACCGGGGATTTCACGAACGCCAGCACCACGTCCAGATCGTGGATCATCAGGTCCAACACCACGCCAATATCCGTGCTGCGTTTCGGATAGGGCGAAAGCCGGTGCGCTTCGATGAACCGCGGTTGCGTGGCGACTGATTCCAGATACGTGAACACGGGATTGAATCGCTCCACCAGACCGACCTGCAAAACGCAGTTGTTTTTTTGCGCCAACTCAATCAAGGCCGCCGCCTCGGCCGCGTCGTCGGTCATCGGTTTTTCGAGCAACACATGTTTGCCCCGGGTCAGACACTGTTGCGCCAGTTCATAATGGGTGTGCGTGGGGGTGACGATGCTGATCGCGTCGGCGGCGGCGATGGCTGCGTCCAAGGAAGGCGCTACCGGCACCCGATGTTTCGACGCAATCTGCCGCGCGGCTTCAACATTCGTATCGTAAATCGCCACCAATTCCGCTTCCTGTTCCGTGGCCAACTGCGCGTAGATGCGCACATGCTCCTTGCCCAATGAACCGGTCCCGAGAACCGCAACTTTGATCTTCACGGCCATTGCCGAGCTTACCCAAACCGCGCTCAGCTTTGAAAGGTGATTCTTTATCGCTCCAACCGGCAACCCAAACGCCGCCGGCGAACCGGAGTCGCGACCCGACGCTCCCGCAACGGCGGGCGACTCCGGAGCTTGCGCGGCAGGCGGGGCGATGGTATGAATGCGGACATCATGAAACGCCGCCGATTCCTCCAAGTCACCACCAGTGTCGCCGCTGCGGGTTGCGCCCTGTCGCTCGAACAAATCCTGGCCGCCAGCAAACCGGACCCAACGATTGAGAAGGTCGCTGGTCTGCCCCGACGCCAACTCGGGCGCACGGGACGAAGCGTCTCCATCGTCACGTTTCCCGGACTTTCCTTGCATCCGGTCGAACAGGAACAATGCAACACGGCGGTGCGCCAGGCGTTTGAGCGGGGCGTGAATTTCTTCGATGTCGCACCGGCTTACGGCAACGGAGTTTGCGAAACCAAGTTGGGGATTGCGTTACAGGGCGTGGACCGCGACCACATTTTTCTGGCGTGCAAAACGAAGCAGCGCGAGGCCACCGGCGTGCGGACGGAATTGGAGAACTCACTGAAGCAGCTCAAGACGGATCACTTCGATCTGTACCAACTGCATCATTTGGTCACGGAGCCGGAAGTGCGCCAAGTGTCGGGTCCGGGAGGCGCGCTTGAAGCCGTATTGCAGGCACGCGAGCAGGGGAAAATCAAACACATCGGTTTCTCCGCGCACACCACCAAGGCCGCGCTGGCGGTGATGGAGAAGTTCCGCTTCGACACCGTGATGTTCCCAATCAATTTCACCGAGTACCTCAATCGCGGGTTCGGCAAGGAAGTACTGGAACGAGCCCAGACGCACGGCGCGGGCGTAATTGCGATCAAGCCCATGTCGCGCGGCGCGTGGCCCAAGGACGTCGAGCGCACCCGCCAATGGTGGTATCGCACCACCGAAGCGCAGGAGGAGGTCGCGCTTTCCCTGCGGTTCGCCTGGTCACAACCCGGCGTCGCCACCGGCGTGCCGCCGTCGTTTCTTGATCTGCTCGATAAAGCCATTCTGGCGGCGAAAGACGATCGGCCCGTCAGCGCCATCGAGTTGACCCGGCTCCAGGAACTCGCTGCCGGCGCCGGCTCAATCTTTGCCCACGAAGAGAAACGGGCGGAGACGGCGAGTTATCACCCTGCGGAATCTACGCCGGACGGCGATTGCCCATACGCCAGATGCTGAGCCGGGGTCTCCAGGAGTAACTTCGTGCATCGAGATGATGGCTTCAAAATCTGTCGCGGCAAACGACGAGGCGCAGTTTCATCGGCCGAGACACTCCGAACCGACCACCGTTCCGACTGGATGGGTATCTGCAGCTGAGGGGGTGAGAAATGAACTTTACGGCGGAAACCGATCCGGGCAGTCTTCATAGCACGCTGTGATCATTGACCTCACCCGCCAAACCAAATCAGCCGCCCGAGGGCGCAAGGTGCTGTTAAGCAAAACCACATCAATTTCAGAATGGCAACCGGGATGGGAACGTCCCGCGCCACATCTGATTCCGCGCTGTCTGCCGGACGCGTTTAACTGAGTCGAGATACGTTTGGCGTCAATATGCTTCGGGAAACCCTTGATCAATGGTGCGAGCGCGGCATCCTCGCGATGGTGCTGCTGATCCTGGTCTTCAGTCCGCTGGCGTTTGGCGCCGCCCGACTTCAAGACATGGTGGTGGTGCAAGCGCTCACGGCGGGGGCGGCGTTGTTGTGGCTGGCGCGCTGCTGGTTGAGCGAACGTCCGCAAATCCTTTTCCCGCCGCTGAGTTGGGTGGTGCTGGCCTTCACGGCCTACGCGGTGGGCCGTTACCTGACCAGCGATGTGGAATACGTCGCGCGGCAGGAGCTGTTGCGAATCCTGACTTACGCGGTGCTGTTCTTTCTGATCGTGAACAATCTGCATCGCCAGGAATCCACGCAAATCATCAGCTTTACCTGGCTGGGGCTGGCCACGGCCATTTCGTTCTACGCCGTTTTTCAATTCGCGACCAAATCGGATAACGTCTGGGGTTTTCACTCGGGCTACGTCGGCAGAGGGAGCGGCACGTATATTTGTCCGAACCATCTGGCCGGGTTTCTGGAAATGCTCCTGCCGCTCGGCGTGACTTACACGTTGGTCGGACGCGGCAAGGCCCTGACCAAGATTCTCGTCGGCTACGCCACGTTGACGATGCTCGCCGGCATCGTGGTGACGGCGTCACGCGCCGGCTGGATTTCCGCCGCGCTCGCCATGCTTGTGCTGACCCTGCTGTTGTTGAGTCACCGCTCCTTCCGCTGGCCGGCCGTCGGCTTGCTCGTGGCGCTGCTCGCGGGTGGAATCGTGGTCGCCAAGAAGACCGACTTTTTCCAGCGTCGCATCAACCTGGCCATGCAGTCCGGCCAACTGGAACTGGATACGCGCGCCGATTTGTGGAAGGCCGCGGGACGCATGTGGCAAGATCACCCGTGGTGGGGCGTTGGTCCGGCGCATTACGATTTGCGCTTCCGTGCGTATCGAGCCTCCACGACCCAGTTACAGCCGGAACGCGTTCACAACGATTACCTGAATCTGCTGACGGACTGGGGCGTCGTGGGTGCGGCGGTGGTCGCGATTGGATTGGGATTGTTCATTTTCGGGATCGTTTCAATCTGGCGCAAGGTACAGCGCGACGGCGGCGTTTTTTCCTCCAGTCAAAGCGACAAATTTGCGTTCGTGCTGGGCGCGACCATTGGGCTGATCGCGCTCGCGTTTCACTCCGTGATGGACTTCAATCTGCACATTCCCGCCAACGCCATCATAGCGACGACGCTGGTCGCCCTGTTAAGCAGTCATTATCGTTTCGCCACCGAGCGCCATTGGTATTCGCTTCGCTGGCCCACCCAACTCGTCATCACCCTGCTGCTCGGCGCATCAATTCTCTATCTCGGCCAGCAAAGTTTTCGCCTGGGACGTGAGAGCCTGCGCCTGCGGGAGGCGGCGCAATTGAAAACCAACTCGCTGGAACAAGCCCGGGCCTTGGAGCACGCTTACGAAATCGAGCCGGATAATTACCTCACGGCGCAGCGGCTCGGGGATATTTATCGCGGGCACAGTTTCTTGGGAGAAAGCGCGCACCTCGAACTCGCGCAACAATCGGTGCGCTGGTATCAACTCGGCATCGCTGACAATCCGTACAACAATTACAACTACACCGGCTGGGGCATGGTGCTGGACTTTCTGGGAAAACACGATGGAGCCGCCCCCTTGTTCTTCAAGGCGAATGCCGTGGACCCGAATGGCTATTTCACTTCCGCGTTGATTGGCCGGCATTTCGTGGAAAGCGGCGAATACGCCAACGCGCGGCCCTGGCTGGAGCGCTCGCTCTATCTGTATCGAAAAGACAACGAAGTAGCGGCCAGTAATTTAAGATTGGCCAATCAACGGCTGTTGGAAGCGGCGCAGGACCCCTTGCTGCAAAAGCTGCATGAAGAGATGAAACGTCTGACGGAATAAGTGGCGCGCCGCGCCCCGATCACGGCCGGCGCTCCGGACGCGGTCGCCGCCGACATCCGTTTTGGAAAAATAATTTCCAAACCATCAACAACGCCTCGCTGACGATGTTTCCGGCCATTTTGGAATTTCCCTCCGCGCGTTCGGTAAAAATAATCGGCACTTCCACCACACGAAAGCCGCGCCGCCACAGCCGGTGCGTCAGTTCAATCTGGAAACTGTAACCGTTCGATTGCACCTCGGACAATTTGAGCGCGATCAAAGCCTGGCGCCGGAAACACTTGTAGCCGCCCGTGGGATCGGTGAAGGGCATGCCGGTGATGAAACGAACGTAGAACGCCGCCCCCTTGCTGAGCATCAACCGGCTCAGCGGCCAGTTGATGACGCGAATGCCATTCAAGTAACGCGAACCGAGAACCAAATCCGCGTCGCGCGCCGCTTCGAGAAAAGCCGGGATGTCATCCGGGTTGTGAGAAAAATCCCCGTCCATCTCGAAGATAAACTCGTAATCGTGCTCCAAAGCCCAATGGAAGCCCGCCAGATACGCGCGACCCAACCCGCTCTTCTCCTTCCGATGCAATACTCGCACCTCCGGATGTTTCGCGGCGAGTCCATCCGCCAGCGTCCCCGTACCGTCCGGCGAATTATCATCCACCACCAACAAATCCACCGGCACGGGCAGGCTCAATAATTTGGCGACCATGCGCGGCAGGTTCTCCCGCTCGTTATAGGTCGGTATGACAATCAGTGTATTATTCATCCGGCGCAGCGCGCACAGAATTACGCGACGAACTTCGATAAAACAAGCGGTGTTTTAAGCGGACCAACAAATCTTCCGGTCACCGCCTTAAGACTGACGGGCCTTGTCCAGTCCGACCAACAGACCCCCGCCAAGATTTTACGTCGCGTCACGAATTTGTCGCTCAGGATCGAAATCATGGACTCAGAAAATAAAATTACAGTCCGTCGGTTCCGCAGCGGAACCCCTCTCCGCAGCGGTTTGATGACCACACAGAAGGGTAAATCATCCATCGCGTTGATGCTGCAAAAGTGGATTAACAGCCCGACGCACTTTACTTTTACCAGCCGACCCGCTCACTCTCTGTTGTGAAGTTCGTTACCGCATGAGTCAGACTACCGCCATTCCGCCCGATACCTGCGAGCCGTCAAATTTCGTGGATCAAGTGTTGAAAGGCTTTGGTCAAATTCTGTTGCAGCCCAATCGCTGGACCGGACTGTTCATCATCGCGGGGTTATTGGTGGGCAACTGGCGTTTTGCGCTGGCCGCAATGGTCGCCGCCACCACCGGCACACTTCTGGCCCGCGCCTTAAAATGGCCGGCACCGGAAACCAACGCCGGCCTGTATGGCTTCAGCCCGGCGTTGACTGGAGTCGCCTTGCTCGTTCGGTTCGGCAGCACGACGGCGGCCTGGATCGCCATTATTATTGGCGCGGCGCTGGCGGCCTGGGTGCAGCAATGTTTTATCCAACGAAAAATTCCGGCCTACACGTTTCCTTTCATCGTGATTACGTGGGGAATTATTTTCGGTCTTGCCCAATGGGTCAATCTGCCGCCCGGCGTTTCTGCCCCGCTGACCGGCTGGCCGGGTTGGAGCGACCGTCTTTTGACCGCCACCAATGGCTACGGGCAGGTGGTTTTCCAAGTTCATTTTCTGTCAGGCCTGTTGTTTTTCACAGGCGTATTGATCAGTCACCCCATCGCGGCCTTGTATGGTCTGGGCGCATCGCTGCTCGGGGCCATTGTCGCGGTGCTACTCGGCTCGCCGTTCGCCTCCGTTCAATTGGGACTGTTCGGCTTCAACCCGATTCTGACCGCCATCGTCTTTTCGGGACCGCGCGCCAAAGACGGGTTGTGGGTTTTAATCGGATCCCTTCTAACGATCGGCATCAACCAGTTCCTCGTCGCTTACCCGTTTCTGAATGGCGTCGGTGGCGCGCTGACCTTCCCGTTTGTGGCCGGTACCTGGCTCACCCTGCTCCTGCAAAAAGTTCTGCGGCGCTCCGCGTAACGTCGGTTGCTTGCAACCAAACGCCCGCTCAACCAATCGCCTGAGCCAATCGCCTGAGCTTTACCCATCCCCGCGCGTTTCGCTACCCTGCGCCCGAATGAATGAACGTGGCATGGTTTATCTGGTTGGCGCGGGGCCGGGCGATACTGGTTTGATCACTTTACGCGGCGTGGAATTGTTGCGCCGGGCGGATGTCGTCATCTACGATGCGCTCGTCAATCTCGCCCTGCTCCAGCACGCGCCGGAATCGGCCGCCATCATTTTCGGCGGACGCCGGGCGAAAACCGTTTATGACAATCGCGGCGACGTGATTGACCAACTCATTGCCGAAGCGCGCGCCGGTAAAATGGTGGTCCGGCTCAAAGGCGGCGACCCGTATGTGTTTGGTCGCGGCGGTGAGGAGGCGGAACGGCTGCACGAAGCGGGGATTCCCTTTGAAGTGGTACCCGGGATTTCCGCTTTTGCCGCCGTGCCCAATTACGGTGGCGTGCCGCTGACGCATCGCGATCACTGTTCGCAACTCACCATTCTGACGGGTCACGATGATCCCTCCACTCCCGATCCGGCGGTGAACTGGGCCGCGGAAGCGAAAAATCCCGGCACCAAAGTGGTGATGATGGGCACGGAACGCATCGGCCCCATTGCGGCCACGCTGATCGCCAACGGCATGAATCCCCACACCCCGGTGGCCATGATCAGTTGGGGCACAACCGGACGACAACAATCCCTCACCAGCACCCTCGCCCAAATCGCCACGGACGCCGCGAAAATCAAACTGCCGCCACCCACCGTCACCGTCATCGGCGACGTCGTCAAACTGCGCGACAAACTCAACTGGTTTGAAGCCCGGAAACTGTTCGGTCAACGCATCGTGGTGACGCGCGCAAAGAATCAGGCAGCCGAACTTTCCCGTCGCTTCACCGAACTCGGCGCTGAAGTGTTGGAAATCCCCTGCATCAAAATCGTTCCCCCCACGCAGAAGCATCTGGTTGCCGATGCCTTGTTGGAGCTGGGTTCTTACGATTGGCTCGTGTTCACCAGCCCCAACGGCGTCCGCGTTTTCTTTGACTACTTTTTCAAAATGCACCCGGACCTGCGCGAACTTGGCGGCGCGCGACTGGCGGCTGTTGGCCCGGGCACGGCGGCCAAACTACGCGAACTGCATCTGGAAGTGGACTTGATGCCCGCCAGGGCCGTCGGCATCGAGATCGCGAAAGAATTCGCCAAGTTTCAAGCCATCGAAAACGTGAAGCTCTGCCTCTTCCGCGCCGAGCAAGCCAATCCCGAATTACCGCAGGCGTTGCAGGAACTGGGCGCGATTGTGGACGATATTCCCGTGTACGCCACCGTCGCGGAAACGCAGAGCTTTCCCGTGGCGGAAGCCCGACTACGCGAGGCGGGCGCGGATTGGATCACGTTCACCAGCGGCTCGACAGTGGAACACTTTCATGCGCGCTTCAATCTCGTGGAACTGACGCAAAAATTTTCCACCACCCGGCTGGCCAGCATTGGACCGGAAACCACCAAAGCATTGCAACGACTGGGCTTGACGCCCCATGCCGAAGCCAAAGAACACACCGCCACCGGCCTGGTAGCCGCTGTGCTCCAAGCGTCCACCTGACGCTTTTGTCTTCGCCAACTGGGGACCAAACGGCATCCGCCAACGGGTGTTTCCGTCCGGTGTCGAAATCAGCCACGTTCACGCACCCGACTCATGGCCTCTGCACGTGAATTGGGAATTTCTGATCAATTACTCACGACCGTGCGGCGGCGTAATCTTGAATGGGAATGACCTCGCTTACAGTGATGGCGCGAATCAGCACCAGATTCACGTGCTTCAACCCTTTCTGCGTCACATGCTCCACCGCTGCCGATCCAGAACGAAACGCCCGGGCCGCCTCCGGTTGCGGCGTCCAGAGGTCGGTCGCCGTCAGGTAACGGCGCGTCGCGCTGTCCTGGATGATGACCTTCGTCGCTTGGCGACTTAAAAATTCCGTGTCGCAACTCGCGGCGGCGGGCGCGTTCAGTGGTTGATTGATGATGGGTTTCATCGCGCACCAATTTAGCGGTCGTGCCGCAACCGAGCCATTCGGTGTGCTCCCGCAAAATGGCCTCCGATTTCCGCCCGCTGCGCTCTCGGGTTTGCACCGGGAGCGCGTCAGCAATTGGTGCCGTAGCGGCGGCGCACAACAAGAGAATCATGTAGCGTCAGGCATCCCTGCCTGACGTAGAGGGCGGCATCTTTGACGCCCGGAATGAGCGTGGGTGGTAAGGAGGCCGTGGAGTTTTTCCACACGCTTGATGATGCGGGCCGTTTTTTCCGCCGGGCTGGGAAGCTCGGCTCTACGGCAGGCAAGGATGCCCGCCGCTACACCGCTTGCCGGCTACTCGCACTACTCCACTTCCAATCCCCCGGCGCTTTGCAGAGGCGCGCCTTGACTGGATTGTTTTCCACGTAAGCCACCAGTCGCGCATGTTCTTCATCGTCCCGAATCCAGTGATCAAATGATTCGGTCTGCCAGAATTCCTGATGCTTGCGGTGCAACAACTGGCTCGCCTTGCTGCTCGTGAATGATTTCCAGCTATGCAGGATGTCGCTCAACGTATGTCCCGGCAGCGGCCAGACGACGGCGTGAACGTGATTGGGCATCACGACCCACGCGCGCAGTTCATAGCGGGGGCCGGCAAAATGTTTTAGGGCTGCGGCGACGAGATCGGCAATTTCCGGTTTGCTCAACCAACACGTGCCATGCCCGGCGTCGAGTAACGCTTCCACTTTGTCGCAATACCAAGCCAGGGGTTGCTGTTCTTCATGCCACGTCAAAGGACTCTTGGCGGCGCGGGCTTGTTCGAGAATGACTTTGCGTTCGTGCTTCAACCGAACGACTTCGTGAGCGGGCAGGGAATCCGCCAGACGAAACGTAACGAAATAAACCGCCTCTTCATTTTTCAAATGCGGCAGTTTTCCGCGAAAATGCAAACCAGCCACCAACGGATTTGAGAACGGGAAATCTTTTGGCGGGTCGGCGTCGGGCATGGCGACAAATTGCTGTCGCGTGTGGCAGCAGGCAAGCCCAGAGTAGCGCCAGGCATCCCTGCCTGACGTAGAGGGCGGCATCCTTGCCGCCCGGACAGAATGGTGGCTGGTGCGGGGCGCTTGGAGTTTTTCCACACGCTTGATGATGCGAGAGTTTTTTTCCGCCGGGCTGGGAAGCCCGGCTCTACGGCAGGCACGGATGCCCGCCGCTACACCTGCGGTTGCGAAATACCCGCCGCCCGCCGTTTGCGGCACAATCTCGGAATCAGCCACTACCTGTGATCAGCCACTGGCCATTTGTTTTTACAAAAAACCAGCGGCGTATGGACTGTTCTGAGTTTCGGTATGCTTCAAGGGCTGAGTTGTCATAGGGAGCGCCGGGAGATTCTGATGGTGATCTTTGCTTCTGCAAGACTGTTCCGATCACCGCTTTTGAATCCTGACCGTCGCTGGTCATGATGTTAATGTCCACGATTTGAACTCCGATGACTTTATCCCATACCCGTTTGGGGAGGAGTATGGAATCGAGTAACTGAGTTTCATCGCTTCCAGATACCAATTGAGCGAGCCTCTGATCATCGCGTTGCTTTATGGCCGACAGCATGGTCTGCAAAGTGTTAATTGGTTCTGCCGTCCCCCTTTCCACCCATTCATCGCGCTGAAAGTACGGATTGTTGAAATATGTGCTATTTGTCCAGTTGTTCCACATAGCCTCAAGTTGGCTGACCTCCTGCCGAAGCCGCAGATTTTCTCCGTCATTTTCAGCTTCCCGGAGCGACCGGCGGAGCGTGCCAATTTCACCTCGCAATCTGAGTAATTCATCTGCATTGCGGCTCAAGCGCGCGTTTTCATCGCGTAAATTGGCGAGTCTGTTGGTTGCATCCATCAATGCGGCATCGATTCGTTGAATCTGCTCGTGCAGCAGCCCTTGCCGTTGTTGATTTTGTTCGCGCAGTTTTGAGTTTTGGCGAGCTTCGTGAATTCCCACTCCAGCGAGGATGGCTATGGTAGTGGTGACGATGGCTTTCTGAAGTGCAGTCATGGCGATGGCTTTCGTAGTGGTGACCGTTGCGGTGGTGGCAAGCGTTGCTCCCGTCAAAGTGGCAGCCGTGGTGATGGTGAGAGCGAGACCTGCGGGTGCGGCTTGCACGGCGTGGGCGGAAATGACGACCGCGAGTCCGCTCGCGCCGACGGTGACGCCGCGTTTGGCCAGAAATTCACGCAGTCGTTCCACGGCGCGACTCACGCGTTTTTGTGCGGCTTCGTCGCTGATGCCGAGTTGCGCGGCCATTTCCCTGGCGGACTTGCGCTCGAAATAGCGGAGGAGAATCGCATCGCGATCCGGTTCGGTCAGTTCGCCGAGCGCGGCATCGAGGTGCGGGGCGATCTGTTCCCAATCGGCTTCGGGCGTTGGAGCGATCAGTTCATTCATGGTGGCGGCCTCCTGTTCGCGAACACGGCGGCGTACGTCGGTGCGGATGGTTTGAGCAGCAATGTTTTGCGCGGTGCGATGCAACCATCCGGCCAACACCGCACAATTCGTGAGTTGGGCGGCGTTTTTGGCCAGTGCGAGGAAGGTGGCTTGGGTTACGTCCTCGGCGAGGTGTACGTCACCAACCATGCGGCGCGCGGCGGAATGGACGAGGTCAACGTACCGTCGAACGAGTTCGGCGAACGCGGCTTCGGAACGCCGGGCGGCGTAAGCGCGAAGCAATTGAGCGTCGGTTTGAGCATCCATTCACCAGAGAGTAGCCGCCGTTTGAAAAATCGGACAGAAATTGTAGCGTCAGGCATCTCTGCCTGACGTAGAGGGCGGCATCCTTGCCGCCCGGAATGAGCGTGAATGGTAAGCGGGCCGTGGAATTTTTCGTGCGCTTGATTATGCGGGTGATTTTTTCCACCAGAATCGTAACGTCAAGAATATGAAATCGCGTGGCCTGATTTTCTGATGGAGAAAGTCGTCCAGGTTTTTGAAGGTCTGTTCAAACATGTGGGGGGCCGACGATTGTAAAATAATCGTTGGTCCACTGGCCGGAGGGCTTCGGTTCAGGCGGGCACAATTTTGCCCAGCACCACCGCGCGACGTGCGCCGGTTGCCGAGGGTACATTACCGGGTTGCTGACGGATGGTTGCGTGCGCCAGCAACGCAAAAGCCAACGGCTCTTTGGCGGAGCTATCCATGCCAAAATCTTCGTGGCGCAAAATTTTCCCCACGCCCAAATGCGTCTGCAAACGGCGCAACAGAGTAGCGTTCCGGGCGCCGCCACCGCCAATGATGACTTCGAGCCGTGCCAGGGCGCGCGGTTCGATTTTCGGAAAAATAAACCGACGGTACGCGGTGGCGATGCTGACGGCGGTCAATTCAGTAGCTGTAGCGACGAGGTCTGCGGGGGACAAACGCCGACGACGCGCCTGCGCCAGCAACGGGGTTAAAAACAGTTCGCCAAATTCCTCGCGTCCGGTGGTTTTGGGCGGACGTCGTTGGAAAAACGGATGCGCCAAACACGTTTCCAACAGCGCGGCAGAAACCTTCCCCTGCGCCGCCCAACGCCCTCCTTGATCAAAACGGCGCTGCCCGTGCGTCAACCGGGAAACGAGCGCATCCATCACCATATTGCCCGGACCAGTGTCGAACGCGATGATGTCCTCGCGGCGGGCGTGCGGCGGCAAAAACGTGAGATTCCCAATGCCGCCGATGTTCTGGATGATGCGCGGATGGTTTGGATGCGTGAACAACACCCAATCGGCAAACGGCACCAGCGGCGCGCCCTGCCCGCCGGCGGCCATGTCGCGCACCCGAAAATCGGCCACCGTCGTGATCCCGGTGCGCTCGGCAATGACGCCCGGTTCGCCGATTTGCAGTGTGGATGGAAACTGGGCGTGCGGCAGATGGTGGAGCGTCTGGCCGTGCGAGCCAATCACCTCGATTTGCTGGGGTTGCAATCCCGCGCGCTGAATCACGGCCAACGCCGCGCGCGCGAAAAATTCGCCCAGCGCGAAGTTCAATTCGCAAATTTCCGCCACGTGACCGTGCAAACACGCTCGCAACAGCCGTTGTTGGAACTGGGGCGTGAACCGGCGATATACGTGCGCCACCAATTGCACCCGAGGTCGCGGCGCAACCGGGGAAATTCTCGCCACCACGGCGTCAATGCCATCCGCAGAGGTGCCGGACATCAGCCCGACATAAAATCCCTCACGCTTGATTTTTAATTTTGCAGGCTTCATGACTCAAAATGTTGCGCTTCGGCGGGGGCAAGGTTAGAAGGAAGCGCACCGCCTGTCAGGGAAAACCATGATGCACGGCGACTCAGCGACTGAAATCTGTTTGAAAAAGTGCCGGAATCGCCCCACACTGCGGGCATGAGTAAGTCTGTATTTACCGGACCCGTTTACGTAGTGCGCGACAACATAGACACCGATCAAATCATTCCCGCGCAATACCTGAACCTGGTGCCGACCATTCCCGACGAATACGAGAAGCTGGGCAGCTACGCCCTGGTCGGGTTGCCGGACTCACTCTATCCCACGCGCTTTGTCGAAGCCGGGCAACTGGACAGCCAGTATCCGATCGTGGTCGCGGGGAAAAATTTTGGCTGCGGCAGTTCGCGTGAACACGCGCCCATCGCGATGGGGTCGGCGAATTGTGAAGTGGTGCTGGCGGAAAGTTTCGCGCGCATCTTCTTCCGCAACTGCGTCGCCACCGGCGAACTGTATCCCTGCGAAATCACCGAACGCCTCTGCGACGTGCTCAAAACCGGCGACGTCGTGACCGTGGATTTGGACAAAGCCACTGTGACCGTGCAGGCCACCGGCAAAGTATATTCGTTCAAACAACTCGGCGACGTGCGTCCCGTGGTGGACGCCGGCGGCATCTTCAATTACGCCCGCAACACGGGCATGATTGCGAAGTGAAGCGCATTTTGAGTTATGGGAAAAATCCGCCGGGGCGGGTATATGTTCATGTGGTGGATTGGCGACCATTCACCGCGGCACGTTCATGTATTCGACAAAAACGGCAGATTGATTACCCGGGTGAATCTGGAAACCATGCAACCAATGGACATTCCCAAAATCGAGCGTAAGATTCTGGAGCTGATCCGCGAATTGCAGCGCGAAGGCCGACTATGAAAACTGCCATTCACAACGCCAAAGTTCCGTTTGGGAAAGGAAAATTCTCAAAGGTGAAAAACGTCCGCTACTTGAGTTGGGAGGACGCTTTCGATGTCGAGTTTGCCGATGGCTTGTGCATCCTCGAACCCCACGCCACCATCCGCAAGGCCAATAAAATTTCGCCCAAAGCCAGGTTTGACCATTTGGAAATTGAAGATTGGTGTCAGGCTGGTTTCTTCGTCCACTACGACAACGGCCAGACCGCTGAAGTCTCCTGGGCTTTTATCCGGGAACTGCCGCCGAAGAAGCCAAACGCCCGGTGAGCGCCGTTGATATTTTCAATCACACGCGGCGACGGGAATAATTGCGAAGTAGAAATCGGCGCGCTGATTTCCGCAGCGCCGTAAGCGCGGCATCTTTATAGAGTCCACCGCACAAAATCCGCAAGCTCCGTAGGAGCGGCATATTCTGATGATGTCGCTCCTACGGAGCTTTTCTATTTTTTAGAGGACGTTTTCTACAAAGATTTCGCCCCTAACGGGGCTGCGGCGCCGCGTGGAGGCACACGACCTACAGAATGTGATGGTGTAGGCCGGGTTCCCCAACCCGGCGGCGGGAAAAATGAAAAGCGCGGAAATTATTGCCCCCTGACACACCGGAAACCGTAGGCATGATAACCACCCGAAAGTGTGACAGCGAGACGCTTGGCGCATCGCGCGGCGCTGGCATTGAAACTCCAAGCACCACCACGTAGCGCACGACTGCTTCCTGATACGGGTGTCCGTAATAATTCTGGAGGTTCGGCCGGTAGCCACGCCCTACGAGCGTGGCTTGAATGACGGCGGTCACAGACCGCCGCTACAGCGCCGCCGCCAGCCCTGAGAACACCGGCATCCTGCCGGCACGAAGAATAAACCGCCTGCCTTGCTTCAAAATTCGCGGCTGGCCGAATTTCGCGCGAGGCGGCGTGATGCCGGATGCTTGACTCCCGCGTGAAAACGGTGGTAGTAACAGGTAGTCGAAATGACAAATCCCGCTCGATTCCAGTTCCTTCCGCCACTTTTTGTTCAGTTGCGCACAACCGCACAGAAAGGGCTTGGCACGGTCTCGTCGCCAGCGGGCGCGGCTAATCGGTCGGAGCAGATTTATTGCTTGGCTGACTGGTCAGATCCGTCAGGCTGGAGTTGAACATGGTGGAAGCCGCAGCGCCCGCGCTGGCCGTGGGACAAAAACACATTGTCACAATTGAAGACCTGGCCTTTGGCGGCGAAGGGGTGGCGCGTTTGAATGGCTTTGTCCTGTTCATCCTCTTCGTCATTCCAGGCGAACAGGTCGAAGTCGAAATCCTGGAGCTGAAAAAGCATTTTGGCCGCGCAAAATTGGTGCGGCTCATCACGGCGGCGCCCGAACGGGTTCAGCCGGAATGTGCTTACTTTGGCGCGTGCGGCGGCTGCCAATATCAGCACGTTGATTATCCCGCGCAACTGCGGTTCAAACATAAGCAGGTCGCGGATCTCTTCCAGCGGCTCAGCGGCATCACCCCGGAGTTGATCGAGCCGGTGATCCCCTGCCCGCAACCGTATGGTTATCGCAATCGCATCATGATTCGCAGTCAGTGGAACAAGCCCGAGCAGAAGTTGAATCTCGGCTTCATCCGCGCGGATTGCGGATTGGTGGAAGATATCGAGACGTGCAAAATTGCGGAACCGGCCTTGAACGAGCAGATCACTTACGTGCGACAGCATCCGCCCCCCAAGGGCGGGATCAAAGTGGTGCTGCGAATTCCACCCGAGGATTGGGAGGTGCCGGCTCATTCGTTTTTCCAGAACAATTTCTTCCTGTTGCCGGAACTGGTGCGCGTGGTGCGCGAAACGCTGCGCGCCGGCGGCAGCCGGCATTTGGTGGATTTGTACTGCGGCGTCGGCTTCTTTGGCATTGAACTGGCCGGAGCGGTGGAATCGTTCGTGGGCGTGGAATGTGATCAACTGGCCATCGCGGCGGCGCGGCGCAACGCGCAACGACGCGGGGTGACCAACGGCGAATTTATTGCCGCGCGGGTCGAGGAGGCTTTACCGCAATTAGTGGAGCGATTTTCCGCCCCGGCAACCACCGTGCTGATTGATCCGCCTCGCAAAGGTTGTCAGCCAGCAACGCTGGAACTGCTGCGAAGCGTGCGGCCCGCCCAAGTCCTCTACGTTTCCTGTCACCCAGCCACGATGGCGCGGGACTTGAACATTTTGGGTGCGGACGGTGTCTTTAAGCTGCGACGGGTCACGCCATTGGACATGTTTCCGCAAACGCAACATGTGGAATGTGTCGCGGACCTGCGGGCGGCAGATTAAACGATACTTGCCAAGTGATTCCACATGAATTCAACTGAGTAATCGCATGACAACAGGTCACGAAAAGAAATCGTCAGCGCATTACACGATGAGCTGGCTGCCGTGGGCTCTGGCGGCCGTGGTGGCGGGAGGCTACCTGCTCACGGTCAACCGCCATCTGTCTTTTCTACCGGATTGGACTTCGGTGCAACAAATGCCGGCCGGCGTGCGCGCCCTTGGCTGGAGTTATACTCCCGACGTACTGGCCCCGATTTATTATCTGGTGACCCTGCCCATCCGGTGGCTGCCCGCCGCCTGGATTCCCTTATGCCTCAACCTCTTTTCTGTGGCCTGCGCGGCGCTGGCGTTGGGGCAACTGGCCCGCTCCGTCGCATTGCTGCCGCATGATCGAACCGCGATGCAGAAATTCCGGCTGGGGCGCACGCGCGAGTTATTGACCGGGCTGCCGTTCGCGTGGCTGCCTCCGGTGCTGGCAACCCTGGTTTGCGCGCTTGGCTTGAGTTTCTGGGAATACGGTACGAACGGTTCGGGCGAAATGTTCGATCTACTGTTGTTCGCTTACGTATTGCGCAGTTTCCTCGAGTATCGGCGCGATGAAAAGGAAGCGCGCCTGCTCCATGCCGCGTTTGTTTATGGACTGGCGCTGACCAATAATCCCGTGATGATCGCCGGCTTCCCGATTTATCTCGGCGCCTTGGTGTGGACGCGCAAACTGGAGTTTTTCAAGTTCAGCTTTCTAAGCCGCATGTTGTTCTACGGTTTGGCGGGACTCGCCTTTTATCTGCTATTACCCGCCATTGGTGCGTGGTCGGGCAGCACTGCGGCGACCTTCTGGGAACTGTTGCGCAGCAACCTGGGCACTCAACGCTGGGTGCTAACCACTCTTCCACGCGAAACCTTGCTGCTGCTCTCACTCACGTCGGTGGTTCCGGTATTTCTGCTCTCCATCCGCTGGGCGCCCCACCGTGACGCCAGCCATGTTGGTTCATTTGTCACGAACATCGCGTTTCACGTCTGCCATACCGCCATTCTGCTCGCCTGCTTGTGGGTGATTCTCGATCCCGATTTTAGTCCGCGGGAGATCGGCAAAAGCCTCCCCTTCCCCGGCGGCAACTTCGCCTTCCTGCCGCTGTATTATCTGGCGGCTTTGAGCGTCGGTTATTACAGCGGTTACCTCCTGGTCGTTTCGCAAGCTCATGAACCCGGACGGAGCGTCAAGCGGCCCGCCCTGGGTGCGCTCCGCGTCCAATGGGGCGTGGCGGCGGCATTGCTAGGTCTGCTGATTGTCACGCCGCTCATATTGCTGGATCGCAATCTCCCGCAAATCCGGTTGACCAACGGTCCCTTGCAAAGTCGCTTTGCGGCGGCGGAAGCATTCAACCTCCCGGAACACGGCGTGATTCTGAGCGATGATCCCCGCCGGCTCTGGATGGTGCAGGAGTGGCTGACACGGCAACGGCGCGCCGCCGACTATATTTTTGTCACCACCGCATGGTTGACCTCATCGGACTATCAAAAGTTTTTGCATAAAAAACATCCCGACTGGATCGTGCCTGACGATCTTGAACCCCAAGCCGCCATTCCCGAGATTAAATTGCTACGGGCGATGATGCAGATGGCGGCGGATCATCAAATCGCGTATCTGCATCCCAGCTTTGGTTATTACTTTGAAACATTTCACGCCGAGCCGAACGGTTTGGGCAGTTTGTTGCATCTGGATAAGACCAGTTCGCTGCTCGCCGCGCCGCTCTCGCCCGAATGTGTCACTCGGAACAACCGGTTTTGGACTGAAGCCGAGCATGGGTTTTTGACCACCATTCTGCCCGAGACCCGCGCCACCACTCAGCAGCCACGACTCAAGTTTCCCAAAAATCTGTATAAAAAAATCGGACTCAAGCCGCGTCAAAACCAATCCGTATCCATCCTGGGTTCGTACTGCTCCCGAAGCCTGGTCCGCTGGGGCGTCGAGTTGCAAAGGTTGAACGAATACCCCGAGGCCGCAAAGTGGTTTGCGCTGGCGGAAGAACTGAATCCGGACAATGTCGTGGCTTCCGGTAATTTGCTGTTCAACGCCCAACACCAACGCGGCGAGGCGCCGACGCTGGCCATCCCCAAGGAATTTGCAGATATCTTTGGCGAAACCCGCACTTGGGAACAGATGCTCACGGTCTTCGGCCCGTATGATCTGCCCGGCCTGGCCTATCAACAGGGTATGGTGTTTGTGCAAGGGAATTTGATTCGACAAGCCGCGCAGTATTTTGATCGCACCCGCGTCCTGGTTGCGGATGACATCGGCAGCCGTTTGTGGCTGGCCCAACTGAATCTCAATCGCGGGCTGCCGGATGAAACCATCAAGATGGTGGACGAAGTGCGTCAAATTGCGGATCGCCTTCCCGACGTTCGAACCAATCTCACGGATTTGTTCTGCATCGAAGCGGCGGCTTATCTGGCGAAAAACGACGATGCCGCCGCCAACCGGATCATCAACGAAAATCTGGCCAAGTCGCCCAACAACTTCAACCTGCTGGGCGCGGCCTGCAAAGTGTATGCGGATAATCACCGCTACACCAACGCACTGGCGTTAAGCGAACGCCTGGTACAACTCGCTCCCACCAACCTGACGTGGCTCATCAACCGCGGTTGTTTCCTCATCGAACTGTCGGATTACGATGGGGCCATTGAGTCCTTTGATCGCGCCTCGACCGTGGAGCCCAACAACTATCGCGCCATTCTCTATCGCGCCATTGCCCAATTACACGCCAACCGTTTGGACGGCGCGCAACAGGATTACGAGACCGTGCAGCGCCAGTTCCCGAAGGAGTTCGCCGTGGACTATGGCCTGGGCGAGATCGCCTTCCGCCGCCAGGACACTAATGCGGCCATTCGACATTACGAAAACTACCTCCTGAACGCACCGGCGCGAACGACCGAAGCGATCGAGGTCGCTCAACGATTGCGCGAGCTGAAAGGCGAAGCCATCGCTGCGCCGGACGCCAAAACGGCGCCCAAGCCTTAACGACGCCATGCGCGTCACCCACATCATCACCCGACTCATTGTTGGCGGCGCCCAGGAAAATACGGTCGCCACGGTGCTCGGTCTGCGTAACCAACCGGATGTAACCGTACGCCTGATTTCCGGTCCCACCACCGGCCCCGAAGGTTCGCTCGAATCCCAGGTGGCCTCCATTCCGGATTTGCTGACGGTGGTACCTTCGCTGATTCGCCCGGTGCAGCCATGGCAAGACGCGCGCGCCCGGCGGGAGTTGACTCACCAATTGCGCGAGCAGAAGCCGGACATCGTTCACACGCACAGCGGCAAGGCGGGAGTCCTGGGTCGCCTGGCGGCGGCGCGAGCAGGGGTGCCGGTGATCATTCACCACATTCACGGCCCCAGCTTCGGCCCGTTTCAAGGCGCGCTGGCGAATTTTATTTTTACCGCCGCCGAACGTTACGCGGCGAAATTCACCACGCACTTCATCGTTTCCGCCCAAGCCATGGCCAAGCGCTATCTGGCGGCGGGAATTGGCCGGCCAGAAATGTACACACGCATCTGGAGCGGTTTTGATATCGAGCCATTCCTATCGGCGACCAATGACCCCGCGCTGCGGGCGCAACTCCACATTCCGCCCAACGCGTTTGTGGTGGGGAAAATCGGCCGGCTGTTTCCGCTGAAAGGGCACGACGAAATGTTGCGCGTGTTCGCCAAATTCATCAAAGACTGTCCGCAAGCCCATCTGCTGCTGGTCGGCGACGGCGTGCTGCGCGCCAAACTGGAGGCGCAAGTGCGGCAGCTTTACCTGAGTGATAATGTCACTTTTACCGGCTTGGTCCCGCCCTCGGAAATTTCGCGCTACGTGGGTCTCATGAACTGTCTCGTTCACCTGTCACGGCGGGAAGCGTTGGGACGCGCGCTGGCTCAGGCGCTGGCCGCCGGCAAGCCGGTCATCGCTTATGATTTTGACGGCGCTGATGAAATCTGTTTGGACGGAAAGACTGGATTCCTGGTCCGCACCGGCCAGGAAGACGCGGTTGTTGAGAAGTTGCTTCAGTTGATGCGCGATGCCCGGTTGCGTCACGAACTGGGGCAGAACGGTCGGCAGTTGGTGCAAGCGCGCTTTCCCGTCAAACTCATGGTGGCAACCATTTATCGCCTGTATCAAGAGCAGTTGGCGCGCGCCTCCAACCAATGATGTTTCCCTCCAACCTCTATCTGGCAGCGTTTTGCAGCGCCTGGGCCGTCGCGTTTTTCTCCCTGCCGATCTGGCGGATTTGGTGCGGGCGGAACGGTTTTCTGGATGATCCGGGGCAGCGCAAGATCCACGCTGAACCCGTGCCACTTGCCGGCGGCTTGACGGTATTAACCGCGTTGTTGCTCCCGTTGATCGTGGCCGTTGCGATACTGAAATTCGGCTGGCTTGGCGAGGCCAGCGCGGCACCGTTGGGACATGGATTTGAACAGCGCGCGGGACAATTGCTGGCCATCGCGCTCGGCGCCATCGGCATGACGGTGGTGGGCTTGCTCGACGACCGGATCGAACTGCGTCCCGCGTCGAAATTCATCGCGCAACTGCTCATTGCCGGCGGGGTCGCAGCGGCGGGGGTGCGCATCACCCTGTTCGTTCCCCTCCCCCTCTTTAGCTACGTCATCACAATCTTGTGGCTGTTAACCATCGTGAACGCCTTCAACTTCATGGACAACATGAATGGCCTCTGCGGCGGACTGGGAGCGATCGGCGCGGCGTGGTTCGGAGGTATTGCGGCGTATCACGGACAATACCTTGTCGCACTGCTGGCGTTTCTCACCGTCGGGGCGCTGATGGGTTTTCTGCCACATAATTTCCCCCGGGCCCGCGCCTTTTTGGGGGATTCCGGCAGTCACCTGGTTGGTTATCTGCTGGCCATCATGGCGATTCTGCCGCATTTCCATTCCGAACAGCATCCGCAACCATTGGCGGTGCTGCTGCCGCTGTTTATTTTGGCGGTCCCGTTGGGCGATCTGGCCTGGGTGGTCATGCTCCGGCTGCGGCTCGGCAAGCCCTTTTACCTTGGCGATACCAATCACCTCTCCCATCGTCTCGTGCGGTTGGGTTTAAGTAAAACCACCACCGTGATGCTCATCTGGTTGTTATCCGTGGCCATCGGAAGTATCGCGGTCCTCTTACTGCGCGAGTTCTAAAAAAACCTTGGCAGATTTGCAATCAAAGCATGAGCGTACCGTTCCGCCAGCCATTCCCGATGCCGCAAGATTACCGGCTCACGATTCGTAAGTCCGCCCAATACGCCGCTTCGTAGGACCAGTCGCTGGGCTGGTTGATCAACTCCACTTTCACTCCTTGCTGACCGGCGAATCCCGACAAATCCACATCCTGCATCAGCCACGGGTCGTCGGTGGTCGTTTGCGAACTAACCGGTTTGCGCAACAATTCTTCACCATTCACGCGCACGATCAGATCAAAGTCGCCACGGGTGTCGTGTGCCACCGTGATCCGCAGCGTGCTCTTTTTGTCGACGGGTAAATTCACTTTCCGACTCAAAACGCAACCGGTCTCGCGATCCAGTGGATGCGTCAGCAGCACATTGTTTCGCCCCGCATATTCTTCACGCAAACCCGGATTCATGTCCGTGCCGCAATCATTCACCTCCCAGCCCGGTAAAATATCTCCGGCGGCCAGCGTGACGGCCCGGGGCACATTCCGCGCCGTGATCTGCGCCATTTCCTCTGGAGTGAACCGGCTGTCGGCAATGGGGCCGGGCGACCAACTGAGCACCAGCGGACTCGGTTGCGGCGACTGCACCGGAATCAGAAAAATTTCCTCGCCGTTCTCCGTGACGATTTTTCCGCCCGCGCGCAGAATCACCTGTCGGGCCAACTGCTCGCTGACCGCCAGAAGTTTGGGAAAGGTGTATTCGGTGTGGCTGAAGACTTCCAATTCATCCAGTGCGCTGGTGAAACGCGCCGGTATTTTTCCCGCGCCATAAGTGGTGAACAAAACGCCTCCGGCGCTCGAAGGATTACAATCGGAATCCTGACCCGCGCGCATTGCAATGACCATGGTGCGATCAAAATCGCGCTGACCGTAGAGCAACCCAAGCAACACGTAAGCGCCGTTGATCTTACAATCAATCCCGCCATTGGACGCTTTTTGATACTCAGGATTTTCGCGGTATTTCTGCTGACAGAGTTGCCAGGTCTTTTCCCACGCATCCGGATTCGCCTGATGCCAGGCGACCACGTCGCGCACCATTTCGGCGTACTGACAATCGCGCGGAATGGCGGCCAGCGCGGTTTCAATCAGTTGGACGGGTTCCGTTTCAAAAAACGCGGCGGCATACAACGCGCCGATGAACTGACCGGCGTACATGCCGTCGCCGTAATTCATCAGCCGGCCGAACTTCTCGCCACACTCGATCGCGAACTGCGGCAGGCCCGGTGCGATCAATCCGGAGAAGTCCGCTTCAATCTGATAGTCAATATCGTTGGGGCACTTGTTGAACTGGGGATGGCTGGAATCAGGCGGCGCAATGCCTTTGCGCAAATTGTTCCTGCCCGCATTGTTGGCGCACCAGAGCGGATAACCGCTGTTGGCAAAATCAATCCCGACCTGTCGAATCGAAGCCTCCAAGCCGTGCCGTTCAAGGGTGCGCAGAAAGGTCATTTCCACATAAAGATCGTCCTGGGGAAAAGCCGCGTTGATCAATGTCGGTTTCCACTCCGGCACTTTGTCAGCGGGGATGATGGCGTCCTCCCACTTGAACTCAGTCGGCGCGCCCCACGATACCCCGGCCATTTGTCCCAACCAACCGGCTGTCATTTTGCTCCGGTATTCGGTCACCGACAGACGACGAAATTCAACCGCGCGCGCGGCGATCGCTGTGAACAAAATCAGGCTGATCCATCCCGCAAAACTGGCGGCGCGCCACCCACATCGCTGTAACGGTCTCATGCCGTCATCATGGGCGAAAGCCGTCCGCGCGTAAATAAGAGAGCGTGCCATTTTCAATCGTCGCCACGCGCTCCAGTCCCAGACGCCGTTCGCACGCAACGGAACTGGATTCCTCAATTACCGTTCGGGCGCTTCAAGATCGGAAGCTGCTTCGACGCCGGGTTTAGGACGATAAAGCAACACGACGTTGCCCACCCGCATGATCAACTCGCTGCCACTCTGCTCGGCCAATTGCGGCGCGAGCCGTTTCTTCTCATCTTTGTGATCGTCAAATTTCACCTTGATCAATTCGTTATGTTGTAGCGCCTCCTTCAACGCGGCAAAAAACGCCGGCGACAGTCCTTCCTTGCCAACCTTCACCGCTGGCTTCAAAAACTGGCCGCGCGCTTTAAGCGAGCGGATTTGAGCATTGGTCAATTCACCCATGCCACCAATATGCCAAAGCCCCGGCCAAAAGCTTGGAAGAAAAACCGTCGTGAAAACCGTCGTAGGAAGTGCGAGGCACGCTTCACGCAAAAGAAGTCCGACACGAGGAGCGCGGACGGTCCCCCGTCCGCAGCACGTGGCAGCAAGGGAAATTACGCGAACCTCCGCAGTCTCCGTCTCTTTCCCGCGCTGCGACTGAGGATCAGTCGCGCTCCGAAGGCAGCGGGGGCCAAAGCATCAATCTTCCATTCCACTCCACCAACGCAACTTCGATATCATCACAAACTACAGCACAACAGGTCAGTTGGGATTCCGTTGATTGCCATTATCTTTTCGACTCACCGACAATTCTTTCCTTATTCTGTTCCGGTTGTGAGGCGACGCGATTGATCATTACCACAAACCAACTGGAACTGCTGCTACCGCGAAAAACTGAGTCACTCTTTGCGTGGGTCGCGATCGGTTGCCCCGGATGAAAACGGCGCGCGCATGAGCTTTTCAACCAACGAAATTCGCGCCTTGGCGCCGGGTTATTTTGCGCTGGTGATGGCGACTGGCATCGTTTCCATTGCCGCCGAAAATTCCGGTTTCCACGCCGTTGCCCACGGATTGCTCTGGCTGAACGTCGGCCAGTATCTGGTTCTCGGGATGCTCACGTTGACGCGGTGGCGGTATTTTCCACACGAATTTCGATCCGACTTGACTGATCATCAGCGCGGCCCTGGTTTTTTCACCTTGGTCGCCGGGACTGGCGTGCTGGCGGAACAATTGATTTTGCTTCAGCAAGCGTGGCGGATCGCCCTCGGACTCTGGGGACTCGCGCTCCTGCTCTGGGCGACGCTCACTTACACCATCTTCGCCGCGCTCACCGTCAAGGCGAACAAACCGTCTTTGGATCGAGGTCTCAGCGGCAACTGGCTGCTGGCCGTGGTGGCGACTCAAGCCATCGCGATCTTGAGCACGCAACTGGCATCGGGCTTCGGCGACGAGACACGATCGGTCCTGAATTTTCTGGCACTGGCCCTGTGGCTGACTGGCGGCATGGGTTACGGCCTGCTGATCACGCTGATTTTCTACCGTTGCCTGTTTTTCAAATTTTCACCCACCGACTTTTCACCGCATTACTGGATCAACATGGGCGCGGCGGCCATCTCCACGCTGGCGGGGTCGGCATTGATCGAAAGCGCGACGGCGACCGAACCGCTCGGTCCGCTACTGCCCTTCCTCAAAGGAATGACGCTCCTGTTTTGGGCGTGTGGCACTTGGTGGTTGCCCCTGCTCGCGTTACTGGCGGTCTGGCGCTACGGCTACCACCGGTTTCCGTTGACCTACGATCCGGCCGGTTGGAGCGTGGTCTTTCCATTGGGCATGTACGCCACTTGCACCTTCGGTATCGCGCGAATCCTGCAATCGGATTTTCTATTGCCGGTAGCGCAGGTGTTCGTCTATCTCGCGCTAACCGCCTGGGTGTTGACCTTTCTCGGAATGTTGCATCGGCTCGTGAAATCCAAAAGTTGAATCCGCGGCGCTCCTGCGCCCACGCGCCATTGTTCCCGGCAGCAGCCGCGCAATCCGCCGCGGCGTTATTCCAACGTCACTTCGGCCCGCAACGGAAGATGATCCAGATCGTTCAGCCCGGTGCGGGGAGCGGAGACGCGCTTGATGGTCAAGTTGGGCGAGGTGATGATGTTATCAATATGCACGTTGTTCGTTTGCGATCCGCACTTGGATGCCGCGGTGCAAAACCAGCCTTCATCACCACCGTTCGCCACCTTGAATCCCGCCGCTTTGATCTTGAGCACGTTGCGATCCGGCGCGTTCAGGTCACCGGCGCAGATCAGATACTTGTGCCGCTTCATCTCGGTGATCAACGCGTCAATGGAAGAATCATGAGCGTCTTTCTGCCAAGGCACATGCACCGACATCAGGGTGACCGTCACTCCGCCCACCGGCCACTCGGCGCGCACGGCGTAATATTCCTGGTGCGTCAAAGGCACTTCGCCGGCTTTGCTGATCGGAAAGTTCGAGGCCATCCCATTGTAGATCCAGGTGTTGCGTTTGCCGAAGACGATGTGGTCGTAGAACGGTTGCAGCAAATGTTCAGTGGCATTCAGCGTGCCGTCTTTGTCGAAGTTCAAGTTCCATTCGTTGATGAAGAAAACGTCGAATGACTGCGCCTTGATCCAACTGCGCCACCGTTCCAACGCGGCGGCAACATCGCTTTCCTGATAACCGCCCAGCTTGCCTTGGTTGAAGTGGCCCACGTTGAAAGTGCCGATGCGCAGCGTCAGCGGAAGCGTATTGGTCGCTGGAGCGGCCAGGCCAACAGAGCCGCTCAAAGTAAGTCCCACCAGGCCAAACGTGAGTACAAGCAATTTCCGCATGTTCAAATTTGTAACCGTCGTACCACCCATTTCAAAGCTGAATCCGCTCCGTTGGCCAACGCCAACTCCGCAGCGAATCGAAAAGCGGATTGATTTTTCATCAAGCTCCGCACCATCGCGACCCGTCGCATGGAGAATTATTTTTTCGACGGACGCCCCCCGGGACAATTATCATCAGCCATTCGATGCGAGACGGTCGCTATTTTTTATGAGCCACAACAACAAACGAACTCAATCTTTCATTCCCGTTGGCGGGATGGTCGCCCTGTGCGCCGTGGTCATCGGACTGGCGGGTTGCGCCACGCAATCGCGTCCTGACGCCGCGTATCAGCAAACGGGTGAATCGCTGGTCTTGATCGGGCAACAACCGAAGCATCTGGCGTTCGCCCCCGCGTTCGATCACCCGCTCGTCGTGCGCAGCACCTATCGCGCGGGCCTGACGAACACGGTGCAGTATGAAGCCGGACGTGATTACGTTCTGACCAGCGACGGCGCCATCCAGCGCACGGCGGATTCCCGCATTCTTGATTTCTCCACCAACATCCTCTTCGGCAAGGAGGATTTCGATCACAACCAATTTCCCGGCTTCGGCAACCTGCCCTTCTTCGTCTATGTGGATTACCACCATCGCGAACGCTGGACGCCGCCAGTGGCGCAACCGGAATTCTCCGCCGTCGCGCTGCCCGAGACCCGGCGAAAACTGCGGGCGGGCGACCCCGTGCGGATCGTGGCGTTCGGCGACAGCATTACCGCCGGCGGCGATGCCTCCACCCCTGACATGATTTTCTGGGCGCGCTGGGCCGACGCGTTGCGAAAGAAGTATCCGCGCGCCAGCATCGAAGCCATCAATGGCGCCACTGGTGGCGATACCACCGCGCAAGGTCTGCAACGGCTGCAAGCCAAGGTGCTGGATCAACAGCCGGACCTGGTGCTGATCGGCTTCGGTATGAACGATCACAACCGCCCCGGTTTCGGCGTGGCGCTGCCCGCTTTCGCGGACAACCTGCGTCAGATGATCAATCGCATTCGAGTGAATACGAAGGCGGAAATCATCCTCTTCTCCGCGTTCCCACCCAACCCACAATGGCGGTATGGATCGCATAACATGGAAGCCTACGCCGTCGCGACCGAAGCGGTGGCACGCGAAAAGCAATGCGCTTTTGCCGACGTTTATCAGCGCTGGCAACAGCTTGCCACCCGCAAAGCTCCCGAGGACATGCTGGCGAACGACATCAATCATCCGAACGATTTCGGTCACAATCTCTATTTTGAAGCGCTCCAGGCGCTCGGACTTTGAAGCCCGAACGACGGCGCCCTCGAGGTTCGGGCGGGATGCGGTCAGGAAAAATTGATGGTCGCAATTCGTTGCTTCGCGATTGACGTTTGCGGTGTCGCTCCGCAAGCTTTGCGAAAAATTCATCCATGCAAAAGTCCTTCATCCTGCTTTCCCTGTTGGCGGTCACCTTGATTGCGCCCGCCGCCGAACCCGAGGTCAAAAACTCGAAGCCCATCGTCCCGCATGAAGTGATCTCCCTCTTCAACGGCAAGGACCTCTCCGCTTTTTACACCTGGCTGGTGGATTATCATCGCGAAGACCCGCTCCAGGTTTTTTCGGTGGTGGACAGTTTGGACGGCGCACCCGCCATCCGCATCAGTGGAAAAATTTACGGCGGATTATACACGCGCCAGCAATACGCCAACTACCGGTTGGTCGCCGAATTCCGCTGGGGCTTGACCACTTGGGGCAGCCGCACCAACGCCACGAAGGACAGCGGCGTGGTGCTGCATTGCACCGGGCCGGATGGCAATTATTACTCGCCGACGTTCAATGGTCCGTGGATGCGCGGCTACGAATTTCAAATCATTCAAGGCGGCGTGGGCGACATCCTGGTGCTCGGCGGCTACGATCCGGATGGCTCGATTGTGAAATACTCAGCCACCCTGAACACCAGCCCGGATCGCGATGGCGAGCCGATCTGGGATCCGAAAGGCGAACCCAAAGTGTTTCAAACCGGACGCATTAATTGGTGGGGGCGCGATGTGGATTGGAAAGACCAACTCGGCTTTCGCGGGCGTCAAGATGTGGAAAGTCCCGACGGCCAGTGGACTCGCCTCGAAGTGGTTTGTCGCGGAGCGACGCTCGACTACTACGTGAACGGCCAGCGGGTCAACCACGCCACGCAACTCAGCCATCAAGCCGGGCAGTTGATTTTTCAATCCGAAGGCGCCGAAATTTACTTTCGGAAAATCGAACTGCATCCCCTGCCCGCCGCCCAGTAATCACCGGCCGTCGCCGCTTACATGTGGGCGATGAGGTTGTCGCCAAAAGCGGAACACTTGATCTCCGTGGCGCCGTCCATCAGCCGCGCAAAGTCGTACGTAACTTTCTTGGAGGCAATGGCGCCGTTCAAGCCTTTCAGAATCAAGTCCGCCGCCTCGGTCCAACCCAGGTAGCGGAACATCATTTCACCGGACAACACCACCGATCCCGGATTCACCACGTCCTTGCCCGCGTACTTCGGCGCCGTGCCGTGCGTGGCTTCAAAAATGGCGTGTCCGGTCAGATAATTGATGTTGCCACCGGGCGCGATGCCGATGCCGCCCACCTGCGCCGCCAAGGCGTCGCTGAGATAATCACCGTTGAGATTCAACGTGGCAATGACGTCAAAGTCCGTCGGCCGGGTCAACACCTGTTGCAGCGTGATGTCGGCGATGGCGTCCTTGATGACCATGCCCGCGCCGGGTTTGCCTTCCGGGATTTTGCACCACGGACCGCCGTCCACTTCCGTCGCGCCAAACTCGCGCTTGGCCAGTTCGTAACCCCAGTCGCGAAACGCGCCCTCGGTGAACTTCATGATGTTTCCCTTGTGGACAAACGTCACGCTCTTGCGGTGATTCGTGATCGCGTACTGGATCGCCGCGCGCACCAACCGCTCCGTGCCCGGCTGGCTCACCGGCTTGATGCCGATGCCCACCGCGTCCGCCTCGTTGCCAAAACGAATTTTCTTGAAGGCCGCTGGCAATTCCTGCCGCAGCAGTTCCAGGATTTTTTTCGCCTCCACCGAACCGGCCTGATAATCAATGCCCGCGTAAATGTCCTCGGTGTTTTCGCGGAAGATGACCATGTTCACCTTCTCCGGATGCTTCACCGGACTGGGCACACCTTGAAAATACTGCACCGGACGCAGACAAACGTAGAGGTCCAGCATTTGCCGCAACGCCACGTTGAGCGAGCGAATGCCGCCCCCGACCGGCGTCGTCAGCGGCCCCTTGATGCCCACCAGATATTCCTTGAACGCCGCGACCGTATCGTCGGGCAGCCAGTTATCGAATTTATTTTTCGACGCTTCGCCGGCGAACACTTCAAACCAGGAAATCTTCCGCTGGCCGCCGTAGGCCTTTTGCACCGCCGCGTCAAAGACCCGCACGCTTGCCGCCCAGATATCCGGCCCGGTCCCGTCGCCGCGAATGAACGGAACAATCGGATCGTTCGGCACGGTGAGTTTGCCAGCGTGAATGGAGATTTTGTTTCCGGCGGGTGGGGTAACGTCTTTGTAGGCCATGTGTGATTCAGAATTTCAGTTTAGAATGAGAACTCAAATTTAACGCGCTCAGGGTTGAATTTTGGCGGCGCAAATTCAAGGAAAGAAATCGTTCGCGCCGGTAATGCGCTGCATAAGTAAGCGCACACGGCCAACTCTGACCGGGCGTTTCACGAACTACCAGACACCCGTCGTCCGACGTGCGGAGCTGCAGGTGACGACCATCAAGACCGCGTGGCCGCGCTGATTGTTGCTGAATCTTGGCGCGAAGCAGTTGGAGTTCAAACGCGGAATGCGATCCAGCCGCCAATCAAGAATTTGATCCGGTAAATCTTGTTCATCCTGTCAAAAACCATGCCCGCCCTACCCATACGCTCGCACCGCCGTTGTGTCGGAAGGGACGATCTCCACGTTGTCTCCAGCTCATCATGGACGCGGTGGAACGCGTCCCTCCCCAGGGAAAGTACAACCGCGAAATACACGAAATACACGCACGGGAAGACAAGGGAATGATGGGCAAAGGAATGGGCATTGGGGGAGCACCGCCGTCTCGGCGGTAGTCGTTCGCGTCTCGCGGACGATGTCCTGTCATCCTGTCAGTTGCCCGGCATCTGGTTTCCGGGTTGGGCTGGAGTTCTCCAGCGGCAAACGAGGTTCCGGGCGTTTGGTTGCCGGAGGGCTTGGAACGGAAGTATCCGAAAGCCGGCCAGTCGTGGGAGTTGGCAGTGGTGTTTCCCATCGCGGCAGTTGCTGAACGATCCGCGCAGCGGCGTGCGTCGGCGGCATCATGGGTTGGATGCGACGTTTCAGCACGCCGTTCGCCAGGCGGCACGCGAGGCGAAGCTGGACAAACGCGTGACGCCGCACACACTGCGGCATTCGTTTGCGACTCATTTGCTGGAGAGAGGAACGGATACCGGACGGTGCAGGATTTACTGGGGCACAAGGATGTGGCGACGACGCAGATTTACACGCACGTCATGCAGAAACCGGGATTGGGAGTGAAGAGTCCGCTGGCTGGGTGAGGAGATTGAGGTTGAACTGGGATAATGAGACTACGCCACTCAAACATGCGGTTTGCGGCGCACGGCGATGGTTTCCGCAAACAGGCCGAGGACGTGCGTGCGCGACAGCGCACCGAGCAGGCGCATGCCTTTCAAGGTGCTGACCACGGGGATGTTTTGTTGCTGGCTGGCCAGCGCCAGATTCAACACGTCCACCAGGCGTTGATCCGGCGTCACCACCGGCGGCGGCGGACGCATCACGTCGCTGGCGATCACCGCCCGTAGTTCCGCCCCGGCGCCGAGATACTCTTTCAAGTCCTGTAACGCCACCACGCCCACCAGCCGGCGGTCGCCGTCAATCACCGGGATGAAATTATTGGCGCTGGTCAAAAAGCGTTTGGCGAGGTCAGGCAGCACCGTGTTCTCGGCCACGGGCGGCACGGGCGCAATCATCACGTCGCCCACCCGTTGGGCGGTGGCGAGGCCGAGCCGGTTGGCGCCGCCGGTGGTGGCAATGCCGCGTTCGCGCAACGGTTCGGTGTAGATGGAACTTTTCTCGAAGCGATTCGCCATCACGATGGCGACCACGCAACCAAGCATGAGCGGCGGCATGAGCGAGTAATCCAGGGAAATTTCAAAGACCATGATCATCGCCAGAAACGGCGAGCGGGTGGTGGCCGCAAGGACGCTGGCCATGCCGACCAGAGAAAACGCGCTGGTGGGCAGTTCGGTCACGGTGTCCAGCGCGTGCAGTCCCGCGCCGAACAAACCGCCCAGGCTCGCGCCCAAAAACAGCGTGGGCGTGAACACGCCACCCACCGTGCCCGAGCCGACGGTGAATACGGTGGCAATCAATTTGGCGAGGAATAATCCGGCGAGGATTTGCAGGGACAGTTCGTTGTGCAAAATCCGGTTGGTGACCACGTAGCCATTGCCCCAGACGCCGGGATATTCGATGGCCAACAAACCAACGGCCAATCCGCCAATGGCCATTTTGACGTAGATCGGTACCCGCACGGCGGCGAAACGGTGTTTGGCAAAGCGGATCATTTTCAGGAAGACCGCGCCCATGATTCCACAGAGGATGCCGAGAAACACGAACCAGGGCAGTTGACCGGGATTGGCGAATTCGTAGGCGGGCACCTGATACCACGGCGCGATGCCGAAGAAGCTGCGGGACACGACCGCGGCCACGGCCGACGAGAGCACCAACGGCGCAAACATCGCCATGGAAATGTTATCCAGCACGATGGTGGCGGCGAACAACGCGCCGGCGATGGGCGCATTGTAGGCGGCGGAAATGCCCGAGGCCGCGCCGCAACCAACGAGCAAACGCAACCGGTACGGCGGCCAGTGCGCGAGTTGCCCGAGCTTCGAGGCCAACGTGGCGGCCAGTTGCGTGATGCCGCCCTCGCGTCCGATGGAAGCGCCCGTGCCAATGCTGACGAGCGAGGAGAGCGCCTTGACGAGTCCCGAGCGCATGGGCAACCGCCCGTCACCGGCAACGACGGCTTCGAGCAGATTGGTTGTGCCCTGCCGACCGGCGAGGCGCAATCCCCAGTGCAACACCGCTCCCGCCACCAGACCGCCAAGGATGGGGATGGTCAGGCGCTCCCAATGCGGCAGTTCTTCGGCCACTTCCACGGGGTCGCCGAGCCGATGCAGAAAGATCATTTTGGACAATTCAATGGCGTGAAAGAACGCGAGGTTGACCAAGCCGCCGAGCAGGCCAACGACGCTGGCAATGACCAGATGCAGCGCCTCCTCACTCAGCACCACGCGTTTACGCAGTTGAAAGGCCGCGCGCCAATGACGCCGGAAAAACTCACGCGCCCGACCGATCAACCGACTGTCCATCCCACTCTGCACACGAGGAACTTACGATTTACGATACGCTTGACGAGTCTGGATTTTACCAACCAGGCATCCCGATCAATCCGCTCGGCCAACGAGCGCAAGTGATCGCGGCTTTTGGCCAAACAGTGCGCCGAGCCTGCGCGCCGGGGACTGCGATTGCCAAGACGGTTTGGCTTCGCCACACTGTCCGACGGATGAGCAAGGTCTTTTACCTCACAACCGCAATTGATTACGTCAACGGCCAGCCGCACCTCGGCCATGCCTATGAGAAGGTGATTACGGACGTAATCGCGCGGGCACACCGCAGTTTTGGCGGGAAAGTTTTCTATCTGACCGGACTGGATGAGCACGGCCAGAAAGTGCAGCAGGCGGCGGTGGCCGAGGGGCTGAACCCGCAAACGTATTGCGATCAGCTCGCGGCGGACTGGCAGGCGTTTGCCCGAAAACTGAATCTGGCCAACGACGATTTTGTGCGGACGACCCAGCCGCGGCATCGAAAGTTTGTTCAAGCCATTCTCGCCAAACTCCACGCCGCCGGTGAATTTTACACGGCCAAATACAAGGGCTTCTATTCGGCCAAGGAAGAAACTTTTTTGACGGAAAAAGATCGGCGCCCGGACGGTACGTTCGATCCGGCATACGGCGAAGTCATCGAGTTGGAGGAAACGAATTACTGGTTCCGGCTCAAACCTCATCAGCAGTGGTTGATTGATTACATCGAAGCGAACCCGACTTTCGTGCAGCCCGATTATCGCCGCAACGAAGTGCTCGGGTTTCTGAAAAACAACGAATTGGAAGACCTGTGCATCTCGCGGCCGGCGGCGCGACTCAACTGGGGTATTCCCCTGCCCTTCGACCCGGACTACGTGACGTACGTGTGGTTCGACGCGCTGGTGAATTACATCAGCATTCCGGCAAGTCTGGGCGATCCGAGCTTTGATCCGTTGCGACTGGATTATCAACCGGCGGCAAATGCGCCGCGTCCCGCGTTGTGGCCGGCGAACCTGCACGTGATCGGCAAGGACATTTTGAAATTTCACACGGTGTTCTGGCCGATCATGCTGAAGGCGATGGGGCTGCCGTTGCCGCAACAGGTACTCGTGCATGGCTGGTGGCAAAAGGATGGCGAAAAGATGAGCAAGACCACCGGGAACGTGGTGGACCCGGTGGCGGTGATTGATGATTGGGGCGTGGATGCGTTCCGCTTCTACGTCATTCGCGAACTGGCGATTGGGCCGGATGGCAATTGGACCGACGCGGGATTCAAGTCGCGTTACCACGCGGAACTGGCCAACGGCCTGGGCAACCTGATCAACCGTTCGCTGGCGATGCTGAAACGCTATCGGAAAAGCATCGTCCCCGCGCGGCATGATGAGCTGGCGGCGGAAGTGGCCCGGGCGGGTGCGGAAACGCGCGCGCACCTGGAACGGAATGAATTGCAAGCGGCGTTGATCACCATCGGGGCGCTGGTCACGCGGGCGAATCAATACGTGGATCACACCGCGCCCTTCAAGCTCGCCAAGGACCCGGCGCAGGCACAACGCCTGGACGAGGTGCTTTACAATTTGGTGGAGGTTTGCCGGGTACTGGCCGTTTTGCTGTGGCCCTTTCTGCCGCAGACGGCGACCAAGATTTTCGCCCAACTGGGTTTGCCGGGAGAACCGGATCAATTCGCATTAATCGCCTGGGGCGGCTTGTCTGCGGGACATCAATGCGGCGACCCCGTGCCGTTGTTTCCGCGCCGCGACGACTAACCGCGCTGGCGGTGGTCGGGGCGCCGCGACAGAAGCTTGTTCCGGCTGGAGCCGGTTCGCTTCACGCTGTCGCGCTAAACTTCCAGCAACAGACGTTCGGGGTTTTCCACGCCGTCTTTGACGCGGCGCAGGAACTGCACGGCTTCCTTGCCATCCACAATCCGATGATCGTAAGTGAGGGCCACGTACATCATCGGACGGATGACCACCTGGCCATTCACCGCGACGGGCCGTTCCTGAATGGTGTGCATGCCCAGAATGCCGCTTTGCGGCGGATTGACCAGCGGCGTCGAAAGCAGTGAGCCAAAGACTCCGCCGTTCGTGATGGTGAAGGTGCCGCCTTCGAGTTCTTCCGGTCGGATTTTGCCGTCGCGAGCGCGTTGCGCAAAATCAATGATGGCGCGTTCGATCTCCGCGAAGCTCAACCGATCCGCGTCGGCCAGCACCGGCACGACCAGGCCGCGGTCCGTGCTGACGGCCAGGCCGATGTCGTGATAGTTATGATAAACGATGTCCGAATCGCGGATGATGGCGTTCAAACCGGGGAACTGTTTCAGTCCGTCAATCACGGCTTTAACAAAGAACGACATGAAACCCAGCTTGACGCCGTGCTTTTTCTGGAAGGTTTCCTGATACTGGCGACGCAGCGCGATGATGGAAGACATGTCCACCTCGTTGAACGTGGTCAATAACGCTGCCGTGTGCTGCGCCGCCACCAGTCGTTTGGCGATGGTGCGACGCAATAAACTCATGCGCACGACCTGTTGCTCGCGGCTGATGGCCGGGGACGTAGCCGGAACGAGAGGCGTGGTCGGTGCGGAGGTCGGCGCCGCTGTCGGACTCGCAGATGCCGGCGCCGCTGACTGCGGATGTGCGGCAACGTATTGCAACACGTCCTGCTTCGACACCCGTCCGCCGGGGCCGGTTCCCGCGACTTCATTCGCCTGCAATCCGTGCTCGGCCAAAACTTTCTCCGCCAGGGGCGTGGCGCGCGAGCGAGCGGCGGCGGCCGGCTCGGTCGGGGTGGCTGGTGTGGTCGGCGCCGAGGCTGGTTTGCCTGACGCTGCAATTTGGCCCGCCTCGAGCAAGGCAATCACGTCGCCGACTTTGACGGTCGAACCGGTCGGTTGCAAAATTTTGCTCAATCGTCCGGCGGCGGGTGCGGGCAATTCCACCGTGGCTTTTTCGGTTTCGATGACGACCAGATTTTCGTCCTTCGCCACCGCGGCGCCCTCGGCTTTGAGCCAGTCGCCTATTTCTACTTCGGTGATGGATTCGCCGACTGCCGGCACTTTTAGTTCAATGGCCATAAAATCAAATCATTCTCCCAACGCGGCGGCAACCAGCGCCGCTTGTTTCAATTTGTGCGCCTTTGCGGACCCGGTGGCCGGGCTGGGCGAGCGCGGTCGCGAAATCAACGCCAGCGGCCAGCGACCGAGCAAGCGGTCGCCGAAGCGCATCCGAATTTCGCGCCAGGCGCCCATGTTCTCCGGTTCTTCCTGCACCCAAAATACCGGCGTGGTTTCCGGATATTGGCGCAACGCGGCTTCGAGCAGGGTTTCAGGGAACGGATATAACTGTTCCACTCGCAAAATCGCGACCTCGTTGCGCTGGGTTTTCTCCCGCTGTTCCGCCAGTTCGAAATACACTTTGCCGCTGCACAGCAACACCCGTTTGGTTTTCGTCGCCGCCGCGGCGGGCCGGGCGTCAGGGATGACCCGCTGGAACTGGCCCGCAGCCAGTTCGGCCAGGGTGGAAACGGATTGAGGATGACGCAACAAACTTTTCGGCGTCATGATGATCAGCGGTTTGCGCCAGCGGCGCAGCGCCTGCCGTCGCAACAGATGAAAATACTGGGCGGGTGTGGTGGGATACACAACCTGGATGTTGTCCTCGGCGGCTTGTTGAAGAAATCGCTCCAGACGCGCGCTGGAATGTTCCGGCCCTTGCCCTTCCAAACCATGCGGCAGCAACATTACAAGTCCGCTCAAGTGATCCCACTTCTTTTCCGCGCTGACGATAAACTGATCAATGATGACCTGCGCCGCGTTGACGAAATCGCCAAACTGCGCTTCCCATAAAATGAGGCCGTTCGGGCAGTCCAGACTATAACCGTAATCGAAACCGAGTACGCCGGTCTCGGAAAGCGGGCTGTTCCAGATGTCCACCGGCGCTTGATCCGGCGCGAGATGTTGCAGGGGCGTGTAAAGCTGGCCGTTCTCGTGATCATGCAACACGGCGTGCCGATGGCTGAACGTGCCGCGCCCGCTATCCTCACCACTCAACCGCACCCGCACCCCTTCCGTCGCCAACGTGCCGAACGCCAGCGATTCCGCCGCCGCCCAATCGAGCGCGTGTTGGCCGCGAGCCATTTGCTTGCGCGTTTCCAACCAGCGCACGATTTTCGGATGCGGATGAAAGTCCGCCGGCAATTCGGTTTGCGCGGCCAGCAATGCGGCCAGTCGGGACAGCTCCGCACCGGTGGCGACCTCCTCCACGGGTTCGGGTCCGCCAAAGAAATTCTTCCATTTGCGGGAACGCTCGAAGTTAAGCTGAGTCCCGGGTTCACTGCGCGCTTCCGCCAGATTCTGTTCCAATGCGGCCTGCCGATGTTCGGCGATCTGATCCGCTTCGGCACGGGTCACTTCACCGAGTTTGAGCAGGTGTTCCAAATAACCTTCACGCACCGGTTTCCGCTTGGCGATGCGCCGATACAACATCGGTTGCGTGAACGTCGGTTCATCGCTTTCGTTGTGACCCAGCCGGCGGTAGCCATACATGTCAATAACCACATCAAGTTTGAATTTCGCGCGAAATTCCAACGCCAGTAAAACGCATTGCGCCACGGCTTCCGGGTCTTCGCCGTTCACGTGAAAGATGGGCGCCGGGAGCATTTTGGCGACGCTGGTGGCGTACATGGTCGAGCGCCCTTCCTTGGGGCGCGTGGTGAATCCGATCTGGTTGTTCACCACGATGTGCAACGTGCCGCCAACGGTGTAACCGGCCACGCGGCTCAAATTCAGCGTCTCCTGCACCACGCCTTCGCCGATGAAGGCCGCATCTCCATGAATCAACACCGTCATGCTGCGGGTGCGTTCGGTGTCGCCCTTCAAATCCTGGCGCGCGCGCACCCGCCCCGTGGCCACGGGATTGACAAATTCCAAGTGACTCGGATTGAAGCACAGCGAGAGATGCACCTGCTTGCCGGTGGCCGTCGTCCAGTCATTGCTGTAACCGAGGTGATACTTCACATCGCCGCCGCTGGTATCCTTGGACTTTGCGCCGGTGTCCTCAAACTCGCGGAAGATTTCGCGCGGGCTTTTTCCGATGATATTGGCGAGCACGTTCAACCGCCCGCGATGCGCCATGCCCAGAACGATGTCGTCCACGCCTTGCTCCCCGGCCCGTTCAATCGCCAGATCGAGCAACGGGATCAAACTTTCGCAACCCTCCAATGAAAAGCTTTTCGCGCCGATGAACTTCTTGCGGATGAATTCCTCGAACATCACGGCGTCGGTCAACCGCGTGAGAATCCGCAACTGCTCCTGGCGGCTCAATGCCAGCCGGTTTTGGGAGCGCTCGATTTTTTCCTGCAACCACAACCGCATTTCGTAGTTGTCAATGTGCATGAACTGCACGCCGATGGTGCGGCAGTAGGTGTTGCGCAGGCGCTCAATGATTTCCCGCAACGTCAGCAGGCGATCCGGCTCCATCGTGACGCAGGCGAAGAGACGGTCCTGATCCGCCTCGGTCAAACCGTGATAGGCGGGGTCCAATTCCGGGGGCGTGGCCTTGAGTTGTTCCAGCGGATCAATCTGCGCGACGATGTGCCCGCGCATCCGGTAACTGCGGATCAGCGCATCCACCAGTTCCTGGCGACCGGCAATGCTGGAAACTTCATGGTGCGTAAAACCGGTGCGCCGATCCGCGGGTGGATTAAAGACACTGTAAGTCGTGAAATTGGGCCGGGCGACGAATTGTTTCTCCGCCGCGTCCCCGTTCACCAAGCCGGCAAAATAGCGGCGCCATTCGGGCGGCACGGAAGCTGGGTCACGCAAAAAATCGGCATATAAACCTTCCACCCAGGCGAGGCTTATGTGATTGAGATCAACCGGCGCATCAACCATAAACAAGTAAAATCAACCGTCGCGATTCAATATGCTCAAACGGCCTGGGTTTGAAAATGTTAATCGGGCCCAGCGGATGAAATTGAAGCAAACGAGTCGAATTCGCTTCGGTCGTATTAGAAAAGGTTTACTTGGACTCATTTCACCCGGATTAAACCAAGCAAAACCAGTGCCGGAAAAGCTCGCAACCTGAACCCAGCTTGACGCCCATGAAGCTCGGCTCAGCACGTTCGCGAGTCGGTAAGCCAACGTGAAAGCGTAAGGTCTGCCGGGCGTCACAGCGTGCTCGGGTCCAACGCCGCGGGGCGATTGTGGAACAAGGCGTGACCGTCGGCGGAATCGCGCATGGACGCCAGGACTTCCGCGCGGGGTGCGACGAACACATACGGATAATCCACTTCGCCCAGTTCGGGACGGATCGGATAGGCCAGTTGTTCGCGCTCGATGCTGAACTGGGAGTTGACGCCCGGTTTGTTGCCGCGCGGATCAAGTCGAAACCACACTTGGCGGCTCGGCAAATACACCGCGTTCAATCCATGCAAAGCGTAACCGGATTCCGGCGTGCCCTTGCGCAGAACGCGTTGATAGCAAAATCCCGTCGGGATGCGCAGGCCGCGCAGCAGAGCCGCCAGCAGATGCGCTTTGGCAAAACAAATGCCTTCATGCCCAGCCAAGGCTTCGGAAGCCGAGATGGTGACAGCCGCGCTGTTCAAATCAAAGGAGTGCGCAATTTGATCGCGCACAAACTCGAAGGCCAATCGGGCTTGCGCCACGTCGGTGGCGGCTTCGCGACGAATCGCGACAAGCTTGGCCGCTACCAACGGCGATTGAAAATCAATCACGTCGGAGGATGACAGATACGCGTTTGGATCCGAGGTCTCGAAAATGAACTGCATGCCGCTCACCTGCGCGCTTTCGTCCGCTTCAACCGCGGATCATGGTCAACACCATTTTGAACGGTTTGACGGCCGCCAAGGCGTGCGGCTGTTGCGCCGGCATCAGGATCGCTTCGCCCGCGTGAACCCGATGCGGCTTGCCGGCAATGGTGATTTCCGCCTCGCCTTCGACGACTTGCACGAGCGCGTCAAACGGCGAAGTGTGCTCGCTCAATTCCTCGCCGACATCAAAGGCAAACAGCGTGACGCGCCCGGCGGCGCCTTTGAGAATTTCCCGGCTGACGACGGCGCCGCTTTGATAATCCACCAGACCCGCAAGCTGGAAGGCTCGGGCCGGCTCGATTTTCGATCGGACCGCGGGTGGCGTTTTGGCGTTGGACATAAAGTTCCCTTGGAGCTTGCTAATTTCAGGTAGTGGCCGCGGGTTAATCCCGCGTCAGAGGATAACTAGGACGCCAGTTGCGTGGCAAATTGTTCCAGTCGCGTTACAACTTCCGCGCCCAGCTTACGATCCAGGGCGGCAAATTTATCCAGCAAGGCTTGGTTATCCGCGCCCGTGACCAATTTTTCAGCCATCGGAAAAACCATCGCGTCTTCCATCCACAGGTGATGCCGGTAGAGTTGCACGATTTCCTGAAGCGACCGACGCAAGGCGTCACCCGCACCGCTCTGCTTTTGTTCGTACGCGTGGATGCGCTCGCCAAACGCGGCCAACATCGCGCGGCCCTTGGCGTGATCGTTGTTCAAGCCGCCAATCGGACAGCCTTGCGGCGGCACGCCGCGCTGAACCAGCAACGGAAAGAACAACGCTTCTTCGCGCTGATGATGGCGTTCATCCGCATAGACGCGCAAAAATTCCACACTCTTCCGCAGTAACTCGACACTGGGAGATTCCTGCTTTTCCAGTTGGATCGCCGCCGCGTGCAGCGCGTTGATCACGGTTTCAATATGCCGATGCTCGGCGCTCATTTGTTCGATGGCGGTTGCACTCATTATTTTATTTCTCCGCTACCAGCCTTGGGCAGAATCGGGGTGCGTTCTTTGACCTGAATCAAAATTCCGCTGAATCCTCCCTGCGAACCGCTCGCCATCGCGCAGCCGAAGCGTCCCTTGGCTTGACGCGGTCGAAAAATACAGCACTGCTGTTACAGCGGTTTGACGGACAGCGAGACCGACTTCGCTGGGCCTCACAAAAGATTGCCGATGCCGACAAGCCGCGAATACGAAAGACACATTCATAACCAAGAAAGAAAACATCATGCAACCACGACTCATTTACGGGGAAGTCGCTCCAGACGGACAAAAAGCCATGCTCGGACTCGAACTCTATGCGCGCCGCAGCGGGCTGGAACATTCGCTGCTCGAACTGGTCAAGACGCGCGCATCCCAAATCAACGGCTGCGGTTTTTGCCTCGATATGCACACCAAGGATGCCCGCGCCGCCGGCGAAACCGAGCAACGTCTTTACACGCTCTCGGTCTGGCACGAGACCCCGTTCTTCACCGAGCGCGAACGCGCGGCGTTGGCGTGGACCGAGGCCGTGACTCGCGTCGCGGAATCGCAAGTACCCGATTCCGTTTATGAACAGGCGCGCAAACAATTTTCCGAGAAGGAACTGGTGGACCTGACGCTGGCCATCATCGCGATCAACGGTTGGAATCGGCTCGCCATCAGCTTCCGCAGCGTTCCGGGCACGTACCAAGTCGGGCAACATCAAGTCAAGGCGAAGGCGTGAATTTAGAGTGGCAACGGGCGCGCGCCGCGAAGCTGCGTGAATTGCATCAAGGGCCTAAAACCCTGGTCCTGCCGAACGCGTGGGATTGCGTCAGCGCGCGGTTATTCGAACAGGCGGGCTTTCCCGCCCTGGCCACGACGAGCGGCGGCGTGGCGGCGGTCCTGGGTTATCCCGACGGTCAACGCATCAGTGCGAGCGAAATGTTGCTGATGGTCGGCCGCATCGCCGCTACGGTTTCCGTTCCCGTTACCGCCGACCTCGAAGCGGGTTACGGCACCACTCCGGACGCTGTTGCCGAAACAATCCGGCAAGCCATCAACCTCGGCGTTGCGGGGGCAAACCTTGAAGATGGTCGTGGCCCGCATCAACCGCTCGCCGACCTCACTTACCAGGTCGAGGTGATCAAAGCCGTACGCGCGGTGGCCAACGCGGCTGCCACGCCGTTCGTCATCAATGCGCGGTTGGATGTGTTTTTGCGCGGCAACGGCAGCGATGCCGAACGCTTTAATGAAGCCGTTCGGCGCGCTCATGCCTATTGCGAGGCCGGTGCGGATTGCATTTTCCCAATGGGGTTGCGCGACCGTGAAACCATCGTCCGCTTGTTACGCGAAGTGAAATGTCCGGTGAACATCATCATCGGGCCGGGGTCGCCCCCGCTGGCCGAGCTGGAACAAATCGGAGTGCGCCGCGTGACCTTTGGCAGTGCGTTGACCCGCGCCACCCTGCCCTGCATGCAACGCTTGGCGCAGGACCTTCGCGCGACGGGCAATTCGGAATTGCTCGCGCAAACCGAATTCACCCACGCAATCGTCAACGCATTATTTCAGTAAAAACGGCCGGAGCGGTTATGTCCCGGAATCTTCCAAGAACACGCCAAGTTCGCTAAGCGCCGGACAAGCCGCGGCTTTAATGACGCGCAGCCGCAGTTTGGTGGTGATGACGGGACGCGTGCGCACCAACCGGCAATTGCCAATGCTGGTGGCCGTGGCGAATTCCACCCAACCCTCATTCTGCCAATGATCCAAAGCCAAAGCTTCGATCCGCTGTCCCAACGGCAGATATTCGCGCAACCGCACGATATTGAACGAAGTGGCCTTGCCAAAATCCAAAATCAGTTCCGGCGTTTTGATCGCGTCATCCGTCGCCCAATAGGTGTCGCGGCGGCCATCAACCAGATTCGCCGTTCCGAACGTCCGCGCGTTGCCCCGTACATTGGAAGCCTGGATTTTAGCTGAAGGCGCCAAGTCGGTTTTGAACATGGCCTGAAGCCGGCGGTGACATTCCGTAAGCGACCGCACATCCACTTCGGGAATCTGTCCGCGCCGATCCGGCGGCAGATTCAACAGGAACGAAGCGCCGCGGCCTACCGAGGCGAAATAGAGCTTCAGGAGTTGTTCCGGTGATTTCACCCGCGCGTCTTCCTGGGCGTGATAAAACCAGCCGGGACGGATGGAAACGTCGCACTCGGCGGGCAGCCAATCGGTACCGGGGCGATCGCCGTGGTTCAACCGCTCGGTATCGGCGTGACCGGGCGCAAAGTCGGCGCGATTCAATGTGGCCCAGCAAGTTTCACCCGCTTCACCACGTTCGTTGCCCACCCAACGGACGTCCGGCCCGGCGTCGCTGAAAATGGAGGCCATTGGTTGTAGCTCCCGCACGATCGGCCAGGTGTTTGCCCAATCGTAGTAGGTGCGGTTGTCAATCTTCCGGGCCTCCCGCGCGCCACCATAGTAACCGTCACCGCCATTGGCGCCATCGAACCACACCTCGAAGATGTCGCCGTAATTGGCGAGCAACTCGCGCAGTTGGTTGCGGTAATAAGTGATGTATTCCGATCGCCCATACTCGGAATGATTGCGATCCCAAGGAGACAAATAGACCCCGAATTTCAAGTGGTGCTGACGGCAGGCGGCGGCGAGTTCCCCAACCACATCACCCCGCCCCTCGCGCCAGGGACTGTGCTTCACCGAATGTTCCGTGTATTGCGAAGGCCACAGACAAAACCCGTCATGGTGTTTGGCGGTGAGGATCAAGCCTTTCATGCCCGCGCCCGCCGCGGTGCGCGCAATTTGATCCGCACTGAAATCAGAGGGATTAAACAAGGCCGGGGATTCATCGCCATAACCCCATTCCTTGTCGGTGAAGGTGTTGATGGTGAAATGAATGAACCCGTAAAATTCCAACTCGTGCCACGCCAACTGCCGTGGAGTGGGCACCGGGCCATACGGTTCTGGAGCTTGGACGGAATCCTCAGCGCACGTCTCAAAACTGACAGCACCCACGACGACGAGGAACAGGAGGATCGCAATCTTCTTCATTTCAGTTCAATTATACAGGTCATGCGGACGGACGGTTCGGCTTCCATTTCTACCCGACCCAGCTCCGATGCAGAAGCGAAAATTAAATCGAATCTGAGGCAACCGAAAAGATCAACGCTGCGACGCTGCCGCTGGTCCAGCATCACCGCGGGCTTTTGTGATTGAAGTTTTTACCGCAACGGCGGACGATTCGCTTTACGAGCTTTTACTGCCACATCTCAAACCCCGGAATCATGATTAAATCCAATGCTTCCAGCGCCGCGATCCGTTTCCTTGCTTTAGCAGCGGCCACCATCGGTCTCCGTTCCAGTTGCGCTTGGGCGACGCCAATCGCCGCCAACTCCGCGACTCCATCGGCCATCCCCTGGAGTGAAATCGGGAGCCGGGCCACCGCCACTTATCAAGGCGACGGTTTGGTCGCCACCCCCACGCGCAACGGAGCCCAGTTGAACTGCGTCTTCCAACGTCTGGAAGGAGAAGTCACCGCCGAAGGGTTGTGGTTGACGTCCACGCCCATCGAGCCTGCGGGTGATTGCTTTCGGGTAACGGCAACGAGGGTAAGTCGCAACCACACCACACCGGACGCGCTATCGCTTGCGTTTCCGACCACCGGTACCGTCGTCATGGAGGGGCAAGTGGCCCGGTTCAATCGGCCCGGATTAGTGGAGGAATACTCAGTGAGCTTGGATGGCATTCGCCAGGATTTCATCCTCGCTGAACCGCCCGCCGTCTCGTGGCGGCTCGCTTCCCCGGCGGAGGAACGGATGACAGCGCATGAAGAATTGCTTCGGTTGGAGCTTGCCGTCAATGGGGCGGCAATCGAGTCAACCGCTGCGGACGCGCAATTAACCCTGGCACATTCTGGACGCCAGATTGCCTACAGCCGACTGCATGTCACGGACGCCGTTGGCAGAGAACTTCCGGCGCGCTTCGCAATGAATGACGCCGGCTTCGCTTCGACGTTGGCGATTTTGGTGGATGATCAGGATGCCGTTTATCCCATCCGGATTGATCCCACATTCAGCGATGTCAATTGGGTGAGCATGGGCGATTTGCCTGGAGCGGATAGTGAGATTTTTACCGCAGCTGTGGACGCTGCGGACAACCTTTACGTTGGCGGACAATTTCATTTGGTGGGTAATACGGTGGCGGGCGGCGTCGCCAAATGGGACGGGCAAAGCTGGAGCGACATGGGCACTCAGGTCGGTAGTGTGATTCGCGCTCTCGCGGTCAACGGTACCGAAGTGTACGCCAGCGGCACCTTCGTTATCGGAGGCAGCGTCAAAGAGGGCGTCGCCAAGTGGGACGGTCAGACCTGGCAGCAGTTCGGCCAGCTTGGCCCCAATCCGACCTCGGATGTCCTGACTCTGACCATAATGAATGGCGACGTGTACGCCGGCGGCGACTTCGTCACCATTGATGGGGTGGCTGCAAATCGGATTGCCCGCTGGGACGGAATCAATTGGCATGCCTTGGGAACGGGCTTGAACGCTTCCGTGCGGGCATTGGCCGAGTTGGATGGGCGGCTATATGTCGGTGGCTGGTTTACCACCGCCGGTGATGCGCCGGCTTTTTACATTGCGGAATGGGACGGAAGTAACTGGCAGACCGTGGGCGGCGGCTTGAATCAGCCCGTCAACGCTTTGCTTGCCGACAACGGAAAATTATACGTGGGCGGTGGTTTCACTCTGGCTACGAATGCTGATAACCAAGCGATTTCGGTCAATCGGGTGGCCCAATGGGATGGGAGCGATTGGAACGCCATGGGAGGTGGATTCAACCAAGCCGTCAGAACCTTGACGGTGTGGAATGGCAATTTATACGCCGCCGGTAATTTCACGCAGGCAGATGGGAAGTCCAGTCCGCGCCTCGCTCAATGGAATGGCACCGCCTGGAATTCCGTGGCCGGTGGATTGAATGATGCGGTAAACACCTTGGTGGTGCGGAGCGACGGCTTATTTGTGGGGGGAGCGCAGGTTCTGGCCACCAACCTCGCGTCGGGTCCAGTTTATGTGAACCGCATCGCGCACTGGAACGGGAACGCTTGGCGTCCTCTGAACAGCGGCTTCAGCTCCTGGGTTTACGCATTGGCCGCATCCGAAACCAATCTCTACGTCGGCGGCAATTTCAACTCGATCGGTGACTTGAAGGCCAACTACATCGCGCGCTGGGACGGCACGAGTTGGAGCACCTTGCAGGGCGGCATGAACAACCCGGTATATGTTCTTACCTACGTGGATGGGGCGTTGTATGCGGGAGGTTTCTTCACGCTCGCCGGGCCGACCCCGGTCAACGGTATTGCCAAATGGAATGGCAACGCTTGGAGCGCGTTTGGCATCGGCATGAACAATCCCGTCCATGCGCTGGCCGTGACCGGCACCACCGTCTATGCCGGTGGCGAATTTACCAAGGCCGGAAATGTGACGGTCAATCGGATCGCCAAATGGAACGGGAGCAGTTGGAGCGCACTCGACACGGGAATGAACAACCAAGTGAGTGTCTTGAAATGGATGAATGGCGAACTCTACGCCGGCGGCTGGTTTACGACGGCCGGGGACAATCCCACCAGCTACATCGCCAAGTGGAATGGCACTGAATGGTTAGCGGTAGGTGGAGGCGTGAATGACTGGGTTTATACCCTGGAGGAATGGAATGGTCAGCTCCTGGTAGGTGGCTCGTTCACGACGGCAACCAACTCTGACGCCACTACCGTTGCCACCGCCAACATCGCGAGGTGGGATGGCACGCAGTGGCACGCCTTGGGGACAGGACTTAACGGCAGTGTTCGCGGGCTGGCCGTGGTGGGCAGTGATCTTTACGTCGGCGGCTGGTTTACGAGCGCAGGAGGGAACCCCGCCCGCTACCTGGCAAAATGGGACGGCACCGACTGGTCTCCGCTCGGATCCGGATTGGGAATCAGTTCGCCGTACGTGGAAGCGCTGGCCACGTTGGACAACCGACTCTTCGTCGGAGGACGGTTCATGACCGCTGGCGGCAAGGTATCCCCCTACCTCGCGCAAGCCATTCTTGGCACCGCCCCCATTCCGCTGCATTGGCAACTCGCCGGTGACACACTCGTTCTAACTTGGGACGATCCAAGTTTCACGCTGGAGTCGGCTCCCGAAGCCGTCGGAACGTATGTCGAGCTGCCCGACGCCGTCAGTCCATACTCCACCACGCTAACCGGACCACGACGTTTCTTTCGCTTGAAGTCGCCTTGAGACGGCAACTTCTCAATCGCCCGACGGACATTCAAGTCACGGCTTTGAAATTAGGAAATTTTGACCCGCGTCAAAGTTGGACTGATAACCTTCAGTCAGAGTGACGCCATGAGCGACGAGATTGTGACGTTGGATGTGCGGGAGGAAATCAGTCAGGGCCGCGAACCGTTCGGCATCATCATGCGCACGGTGGCGAAACTGCAACCCGGACAAAAATTCCGCCTGCTGGCTCCGTTTGAACCAGCCCCCTTGTACACGGTGTTGGGCAACAAAGGTTTCAGTCACGAAACCAAACAGCTTGATTCCGGGGTCTGGGAAATCACTTTTTCACCGGGCGACGTGCCCAAACCCGCCGCCAAAAGCACCGCGCCCGCCAGCGCGAATGAGCCGACCTCCTTCATCGAAGTGGACGCGCGCGGTCTGGAGCCGCCACAACCGATGGTGACCATTCTGGAAGCCGTGTCGAATCTGCCGGCCAAAACCGGAATTCGCGCCCGTACCGACCGGCGGCCGATGCACCTTTACGCGCACCTCGAGGAACGTGGTTTTTCCAGCCAGACCACCGAGCAATCCGACGGCAGTTTCCTGACGGAAATCCGTCCGCTCTGATCCTTGCGAATCAACGTCGCCTCGCTCGCACGTCTCGACACGTCAAACGCGCCTTTGTAAGGTCAGCGCCATGCGACGGATTGGCGTGCTGATCGTTCTGCTGTTGACCCTCAACCTGAGTGGCGCGGCGGAATGGATTCGCGCGGACATCAACACCAACGCGCCGGTCTGGGGCATCTCGGGCGGCCTCATTTGGGCGATCCCACCCGGCAAATTGCGGCCTCATGGCGGGCCGCGCGGGCTTATCCGGGTCGGTTATCCCGTGCTCACCAACGGTGGTTACGATCTGATTAATTTCATCGCCGTCGAACCCATCGTCAAAGGTCAGCGCGGATTCAGCGAACTGGAGCTGAGTCAGACCGATCGTAAGCCGGGCAAATTATTTTGGTCCGGCGCGGCAACCTCCACGTCCCCCACCGATCAGATGTCGCCGGGCACGTTGCGGCAACTGAGTTCTGGAATTGAAGAACTCACGGTCACGGTAGGCATCGAGCGCTTTGAAAACGGCGCCGCAGTCCAACTGCAAATCAGTCAGCGCACGGATCGCCCGGATGAATTGCGTTTGGTGATTAACACTCGACCGGATAGCGCGCCGTTGGATTACTGCATTTTGACCGCCACGATGGGCAACTGGATTCGAGCGCGACAACTTTGGTTGCGCGATCAGGTGATCAATAGCTTGCGGCAATATCCGGAGCATCGCGACACCAGTTTTGCCGCGCACAGCATTTACCCATTGAAGCAACTCTCCCGTGTTTCGGGTGGAGACGTGCTGGTGGCGTTGACCTCGGACGAACCCGATCCGGCAACGGTGCATCCCTTTCCCAACTCGGATCATTGGTATTACGGCGGCCAACCGGTCACGCAGTATTGGCGCCGGTCGGCCGCCACGGTGCGACCCGATTTGCGCGCGGTGGTCAATGCGCGCTACACCTATTGGCAATCGAAACAACCGATTCCCGGGGGCGTGGCGTTTGAGAATTTTGAATTGAACGAGCGCTATTATCCCGGCCAGGAATTCAGCTTTGGCATCACGCGCCGGACGCCGGCGCAACTCGGAATCACCGCGCGACCGTGATCCACTCAGCGCGCTTGCGCCGCGCGCTGCCGGGCTTCCGGCAACCAACCTTCCAGTTGCCGGATGCGCGTGGCGTCCAGCGGATGCGTGCGCAGGAACTCGGGCGTGTTGTCTCCCTGCTGCTGGTTGAAGGCGCTAAACCGTTTCCAAAACTCGACCGCCGCTTCCGGTGGGTAACCGGCCTGCGCCATGTAAATCAAACCGATGTGATCCGCCTCCGACTCCTGTTTCCGACTGTGCGGCAATTCCACGCCCACCTGCGATCCGACTCCGTAGGCCAGTTGCGCCACGGCCTGCCAGCGCGGATCGGTGGCCTGCAAACCCAGACCGAGTAAGCTGCCGCCCGTTTGCAACAGCATCGCTTCGCTCATGCGTTCGCCGCCGTGCCGTGCCACCGCGTGCGCGATTTCGTGCCCCAAAACCGTGGCCAGCCCGGCTTCATCTTTTGTGATCGGCAAAATGCCGGTGTAAACGCCCACCTTGCCGCCCGGCAAACAGAACGCGTTGGCCTCCTTGGATTCAAAGACCACAAACTCCCATTGCGCGTTGGGCATGTCCTTGCCGGCCACCGCCGCGATGCGTTCGCCCACGCGTTTGACCAGGGCGTTGGCTGCCGCGTCGGTGCTGATGGGAGTTTGCTTTTTCAATTCGTCAAAACTGGTCAGTCCCAACTGCATCTCTTCGCCTTCGGACATGATGTTGAGTTGTTGCCGTCCGGTCACGGGTACGGTGTTGCAACCGGTGAACAGGGCGGTAAACCCGAGCGCCGCCACCAGCATCAGCGCCACTCGGAACAAGGAAGCATGAGCAAATCGTTTCATCCCGTTCAGCCAAGCGAAATTCGCGGTGAAATTCAATCTCGAAAGACACGTCGGACGCATCTTGATACTCCCCTCGGATGGTCGCAATCAAAATGGCCAGTTGATGCCAACGGAAAAATAGACCGCTTGAGTTTGATTCAGTTGCGCCCGGCGTCCGGCGCCGCGAAACGTGGCGGAACTCATCGGCAGGTATTGCACCCCGAGATACAGATCGCCGTTCTCCACGGTGTGCAAGAGCAGCGCGGCAGAAAGGTAACCGCCATAGGTGAGTTCGGTTTCGCTGTGGCGACCCGCGTTCACTCCTCTCGTGCCATCGGGAAATTGAACTGACTCGAGCACCTTCAGGTCGCCCGAGACGATTCCTAACGCGGCGCCAGCGCCCAGTAACGTGCTGACGCGCGGATGCGGATCCCATTGCCAGGTCGGCCCAAGCCGCAAACTGTAAAGCGTCAGGTCCAGCTCGCGCGTGCCGGTTAGATCCAATCCGGTAAACGTGCCGGCGCCCGCCGTTTCATTTTGGGCCACATCAGAAATCAGCGCTCCCGGCCCGAGATAGCTGCCCTGATACGGCGCGTCGGGCGCGACGATGCCCGCGAGTTGATACGAGTGCGTGATGCGAGTGGCGGAAACCCCGCCCAACGTCTGTCGGTCTTTGATGCCGATCGGCATGAAGCCGAACCCAAATTCCCAACCCCATGACGCATTTCGTCCTTGGCGTAATTTACCGCCATACGCCAATTCAAATCCCGCTTCCGCGCCGCTGTCGCGTTTTGCACCGCCTTGAGCCGTATAGCTTTCCGCGGCGTGAAAATAAATCCGATCATCCCCCGCCGTGTATTGACCGCCTTCGCCTTGGTAGCCCCAATACCACGTCTGACCGTTTTTGTTGCCGCTGGCGTCCACCCGCACAAAACCGTCGTCGTAGAGGTGGTCCTGCCTGCCCACGCCGACGGCGCCCGGATGATTGCCTGAAAAGGCAAACGTGCCGGCCGTGGCAAACTTCGCCTTGAAATTCAGTCCCAGCACCGCGCCCAATCGGAAATGCCGCGTCCATTGCGCCTGATCGGATTTGCCCAAATCAAACAGATGACTTAAATCCTGATCCCAACCCTGCGCCCCAGCAACGCCAATTCCGAGCGCCAGACTGGTGAGCGCTCCGAGGCACGACCGGGTTGATGGGCTTTTGTTCCGCATGGGTTCAGGGCAGTTCTAAAACTCGATAAACGCGTTGTCCAACACTCAGCGGCGCGCTGCGCGTTTTGGGCGGTCCGCGATCAATCCATTGCACGCGGGTGGCGGGCGCCACAATCGAAGGTTGCACCGTCAGCCAGGCGTTGGAACTCAGATTGTCTTGATAAATGATGGTGTAAGTCCGGCCGATATTCGCCGCGAACTCGATCAGAAATCCGTTGGGCGTCATCAGTTGTTTGGTCACCGCCATGCCGTTGGTGGAAGCGGCCGAAAGATCAATGGCGGTCACGCCCAGCGGAGTCAACGTGTAAACCGACAACGGCTCGCGTTCCAGCGTGTAAAATTCCAGCGTCAATTCCACCCCGCTGTGGCCGGGCACGGAATAGTTATAGAGCGCGTAGGCGGCACCAGCATTGGTCCCGGCGGCGTTGTAAAGCCAGACACCCGACGGCAATCCCGTGGCGACAATCCGCACGGCGGGGACCGGGTCCGTCAGTTGATTCGTCAGCCAGGCGCGCATTTCCAAAAGGCCGGTTTGCGGATTCATTTGTTGTCCCAGCACCGTAATGGCGAGTCCGCTCGAAACAAACCCGCTGACGCTCATGGTGTTGGTGATCGCGTTGTTATTCGGATGCGGATCCTCCACCGCGCCGCCCACCGCCGCGCTTAAATTGAAATCACCCGCTTGGGCGCTGCGCACGGAGAGCAACAATTGCGCGACGCCACCGTTGGCGAGCGAGCCGATCGTCCACGTCAAAGTATCGCCGGAAAAATCGGCGGCGGCGTCCGATGGCGTGACGCTCACCAATTGAAAGGCGCTCGGCAGCCAGTTGGTGACCACCACCCCCGAGGCGGCGCTGGGACCGAGATTCGTTACGAACAATCCGATGCTCGTGAGATCGTTCGTGAAAATGCCCGTGCTGGCATTGGTCAAACCAATGGTCAGATCGGCTGCGGGAAACCCGATCTGCGTCACGAGGTTCGTGGTCATATTGGTGCGGCCCAAGGTGAACACGGTAAATTCATTGGTGAACGCGCCGGAGGTTTGCGGACGCAAGCTCATGGTGAGTCGCGCCACCTGGCCATAAGCCATTGGACCGAACGTAAAAATCAAACCGTCGTCCGTGTTGGTAATGAAGCCACCGAACGAATTCGTCGCGCCAACGATCTCCGTCGGACCGGACGTTTGGTTGGTGACAATGACTTGCGGCAGCGTCACGCCGGAAATGTTGGTGATGAACAGGGAATAGAAAACTTCCTCGCCCGGTTGCACCGAAGCGGGACTGGAACTGGCCGCGAGCGAAAAATCCACGAACTGCGCCGGGACGCGACCGCCCCACCACAGTACTCCGCTTAACCCGAGGAAAATCAGCCAACGGCGCCAGGTCATTTGCGATTCAACTGAATTGTTTGTTTCACTTCCGGTTGGAGTGTGGCGCGGTTTCACTTTTTGGCAATTGGATATTTCCGGCACGGGAAGATTCCCCGCTTTAAGCTTGAAGCGCCAGCCGCCCTCCCGCACTCTCTGCCCCGCCAGGGCCCATGGAATGTGGACTTACGAACCCCGTCAGGGCCGGAAGGCAGCAGCGGCAGTTTGCTCCGTATCTGCCGTGGTCACCCTGGCACTTCCCAATTTACGATTTGCGCTTTTGGTTTACGATTTTCCTGCGGGTCACATTTGGCTCGTAAATCGTGAGTCGTAAATCGTAAATTTCTGTCATGTCCTATCAGGTCATTGCTCGCAAGTATCGTCCGCAACGCTTCGCCGATGTGATCGGTCAGGAGCACGTCACGCAGACGTTGGCCAGCGCCATTCAGCAAAACCGGATTGCGCACGCCTACATCTTCTGCGGGCCGCGCGGCACCGGCAAAACCACCATCGCCCGCATTTTTGCCAAATGTCTCAACTGCACCGGCGGGCCGAAAGTGGATTTTGACGATCACGACGAGCGGGTGAAGGAGATCACCGAAGGTCGCGCGCTGGACGTGCTGGAGATTGACGGGGCGAGCAACAACGGCGTCGAACAGGTGCGCGAATTGCGCGAGACCTGCCAATACATGCCCGCGAACGGCAAGTTCAAAATTTACATCATTGACGAAGTCCACATGCTCTCGACGGCAGCGTTCAATGCGTTGTTGAAAACCCTGGAAGAGCCGCCGGCGCACGTGAAATTCATGTTCGCGACGACCGATCCCGAGAAGGTGCTGCCCACCATTCTTTCGCGCTGCCAACGCTTTGATCTGCGGCGCATCCCGATGACGATGATCATCAATCACCTGACCGAGATCGCCACGAAAGAAGGCGTCAAGGCGGACGCGGGCGCGCTCTACGCCATTGCGCGCGGCGCGGACGGCGGCATGCGCGACGCCGAATCGGCGCTCGATCAATTGATCAGTTTCTGCGGCGATACCATTCAGGAAACGGATGCGCTCACGATGTTCGGACTGACCGGGCAGCAGCAAATTCTGGCGCTCGGGGAAGCGATCTTGACGGGCGACATTCAAGCAGCCTTGCGGCAATTGACCGAATTGATCCAGCAAGGCAAAGATCCCGGGCGCCTGCTTTCCGATTTGCTCGGCCACATTCGCAACCTGATTTTGTTCCAGGTCTCCAAAGGCGATTTGGAACTGTTGCAAGTTTCCGAGGCCGACGGGAGCGCGCTCAAGGAACAATCCCAGGCGGTCTCCACTGAAGCGTTGACGCATATCCTGGAAGTCCTCTCCGACGCCGAGTTGCGCCTGCGCGACGCCGCATCGAAAAAGATTCTGCTCGAAGTCACGCTGTTGCGCGCCATCGAAGCGCGACAAGCGGTGAGTCTGGACACGGTGTTAAAGCAATTGCGCGCGCTGCGCGAGCAGGCCGGTGGCGCTCCGTCACTACCACTGGCATCGCTGCGGGACCCTCGCCCCGTCACGCCGCCGAAACCAACCGCGCCGCCGCCCAAACCCGTCGTCCAAGAAACCCCGCCGCCGCCGGCACCAGCGGCAAAAGCCAAGTCGTCACTGAGTGGTGAAAAACTCACCACGCTCTGGAAGCGACTTCTGGAATCCGCGGGCCAGGCCAGTCCGTTCATTCGCACTTACTTGTTGGAAGCGCATCCGGTGTCTTTCGAGGACGATTTGTTGACCATTGGATTTGATCCTGAATTCGACGACCACCGCGGTTTGGTGGATCATTCGCGCAACCACGCGGTGTTGCAAACCAAGCTGGCCGAGCTGGGCTTCGCCGGAGCGCGGGTCAAATTTATTTGCGCGGAAGCGCCGGCGGATTGGGTCCGGCCCGCCCCGGAATCAGCCACGCCAGAATCCAAAACACCCCCGGTCGCCACCGGCAAAAGCGAAACGAGCGTGGGCGGTAAAAAGCCGGCGGCGAACGGCGGCAAAGGCAAAACCTCCACTCGCGAATCTTTCAATCCAGAGGATTTCAAAAACGATCCGTTGATTCAAAAGGCGCTGGAGATTTTCAAGGGAGAGATCGTGGAAGTGCGGACGTAAAACTGGTGTGGCATGAACGAAACCGTTGGCAAAAGTAACTGTAAACGAGAAGTATCCTGGTTTTTGTTGCTCACGGTCACGGTGGTGATAGTAACCACCCTTTCGTTGCAATATCATAACGTGCTCTACACAGAAGGAGAGGTGATGCAGGGATTATTCGCTCTGCTGACTGGCGTCGTGGCATGTTGTGTCCTAATAGGGTTTCATCATCGCACCATCGCCTTGTGGTGCGTCACGTCGCTGGGAGGTTGCCTATTACTTTGGCAGTCATACCAGAATCGCAAGTGGGTAATAATTCACGAGGATATTATCTCCATTGTACAGTTTGCCGAAGAATTGAAGAACAAAACCGGTCATTACCCCGCCAGCCTTGATGAATACGCCTTCAAAAACATTGGTGTTAAATCGCATATTCACGGTTTTGTTTCTGATGAAACAAACGAATTTCGCATCACGTATTTTATGAATGACCCAGGAATTTCCTACTGGTATTCGTCCAAGTCAGGGTTCGGTTATTATCCCGACTAAGCAAACCACATAAGGCAAAGACAACTTCGTTTAACCGTAATGTAAATTTGTGTCGAGCATTGGAAAACCCATGAAGCAGGCTGCGCGCAGGCTATTCGCAAAGTTGGTTTTTCAGATTTCACCGACATGAAACCGTTCTTGCCCTGGAAAAGACCGGTCGTATGCTTTCAGCGTGAGTACTGTTTCAGAAATTGAGCATGCGATTCGGAAGCTTTCCCGCAGTGATCTGACGGCGTTCCGCGATTGGTTTCTCGGTTTCGACGCCACCGCTTGGGATCAGCAGTTGGCGGAAGATGTGGCTGCTGGTCGCATGGAGGCGCTCGCGCAGGAAGCTTTGCGCGAACTCCATGAGGGCCGCACCACTCCATTGTGATTCATCGCGCCACACCAAAATTCCGGGAGTCCTACCAAAGACTGCCCAAGGAAATTCGGGAACTGACCGACAAGAATTACGCGCTCCTTAAACACGATCCTCAGCACCCCCTCGCTGCACTTCAAGAAGGTAGGGCCAATCAGGTCCATTCGCGTGGGGATTCATTATCGCGCTTTAGCCGTAGCCGAAGGCGAGAATATTGTGTGGTTTTGGATCGGCCACCACAGCGAGTACGACCGACTGATTGAGCGGCGTCACTAAAAAACCGATTGCGATATTTACTCATTCGTTTACACGTTTAATCTCAAATTATGTCGAGCATTGGAAAACTCATGAAACAGGCTGCGCGAATGCAGCAGCAAATGGAACAGATTCAAGCCGACCTCGCCCAGCGCACGGTGGAAGCCACCAGCGGCGGCGGCGCGGTCAAAGTCACCGCCAAGTGCGACGGCAGCCTCGCGGCCATCAAGATTGATCCGCAGGCGCTCAATCCGTCCGACGCGTCGGTGGTGGAAGACATGGTGTTGACCGCCGTGAATCAGGCACTCGCCCAGGCCAAGGAAATTTCCAACGCCGAAATGGGCAAGGCCACGGCTGGGTTTAATCTGCCGGGATTTGGGTGAACGGTGGAATGTTACAGCGTTAAAACGTTAAAAAGGTTACATCGTGATGAAACGCGCGACACCAAATCCCCGCGTTGCAACGTTTTAACGTTTTAATAATGTAACGACGCAGCGCCATGCTCCCGGATTCCATCACCGCGTTGGTTGCCGCGCTCAGTCGGCTGCCCGGAATCGGGCCGCGCTCAGCGGAGCGCATCGCCTTGCATCTGGTCCAAGCCGAGCTGGACGTCGCCCAGAATCTTGCCGCAGTCGTGGTCCAGGCACGGGAACGCACGCGGTTTTGTGAGCGGTGCGGGGCACTCACCGAAAAATCGCCCTGCGCGATCTGCTCCGATCCGCGCCGCGATCACACGCTGGTCTGTGTGGTCGAGCGCGCGGTGGATTTGCTGCGCATCGAAAAAGCCAGCGCATTTCGCGGCCAATACCATGTGTTGGGTGGAAAAATTTCGCCGCTGGACGGAGTCGAGCCAAAAGACCTGCGCATTGCGGAACTGGAGCAGCGTTTGCAAACCGAGCCGATTCAGGAAATCGTCATCGCCCTGGGCACGGACGTGGAAGGTGACGCGACGAGTAATTATCTGGCGAAACGGCTGGCACGGCCGGGGCTGAAAATTTCGCGCATCGCCTATGGCCTGCCGGCGGGCAGCGGCTTGGAATACGCAGATGAATTGACGTTGAGCCGGGCGCTCGAAGGCCGACGCGAGATGCAATAAACGTATGTGGTGACAAACGTATGTGGTGATTCTTGACTCCCAATACGTGAAAGCCTAGGCTTCCGGCAAATCAAGCTACACGATTAATTTGTTCCGAAACAAACAACGGAATCCCCAATATGAAATCATCATACTTGCTCAGCTTGGCGATCTGCCTCGCGCTGGCGGTTACCACTCCAGCGCAGACCTATGATACCAATAACATTGCCGTCCAAACTCACGCTGGTTCGGGATTTTACGGCCATTATGACGGTCAAGGGATCCTCACCATGTTCAATGCTCCGACGGCGATCACGGCCGACACCAGCGGAAACCTGTTTGTTTATGACAGTGGCAACGGGCTGATCCGTAAAATTACTCCAAGTGGTACGGTAAGCACGTTTGTCGGCGGTGGAAACTCCAGCCCGCCGGGCTATGGAACAAATGTTTCCATACCCTCCAGTTATTATGGTGGTCGCCTAATTATGGATCACTCCAATACACTCTGGCTGATCACCGGAGGCGACCTGCTGCGAATCACCCCAAATGGGTTCGTGGTGCCGCAGGCGACAGGTATGAATTTTGTCGGCGGGGTCTGTGTTGATTCAGCTAACAACCTCTATTTTACCCGCGAATTGCGTATTTTTCGGTATAATCCGTCCAGCGGCGAGTCGGAAGTGTTTGCCGGTTCTGGCAACCCAGGATCGCGAGACGGAAATTGGATTTTTTCCTCGTTCAACAGTCCCACCGCTCTGGCGGTGGACGCCGCCGACAACATTTATGTGTGGGACGCAGATAATCGCTTGATCCGGCGCATCAACCAAAGCCGGGATGTCGAAACCATCGCCGGCACAAATAATATTTATTGTTACAACTGCGACGCTGACGGGGTGGGATTTGAGGCCAGCTTTTCAAAAGTCAACAACTTGTGCGTGGACCGCGACGGCAACCTGCTACTTACCTGCGGCACCAGCATTCGTAAGATTAGTGTCGCAACCAACGTGGTGACTCTCGCAGGAAGTTTTACCGAAAGCGGATATGCCGATGGGCCCGGGACGGAGGCAAGATTCAAGAACGCGTACGGAATCTGTGCGGTGCAAGATTCCATTTTCATTACGGATTTTGAAGATCATCGCATTCGACGGATTTCTTTTGATCAGGAGGTGGAGGCGGTAGCTCCGGCAAACTTGGGGCTGCGCATGCTCCCCGGCTTGAGTATCACGGGCATCGTAGGCCGGACCTACCGCATCGAATCCTGCACGACACTTTCCAATTGGACTTCTGAAGCCACAATATTGCTGACCACCAGCCCACAAACTTGGATTGATCAAGGAGCGACCACGCCCAACAAGTTTTATCGGGCGCTCCTGCTTCCGTGATCAAACTCCTGCTGGCAATGTCAGTTCCTTTGTTCGTCGCATGACCATTCCATCCATCGTCGTCTTCGACCTCGGCAAAGTTCTGGTGGATTTTGATTATTCCCGCGCCGGACGCAGCTTGGCCGCGCAGGCAAATTTATCCGCAGCCGAAATCCAGGCGTACCTCGACCATTCTCCCCTGCTCTTTCGCTATGAAACCGGAAAACTCACCCGGCAGGAGTTTTACGAGACGGTCTGTCGCCAAACCGGATTTCGCGGCAGTCTGGAAGAATTCAGCGTGCTCTTTGCCGACATCTTCACGGAAATTGGTGAGATGACCGCTCTGCACGCAGCGCTACGCGAACGCGGGGTGCCCACTTACATCTTTTCCAACACCAACGATCTCGCCATTGAGCACATCCGGCGCGACTTTCCTTTCTTCGCCCATTTTGACGGCTACATTTTCAGCTATGAAGTAGGCGCGATGAAACCCGAGGCGAAAATTTACGAAGCACTGGAAACGCTCACGGAAAAAGGCGGTGACGAAATTCTTTATCTGGATGATCGGGCGGAGAACATCGCGGCGGGTGCGGCGCGGGGCTGGCGAACGATTCTGCAAACGGACCCGGCGCAATCGCGCGCTGAAATTGAGCGGCTGGGGTTGTTGGACTGATTCGCCGGATCCCCTGTCGTCATCCTGCGATCGCTCGCACCGCTTTAATCCCTGCCGATCAACAGGTGCTCCAGTTTCTCCCCACCATCTCCCAGCGCGAACAAACGCTCGGAAAGTTCGTTCAACGCGCGGCGCGTGGTTTGGAACTGCTCCGCGAGCGTGCTCAAGATCCCGGATAGCTGATAACGCCGGGCCAGGCGATGATCGCTGGCGAGGCCATACTGACTGCGACCCAGCGCCTCGTAATAGTTCAAATCGGGAAACCCCTTGCGCTCGGCCCGAAAGCGAATGCGCTCGGGAAAAACGCCGGAAAGAAACAGCGAGTGGTTGCCGAGGTGAACGCGGATTTGAAAGCTGGTGCGGTCGTCGGCGGTGCGCAACGCCGCCAGCATTTCAAAAAAGTAATCCAGCGCGTTGGGTTGTCCCGGCACGACACACCGCAATTGCTCCGCGCGTGCAAACTCGGTCAGCACCTCGGCCACGTAATCCGCGACGCGCCGGTCGTTCACTCCGGCCCGGGTCAAAACGTGACGCACCAAAACGTAGAAATAAAAATGCGTGGAAACCCGCAGACACCCGCGCCGCTCCAGCAGCGCCTGCAACAACGCGGCGTCATCGAGGATCAAATCGCGCGTGTCTTCATCCGCCAGCAGCCGCACGAGACATTCCGCGTCACTTAGTTTCGTCCCCAGTACCTCGCGAACGAAGTCCACGTCTTCCGCGCTAAATTGCACGCGACAGTTCGGTTGAATTACTTTCATGCGTTGCTCCAGCCTACGCGATGGAACGCGAACGACAACTTACTTTCAGTGGTTGCAGGCAAAAGCGATGCCAAACGGACCGCCGCGCGCCGACCGAATCCGCGCTGGCCTGAGCGCGAAAAAATCGCCATCCTGCATCAACATGAAAAGAATTTGCGGACTCCTCATCGGTTGCGTGATGGGATTGGGCTTCGGGCCGCGCCTCGCTTTGGCCGCGCCGCCGTTGGATTTTCATGGTGAACAATTCCTGCCCTTCACCTCCTTTCGCGCTTTCACCTCGGAAACCCAACCGGACGGCGATGAAACGACGCTGACTTCGCCGATAATCGAAACCGGCATCAACTGGGATGAGCTGGTGATTTCATGGAATGCTGATTTGAAGCCCACCGACTGGCTCGAGGTCAAGGCGCGGGCGATTTATCCCGAACACACGACGAAGTGGTTCACTTTTGGACAATGGTCAGTTGCGCCCCAAATCCACGAACGGGCCAGTGTCAAACGGCAACGGGACGCCGACGGCACGATGGATACCGACACGCTGATCCTCGAACGGCCGGTAAATCGCGTGCAAGTGCAGATCACCCTAGGCTCAACCACGCGAACCAAACCGCGGCTGAAATTTCTGAGCCTGTCCGTGTTGGATGCAAAATATCAACCGCCCGCGCGACCGCCAAATCGCGCGGCCTGGGGCAAACTCATCGAGGTGCCCAAACGCTCACAAATGGATTACCCCAACGGTAAAGTTTTATGCAGCGCCACCACCACCTCAATGCTGCTGACGTACTGGAGCCGGCAATTGAATCGTCCGGGTTTGAACGTGGATGTACCGGAGGTGGTTCAGGGGATTTTTGATCCGGTCTGGGACGGCACGGGCAACTGGATTTTCAACACGGCTTACGCCGGCAGCTTTCGCTGGATGCGCGCCTACACGACTCGATTGCTTGATTTGACCGAATTGGAAACGTTGATCGCGCACGGGATTCCCGTTGGCCTCTCGGTTTGTTCCAACCGTTTGAACGCGCGCAGCCGGACGCCCAGCGGGCATCTGGTCGTTCTGGTGGGCTTCACGGAAACGGGCGATCCAATCATCAACGATCCCGGCAAAACTCAACCGACCCCCAAAGTGTTTCCGCGCGCCAATGTGATTGACGCTTGGGCTTACTCCAAAAACGCCGTTTATCTGATTTACCCGGTCAACACCGTGCTGCCCAGCGACCCGTTCGCTCATTGGGAATCGCGCACCTCGAGACGCGCCATCAAACTGCTGCCCTGATTTATTTGCAGCCACAGTTGATCCAGGTTGATGCCCCATCAAAGACCGACGCCGCGCCGAATCGCATTTAATCCGCGCGGCGCATAAACGTCCCGGAACGCCATTCCCGCTCAGATTTAGCGCGAACCAATTTCCATCCCGCCGCGGCGTAGGCCCGTTCCACTTGGGTAAACTCCACTTTGAGAATTCCGGCGACGACCAAGGCGCCGTCAGGTTTCACTCGGGCCAGGATGCGATCCCGTTCGTTTAGCAACAGATCCGCCAGAAGATTGGCGCAGACCAAATCGTAACGCCGGGCGGAACGCTGCGGCAGCCGGGTCAGATCCGCGCGCGTGACGCGCAGGCGCTCGGCCACGCGATTTCGTCGCGCATTGGCGCGAGCGGTTTTGACGCACTGCGGATCGTAATCAAAAGCGGCAATCGGCGCGAATCCTAATTTTGCCGCGGCGATGGCTAAAATTCCCGATCCCGTTCCCATGTCGAGAAATGATCGGGAACCAGTGCGCCGCGCCGCGCACACCAATTCATGCAAACAAAAGCTCGTGGTCGGATGCTGCCCCGTGCCGAAGCTTAAACCGGGATCCAGCACGACGAGCTTTTGTCCGCGCTTCGGTTTGCGCTTGATCCAGCCGGGCTTGACCAGCAGAGCCGCGCCAATTTCCATGGCGGAAAAGTGTCGCTTCCAAGCTTCAGCCCAGTTCGCTCGCGGCAACTTTTGAATCCGAATTTGTCCCGGCCCAAGATTCAGTCCGCAACTTCGAAGCTGTTGCAAACCCGCCTTTAAGGTGGCGACCGTTTGGGCGCGATTTCGAGGCGCGTGTGGAGAATAAACGGAAACGGTGAGCGCCCCCGATTCCACGTCGGTGTAAGATGATGGTCCGGGGGCAACTGCGGTCGCCAGTAATTCCGCCACGGCTTCTTCCGCCTCCGGATGCGTGGCGATGGAAGTTTTCCAAATGATTTGCGCGCTCATAAACAAGTGAGGCGAGGTGAGGACATGGCAAAATTAAAATTACTCCGGTTGTTCCGCGTGATTCAGTCCCGGCAAATCGCGCCAGGGAGCGAAATCGGACAAACGCAGGCGCGCGCGAACGCCGTTGATGACCACCGTGGAAATGCTCGCATACTCGATTTCCATCCAGTCCATTTTCGCATACGGCAGGCGCAGCAAAAGCGAGATCAACATCCGGATGACGCCGCCGTGACAAAAGACACCCACGGATTTCCCCTGCCCTTGTTCCCGAATCTGCCGCAGACAGTTTTCAATACGCGCCTGATACGCCTCCATATTTTCCGCCTGCGCAACCTTGCCGCCCACCAACGCCTCGAGCCATTGATGCGAATCAAAACCGTAACGCTCTTTGACCTGCGCGAAGTTAAGTCCCTGCCAGATGCCGAAATTCACCTCATGCAAATCCGGCAGAATCACCGGCTGCAGATCGGATTGCTCGCGCAACGGCGCCAGGGTCTGTTGCACCCGTTTCATCGGGCTGGCAAAAATCGCGTCAAGCGGCTGGTTCTTCAGGTAATCCGCCAAAATGCGCGCCTGCGCCTCGCCGCGTGGCGAAAGATTCATATCAATCGTGCCGCCGAAAACGCCCTGGTAAGCCGATTCCACTTCCGCATGACGGATGAAATGTAAAGTCGTGTTCATTCAAAATCTGATCTGGATTAAAACCGGAAACTCAAGCTGCGGAGATCGCCTCGAAGGTCGGAGCCGCGAGCGAAGTGCGGTCAAGCGCCGGACAGAGCCTGCTCCTGCGCGGCCAGCAACTGTCGGATGCCGGCTTTGCCCAGCGCGAGCAATTCAGCCAGTTGCGCTTCAGTGAAGGTGGCTTCTTCGCCCGTTCCCTGCAGTTCGATAAATTCGCCGGCGGCGTTCATCACCAGATTAAAATCCACCGCCGCCGCCACATCCTCAGTGTAGCACAAATCGCAAAGCGCCTGTCCCGCCACAATGCCCACGCTTACTGCGGCCACCGCGCTCAGGATGGGATTCTCCGTCAGTTTTTTTTCGGCGAGCAGCCGGCGCACCGCAAAAACCAGCGCCACGTACGCCCCGGTGATCGCGGCCGTTCGCGTTCCTCCGTCCGCTTGCAACACATCGCAATCCACACACAACGTGCGCGAACCCAATTTTTCCAAATCCAGCGTCGCCCGCATGGTGCGTCCGATGAGCCGTTGAATCTCCTGGGTGCGCCCGTCCACTTTGCCCTTGGCGCTATCGCGCGGTTTCCGTTGCAGCGTGGAATACGGCAGCATGGAATACTCCGCCGTGATCCAGCCGCCGGTAACATTTTGCTCCTTCATCCAACGGGGCACGTTTTCCTCGATGGTCACCCCGCAAATGACCCGGGTGTTCCCCCATTCGATCAGCGTGGAACCGGTGGCGTTCGGCGCAATGTGATTTTTGAAGCTGAGCGGACGCAACTCAGCGGCACGACGACCGTCGGCGCGAAGTGAGGAACTTTGGGACGAAACCATAAAGTAATCGTGATGTTAGTTGACTCCGGCCCGATGGCAACGCGGAAAACAGCGGTGAAAATTTTTACCGACGTCGCCAAGCCGCCTTATTCCGAAAGCTCGACAATCGGAAGCCGCGCCCGTGAGTTCAAATATTGACGCGCTCCTGTCCGCTTGGCCGCGTTGAGGCGAAGGGCGTTTCATCCGTACCGACCAACGGATTATTTTTGGCCTTCGGATTTACCGGATGCCTGGCGCTCTTGCAGTTGCCGGATGAGATACTGATCTTCGGTCGCTTGTTGCCAGGCCGAATACCAAAGGTTGCGGAGCATCTGTCCGCCACGCACCAGTTGCCCTTCCAAAAACGCGCGCCCCTCCCGCGAGGCGGGATTTTCAGGCGCTAATTTTCCTGCCTTTTCCAACTGATAAAGCGGCACGATAAATTTCTCCGTTTCGAGCAAATACGCCACGACCGCGCGAAAGGTATCGCCTTCCACGAACGGATTACCGACGATCTGCGCCGCCTTGATTTTCTGCGCCAGCGACGTCACGTCCAGCGGCCCGGTCTTTTTCAAAAAGCCACCATCAATCCAGCTATGAAAGCCGCGGTTGGTGGTGAAACCACCGGGGTTATCGCCCACCCAACCGTGATGGTGTTTGGTGACGTGCAACGGCTGCGCGCAATCACCGACGAAATGCCCCTGCAACGCCATGATGTAAATGATGTTTTGTTGCGCGTTGCCGATTTCCTCCGGCGTGCCGCCATACTCCTGAAACGCTTTCAAATACGAGAAGGCTGAACGCAAGCGCCCTTGATACTCTGTGATCGCCCAAGGCGCGAAACCCACCAACTCGCGGGTGTGATCCTTGTTTTTCAGCGGATCAAGCGGCGGAAAGCGATCCGGGTGAGCGGCGCGTTCCACGCCGATTTTCTGTGCGAAATCGTAACGAAAAATCGGCAGGGTTTCGGGGGTGAGCTGAAACAACTCCAGTTCTTCGAGGTCCAGATAATGATCCGGGCCGTTACAATGATTCAACGACTGATCGTCATTGATATTGCGCCAACGATCCGGTTCGCCCGCCAGAAACCCGATCCGCTCGCGCGCCTCGGGTGTTTTGACAAACGCCGGAAACCCCGCCGGCAAGGTCTCCAGCGCCAGCAGATTAACCGCGCGATGACCGGCATAATCCCAGGCAAGCACACTGACCGCCTGCGCCCCCACCAGCAACAGCACCAAACCAACTTTAACTTTCATGGCCCACTTCATTCGGCGGATTCTAGCGTTGCCGGTCGTAAAACAAAACACATTCCGGGGCGCTTGCATATTATTGCGGCCCTTCTAAAGTGACTCTGGTCATGAAATGGTCGCCAACCAGGCCGCGCCGCGGCTTCACGTTGATCGAGTTGCTGGTCGTCATTGCGATCATCGCGATCCTGGCGGCCTTGTTGCTTCCCGCGCTGGACATTGGGAAACGCAAAGCGGCGGGACTTTCGTGCATGAACAGTCACCGGCAACTGACCCTCGCCTGGCAGATGTACGCCACTGACAATAATGACGCGCTGCTCTTTGCCAGTGAATCGCTGGACCCGGACAAGCTGTGGACGGCGGATTACGCCTGGGTCACCGGCACGCTCAACTACAGTTCCAGTGATCCGCGAAATTGGGACCCCTCGCTCACCATCGAAAAAAGTCCGCTGTGGCCGTACACGGGAAAAAATCTGGCCATTTGGAAATGCCCCGCGGACCGCTCCGGCGTAACGGTGAATGGCCAGTTCAAACCGCGCCCGCGCAGCATGTCCATGAACATCTTCCTCGGCGGCTGGGGCGGTACCGACGGCAATTGGGGCGCGCCCTTCAGCGCCTACAAAATTTATCTTAAAATGTCCGAGCTGGTGGATCCCGGCCCGGTCAACACCTTTGTATTTCTGGACGTGCGCGAGGACAGTATTGATATGGGTAATTTCGCCACGAAGATGGCGGGTTGGCCCAATGCCCCGGACCAATACGGCTTTTATGATCTGCCCGCCTTTTATCACCACCGCGCGGCGGGCTTCTCATTCGCCGACGGCCACTCGGAAATTCACCCCTGGAAAGATTCGCGCACCATGCCGCCCATCACCACCGGAGGCTTCGTTCCCGACATATTTTCCTCGCCCAACAATCAGGATGTCGCCTGGTTGCAATTCCGTTCCACCCGGCCGCGCACTCCGTGACTGCTCAAGCCGCGCCCGACTCGCTCGGCTCGCCCGTCTCCAGCGGCAACTGCGGTTCGGCGTCCTGAGCTTCCATCGCCGACTCCGCGCCAACGGCACCTGCCGTGCGTAGTTTTACCAAAGCCGGACGAATCAACGTGCTTTGATACGAATACCCGCACGCCAGCGTCTCCTCGATAATGCCATGCGCCGGCGCTTCCTGCTCCGGTCCGAGCGTGTGCCGTTGCGGGTCAAAAGCCTCGCCCGAATTTGCCCCCACCACTTGCAAGCCGAGGCGGCGGGCGGCATCACGACACGTATGTTGAAATTGCGCCAGTTGCCGGACGACGTTTTCCTGTCCCGAACGCTCCGCCGCGCGATACAACGCAAACGTATGATCCAAAATGAACACCAGCACGTTCAGCCATTCGCGTTCAGCGCGATGCAACTTTTCGGCCTCCAACCGCAACGTCGCCCGCTCGCTGTCATTGGCGTTTTGCATGAACTCCTTGAAGCCGCGCACTTCGGCGGTCATGCGTTCAGTGATTTGGCCCGCGAGCTTGGCCGTGGCGTCGGCCTGGGTCTGGGCCGATTCCAACTGCGTCGTGGCGCTGCTGATCTGCAACACGCAATTCTCCAGGTTTTGAATCTTCTCGGTGGCGGCCATCAGCGAACTGCTTTCAATCAATTTCACCAGCGCGCCATATTTCAGCAACGCGCGGTACTCGAGCAAATACGGCAGCACGCCCAGCCCCGCGCCGAGAAACACGCACAGGCAGCAGGTTAGAACCTCCCATTGACTTAATGGAAATTTGGCTTGCCAATAAAACAAAAACCACGCCAGCCCCAGCATGAAGGCGTCAGCGAGGAAAAACGGCCACTTGGGAACCTTCAACTCCGACAATTGCGGTGCATCCTGCATCCCGACACGATACGGCAAACCGGAAAGCCACCGCAAGCATCCGCCCGTCCTTAAGGAGCGCGGGCAGTCCTCCGCCCGCAGCGTTCTGCCTTGTCGGAAGACTCTGGAAGTTCCAGTGCTTTTGGGGTTGGCCACGCGCTGCGACCGGGGACCGGTCGCGCTCCGGGATAATATCAAGCTGTGCCCCGCGCCCGGCCCGGCCCGAAGGTAAGGGTCGAAATCAGGTGCGAAAAATAACTGCCGTTTACCACCCCTCTGCCTTCCCGCCGGTGCGCGGGTCGGCGGCGCCGACAAAGGATTTCCCATCTGCGCTACGCGCGACAATCTGCGAGATCGCCAATGCCCGGAGTTCCCTCACCACATGACCGCGTTGTTCCAGCGCGGTTTTGATTGCCGTTGGCAACGCCGCTTCCACCAGCAGTTCGTCCGGCGACCATTGCTGATGGATCCGCGGTTGCGCCAGCGCTTGCTCCGGCGTCAGTCCCAGATCAAGCATCTCGACCAGTTCCAACAATACCGCCGTGATGATCTTCGGTCCGCCGGCCGCGCCCAACGCGATAATGGGTTGCCCGTCCTGTAACACAATCGTCGGACTCATGCTGGAGAGCGGACGTTTGCCGGGCGCGACGGCATTGGCTTCCGCGCCGATCAAACCGAAGGCGTTCGGCACGCCGGGTTGCACGGAGAAATCGTCCATCTGATTGTTCAGCACCACGCCCGTGCCCGGAATAACCACTTTCGATCCGTAAGTCGTGTTGATGGTGGCTGTGCAAGCCACCCAGTTGCCTTCGGCATCCGCCACCGACCAATGCGTGGTGTGCCGTTCAAATAAATCCTCCGACCAACGCGGCGGCCAGCCGTGATTGGTCACCGACGTGGTGTGTTCCAAATTGATTTGGCGCGCCAAGGTCGCCGCGTAATCTTTCGCGATCAACCCGCGTGGTACCTTCGCGTAATCGGGATCGCCCAACCAATACGCCCGATCCGCAAACGCGAGTTTCATCGTTTCGGCCAAAACGTGCCAGCGCGTCACTGGGTCAAGGTGTTTGAGATCGAAATGTTCCAGGATGTTGAGCATCTGCACCACATGCACGCCGCCCGAACTGGGTGGGGGAAATGACACGACGGAGTAACCGCGATACGTGGTGCGCACCGGTTCGCGCAGCACCATTTGATAATTCGCAAAGTCGTCTGCGGTCAAAATTCCACCATTGGCTTTCATCCAGGCCGCCACCGCTTCGGCAAACCCGCCACGGTAAAACCAATCACTCCCCTGCCCGGCCAGTTGACGATACGTCCGGGCCAGATCGGGCTGCTTAAAAATTGCGCCCACGCGCGGCAATTGGCCATCCGGCAAAAACAACGCCCGCGAACCTTCAAACCGCGCGAGTTCGTTCGTCACGGATCGCAAGCGGCTCACAAAGGCTTGGGTGATCGGAAAACCGGTCGCGGCAATTTCCGCCGCCGGCAACACCAGTTCGCGAAACGATTTTTTTCCATGATGCCGCACGGCGTAATCGAAAACCGCGACCTCGCCCGGCACGCCGCTGGCCAGCGGCCCCGTTTGACTCAACTCGGTATCGCCTTTGCCATTGCGGATGAACAGGTCGCGCGTGGCCGCGGCGGGGGCCATTTCGCGTCCGTCGAGCGCCACGAACTCTCCATTTGCCAAACGGATCAGCATGAAGCAACCACCGCCGATTCCGGAATTGTGCGCGTCCACCACGCCCAACGTCAGGCCCACCGCCACCGCGGCGTCAATGGCGTTGCCGCCGGATTTCAGCGTTCGCACTCCGGCTTCGGTCGCCAGTGGATGCACTGAAGCAACCATCCCGTGCGTCGGTGCGTTCTCGCTGTGGACCGTGATTGCCACCGCGCAAATTCCGATCAGCAACCAGCGGTGTCGGCAGAGTGGTGGGAGGCGTAATCCGCTGGTGGGTTTCGTCACCGAGTGCGCCAATTTAACTGAAGAGCAGAAGTTCATTGCTTAAACAGGTTGAGAAATACCGTGATGTTCAGCGCGTTGATGAAATCAATCAAGAACGCGCCAACGATGGGCAGGACCAGAAAAGCGCGCGGTGCGGGGCCGAATTTTTCCACCAAGGCTTTCATGTTGGCCACGGCGTTGGGCGTGGCGCCCAGCCCAAAACCACAGTGGCCACCCGCCATGACCGCCGCTTCGAAATCGCGTCCCATCAACCGGTAGGTGACCCACCACGCAAACAATGCCATCAGGAACACTTGCGCGCTGAGGATCACCAGCATTGGCCCGGCGGCGCGGGCCAGCTCAATGAGGTTCAGGCTCATCAACGCCACGGAAAGAAACAGACCGAGCGAGATCGCCGCCAGCGTATCTATAATTTCCGTTTTCACCCAGGTGACTCCCGCAAAGTCCAACCCATTGCGGACGGTCACGCCCAGCAACATCGCGCCCATGTAAATCGGAAACGTGAGGCCCGTCATTTGAATCAGCCAGCTTACCCACGCGCCGAGTTTCACGCAGACCAGCAAAAGCGCGAGGTTGGGCAGCGTCGTTCTTCCGGCCTGAAATAAAGCGCGAAAATCCGAGAGAATGCCCGCCGTGCCGCTTTCCCCCGCCTCCAGGTGCGTGCGGGTGGAAGCGGTGGATTTCAGATTGAACCGTCGGATCAATCCGCCGCCGATAGGCCCGCCAATCAATCCGCCCGCCACCAGACCAAAAGTGGCGGCGGCCATGCCCAACACATCCGCTGCGGGCAGTCCGGCGCGTTCCAAGTCCGCGGCGAATCCCAGCGCCGTGCCGTGGCCGCCGGTCATGCTCACACTGCCACAGACCAGTCCCAGCAACGGCGATTGTCCCAGCGCCTGGGCCAACACCACGCCAAAACCGTTCTGAATGATCGCCAGCAATCCCGCGATCGCGAGAAACAGGAGTACCTGCAAGCTGCCGCGCTTCACCAGCGACCAACTGGCGTTCAAGCCGATGCAGGTGAAAAACATGACCAGAAACGGCAGGTTGGCGGTTTGCGCGGGCGCCCGTAACCAGTCCGGCTCAATCGTCACCAGCCAGGTCCACCAAGGCGCGGCAATTTTGGTATCAAAGCGTCCGGTCCAAAACTGCGTGACGTTGCTCCCCCAAATCACCAGCGAGACGATCAAGCCGCCAACGACCGGCGCGGGGATTTGAAAACGCGAGAAAAGACGCACACGGCGCACGAGAAATTCGCCGAGCCACAAGACCGGCAACGCCAGAATAATCGTCCACCACGCGGAAAGAATCATGTGCTCATCCAACTGCTTCCATGGCGACCGTAACCATTCAGCGCCACGGATTCAATGTTTGCTTGTTCGCAACGTCATTTTTAGAAACCGGACTCACGCTTTTTCCTTGTTTCAACCCCGTCACCCTTCGCACACTTCAGAGCATGGTGTTGTCACCCGAGCAGTGACAATTCCTCTCGACAAAGGAACGAATCAACCCCGTTAAAAACTGATGAAAACTGAAGACCAAAAACTCCCGCAAAATCTCACCATCCGCAACTGGGTGCGCGACATAGCGGCGCTCTGCCAGCCGGATCACATCCACTGGTGCGACGGTTCCGCCAGCGAAGATCAGCAGATGCGGCAATTGATCATCGCTTCCGGCGCCGGGGTGCAACTGAACGACCAATTGCGCCCCAATTCGATTTTGGTGCGCAGCGACCCGCGCGACGTCGCCCGCGTCGAGCAACGCACCTTCATTTGCTCGCAATCGCCGAAGGATGCCGGGCCGACCAACAATTGGGAAAGCCCCGCCACCATGAAGGCCAGATTGAAGGGCTTGTTCAACGGCTGCATGAAGGGTCGGACGCTGTACGTCATTCCATTCAGCATGGGGCCGATCGGTTCGCCCATCGCCCAATACGGCATTGAAATCACCGACAGCCCGTACGTGGCCGCCAACATGCGGATCATGACGCGGATGGGACTGGCGGTTTATCCCGAGATTGACCGCACCGGACAATTTGTAAAGTGTCTGCACTCGGTCGGAGTTCCGCTGGCTGCCGGCGCTCAAGACGTTCCGTGGCCGTGCAATCCGGAAAACACTTACATCACGCATTTCCCCGAGGAACGGCTCATCATGAGTTTTGGTTCCGGCTACGGCGGCAATGCCTTGTTGGGCAAAAAATGTTTTGCGCTCCGCATCGCCTCGGCCATGGCGCGCGACGAAGGTTGGATGGCGGAACACATGTTGATCCTCGGCGTCAAAGATCCGTCCGGCAATAAAACCTACGTCACGGCGGCGTTTCCCAGTGCGTGCGGCAAAACCAATTTTGCCATGCTCGTGCCGCCGAAACACCTCAAGACCGAGGGTTGGGAAGTGACGTGCGTCGGCGATGACATCGCCTGGATCAAACCAGGACCGGACGGCCACTTCCGCGCCATCAATCCGGAAGCCGGATTTTTTGGCGTCGCTCCAGGCACTTCCTACACCAGCAACCCCATGGCGATGGATTCCATCAAGCGCGACACGATTTTCACCAACGTGGCGCTCACGGATGAAGGCGACGTGTGGTGGGAAGGCATGACCCCGACGCCACCCGCGCACTTGATTGACTGGAAGGGACGCGATTGGACTCCGAACACGAAGGACGCCGACGGCAAGCCCGTGTTGTCAAGTCATCCAAACAGTCGCTTCACTGCCCCCGCAGGCAACTGTCCAATTATTGATCCGGATTGGGAAAATCCCGCCGGAGTAAAGGTCAGCGCCATTATTTTTGGCGGGCGTCGCGCCACCACCATGCCGTTGATCTTCCAGGCGTTCAACTGGGTGCATGGCGTGTACCTGGGGGCGACCGTCGGATCGGAAATGACAGCGGCAGCCGCGGGCACGATCGGTCAGGTGCGCCGCGACCCGATGGCCATGCTGCCGTTCTGCGGATATAACATGGGCGATTACTTCTCGCACTGGCTGGAGATGCGTCGTCGGGTGAAACACCTGCCGCGCATGTTCCACGTCAATTGGTTCCGCAAAAATGAAGCGGGAAAATTCCTCTGGCCCGGTTACGGCGAAAACATGCGCGTGCTGAAATGGATCGTGCAACGCTGCCAGTTGGGCGCGCGCGCCATCGAAACTTCCGTGGGCTGGGTACCCGAGTATCAAGACCTCGATATGCGCGGCTTGGAGCAACAAATCACGGCTGAAAAATTCGTCGAGATTCAAAAGATTGACCGCACCGAGTGGCATCGTGAGTTGGTGATGCAGGACGAGTTGTTCTTCAAGCTCTATTCGCAATTGCCCAAAGAACTGGTGTTTCAGCGGGAATTGCTGGTCTCGCGCCTGTGAGCCGGCTACCATAATCACCACGTCGCGCCACCTTCGGGGCAGGCAGCCCTGATCGTGGCGCGATCAATTTTTAGCCTTCTACAAAATGAAAAAAATCAAAATCGCCCAATTTGGTTTGGGACCCATCGGTATTGAAACCCTGAAACTCGCGGCCACCAAACCCTGGCTGCAAATCGTCGGCGGCATTGACATTGACCCGGCGAAGATTGGCAAGCCTTTGAGCAAACTCACGAATGATCGGCGCGCGGGTCAGGCCCGGGTGCATCGCTCGCTCGATGAATTGCTGGCCGAAGCCAAGCCCGACCTGATTTTTCATACCGCGGTTTCCAAGGTGAAGCTGGCTTATCCCCAGATTGAACCGATGCTGCGCCAGGGCATCAGCGTGGTGTCCTCATGCGAAGAATTGCTCTACCCCGCCCTGCGCGAACCCAAACTGGCCGCGCAACTCGACGCGGTGGCCAAAGCCTCCGGCGCCCGGGTGCTGGGCACGGGCGTCAATCCCGGATTTGTCATGGATGTGCTGCCCGTTTGTCTCACCGGCGTTTGTCGTCAAGTGTCCGCCGTTCACGTGCAGCGCGTCGTCAATGCGTCCACGCGACGCGGACCGTTGCAACGCAAAATCGGCAGCGGCTGGACTCCCACTGAATTTGAACGGCGCTTCACTCAAGGGCGCGCGGGCCACGCGGGGCTGAAAGAATCCGCCGCGCTTATCGCTCACGCGCTGGGCTGGAAGTTGGATGAATTGGTGGAAACGGGAAAAGCCATGGTGGCCCTGGCCGACATCGAAACCCCGCACGTCAACGTAAAACGCGGTCAATGCTGCGGCATTCATCAACTCGCCGTCGGCCGCATTAAAGGCGCGGTCAAAATCACGCTCGATATCAAAATGTATCTGGACGCCCCCAATCCACAGGATGCCGTGGAGATTATTGGCGAACCCACCATCAAGAACATCGTTACCACCGGCGTGGCCGGCGATGGCGCCACCGTGGCTTCGTTGGTCAACGCCGCACCGCGTCTGCTGAAAGCCCCCTCCGGATTGGTATTGATGACCGACCTCGGCACACCAAGCTACGCCTGAATTTGGTCGCAGATAAAAACCCGTGATCGCCTACTGCGCCAGCACGCGATAAAACCGCGCGGTATTATTGGTCCACGCCGGGTCAGTGATGGAAACCAACCCGCTCGGGCCAAACGGAGGATAGTAGATGGTTTGTAACGGTTGCCAACTGATGGGCGCAGCCAGATTGGTGGCGTATTGCACATAATAATTCATACCCGGTTGGGCCATGAAACTGAAGTTATAGCCATTCGCATTCAGGAGGCTGGATTGGAGCACAGGCGGATTGATTGGCTCCACTAAAACCATCACGCTGGCCACGACGCCATCGGGATTGTCTTGGTTGTAAGCCGTGGCCGTAACGGTATAGGTGCCGGGATTGGTCCAACCATGAATGCCCCAGTAACCCCGATTGGGATCAATGCCTCCGTCGCCATAATTCCAATCAATCCGGGAAACCCGTCCGGTGACCACCGCGCCAAAGCTCAACTCATGCCGGATCGGTTCGGCAATGGTATTGGTTTGCCAGGCGTCAATCGTAAGCGTAAGCGGCCCGGTCAAATTTGCCTCAATGACTTCATCCGCGCCCATGGAAGGCGGATTGGCCCACGGCTCACCATCCATGTCTTCACCCGAAGCATACAAAGCACTGCCGGCGGCGTGATAGATTGAGGCGCTGGAAATATGAAAGTCGGCATCCAAAAATGTTCGTTCCGCCAACTGGTTGCCTATTCCGGGTGGCGCGGCGTCGGATGGACCCACCGAAGCGGAAAAAGCGAACTCCGTTCCGGTGGTGTAGTTGTCCATCTCTCCATAGCCGCGGAAGTTTTGCCATACAATGCTGTTCCGAATTCGGCATGGAGCTGTCCCCAAATAACCGACATTGCCCGCCACGCCGCCGCCTCTCATCAAGCCACCGGGGACGAATGAATTGACCCAATTATACGCCACCGTACAATTCACCAATTCGCCACAAGCAACGCCACTGCCGCCATCGTTGGCGTAATTACCAAGGATCAGACAATTCTTCAGCCTGACGCCATAAGCGCCACCGCCATAGCTTCGGGCGGCGTTATTCGTCAGAAGACAATTCGCCACCGTGGCGTTCGTATAAACGGACGTGAAGACCCCGCCTCCTGCGGTTGACCACGACGAACCACCAGTGGACCGCGTGGCACCATTCTGAATGGTGAATCCTGCCAATACCGCACCGTTTTCCAGCCGCACACACCGAATCGCGTTGGGGCCATTCGTGGCGGTATCCCAACGGCCTTCGATGGTCGTAACCTTGTAACCATTGACGCTCAGGACTGTGATCGGTTTGTCCACAATGACCCGGGTCATCAACCCGCTGTCATCCTGGCGCTCGCCGGTGGCATAAAGTCCGTTGGTGACCAGCACCACCGCTCCCGCCTGCGCCGCGTCCACCGCGGCTTGGATCGTATTCGCCGCGGAACTCCAGTTCGTGTACGGCGCCGTTGGCGCGACGCTGGACGCGTTGACATAATGCAACACCAGTCGCGCCACTGAACTGGTCGTCACTCCAAATGCGTTGCTAGACTCCTTCACCGCCTTTTTCTTCCATTGGATCGCGGCTCAACCACCTTCCCGTTGAGGGATTGTAACTGCGATACCTACGTCAAGCTGGCGGAGAGTTTCGCAAACGCCGCACAGCCGTCGTATATGGGGGCAGCGGGCTGGATGGCGAAGGCGGTTCATGCCCTTCGTGAAGCGAAAGCGGACTCTGCCGACATTGAGAACGCTCACCGTCGCCTTCTCGCGTTCCAAAAGCGCTCAATGAGCGAGATGGAAACCATTCAGATACCCCTGGAGAATGCTCCCGACCTTGAGAAGAAGCTGGAGGAGTCCGCGAAGGCGGCAGCGGCACACGTGGCCGGGCTTCGCAAATTCAACTGCTGGAACATCTCCATCGTGCAGCAATACGCGCGGTTCAAGCAGTCGCGCATCCGCTCCGCCGTCTTCGGGAACAGCCGCCAGTTCTTCATCATGCGGCAGAACGACCGCGCCGACCTGGACGACATGGGCAAGGACATCGCGCTGCCCGAGGTGACGCAGCACGCCATCATGAACTACCCGCTGCCCGACCATCAGCCCGGCGAGAAGTATTCGCCGTTCACATACCTGCACACCGACTCGGCGCGCAACATCTGCGGCACGGTCCACAACGTCGCCTCGCCCGAGATGCTCTACTGCTCCAGTTCGAGCGGTGAACATTTCGACCGCCGCGCCCGCGAGCTTCGCCAGAGCCCCAGTGTCGTTGAGGGAATCATTCTCCACGCCAACCGCCGCAAAGACGGCAACACCAAAAACCACTGACCGATATGAAAACGAAACTCATCACCAACGCATCCAGACTCATCCTGCTCGCCCTGGTCGCCGGCTTGATTGCCGGTTGCTCAGCGACACGCCCCATCAGCGACGTGGCCCTCGGAGCGGGCGGCGCATATCTCGGCCACGAACTCTCCGACGGTGATCCGCTCATCACCGCCGCTGGCGCGGCGGGTGGCGTCATCGTCAGCGAGACACTCCACTACGCTGCCAGGAAGCAGGCCGAGAAGGCTTATGCCACCGGCTACGACAAAGGGAAGAGTGACGCGGTCAAGCAGCAGTATTGGCTCTACGTCTCCATGCAGCGCCAGCGCAACCAGGTCGGCAGCGTCCGCCTTTACCCGGTGCAACTGCCCGAACAGCGCATTGACGGAGTGACATTTCAGCCTTCGACCAAGTTTCTTCGTATCGAGGAATAGTTCGACTGAGCATTCAATCTGAAGCGCCGATCGACACGCTCGGGCCGCTCACCACAGACATCGCGACCGGCAACGGCCTCAGCCTCGTGCGCGAGCAGAATGACCAGCGATTCCATCAGCTAGATCACTGGTGGTTGGCCGCCGGACGCAGCTCTCCGTCTTCCATCTCGTAGGTCCGATCGAACACGTCCAGCGAGCGATGGTCGTGCGTGACGACGATGACCGCCGAGCCGCGTTCGTGGGCGACTTTGCGGAACAATTCCATCACTTGCCGCCCGCGATGGCTGTCGAGGGCCGCTGTTGGCTCGTCGGCAAGAATCAGGCTGGGCTGGTTGGCGAGCGCGCGGGCCACGGCGACGCGTTGTTGTTGTCCGCCCGAAAGCGCGTCCGGCAAATTGTTCGCGCGGTCGGCCACGCCGAGATAGTCGAGTAATTCCATGGCGCGGCTTCGGGCGGGCCGGGGCGGCGTGTTGTTGATCTCCAAAGCCACTGCGACGTTCTCAACCGCGCTGAGAAACGGGATGAGATTTGCCTTCTGGAAGACGAACCCCAGATGCCGCCGCCGAAAGGCGCGCACATCCACCAGTGCTCGCGGACCGTCCATCACGGGTTCGCCTCCGAGAATGATGCGTCCGGAGGTGGGCGGATTGATCAGGCCGATGGCGGTGAGAAAGGTGGATTTGCCCGCTCCACTCGGGCCAAGCAAGGCGACGACCTCGCCACGGGCCAACCGGAGCGAAATATCCTTCATCGCGACGACCTCGGTGTTGCCCGAGCCGTAGATTTTCGTGAGGTCGAGAGCTTCGACAGCAGGCGAATGTGGAGCGGCGGTCATGACAACACTTTGTTTGGCTCAACCCGCATGGCCTTCCAAATGCCCAGCAGGCTGGCGAGCACGGAAATGAAGGCGACCACCACGGCCAGTCCCCATAGATCTTCCGGTGCGATCAATACCCGGCGCGGAAACCGGGGAAACACCCAGCCACCCACGGCCCACGCGATGCTGTAGCCCAGCGCGCCCAACAACAACGCCTGTTGCAGGATAAGCCCGGCAATCATCGCGTTGCGCGCGCCCATCAGTTTGAGCATCGCGATGTCGTGAATCTTGTCGAGCGTGAGCGTGTAGAGGATCAGCGCCATGATAATGGTGGAAATGATGACGAGCAGCGCGCGGAACAGGCCGATCTGCCGCCGAGCTTTGTCAATCATGCCATGCACGAGCAGTTGCTCCTGGCCATCGCGGGTGTGAACCGACACGTCTGGCCAGGCGGCGATGGTGGCCGCGACCTCGGCGGGATCGACACCGTCCGCCAGTCGCACAGTAATGGCGCTGACCATCGGCGGGCCGAGCGCGGGAATGCCGGAGGCCAGGCCCGCGCCGCGTTCGAGCAGCAGCGGTTGGACTTGTCCGATGTCTTGCCCGACGGCCCGTTGGACGCGCGCCGCGCGCTCCAGCCGGATTGCTTCGCCGGAGAGATCAAATTGAATCGCCAGTGCGTCCTGCGTGGTGAGGAAAGCGATGCCGTCCCCGCCGGACGAGACCATGCCTTTCGCGATCCCCACCACCGTGTAGGTGTCCTTGGCCAAGACCAGCTTTTCGCCTAACGCCAGCCCGAGGGTGGCATCGGCAATCATTTCATAGTGCGCCTGCCCCAAAGGCCGGCCGGCGGTCAGCGTCACCCATGCGCCGTTATCCTCTGGCCACGCCAGGCCGTGGACATTCATGCGCAACGGTTGTCCCCGGTGTTCGCGCTGGACGTTATGTGAAACAAAACTCCGCGCGCCGGCCACGCCCGGCACGGCGCGCAATCGATGTTCCAAATTGGCGGACACGCGGGAAATCTCGGCGAACGGCCCGCGCGTGCCGCGTTGCACCACCCACAAGTCCGCGCCGATGCGGTCCACCACCACCAGCGCGTCGTCAATCATGCCCCGGTAAATGCCGCTCATGCCCAGCACGGTCATCAGCAGCAGACCGATGCCCACAGCCGTCAGCGCGAAGCGCCCGAGGTTGTGGCGAATGTCCTTGGCGGCGAGGTTCATTTTGCCTTTACGCGCTGATCGGACTTGAGTGGTGACTGTTTGGGATCGGCTGGCACAACCACCTTTTCGCCGGCCAACAGACCTTGCGTGATTTCCACCGACTCGCGCCCGCGCAGGCCAAGCGCCACGTCATGCCACTCGGCCCTGCCGGAAGTTGCGGCGAACACGCCGGGTTTGGCCTGTCGCCATTGAAGAAAACGTTGTGGCAACGCGAGCACGTCGGACTTGCGCCCGGTTTCAATGAACACTTCGGCTCGCTGGCCAATGGTCCAATTCAGTGGAAGCTCCCGCACGCGCACGTCCACGAGGAATTCGCGCGTCTCGCGGTCGGTCTCGCGTCCGAGCCGCACGACTTTGCCTGGATAATTGCGTGCCGGTTCGGAGCGGAATACGACGCGGGCGTTCTGGCCGGTGGCCAGCGCCGTGGCTGCGGTTTCGTCCACCCATGCCGCCACCCAAAGTTCGTTGGTTGAGACGATCTGCAGCAGGGAACTTCCCGGCACGACCACCCCGCCGGCATCACGGTCGCGCCGGGTGATCAGGCCATCGTAGGGGCTGACAATCCGCGTGAAGCTGAAGCGCTCTGTTTGGTAGGCGAGGTTCTTATCCGCTGTGATCACCTGGTGTTCGGCCTCCACCGTGGCGGCGCGGGCACGCTTCAAGTCCGCTTCCGCGACGCGCAGTTGTTCGACCGCCTTGTCCAGTTCCGCCTGCGAACTAACCTGGGTCTCGAGCAACTGCGAGACGCGTTTATGCTCCTGCCTCCCCTGTTGTTCCACCGCCTGGGCGCGCGCTTCGTCCACCCGCACACGCTCAGCGGTTGCCTTGGCGCTGGCCAGGGAGGCGGCAGCGACTTCGACTTGCCGCTTCAGCTCGCCGTCATCCAGCCGCGCGAGCAGTTGCCCGGCTTTGACGAAATCGTTCTGGTCCACCAGCACCTCGGCCAATCGTTCCTGTAGGCGTGGGCTAATCGTGGTTTTGATCCGCGCTTCGAGCGTGCCCGTGCCCATGACTTCGCCGGTGACGACGCCCGGTTTCATCTCAAACATCTGCACGGGCACGGCCGCGAACTTCATCCGGTAAACCACGACGACCGCGATGAGAACGAGAACCAGCCACTTGGCTGACTTGCCAAGCGTGGCAGAGAAACCGGAAGCATTCATGGCGTGTTGTCTTGGTTTCAGTGGTTGTGCGCGGGCGGGGTCTTTGGCGGGTGACCGGCGGCTTCGGCGTGCCCGTGTGGCTGCGCTGACCGGGTCGCGGTCGTGTGCAGCGCCTCGACGTAGTGGACGAACTCAACGTAGGCGGCGACGAACTCGCGTCCGGCTTCAACGTTGTGCTCGGCGTGCTTCTTCTTCTCGGTCGCGTCAGCGAATCGCTGGCGGATGCCGGCGGCGGCTTCTTCGGTCACGGTCTTGATCAGTGCGTCGGCTTTGCCACTGTCCAGCGCCTGGTCGGCGGCTTCGACCGCCGGGTCGAGCTTCGTGCCGGCCGGCTTGAGTCCGGTGTAGGGCGCGCCCTCGCCTTCGCGATGCACGCGAACCAGCGTTTCGAAAAAGAACTGGTCAGCGAGGTCGCGCGCCTCTTTGCTTTGGGTGCGCACGGTGAGCGTCCGGTCAAAGGCGGTTATCAACTCCGCCTCGTGCTCGGATATTATCCACTTCAGCACGGGCCTGATGTCCTTCTTCTCCAGTGCGGTTTTGGCCGCGGCGACCACCGGTCCGTCCAGCGTGTCGCAATGGGCAAAGGCCGGGTCGGCGGCCAGCAGCCAGGCGGCAGACACGATTCCAAGGGCGAGGAGTCGGCTCATGTTAGTTTTCATTTTTCCTTTGTTGTCCTTTTCTTGTGTTTGGTTGCATGTCGATGCGAGGCCTTGCCGTTCAACCGACAGCCTCGACAAATAGTTTCCAGCCAGCCTCGGCATTCGCTCCAAGGTCGAACGCACCGTCGCTCATGGCCCAAAGAACCACCGACGGTTGGATCAGCCCAAGGAACAAGATGGACGCCGGTTCGGGATCGACTCCGGCGCGGATGCACCCCTCCCGCTGGCCCTCGCGAATGAGTTCCTCCACCTGCCGCAAGTAACCGCGAATGATGCCAAACATCCGGCGGCGATGCGCGGCGCGGCCATGAAGCAGCTCCTCGGAGAACACCACGCGCGGGATGGCGGAATTGCGGCGGACGAGTTCCACGTGGCGCACCAGCAATCCGTGAAGCCGGTCCAACGCGCTGCCGCTGTTCGACCGCGCGTGCGCAACGTTGGCTTCCATGCGGGCGGCAATCAGATTGAGCACTGTGTCCAACACGGCGTCCTTGCCCGGGTAATGCCGATAAAGGCCCGACGCCACCACGCCGACGGCCTTGGCGACGCGCGCGACATTCAAGCCGCGCAAGCCGTGTTGCTCCACGACGCCCAAAGCCGCCTGCGCGATCTGTTCCCGACGGATTTCGGTGTTGGTCTTTCTCGCTCTCATCCCGTTACGTATTGTGAATACACGTTCACAATATGGACTGGATCGGACGCGTGCGATTTGATCCAGGTCAAGAAATGCGGCGATGCTTGGCTGGTATGGCTGCGCGATGCTTAGCTACTTCACGTCCTGGGAAAACCACTGCCTACCGAACAAGAGAGACGTGGAGGACCGCATCATCGCCTACAACACTGCTGCGCACGCCGCCGATTCCCCAAAGGCCAACGTGGCGCGCAATACCGGGACTAGGTCGAGCAAGGCACGCATTATTAGTCGTGTGTTGAGTTGACCTGTTGGCTACCGGTTTCCCAATGCGCAGCCCTTGCTGGACCTTTTCGTGTCGGTCTCGGTTTCCGCCATACGGACTTCGCTGCACGTGGTGCAGGTGATACACCGCACCTTCCTTCCTCCGTGGTAAACCCTCTCTCGTGATTGGCGGCGTGTCGCCGCCGTCCAGCAAACGACAACGAAAGGCACACCATGAAGAGACTCATCGCACTCACCCTCGTGACGCTCGGCGTCACGGTATCGGCCCGCGCGCAATGGGTGGTCTTTGACCCCACCGCGCAGATGCAATCCATCATGAACACCGCGCAGGAAATCGCGCAATTCGTGAAGGTCATTCAAAACCAGGTCCAGCAGATCCAGACGCTCAACGACCAACTGAACGAGTTCAAGCACTACGAGAGCCTGTTCGGCGATCCCAAAGCCGTCCTTCTCACAACGGTTCAACCGCTGGTCACCGATTTGCGGAAGACTGAACTCGGCCAGACGCTCACGGCGCTCGAAGGGGCTGCGGATGCGGGCCAGGCCATGCTCTATGACGCCAACGGCCTGTTCAGCAGCATCGGCACGACGTTTACCACTCCGAACGGAGCAACCGTCACCCGCCGCGAATCGCCGTATCTGCCGGTCGCGGCCGTGCAGAAGACGACGGACAACTTTTTGTCTGTCACTACAGACGCCACCGCCAGGCGTGTTGCGCTGAAGGAGGAAATTGCCCGGACCACTACAGCGCTCAAGAACGCCACCACCGACGCGGAGGTGCAGAAGTTGACCGGCGTTCTCATCGGCCTGTCGTCAGCGCTCAACAACACGGACTACGAAATCAATCAGGCCACCGCGTCGGCGCTGGTTCAGGACGTGGCCAATCGCAACGAGGCGCAGCGCCAGATCGAGGCGAAGAAAGAGCAACAGCACGCCGAGTTCACCGAGGCGGTGCAGAAATACGGGCAGACCTTCCGCCTGGTGAATGCGCCCACCGCATTCCCAACCCAGTAACCGCCCCCTCAAATCGTCCCGACTATGGCAACCTTTGAACAACTCTTCCCGACGTTCCTGCAAAAGTGCGTCGAACTGCACGAATTGCTGCGCATCGTGGCGTTCATGTTGTTCATCGTCGGGACGATCCTTTTGGTCGTCCACGGCTTCAACGGAAAGACGCTCATCTTGCACATCGTGCGCTTGTTCGTGTTGACCGCCCTGCTGGTAATGCTGCCGCAATGGGGCAATCAGGCCCAACAACTCCTGCAAACCTCCATTCTCGACGGCTTGGGCGTTGATCCGTCGAACGTTCAAGACCAATACAATCAGTTGCTCATCATCAAGCGTGATACCGGGACTGACCGTTCTTGGTGGGATATTTTGAGCGACCTCAACAGTTTTACCGTTGAACTTCTCATCTCTGGCTTTCTCTGGCTCTTTGGTCAGTTCGCGTCGCTGCTGCTGTTCTGGGCCTACATCATTCAGAAGTTCATCCTGTTCACCGCCTACGCGCTCTCGCCCCTAATGATTGGCTTTATGGCCATTCGCCCGCTGCGGTCGATCGGCAGCCGCTACCTGATGCACATCGTTGGCGTGCTGCTCTGGCCGCTCGGCTGGGCCGTCGCGGCGCTCATCACCCAGGGCATTCTCGATTTCATGACCGACCCGGCTTTCAAATTCATTGACCCAACCGCCACGCTCTATTCCCTGCAAGCCACGTTTGGAGTGGCGGTCGTGGCCTTTTGGATCGTGTTCAGTACCATTTCTGCACCGGTCGTCATCCAGAAGGTTATCAGCTACGGCACGCTCGCAGGCGGCCAGCTCATTTCTGGTGCAGTCGGCAGTTTTCTCCAGACCGCTGCCACCACGGCGGGTGCGGCGGCCGTCGCCTCCACCACCGGGCTGCCCCTCGCCACCGTGGGTGCAACCGGCATGGCGGCGATCCTGAGCACGCTCTCGACTGCCGCCGGCCAGGGCAGCGCCGGCGCGATCATCATCGCTGGTTCTGGCCTTCCCCCTCGCTCCGCTCGCGGTCGCCCCGGCGATGACATCACTGGCGACCGCTCTGTTCGTGAACTCATCGCCAAGACCAAAGGCCACTACTACTGATTATGGAATGGTCCGGTTGGGCCAGTCAACGTCCTCGGCCTTGAGGTTGGCGATGTCCGTTTGCGAGCCGCCCAGATGCCAGCAGAGTTCGTAGAAGCTCTGTCGCTCGGGGTTCTTCTCTCGCTCAATGATCCGCTGATGTTCCTCCAGCGTGATGGCGCGCTTGGGTTGAAAGCGGACTTCCGGCCAGAGTCGCTTCGGAATGATCGGCCACGGCAGCCAGTTCATCGCGAGGCAGAAGTTGTGGAGCTTGCGCAAATGGACGTTGGTGCTGACCGTGCCAGCCTTGAGGCAGGCGAGCAGTTGCTCGGCTTGGGTTTCAAGGATGACCTTCCCGCGAATCAAGTCGAGCGCCGGCTCCTTTGCCGCCCGAACCCAGCGATCTTTGGTCGAACCCTCCTTGTTTTCAATGATCGCGTTCAGGGCGTCCTGCCAGGTCCGCGTGGAGACGCCGGAATCCGTCCCCGCCAGGTAGGCTTTGGCAATGTGGAGATTGAGTTGAGGCTGGCGAAACGATTCGTTGCGGGCGTTGAGCAGAGTGGTCGCTTCGGCGCGGTCTTTTGTTCCGAGGCTCTCCTGTTTGCCAGTTTCGGAATCGTGGGCGTAGAACATGCCGCCCTTCTTGCGGCGGTAGAGGCGAAATCGGTTTTTCATGGCTCGAATTTTTTGTTCGAGCCTGCCAAGCGAGGACGAAGGGCAGGTGTCTCAATGACACCAAACGCACGGCCAATTGCGTTTCAGCAAGTCGTGCCGGGGTGATCGCGGAGTTGTTGTTGAGTAATTCCGAGTCACAAATCTGCTGGCACTTTTGCTGGCACTTGAGGGCTGTGAGATTTGTAACTCCTTGTCCAAAAGTTGTTTGGAATTGGAGGCGGAGGTCGGAATCGAACAGATGCAGGGAGTTTTTCCGAAACTCACTACTCCGCGATTACCGCCCCACCACCAGAGGCGAACAGCCTCATAACTAACGAACGCCAATAGAATCAGGCGTTTTAGCACATCTGTCAAGCACTCGGCATCACGCACTCGATGCCAATCAACTACTCGCCAATTACTCATTTATCACCTGTTCACTGGCACTTTCACTGGCACTTCTTTTTGTAAAAAATGCCCTGTTTATCAGGGCTAAATGGCATTCGCCATCGGTGTTTGCTTGCCAACGCAGCGGGCATCCGCCGATGAGGTTATCCGCTGTGTTCATCCCGTCTGCACCCGCGCCTCTGGTTGCTCCGCGCAACCTCGCGCCAGCGGACGAAACATCCTTTCGTCCGCTGTCACTTCGTTGCTGATGCTCCGCTGCCCGGCGGCGCGGGCGCAGACGGGTGCGTTTCGTCAGGAGCGGGGCTGCTCTCCCGGTGCGGTGAAGAGAGCAGTCCCGCTCCTTCAGAACGAAACGCAAAACATGAACACAACGGAAAACCTCATCTCCACCGGATGCCCCGCAATCACTCCGCAACCCACGAACACCATCGTCAAGCCGATCAAATTCCCGTCTCAACCGCAGGAATGGAAAATCGTATCACTTCGGGAATGTCCTACACCCGACACCATGCAACAGTGCGAAACACCGGATCAGGCAGCCGCCTATTGGAAAACGCATATCGCGACACATCCTTACTTCAATTCTGAATGTGAATGTTTGGTGGTGTTCATCCTCAACACACGTCGGCGCATCAAGGGCCACTATCTGGTGTCCATTGGAACGATGGATACAATTCTCTGTCATCCCAGGGAGGTGTTCCGTTTAGCCATCATGGCGAGTGCCGCTGCAATCATCATCGCGCACAATCATCCGAGCGGTGAATCAACTCCTTCGGAAGCTGACATCAAAATCACCCGCGACCTCATCCGAGCCGGGCAACTTCTCAAAATCGAAGTCCTCGATCACATAGTCATCGGTAATCCCAACCACTCATCGCTTCGCTCCCTTGGCTATTTTTTCTCCTAGCCGGTAACGGCTTCCTGAAAAAAGGAGGCTACACTTTGACCGACTTTTGCAATTCTGGACCTATCCGCGTTACTTCATTCCTTCGGTAGATGAACCACCAAAACCAGATTGTGCCGAGCGCGCCGCAAACCGCCGCACCGAGGAAATTCGCTTGCGGGCTGATGTGCCACAGCCACGCGCCGAGAAATGAACCACTCGTTACGAAGCAATCGCGGATAAGATAATACGCGCCGTATGTCCGCGCGCGAAGTTCGGGCGTGGCCTCGCCGATGATGAGTGCCTTGCGCGCAGGTTCACCAAATTCCTTCAGCCCGCGCACGACGAACGCCAGTGCCAACCACGCGAAATTGTGCGCCCACAGCAGCGACAACGGAAACAGTGTGAAGAAAATGAACGTCGCCAGCACGAATGGACGGCGACCGTATTTGTCGGCGAGATGCGCGACAGGAATGTAGCAGAGCATTGCCGTGACCATTTCAAACGTGATGAGATAACCAAATTGTTGCGCCGTCACGCCGCCGGAATCCATCGCCCACAAAATCACGAACGCATACGGAATCCGTTCGCAGAAGCGGATGAGGATGTCGCTCACGAGAAGTTCGCGCAACGCAGGCGTGAAAGATTTGACGACGCCGAGGAATGAACCCCCCGCGTCAGGTGGAATGTAGCCCGGCGCTGCGGATTTTCCATGCGGCTCGAACATGAGCCATTGAAACGCCGCCGTCAACAGGCTCATCGCGATGCAGAGCGCGAGTGCGTAACGCACGCCGTCCGTCCAGCCGTAGCGCGTGAGCAACAAGCCGCCGATGAGCGGGCCGAGCATCATCGGCACACGACGAATCATGGATTGCACGCCGATGCCCATCGTGTGCTGATGTTTTTCAAGCGACGTGGCGACGACTGAAAATGTCGCGGGCAGTGATAAAGCGCTCCATGCCAGAAATAGAAACGAGCCGAGCAACAGCGCTAGCCAGTGTGGCCAGAGCAAAACCAGAATGTAGCCCGCCACGGAAATCACGCTGAACAACAACAGTGAACGGCGCTGTCCCCAATGGTCGGTGAGCCAGCCGCCAGGATAGGCGTAGATCGCGCCAAGGAAAGTTTGCAGCGCGTCGAACAAGCCGATAATGAGAATTCCGCCACCGAGCGTTTCGATGTATTTGGGTGCGAAGCCAAGCCAAAGTCTTTCGCCCGTGCCAGCCAGGACGAGGGCGACGAGCATCAGCGACGTATTCCGCCGCAGTGCGAGAAACTCCCCGATGTTGCGCCAACCGCTCACGCGGGGAACTTTATCTCCGGCATCTTCTTGTCGAAGAAAATGTTCTTGTGACTCACGCTCATGGACACAGCTACGGCAAGATCAGCTTGAATGACTTTCAAGTGTCTCGCGGCGGCGGCGATTCGCGTCTGGCAGCGCATATCAATGTTGTTGAGGCTCGCCGTCTTCGCCGCCGAACCGATGGCGATTCCCAAATCTAGCGCGCGAAGCTGGCCGAGATGCCGGGAGGAGGCAATCGCTTTGTCATCGCGGGCCGCTCATTGATCGCTCAACCTGGCAATGGCATCGGCCTGCTCTACTACACCGGGAAGCAATTCAATAACTTCACGCTGCGCCTCGATTTCTGCCTGCCGCATCCGCGCGGCGGTTTCAACGACAACTCCGGTGTCTTCGTTCGCTTCCGTGATCCGCGCAAGCCGGTGTTGCCTGGAACACCCGGACCGGACGTGCCCGGAAACCTCGCCACGGTCGCGGTGGATACCGGCTACGAAATCCAGATTGATGAAGAAGCGCGCGGCGACACGCGGAAGAACGAAGCTGACGGCTTGTTCTTCAACCGCACGGGGGCGATTTACAAAATCAAAACCCAGGGCACAGCGGTTGGCCAGCAGAACTACACGAACAATCAGCGTCTCGCTTCCGGCGTTTGGCACTCCTACGAGATCAAAGTGACCGACCGCACATACGAAGTGAAACTCAACGGCCAGCCCGCCACGGTTTTCACCGCTGCGGCAAGCGAGCAATTTCGCGGCAAGAAAAAGAGCGAAGACCCCGACTCCGGCTTCATCGGACTCCAGGTTCACACCGGCACGGTTGCGTTCGCGAATATCCGCGTCACCTCTTGAAAAAATCACGACCAAACCCTTTATCAAAACAGTCACCATGAAAAAAGCCATTCTGTTTGCACTTGCTGCCGTCAATTTGTGTTGTCACGGCGCAGGTCTCGACACCGCCAAAATCGAACAACTCACGGGTGTCAAAGGCACGCTCAACACCAACGAAGGAGTCTTCAAAGTCACTTCGCCGCGTAACGACGTAAAAATCGCCGTGGACGGTTGGACGATGCCGCCGTTTATGGGGCTGGCTTCATGGGCCGCGTTCACGGAACAAAAGACCGACGACGTGATGGTGATGGGCGACACGGTGCTGTTTCAGGACGAGGTGAATCCCGTGATGAGCGTCGCCTTGGACAACGGTCTTTCCGTCACCGCCCTGCACAACCATTTCTTTTATGACGAGCCGAAGGTTTATTTCATGCACATCAGCGGCATGGGCGAGGCAGACAAGCTCGCCGCCGCTGTTCGCAAAATGTGGGACAAGGTGAAGGAAATCCGCGCGGTGAATTCGCAGCCAGGGAAAAGCTTCGGCGGTGCGGCTATGCCCGCCACGAATTCCATTACCGGCAAAACCATCGAAGACCTGCTCGGCGTCAAGGGGCAGGCGAACAACGGCATGTTCAAAATCGTCATCGGACGCACAACGAAAATGCCGTGTGGCTGCGAAATGACCAAGGAAATGGGCGTGAACACCTGGGCGGCGTTTGCGGGCGCGGACGACAATGCGCTCGTGGATGGCGATTTCGCCGTGTTGGAAGACGAATTGCAGCAGGTGTTGAAATCGCTTCGCCATGACGGGATCAACATCGTGGCGATTCACAGTCACATGACGCACGAGAACCCGCGCATTCTCTTTCTGCATTATTGGGGCAGAGGCAAGACGGCCGATTTGGCGGCGGCGCTGAAAGCCGCGCTCGCCACGCAAAGCAAGTAACCAAAACAATTTCTTCGGGATGCCCGGAGATAAATGAAAGGAACAAAATGAAAATCATTCGTGTAGCGATAGCGGCTTTGCCGCTGTTTCTGTTGGGCGTCACTCCCACGTTCGCCGATCCGAAAGGCGACGCCATCACGGTCAAAGGCGAGGTTGTTGACTTATGGTGTTACCTCGAAGGCGGCGACCACGGTGCGGAGCACAAAAAATGCGGGACGGCGTGCGCCAAGGCGGGAAATCCCATCGGTCTGCTCACCGAAAAAGGCGAAATCTATGTGATGATGGGCATCAAAGACCATCAGCCGGGCAAGGATGTGTTGATTGATAAAATGGCCGAAACCGTCACGGTCGAGGGAACGCTCGTCAAAAAAGGCGGCACACAGGTCATCTACGTTTCCGCCGTAAAATGAAATCACGCAACCTCACCGGCAACATGCGAGCGAGCGGTTGCCGGTGAAACACTCTAACTATGAAAACTATCACTGCTATGATTATCGGAACGAGTGTTCTAGCCAATGCTGCGCTCGCACAGACCGTCAATTTCGACGACGCCAAAATCGGCGAAGCTCCAGCCGGTTGGACCGCGACCAAGACCGGCAGCGGCAACGCGAAGTGGACGGTTGAAAAGGACGACACCGCGCCGAGCAAACCAAACGTCCTCAAACAATCCGGCGAAGCGACTTACCCGGTTTGCATCAAGGATGACACGAGCCTCAAGGATGGCTTCGTCGAAGTGAAGTTTAAGCCCGTCAGCGGCAAGGAAGATCAGGCGGGCGGCGTCATCTGGCGCTGCGCGGATGCGGACAATTATTACATCGCCCGCGCCAACGCGCTCGAAGACAACGTGACCATTTACCACACGATCAAAGGCAAGCGCGTCTCGTTCAAAAACTCCGACACCAAGGTCGCGTCTGGCGTATGGCACACGTTGCGCGTGGATTTTGCGGGAAATAAATTCACCGTCACGTTTGACGGCAAGAAAGTTATCGAAGCCAGCGACGACAGCTTCAAGGACGCGGGCATGGTCGGCGTGTGGACAAAGGCCGATAGCGTGACGCTGTTCGATGATTTCACTTACGGCAGCAAATAGCTCTCAACCTATGCGGTCACTTGCTTTATCGCTGCTCTGTTCCGTCGCCCTCTACGCTGGGGCGCAGGAATCCAACACGCTCAAACTCATCAAGACCATTCCGCTACCCGGTGTCAAAGGACGGTTCGACCATTTTGCCATAGATGCAAAGAATCACCGTCTCTTTGTCGCTGCACTTGGAAACGACACCCTTGAAGTGCTCGACGTGGCAGCGGGCAAGCGGGTCAAGAGCATCAACGGTCTTCACATGCCGACAGGCGTGGTCTTTCTGCCGGAAGCGAACCAAATCGGCGTCGCCAACGGAAACGACGGCACGTTCAAATTGTTCGACGGCGTTTCCTACGAGTTGGCGAAAAGCATCGGCTCACTGGACGACGCCGACAACGCACGCTTCGATGCCAAAACGAAATTGATCTACAACGGCTATGGCGACGGCGCACTCGCCATCATTGATTCCGCGACGATGAAACAAACCGGCAACATAAAGCTCGGGGGACACCCGGAATCATTTCAATTGGAGAAGAACGGAAACCGCATCTTCGTGAACGTGCCTGACGCAAAACAAATCGCCGTTATTGACCGCGAGAAGCAAACCGTCACCACGACATGGCCGATGAAGGAGTTCCAAGCCAACTTTCCGATGGCGCTGGATGAAGCGAATCACCGCCTGTTCGTCGGTTGCCGCAAACCGGCACGGTTGGTTGTCTTCGATACCACGACCGGTAAACCCGTGACCAACTTTGCGATTTCCGGCGACACCGATGACGTGTTTTATGATGCCGCGCTTAAACGCCTTTATGTCTCCTGTGGCGAAGGTTTCGTAGATGTCGTTGACCAGCGCGATGCGGATCATTACCAGTTGCGTGAACGAATTCCCACCCGCACCGGCGCGCGGACTTCCTTTTTCTCCGCCGAATTGAATGAGTTTTTCCTCGCTGTCCCGCAGCACGGACAACAAGACGCGGAAATCCGCGTGTTCCGGCCCTCGAAATAAGCCGACCGATCAGGATTTGACCTGTTCATGTTGCTTGCCAGCCGCATTTGCCTCCGTAACGGTGATGTCGTGAATCACTGGCTGGCCTTCCGCGATGAGTTTTCGTTCACTGCTCGACAAAACGGCGAGGAATGACAATTCCATTCGCTGCATCGTTGTCTCGATTCGGCGCAAGGCGTTGCCGCGAATCGAAACCTCGTGCGTGGCAAAGACCAAACGGAGGTGTTGCTGCTTCCCTTCGGTTTTGAGTTCGGCGAAGGCGAATTGATCAAACGGCAGCAGCAGACTCCGTTCAGCCGACAGTTCGATTTTGACGCCGTGAGCGTTCGGGTCGCTCGACCAACATTCGGGTGTTTTTGTGTTCATGCTTTTGCGTGGGTTGATGGTGATGACGACGCGCCAGTTTCAACCGGCAAAAAGTGTCGGCGGCGCGTCGTCCAAATCGGAGGAGATGGACGTGCAAGCGATCCCAAAGGCGGACGCCACGGCGCGGGACAAGACCGGCCACCAACTCCATCGCCAGCGGCCTGTGGCCGGAGCGCGTCACATTCTCGCGCAATTGCTCTTTGTCCGGCGTGAAGATTCGGATGCCACGCCGCCCGCGCGAAATGGTCACATACCATTGCTGCGCGTTCGTCGCGGCCTTGACGGTCGAGTCGGAGAACAGGACGTAATCCACCGTCTTGCCTTGCGAGCCGTAGGACGTGACGGCGTAGCCCGGCAGAAACTCGCGGAAAGTTTTGTCCAGGACGCGGCCATCGGTGAGTTCAACTGCGCCATCGGGACGAACCAACTTCACGGTGACAAGTTCGCCATTCGTGACGCGACCACCTGAAGCCAGCTTGCGATTCGCTTTGAGATGAAGCCGGTCGCCTTGTGCAACCGAGATTTCACGCGGGAGATAAACCGTAACGTGATCCAGGACTTTGTTTGAAACGGTGATGAATCTTCCGCCAACTTCGACGAGCACGCTCGATTTCAAAATGCCCGCCAGCTTTCCTTTCGCACCCGGTTCAGCTTCGCGCACTTTCTGATTGAAGACGACGACGGCATCAGGCGGGTAAAACCGTTCGTCGCGTTTCTGCGCGTTCGTCAAGTCGAGCTTGTCCAGCACTTGAACGATCGTGTCGTTTGCGCCGAGCAATCCTTTGTCTTTGAGTGCATCGCGGACGCGCGTGTTGACGCGATGCACTTCACTCCATGTTTGCGAGACGACCACCGCCGAAGCCTCTTGTTCCGCGAGCCGGAGATATTCTTTCGCCAGCTTGTCAGCTTGATCTCCCAAGCCGCACGCCACCACCGCACCCATCTTGTCGAGGCGTTCAAACGATTCGCTCAACTTGCCCGCCGCCGCTGATTCGACTGCGTTCCGATAATCCTTGATGCGTATGCGCTCATCGGCGTCTTTGCCAAGCGCCGGGTCTTGCCGCCGAATCTTGTGCAACTCGACTGGCCTGACGCCGGAGTGCCGCTCGATTGCCAGCAATGCGTCCGAAGCCTCAACAGCTCCGTGCTGCCGCGTGTCGCCCGACAGAATCAGCCGGGCATTCCGCTCGCGGACCAGCCGCATCAATTCGAGCATTTGCCGCCCGCCGATTTGCCCCGCTTCGTCCACGACAACGACCGCGCGTTCAGCCAGTTCGCGCTTGAGGATAAAATTCGCGACCGTAGAGGGTGACGGAAATCCTGCCTTCTCCATTTCCACGACTTGCTGACGCTGCGGGGCGAGAACAACCACACGCCGACCAGACTCCCGAAGTTGTTCGACCAGCTCGTGCAGGACAAAACTTTTGCCCGTGCCCGCGCCGCCGCGAAACACAGACACGGTGTTAATGGAGGAGAGCAAAGCATCGAGTGCCTCTCGTTGTTCGTCGTCGAGTTTGGGATCTGCCGGACGCGGATTCGCAACCAGCGGCCAGGCATCACCCACGCCTTCTTTCGCGGTCTGAACGATTTCCCATTCGCGGAGCAGAACTTCGCGCAAAGTGACCGCGCCGGGACGTTCCTCATCCCGTATGTAACCGCGCTTCCCTGTGAACTCTTTGAGTTCGGAAACTGAAAAACCTTCGCCGCGCGCCCGCCCCAACGCTTCCTGCCACACCTGACATTCGAGCACGACCGAATTGCGGTCGAACAAGTGCTCCTCCGCCCATTGGACGGCCTCGCTTGCGGTGACGGACTTCATTTCAGCCGACCTCGCGGCCACGGAAATTGATGTTCGCCTTGGCGCGTCCTGGCTGCCGCCAGGGGACGTGCAGGATTTCACGAATGGATTGCTCCACATTCCGTCCGGTGTGGAAATCGGCCACATCCACGCACTCGGCACTTGGCATATCAGCGCGAATTGGGAAGCGAAAGGCGCGACTGCAAACACGACAGATTGGGGAACTGACCGTTATACCGCGCTCGAATTGATTGAAGACGCGCTCAATCTGAAAACGCCTACGGTCTATGACATGGTGGATAAAAAGCCTGTCGTGAACGCGCAGTCAACCGAGGCCGCGCGCGAAAAGCAGGAACGCATCAAAGAACAATTCAAGGAATGGGTCTGGTCGGATGACTCGCGCCGCGAACGGCTTTGCCGCCTCTACAACGACACGTTCAATCACACGCGCGTTCGCACCTTCAACGGCGATCACCTGACGTTGCCGGGCGCAAGCGGAGCGATTCAACTTCACTCGCACCAAAAGGCCGGTGTCTGGCGGATTCTGCAAACGCCGAACACATTGCTCGCCCACGTCGTCGGCGCAGGCAAGACCTACACGATGGTTGCCGCTGCGATGGAATCGCGGCGGCTTGGTCTTTCTGGCAAGCCAATGTTTGTCGTCCCCAATCACATGCTCGGGCAGTTTTCTACCGAGTTGCTGACGTTGTATCCGGGCGCGAATATCCTGGCCGCAGGCAAGGAGGATTTCGAGTCGCACAAACGCAAGAAACTGTTCAGCCGCATCGCGACTGGCAATTGGGATGCCGTCATTGTCACGCACTCCGGTTTTGAACGCATCCCACTTTCACGCGAAACGCAGGAGCGGTTTTTTAAGGAGCAGCTTCACGAACTGGAAATGATCCGCCGGGAACACGCCGACAGTTCTAATCGCCGGTTGGTGAAGGAACTGGAAAAAGCGAAGAAGCGGCTTGAAGCCAAACTTCAAACGCTGGCTGCCGAACACAAAAAGGACAACACGCTGACGTTTGAAGAACTTGGCGTGGACCGGCTGCTCGTGGACGAGGCCCACTACTTCAAAAATCTGTTCTACGTTTCCAAGATGACACGCATCGCGGGGCTTCCGCAGACCGCGAGCGAGCGGGCGTTCGATATGTATTTGAAGGTGCGCCACGTCCAGTCGTTGAACGGCGGGGGCGGCGTTGTGTTCGCCACCGGGACGCCCATCGCCAACAGCATGGCCGAAATGTTCACGATGCAGCGTTATCTCCAGCACGACGCGCTGAAGAAACATAATCTGCATCACTTCGATTCGTGGGCGGCCACTTTCGGCGAGCCGGTGACGGCGATGGAGCTTTCGCCGGACGGCGCGGGCTACCGTCTGAACACGCGCTTTGCGCGTTTCATCAATGTGCCGGAGCTGATGCAGATGTTCCGCCAGTCCGCCGACGTGCAAACCGCTGCAATGCTTAATTTGCCCCGGCCAAAGCTTGATGGCGAAAGGCCAACCATCCGAAATGCGCCAGCAACGCCAGAGTTGAAGGCATTTGTTCAGGAACTTGCCAAGCGCGCGGAGCGCCTGAAAGCCAATCGTGTTGATCCAAGCGTGGACAACATGCTGAAGATTACGTCCGAGGGCAGGAAGGCTGCTTTGGATCTGCGGCTGATGAAGCCAGCCGCGAAGGACGATCCACAGGGCAAAGTCAATCAGGCGGTCGAAAACATTTTCCTCATCTGGCAGGAGTCGAAGCCGGAGCGTTCCGCGCAGCTCGTCTTTTGCGATCTCTCGACGCCGAAGGACAAGGGCTTTTCGGTTTATCGTGACGCGGCGGACAAGCTGGAGAAGCTTGGCGTGCCGAGTGCGGAAATCGCCTTTATTCAAGACTATGACTCCGATGCTGCGAAGTTGTCTCTATTCCGGGACGTTCGGGCGGGCAAGGTGCGTGTCCTTTTCGGCAGCACACAGAAAATGGGTTCGGGAACGAATGTTCAGGAACGCCTCATCGCTTTGCACCATTTCGATGCGCCGTGGCGACCGGCAGACGTGGAGCAGCGCGAGGGACGGATTCTACGGCAGGGAAACAAGAATTCCGTCATCCAGATTTTCCGCTACGTCACGGAGGGGAGCTTTGACGCCTATATGTGGCAGACACTGGAGACGAAGGCGAAGTTCATCGCGCAGGTGATGAGCGGCGACATGACGATCCGCCGCCTTGAAGATTTGGACTCGGCCGCACTGACCTACGCCGAGGTGAAGGCCATTGCTTCCGGTAATCCGCTCGTGATTGAAAAGGCCCAGGTGGACGCGGAATTGATCCGTCTCACGCGGCTGCGTTCCGCCCATGCCGAGGAACAATACCGCATCCGCTCCAATCTCCGTCGCTCGCACGAGGACGCCGAGGCGTTCGCGGGACGGCTCACCAACTTGCGTCAGGACATCGCTCTCCGGCAGGACACGTCGGGCGACAAGTTCAGCATCGAACTCGACGGGCAAGTTCTCGACAACCGGGGGATTGCCGGAGAATTGATTGTTCGTCGTGCCGAGAAGATCAAAAACCGATTCGGCGATGACGTGCGGGTTGGACGCTTTGCGGGTTTCGATTTGTTCCTGCGTCCCACCTTCAACAACAACGTCGAAATGATTGTGCGCGGAAAGAACAGTTATGCCGCACGAGTGACAGACACGGCGCAGGGCACAATTCGTTCACTCGAAGCAAACGTCCAAGGCTTTGAGGAGCGCGCATCCAAACTCGAATACGACATCGCCGACGCCACGAAGCGGGCAAAAGAGCTGGAAACCAAAGTTGGCGCACACTTCGAGCGCGAGGAGCGCTACCAAGAGTTGACCCGCCGCCAAAGTGAGATCGAAGAAAAGCTCGATCTCACCAAGAACCAAGCGCCGAGCCAGGTTGATGCGGATGCTCCCGAGGCGACCGAACAGAAGACTTCCGAGAAACAAACCCAAGCCCATTCGCCCCGGCCCAAGCGCCGCGCGGCAGTCCGCGTATGAATGTAACTGCGCAACAAACCGAATTCTTGAGTTGGAAGATCGTTCCCGCGCGACTTGATGCGATGCAGGCTGCTTGGTTTCTCGGTTTTGAGCCGCACGAGATTCCTATGCTTATTGCAGCAGGTCTGTTGAAGCCGTTGGGCCACCCAGCCCGCAACAGCACGAAGTTCTTCGCCACTGAAACGCTGGAGCAATTCCGCCGCGACGAAAAGTGGCTCGCTCGCGCCAGCGATGCTATCGCGAGCTACTGGCGGGAACGCAACGCCCGCAAGCACAAGACTGGCGGGCGCGCGTGATGCAGAAGATTCAACGCATCGGTTGGACTCATCATAAAAGTGTCTTGCCTTTGCTGGGATGAATCCTGACTTCCTCACGGATGGCGGCGCGGACTTTGGCTTCAATGCGTTCAACGAAGCTCATCCCAACCCGGCTGAATTTATTGGCGGGCCGGATCGCGGCGGCAATTTCCAGCGCGGTTTGTTTTACCTTGCTCCGACAAAGATGAGGAGTCGTGTTGATGCTTTTGAGTGTGTCCGTCATTTCAGTTGCTTCCATAATGTGCTTTTTTGGTTGCGTCGCTGATTCATTCAACGACTCCATCATTTTATCAGGCGCACTTTTGTTGAACTGCGAATCTGGCAGCCGAAGCCTTGCAAACATTGAACAAAACCGATGTCACCGCCGACACTTGACACAAAAGCACCCTGATTTTATGCGGGGCGACTTGGCTGGTTTTCGGTTTCAACATCGTTTTTTTGCAATGTTTGCAGGGTGAAAAATATTTGAATTATTTTTTTGTGACTCGGAACGGCTTATGACGATTCCCGGAGACTGAACGCTTAACCAGCCGCTGAAATCGAGTGACCGTTTCTTTCGGGATTCGGCACGGGCGGAAGCAATGGAATGATGCGGCCTTCCACGTTTTGCTTCTCGTAGCTTTCCAGCGAGGGCAGCCTCACCTTGGCCTTTCGTGAATAGGAGCGATGCACAGCCTTGCTGTTGTGACCGAGCGCTTCCTGTGCAAATCGTTCCGGGTAGCCGCACGTTTTCGCCCGCTCCGCCCAAGCGTAGCGGTAAGAATGCAGCGACACGCCTTTGATTCCCAATCCTTCGCATCGTTGCTTGAATTCCGTGGCGCGGTCGCCAGAGCGAACGGATTGCAGATATGGGAACAAATATCCCGTTGAGTTGAGTCGGCGCAGAACCGCCTCAATGTCCGGCCCGAAGTGAATCATTGCGAGGCTGCCGGTCTTTTGCCGGGCATAAGCAATGGTCTGGTTGGGCCAGTCAATGTCCTCCGCCTTGAGATTGGCGATGTCGGTTTGAGAACCGCCGAGATGCCAGCAGAGTTCGTAGAAGCTTCGCCGCTCCGGGTTCTTTTCCCGCTCAATGATGCGCTGATGTTCTTCACTGGTGATGGCGCGTCTTTCCTTGAAACGCACTTCCGGCCAGAGGCGCTTGGGAATGAGCGGCCACGGCAGCCAGTTCATCGAAAGGCAGAAGTTGTGCAACTTCCTCAGATGAACATTCGTGCTGACCGTGCCCGCCTTGAGGCAGGCGAGCAGATGATCGGCTTGCGTTTCCAGAATCACTCGATGGCGGATATGGTCCAACGCGGTTTCTTTCGCCGCACGTTTCCAGCGATCCTGGGTTGAACCGCTCTTGGTTTCGACAATGGCATCGAGTGCTTGTTGCCACGTCCGGGTCGAGACGCCTGAATCCGTTCCAGCCAAGTATGCCTTGGCGATTTGAAGATTCAGTTGCGGTTGGCGAACAGACTCGTTACGAGCGTTGAGCAGGGACGTGGCCTCGGCGCGATCCTTCGTGCCGAGACTTTCCTGCTTTCGGGTTTGGGTGTCCTCGACGTAGAATGTGCCCCCGAGCTTGCGACGGTAGAGGATGAAACGACGTTTCATAAGTTCAGACTTTCTGTCCGAAGCTATGAAACTGAACGTGGCTTTGGGTGTATCAGCTACACCAAACGGGCTGCGAATCCCGTCATCGCGAGTGATTGCCGAGTAATGCCGGAGTAGATGATGAGTCGTATCCCGGTATTGATTTCACTGGCACTTTCACTGGCACTTGCCCCCTCTGGATTCTGCAACTCGTTGCAAAAGTGCAACTTGAAGTTGGAGGCGGAGGTCGGAATCGAACCGACGAATGAGGCTTTTGCAGAGCCCTGCCTTACCACTTGGCTACCCCGCCCACCGACGTCATCCTATGTGGTCTCCGAACCGGTCTCAAGTGAATTGCTTGCGTCCGCGCGTTTATTTCACACTGACCCGAAGTTCAATCCGCTGCCGCCCGACGTCCGGCCCGACGACCCGCGAGGGTGATTTCATTGCGAGCCAGCAACGCAATGCAGCGTGGGTATAGTTCGTGTTCCGCCGTATGAATGCGGGCGTGCAACGAAGCCGCGGTATCCGTGTCCAATACCGGCACGGGTTGCTGACCAATGATCGCGCCCGAGTCCACTCCGGCATCCACAAAGTGAACGGTGCAACCGGTGACTTTCACTCCGTAATCGAGCGCTTGTTGCCACGCGGCCAAACCCGGAAACGCAGGCAGCAGCGACGGATGAATGTTCACAATGCGTCCGGCGAAGGCGCGCAGAAAAGTTTCCTTGAGCACCCGCATGAAACCGGCCAGCACGATTAAATCCACTCGCGCTTCCCGCAACGCTGCGACGTAGGTTTGCTCGACGCCTTCTTCCAATTTGGTACGGAATTTTCCCGGCGCAATGTAGCGGGCCCGAAGTTGGCGGGATCGGGCTTCCGTTAAAATTCCCGCCGTCTCGACATCGCTCAGTACCAGACCAATCTCCGCCGGAATTTTGCCAGCCGCAATCGCGTCCGCGATGGCGACAAAGTTCGACCCGCGTCCCGAGCCGAGGACGCCCAATCGGAATGGGGTTACTGCGTTCATGCGACCGGGTTGGTGACGAGAGCTGGATGCGCCGCAGTTTGTTGCGCGAGAAGATGGCGCGCTTCCGCCCAGTATTCTTCGGCCAGGATATAACCTGGACATGTTGGCGCGCCGCAGCGGCAAACGTGATTTTGAAAATCTTCCAGGTCGTAACCGTAATTGAAAGTCAACTCCTCACCCGTGGTGATCGCGCGCAGGGTGTTGATAAAAATCCGCCCTTCGTCCCATTCCGCTTCGCAATTTGGTGCGCAACTGTGGTTGATGAATCGGGCTGGATTCCAAGTGACGTTGCCGTCCAAGTCCTTCTCGTCATCAATGGTGAAAATGTAGGCGTTATCAGCTTCGCAACGTCGTTCTGATTCAGCCTTGCTGATATAGTTGCCCACGTATTCGATGATGCGCGTCCCGGCGGGGATGTCCTGTCGTGCGTAGCCGCCCGTGCCGTGGATGCGCGACTGGCGAACTTCAAGGAATTGGTTTCCCTGCTCGATCGGAATAGAATGATGGGCGTGGTTGGATGACCCGGATGCCATAAGCGGCGGGGAGTATGCCTCAAGACGCGGGAATGTCGAATCCGTATTCCCGGCAAAACTCCTGAAACGGCGCGGCGATCTCGACCTGTCGGCGCGTAAAGGGATCCCGATAGGCGAGACGAATGGCGCGTAATCCCAATTCCGCGCCGGTTCGAGGTCGTCCGTAAAGTTGGTCTCCAACACACGGCGTGCCCGCCGCCGCCAGATGAATCCGGATCTGATGCGTGCGACCGGTGACAGGGCGGGCCTCGACCAAGGTTTGCTTCGACACAGATGATTGGTGCGGTCTTGGATTTTTCGAGAGTGAGAATTTGCCGGGACGGGTTTCAGCGCCAGCGGCCTGGCGTAATTGAGGCGACGCGACAGTTTGCAACACTCGAAAATGAGTTTCGGCGGTTTTGCCGTGTCGTTCATCCACGCGCTGACGACCAACGTGTCTAGGGTCCGGGCCGAGTTTTTTGTAGCACGTCCATTCAGTTTGAACCGGCGCTCCGGCCACCACCGCGAGATAGGTTTTCTCGATACGGCGATTTTCAAAAAGGCTCGCCAGAGCGTCCACCGCCCCCTGACTTTTGGCGAACATCAAGAGGCCGGTCGTCTCGGCATCCAGCCGATGCACGTAACGCAGAAATTTCAAGCTGCGGGCGCGCGCCCAAAAATCTCCCGCCGCGATAGAAGAAACGAGAGCTGCTTGCAAATTGCGATTGGTGCGTTGCCAGGAAAACGGCACCAGCATCCAATGCCGCGGCTTATCAATGACCAGGACGGAACGGTCTTCGTATAGAATCGGGATGGGCGGTTCTCCGGGTAGTTCGATGAAATCTGGCTTGGCCACGCGGCGAGAGTAGCTGATCCCCAGCCCGGCGGCAATCTGCGGGCCGGGCAACCGGGTGTGGGCACAGTTTTTTGAGGCCGAGACGACGCACGCCAGCTACGACATGCTGGAAGGCTGGGCTAAGAGGCATGGGTTGCCGCAAAGCCTGTATGTGGACCGGGACAGCATCTATCGGTGTGAAGGGGTGGGCAGCATTGCCGAGCCAATCGCCGGGAAAACGCCCCAAACGCAGTTTGGGCGGGCGATGGGAAAATTGGGAGTGCAGTTCCACCAACCGCCAATCTTCCCCGTTGGTGGAGGCATACGGTAGTCATCATATTCCACAGTTCCGGGCTTGATGTTTGGGTCATTATTGCGTTGTTTTTGGTAAACAGTCACCGCATTCCCAAAAGTCATTTTTCCACGGGCGACGGATTTGTTTACGGCGGCCCGCTGCCTTTCCTCTTTGTGAAAATCACTCAAACGTAGTTTGGCAACACTGATGCGGTCGGTTTTTAGGGATTTCCAAATCAGCTTGCCGCGCACACGGATTCGCGCATAATGGTTTCCGGATTGGACGTGGTGCATGAGATTGGCCACGAACGTTTTTCACCATCACCGAACGGTGGTGGCGGAATGTTCCTTCACCTCGCACGGTATGGAACCACAGTATGAAAAACGCAAATTGCCGGACTCAAAAACCTGCGATTTTACCAATCAATTCAATGGTTCGGGGCGTAGCGTAGCCTGGCTAGCGCGCTTGCTTGGGGTGCAAGAGGTCGCGAGTTCAAATCTCGCCGCCCCGACCATTCTACTTCAGTCCACCTGGTCAGAACTAATTTCCAACCCACTGTGCAGCTTGACGCTTCGACTTCACAGTCCGTGATTGGCGCGCCACAGTAAAATTGCGCCCACGGCCTGAAAGAGCAGATTCGGCAACCAAAGCAACAGGTGCGGATGCAGCTCCGGATGATTTTGCAGCGCCAAGGCGGCGAGGATCAGACCGTAGTAAATCAGCACCAACACCACGGCGAGGGCGAAGCCGATGTTGGTTTCACGCCGTTGCACGCGAATGCCCAGCGGAATGCCGATCAGGGCGAACCCGAACGGCGCGAAGGAAAACGCCCATTGCCGATTCATTTCCATAAGTAAACTCAGCTCCGAAACCGCCAGTGATTTGCGAATCTCCGGCTCGGTTTGTTGAGATATCAAGGGTCGGTGGGCGCGAGTTTTTCCCAGTTCCGCGCGCAGTTCGGCAAAACTCGCGTAAGCCATGGGACGCCGCTCCCGGTTGCGCTCGAACTTGGTCGGATCAAATTCGAGGCGCATCTCGCGCGCCGCGCCCGGGCTGGCTTGATCGCCCTCGAAGGTCAAGCCCCGCACGTCCGTCAGGTTCAATACCCACAGATAATTCGTGCCCTCCGTTTCCTTTTGGATCGTCCCGTGCGCGGCAAACAAACTCTTCGATTGCTGATCCGTCCCCTGCCCCAGGTCATAAATCAGCACATCCGTCAGATGGCCATTTTGATTATTGCCGATGTAAACGAGGTAGCCCGGAATATCCCTGAGATACTGACCGGAAGGGATTTGTGCGGCGGAAAATTCCGTCGTGAAGGTGAAAACGATTTTTTTGAAAGCGCGCCGCGCTTCGGGCGCAAGTTTCAAGTTGGCCCATCCGCTCAGGCCGCACAGCACCAGGCTGAGCAGCAAAATCGGCGTCGCGAGAGAAACCAGGCTGATGCCGCTCGCCCGGCAGGCGGTTAATTCCAGGTCGGCGCTGAAGCGCCCAAACACCAGCAACACCGCCGTCAACATGCCCATCGGCAGCGCGTAAGCCACCGCGTAAGGCACGAGCAGCGCGATGGATTTCAGAATGACGCCCAGCGAGGCTTGACCGTTCACCAACAACACCAGGACTTCTTTCAGGATGTTGCCAATGATCATCACGAACGTGAAGACGAGCACGGTCATCACCAACGTGGCGACGACCTGACGCAGGAGATAACGAGGCAGCGTTTTCAAGCGAAATCAGAGTAGCCGCGCCGGGCGTGGAGGGGCGAAGGACGTTCGCCTGATTTTCCGTCGGAGGCTGGCCGTTGGACGCCTCGCACCGGATGCCTTTTAGTACACCTTCCGCAAGTTGGAAGGCAGGATGTTCAATTCCATGCGGTATTTCGCCACCGTGCGGCGCGCGATCACAATTCCCTTGTCCTTGAGCATTTTGACCACCTCTTGATCGGACAGGGGTTTGCCGGTGTCCTCGGATTTGAAAATCTCCGCAATCATGTCCTTGACGCTGGTGTTGGACACGTTCGCGCCGGAATCCGTCTGCAGACCGGCGGTGAAGAAATACTTCATTTCGAAAACGCCCTGCGGCGTTTCCATGTATTTGCCGGACACGGCGCGGCTCACGGTGGTTTCATGCACACCCACCACTTCCGCCACCTGCACCATCGTCAGCGGCTTCAAAAACGCGACGCCTTTCTCCATGAACTCGCGCTGTCGTTTGACGATCTCGCGCGCGATGTTGCCGATGGTGCTTTGTCTTTGGTGCAGGCTCTTGATCAAAAACTTGCCCGCGCGGATTTTCTCGCGGATGTAATTCTTCACTTCGGCGCTGTTGGCGCTTTGACTCATCAGGTCCTTGTAAACATTACTGATGCGTAAATGTGGAATGTGTTCGTTGTTCGTGGTGACCACAAAATCGCCGCCGCTGCGTTTCACGAACACTTCGGGCAATACAAAATGGTCGGCCTGGGAGAGAAACGCACGCCCCGGACGCGGTTCGAGTTGCGCGATTGCGGCCATGGCCTCCTGCACCTCCTCAATAGTTGAGCCGGTGCCGCGGGCGATTTCAGGGACGCGCCGCTTGCCCAAGGCGTCCATGTGGTCGCGAACGATGCGGTATTCCAGCGAGTCCTGTTGGCGGGTGTGGGCCAGTTGCAACAAGAGACATTCCCGCAAATCCCGCGCGCCGACACCGGCGGGTTCAAACGTTTGAATGACCTTGAGGACTTCGAGAATTTTCTCCCCGGTTACATTGGCAATGGCGGCGACTTCTTCGATCGAGGCTTTGAGATAGCCGTAGTCATCAATGTTGCCGATGATAATCTCCGCCACCTGGAGGTCCGCCGGAGTCAGGTCCGTATCGCGCACCTGTTCCAACAAACTTTCCGCCAGCGTGGTCGAGGCAACGAGTGAATCGAACATGAACTGCCGTTTTTCCTCGTCCTCGGCCGAGGTGCGCGTCGGGACGTTGGTTTGCGCGAAATGGTCGCGCCAATCCTGATCCAACTGCACCAGGCGATCAAATTCCGCCTGAAAATCGTCCACGCTGTCGCCGCTTTCCCCCGCTTCGGAAGTTTCGGATGCGTCGCCCGCCTCGCCAGTGCTCTCGCTCTCCGCTTCTCGATCCGCCATGTCGGTATCGCCGCCGGTGTCAATTTCCTCCAGCACGGGATTTTGCTGCAGCTCCGCCTCCACCAAGGCTTTGAGTTCGAGGGTCGGCGCTTGCAACAACGCCAGCGATTGCTGGAGTTGGGGGGCCAAAACCAACGACTGCGTCAATCGTTGCGACAAATGTAAGCCTTGCGCCATAATTGCGTCCGATTTTAGCGGCGAATGTAGCTGAGACAAGGAGAACTTGATTCTGGCATGATTCTGGCATGGTCGGAAAAGTAACGATTCGGCGCGCGTTCGGGTCAAATTTCCTTCCCGTCGGAAAATAAATAATTTTGTTTTTTTGCTTCCGACTGCGGTTGCGACTAAAACGAACCGCGTGCAAACGCGGTTTCTCCTCGGCCCAGCCGGTAGCGGCAAGACTTTTCAGTGTCTGGCTGAAATCCGGCGGGAGTTGCTCCGTTCGCCCGATGGTCTGCCGCTGCTGCTGCTCGCGCCGAAGCAGGCGACGTTCCAACTTGAACGGCAGTTGCTCGCGACGGGCGAATTGGAAGGCTACACCCGATTGGAGATTTTCTCCTTTGATCGCCTCGCGCAATTCATTCTCCGCGAGGCCGGGGTTGAACCCAACTGGCTGGATGACGAAGGCCGGATCATGGTGTTGCGCGCACTGCTGAATCGGCACGCATCAGAATTGAAAATCTTCCACGCCACGGCGCGGCTGCCGGGCTTTGCCATGCGGCTCAGCGGGTTGTTTCGCGAGCTGCAACGCCACCAAATTTCCGTTCGCAAACTCCGGGCGCTGGCGACCCGGCTCACGCATCCCGCGCAGCTTGCGGACAAGCTCGGCGATTTCGCGTTGCTGTTGTCGGCTTATCGCGATTGGTTGCAAGCGCATCAACTCGAAGACCTCGACGGTTTGCAAACCGCAGCGGCGGAACACCTGCGCGCCGCCCGACCACCCCACCCGAACGCACCGACGCTTCGGCTCGGCGGTTTATGGATGGATGGTTTTGCCGAATTGACGGCTCAAGAACTGGATTTGCTCGCGGCGGTGATTCCGGTTGCGGAGCAGGCCACTCTGGCGTTCTGCCTGCCGGCGGAACTCCGGAGCGATCCGAGTTGGCTGTCGCCCTGGAGCGTCATCGGTCAGACGTTCCGGCGCTGTCGGGAAAGGCTCGCGCAACTTCCTGACGTGGCAATCTCCATCGCCACTCTGACTGCTGATCCGCAACGGACCCGTTTCCGGCACGCTCCCGATTTGGCGCAACTCGCGGAGGCTTGGCCGACTCGCGCGGCGACTTCGGTTTTAACCACCCCGCCACCCCATCTCCGCGCCGCCGCCTGCGCCAATCCGGAGGCGGAAGCAACCTTGGCCGCCCGCGAAATCCGCCGCTTCGTGCGCCAGGGGGGACGTTATCGGGACGCGGCGGTTTTGCTGCGTTCGCTGCAAGGCTACGATTACATCTTGCGACGCGTCTTCTCGCGTTATGACATTCCGTTCTTCCTCGATCGGCGCGAGTCCGTTTCGCATCACCCACTCGCGGAGCTGACCCGTTGCGCCTTACGGGTCGTCGCGTTTCATTGGCGTCACGCGGACTGGTTTGGTGCGCTCAAAACCGGTTTCATGCCGGTCAGTCCGCAAGCGATTGACGAACTGGAAAACGACGCACTGCAATACGGTTGGGAAGGTGAATCCTGGCTCCGACCGCTCGCGCCGCCAGATCAATCCGGCGCGGTCGCCGTTACCGAGGCGCGGCGCCTGAAACTGCTGGCGCCGTTTCAAGTCCTGGCCCGGCAAACGGCTGCGCCTCATTCTGGCGCGCAACTTGCCCAAGCCGTACGCGAATTCTGGAATGCGCTTGCAGTCGAAGCAACCTTGACCGCATGGACCGACGCCGCCGCGCAATCGGAACTGCAGCTTCCCAATCCGGCGTTGCACTCGACCGTGTTGGAGCAGTTGCACCAATGGCTGGACAACCTCGAACAGGCGTTTCCAACCGAACCTTTGCCGCTCCGCGAATGGCTGCCCATCCTCGAAGCCGGATTGGCGCATCTCACCGTCGGGGTCATTCCGCCGACGTTGGATCAGGTGCTGATCGGGTCAGTGGATCGTTCGCGCAATCCTGACTTGAAATTGGTGTTGGTGCTGGGCCTCAACGAAGGCGGCTTCCCGGCCGCGCCCACGGAAGACCCGTTGTTGAACGAACTCGAACGGGACGCGCTTCAGTCGCATGGCGCTTCGCTCGGCGCGGCGTTCCGGCATCGCCTGGGGCACGAGTGGTTCTACGGTTACATTGCCTGCACGCGCGCCAGTGAACGCCTGGTGCTGACCTGCGCGCGAACCGATGACGCCGGGGGAAAATTAAATCCGTCGCCGTTTTTTGATCAGCTTCAAAAAATCTTTCCGGGACTGGCCATGGAAACGTGGCAGCCACCCCCCGCCTTCACCGAGGTGGAACACGAGAGCGAAATCATCGTGCCGTGCTTGCGACTGCCCGCCAATGATCCCGTTTGGGTTCAATTCACCTCCCCGCTGCTGACGGAGCTTCGCGCCAAGTCCGAACAGCTTGCCCGCGCGCCTCACGAGCGTTTATCTCCGGACACGGTGGCTCAGTGGTATGGTCCGGAATTGATCACCTCGGTAAGCCAGCTCGAGGATTACGCGGCCTGCCCGTTCAAATTCTTCGTCATTCACGGAATGCGCGCCAGGGAACGTGAAGAGTATGAATTTGACGCGCGCGAACGCGGCTCGTTTCAACACGCGGTACTCACGGCTTTTCACCGGGAACTCGAACAGGAAAAGCTCCGCTGGCGCGAGGTCTCGCCCGCGCAGGCGGAAGCGCGCGTACGCCGCATTGGAACGGAACTGCTGCCGACGTATCGCGAGGGCCTGCTGCTGAGTGATGCCGCCCGCCGGTTCAGTGGCGAACAACTTTTGCTGACGTTGCAAACCCTGATCCGGGTGCTGGTAGGTTGGGCGAAAAATTATCAATTCGATCCCGTCCGCGTGGAGGCGGGCTTCGGGACCGGCACGGACGCGCTTTGGCCCGCCTGTCGTTTCGACCTGGGAGGGAATCGCACTCTGAGTCTGCGCGGGCGGATTGACCGCGTTGATCTTTATCGTGACGAAAATTCAGGCGCGGCGCTGGTGGTGGTCATGGATTACAAATCCAGCGATCAGCGATTGAGCGACGCACAACTTTATCACGGGCTGCAATTGCAATTACCCACCTACCTGCTCGCGTTGGAACGGGTACCCGCCGTGCGGGAGACGTTCCAGGCGGAACGACTCAACGCGGCTGGCGCGTTTTACATCAATCTGCAAGGACGCTTTGAATCCGCAGCCAATCGTAGTGAAGCGCTTGATTATCCCGAGAAACAGTTCCGTGAGGCGTTTCAGCACGCGGGACGATTTGACGCTTCGCAGCTCGACAAATTTGATCCCACTCAATCGAACGAACAGTTCAAAACCTCGGCGCGCGCCCGGGATGGAATGAAGGCCGAAGCTTTTCGCGATCTGTTGAACCACACGGCGGCCACCTTGTTCCGCTTCGGCAACGAGATTTACCTTGGAAACATCGCGCCCGCGCCCTATCGCCTGGGCGCAAAAACCGCCTGCGATTTTTGCGAGTTTGCCGCCATCTGCCGCTTTGATCGCTGGACGCAACCCTACCGCATTTTGAAACAACCCGATTCCGCGCGCCAATGAAACACGTCACAACCTCTCATGATCCAACGATCGGCCTCCTTGGTGATCGGGCCCGCGCAATTGAAATAAACCGGCCCGCGGAATCATGAGTCATCCGACCGAGCAACAGAACGCCGCCATCCGGGCGCGCGGAAACGTGCTGGTGGCCGCCGGGGCCGGCACCGGAAAAACCAGCACCGTCACCGATCGGTGTCTGGAGTTGATTCTCCATGAGCGAATCGCGGGCGGCCGCTGTGGTCTGGATCAAATTTTGATGGTGACATTCACCGAAGCCGCTGCCGCAGAAATGCGACAACGCCTGCGAACCCGGCTTCGGGAAGCGGCGGAGGCTTTGAATCATTCCGTCCACTCTGCTCCGCAGTCACTCGCAGCCGATTTGAGTGCGCCGCCCGATGATGGGGACGCCCGCCACCTAGCGGAGCAACTCGCGCTGCTGGACACGGCAAACATCTCCACGCTGCACGGGTTTTGTCTGGAACTGGTCCGCCGCAATTTTCATACGTTGGGACTGGACCCCGCTTGCGTAGTGCTGGACGAAACGCAAACCCGGCCGTTGATTCACACGCTGCTCAACGATTTGTTCCTCAAACACTACGCCGGCACCACGGATTACTCCGCGCAAGTGCGCGAACTCATCCGCTCCTACGGTCGGGGACGAGATCAAAAAATCCGCGAGTGGATCGTCAAAATCCATCGCTATAGTCAGACGCTGCCAAGTCCGGACGCCTGGTTCTCCGCGCAAACGACTTTGTTCTCCGCCGCCGAACCAACGGCCTGGCGTCATCAATTCAGCGCGGCAGTTTCCGCTTGGGCGCGGCTTTGGCAACCGCCCCTGGCCGCCTCCGCCGATGCGTGTTCTAATCTCGCGACCTGTCAAGTCGCCTTAAATCCGCTGATCCGCGACGACCCGACTTTAGCGCAAATCGCCAGCGCCCTGGCGGCCATCAATGACGCCGACGAAACTTGGAAACGCGGCACCAAAAAGCTTCATCGCGATCCAATAAAACGGTTTTTTGAAGACGCCAGATTTCTTTCTGCACTGGCGAAAGACGACGGCGCGGCTTTGGTCGAGGATTGGAATTGGGCGCGACAACCCATGTTGGTTCTGCTGCGACTGGCGGAAGAATTCGGTCAACTTTTCGCGCAAGCCAAACGCGAACTCGGCGGCATTGATTTTTCCGATCAAGAACAATTCGCGTTGCGCCTGTTGCGAACGGATGCGGGAGCGCCAACGCAAATCGCCCGGGCATGTCGCGAACAATTCGCGTTCGTTTTCGTGGATGAATGTCAAGACATCAACGCCGCGCAGGCCGCCATCATTCAGGCGGTGAGCGGCGAAGACGCTTGTGCCAACCGCTTTCTCGTCGGCGACGTCAAACAAAGCATCTACCGGTTTCGCCTCGCCGATCCGCGCATTTTTCAGAGCTATCAAGCAGCGTGGGCAACGCCACAAACCGGTAAAGCAAGAAGTCCTCTGCCGGTTAGCGACGCGCTCGGAGTGACGCGCCCCACCAATCCCGGCCAGGTGCTCGCGCTCACCGAAAATTTCCGCAGCGCCGAAGGTTTGTTGAATTTTGTCAATTCGGTCTTCGGAGTTCTGATGCGTCCGGCGATCGGCGGCCTGACCTACGGCGCCGAAGCACAATTACATTTTGGCGCCGCCGCTACGCGCGCGGCGTTGGCGGTCAACCAGGACTCGAGTCCGCGGGTGGAACTTCACGTACTCACCAAAGACGATTTTTCCAGCGGCAACCTTGATCTGGACGGCAGCCATGAAGCCACTCCAAACGCGGAAGATTTACTGGCGGTCGAACGCGAAGCGCGACTCATCGCGGCGCAGTTCAAGGCGCTGAAGACCTCCCATTACCCCGTGGCGGATACGCGCGACGGCCAGCTTGGATTTCGCCCGGTGGAATACTCGGACATGGTGGTTTTACTTCGCGCCGCCGCGGGCAAAACCGAAATGTTCGCCAAAGCCTTTCATCAATTTGGCATCCCTCTGCAAGCGGAACGTGCCGGATTTTTGGAAGCGCAGGAGATCGCCGACGGCTTGAATCTGCTGCGCCTGCTCGATAACCCGCTGCAAGACCTGCCGTTGCTGGGAGTGCTGCGTTCACCGTTCGTCGGTCTATCGGCGGAAGAACTCGCGCAGCTTCGCATCGCCGAGCCGAAGGGACGGCTCTGGATTGCCACGCAAAAGGTGCTCGCGCCTGATCGTCCCCTCACCACGGCACTCCGTGATAAACTGGCAGCCTTTCACCAGCGCTTTCGTCGCTGGCGCGAGTTGATTCGCCACGCGCCGCTCACGCATTGCCTGGAAACCATTTTGTTGGATACGCACTACGAAACCTTGCTCCTCACCAGCGAACGTGGTCCCGAGCGTGTGGCTAACGTGCGCCGCTTGATTGAACTGGCGCGACGGTTTGATCCCTACCAACGCGAGGGATTGTTCCGCTTCCTGCGTTTCATCGCCGATCAGGAAGTCGCCGAGGTGGACCACTCCCCGGCGGAGGTGGCGCCGGAAAACGCGGTGCGGCTGCTGACAATTCACGCCAGCAAGGGACTGGAGTTTCCCATCGTCGCCGTGGCGGGACTCGGCTCCCGCTTCAACACCGGCGATCTAAACGACGATATTTTATTGAGTGAAACCATCGGCCTCGCGCCGAAAATCGTGCCGCCCCATGCCCGAAGCAAATACCCCAGCTTCGCGCACTGGCACGCCAACCAATACGAACACCGCGCGATGTGGGGCGAAGAGTTGCGCCTGCTTTACGTGGCGCTCACCCGCGCGCGCGACCGCTTGTTGCTCGTTGGCAGTACAGCGCGCCGGGATGAGATCGAGCGCTGGCACATTCCCGCCCAGCTCACGGATCACGCCCGGCTCAAAGCCAACAGCTTTCTTGCCTGGCTGCACCTGTGGTTCACGAACCACACCGCCCCCGATGAGTGGCAGCAGGAAACGAGTGGTCAAAACCGACTTTTGGCGTGGCGTTTTCATGGAGCGCAGGAAACGCCCGCTTCACCGACGGCGACGGAAGCCACCGAGTTGAACGCGGCTGAAACTAAACCCGGCATCGAGCCGTTCGCTGAAATCCAGACCCGGATTCATTTCCAATATCCGCACCTGCAAGCGACGGTTGAACCAGCGAAAACCACCGTCACCGCCATCCGCCGCCGCATTGCCGATGATACGGATGAGGAATCGCGAAAGTTTTTCCCGCCGGAAACCGCGCGGCTGAAATCGTCGTCCGCCGACGGATTGTCCGCCGCCGAAATCGGCATCGCGCATCACACCTTCCAGCAATTCATCACCATCGCCCGCACGGCGACCGATCTCGATCTGCGCAACGAAGCCGAACGGTTGCGCGGTGCCGGCGTGTTGAGCGAGGAGCAATTTGCCGTGCTGGATTTCGGCGCGCTGGGCAGCTTCTGGCATTCCGATCTCGGCGCAAAACTCCGCGCCTTGCCCGCCGGCATCATCAATCGGGAAATGCCGTTCACCGCGCGGCTCGACCCGAAGACGCTGCGCACCCTCAAGGTTCTGCAACCTGCCGCGACGCTGGCGGCGGATGATTTCATCGTCGTGCAAGGTCAGGTGGACTTGGCGGTGTTGTTGCCGGACGAAATCTGGTTGCTCGATTTCAAAACCGACGCCGTGGACGAAGCCGGTCTGCCGGACAAGCTAAAACAGTACGCGCCGCAACTTGAAGTTTATGCCACCGCGTTGGAGCAGATTTATCATCGCCCCGTGACGAATTGCTGGCTGCATTTCCTCCGCGCCCGAAAAACAGTGGAGCTTTGAAGTGTCACCACGAATTTGTTCCCGACTGAAATTTGGCCCGACGCAAATCGTCAATCATGCGAAGTGATCAGCACCTTTGACGGCAATAGGATTCCAAAGCTAAAGCGGCGGAGCAGCGTCAGACAGTAGCCCACGGCGTCAGCCGTGGGAAAGTGACGGCCCCGAATCAAGCCCCGGAGGGGCGACAGATTTAGGTATGCGACGACGATTTTCTATCGCCCCTACCGGGGCTGGTAATTTATCCGACCAGAACCCACAGCTTGCGCTGTGGGCTACCTTCTGCCGCGCCTCCGGCGCTACACGATGGGCAATAAGCCAACTGCGGATCTGATTCCGCACCGAATGATTTGGCCTGTTCTGCCAAGACGCCAAAAGCATTTAACACTACCATCTACCGCGCCTCCGAAGCTGGCGATTTCATTAAAACGAGCGAGCGCCTGCGTTGCTTGTAGCGGCGGTCTATGACCGCCGCTAAATTTCCTCGCCAGCGGACATGGCCCATAAAGCAACGCTACATGCGAGAGAATTTCGCGCGGCGACGCCTTGTAATTCTGCCGCTTTCCGCTTAGTTTCACGCCGTGATATTTCCAGCGTTTTTGCGCCGCTGGTCGGGCTGGTGGCTGGCGGGAGCGATCAGTTGCCTAACCGTAAGTGCGGCGGACAAACCCATCCGACTGCGCAATCCCCTGCCCTCACCGATTGAAGCGGTGGCGGCCGCGGCGGCTCCCGGTTCGAGCGCGCCGCTCACCGCCTCGGGCTTGTTCCTCATCCAATTCAACCAAACCTTGACCGCATCCGAGCAATTACTGCTGAAACAGCGGGGGGTCACGCTCCTGCGTTACGTCCCCGACGACGCGTTCGTAGCCAAACTGCAAAGCGCCGCGTTGAGCGATCTGCAAGCGTTGGGCTGGATAAAATTCATTGGACGTTACGGCGCGGAACAAAAAGTTGAGCCGCGCTTGACGCAAATTTTGTCCACCACAACCACCAACGACGAGGTGGCGGTGGCCGCCGTTCTCACCGACGTAAACGAAGTTCAGCTCCAGCAGGCGCGCAGTCAGTTTCATCAATTAGAACATGAAACATCGCTACCGACCGGGCGTATCTTGCGCGGTACCGTTGCCCGTGCTCAATTTCAAACCTTCGCCGCTTCGGAAGCCGTGCTGTGGATCGAACCGGCGCCGCGCATGAAACTCTTTGACGAAATTGCCAGCCGGATCGTGGCGGGCGACGGTCCGACGCATCAGACGCAAATGCAAGCGCTCGGTTACAACGGCGCGGGCGTGACGGTCGCCGTTGCGGATAGCGGCCTGGACAGTGGCGACACCAATTCCATGCATCCGGACATTCAAGGTCGCGTGCGGGCGCTGTTCTATTACGGCACGCCCGGACAACTGGAAGACGCGGCGGATGAGCACAGTCACGGCACACATTGCGCCGGGATCATTGCGGGCAACGGCGCGACGGGCGAGACCGATGAGGATAATTTTCTATACGGATTGGGCGTGGCGCCGGGAGCGAGTTTGATTGGACAACGCATTTTCGATGCGGCCGGTGGTTACGCGCCGCCGCCAAGTTTTGAAACCTTGACCCGCGATGCCAAACGCGCGGGCGCAGACATTGGCTCGAACAGTTGGGGTGACGACACGCAGGGACAATACGACGTCAGCGCCATGGAGTTTGACGCATTGGTGCGTGACGCTGACGTGCTCGCGTTGGGGGATCAACCGTACATCCTGGAATTTTCCGCCGGCAACGCCGGTCCAAATCAACAAACGATCGGCAGTCCGGCGGTGGCTAAAAATGTGATCGCCACCGGCGCCTCGCAAAATAATCGCTTCAATCTACCCATTGAAGACTTTGCCATTTATGCAGAAGGCGAGGAGGCAATGTCAGATTTCTCCAGTCGCGGTCCGTGTGCGGATGGCCGCATCAAACCCGACCTGACGGCGCCGGGAAGCTGGATCGCTTCGTTGCGATCGGTCTATGCCAACGACGGTTACGCGTGGTGGCCGATCTCGGATAATTACCTGTATCAAGGCGGCACCAGTCAGGCTGGTCCGCACGTTGCCGGGGCGGCGGCGGTTTTTGTGCAGTACTGGCGCGAGCATCAGAATGGCGTCACCCCTTCCCCGGCCCTGGTCAAAGCGGCGCTGATCAATTCCGCCACAGATATGGACGACGGCCTGACCACCGCCGCCGCCGTTCCGAACAACGACGAAGGTTGGGGTCGCGTAGATTTACCGGCGCTGCTGGCTTCCACACGGAATTATGATTTTACCGATCAAACCGCGCTACTTACCAACGGCGGCGTGTTCGAGAAACGCATTTTGGTTGGCAGTTCTGACGAGCCTTTGAAAATCACGCTGGCCTACACCGATGTTCCCGGTCTGCCCGCCGCCGCCGTGGCGCTCGTCAACGATCTCGATTTGGAAGTCATCACGCCGACGGGAGAAATTTATCGCGGCAACCAATTCAACGATGGCGAGTCCATTCCCAACGCCCCTCTGCCAGACTCGATCAATAACGTGGAAGCGGTGCATCTCGCGACGCCTGCGCCGGGCGAGTACATCATTCGCGTGCGGGGAACGCGGGTCGTGGAAGATGCCCGACAGGATACCGCCGCCATTGATCAGGATTTTGCGCTGGTGGCTTCCGGGCATTTCGTCGCACCCGGATTTGGAATCATCACGCTGGACCGCCAATTCTATCGCGCTCCAGATCAAATCCGTATCGCGTTGGTGGACTACGATCTGGCCGGACAGCCAAGCGTCACGATTCAACTACGGAGCACCACTGAACCAGCGGGTGAAGCGATCACCTTGTTCGCGCGAGACGCGAGCGGCAATTTCACCAACTCCGTCACCACCGCCACCGGCAGCGCGGTCGCGGATGGCCGTTTGCAAGTGGCACATGGCGATATCGTCGAGGCGATTTACGAGGATACCGCTCCGGCGGGAACGCGAACCGCCACCGCCCAGGCAGATTTGCAACCACCGATTATTTCCGGTCTTCACACCAGCGGCCAATTCGGACAGTTGGTCGTCCAATGGAACACCGATGAAGCGGCGCGAGGCGAGGTGTATTACGGCGCTTCGACTCCCGACCTGTCAGTCACCAATAATGTTCTCGATAATGAGCAAACGATTTATCTGTCCGGCGTGGCTCCCGGCTCCACGATAAACTTTTTTGTGGTGGCCAGTGACGCTGCGGGCAACCGCACCACCAATAACAACAATGGCGCGCTTTTCATCGCCACCAATCCCCAACCTTCCGCCGTGCTGCTGCTGGATTCCTACGCGGAAAACGGTTTTATTGCCGTGCCTCCGCTTTCCGGATACACGGATGCGTTAACCGCCGTGGGCGCGAACTTTCAGGTTTTTGACGCCACCGGCAACAACCTGCCGACGTTGCAACAGTTGCAGTCATTTCGTTGCCTGATTTGGCGGATGGATGAAATTTCCGCTCCCAGCCCTTCGCTCGTATCGGTCGTGGCGAGTTACGTCACCAACGGCGGCTCATTGTTCATCTCCGGCATGGATACCGTCACCCGCCTCGGTGAAGCGGGAGCGACGAGTTTTGTGAAGGACATTTTGCAAGTGCAGGCGAATGTCGAAGATCAGCCGGTGGACGAAATTAGCGGCTATCCAGGCGATCCGATCGGAGCGGGAATCAGCACCGATCTGGATTACCGGGAAAATTATGACGATCTGATGACGTTCCTGGAACTGGTGGGCGTCAGCGATCCGTCCGACTGGATCACCCCAACCACCAATGCCGCGCCCGTGATGCTGGCGGATGGGCAGATCGTCGGATTGCGCGCGCCCAAGACTGGCGTGGACCTGCCGGGACGCGTAGTGTTTCTGTCGTTCCCGCTCGATACGGTGCCGCTGGGCAGTGGCATCGGAAATAATCGCGCCGGGTTGCTGCAGAACGCATTGAACTTCCTCGCGCCCGCCGGCGACGCCAGTCGCGTATCACTCGACAGCGACGTGTATTCCACGCCGGGCCGCGCCATCATCGAGGTGGAAGACGTCGCGCGGGGCGGACAAGGTTCAGTTCAGGTAACGGTTGGCACCTGGGAGCACACCAATCAAGTCAACGCAACCTTGCTGGAAACACCTCGAGCCGGGTTGTTCCGGGGTAGCGTTTTATTTTCGCCCGTGAACGACGAATTACCCGGAGTGCTGTGGGCGCAGGCGCAAAACACAGTGTTCGTGGATTACTTCGACGCGGCGGTGAACCGCACCAATTCCACCACCGCCACCATTGACACCACCGCGCCAGTCATTAGCAACGTCGTGATCGAGCCGGGGTATCTGGAAGCGATGGTTTATTGGGATACGAGCAAGGACGCAGATTCCCTGGTGCAATACAGCGAATCGCCCGGCAATCTGCCCAATAACTTCGTCGCCTACGACGCCCTGCCCACCACGGCGCACGAGGTTTTTCTGAGCGGCCTCAAACCCAGCACCACCTATTATCTGCGCGTCACCAGTCGGGATCGGGCGGGCAACACCACCATTGATGACAATGACGGACAACTTTATTCCTTCACCACGTTGCAACCGCTCACGCCGCCCTGGTTCGACAACCTGGAAACCAACAATACCGACTGGTCCGTGATTACAGCGGACGAATCTGAAAGCGGCTGGACGCGCGGAACGCCGGGTTATGGTGAAACGGCCCACTCCGGCACGAACGTCTGGGGCACAATTCGGAACGGTGCTGCCGTCAGTCAATTTGAATCCTATCTCATCAGTCCTGGAATTCTCCTCACTGGCGGCAACCAGGCGACGCTCCATTTCTGGCAAAATTACGATTTCATGGCTCAGGGTGATTTCGACATTCAACTGGCCGCCATTGAAATCATCACCAACGTCGCCAGCGAACCCGTACTGCTTTATCAGTATGGGGAAGATTACTCCGCTGGCTGGGAGGAAATGGAACTCGATCTGACACCGTTTCTGGGCAATGTCGTTTACGTCGTCTGGTATCACTTCCTGTTCTCCTTCGACGCTCCGCCGCGGCTGGGTTGGTTGATTGACGACGTTTCCATCACCACCAGCACCGTTGTGCCCGGCACCATCGCGATTACGAATAACCTCTGGCAAAGTGTCTTTGCCCTGGCTGGCCCGAGCGGTCGCACTGCCAGCGGCCGCACGTTGCTGATCACCAACGCGGCGCCGGGCACTTACACCATCCAGTACGGCGACGTCCCGTATTTTGCGACCCCGCCCAGTCAGACCCAAACGCTCAGCGCCGGTGGCAGCATCAGTTTCATTGGCGACTACACGTTCACGGACGCCAACACCAACGGCGTTCCAGACGCCTATGAACTGGAAAAGTTCGGCACGGTGGATCCGCTGCGGACGCCGCACACGGATACCGATCAGGACGGCCTGAGTGATTGGGCTGAGTTTGTCGCGGGCACCGATCCCAACAATCCGCCGCCCCCGTTTCGCTTGCGAGCCGAGGCTCTGAGCGATCAACTGGTTCAACTTTCGTGGCCTTCGGTTGCCACTCACCTCTATCGAGTGCATGGCAGCACCAACGGCACTGCCTGGCAACCCGTTACCGGGTGGTTCGAGGGGACGGGGACGAATACCAGTTATGTCCTTGGCAGCACGACGAACGGTGTGGTGCGCTTTTTTCGCGTGGAGGCGAACGCCGGTGACGGCAACATCGCCGGCCTCTTCAAGCTGACGGCCACGCCGCTGCCGAATCAGCAAATTCATCTCGACTGGCCCACCGCCCCCGGACACGCCTATCGCGTGATGGGTAGCACGAATCTTTCGACCTGGGCTCCCTACACCGACTGGATTCGCGCGTCCGGCTACACGCTGAATCAGACCGTGTCGCCTTCAACCAATGACGCCCCCGTCTTCTTCCGCCTGGAAGCGGCGCCTTGAGGGGCGAGATTCGTAACAACCAACAGCTCCGCTGCCCAGATACCGCGTTCGTGAATCTGGATGCTTCGTGATCGCTTGGTGTCTGGAAAGAGGACAAGCGGAAACCGATGATCGCTTTTCGTGCGCCCGGGCCGGGCAAAGTCGTTCCTAAATCGGGATGAATCCATGAATCGCGTCGGCTTGAGGGTGGGAAATACGGTTGGCCAGTCACTTGCTGATTCGAAGCGGTCGCAAAAGGAGAATTGATATGCAAACAATGAAAACTTTGTTTCTCACCATCGCTCTGGTCTTGGGGGCAAGCCTCCAAAGTAAAGCCGTATGGTTCGACATTTCGTTTGACCTCGGGCCTGGCACAGGTGCGGGGCAGTTTCAGGTGTTCACCAATTCTTCCAACAACGATTTCTATGCCGTAAGCGGCTTTCTCGACATCTCCGGCGGAGCCATTACCGGCCTTGACGGCCATTGGACGCTTTACGCGGAAGACGACTACGTTAACTATCCGAGCCGCCTCACTTCGCCCGCTGGCGCTTATTGGTATAACAATTCAGTCTATGTGGAGGGCAATAATGCGCAGTTCCCCATAACCAATCCCCTGCTGGACCAATACGGACTCCTATTTCGGCTAGATAGCAATCCCGCCAGCGAACTGAACCTTTGGGGTAATGCAGACGGTAGTTATACGTTGGGCGGCACGATCAATGGAGGTTGGCAGAATTTTAATGTCGTTCTCAGCGTGGATGGGAACAACGGGCCGGGGATCGTCATCGCGCAAGCTCCCGAGCCAACAACGGCGACTCTGATCATCTTGGGCGGGCTGGCTTTGGTCGCAACGGCTAACCGCCGCAAGAGTGTGATTTAAGCGGCTCGGATCACAACCGACGCTGTTTTGTCGTCCCCCCGGAATAAAGATCTGACTTCCATCCGCGCCAGACGTGGGTACTGAGATTCACCTTCGCTACTTCCAGAGATAACAAATGACCGTGCCGGTATTTCCGTCCGGACGGGAGCACTAGCGCATTTTAAGTATTCCTATAGCCGCCGACATGACGCAGCGGCCCGCCAACCTCAAGCCAAGCGTTGGGGTCAAACGGACGACCGCTCTTGGTTTGGGACGAGCATTCCCGCGACCGCGTCTTGGACTGCGGCAGTCCTCTGCCGCTGTGGAATCATCGGCCCGCGATCGGAAAGCGGCAGAAGCCTGCCGCACTCCAAAACCTCGCGGACAGAGGCGCCATTCCCCATCCGGACCCCACCTTCATGGGGTTACACTCATTCGGTGCCACGGCTACAACTTTAATTAAACCGCTATAGTTTGAGTACTGAGCGCACAGTTTGGCAAACTTAGCTCGCGTATTCCCCAGATAAATTTTCTCCACACGGAAGGCGCACTTGTCTGGCTGTGCTTTTCCAGCACCAATCCGTTTCCCACCCGAATGTGGGGTAGTCGGTCTTCAAAATTTCGCTAACATCCCGCCAAACTGGTTGAGTCCGACAGGTGTGGCCATCATCGGTGGTGACGCAAATTGGCTCGGTTCAACCCGCCTCAAACGGTCTTGGCCCGAAGCCCAACCGCGCTTTACTCAGGACGAAACGAGGTGGATTGGAACTGAATAATTCAACCTCCGGTTAGACAAAACGTAAAAATAAAATGAAGCGAAAATTGTTACCCAACTCCATTAGAAAATCCCTGCTTGCCGTGCCGGCAGCCGCTTTGATGCTTGGCGCTTCGCAGGCGGGGACCACCATCGGCCTGAATTTTCAGGCGTGGTATTATGACTCCGGGACCACCCCGCAAACGATCGGGTTTGGTCAGGGATATCAAACCACCGGCTTTCCTGTGACGGCCCGGGCCTTTGGCGTAGATGCAGCCAACTGGATTAATACCGACCCACTACCCTGCTCCGCAGTGGACGAGATCATTCCCCTCGGCTCCATTTCGGCCCACCTAACCACTGTGAACATGTGGTCCGGCGACATTGGCAATTTGGTGGATCCGGAACACGAATGGGACGAGGGTTATCAATCGTCAGTGGCGCCCGGAAACGATGAAGTCACCTGGGGTTTCCAAGATAACACCGGTTGGACCAATACCCTTAGCGGATTGACCACCACTTTTCCCAACGGGTACGTGATCGGTTTGGTGGGCGGGGTCAAGTGCCAACCGACCTCCCGAGTCGTTACGGCCGACGGTGTGGACACTTACACCAACGCCTTCGATGCGATCTGGACCGGCGGCAATGAAAACTTCAGCGGTCCCGTTGGCTTGATGATTCTGCCCGCGTTGACCAGCGATTCAGTTACGTTTGGCGCGGCTTCTCGAAGCATCAATTCCGCGGAAAGTTGCGCCATCGGTGGGTTCATCATCACCGATCAGCCGGTGATCGGCAAAGATCCAGCCGACGCTTCGGTCAATTACGGCGGCACATTGACCCTCTCGGCCGTGAGTTTCGGGCTTCCAAACGGATTGACCTATCAATGGCGGCATTACGGCACCAACCTGCCTGGCGCCACCAATCCCGTTTATACCAAGACCAACGCGACCCTCGAGGACGAAGGTCCCTATGAATTGGTGGTCGCCAATGCTTACGGTTCGGCTACCAGCAGTACGGCAACGGTAACGGTGGCGGCGCAGCCATCGCTCACGAAGGATTTAACCGGCACCAGCGGCACGGTTTACGCCGGCGCGAATTTTGCCGGTTGGTCGGTAGCGGCTGTTGGCGGAGAACCGCTGGAATATCAGTGGGTCAGGAACGGCAGCACGCCGGTCGGCGACAACAGTCCGGTGTTGACGCTCAACAACGTGAGCGCCACCGATGGTGGCGATTACTCCGTGACGGTCGTGAACGCCTTTGGCAACGTCAAGAGCAAGACCAATCATCTGACGGTGGTTGCCTCACCCGATCTTTACACGACTGATGTGGCGCAAGATGGCCCAATCAGTTACTGGCCGTTAAATGAAACCAGCGGAACGGACGTTTCCGATTATTCCGGAAACAACCATTTCGGCACCAATCTGACTTTTGTCAGCTTGGGCGTGCCCGGACCGCGGCCACCTGCCTACCAGGGCTTCAGCGCCAGCAAGACGGCATACGAATTCGATGGTTACAGCGGCATCATTGATTGCGGCCTGGAGGCGGCTCTGCTGGGAACGACAGACCTGACGTTGGAAGCCTGGATTAACACCACAACGGGCGGCCCGATTATTGAGCAACGCGATGAAGGCGGATACGATGGGGAATACATGTTCACGGTCGGTAGCGACGGACGGGTTGGCTTCGTCATCTACGGCGGTGGATATCAATTCAACCTGACCTCCAGCGGCAGTGTGAACGACGGCAAATGGCACCATGTGGCGGCGGTGCGAAGGAATGGAACCGAAGGCGTCATTTACATTGACGGCGCGGTGGCGGCTTCGACCACCTCGGCCACCGTGGCCTCGCTGATTCCGCTGCGGGTCGGCATCGGTGGCGACTTGCGCGATCGCAATAGTTTCTTCGGAGGGCAGATCAGTGATGTGGCCATCTATAATTACGCGCTATCGGGAAGTCGGATCGGTATCCACGCCGCACACGGCTTGCTGGGTACGGGGAACATTGTGCTCTCGGTGGTGCCCGGCGGTTTCGTCGCTGACACCAAACCAGTCGGCACCCTCCATCCCGGCATCAATTATGGCAGCGTTTGGGAAGCCTCGGTCACCGATGATTCCCAACTGGTAACGCGCACCGGAGTTGCTTCCTTCAGTGGTTCCGGGCAAATCGTCATTGCCGACAGCGCGGATTTCAACACCGCCCAGGGCACGATCACGTTCTGGTTGCGCGCCAACGCTCCGATTCCCGGTCCGGGAAGTGAAGCGGCCATTCTGGTTGACTGGCGCACCACCACCGGCGCCATCATCGGTTTGGATGACGGCGGCGGCATCTTCTGGCAGGGACAGAACGGTGCGCGAAACCAATTCTCGGCCGGTTACGTGCCTGACAATAACTGGCACCATATCGCAATCACCTTCAGCCAGGTGGTTGGTGATACGCTCTCCACTTACGTTGACGGGGTCCTCTCGGGTTCACAACCGGTGGAGACCGCTTGGTCATGGCCTTCCGGACAGCCGGTGGAACTGGGCCTGTCTCACGATGGCTATTGGAAAAAACTGAACGGACAAATGGATGATTTCCGAATCTACAACCGCATCCTCGAACCCGACGAAATCGGACAAGTGTTTGCCAGCGACGCCTTGGTGGATACCAGTGCGCTGAAAGTGCGATACAACTTTGACACGGCGAACGTGGGCACCAGCCTGACCTGGCCCACCGGCTCATTGCAACGGTCGCGGACGCTGGGCAGCACCGCGGATTGGGAAACGGTTTCGGGGGCAACACCGCCCTACCCGTTCCTGCCACCCGCGCCCGCAAAACCCACCGAGGACTCCATGTTCTATCGGGTTGGGTTCTGATCAACTCAGAACGTTCCTCCTATGCAAAGCGGTCGAAGGTTACTTCGACCGCTTTTTTCTTGCCTCAAATCCGATAATGCTGCGGGATGCTCAATCGGCGCACTTACGGTTGAACATATAAGCGTCGTCCCACTTCCCGGCTGGCCGCAATCGTTTCCGCGTAGGGCGTATCGGCGATATCCACAAAGCCGATCTGATAATTCTCCTCGTCATACACCCGGCCCGTCGTCGGTTCATCCATATACTGAAACCAGTGCGTGCCGACAAATTGCGGATGTCGCAACGCTCCGAGCACGTATTCCTTGTAGCTGGCCGCGCGCGCCGCCTGATTTTCCACGGGGACCAGTCCGGTGTGAAACAGTCCCCGGTCCAGCGCGCCAAAGTGGAATTCCCCGATGATGAGCGGTTTGTCGTGACTCGGATTTTTGAAATCGGCCACGCTGCGTTCGTAAAGATTGTAACTGATCACGTCGCAATACTTGCCGGCGGCCAGATCAGCCAAGCGATTCACCCAGGCAAACCGGCAACCAAGATAGAGTTGCTGTGGGGCGACTTCCTGGATCGCTTCGCGCACCACGCGAAAATAAGTTTCCGCCGTGTGCGAGTAAAACGCGGTTAAATCCGCGCGGGCTTTGTAGGCGTCCGGAGTCTCCCGGGTCGCGAGCAAGGCGTCCCACGAATCATGGGTTGTTCCCCACCCCTGATTCAGTTTTTCGATCTCCACATACTTCGCCTTCAGATCGGCCAGCAACGCCAGCTTCGCGGGCTGGTCCGCGGGAGATTTCAACGCCGCCAGCGCCAGCGACGTCTCGTCGCCCCAGGACATTTCGTTATCGGAAAAGTAGCCAATGCACCAGGGATCGTTCGCGCTCGTCTTGCGTTTGCCCGCCATGGCGCGGCGCAGGCTGTTGGCAAAACTCGCATCGAACACATCCGGGAATTTTCCCCAGTAACCCTCGCTGCCCTCAATCATCCGGGCGCCGTGCGAGCCTACATTATCGGTGTACGGCGTGCGCCGCTTCAGAAACACGTCGCCCGCCGACCAGTTGGCGATGGTGTTAAGTCCCCAACTGCGCAGGCGCTGATGGATGACCCCGGGATAAACCGCTCTCCAATCCGGACCATACTTGCGCTGCAAATTGACGGACGCGAAGGCGAAACACTTCGGGGAACGGTCGGCATAATGGCCTTTCAAGGCGTAGGCTTTGGTGTGAAAGCGTTCGAACTCTGCTTGCGCTCCGGGAAAATCTTCAAACCAGGACGCGCGCTCCTCGATGGGCGTGACATCAATCGCCAACACACAATCAATGCCGTGGGAGAAAAACAGGCGCCCGTCGGGGTCCACCAACCACCATTTGCCGTTGTGTTTGGCGGTGCGAAAAAATCCCGTGGCTTCGAGTTTCGGGCCGTTGGCCCACCCCCCGTACTGATCCCAATTCTCCGGCCCCCGTTGCGCGGCAAGTTCGCGCGCTTCGGTTTCGCGCCGCTGTTGCAGTTCTTCCAGCGAATGAACCTTACCCGGCCAATCCTTATGTTTGTATTGACCAAAGGTGTCAATGAGCGGGAAGAACGGATCGGCATCCGTGACCCAGGCCGTGGGCGGCGTGTAATCGCCCGTGGCGCTGACCGTCAGGATATCGAACTGATGCGTGGCTTGGGGCTCGGAAACAAACAGCAGAATCTGCGTGATGTGGTTGGGTTTGATGGTTTCCGGCCCGCCGAGGACGACCGGATAACCGCGCAGGCCGAACAGCTTGCCACCCAGGGTGCCGCCACTCGCCCGCCGCAATAACACCCGCAGCGAGCCGTTTTCACCGGGGTTCAACGTGATGGCGCCGTTGACACAATTAAGTTTGCCATCGGCTCCGGGATTATCCACGCGACAGTTCAGTGTGGCGCGATTCGTGCCGGTGTTGCGCACCGCGACAATCACATTGGCGAAGGGCGACAAGTCCCAATGCCCATCCGGCGCGGGCAACGTCACACCCGGCCAACGTTGGTGAGTCCCAGTGATGAGTCGCAGCGCGCTGGCTGGCGCCGCCCCCGCCCGTTCCAGTACGGCATCGGTGGTGACAAATTTCGCCAGGTCAGTCTGGTGATCCGGGCGCAACAATACCTGCTCGGCAGCGGCGGAAGCGAACATCGCCATCAAACCAAGCAACAGCGGGACCGTAATTTTGTAAGCGTTCATATTTTGGCAGATTCGTATGGGGTTTGAGTGAACTCCAGCCTGATGGATTTAGCAAGTTCCGCCTGCGCGCCGGAATTGGGTTGCGGAGGTTTGACCGCAACTCAGTCGGCGTTGGCTACGGCTCCAAACGCGACGAGCGGCGAAACGAACTCAATGATTTCGGCGCGGTTTAACGCGAGGTTGATAACATGCCGGCCCCGCCGTTTTTCTCCATCACGTCACTGATTTTCACCGGCTTGCCGCCTTGTCGTTTGCTTTCATCAGCTGCTTCCATGAAAGCGTAAATTTCCAAGCTTTCCTCGGGCGACACGGGAGCGATGCCGGTTTGGAAGAACTTCATGATTTCCACCACCAACGGCGCGTAGGAGTCGCCACCTTCTTTTTGCTCCAGCACTCCCTTCTCACCAAAAGCAATCACCTGATGCGCCCAACTGTTGCGCACGCCGTACAACACTCCCGTGCGTCCGTCCGCCCAAATCCCCGTGGCGACGTCGGTATCCGCCGTGTTCACGCGTACCACGGATTGACAGCCCGGCCCCATGATGGTGAACAGCGCCTCCGTCGGGTGGATGCCATACCAAAAGAAATCGGGATGATGCGGCTCCAATTCGCAGGGACCGTAGGAAATGGCGCCTTTGATTTTTTGCGCCTGGGTCTGTTGCCGCAAGTCCACCAAACTGCGGTAGTAGCGGTAGGCGGAAGAGGTAAAGACCGGCACGCGATTCGCCTGGGCCAGTCGGTACAGTTCAATGGCGTCGCGCAACGTCCCCGCCACGGGTTTATCCACAAACAACGGTTTGCCCGCCTGAATGACCGGTCGGGCTTGTTCCAAATGCGGCCGCCCGTCCACGCTTTCCAAAAGAACGACGTCCACCTCTTTGCAAAGCGCCGCCACGGAATCCACCAGCCGCACGCCGAATTTTTCCTGAACCTCCGTGGCGTATTGATCCACGCGACTCCAACTTGATTCGATGTCGGGACTGCCGCTTTTGAACAGCACCGTCACTTTGCCACCCGGCACATGGTTGGGATCCGTGGCGTCGTTGAACAGTTTGGTAAAGGCGGGCACGTGCGAGGTATCCGAGCCGATGATGCCAATGCGCAAATCGGCGGCGCCGGCGACCGTGGCCGCCAGCAAACAGGAACTGAGAAGTGGGAGATATTTCATAATGTCATGCAAATCGTTTATGATGGCGCGTCACCCTAGTATTTTTGATTTCGGAAAAACAAGTCAAATGGCCGCGACGTTGCGAATCCCTGGCTTGGATTTATCCGCGCGGCGCTCGGAGCGACCGGGCGCAACCGGTTCTCCAGCGCGCCCCAGGCCCGTGCCGTCTCCGTCCGCCATCACTGCCACCTCAGCGATCTGAAGTCTTCGGTACGATATCGGTTTGCAACTGCGGGTCAGCCGCCGGGATATAGGTGGTGGGCAACCCAAGTTCTTTGCGCACCTGGTTCGTGCCTTGCGCAATGGCGACCGTTTTGAAGAAGGCAATGTCGCGATTGCATCCCTGCCGGCCAAAGCCGCAGTCGCTCGAAACAATGAGTTGCTCCGGCGCGATGTGTTTGAGCGCGGTGCGAACCGAGTTGGCCACCTGATCCGCCAGCTCCACCTGCAACGTGCGATGGCTGACCACACCGACGGCGATCTTCTTTTTGAGTTGGCCCTTGAGCGGCGCGAACAATTCGATTTCGCGCATGTTACGATCGCGCATCTCCACCGTCCACACGTCGCCACGCAGCGCTTCGAGGTACAATTGGAAGGATTCACGGTAGCTGTCGTTTTCGATCACGCGTTGCATGTTGGGGTTGCCCCAGCAGGTGTGAATCCAGAGTTCCACGTCGTCAAGTCCCTGCACCTCGCGGTTAAAGGCTTCAATCATGAATTTGACGTTGTCATGGTCCTTGCCGTAGGTGTTGGCCCAGAAATGCAACGTGGGTTCTTCGATCTGGATGCACTTGCAACCCGCGTCGCGCAACGCCAACAGTTCCTTGTTCATGGCCACCGCCATGTCCCAGACGACTTCCCGGTTGTCCTTGTATTTCTTGGTATGAATATCCAGGAACAAACCCATGACCTGCGAGCAACAAGTGCCAAATCGTACCGGCTTGGTGGCTTTCGCCTGTGCCATGCGCCAGATCTTCGCGTAGTCGAGCGGCCGATGCTCAATCTTATCCACCACACGCGGCCAGCGCCAGCCCGTGTAGATTTCATTGAGCAACGTTCCGGCGGGATAGCGCAGCCAGGGCGACCGCGTCTCCTCCGACTGCAAATAATCGCCGCTGAAACCGGACCAGCGTTGAATGGGGTAATGATGCCACGAACGCCCCGCCATGTCGTCGTCGCAATGCAGATCGCCGTGAGTCAAAATATCAATGCCGGCGCGCGCTTGATCGCTCAACACCGTCGCCAGCGCGTCTTGAAAGCGCTCGCGATATTTCACATCCATCATGCAGGTATCCAGCGGACGACCCCACATGCTCATATCGAACCAATGTGGGCGCGGCCAGGAGCCAGTGATGGTGCAGGGCAGAATTTTATCAGCAGTAATTGTAAGCATGATGGTTTATGGCTGTCAGTTTAGTGTGTTCCAGTGCGATGAGCCTGGAACGGGAACCTAAAACAGTAAAGACAATTTCCAATCGCGATCAGCATTCGCGAGCCATGCAGTCGCGCCCGTGGGCTACTACTGGGCGCCGCCCCGTTGCAAGGGATCCCAATAGCGCGAATTGATCAAGGCTCGAGCCGAACCATCCGCCGGATTTGCAGGCGGATTGATATTTTGGCTTTTGCGAACTTCAGCGTGGCTGTCGTTGAACACCATCACCGCACCGCCCAGGTGGCGCTTGGGTTCCACACCCTCATAAGTTGGGAACGAGCTGCTGGCCACCACCGCAGGGTCCATGCATGCGGAAACCCACCACAGACTACTGCTCCACAACGGCGGATAACCATAAGGCTGTTTGTCCGCAATCAACAAATTTTCTGATGGTTTGTGGATGGCGCTTCGTTTGAAGGTCGGCTGGGTATCGAACCGAATTCCGCCCACGGTGATGGAACTCGCTCCGTACGGATGGCTGCCCAGAAAATAACCGTTGTAACCATACCCCACCAGATGGCAGTCAAAATTCCACTTCCAACTCACGCCGTTATCCTGACGGACGCCTTTGAACGCGGGATCGTGAAACAGATTGCTCCGGGAGCCGCCATAAGTGGCAATGGACGTTCCCCACCAATTATTGACCGAAGCGCGCGCATCCTGCGTGGCGAGGCCTTGATTGCGATGAGCGGGAAAGATGTCGTTGTAATCGTCAGTGTAAAACTGCATGAACAGGCCAATTTGCTGCAAATTATTCATGCAGGATGTCTGCAGCGCCTTGGCCTTGGCGCGCGACAGCGCCGGCAATAGCATGGCGGCCAGGATCGCAATGATTGCGATCACCACCAGCAGCTCGATCAACGTGAAGCCCTTCCATCGAATCGAAGTTTGGCGAGACCTCACAGTTTTGCGTTGGTTCGGAAAGATTGCTTTCATCTTTATTTCTGGCGTCCGATGAAAGCATAGACGTCAAGGCCAGCACAGCAAGATTTTTTGTTTGCTGTTAATCCGACCAGGAACGGGGCTAAAGGTAGGGTGCATCACTTCGGGCATGCCGCCGGGTGATGCGGGGAAGCGGCGTGCAGAGGACGGCCCGCCCAAATCCGCCGTACCATGAGAAAGACGGCTTTAAGTTTATGCTTTTCAAACCGCAGCGCGATAATTCAGACTCCAACCGCAAAACTGGCGGCGGGATGGGATTCTCCCCCAAATGTGGGATTTATTCCACCGCGAAAATGTCCATGATATTCGCGTCGTTCATAACAACCATGTACCCAGTCCGATTATGATTGAACTCGCCCCACTGCTGCGGCCTCACCCAAGCCGTTCAAAGGCCTTTACCCTGATTGAATTGCTGGTCGTCATCGCGATCATCGCGATCCTGGCCGCCATGCTCCTCCCCGCCTTGGCCAGCGCCAAAGACAAAGCGCTGCGCACCAAATGCGTGGGCAATTGCAAACAGATCATTCTGGCTGAACACCTTTATGCCAATGAGAACCGCGACGCCCTGCCGTTCCCCAATTGGAACCCACCGTGGACCGCACCGAACGGCCAACCCCTGCCCGGCTGGCTCTACACGCCCGTGGGCAGCGCGCCGCCCAACATGGTCGCCGCTCCCTACAACGTGTACCCCGAGCGCGCCTACGAAACCGGCTTGCTTTGGCCCAGCCTTAAAAATCGCGCTATTTATTGGTGTCCCACCGATCTGGCCACCAATACCGCCGGTTACAAAGCTCGGAACAATAAGATGTCCACTTACATTATGAACGGCGCAGTGTGTGGCTTTGGCGCCAATGTCCGTGAGGGCTACAAAATCACCAGTTTCAAGCAGGACGCCTTCGTTTCCTGGGAGCCCAATGAATTCGTGCCGAGCGGCAGCACAGCCTACAACGACGGCAGCAGCTATCCCTCTCCCGACGCGGATGGTGGGTTAGGCCGCCGCCACGGCAAGGCAGGCGGAGTGGTCATGGTCGTCAGCGGCAGCGTGGAATTTGTTAAATACGATCAGTGGCTCAAGATGGCGGCCTCAACCACCAAAAACAGTCTGTGGTGTAATCCTGTCACCGCCAACGGTCGCTAAAGGAGTTCCATGTTCAAGTCTTGGATGAAGTTCGGATTGCTGCTTGGCACGATCGGCTTGCTGCTCACCGGATGCAATCGCGATCCGTACGCCTTGAGCGCCAGCGATCAGGCCGCCTTCAAGGACGCCACACCGGAATTACGGCAGTTGTGGGAAGCGGCGCGCAAAGCGGATCAGGCGGACGATTTTGGCACTGCCAGCGCCAACTATCGGAATCTGTTGCGGCAAAACCTCACCACGGACCAATTGATCGCCGTCCAAAACGCCGTCGGCGGCTTCAACTACCGGCTCAACGACGCTGCCGACAAAGGAAATAAAGCCGCGCAACAGGCCTTGGAAGCCGGAAAAAACGCCACCCCGCATCGGTAGCAGTTGCCATCTTGAAGCCCGCCTCATGCGGTGTGCTTCGCCTGGCCAGCATCCGCTTGGTGCTCTCGCGGATGCTTAACGCCGCCGCCCGATTGAGTCGCGGCCTTCCGTTTCAACCAGAATAATCCCCCGAATGTGCGATGGAGTCGGTAACTTTGTTCGCCTACTCTCTTCCCGCTAATTATGAAAGCTTTAGTCAAAAAGCAGCGCCAACCGGGTCTCTGGCTCGAGGACGTTCCCGAGCCTACTATTGGCATCAACGACGTCCTCATCCGTATCAAGAAAACCGGCGTCTGCGGCACTGACCTGCACATTTACAATTGGGATGCTTGGGCGCAAAAAACCATCCCGGTGCCGATGGTAGTTGGTCACGAATTCGTCGGCGAAATCGTCGAGATCGGGGCGAACGTCAACGACTTCCGGATCGGCGATCTGGTCAGCGGCGAAGGCCATGTGGTCTGCGGGCGTTGCCGTAATTGCATGGCGGGACGGCGTCACCTCTGCAAAGACACCAAAGGCGTGGGCGTAAATCGCCCGGGCGCTTTTGCCGAATATCTCGCCTTGCCCATGACCAATGTCTGGCATCAACCGCCCGACATTGATCTGGATGTGGCCGCCATCTTCGATCCTTTCGGCAATGCCGTGCATACCGCCCTCTCCTTCCCGGTGTTGGGCGAGGATGTATTGGTCACGGGCGCGGGACCCATCGGTATCATGGCCGCCGCGGTGGCAAAACATGCCGGTGCGCGTCACGTCGTCATCACCGACGTAAACGATTACCGTCTGGCCCTGGCGAAAAAAATGGGCGTCACCGTCGCCTTGAACGTAAAGACCGGGAACTTGCGGGACGTGCAATCGCAGCTTGGCATGAAGGAAGGTTTTGATGTCGGATTGGAAATGTCCGGCAATCCGGCGGCGTTTCGCGACATGCTGGATAACGTCTGCCACGGCGGCAAAATCGCCATGTTGGGCATCCCCTCCGAGCCGATTGCCATAGACTGGAACCAGGTGGTCTTCAATATGATCACCATCAAAGGCATCTACGGCCGCGAGATGTACGAGACTTGGTACAAGATGACCGTGATGCTGGAGAGCGGTTTGAACATCGCCCCCGTCATCACCCATCGCCTGCCCTACACCGAATTTGAATCAGGCTTCGCGGCCATGAAATCCGGCAACAGCGGCAAGGTCGTCCTGGATTGGACCGTTAAGTGAACCGCGAATGATTCGGCTCGCAAATTCCACCTGAATGACCCGTCGCCACTCGCACGGCGGCCTAATGACGCTCATGAAAAAAACCTTCATTTTGGGATTCGCCTTACTGACGGGCTGGAGTGTCAGCGGCGCCTTGGAAATACCCGCGTTCACGGCGTACCTCTCGCCCAATCCCTACGGCGCCCGCGTCAGCGAACGCTCCGGCATCTCCAGATGGAATGATCCCGCGCAACAAATTCAGTGGTTCGGCGAATTCAAATCCACCGGCAAACTCCACGCCGCCATCGTGCTGCAATTGCGCGACCACGCCTCGACCAAGCTGCGCCTGACCGTTGCCGAACAGTCGCGCGAACTTACCGTCACCAATTCCGACGCGAGCGAGATCGTCGCCGACTTCGGCGAATTTAATCTTTCCGCTCCCGGTTATCAGCGTTTCACTTTGGAATCATTGAATCCCGCCGGTCAAAGCGCCGTGACCATTAAAACGCTCCGACTCGACGGCCCCGCCACGACCGACGCTCATTTCAACCTCCAGCCCCGTCGCAACGCCGCCTCGGTTCATTTGAGTTATCCCGTCGCGCGCGACCTCAAGGTGCAGGCGTTTTATTGTGAACTGACGGGCTTGGAGGATCCGCTCTGGACCTACTACATGGCTTGCGGCTGGCATCGCGGCTATTTTGGCATGCAGGTCAACAGCCCGACGGAACGCCGCATTATTTTTAGCGTCTGGGATAGCGGCGATGAAGCAGTGGATCGCGACAAAGTGGCCACGGCGGATCGTGTCACCTTGATCGCCAAGGGCGAGGACGTGTATTCCGGCGATTTTGGCAATGAAGGCACGGGCGGCCACAGTCACTTGAAGTTTCCCTGGAAGACCGGAGAAAAACAGCGCTTCCTCGTGACCGCCAAACCTGTGGACGATACCCACACCATTTATTCTGGCTACTACTTTCGCCCCGATACCGCCAAATGGATGTTGATCTCGAGTTGGAAAGCGCCCAAGGACGGCAGTTGGTTGCGCGGGCTGTATAGTTTCAGCGAAAATTTCGACGGCGCCAACGGGCAGCTCGCGCGTAAAGCACGCTTCGGCAACCAATGGATCCAAACCGAAACCGGGCGCTGGATCGAGTTGACCCAAGCCTCCTTCAGTCATGACCCGACCGGCAAGAACGATCGCTTGGACCGCTTTATGGGCGTCGAAGCCGGCCAATTCTTTTTGCATCAAGGCGGTTTCGTTCCCGGCTTCACCCGTTATGGCGAAAAATTTGATCGCCCGCCGACCGGCCAGCCTCCCACCGATCTGGATCTGCCCAAACTACCCGAATGGCACGCGAGTCGTTGAAGGCCACTTCCCGAAGTCATTCCAACCCCGCTAACCATGACGCCAACCCGAATGTTCCAAAAGTTCGCGCTAACTTTGAGTGCGTGCCTGCTCGCGCTGCCTTTGCGCGCCGCTGAATCCTGCGAACAACCGGCTCCGGAAGTCATGGCGCAAGCGGTCGGAGTCAAATTGCCACCGTTGCCCTGGCATCTCGTCAACCTCTGGTGGGAGTTCGATCAACCCATCAAACACTTCACCTCGTTGGAAGTTAACGTCACCATTGATCGCGACGTGCCCGACACCTACAACCTCTACATTTCGCCCTGCGGCATCGCGCAAATCAACGGACTCGATTTTTACGGCGGCCTGCAATCCAACATCAACGGCTGGCGCAACGCCACCAACCGCACCCGCGTTCATCCCGGCAAAGGCGCCATCTTCTCGCGTTGGTCCAACGACAAGAAAACTCCGGTCGGTTTGGAAAACGTGCGCGTGGCGGGTGCCGATTGCCTGGTGGAAAGCGCCGGTTACGAGGGCGAATTTGCCAGCGTGCGCCGCCCCTTTGACTGGAGTGCGGGCACTTACACCTACCAAATCATCAAGAGCGACACTGAAGTGACCGACGGCCAGACGAACACCTGGTTCACCTGTCGCGTGAAAAAGCAGGATGGCGACTGGTTCGAAGTGGGGCGGCTGCGATTTGAAGGCAGCGACTTCACCTTTTGGGCGCGGCACTCGATGTTCGTGGAAGTTTACAGCACCGCTAAAATTCCGCACTCCGGCATTCCCAAGGTAAACCTCACCTTCAGCGCGCCGCGCGTGAACGGCCAGCTCCCCAACGTCAAAAGCGCCTACGCCTACTACCCGCACCGGGCGAATGAACCCGCCGCGCCTGATTGCGCAAACACCGTGATGGACGGCGATAAATTTCGTATCTCGGTAGGCCCGATCTTCGTGCGCGACGCCACGCAACGCCGCCAAAACCTATTCCCGGTTTCAAATTAACCGCCAGCCAAAAAGGGTCGCGTCGGCAGCCGCGAAAGCGATGGTCAACTCTGAGCGTTGACTCATAAACTGGATCGAGGCGCGCGATGCGGGAAACGCCAGATCTGATTACTTGGTAACTGGCACGGCGCTCATCTGAAATTTCAGCACACCGCCGTGGGCAATCTCCGCATGTCTAATCCAGGTGCGATCCAGCAACGTGTCGTTGAGCCAGACTTTGGCGACATAGGGATTTTGCTGGGGATGATTCTCCGCAACCACCACGAGCGGTGCTCCGCTTAATCGAATTTCCGCACGATCGAACAGTGGTGCGCCGAGTTGATACTGGTCCGTGCCGGCGCTGGGATACAACCCCAGCGCGCTGAAAACGTACCAGGCCGAGAGCGCCCCGCCATCGTCGTTGCCGTCCAAGCCTTCGTAGTCGTCTCCGTATTTGTGGTCCAAAATCCAGCGCACCCATTTTTGCGTCAAGTCCGGGCGATCCGCTGCGTTGAACAAATAGGCCGTGTGCAGGTCCGGTTGATTGCCGTGCCAGTAATACGGTCCCGGCTGCCACGCCCCCCGCGTCGAACTGGACTTCGCAAAAAAGTCATTCAGCTCGGATACAAAATAGTCGCGACTCTTGAACAGCGCGATCATGCCGGCCGCGTCGTAAGGCGCGCCCCAACGCCATTGCAGCGCGCTGCCCTCCACGTAGTCCCGGGTGTATTTGCCCTTGAAGTCGAAATAGGTCAGGAGTCGTGGTTTGAACGGCTCAAAAAACTCCCCGGCTACATTGCGCGGTTGAAAATACTGCGTCACGGGATTCCAGAGGTTGCGATAGAACTGCGCGTGGCGGCGAAACAACTCGGCATCCTCGCGCTGCCCCAACGCTTCCGCCAGATTCGCAATCGCCGAATCCGCCCAGGCAAATTCCAAGGTGCGCGCGACGGATTCATCCATCAATCCGGACGGGCAATAGCCATATTGAAGATAATGCTCCACTCCTTCCCGACCGGAAAACGCCGCGCCCGGCGGAGTTGGGGCGAGCGCGGTTCGGCGCATGGCGGCGTAGGCGCGTTCGACCTCAAAATCGCGGATGCCCTTCAAATAAGCTTCGGCGATGACAATGTCCGCAGGCGTGCCGAGCATGGAGTTGGAATAGCCGTTGCCTGCGGGCCAGCGCGGCAGCCAACCGCCTTGTTCGAGCATCCTGACCAGGGAAACGATCATATCGCGCTGATCTTGCGGCGCGATCAACGTGTAAAGCGGGTGGGTGGTGCGGAAGGTGTCCCACAACGAAAGGTCGGTGAAATATTGAAAATCGGCGGCGCGATGCACCTGGCCGTCAAAGCCCAGGTAGTCGCCGTTCGCATCGTTGAAAATGGTCGGCATCTGAAACACCCGGAACAGCGCCGTGTAAAAAATGCTTCGCTGCCGTTCCGTCCCGCCTTGAATCTGAATCAACGCCAGCTTCTCTTCCCACGCTTGCTGCGCTTCCGCAAGGATCGTCGTAAAATTTTTCGCGCCCGCTTCCGCGTCAAGGTTGGCGCGCGCGTTGGCGAGGCTCACGTAAGAAATGCCGAGTTTGAGCGTGATGACCGGTGGCGTTTCACCAGTGGCGAAACTGAAATCGGCGGCGACCCGACCACCTTCCGCGATCGCTTGTCCCGGCGACCGCAAATCATCCTGCCAGGTCGCGAACGAGGCGAACGATTGATCAAACCGGGCGACGCAGTACGCCTTGAGACCACCGTAACGCCCGGCAAAAGTGCCAAACGTTCTCACTGAAGCTTCGACTTCATTCGCGGCGGGCAACACCCGCACCCAGCCCGTGTCACTACGATATCCGCCCAGAGCGTTCATCACCTCGAGCAAGAGCCGCGGTGTTTTGCCGGCATTAAAAGTGTAACGCTGCACGCCCACTCGCCGCGTCGCCGTGAGTTCCACCAACGCCGCCAGCCCGGGCAGTTCCACCGCATAGTAGCCGGGGGAAGCGATTTCGCGGCGGTGCGAGAATTTCGTGCCTTGATCCCAATGCCGAGCGGCAGGATCAATTGGGTCGGCGACAGGGACCACGAGGAAATGACCGCCATCGGTAGCCCCCGTGCCATTGAGGCGGGTATGGCTGAAACCAAGCAGGCGCTCATCGCCGTAGTAATAACCGGACGTGTTCAGCGCCCGTTCATGGATCAACAGAGAAGCGGTCTCCGGCCCCAACCGCACCATGCCGAACGGCACCATTGCTCCCGGAAAGTTATTCCCGCACACCCAAGGGATGCCACCGGTGCCAATGAACGGATTCACCCACCGACCCAATTCTCCGGGTTCAACCTGAGTCAACGGCTGGCTCGGTTTGCCGCCAACGATGCCGCGATATTTCAGAAATAACAGTCCGATGAAGGTGGCGACCAACACAACAATTCCCAGCGCCAGCAGCGCCATGAATTTAAGCGCTCGTTGCCACCGCGCTGGATTTCGTCGGCGCGCGGCTGGCGGCGGGGATTCGCTATGCGGATTAACTGGTGGCATGTGGTGACCTCGGGTTCGATCGGTTCGCTCGAACATGCAACCCGAGATCGCGGCGCGCGGCAATTTCCAATTCTTTGGCGTGCTCCTCGTTATACCGCTTTCACGCGTTAACAAGTATTGGTTTGACTTCCACTCGCCAACGATGGTGCCATAATTGCGTCATGAATAAGTTCCTCGCCGGGTTTCTCTTCCTTGCTCTCCCCATCCTCGCCGTCGCCGAATATGACTGCGTGATTCGTGGCGGACGGATCGTTGATGGTACCGGCGGCCCGGCGTATTTCGCGGACCTCGCCGTGAAGGACGGGCGCATCGTTCAAATTGGCCGGATCACGGAAAGTGGCCGGCAGGAGATCAATGCCGCCGGGATGATCGTCGCGCCCGGATTCATTGACGTCCACACCCATGCGGATGAAGTCGCCGACATGCCCCGGGCCGAAAATTTTCTGCGCATGGGCGTGACCACGTTGGTGGTCGGAAACTGCGGCGACTCCGCGCTGGAGGTCGGCGAGTTTTTTGCCGCGATCGCGCGTAATGGCGTCGCCCCCAATGTTTGCACATTGATCGGCCACAACACCGTTCGTAAAAAGGCCATGGGCGGGAATTTTGATCGCCCGCCCACCGCGGCGGAACTGGCGAAAATGAAGGATTACGTCGAGCAGGCCATGCGGAACGGCGCGGTGGGTTTGTCCACCGGCTTGATCTATCTCCCCGGCACGTTTTCGAAACCGGAGGAAATTGTCGAACTGGCCAAAGTCATCGCGCCTTACGACGGCATCTACGCGAGCCACATGCGACACGAGGGAGTCGAGATTCGGTCCGCCTTGGACGAGGTGTTCCGGGTCGCGCGCGAAGCCAAAGTCCGCGCGGAAGTGTCACACCTCAAATTGAGCGGCGAAAAAGCGTGGGGACGCGCTGACGAAATCATCGCTTATATCGAAGCGGCCCGCGCCAGCGGTCTCGACATCACGGACGACCAGTACGCGTACACCGCTTCCTCCACCACGATGCGCCAGTTGATTCCTGATGACGCCTTCGACGGCGGACAACAGCGGTTTCTCGCGCTGCTGAAGAATCCGGACGAAAAGGCCGCGTTGGTAAAGCAAATGAAACGCAGGATTACTGCTCGCGGCCGCCAGGACTATGCATACGCAGTCATCGCGTCGTACCGGCATGATCCGTCGCTCAATGGCCTCAACATCGTGGAAGCGGCGAAGAAACTTCGCGGCAACGATTCGCTGGACGACCAGATTGAAACGATTTTGGAAATCCAGGAGCACGGCAGTGCGAGCGGCGTCTTTCACGGCATGAATGAGGAGGACCTGCAAAAATTCATGAAGTATCCCAACACCATGGTCGCCAGTGACAGCGGCATCCGCGAATTCGGGAAAGGCGTGCCGCATCCGCGCGGCTACGGCAATAACGCCCGCGTGCTGGCTCGTTACGTTCGCGAACTGAAGGTGCTCCGACTCGAGGAGGCCATCCGCAAAATGACCAGCCTCCCCGCGACGACGTTTCGCCTGAAAAATCGTGGTTTGTTAAAGGAAGGATTTTGGGCCGACATCACAATCTTCGACCCACAAAAAGTGAACGACCCCGCGACCTTCAATGACCCGCATCATTACGCCACGGGAATTCCGCTGGTGCTGGTCAACGGAGTGACCGTTATCGCGAATGGAGAGCATACCGGCGCCAGGCCAGGACTGGGATTGAAGCGGCAGGATTAAGCGCCGCCAGCCGCGACCCATCCGCAATCACGGCAAGCGGATAACCCGATAAAATTGCGCGTCCACGGTTGCGGGCGCGGTCCAGGTCGTCTGCACCTGCGTCGCGGTCAATTCGCCCGCCACGACGTTCCAAGCGCTCAGGTCTGGACTGGCCTCGACGCGAAAAGCGCGTCCCATCAACGCGGGCCAGGTCAAGGTGACCGTATGCGCGTTGACGCTGAGCGAAACCGCCAGCGGTGGATCAGGATAACGAAAGACCGTCACCACCGGTAAATGATCGGAGGCGACCAAGTCGTCGTCATGGTTCAGCTCGGGCGGCAAAGGCAGCGGCAGCAGATCCGTGCGAAACACCTGACTGCCGACGATGTTCGACGCAAGCAACCCGTTCGGCAGAACGTAGTCAAAGCGCGCGTCCAATGAGCCTTGAATGGAATGGGTGAATCGGGTCAGCGCAAACGGGTTCAACGGCGTGGTCAAAGTCAGGCGGGAATTATTGGTGAGCCGCTGGATCGCCTGCAAATTCTGACTCATCGGCAAATCAATATCCTCATTCAAATCGCCCGTGAGCAAATAGGCGTGGAATCCATTGGTGGGAAGAAATATCGTCGCGAAGAAATTGGAAATGGCGCTGCACTCGGCGGCGCGGCGTCTTTGGCTGTCGGCGTCTGCCGCCGATTTCAAATGCGTGGTGAAAACGTGCAACGGCTCGGTCGCTCCCGGCACCAAAATCTCCGTTTCAAACAAATCCCGCGTGAAGGTGCCTTCGTAGCCGTAGTTCGTCAGACTCGCGCCAGCCAGCCACGAATTGCTGCTCACGAAGGGAAAGCGGCTGATGACGCCACTCCGCAACACTCCATCCGTGCCCGGGCTGACCGCCAGGTAATGCGTCGGGAAGAACGCGGCCATCCAGTTCGTCATTTCAAACCGCGAACCGTTCGGAATCTCATTGAGCGTGATGATATCCGGCTGGAGATAACGCAATTGCCGCGCGATAGCCTGGACTTGCGGAGCGTTGGTCGTCCAGTCCGAGGCGAAGTTTCCCTTCACATTGTAATGAACCACGGTCAACGTCCCACTGGCGTTGGGCGGAATGATGGTCAGCAACGCCTCCAGGCTGTTGGTGGCTCCGCCCGGGTTGGCGACGGTGACGCTGTAGCGGCCCGCGTGATTGGTCGCCACCGACGCCAGCAGCAAGGTGCTGTTCGTGGCGTCGGAAATGATGAGATCGTCAAAGTGCCACTGATACTGCAACGGCGCGCTACCGACCGCTTCCGCGCTGAAAACCGCGACGCCGCCAACAATTGCCGCGACGCTCACCGGCTGACGAACGAACGTCGGCGGAATGGAGTTCGGCCCCGTGTACACGTCGGCAAAACTCGTCCCAATGCGCAACGAGCTTAACGCCAGGCCACCAATGCCGCTATCCTCTCGCAAGGCGAAGGAAGTAATCGTCGTGTTACTGACGGCATCCGTGGCGGTGACGGATGGAGCCATTTCCGAATCCGGTTCAACCCATAGCGTGGCGACGCTCGTATTCACCACGTAGCGCAGATACAGGCGATAATCCGTGTTCAACTGCAAATCAGCAGGCGCGATGGCGCTTGGTGTATTGCTGCCATTGGCAATCCCGATCCGAAATTTTCCGACCGGCGCATCCGCTCTGAGGGCGAACAATTTGGCGCGAAAGAGAGTGCCTCCGCCTTTAAGATGGGCAAAGTATCCTCCGTTCAGTGTCGGCAGGGTGGAAAAATTGACGGTGCAACCCACGTAGAGAATCGTGTCGTCCGAAGCCGGATACGGTTGCCCGCCCACCAGCGTGTTCACGTCCTCCGAATCGGCGCTCTGCAGTAACACGGCGGCGTTCGTGACCATGATTTGGCCACTCGTCCCACCATGAGTGTTCCACGATCCATCACTGACGATGGCAATCGGACCATTGGGATAATCAAACTCCTCGCTTAACAAGACCGCCGCGCGTACGGACGTCGTCCCCAACGTCAGCAACAGCATGAGCCACAACTTCGCCCCGATACACCCCCAACGACTTGAACAACTTTTCTTCAATACAACTTTCCACCGGACCGGGCTGTTTCCCTGGCACGCTCCAGTCTCAAATCTGGAGGCCCGCCCTACCCCGAAACTCCATTATGCCTGAAGTTCAGCTATCTTCATTCCATTTTTTCAACTTTGTGCCCGCTGCCGCCGCAAAGTTGATATTTTCGCCCGACGCTTTCGCCCGACCTGATTCCCTGCTTGGTTTTCAGGTGAAGTTCAGGTTCTATTAGCAACGGCATGATGGATGATACGAATTCGCTGATTGAACAACGCCGCGCCAAGTTGGAGGCTCTGAGAGCCAAAGGAATTGATCCGTTTAAGAACAAATTTACGCCCGATCACCAGTGCAAAGAAACCCGCGATGGTTTTGAATCGGGACAATTCCCGGAAGGCTATCGGGTCGCGGTGGCGGGACGCATCACCGCGCATCGTGAAATGGGCAAATCCATGTTCATTGACGTGCGCGATCAATCCGGCCGCATCCAGGTTTACGCGCAGAAAAATGTCTTGGGCGACGAACATTGGCACACGTTCACACATCTTGACTTGGGCGATTTCATCGGCGTGACCGGCACGCTGTTCCGCACCAAGACTGGCGAGCCAAGCATCAAACTCGGCGGCGTACCGGCTGCGCCCGCGCAGCCTTCGGGAGAAGCGGTTACGCCCTCGCAACCATCCGGCGACGAGGCGTCGCCGCCACCGCCATTCGTCATTCTCGCCAAAGCCCTGCGTCCGCCACCTGCGAAATGGCACGGTTTGGAAGACACGGAAATCCGCTATCGCCAGCGCTATCTGGATTTGATCGCGAATCCCGACGTGAAGGACGTGTTCCTGAAACGCAGCGCCATCATCCACGAAATCCGCCAGTTCTTTCACAGTCGCGGCTACGTGGAAGTCGAGACGCCCGCGATGCAGGCAATTCCCGGCGGTGCGGCGGCGCAACCGTTCAAGACCTTTCACAACGCACTCGGCTGTGAATTTTATCTGCGCATCGCGATTGAACTGTATCACAAGCGACTGCTCGTGGGCGGCATTGATAAGCTGTTCGAGATCGGCAAGAACTTCCGCAACGAGGGCCTCTCCCGCCGCCACAATCCCGAGTTCACCATGTTGGAAGCGTATCAGGCGTTCGGCGATTACGCGACGATGATGGAACTGGTGCAATCGCTTATTTGTCATGTAGCGCAGAAAGTTTTGGGAACGCTGGTGATCAAACACGAGAAAATATCTCCAGCACGGACTGTTGTGGCCGCGGCCACTGAAAGCGGGAAAACAGCCGAGGATGTAGTGAACATTCTCCCTTCGTCCGATTTAGAGAAACGTGATGAGAAGGTAATTGACCTTACCCCTCCATGGAAGCGCGCCAAATACAAAGACCTCGTCCGCGCCGTCGCGGGCAATGATTGGTTCGAGGTCACGCCGGAGGAACGCCGTCGCCGCGCCATCGAAGACTTGAAGCTGGAAGGTGACATCGCCAAAGGCTACGAAGATTTTGAAGTGACCGGCGCGGTGTTCGAGAAGCTGATCGAACCAACTTTGATTCAACCAACCTTTGTAACACACTTGCCGAAAGAGCTTGTGCCGCTGGCGAAACTCTCTCCTGACGATCCAACCACGGTTGAAGTTTTCGAGTGCTGCATCAACGGACAAGAGATTTCACCTGGCTACACGGAACAGAACGATCCCATCCAGCAACGCACCACGCTGGAACATCAAGCCGGCGGCGAACAACAAAAGCTCGACGAAGATTTCCTCGTCGCGCTCGAACATGGGATGCCGCCGGCGGGCGGTATTGGTATCGGCATTGACCGACTTTGCATGATGTTGCTCGGACAGGAAAGCATCCGGGACGTCATCCTGTTCCCGCAATTGAAGCCGAAATAACCCATTGGAGTAGAGCTTGGCTTGTCCCTATCCCGCTCTCAACCGGCGAGCGCCAAAACTTAATCCCAACCTGACCGCCGCGGAGCCCGCGCGTTGAAATCGGCATGATCGAAGACCATACGACGATGAGCCTGCGGCATTTTGTGCGCACCGCCATTGGCAAATTGCAGCCCTCAAATTAGCCAAAAGTTTCCGTTGTCGCGGCGGTCCTTTTCCATCAGACTTTTGGCGTTCCGTCAAACCCGGGATTTAGTCGTATGCTCCAATCGTGGTCACACCGTGGTGTACTGGCGATGCTCATCGCTGGCGGATTGCTGCCCTCGGCGCGCGGCAATGTCGTGTTCAATCTCATTCACGATTCGGACCTGCCGCAGGTGGTGTTGGACGGTTTCACCAGTGCGGCCAATCGCTGGTCTGCACTCCTGGCCAACGACATCACCCTCAACATCGAAATCGGTTATAGTTCGCTTGGCAGTCAGGTCGTGGCGCAAACCGGCAGCGAGTTTCGGGAGTATTCTTATGCGGAAACGCAAGGCGCGCTGGCCACTGCGCACGCGGCGACCCCAGCGGCCACGCCGGTCACGAGCTATACCCGTTTGATCAATCACACCAGCAACAACCCCAACGGCGTCAACAGCGCCATTCCTTATCTGGATACGATGGATCGCGTGGGGCTGACGACGGCCAACGCCAAAGCGCTGGGGCTGTTAACCGGGGTCACCCTCACGGATGCCACGATTTATTTTAATTCGGACCTGAACTTTGATTTCAACCGCACGGACGGCATCGGGTTCGGCCAGTTTGATTTCATCGGTGCGGCCATGCACGAACTGGGTCACGCGCTGGGTTTCATCAGCGGCGTGGATGACGTGGATCAACTCGGGGGCGTACTGCCGGACTCGGCGTTCAGCTCCAACCTGCTGGATTTGTTCCGTTACTCCGAAGAAAGTTTCTCCCTGAGCGCCACCGATTACACGGCCGATAATCGTCCCAAATACCTGTCTCTGGATGGAGGCGCGACCGCGCTGGCGTTTTTTTCAACCGGCATCACCTACGGCGACGGTTATCAAGCCAGTCACTGGCAGGCGGTCCCCGGTTTCGGCCTCATGGATCCCACGCTCAGTCCGGGCGAACTTATGACGGTGACGGAAGCCGATCTGCAAGCGTTCCACGCCCTCGGTTATACGCTCGTGCCCGAACCCAGCGTGATGGGATTGTTGTTACTGGCCGGCGTGTGGTTGCGTCGGGGTCGGCGTCAGTAACGAATCTGACCGCTTCCCAAGCCGAGCCATTTGTAACTGGTCAACTCCTCCAAACCCATTGGTCCGCGCGCGCCAATCTTGTCCGTGCTGATACCGATTTCCGCACCCATCCCGAACTCACCGCCGTCCGTGAATCGCGTGGACGCATTCCAATAAACCGTCGCGCTGTCCACCTCGTTCAAGAAACGTTTCGCGTGCGCTTCGTTGCCGGTCACGATGCTGTCCGAGTGCGCCGAGCCGTAATGGTTGATGTGGTCAATCGCCCCTTGCACGCCATCCACCACCCGCACGTTCATGATGTAATCGTTGTATTCGGTGGACCAATCGGATTCCTGGGCGGGCTGCGAAACGCAATGCGCGGGCCGCAACACGTCACCGCTTGCCGCATCCGTGCGCAATTGCACTTTCTGCTCGGCCAGACGCCGGTCAATCCGCGGTAAAAAAACGGTCGCAATACTGCGATCCACCAACAGCGTCTCCGCCGCGTTGCAGACACCGGGACGTTGCGTCTTTGCGTTAAACACAATTTCCTCCGCCATGTTGAGATCGGCATCGGCATCCACGAAGACATGACAGACGCCCTTGTAATGTTTGATGACCGGCACCTTGCTGCACTCGGTCACGGCGCGAATCAGGCCCTCGCCGCCGCGCGGCATGCAAAGGTCCACGTATTGCGTCAACGAGAGCAACGCGGGAATCGCTTCCCGATCCGTGACGGGCACGACCTGAATCGCGTGCTCGGGAAAAGCCGCATGGGTTCGCCGCCCGGCCGCAATCATCGCCGTGGCAATGGCTTGGTTGGAATGTAAGGCCTCCTTGCCGCCGCGCAAAATCGTCGCGTTTCCAGACTTGAAACACAAGCTGGCCGCATCGGCGGTGACGTTCGGGCGCGACTCATAAATAATCACCACCACTCCAATCGGCGTGGAAACTTTTTGCAGTTTCAGACCATTCGGACGCTCGCGTTCGGCTAAAATCCGGCCAACGGGGTCCGGCAACGCCGCCACTTCGCGCAGCCCTTTGGCCATGCCCGCAATGCGTTTGTCGTCCAACCGCAAACGGTCCAACATTGCCTTGGACAAATTGGACTTGGCACCAAAATCCATGTCCAACGCGTTGGCGCGCTTGATGGTCGCGGCGCTCGACTCAATCGCGCCGGCCATGGCGATCAAGATGTTGTTTTTCTCAGTCGTCGAGAGCCGGGCGAGTTCTCGCGAAGCCGCTTTGGCCTGCCGCGCGAGTTGCGTCATTTGCTCAAGCAAAGTCATGACCGCAGCATAGAGCAAATCACTCGGATGAAAAGGCACGAATCCGCAGGTGAGGACTTCAACCACGAATAAACACGCATTGACACGAATTTTGGCAGACGATCCATCTGCGTTCATCCGCGGTTAATTTCGTTGACCGCAATCGTGCCCGGCTTACTTTGCCCGCATGGATCATTCACCCGGTTTTCTCGCCCTCGTCAGCGACGCCAAAAAGCGCGCCACGGAAATCAGCGCTGTCGAAGCCCGCGCCCGGCTCGCGGCCCATCCCACGGTCGTGTTGCTGGATGTGCGCGAAGACCACGAATGGAACGCCGGTCATGCCGCCGCCGCCGCGCATCTGGGCAAGGGAATTTTCGAGCGCGATCTGGAAAAGCTTTATCCCGATAAGAACACGGAAATCATCATGTATTGCGGCGGCGGATTTCGTTCGGCGCTGACCTGCGACGCCGCGCAAAAGATGGGTTACAAAAACGTCGCCTCACTCGTTGGCGGCTACAAAGAAATGGTTGCCACCAACTGGCCGATGAAGAGCGGCGCATGATTTTTCCCAGCCCCGTCAGGGGCGGCATATTTGTAGAACCAGCACAAAAGAATTTTCAAGCTCCGTTAGGAGCGACACAACATGCCGCTCCTAACGGAGCTTGAGCAAACAACTACGCCGTAACTACAAATATACCGCGCCTACGGCGCTGCCAATGGCGTTGGCACCCGACCCGCAGTTCCGAAGGAACGTCCGGCAATAGCCCGGCGTTGAAACGCCGGGCTATTTTCAAACGTCAACCTCACTTGGTAGCTTGCTGGAGAGAAGCGAGTTTGTCTTGAAGTTCATTCATTCTTGTCTCTGCTGCTTCTATTTTAGCCACAAGCGCAGCGTAATTTTTCGTCTGTGCATCAGTGTCGAATATCACGCCACCTTTGACCGAATCCCATTCCCATTGTCCCCATGTTTTTTCCAACAGTTTTAACAATTTCAGCATCGCGTCGCATTTGTGCAGTTCGGCGTCACGCATTGTAATGATTGTTGGATTCAGTTTTTCCGTACGATCCAGAAACCCTTTGAGAACCTCTTGTCGCGCTGTTTCAGAGAGAACGTGCCGACTCACCTCGTACTTGTAAATCGCGGTTGAGTTTTTGCTGAAATCGCGCAGTTCCCGAGACGCAATAATGAAATCCTGAATGGTTTCAATTCGATTCCCAATCTCACCCACATCGGTTATCCCGGCCATATCAAGAATCACCGGATTGGTCAACGCCGCCCCGGCCAATTGATATTTCTTTCGGATTTCATTCAGTTGCCATTGGAATCGCTTGCCAATGCGTTTCGCCATTTCGACATCATAAGCCTGCCCTTCTCCAAACTTTGCGCGAATAGACGCAGCCTCTTCTCTCATCTGCTGTTTATCCACAGCCTGAAATTTGGCGTAGAAAAAGGCTGTCACAAACAACCCCAATACTGACAACGCACTAAAGAAACTGTGAAATCCAGCCAGTATCCAATACTTCCCAAGCGACTCATGATGCCCGAATTTTTTCGCACGCGTTAAAGCGACAAACCCAAGCACCGCACTGAGAAGCCAGCAGCAAGATACCAATCCCAAGAAAAACACTCCTTTGCGTATTTTCAACAAAGGCGGAAGGTAATCAGGAACGGAAGCACTACCCTACACTGCCAGTGCCCCGGTCGCAAAAAGCGCCAAACTCAGCCATCGGCGCGTTCTTTTAGCCGTTTTCTTTGAAAGCCAGAAAGCGCAACCATTCCAACTAACCGTGAACTTGAACTGCATCCGGCTTGATCCGACACGCTCGATTCAACGCGTTCGTCAGCGCCACCACTTTCTCGTGGGCGATCTCACCCATCAGACAGATTTGAATCCAATTTTTCTCGCGCAGATAGCTGCTGTTGAAACTGAGCAGGAAACCGGATTCCTTCATCAGGCTGCCGACGGTGACGGAATTCAACTCAGGCGGCAGCGCGATGGTGAGAACCGCCGGGGAGGTCCGGGCGGAGCGGCCCACCAGTTGAAAGCCCATTTCCTCCAGTTTGGGACGCAACCAAGCCGAAGTGGCTGCCAGTTCCGCGAAGCGTTTATCCCAGTTCACCCCGCGTACGGCGGCCTGCAAGGCGTGCAGCAAATTGGAGGAGAAGGTAAACGGGATGCCGGCTTCATGGGTGTAGTAACCCAGGTCCAGATACCGCGGCAGCCGTTGCTCCGCTGGCGCGACCGCATGATGGTAAAACACCATCGAGATGCCGGGATACGCTCGCAATCCTTTACCGCTCGTGCCGGACGCCAGGTACACCCCGCTCAAATCCACCGGCATCGTGCCAATGCTGCTGATGCTGTCCAGACACAGTTTGGTGCCGTACGACGCGCATAACTCGCGCAACGCGTCCAGATCGTTGAGCACTCCGGTGGACGTTTCGCAATGCGCACACCACAACCAGCTCGGCGCCGGCAATTGGGAAAGCCGTTCGCGCACCAACGCCAGATCGAACGGCTGCCCCCAGCCGAACTCCAAGGCTTCGAACTTCAATTGGAAGCGACGGGCTTGATCCGCCAGCCGCTCACCAAATTCGCCATTGCTCAGAACCAGTCCCCTTCCCGACAACAAGGAGAGCTGCGCGCCAACCACGTCATTGGCCAGTGTGCCCGAACCCATGAACAGCTCGACCTGGCGGGACTTGACCAAACCACACAGCAATTCCCGGGTTAAACAAAAATCTTGTTTGAAACTTTCCGCGCGATGCGACTCGGGCGCTTGCTCGAAGGCGCGGCGCACTTCACGCCGCACCGTCACGGGGCCGGGCAGAAAATTCACCGCGCTGGGTTGAAATGATTTGGCGGGCGCCGAACGCAGAAACTCGCGCGCGGTCACTTCAAACGTTTCCAACGTCACGTACATCGGTTGGAATTGCGCCTCGCCAGTGCCGACCAACGGACCGAACGGCACAAACCCCAGATGCTGATACAGGCGCATCTGCCGCGTGGTGCCGGAGATGATGGCCAGATCGTAACCGCGTTCCACGCCGTGCTGCCACAACAACGCCAGCAAGCCCGAAAGAATCTGACCGCTCCGTGAACCGCGAAACTTTTTCTCGATGGCCAGCAACCGGATTTCGCAAATCGTCCGCTGGGCGGGTAGATAGCTATCGAGACGTTCCAATTTTTGATCCAGCGAAAATGGACGTTGGCCGCGAACCGCCAGCATCCCGGCCAGCTTCTGACTTTCCAAACAGATCAGGTAAGTATTTTCCGCGTGAAACTTATCCACCAGCCGGTGCGTGGGCGCCGCGTGATGCTGCGGAATTTCTTCCACAAAGGTGCGGTAATTCAGTCGGTGAATCTGCTCAAACTCCCAATCTTCGGTTGCAAATTTGAACACCAGTGGCGTGCGGGAATTATTCATGTCTTGGGAGCGCAGGGTTTATCCGTCAAAGAGCGACGCAGAGAGAGCGCGGGAAACTCTTCCAGAAGATTCTGGCGATGAGCAAAAATCACGACCACCGCAATCGCGGCCAACACGCCGATTTCAAAATGCGCGCTCTGCTGCCAATACCCCACCGCAGGCAGGAGGAGAAACGCCACCAAACTCGCCAGCACGACGCGGCGCGTCACCACCAAGCTCAGCAAAAAAATCGCCGCGTAAATCAAGGCCATCCGGTAATCGAAGCACAACAATCCACCCAAGGATGTCGCCACGCCTTTTCCGCCCCGGAATCCCAGCGTGACCGGCCAGATGTGCCCGACGACCACCCACAACAAGGCGACGGAGGGCATCAGCGGATGATTGGCAAAGAAACGGGCGATTAGCACCGCCAACGCGCCTTTACCAAAATCTCCCAGCAGAGTAATAAAGAAGCCAGTCTTCCCGGTGAAGCGACCCACGTTCCGCGCGCCAATGCTGCCGCTGCCCAAATCGCGAATATCCTGGCCCGTACGCAACCGCACCCAATAATACCCCGTGGCAAATCCACCCAGCAGATAGGCGCCGAGCGCCCACGCCAACGCAGGCATCAAATCAGCACTTCCAAATGGTTGCACCCACGTCATTCGTTTGAAAAGTTCGATTAAGTCGTTCCGATGACCGCGCTAGATTAACCAGACGCAAAATCGAAGTGAAACTAAAAACTTTGCTCCGCCTTCACGCCGCAGCGGGTGAATTTAATCTTTAGACTTTGGCGTTCGCAACATAGACTGCCGACTTTATGGCGAGCCGCCGCAGACAATATCCGTTTCATTTAATCGAACCGAAATGGCAACAGTTTTGGGATCAACAACAAACCTTCCGCGCGTTTAATCCCAGTGACGAAATCCCCGCCAATCATCCGTTCGCACTTCGGCACGGCGCGGATTCCATGTCCCGCGAAAAGGTGGCGAGCTGCCAGGCCCCGCCCAAATTTTACATCCTCGACATGTTCCCCTACCCGTCCGGCGCGGGCTTGCACGTCGGCCATCCGGAGGGTTACACGGCCACGGATATTCTCGCCCGTTACCAACGCGCTCGCGGTCGGCATGTGCTGCACCCCATGGGTTGGGACGCTTTCGGTCTGCCCGCCGAACAATACGCCGTCAAAACCGGCCAGCACCCGCGCAAGACCACCGAGGCGAACATCGCCAACTTCACGCGCCAGATCCAAAGCCTCGGGTTCTGCTACGATTGGTCGCGCGAGGTCAATACAACCGATCCCGATTACTTCCGGTGGACGCAATGGATTTTTCTGAAGCTCTACAACTCGTGGTTCAACCCCGAGACGAACAAGGCCGAACCGATTGAGACGCTGAAGTATCCGGCGGAGTTGGATGTTACATCGTCAAATCGTTCCAACGTTAAAACGACGGACGCCCCGCGCGATGTAACGATGCAACCTTGTAACGATGCAACGACTCTCGAAGAGCGCCGCCGCACGTATCGCGATTCCAAACGCCTTGCCTACGTCAGCGAAGCCCCGGTGAACTGGTGCCCCGAACTCGGCACGGTGCTGGCCAACGAGGAAGTCATTGATGGCAAAAGCGAAGTTGGCGGCTTCCCGGTCATCCGCAAGCCGATGCGCCAATGGATGCTCCGTATCACTGCCTACGCCGAACGTCTGCTCCACGATCTCGACACGATTGACTGGAGCGATTCGCTCAAGGAAATGCAGCGCAACTGGATTGGCCGGAGCGAAGGCGCGGAGGTGGACTTTGCCATTGCCGATTCCCGATTGTCGGTTGCCGCTTTAAAAATTTGCGTGTTCACCACGCGCCCCGACACGTTGTTTGGCGCGACCTACATGGTGCTTTCGCCGGAACACAAACTTGTTCCGCAAATCACGACCGCCGAGCAAAAGAAAGCCGTTGAAGATTACAAGGCTTACGCTGCCGGTAAGTCCGACTTGGAACGCACCGAACTTGCAAAAGAAAAGACCGGCGTGTTCACCGGCGCTTACGCCATCAATCCCGTCAACGGCGAGAAAATTCCCATCTGGATCGCCGACTACGTTTTGGCGAGCTATGGCACCGGCGCCATCATGGCCGTACCCGCGCATGACGATCGGGATTTTGAGTTTGCCACAAAGTTTGCGCTGCCAATCGTCGAAGTCGTGCAGCCCACCGAAAGCGACGGAGCGCGGGCGGTCTCCGCCCGCAGCGCCTCCGACACCGCCGCGACTCACGAACCTCCAAAATCTACCGACCTCGGCGATGCGCTGCGACCGGGGACCGGTCGCGCTCCAACCAAAACCGCCGCGACTCACGAACCCCCGAGATCCACCGGCCCCGACGATGCGCTGCGACCGGAGACCGGTCGCGCTCCAACCAAAACCGCCGCAACTCACGAACCTCCGAAATCCACCGGCCTCGGCGATGCGCTGCGACCGGGGACCGGTCGCGCTCCGGCCAAACCGTTTTGCGAACCAGGCGTCGCCATCAATTCGGCCAATGCCGAAGTTTCTCTCAATGGCCTGTCCACCCCCGAAGCCAAAACGAAAATCTCCGCGTGGCTCGAAGCCAAAGATCTCGGCAAAAAGACCATCAACTACAAACTCCGCGACTGGCTCTTCAGCCGCCAGCGTTATTGGGGCGAACCGTTCCCCATCGTTTGGAAAAAGGACGCCTCCGGAAATCTTTATCACGAGGCCTTGCCGGAAAGCGCGTTGCCCGTGCTGCCGCCCACGCTGGAAGATTACAAACCCACTGCCGACGGCCAGCCGCCGCTCGCCCGCGCCAAAGATTGGGTCAATCTCCCCGACGGTTCGACACATGAAACCAACACCATGCCGCAATGGGCGGGGTCGTGCTGGTATTACCTCCGTTATCTCGACGCGAAAAATGCGAACGCCTTTGTCAGTAAGGAAGCCGAGGCGTATTGGATGGGAAGCGTTACAGCGTCAAATCGTGAAAGCGTTACAACGAGTAGCGCGTCCGCCGATGTAACGATGCAACCTTGTAACGATTCAACGAAACCCGGCGTTGACCTCTACGTCGGCGGCACGGAACACGCCGTGTTGCACCTGCTCTACGCGCGTTTCTGGCACAAGGTTTTGTTCGACCTCGGCTACGTCTCCACGCCCGAACCCTTTTACAAGTTGGTGAATCAGGGACTTATCCTTGGCGAAGACGGTCAGAAAATGTCCAAGTCGCGCGGCAACGTGGTGAATCCGGACGATATTCTCAAGGAATACGGCGCGGACGCTTTTCGCCTCTATGAAATGTTCATGGGGCCGTTACAGGATTCCAAACCGTGGAGCACCAAGGGCGTCGAAGGCGTCTATCGTTTCCTCGGTCGCGTCTGGCGCTTGTTCGTGGACGAAAAAGCCGAGACGGCGTTTGAACAAGCGGAGACGGTCGCCACCGAGGCGCAGCGGCACGAAGAATTGCTGGATTTGATTTTGCTCGATGGCGCGATCACCGACATCGCCCCGACTCCCGCGCAATTGAAAACGCTGCACGCGTGCATCAAGAAAGTCACCGAAGACCTCGACGCGATGCGTTTCAACACCGCAATCTCCGCCCTGATGGTCTTCATCAACGAAGCCCACAACTGGCCGACCAAACCGCTGGTCGCACTAAAAACCTTTCTCCAATTGCTCGCACCGTTCGCACCGCACCTGACCGAGGAACTGTGGGTGCGCCTGCACTCGACCTTTGGGCAACGCGCCCCGTCGCTCAGCTATGCGCCCTGGCCAGCGTTTGATCCCGCGCGGCTCGTTGAATCCGAAATCGAAATCCCGGTGCAGGTGAATGGCAAGCTGCGCGCGGTCATCACAATTGCCGCAAATGCCGAGAGCGCCGCGGTTGAAGCCGCCGCCAAAGCCTCCGAGAAGGTGCAACCCTTTCTGGCGGGCAAAACGATCAAAAAGGTCATTGTCGTCCCCAAGAAAATGGTGAACCTGATAGTCGGTTGAAGTTGAGCAAGTTTCCAGCGGCGGGGGATGCACCTCCAGCCGGCAAATAATTCAGGGAAAATAATTCGCGCTTGAAATTTCGAGCGGTTGCGGTGCATTAGTTAATCACAAATTCGCATAATCAGATTGCGCCTGAAGACGAAATATAAGCTGGTGGTGATGGTGCTTCTGCTGGGAGGGATCGGACTGTTCCTGCACCAGCGCTCCACCAATCCACACCCATCGCATCAACCGATCGCGCCCGTGGTTGCAACGAGTCAGCCGGGCCAAACTACCCACCGCGTTACTCCCGCAAAGTCCGCCGCTTCGCGTTCGGTTCAGCGTTGGTTGCCAACTCGGGAAACTCTCTGGGATCAACCAATGGTTGAACCGGCCTTCGCCGAATTCAAAGCGTGGACGCAACGGTACTTCGTCGCCGCGCCAGAACAGCGTCCCGGTTTACTGCCGGAAGGCGTCCAACTGGCCGCGACCCGGCGCATCGCTTTGAAAGCGTTGATCAAACAAGCTCCGGAGCGCGCATTGCAACTCGCGGTCCCCGCCGGTGTGCGCGCCCAGTTACCTACCGAAGTGATTGAGCTATTCGAGGAGAACATCAGCGCGCGGGGAACGCTGGCGGTGTTGGGTGCGTTGGCCGAGCCTGGCCACGAAACGGAAATTGAACCCACGTTTCGCATCGCAACCATCGGTGAACGGGAATATCAAACTTACACGTACGGCGAGCGTTTTGGCGTACCAACGCGCCAGCACATCGCGCTGAACGGCATTGCGGTGGATAATTTCTTCGCGTTGAGTGAAGATGCGCTGCGCATTCTGGACGCAGACGAAACGGCTCAGGCGCTGGCCGCAAATCCCGACCCGCTTTGCGCCATCACCGGACAGTCGGCGGCGGCGAACCAAGCGGAACTGGCGGCCGAACTCGAGGGTGAAATTGTTTTCTTCTGCCGACCGGAACACGCCAGCCAACAAAACGAAAGCATCGTGGCGGCGGATGGCGGTCCGCCTTCACCGGATGGCGGCGATCCATCGGCTACCGCCTGGACTGAAGGCGAGAAAAAGCTCCTGTTCATTCGTGTGGACTTTCCGGATTTGGAAGGAGTCAATTTGAGCGATGGCGGCGTCACCAATCTGGTCAACAACTTGAACAAGTTTTATCGGGAAATGTCATACGGCCGCGCCAGCTTTGCTTCGAATGGTTTCGGTTCGGATTACACCCCCGTCTTTCGGATGGAGCATCCGGCCGCCTATTACGGGACGAACAATTATTACAACCAGCTACGGACGGAAGCGCGCGCGGCGGCCACGGCAGCGGGCTACGCGTTGACCAATTTTAATTTTGACATCATCTGCATGGGCGCAGTGCCGGGATTCAGTTGGTCCGGCTTGGCGTATGTGGGCGGTGCCGGGGCGTGGTTGCGAAATAATTTCAGCACGGGGGTCGCCGGGCACGAACTGGGACACAACTTCGGACTTAACCACGCCAACTTCTGGAACACCAGCGGCGCCAGCATCATCGGACCGGGAACGAGCACGGAGTATGGCGATAGTTTCGACACGATGGGCGCGGCCAGTGCGGGCAACAATCATTTCAACGCGCGCTATAAACATTATCTAAACTGGCTCACCACGAATGAAGTGCTCACCGTCAGCACCAGCGGCACGTATCGGGTCTATTGCCATGATAATCCGAACGCGACCGGTCTGCGCGGGTTGAAGATCATCAAAAACAGCAGCACGAATTACTGGGTGGAATTTCGGCAGAAATTTACCAGCAACAAATGGCTGATGAGCGGCGCCGGGTTGCGTTGGGCTCAAAATGGCAATCAGAAAAGCCAACTGCTCGATACCACGCCCGGCTCGCCCGACGGCAAAAGCGACTCGGCGCTGGGGCTCGGACGCACTTTCTCGGACTTCGACGCTGGCATCCACATCACCACCATCGGTAAAGGCGGCACCTCACCTGAATCGTTGGACGTGGTGATTAACCTGGGCGCTTTCCCGATGAATCACGCGCCGCAACTCAACCTGACCGCGAGCGCCACGGAACTGGACTTGAACGAGACGGCCAGTTTCAGCGCCAGCGCGACGGATCCCGACGACGACACTCTGGCTTACTATTGGGACTTCGGCGACGGAACCTTCGGCACCAACAGCCCGATCGCCGCGAAAAATTGGAATACGAAAGGTGATTATCTGGTCCGCTGCGTGGTCAGCGATATGAAAGGCGGCTCGACCAGCCGCTGGGTCACCGTGCGAGTCGGCGCGCCGACCACATTCCGCATTTCCGGCCAGATCAATTGCGATGGAAACCCACTGGCCGACGTGCGGGTTTACGTCTCCAGCACACGCATGGGCTACACCGATGCGGACGGAAATTATGCGATCCCCGGTCTGCCGGCGGGAGCTTATACCGTCGCGGCCAGCCGTTATGATTATGCGTTCACGCAGGCGAACTTCACGAATCCTGTAAGCGTGGGGCCGGACGCGGAGGCCATTGATTTTCTGGCGAGCGAGATCACGTATCCGCCCACCATTGGAAGTCAGCCGCTTAGTCAAACTGTGGCGGTGGGTTCGACCGTAACCTTCAATGTCGTGGCCAACGGTACGCCCCCCTTCTCTTATCAATGGCGCTTCAACGGCACCAATTGGCTCGGTGGCGATGGCGCCAGTCTGATTCTCTCCGAGGTGCAAACCAATCAGGCGGGTAGTTACACCGTCACCGTGTCCAATGCGTACGGCAGTGTGATCAGTGCCGCGGCGACGCTGACCATCGGCGAACCGCCGGTGATTCTCGCGTCGCCAGTAAGTCAACGGGTGCTTGAAGGTAGTGACGTGACCTTCACGGTTGAAGCCGTCGGATCACCCGTGCTGCTGTATCAATGGCAACACAATGGCTCGAATGTCTATTCCAAACCGACCCTCGGAGGCTCGAACGGCGACCGCGAAGGCAGCAACATCTTCACCCGCACGAATGTTGAACCGTTGCACGCCGGAAATTATTCCGTCGTGGTCAGCAGCCGCTTTGGGCAGGCCACCAGCGCGACCGCCCTCCTCACCGTATCCGTGCGCCCACAACTTTCCCTGCCGCAACTTGCGAATGGTCAGATGCGCCTACAACTCAGCGGCACTCCCGGCGACCGTTATGTCATTGAGAGTTCCACCAACTTCCTGAACTGGGATGCCCTGGCCACAGTGACCAATCTCACCGGTCAGGTTTGGTATCTGGACCCGGAAAATGAAATCCGTCCGGAGAAATTTTATCGTGGAAAATTATTGCCGTAACCTCCGCCCTTAAAGCGGGGTGGCGTGCTTACGAAAGCTGCTGCGACCGTTCTCCCCCGACTACAAGCCGATGATGGCTGGATCGCCGTAAAGCGTGAAATTGCCCGTGCGAACAATCCGCACGTCCATCAATTGCCCGCGATGGCGCTCGCTGCCGTCGAACAGAACGAGCTTGTTGCACGGCGTGCGCCCCATCATGCGCGCCTGGTTGCGGCGACTCGGCCCTTCCACCAGAATTTGCACGTTGCGGCCAATAAACGCCTCGTATTTGCGCCGGCCGATTTGATTCACCACCTCCAGCAAACGTGCGTGGCGCGCTTCAATCACTTCCTGCGGCAAGGGATCGGGCATCGTGGCTGCCGGCGTATCCTTGCGCGGCGAATACTTGAAGAGAAACGCATTATCAAATTCAACTTCGCGACACAGCGACACGGTCGCGGCGAAGTCTTCCTCCGTTTCACCGGGAAAGCCCACGATGATGTCGGTGGTCAAACCCAGGTGCGGACACACGGCGCGCAGTTTGCCCACGATCTCAAGGAAACGCTCGCGCGTGTAGCCCCGGTGCATCAATTTGAGCACGCGATCACTGCCGCTCTGCACCGGTAGATGCGCGCTCGCCATCAACTTGGGCAATTGCCCGTACGCGGCCACCAAATCATCGCCGTAACCTTTGGGATGAGGCGAGGTGAATCGGATTCGTTCCAAACCTTCGATGGCATGAACCGCCTCGATCAGTTGCACAAAAGCGCTTTTATCCGAGTGCGGATCGAATCCCGGCGCGGCCACCTGCCCGTTTGCGGTCGCGCTTTGTGCCTTAAACCGTTTGCCATAACTGGTAACGATCTGGCCGAGCAAAGTGATTTCCCTCACCCCTTGCGCAACAAGCTGGCGGCACTCGGCCACAAGGTCCGGAATGGAACGGCTGCGTTCCTCGCCGCGGGTGTAAGGCACGATGCAATAGGTGCAGTATTGATTGCAACCTTGCATGATGCTGACAAAGGCGGTGACGGATTTATGTTTTGCGGTGCCGTTGAGCAAATGCTCTTTCACCGTGGCTTCACTCCCCCGCTCCGTCCCGGTGTCCACGATTTTTTCCCGGCGCCCTTGCAGTAGTTCGTCCAGGTAATCGGCGGTATGATGGAATTTCTGCGTGCCCACCACGAGATCCACGTCCGGCAACCGGTCAATCAACGTCTGACCGCGGCTTTGGGCCATGCACCCCATGAACCCGAAAATCACATCCGGACGCTGACGCCGAATGTTGGCGGTAAGGTTTTCCATCTTGTTGATGGCTTTCTGCTCGGCGTGATCCCGCACGCTGCAAGTATTGAGCAACACGACGTCGGCCTCGAATTCGGAAGCGGCGAGCGTGTAACCCTTGGCCACCAACTGCGCGGCGACGGCTTCGCTATCGCGCTCGTTCATCTGGCAACCATAAGTCTTGATGTAAACACTCGGCATAAGGTTATGCGTCGGACAGCATAGCTGAAAACCCAATCAACTGAAAAGCAGACTTTCCAGATGCGGCGGAGCGTTCCAATGCGCTTGCCGCCGGGCCGCGAGCCTGCCATTTATGGAGGCGGGAGAAATCTCCTCAAAGCATGGTCGGACTGGATTTTCATAACACCGCGATGATCTCGCGACGGCAGGCGTTACGACTCCTGTTGATCGAGCACGATGTGGTCGTGGCCAACACGGTGAGTGGCATGTTGGAGCAGGCGCGCGAAAGCGGCAGCGGCATCGCGGTGGCAACCTCGCTGGCGGCGGCGCTGGATTTGATATCGCGCGAAGAATTTGCCGTCATCCTGCTGGAGCTGTTCATGCCTGATGGCGCCGGCCCGGCCAATCTGACCGTGCTCCAAAAAGTCACGCCGCAAACGCCGATCATCGTGCTGGGCGCGGCGGATGATGACTCGGTGGTGACGGAAGTGGTGCGATCCGGAGCCCAGGATTACCTCGTCAAAAGCCAATTGACGCTGAGCAATCTGCGGCGCTCGATCCGCTACGCCATCGAGCGGCACGAATCAGAAATGGCGCTGATCGCCCAGGAGGAAAAATATCACAGCATCTTCGATCATCTGGCGGAAGGGATTTTCCAAACCACGCCCGACGGACAATACCTCCTGGCCAACGCGGCGCTGGCGCGAATTTACGGTTACGCCACCCCGGAAGAATTGATGCAAAGCGTCACGGACATTGGCCGGCGCTTGTATGTGGCGCCAGGTCGGCGCGAGCAATTCCAACAGCTCATGCAGCAACGCGACGTCATCGTCGGCTTCACGTCCCAAATCTTTCGCAAGGATGGCAGCATCATCTGGATTTCTGAAAACTGCCGGGCGATCCGCGGCGCGGGCGGTCAGTTGTTGTACTACGAAGGGACCGTGGAGGACATCACCGCCCGGCGACAGGCGGAAGACAGCGTCAAGGAATCCGAAGCGTTATACCACTCGCTGGTGGAAACCATGCCGCAAAATGTGTTTCGCAAAGATTTGCAGGGGCGCTTCACCTTCGCCAATCAGCACTACTGCGATCATTACGGCGTGCCCCTCGAGGCGATCCTCGGCAAAACGGACTTCGACTTCTTTCCGGTGGAATTAGCCCGACAGTACCAGGCGGACGACCGACGCGTAATGGCGACCGGACAAACCTTGAGCATCGTCGAAGAGCACCAACCGCTGGGACAAAACAAGAGTTACGTTCAGGTGGTGAAGACGCCGCTGTACGGCAAGGACCAGACCGTCATTGGCGTGCAGGGAATTTTCTGGGACATCACGGAACAAAAACTGGCGCAGGAACGACTCAACCAGGCCCGGGATGATCTTGCCGCCAGCGAGGAACAATTGCGGCGCAAGAACGAGCAACTGGAAAATGACCTCAAAACCGCGCGCGAAATTCAGTTCGCCATGTTGCCGCAGGAATATCCGGTTTTGCCCCGAGGCGCGACCGCCAAGGACAGCGCGTTCCAATTTACGCATCGCTATCTGCCCAGCGGCACCGTGGGCGGAGACTTCTTCAGCATCACGCCGATCTCCGATCAGGAAGTGGCGGTTTTTCTTTGTGACGTGGCCGGGCACGGCGTGCGTTCGGCGCTGATCACCATGATGATTCGCACGCTGGTGGAAAACCTGCGCCCGCTGGCTCACGATCCGGGGCGGTTCATCACGGAGTTGAACGCGGAACTGTTCGCCATCCTCAAACCGAGCGGCGCTTCCATTTTGACGACCGCCTTTTTTATGGTGGTTCATGCCGCCACCGGTCAGATGCGCTATGTGAACGCCGGACATCCCAAACCGTTTCTGCTGCGTCGCTCCGCCAGACTGGCCGAGGAAATTAAAAACCAAGCCGGAGCGAAAAGTCAGCCGGCGCTCGGACTGTTCGAGCAACATGCGTATCAAAGTTCCGAAATCCAATTGCAACCCGGCGATGCCGTCATGCTGTTCACGGATGGCCTTTACGAGATTCAAGCTTCGGACGACTCGCTCTACTCACGCGAGCGGCTGCTGGCGGCTGCTAAGAAATACCTATCGCTTCCGGTTCACCGCGTCGTCAACGCCCTGTTGCGGGAAACCAAAAAATTCGCCGCGGACGGACACTTTGAAGATGACGTCTGCCTGCTGGCATTGGAATATCGCGACCCTGCCGCAACCCAACGCGATCAGCCACGGTGACGGCTCAGGTGGCGGCAGTTCGAATTCCGGCTCAAGCCGGCGACCCGATTTCCGCCGATAGCTTCTGCGCGATGGTGGGTTGCACCCACTTCACCAGCGCCATGAAATTCAACAGCAGCGGACTATCAGCCCGGGCTTTGAACATGCTTTTAAGGCTCGTCAACACTTTGTTGTAAGTCGTCGCGTATTTTTCATGGACCAGCCGAGTGACGTAGCTTTCCAACACCGCCTGGGCAATTGGATCAGTGCGGCCATCCTCGAGGTAGGGCAACTGACAGAAGACGCGAATGAAAAGAATCGGCTCGACCTCGCTCAGCACCAGCCAGCTTTGTCGCACCTCGGCGGCATCGTATTTGGCGCGTAACCGCTCGCGGATGGCGGCGGCGATCTGACTGGGATTCGCGTGCCGGGTCATCAGTTCGCGAATCCGATCCCAAGCCAGTTGCCGCTCCACTTCCGGGTCCATCACCACGGCGGCGCGCGCCTGCTCCTCCAGACCTTTCAAACCCAATTCCTGTCCGACCGCACGGCCCAACAACTCCGCATCCACCCGCTTCATGCGATCCGATCCCATGATGCCCTGAACCACCAGTTTCTGCCGGTCCGCGTCGGGCACCAGCTTGAGAATGGACGCCAGTTCCGCCACGGTCGGTGCCGGTTGCGGCGCGGCGGGTAACAACGTACGCACACAGCCGCGCACCACATCCGCCTCGTCCGATAATTTTTCCACGCGGAGGCGAAGCACGAATTTCAACACCCGCGCCAACCCGCCAGATTTCCCCAGGTTGTTAACCACGATGAGGCGATGATCCAAACTGACAATATGCGCGAGCAGGTCCTCGGCGGCGGTGACATCGGCGGGCGACAGTTGCTTTTGCCCGGGCTGAATCACCAACTGCTCCAGCAACGTCGGCAATCGCATCGCGAACAAAACGTCCGGCGCTTCGGTGTTTTGGTTTTCGTAAAAATGCAATAATTCAATGAGAAAGGTAATCCGTCCGAACGCGCCTTTCTGTCGCCGTGCCGTTTCGGTGGACTCCCGGCTGAGCTGCACGCGCCGATGCAACTCACGCAACGCTTCGGCGTGATTACCCGCCGCCGCGGCTTCCTGCGTCAACAACGCTTCAAAATCCGGCTTGAACGCCAGCACAATTTCCTCCGACCGGGGCCGCGGATTCAGCTTCGGATCGGTGGTCAAATCGGTAAAGAACACCAGACTCTTTTCGCCAAATTCGCGAACCACCCGCTCGCGCGGCAACTGGCCTTTGAGGTAACACCGCGTGGCGCGAACGACCGGTGCCGAGAAGAACGATTCCGGGGTTTCCGCCAGTTTCTTGACCATCTCCGTTTCCAACGGCGGTTTGGTTTCCAGCAACTCCGCGACAATCGGTTCGAGCGCCGCGCGCAGGTCTTGTTTGGATTGCTCCAAATCCTTCAGGAACTGCGGCTGGGGAATCGCGCTGTCAATCGCCCCTTTGGAGAACGCCGCGCAAGCCTCCGCCACGCTGGTATTATGCTCCACCAGCTTGGCGACGAATACGCCGACGTCGTTGATCGGCAACTTGCTGACCAGATTCGCGAGCAACAGCACCAGCTCGGCATGCGACCGTTGCCGATGTTCCACCACGCGTTCGAGCAGCAAACGTAAATTCTTGTTCTCCCGCTCCAATACCGCTTGCGCGTCCTGCAGTTGTTGCACCTGTAATTTGACGACGGCCAAGTCACGAGATGACTCGTCCGCTCCTGCCTTCGGCGCCGGACTGGATTCGTTAGGGTCAGCGACCATGATGAGATGTTGCCTCAATTGGGCGGCGGTTTTCCATAAGTTTTTGCCGCATCACAAAATTCTTTCGCGATTAACCGCTCAATCAACTTCATCTCTTTCCAAAATCATCCGGTGACACCCCGCGCCTTTTGTCCCGATTGTCACTCGCGTCGGTTTTATCCTCGACTTGTTTGGCTCACTCGGAAAACTGTCGCGTGTGCGCGCCTGCGTCATCTTCAATCCCGCCGCGAAGGGGCATAAAGCCCAGCATTTCCGCCGCGCCTTGGGAGACATCGCGCGGGAAGCCGCTCTGCGACAAACCACTGCGCCCGGCGACGCCAGACGTCTGGCTGCGCAATCTGTAATCGAGGGCTTCGATACCATCATCGCCGCCGGAGGCGATGGCACCGTCAACGAAGTGTTGAATGGCATCGGGGATGTTCCCGACGGTTTCAAACACGCGCGCCTCGGGGTTTTGCCCATCGGCACGGCCAATGTATTCGCCCGCGAACTGGGAATGTCCCTGCGTCTGGAAGCGGCGTGGGCCACGCTGCGAGCCGAAAACGAGCGACGCATTGACTTGCCCAGCTTTATTTGCGGCCCCGCCGAAAACCGCCAGCGATATTATTTTGTCCAACTGGCCGGCGCGGGGCTTGATTCGCGCGCGCTGGAACTGGTCAATTTGCAATTAAAGAAAAAGATCGGCCCCCTGGCTTACGTCGTCGCCGGCTTGCGCGCGTTGCGGAAAAAATCAATTCCACTTAGCGTTACGGATGGAGCGCGCACCCTGACCGGCGGTTTGGTCCTGATCGGTAACGGCCGCAAGTACGGCGGAAATTTTAACATCTTCCCCTCTGCAAAGCTCAGCGACGGTTGGCTCGAGGTCTGCGTCTTTCCCCAAATTGGCTGGTGGATTCTGCTGCGCTGCGGATGGCGGCTATTGCTGGCAAACCGGCTGCCAGAGGCAACCGTGCTTCGTTTCCAAAGTGCCGCCTTCAGTCTGACCAGCGCGCAACCGCTTCACTTTGAAGTGGACGGCGAACTGGCCGGGCGGCTGCCGGCGCAAGTAACCGTCGAACCATCCGCGTTGCGAATTCTGGCACCTTGAAACGCCCCGGGAATTTTCCGGGAGCCATCTGACCTGATTTCCGGGGCACCGTTCCTAAATGTAACCGAATTGAGACAACGTACTTTAAGGGTAGCTTGGAAGTGAGTGATACAACTCATTTCAAGCGAGGGCCACATGAATACAAACTCAGATCAAGAAAGCTGCACCAAATGGTTCCGCCGGATTTTTGGCAATGGGACCGGCAAACACGTGGTGGCGAAGTCGAATTCAGCCGCCGCCGAGATTTTGCACAAACCCTCGCGAAACCAAAAAGTATTGGTGGTGGACGATGATCCGGTGTTTCGGAAAACCGCCGCGACGCAACTCACCAATGAGGGCTTTGAAGTCCTGACCGCCGGTGATGGTTGCGAAGCCATCCGTACCGTGCGCAAACAAAAACCCGATCTCGTGCTGCTGGACATGAATCTGCCCGTGGACGTAACGGGCGTGGCCTGGAATGGCGATCGCGTCATTTCGTGGCTCTACCGCTTCGACGCGTTCAAGAACATTCCCGTCGTGATGGTTTCGGCTGGTGACCCGGCCAAGAAAACTCGCGAAGCATTGAATTCCGGAGCCACGGCCTTTTTCCACAAGCAAATGACTCAATCGCATTTGCTGACTTTGGTGGACCATTCCTTGCAACGGGGCACGGCGAAAAACCCCACTGGAGATACCACTTTCGATTACCAAATCTGAAGCGAAGGACGAATGAAGTGGTGGGTTGGCAGGGACTCGAACCCTGGACCAATGCCTTAAAAGGGCACTGCTCTACCAACTGAGCTACCAACCCGGAACCCCGCGCGATCTGTTTCCCGAACGTCTGAATCCATCAACTCCCGACGCACGATCGCGCGTCTAGCGAGGGGGTAACGCTAGTGAACCGGACCGGCCCGCGCAAGATTTTTTCCGGTTCAGAGCAGACCCGGCGCGGCAAATGGATTGAGTACCGCCAATAGTTCCCGCAATTCCTGTTTGGCATCCAATGGCAATAGCACCCAGATCAACGCCGCCACCGCCAGATAGGGACCGTAGGGAATGCGCGCAAAGCGTTCCCGCCCCTGGATCGTCATGCCGATGATGCCCACCACGGAGCCGACCACCGAGCTGATCACCAGGGTAAAGAACGTCGCGGGCCAGCCGAGGAACGCGCCAATCGCCGCCATGAATTTCACGTCGCCAAACCCCATGGCCTCGCGCGGTAAAATGATCTCCGTACTCACCGCCTCCATTTGGTGAATGGCTTCTGGATTGAGTTCCTCCGCTGCAATGCGCAACCGGCGCGGCGACAGGCGCACCTGGACGTTTTGATAACAACGATCAATCAATTCCAAGGTGCGGGCCTGCATGATGATTTCATCCGACTGACGATAAAACAATTCCTCGTAAGGAATCTCCCGGTCCGGCAAATGCACCGCCGTTTCCGAAAAGATAATTTTCGTATCCACCGGCAGCGCCATTCGTTGCCGACCGAACATCAGCTTGCCCAGCCGCACGATGGCGTAAATCAATCCCCAACCCACCACCGCGCCAATCACTCCCTGCCAGAACCCGGCCAGCGCCGTCACTTGATCATGCAAGGGCGCATAAAATGAAAACACCAGTCCCACGATCGTGCCGCCGATGGTGATTTCATCCGGGATGATGAAATGCTCAAAGTCAATGAAGGTGGCGACAATCAATCCAGCGACAAACAGCGAGTAGATCAACGCGAGGCGGGCGGAAGCCGGACCGTAATTCAGCCAACAACCGAGAAAAAGCGCGCCGGTCAACAGTTCCACCAGAAAGTAACGGACCGAGATGGGCGCGCGACAATTTTTGCAACGCCCCCGCAACATCAACCAGGTGATCAGCGGCAGATTGAGATACCAGGGAATCGAGTAATGGCAGTGCGGACAGTGCGAAGGCGGAGATACGACACTCAACCCCAGCGGCATCCGATGAATGCAAACATTCAAAAAACTGCCGACGATGCTGCCGAAAATGAAAAATACCACCGACCAAAAATGGAACGGCACGCGCGCCCAGATTTCCGGATCAAATACCGTGTCAAGCATAGTGGGTGAGTGAAAAGGGACGAGGCAAACGCCCATGACCAGCCGCGCCAAGCCAGTCGCCGCTTCGCGTCAGTGGGGGCAATTCAGTAATCGGTGCTCTCAAAATATCATCGGCCATAAACATTCGCCTCCAACGCCGTGCGCATCACTGCCAGCGGCGCCACTTTTCCCGACCAAATCTCCAACGCTCGCGCTCCCTGATGAAGCAACATGCCCAAGCCATTGGCGGTTTGGCATCCGGCCGCTTGCGCCGCTTGGAGAAACGGGGTCTCGGCTGGCCGATAGATCATGTCATAAGCGGCCCTAGCCCGGGCCAGGCTGAAAGTTGTCAAATCAACAGGCAGCGCGTCATTCGGTTTCAAGCCGAGTGAAGTCGCATTCAGCACCAAATCCACCGAGCCATTGGGATAGCCCACACGGACGTTGATTGCAGGAAACAACCTCCGCACTTCATCCACCAGCGCTTCCGCTTTGGTTTGGGTGCGATTCACCAAAGCCAGTTCGATGACTCCTTCGGCGGCTAATTTCATCACCGCCGCCCGGGCGGCGCCACCGGCGCCCAACACGAGCACGCGAGCGCTTCGCAGGTTGATCCGCAACTCTTCCTGCACGGCCTGGATCAGCGCATCGCCATCCGTGTTGTAACCGCGGCTGGTGATTTTCCCCGTCGCGTCGCGAGAGAAATGCACGGTGTTTATCGCCCCAAGCAGTTGGGCTGAAACATCCAGTTCATCCACCCAGGGCAGCGCCAGTAATTTGTGTGGCACGGTCAGGTTCAATCCGATGAAACCCATCTGCTTGGCTCCGGCAAGCGCGACGCGTAATTCCTCGGGCGGCACTTCAAAAGCGAGATAGCGCCAGTTCAGTCCCAACGCCGCGAGCGCGGCATTGTGCATGGCGGGGGAAGCGGAATGACGCACCGGATGCCCGAACACCGCGCAATAGCGTGTGCTGGCATCAATCGGAGTTGGAAACGGCGCCGCCACGCGGAGGTTATACGCAGAGCCAGCCCGACTTCAAAGCGGAAAGAATTTTCGCGGCGACGATCACACTCTCGATTCCGGTACGGTTAATGGACGTCCGTTGTCACCGGATTTGATGCTCAAAATAAAAGGAACGGCCACCGCCGCCCATTCGTCCGGTGAGGGATAATTGGCCGCCGAACGCCCAAAGCAACTGCGCAGCATGTCGGTATTCACGACGCCGGGATTGAGCGCCACCGCCGCCATGCCCGATGGCAGTTCTTGGGCTAAAGATTGGGTCAATCCTTCCACGGCCCATTTGGTGGCGCAATACGGGGCCACCTCAGGATCCGTGGAACGTCCCCAACCGGAACTGAAATTTACGATCGTACCCGTCCGGCGCTTGACCATGGCCGGGATCAAGTGACGAATCACATTCACCGGCCCGCGTAAATTCACATCCACCACTTCGTCAAACGCGCGCGCGCTCACCTCCCAAAGCCGAGCGTTGGCGTTGATGATGCCGGCGTTGTTCACGATCAAATCCGGCACCCCGTGCGAAGTCATGATCAAACTCGCCCACGATTTCACCGCCGGATCGGACGCAATATCCACCGCGTAAAAATCATGCGGCGCGCCAAACTCCGCCCGCAACCCTTCAATGTCCCGGTTGCTGCGTCCGCAACCCAGCACCGTAAGACCGCGCTTCACAAATTCGGTCACCATCGCGCGCCCCAGACCTCGGGTCGCTCCGGTAAGGACCACCAATTTTGCCTCTGCCATGATGTTCTTGTTCCCTGATTCCTAGTTTTGACTGGTTCGAGGATTGAATTTGGACGTTTCCGCGAGCTTGCGCCACAAATTTCGTTCGGCCTCGGTGATGCGCACGGGCACCTCCACCTGAATCACCACCAATAAATCGCCGCGTTCCCCGGCCCGTGACGTCAACCCCCGATGTCGCACGCGCAACTTTTGACCATTCTGCGTTCCCGGCGGGACTTTGATGTTCACATGTCCCTCCAATGTGGGAACGGAAAGGTTACCGCCCAATACGGCTTCCCACGGCGCAACCGGCGCCTCGTAAATCAAGTTATGGCCGGACACTTCAAAGTCCGGATGCTTCGCCAGACGCACTCGAAGAAACAAATCACCCGCGCTGCCACCGCGCGATCCGGCCTCGCCGCGACCCGCCAGGCGCAAACGCTGGCCTTCCGTCACGCCCGCCGGAATCTTGACCTGGTAGGTTTCTGATTTGCTCACGCGCCCCTGCCCTTCACACGCCACGCAAGCCCGGGCGCCGCGATGGCCACTGCCGCCACAGACCGAACAGACGACGGCGTGCCGCACGTTCACGGCGCGTTGTGAACCGCGCATCGCTTCTTCCAACGAAACCAGAATATCCCCTTCAATGTCCGCGCCGCGCTCCGCTGGCTCCGCTTCCGAAGCGCCCGAACGCGACTGACCATTACGGCGGCCGCCGAACAATTGTTCAAAGAAGTCGCTAAAACCCGTGCCGCCAAAGTTGAACTCAAATTCCGTCCGCTCGCCACCGCCTCCGGCGCTCCGCCCCCAACCGGGTGGCGGCCGAAAATCCGCGCCGGATTTCCAGTTGGCGCCCAACTGGTCATACTGCTGCCGCTTAACCGGGTCCCCCAGGACCTCGTAGGCTTCATTGACCGCTTTGAACTTTTCCTCCGCGCGCTTTTTATCCTTGGCTACGTCCGGGTGGTACTCGCGCGCTAGTTTGCGAAACGCCTTTTTGATGTCGGCACTACTGGCGGTGCGGGCGACCCCCAGGATGGCGTAATAATCTTTATATTGGACTGACATTCAATCTAGCCAGTCGTCGTCATTGCTGGCTCGACAAAATCATGCCTGCCCAAAACTTTTTGTCAAAGCCGCGATGCAGCTTCGTCCCGCCAATGGAAAATCCAGCCGGGCCATTTCGATCCGGCTGGATGTCCAAGTTTCCCCACCCTTGATTATTTTTTGCCTAACGGCACGGACACAAACCGCGTCGTCTCCAGATCGTCGGTTTGCGTGTAAACCTGCAACAGCAGACTTTTACCCTTGGTTTTATCCGCCTGCTCAGAAACCTCATCGCTGCTCTTGACTGATTGCTGATTGACCTCCGTAATCACGTCGCCTGGCCGCAGTCCGGCCTGGGCCGCGGCAGAATCCTCCTCCACGGAAGTCACCAACGCGCCATTGACGCGCCCCGGAATGTTGTATTGTCGGCGCAACCGCCAGTTCAGATCGGACAATTCCACTCCGGACAATGCGGGCAATATCTCGTCTCCCGTCTGGCTGGAGCTGCCGCCCTTCACCGCGACGTCGTCCGGGTGCTCGCCCAGCTTGACATTGAAAGTCTGTTCCTTGCCTTTGCGCAACGCTTTGAACGTGACCGCGGTATCCGGGACGGTTTGCGCCACCAACAATCGCAGGTGCGACGAATCCGTCACCGGCTTGCCATTGAAATCAATAATCACGTCACCGGCCCGAATCCCGGCCTTGGCGGCGGGCGTATTCGGTTGCACCCCTCCCACCAGCGCGCCGCTCGCGTCGGGCAACTTGAAAGCGTCCGCCAATTCCGGGGTCAGGGGTTGCAAACTGACTCCCAGATAACCATGCACAATCCGGCCATCGGCAACCAATTGCTCCAACACCGTGCGGGCCAGATTCACCGGCACCGCGAAACCCACCCCGGCATTACCGCCGCTCGGACTGGCAATGGATTGGTTGATCCCCACCAACCGGCCTTCCGCATCCACCAACGCGCCGCCGGAATTGCCCTTGTTGATCGCGGCATCCGTTTGAATGAAATCTTCATACCCCTGCCGTCCCAGGATGCCGAAGCCTCGTCCCAACGCGCTGACGATGCCGCTGGAAACACTTTGTCCGATGCCAAACGGATTACCCACCGCCAGCACCACGTCGCCCACTTCCAGCTTGTCGCTGTCCGCCAGCGTGACCGCCGGCAGCTTCTTTTGGGCCTCCACTTTCAACACCGCCAGATCCGTGCGCGGATCCCGGCCAATCACCGTCGCTTGATATTTCGTTTTGCCATCCGGCAACACCACCATGATTCCGTCTTCATCCGCGCCTTCGACCACATGATTGTTCGTCAGAATATAACCGTCTTCCGTGACGACCACTCCCGAACCTAAGCTTTCTTGGCGCAACTTTCGGCTCCGATCGCGGGGACGCCGCTGATTCCCCTGATCCGAATCGGGATCCGGTTCAAAGAACCGACGCCACATCTGGTCGCCCTGAAGTGGGTTTTGAAATTGTCGCAACTGAATGGTCCGGGTGGACTCGATCGTCACCACGCTTGGCGTCACTTTTTTAATCACGTCCGCGTAACTCACCCCGCGCGTGGCGCGATCCACCGAACTATCGGAAATGGACAGCTTCGGCGCGTCCTTGGCCAAAACGGGTAGCGCCAGCAAACCCGCCAGCACCGCCCCGAGCAGGCGGTTGCTCCTCAATCCGCCTGAATCCAAAACAAAATTTAATTTCTTGCTCATAACTTCTCTCTTTCCATTTTTTGTCGGGCCGTAGCGATCATTCTCCCGACCTTAACCACACAACGAATGGACAATACTCTCAAAAAAATGTTCAACGCAACCGTGCTGCCGGGTTTGACAGCCTCGCCGGATTCCGTTCAGATACCGGCCTGAATGACTCAACATTTGCGAATCCGATTTCATCTCGCATGGCTGGCGCTGCTTCTCTGGCCATCCGTTCCCCTCGCCACCGCTCACGCCGCCGATTCGGTCGCCAAGTGGCAGCGCTGGGAACTCGAACTACACAGCAGTGTGAGCTACTCGAACCCGATCGAACAAGCCGAACTCCAGGTCGTGTTGATTTCGCCGCTGGGTGAAACCAATCGCGTCGAAGGATTCTGGGACGGCGGCTCCGTCTGGAAGGCGCGCTTCAAACCCAGTTTTCCGGGAACCTGGCAATACCACACGCTTTGCTCCGACACCACGAATTCCGGTTTGCATGGACAAACGGGCACGTTCCTCTGTTCCGCGCCGACGGATGAAACTGATTTTACCCGCCACGGCCCCATCCAAGTTGCGCGAGATCAACAACACCTGGAACACGCCGACCACACGCCCTTCTTCTGGCTGGGCGACGCCGCATGGTCAGCCGCAGGCCGGACCAGCCTGGAGGAATGGCGCGCTTATCTCCAAACCCGACGGCAGCAGAAATTCAATGTCACCTTGTGGCGATTGCCCGCCGCGATCGGATCGGAACAAACGCCGCTCTATCGCGCCGAGACCGGTTTTGCCATCAACCCCGACGCTTTTCGTGAAGTGGAACAAAACGTGATCGCCGCCAATCAAGCCAACCTATTGAACGCCATTGCGCCGCTGTGGGAAATCGGGTTGCGACCGGGTACCGAACTGCCTGAAGCACACGCCATCGCGCTGCTCCGTTATGCCCTGGCTCGCTGGAATGCGGCGGACGTCGTTTGGATCATCGCCTTCGACTGCGACAGCTCAGGCGTGGCGGCGAACCGCTGGAAAAAAATCTGCCGACAAGTGTTCGATGCGGGTAATCATGCCCCGGTAATTCTGGTGCCCGGAGAATCCTTTTGGGTCTATGACGGATTTCGTTCCGAACCGTGGGCGGACGGGTTCGGTTTCCAAACCAGTTCGGTCACTGACGCAAATTCGCTTCCCTGGCTGCTGGGTGGCGCTCCCTCGCAAGAACGCTGGAAAGTGCCCCCGCACCCGCTGCTCTCCATCCTTCCGCCACCGACGAGCCAAACCCCGGTTGCCGGCAAAACCATCACGACGGAATTCGCCCGCCGCCTCCTGTGGTGGAACGCTCTGCTGATCACTCCCGCCGGCGTCACGTACGCCGCCCAACCCATCGCCGAGTGGCATACGGATTCCGGTGCGGGCCCAACCTGGCGCGAAGCCCTCGCTTCCACCGACGCCCAAGCGTTCGCGGCCCTGAGTGAAACCATGGCGGCCACTGATTTTTGGACATGGCGACCCAGCCCAACACCTTTGCTCGCGACCTTGGACCCGGCCACCCTGCCCGTTTACCCGTTGATTGTGACCAACCGCACGGGAGCGTTGGTCTATCTGCCTGAAGGCCGCGCCATCCATTTGGCGGCAAAAGTATTGCCCCCCGGCGCTCGGGCGACCTGGCGCGATCTCCGCGCAAATCAGACACAACCGGCGCAAGCCGCGTCCGTGCCCGGCTCGAACCGCTTGGAAATGCGCCCGCCCGCCCCGGGCGATTGGCTCTTGGAAATCAAAGCCCCGACGACGGCGATGGATACCACCCGGCAACAAAACCCCAAGTGAAGATTGACAACTCCCGCCTACGATTGCGATGCTAGGCGGCCTTGGTTGCCTCGGTAGCTCAGTTGGTAGAGCAGTTGACTCTTAATCAATTGGTCCAAGGTTCGAGTCCTTGCCGGGGCACCACTCTCAAATGCCTGTCTGTGAATGGTTTTCGGCATTGGCCCGTGACGCCAACAAAACGCAAAAAAACATGCTTGGCCAATTCTTGGCCAATTTTTCGGTCGTCGCTGCTCGCTCCAGTCTGCCTTCCCAACTCGTCGGCCAGGCTGAACATCTCAAAGATGTCGCTCTCCCGATCTTTGCCACCCACGAAGTCATGCTGTGCGGCCACTCGTTGAAACGCATCGAAACCGCAATGCAGCGGATGGAGTTGGCACACTTGGCAGAGCTGCCAAGCCGTCAGCAATCCTTGATTGCAGACGGGCAGCCGATTATTCTTGAAATTGTCGTTACGGAAGCGGCGAAACAGAAATCACCAACGTCAAACGCCTCAGATTGAACGGACTGCCAGCTTGCACATTTCCTCAAAAAAGTTGAGGATATGTGCATGACGAAGAAAACCAATCCATTTGCCGCTCTGATGACGATTGCCCAAGATCAGCAAGGGTATTTCACCACGAAGCAGGCCATCGAGGCCGGCTACGCGGACAACACGCATCCCTATCACGTCAAGGCCGGGAATTGGGAGCGGGTCTGGCGCGGCATCTATCGGATGGCGCATCTGCCCGCGCCGGAAGATGGCGAGATGATGGTCTGGCTGCTTTGGTCGCGCGGGCATGACGAAAAGCCGCGCGCGGCCATGTCGCATGAGACGGCACTGAGCCTGTTTGAGATGGGCGATTTCAATCCCGCAAAGATCCACATGACGGTGCCGCCGATGTTCCGCCGCAACAGTCGTGTTCCCAAGTCAGTCGTGCTGCATCGTGTAAATCTCGCTGCGGGCGAAGTTATGCAACTGCGTGGCCTGGCTGTGTGCCGTCCACTGCGCGCACTGTGCGACGTGGCTGCTTCCAATCCAAGTGGCATTCATGCGCTCAAACCTGTCGCCAAGGAAGCGAGGCGACGCGGCCTGATAACCGAGCGGGAGATTTCGGCAATGAAGGGAATCGCCGATCATAAGAAATTCGTAACGACTCTGTTTGAATGAAACGATACGAAACATCAATCGCTCTGCGTCGCGCCTTAGAAGACCGGCTGCTGGCGGCTGTGCGGCGCGGCGGCGGCGACATCCGGCGTATGCGCCGACAGGCGGCTTTCGACCGTTTGCTTTGCAGGCTGTTTCATGACCCGGACGCGCCGTGGCTGCTCAAGGGCGGGTACGCGATGGAACTCCGCATCCGGGCGGCGCGGACGACGCGGGACGTTGATCTGGCCATCCGCACTCTGCCGACAGAGAAATGGGATGACACTGCCATTCGCGGCTTGTTGCAAAGCGCGGCAAGTGTTGATCTCCAGGACGGGTTTGAATTCACCATCGGCGAACCCACGATGGATTTGGATGCCGCGCCTTACGGCGGCTCTCGTTTTCCGGTTGATGCACAAATGGCGGGCCGACGCTTTGCCAATTTTCATTTGGACGTGAGTGCGGGTGACGTGCTTCGCGAACCGTTTGAGATTTTGGAGGGACAGGATTGGCTGGGCTTCGCCGGGATTGCAAAGGCGAAGCTGCCTGCCATATCGCGCGAAGAACAGTTTGCCGAAAAGTTGCACGCTTACACGCTGCCTCGCACCGGGCGTCCGAATACTCGGGTGAAGGATTTGGTGGACATGGTTCTCCTGCTCGATTCTGGAACGATGGATCGAACTCGCTTGTCGGAAAACATCAAGGCGACATTCCGTCGTCGCGGTACTCATGAAGTGCCGGAGTCGTTGCCGCCGCCACAGAAAGATTGGGTAGAGCCGTTCAGTGCATTGGCAGCCGAGTGCGGTTTGAATCAAAACATGGCTGAACATCACCGCCGACTTGCCAATTTTCTCGTTGTGATTCTGGAGTAATTCCAAACGGATGCTATCGGCGCTCCCAGAACATCGGTCGGCACACGCTGGCTCACCCTCCGCATTCAGCGCGCGCTTGAATTCGCGGGGAGGCATCATTACGCAGGAGAGGACGGATGGTTCACGTATCGTAGCGTCTGACGCTACGTTGTGAAAATGCAATAAACCTGGCAAAAATGGAAAAGCGGTCGGTGCGGCTGGCCGGCGCGACAGGCGGAACGAGCGCATAGTCGTTTCCGCTGGCGTGACGAACGGCGGCACGGACCGCAAATGATCCCAACGAACCATTCAACCTAAACTTCGCAGCGAAGACGGAGCGTCCAGGGCTGTGGCACAGGCGCTAGTGACCGACCAACCCCGGCGCGGCGAGCCAGACTCCTTCTCAGCTCTTGGCGGGGCACCAGCGGTCAATTCCTTTCACAAAAAGGCTCGCTAGTTCATCGAACTGAGGTTTTGTCTCCCATTCGCGAATGCGCTTGTTCCAAAATTTCGGCAATTGATTCACTGGAAAGGTGAACTCCGCGTAGCCGCTCACGATATCTATGAAGCCAAGTATTGCCTTCCCCTCACAGTAAGCAGTGAACTCATCAAGAGCGGGCTGAAGTCTGGCATAGGTTCGACCACCAGCTGCGGACTGCCCGCGCCAAGAGCGCACATGCCAACCGTTGGATTCTGCGATGCGTCTCTTCGCAGCAAGCGCTACTGGGTCATGGAACAGGAGAAAGCTCCATCCGTAAGGCGACAAGAACAGGTCGCCGTAGTCACGCTCAAGCTGCAAACGCACTCGAATGTGTTTGCGGAACGAAGTTTCCCAACGCTGAACGGCTTCCATTTCGGGCCTCACTTGCAGGGTTTAAACCATTTGAGCCCCTCAAACTGTGTTTTTCCGCCAAGTAGTGTCCCGGAAAACTCCTTGTCCAAGTTAAAAGCAGGAAACCAGCCCTTTTCACCGAGCTGCTCGAAATTCATGGAGAAGCTGAAAACGGCCGTAGCATCCAGCCGCAGCGTGCCCTGACACAGATTGACGATACCGTTGACTTCGCCAGTAGCACCAAGCTCAATAACTTTTCTTTGACCAGCGGTTTCGCCGCCACCGCGCCGACCATTGCCGACTGTGAATGCGCCATTCAGCGAGAACTCACACGCGTCCACGCAGCCACAACAATTCCGAACTACACCCTCGATCCACCCCTGTGCTGATACGTCCGGCAAATACCTGTCGAGGGTTTCGCCGATGCCAGGAATACGTTTGACGAGCTTGTCGATCAGCTTCTGACGCACACTACACGAGACGCCTGCGCCGATTTCGTAAACCTTGCACCCGCCTTCACTCTTAACCGTGATTGTGCCAACCAATCCACAGCCTGGCGGCAAACCAGGAACAGGGATGTGACCAAGCTCAAATGTGCCCGCATTTGGTAAAAGCGTTTCAATGCTGAAGAAACCAAGATACTCAATGCGGTTAATCCCATTGTTTGCAACGAAAGCATACAAGTTCACGCCGCCTTGTTCTTCCAACGGGTCTCTGTTTGGCCACCGGCCTGTATCCGGGTCATAATAGCGGTAGCCGTAATAGAGCATCCCCGTCTCCCAATCACAGAACTTGGTCGAGCCAACGAACGGGTTGAAGGATGCAAGTCGGCCTGTAGCGCGAAGAATACCGAGGAACGGCTCATACTCATACACCGCCTCAACCGCACCGTTTGTGGCATTCACGAGAGTCGCGACATTATGGTTGCCGTCGTAGCAGTAAAAATATGTTCCCGCCTCCGGCCCTTGATGCACGGTCATGGAAATCAGGCCGCCCACACCGCCCGCTCCTTGCATCGTCCCGCTCGCGTCTGTTCCCCATGTGAATGACTGAACCAGTCCGTTCGTGGCATCGAGGATGGCAATGAGATTCCACCCATCGTAAACAAACTTGTTCGTGCTCTGCGCCACGTAGGTTGAACCGTTCCACGTTGAAACAATCTTCTGCGTCCGGCGGGAACGAGAATCATACGCGCAATCCAGCTTCACCCGCGAACCAACCGGGGCGGCACTGTTTCTGGTGAAGGAAGTGATTCGGTTCTCCGCGTCCCAAGTGTATGACCAACGCCCGTCGTTGGTGAGATTGCCATCGGCGTCATAACCAAATACCTCCGCCGTCTTGGGCACAAAGAGCTTTCCAATGGTATTGGTCACAATGTCCGCCCCGGTGTAGTTGCTCAGGACGGCGACGTTCGTGATGGTGAGCCACAGCGCGCCCGTGTTGTTATTGAACAACATTTCCCCCCGGAAATAATCCCCCTTGCGCGTCGTCGGCGTATAGAGCGCAAGATTGTCCTGGCTCCACAAGCTCACCGTGGCCGTGTTCGTCGCCGTCCCTAGCACATTCACAAAGCCCGGCACGGTGCGGCTGGTGTATTGGTTCAGGTTGTTCACAGAATAGGAAGCTTGCCGCAGGTCCCGCGTGGTGGTCTGCCGGTTGCCAATGTCGTCGAACGCATAATCAAACTGCTGCCCGGCGACTGGCGTGGTTGGTGCAGACCGGTTCACGTTCAGACAAGAATCTCCAATACAAAATCTCATGGCACGTTCAGTGCATTGGTTGGTCGTGTCCGATTCACTTATTCCTTTTGGAACACGACCTCCCCGATTCCTTGCGGGCAGACCCCTCCAAGTATCGCATCCTTGTCTTGTAAGAGAAGAACCTCGCCGGACAACAGGGCGCAGTAGTAAAATTCCGAGCCGCCTTTTTGCGACGAGACTGGAAATATGCACTTCAATACGATGATCCGTTCTGGGGATTCAAGGCTCAACGCATCGCTGCCGCCGTAATTCAGCCGCACCGCAACCTCGCGCAGCACACTGAACTCACCCAGTTCGGCCAGATTGGCGCCGGCTTCGGGAAGGTGGCCGTGCGCTTTGGCATATTCTCGAACTGCAATAATTCCTACGCGGGCGAACTGCAAACAACTCCCACGGTTCACCCACGCACGAGGCTTCAGAGGGTTGTGGCCACAGCCTGTGACTACTCCCACCAAGGCTAGCAGCGCACTGAAACCAATGATGAATGTTGCACGATTCATTGCCTCATTTCCTTTTTGGAGGCCGGTCGATTCCGCATTTGCACATCGCTTTATCAAACGCGTTACTTATCGTCCAAGAAGGTGCGCCGTTCTTAGGAACGCACGTCGCGCAAATCTGCTGCTTTTTCAGTTTTTCAACAGCGTCTTGGACAGGTTTTTCGTATCGAGCATCGAACGCTGGGCCATCTTCGCCGTCATCTTTATTGTGCCCCTCCATTTCGTGCCACACTGTGACGATTTGAAATTCGGCGTTCACAATACTCAGGCCGTTAATGTTGTCCGCGCTCAAAAAAGTGGCTGCTTTCGTCGGAATGCCGTATGTCACCGTCCAACCGTTGGCTGAGCTTCCGAAGCTCGCCAAATAGACGCCGTTGTTCGGCACAGGTAAGTTGAAACCGAGCTCTGCTAACAGGCACCGAAGCTTGGCGAGATTGCTACCCGGAGCAAACGGCCACAGGTTCCCACTGCGAACAGTTATCGTGTCTTTCGGAACCTCAATGATGTCGCCGGGGACGAAGGTAATCGCTGAGATATAGAAACTCGGAAACTTCATACGATATCTCTTCCTCCCAGCTGGGTCGATGTAGTCAACGGGGTTATTGCCGACAAATTCGTAGAGGTTTTCACCTCCACGTTCCTCGATAGGGTCTCTGCTTAGCCATCTTCCATCTCTCAAATCCCGGAACAAGTATTTATCATCCCCGATGTAATCATCGTGATATTGCGTGCTGAAGCGGATGGGGTTGAGTTTCGCCATTGGGCCGGTTTCCCGCACTTGTTCCGCAAACGGCCCGCATTCATACCGTGCGCTCTCAATACCAGTCGCCGCATTCACCAACGCCGCCACGTTCCCGTTACCATCATAGCAGGTGAAATGTGTGGTGTTCGCCATGTTGCCACACTGGGCGGACGTTCCCGCTTTCACCGCCAACACTCCACCCACCCCACCAGCTCCTTGAATACTGCCGCTCATATCTATGCCCCGCAGGAAGCTCACCACCACGCCGTTCGTATGATCCAGCACCGCCAGCAACACTTGATTGTCCCACACGTAGCGGTTCGTGAGTGAAGGATAGTAAGCTGTTCCATTGTTCGTGGACACAATGCGCTCAATCCATCTTCCATCGGCCAGAATCGTCCACACCTCTTTCACTTTGGAGAGCGACGGGGCGTCGCTTCTACGTTCAATCACTATCCGCCGGTTCTCCCCATTCCACACATTCGTCCACAAGCTGTCACTGGTTAAGTTGCCATCGGCGTCATAACCAAACACCTCCGCCGTCTTGGGCAGAAAGAGTTTCCCGATAGTATTCGTCACCACATCGGCCCCCGTATAGTTGCTCAACACGGCCACGTTGGTGATGGTGAGCCACAGCGCGCCCGTGTTGTTATTGAACAACATTTCTCCCCGGAAATAATCCCCCTTGCGCGTCGTCGGCGTGTAGAGCGCAAGATTGTCCTGGCTCCACAAGCTTACGGTGGCCGTATTCGTGGCCGTGCCCAGCACGTTCACAAAGCCCGGCACGGTGCGGCTGGCGTATTGGTTCAGATTGTTCACAGAATAGGAAGCCTGCCGCAGGTCCCGCGTGGTGGTTTGCCGGTTGCCAATGTCGTCGAACGCATAATCAAACTGCTGCCCGGCGACAGGTGTGCTATCGCTCCAATACTTCTTCCCGCTCGTCACCTGCCCCATGCTGTCATAGCCATACACCCAATAGCTGCCGTCCAGGTTCGTCACGCTCGTGCGCTGGCTGGCGGGATTGTATTTGTAAGCGTGGGAGTCCAAAGTCCCAAGGCCAACGTCCAAGGTCGTCGTGTTCGTGAGCCGGTTTACAAAATCATAGCCTTTGGTCGTGGTCATCACGGTGGTGCCGTTCGTGGCGAAAACAATCTGTTCCACCAGTGAGGAATTATCAAGGTAATCATACGTGGCGCTATGCGTGCCGTCGCCCACCGTCAGCAGGCGCGAGGCGTCGTCGTAACCGTAGGCGGTCGAGGCGAGGATGGCGAATGGGCGGTGGCAAAATTTGAAATCCACATCAACCCGCAGGAGCGTCACTGGCAGCACCGCGTTCCCGGTAGGTGGCGGGTTCCGTCGTCATCATGACCCGGTAAAATTGCGCTTCCGAGGTCGGCGACACGGGAGTCCAATACACCGTGCGACCTTCGGCATCGGCCGTGAGGGTGGCGCGCGGGGTCCAGATTTTTGCGTTGGGACTGCCGGCGGATTGCAACTGCGTCACGGCGCCGGGCGGCGTCAGCCATTCGAGCCGCATCATGCCGTTGGTCGGCGGCGTGAGCGTGATCCGCGAGAGCAACGGTTGCGGGCCGGGGACAAATCGGTAAAACCGCTGGGCCACCGACGCGGCGGCGGCGTCCAGCGCGATGATCTGGCCGGTGCGATTGGCGGTGACGTTGGTCAACGTCTGCCAGTAAACCGGGTTGGGCGTGGCGGCAAATTGAATGGCCCCCACCGTGCCCGAGGTCGCAGTGGTGTTCAATCGCAGACGCCCGTCGGCGAGCCGGGTGATTTGCAATCGGCCGTTCTGCCCCGCCGGCGGCGCGGCGGAAACGGTGGGCGTGTAAAGCAGTTCATTCGAGGGAATGCTTTCCAAGGCGAACGCGTTGTATGAAACCGCATAAATGCGATAGGTCGTTCCCACATATAAATTGGAGAGCGTTACTTCCAGATTGGGGCCGACATCCACCCGCTGCAACCTGCCGGTGACCGCCGGTCCGAAATACACCGCGTAACCAGCGACATTGGAATCCGCGGCGGCGTTCCAACGCAGCTTGACGGGAACAGCCAGTTCCTGCGCCCAACCGAGCCGCGGCAGAATCAATCCAAGCAGAATGACAAGGAGTCGAGAACTCCACGGGAACACAGCATTTTTCCGCATAAGGCAACTACTGGCATCTGGTTCAACCTCCTTTCACCCTCTGGAAAAGAGGCACTCGCACGCGGTCGCCTTAGCAGCGGCAATGCCATGAGTGCGGACGCCAAACGCGCGTCTTGAAGCTGAAACAAATATCCGCGTTTACCGGAGTGGAATGACGCGGCAATCCAACGATTCGCGTCAACGAGTGAACGGAAGCGGAGACGTAAAAAAGTTCGCGCAAAAAACAAGGTCAGTCGAGCGCGGCAAGAGCCAGTGCAAATTCTGAACGAGCGACGTTCAGAAATCGGTCGAAACCACGCCGGAATTTCGTCGCCGCCTCGGAGTCATTGCGAATTCCACCGCCCAATGAGGAGCGGCGAGAAACCTGCTCGCCTCGCTGGCTCATGGCCTTTACCATTACGGTGGGATCGGATCCGGATTGGTCGCGAGAAATCCACTCTGAACGTCCCCTTCAATTCATGCGTATTCTGATTCTCGATGATGAAGCGAGTATTCGCACCACTCTGGCCGTGATGCTGAAAGGGTTGGGACACGAGGTGGTGAGCGTGGCGGAGGCCGCGGCGGCACTGCACGAACTGGAGCGCGCGCAATTCGACCTGTGCTTTCTCGATCTGAAGCTCGAAGGTGAAAACGGTTTGGACGTGTTGCCGCAATTGCTCCGCAACAATGCGAATCTCGACGTGGTGGTGTTCACCGCCTACGCCTCGATTGACAGCGCGGTGGAAGCGATGCGGCGCGGCGCAAAAGATTACATCCCCAAACCGTTCACGCCGGAACAAATCCGGCAATTGCTGCGCAAGATCAGCGAGGCGCGGTCGTTGTCCGGTCGCATTGCCACCCTGGAAGCGCAACTGACTGGAGACGCGCCGCCGACGCTCATGGAATCGGTCGAGCCGGCCATGGAAAAAGCGTTCAGCCAGGCGTTTCGCGCGGCGGATTCAGCGGCTACGGTGCTGTTGCTGGGCGAGAGCGGCACGGGCAAAAGCATGCTGGCGCGCGCGATGCACGAGCGCAGCCCGTTCCAGGATAAACCGTTCGTGACCATCAATTGCCCCAGCCTCTCGGCCGAGTTGTTGGAGAGCGAATTGTTCGGTCGGGTGAAAGGCGCTTACACCGGCGCTTCGAGCGACACGTGGGGCAAGGTCGCCCAGGCCGAAGGCGGGACCTTGTTCCTGGATGAAATTGGCGAGCTGCCGTTGGCGATTCAACCCAAGCTGCTCCGGTTGTTGCAGGAGAAAGAATACGAGCGCGTGGGCGAAGCCAAAACGCGTCGCGCCAACGTGCGGGTGATCGCCGCCACCAATCGCAATCTCGCCACCGCCGTCGCGGAAAAGACGTTTCGCGAAGATTTGTTTTACCGGCTGAACGTGATCGCGATTCGGATGCCGCCGTTGCGGGAGCGGCGGCGCGACCTCAAAGCGCTGGCGGTGGGTTGTCTCAAATTTTTTGGCGCGCAATGCGGCAAGCGCCTCACCGGATTTTCGACGGCGACCTGGGCCGCACTCGAAGCCTATCATTGGCCGGGGAATTTGCGCGAATTGCGCAACGTCATCGAACACGCGGTCATCTTTGCCAACGGCGGCGAGATTGTGCCCGCGGATTTGCCGGATCTGTTCGATCCCCACAGTTTGGGAAGTCCGGCGGAAGTCAGCGTGGGCATGAAGGTGTCGCTGGAGCAGATTGAAACCGAACACATCCGCCGGGTGCTCGCGCAAACCAAGACCATGGAGGAAGCCGCGCAATTGCTCGGCATTTCGCGGGGCACCCTTTATGAGCGCAAAAAGAAAATGGGTCTCTAACCTTGCGGCCTGAGGTCCGCCACCATGCTTCGCACGCGAATTGTCCTGCATCTTATTCCGTTCGTGCTGATCCTGACGGCGGTTGGCGCCTTTGCGATGGTGCTGGTTTCGCGCCTGGCGGCGAGTGTGGACCAGACGGTGACGGAGAATTATCAACGCGATAATGCCGCGGCGAAAATGGTCGAGGCGGCGGATCGCATGGACACCGCCTTGCAACGGTCGCGGACGGAAGATTCGGCGGCGGCGCAGTTGATGTTCGATACCAACGCCCGTCTGTTTGAAGAACAACTGACCACGCAATCCTCCAATCGGTTGGCGCAGGCGCAGGCTGAGTTGCTGCAACAATTGCGCACGAACTTCGTGGCGCTGCGGTTCGAGGGGGCGCAGATGTTTCGTCCGGACACGCCGGCGACCGAGCAGCACGCCATCTACGATCAGCAGATCATCCCCAAAAAACTGACGATTGACGTGTTGCTGGAGCGCTGGCGGGAAGCCAACAAGAAAGACATTTTCGGCACGGCGGAAACCATCAAGCAAGCCAACCGCACCATCCTGGGCGTCCTGACTCTGAGTCTGGGCGTGGCTTTGCTGTTGTTGGGTTACGCGAGCTACAAACTTGGTCGCGCCATTCTGCGTCCGATCCAGACCTTGACCAGTGCGGCCCGGGAAATCGGACAGGGCAATCTGGCGCAGACCGTGCCGGTGCTTTCCGAGGATGAATTGGGAGAGTTGGCGGGGACGTTCAATAAAATGGCCGCGCAGTTGAACACGTATCGGGAAAGCACCACGGAACAAATCGTCCGACTGCACCACACCATGGAGTCGGCGCTGGCTTCGTTTTCCGATCCGGTGTTCATCCTGGACCCGCAAGGACAGATCGAGTTGAGCAATCGCGCGGCGGAAGAATTGAGCGCGGAACTGGAATTATCGGGAACATTGCCGCCCAAGTTGATGCACGCCGTCCAGCGGGTGCTGGCGGAAAATCGAGATTTTTTGCCGGACAACTTCGAGGCGGTCGTGACGTTACGGGTCAAGGATCGGGATCGCGCCTTTTTGCCGCGCCTGCACATCATGCGTGAGGCGGAGACCAAAACCATCGGAGTGGCGGTGGTGTTGCACGACGTGACGCGCTTTCGTCTGTTGGATGACGCCAAAACCAACCTGGTGGGCACGGTCAGTCACGAGTTGAAAACGCCGCTCACCAGCGTGCGCATGGTGTTGCACATGCTGCACGAGAAAAGCGTGGGGCCGCTGAACGCGTCGCAGGCCGAACTGGTGGCGACGGCGCGGAAAGATTCCGAACGATTGCTTCGCATGTTGGATGCGTTGCTCGATATCGCGCGGCTCGAGGCGGGCGATTCCAGTTTGCACCGGGAAATCATTCCCGCAGTGGCATTGGTCACCAGCGTCCTCGAAGAAACGCAAAGTTTTATCGCCGCGCGCGGTTTCAAACTCGCAATCCGATTGCCGTCAGACTTGCCCGCAGTGTTGGTGGATCAGCAGCAGATCGGACAGGTGTTTCAAAACTTCATCGCCAACGCGATGAAACATTCGCCACCGCGCGAAACCATCCTGGTGGCGGCCCGGCGTCTGGCGGATGGCAGCGTGTGTTTCAGCGTGACCGACCGCGGCCCCGGCGTGGCGCCGGAACATCAGGCGCGCATTTTCGACCGCTTTTTCCGCGTGCCCGGCCAAACCAAGACCGGCGCCGGCCTGGGCCTTTCCATTGCGCGCGAAATCATTGTGGCGCACGGCGGGCGGGTGGGCGTGCAAAGTGTTCCGGGCCAGGGCAGCGAATTTTTCTTCGTGCTGGACGCGGCCGACCAGGTTGTCCCGCCATCAAGCGGCGTAACCAAACGCGCGGCAATACGGCGCGAGGCGTGATTGGAGCGGTTCGAGCGCGGCGGCGTACCGTTGCCAGCGACCGATTGCCCGACGATACACCGGTTGCGTCACGTCGTGATAAGTCGGCGCGTAAAGCACCTTGCGCCGCGCGGTTTCGTGATAGCGCGCCTGATCCGGATGCCACGTCAGCCCGAGGAAATTCGTCACGCGCTGCCCTTCCCCCGCCAGATGGGCCACCACGTCCTCGTAGCGCGTTTCAATCCAATCGAAACCGCCCAATTCCCGCAGCCGCAACCAGACATCCATCAAATCCGCGTAATGTTTGGCGGTGCGCTCGAGGCTTAAAAAATTCACGTTGGTGGCGTTCAACATGATGTTCAGAAAAAAGCAACTGATGATGACGTCGCGCGGATCACGCAGGGCGATGATGACCTTCAACTCGGGAAAAATCCGCAACCACAAGTTCAACGCCATGGTCGGCGAGGGATTTTTATCCAACAAAATTCGCGCGGTCGGTTCCGTCGGAATTTCGCGCAACAAACTTTTAAGATAACGCCGGCGCATTTCAGCGCGGCGCGATACCGGCAGCGCGTCCAGCGTGGCGTGACCGAGCTTCGCGCCCGGAGCCGGCATGAGGGGATTGGCAATTTCCTGCATGAACGAACTGGGTTCATCAAACGCCAGCACCTCGGGGTGCGCGTCCATGATCTGTTCCAACAACGTCGTACCGCTTCGGGGATGGCCGCCGAGAAAAGCGACTTGATACCGCTCCGTGGTGGCGGACGGCTCGGCCCGCCAACGCCGGATATGCTCCGGGGTCAACTGCGCCAACAGCGCGCGACGTTGGCGATCGGTTTCGTCATAACTCCGCTCCAGTCGGCGCGTATCAGTGATCAAGCGCACCTGCGCCTTGGCCTCGAGCAGCCAGTTGAGCGCCTCGTCATATTGTCCGAGTTGATCCAGCACCACGCCCAACAGATGGCGGCTGGCGTATTTGACGTAAGGATATTGCGGGCCGGCCTTGATCAAATCCCGCAACTCCGTCTCCGCCGCTTCATGCTGCTTTTTGCGATGCAATAGAAACGCGCGAAAGTAACGGACTTGATCATCGCGCGGATGCTTGCTCCGACACGCCTCGACGCACGCCCACGCTTCGTCCAATCGGCGCTCCTTCTCGAACCAGACGGCAAGATTGATATGCGCGTCCACCAAATCCGGCGCGGCGCTCACCGCGCGTTCAAAGCAGGCGCGTGCGTCATCCAACTGGCGCAGCCCGAGATATTGATGCCCAATCAGCCCCAGCAGCGAGGCATTGCCCGGAGCAAGTTCCAAGGCCCGTTGATACGCTTGATTCGCTTGCGAAAAATCCAACTCGCCCGCGGCGGCATTGCCCAGCTCGAACCACAACTCGGCGCTTTGGGAACAACGACCGACCAGTTCGCGGTACAAGCGCAACGCCGGGCCGCTCTGACCGCTGAGCAGTTGCGCCTGCGCCTTCTGCCAGCGCGCGACGTCGCGCGGCGCCAGTGGCGGGCGATGATTTTCCTGTTGCATCCGCAAGTTACACTGAACAAATGCGCGAACGAGTCAAACTGGAATTACACTTAAACTATGCACGATGAGGCGAAGCGGCCTCGGGCGACGTAAGCGGTGCATTCGCGTGATAAAGGTAGAATCGCGGATGAAATGTTCCGGCTGAAGCCGGAACTACAAACGACGGGGAAAAGTTTATTCCAACTGAAGCCGGGACTACGAACGGAGAGAGAGCACGATCGCTTGTAGTCCCGCCTTCAGGCGGAGGAACGCGTTGGGTTTTTAGTTTAAGACAGGCCATGACCGCGTTATTTCAGAGAGTTCGGCATGTTTCACAACCTTTCTGAAACTCTCTTCAAGGATGGTTAAGCCTCCAATAAAAAGGCCATAAAACTGGGGTTTTATGGCCGGAAATTGGTTGCGGGGCTAGGATTTGAACCTAGGACCTTCAGGTTATGAGCCTGACGAGCTACCGGGCTGCTCCACCCCGCGATAAGGGAGCGCCATCTTGCCTGATCGCCGGACTGACGCAAGCTTGTTTTTCGAGCGTCAATCGCGCGCGGCGCATCAATGACAAACGGTTTTTAGATTTCCGTTTCGCGGGCACTTGCTACCATGAAGCGGTTGAGTATGAAAAAATTGAAGTCTTCCAAATCGAAACTGACGGGCGGACCCATTTCGCGGTTCATTCAGCATCACTATCGTCATTTCAACGCGGCGGCGTTGGTTGACGCGGCCAATGGTTACTCCGCGCATCTGGCGGCGGGCGGCAAAATGATGATCACTCTGGGCGGCGCGATGAGCACGGCGGAGTTGGGTTTGTCGCTTGCGGAAATGATTCGTCGCGACAAGGTGCAACTCATCACCTGCACCGGCGCGAATCTGGAGGAGGACGTTTTCAATCTGGTCGCGCATGATTATTACGAGCGGGTGCCGCATTACCGCAGCTTGAGCGCGGAGGACGAGAACGCATTGCTTAAACGTCACATGAACCGCGTCACGGACACATGCATCCCCGAGGGCGAAGCCATGCGGCGCATGGAAAAGGCGATGCTGGAGGTCTGGACGGCGGCGGATCGTAAGGGAGCGCGCTTTTTCCCGCATGAATTTTTGTATCAAGTTTTGCGCGGCGGAAAGTACAAGAAATACTATCAGATTGACCCGAAAGATTCATGGATGCTGGCGGCGGCGGAAAAAAATCTGCCCATCGTGGTGCCGGGTTGGGAGGATTCCACGCTCGGCAACATGTTTGCGGCGGCGGTGATTCGCGGCGAAATCAAAAATGTGCATACCGTGCGCACGGGCATCGAATACATGACCTGGTTGGCGGAGTTCTATTCCAAGACCGCGACGAAGAAGAGTTCACTCGGCATGTTTCAGATTGGCGGCGGCATTTCCGGGGATTTTCCAATTTGCGTCGTACCGATGTTGCATCAAGACCTGGGCCGCACCAACGTGCCGCTCTGGGGATACTTTTGTCAGATCAGCGATTCGACCACGAGTTACGGAAGCTATTCCGGCGCGGTGCCGAACGAAAAAATCACCTGGGGCAAACTCGGCGTGAAGACACCCAAATTCATCATCGAATCGGATGCAACCATTGTCGCGCCGCTGATCTTCGCGCACGTGCTGGGTTGGTAACGGCGGCGTTCCGGTCTGCGTGGTGTGGCCGCGCGTCCGCGAATCGTTATTGGCGGGCGGCTCCATTCTGTGACAAGATGCAAAGCGGTGGGTATGAAAACCAAACTGATTCTTACGCTTTTACTCGGAGTTGGGTGGCTGGCGGCGGCGGGTGACAAAAACACTGGCAGCGCCAACCTCACGAACCGCTTCACGATTACCGGTATGCACTGCGAAGGTTGCGCGAACGGTCTCACCGCTGAACTGAAGGAAACGCGCGGCGTCATTCGGGCGCAAGTCACCTTTTCAAACCGGTTGGCCGTGGTCGCTTACGACACGAACCGCATCAGTTCCGCGCAACTGATGACTACGATCAAAAAGGCCGGTTACACGGCGCAACCCGCCCGGCCATGAGCGAAAACGGCAGTGCGGCCACGACGGCCAGCCCCCTGGCCACCGCGGGCGGACGCGATCTCAAATTCTTCTATTGGTTCGCCGCGCTGTTGGTGGCGGTGGTGCTGGTGTTGGTTGTCTTCTGGCCCCCGTCGGCCTCGAAGTCGCGAGCCACGGATGCGTTGCCATCACGGCAACTGGCGGCCTTCGCGCTGACGAATCAACTGGGGCTGGTGACCACCAGCGAGATTGCGGCTGGGAAACTATTGGTGGTGAACTTCATTCACACCAGTTGCTCCATTTCCTGTTTGCAGGTGAATCATCAAATGGCCGAAGTGCAACGGCTCACCGAAACTCAACCCGACGTGCAATTGTTGTCGTTCACCGTGGATCCGGCTTCGGACACCCCATCAGCGTTGGCGCAATTCGGGGCCAAGTTTGGAACGGACCCGAACCGCTGGCAAATGTTGACCGGGCTTAAAGCGGACCTGTATGCGCTGATTGAATCGAGCTTTCTGGTGCGCGCACCGGCGGCACAGGCCAATCTGATGCCGGGCGGTTTCGAGGATACGGATCGGATTGCGGTGGTGGATCGGACGGGCCGGGTGCGCCGTTATTTCGACGGTATGCGCACGGAAACGCCGGCGGCCATTGTGGCGTTCCTTGAGGAGTTACGGTCGGAACCGGAAAAAATATGAAATACTTGCTGGGTCTCTTTCTCGTGGTGTTGCTGATGTTCCTAACCGGATGCGAGCGGTCGGATAAAACCAAGGCCCCGGCGTCCTCCACAGAGCAAGTCTTTGACGGACGGGGCGTGGTGCGTTCCGTGCCCGAAGGCGGACACACGCTGGTGGTGCGGCATGAGGAGATTCTCAATTACATGCCCGCGATGACGATGGAGTTGAACGTGCGCGACACCAACGAACTGGCCGGACTGCAGCGGGACGACGAGATCACGTTTCAATTGGTCGCGACGGCGGACACGCACTGGATTCAAAACCTCAAACGGATTGGCCGGAGCGCCACGTCCGCAGTCGTAACGAACATGCCGCCCGGTTTTCAGTTGGTGAAGGAACTCGAACCGGGTGACGCCGTTCCGGATTACGGGTTCGTGGCTGAGGACGGTCGCACGGTGCATTTCTCGGATTTTCGAGGGCGCGCGGTGGCGTTCACCTTCATTTTCACCCGTTGTCCACTGCCGGATTTTTGTCCGCGCATGGGCAATAATTTTGCCGCCGCCCGGGAGCTGCTGCTCACCAGCGCCCCCGCCATCACCAACTGGCAATTCATTTCAATCTCCTTCGATCCGGAGCATGACCAGCCGGAAGTGTTGCGGGATTACGCCAAGTTTTATCGGCACGAGAATGCCGACCGCTGGCTCTTCACCACCGCGTCGCACGAGGTGTTAAATAAGTTCGGCCCCGAGCTGGACTTGATCGTGGCGCCGGAGGAAGGCGGAAGCATCTCACACAATCTGCGCACCGTGGTGCTGGATACGCAGGGCCGCATCCAGGAACAATTCAACGGCAATCAATGGACGGTCGAGGCGTTGGTGGACGCCATCAAGCAAGCGGCGGCCAATTAAATTTCTCTCGATCGGGCTTCGTGCTTCCGCTCGTCCGGTGATGACATTTCCGAACTTGATTCTGGCGCTTGCCGGTGGTCGGGTGGCGGTTCGAGCAATTCATCATTCATCGAGGCTGGTTGCCGGGGAGATGGCAATCGCGTCAGCGCGTAGAGCATCAGGTAGGTGAGGAATAGAAACACCGCGAACAATCCGAAGAAAGCCAGATGCTGCGGTTGCCCCAAAGGAAAAGAGCTGATGCCGTGATAGAGCCGATGCGGTTTGGCAATGACATCCCAACTGTTGAAACGCAGGAAGCGCCCCAGATAAATCCCAAAGCTGCTCAAACCGGTGCTGATCGCCACGAAGCCCCAGCCGATCCAACTGCCGTAGCGCCGCGTAACCACGGATTGCATCAGGAACAGCGCGACGAATCCCAGGATCAATCCGGTCAACGCGCACGATAGAATGACGGTTAAATCCAGCCAGAAATTAAAAAACCGCCGGTCTTGCAGATGCACCAGGTCCGTGAAGATGTACGACGCATTGGGCAGGAAGAGCAGCCACAACACGGCCCAGGCCCAAAAGCGGATGGATGGTTTTTCGGTTGCCGTCATCTTGCGAAATTGGTTTTGCGCCAGCACCGCAAAAACCAGCGGCAACCAGGCGAGGAATAAATTCCAGATTAAAAACAGGTAGTTGATCCAGCCTGTCAAGAGAACCCGCACCACCACGAACACGCCGCAAACCGCCGAAGCCAGCAGCAGCGCGGCCAGCGGCGCGAAAATTTCTTTTGGCAAGACCCCTTTCAACTCACTCATAAATCAATTCCGTTTCGACCGCCTCGCGGCATAAAAGTTCAGTATTCAGCCCGGTCCGCATCAGGAAACCAGGACGGCGCCGCGCGTTCGGCTTTGGCGTCAAGACGCCGCGCGCTTCACTTCGATCAGCACCTTGCCGAGCACCTGACGCGAGCGTAGTTTGGCAAAAGCGGCAGCCCCGTCCGTCAGCGGAAAGATGGAATCAATGACGGGGTTAAGTTTGCCGGCGGCGGCCCAGTCCAATGTCGCCTGCAAATCGGCGCGATTTCGACCGTAACTGCCGATGAGCCGCTGTTGCTTTACGAAGAACGGCCAGAGGTTGAGCGTGACCTCGCGGCCCGCCGTCGCGCCACACGTAACGATCGTTCCGTTGCGCGCCAGACACGCGAAGCAGCGCGCCAACACCTCACCGCCAACGTGTTCAATGACCAGATCCACCCCGCGCCGTTTGGTGTGCTGCCGCACGGCCATGGGCCAATTCGGATCAGTCGTATCCACGACCAACTCCGCACCCAGTTGTTGGGCCAGTTGCCGTTTGGGTTCAGTCGAACCAGTGCTGATGACGCGCGCGCCCAACTGCCGCGCAATCTGAATCGCCGCCGATCCCACCCCGCTCGCGCCGCCCATGACGAGAACCCAATCGTCGGGGCGCACTTGAGCGCGATCGGTCAGCATGTGCATGGCGGTGCTACCAGCCAGGGTCAACGCGGCGGAAGCGACGTAATCCAATCGCCCGGGCAACGCCACCAAAGCGGACGCGGGCACCACGACTTGCTCGGCGAAACCACCATCGCGATTCACGCCGAGCAATTCGCTTTTGAGACAGACGGATGCTTCGCCGCGCCGGCAAAACTCGCATTGGCCGCAAGTGAGATTGGATTGAACCGCGACCCGATCACCCGGTTGCCAACCAACAACGTTGCCGCCGACGCGGCTGACGCGGCCCGCCACTTCGCCACCGGGCGTTCGCGGCAGCGGCACGCGCACGGGTAATCCGTCCGCTTCCAGCCAGAGATCGAGATGGTTAAGCCCACACGCAAAAACCTCGACCACCACTTCCCCGAGACCAGGGAGCGGGTCGGTCAGTTGGCGCAGTTCAAACTGGCCGGGCGTGCCAAACGCGGTGAGTTGCAAAGCTTTCATACCGGCGTCCGGAGCCGCGGCAAATTCCCGGTCCGGACGCGGCGTCAGCATAAGCTGTCGAACCCAGTTGACAAGGTCGGATGCTCCATTAGTCTCGACGGTCGTGCGGAGGTTGGAGGCGATGGGACGGACCGGACGCCGCCACGATCCAACCCAACCGCCGAATCGAATAATCCTGAAATAAGACTTATGAAAAGAATGACCAAACGTAGTTTCATCGGCGCGCTGACCCTGGCGGCGCTGGTGTGTAGTTCCATCGCGGTATCCGCCGCGCCCAAGACCGAGGCTCAGTTGATCGCGGACCTGGCTTCGCCCAAGGAAAAAGTGGTGATCCGGGGACTGGCCGAAATTGAGAAAAATTATCCCACCAGCAAGACGGCGCAGGCGGCCATCAAACCGCTGCTGACGGACAACCGCAAAGCGGTCGTGCGGAAAGCGGCGCGCGTGTTGGGCGTGGTCAACGCCGATGTCACCGAGGCGGAGATCAAGAGCATCGCGGCTTTGTTAAGGGGCACCGACAAGTATGAAATCATTGATGGCTTGAAGGCGTTGCGCGGCTTGAAGGCGCAGAGCGCGATTCCGGAAATCACGCCGTTGCTGAAGCACAGCGACAAAAACGTGATGCGGGATTCGATTCGCACGCTCGCGGTGTTGGGGGATCGCAGCCTTGTTCCGACGATTGAACCATTCATGAATTTCCCGGATCTGGCGGTGCAAAAAGACGCGGCGGACGCGCTCGCGATTCTCAAGCAGAAATAAAATTCAATCAGCAAGATCCCGCGCTTCCTGTTCAAGGGAAGCGCGGTTTTATTTTTACAATCGCGCCTCCGTTCATCACGCCGTGGACGTAATGAACTTTTTGCCGTCGGCGCGGCACAGCAGTTGAATGACGTGGCGACCGGAGAAAAGACAGGGCGGAATGCCGCCACCGGGCATGACCCACTGACCAGCCATGTAAAAGTTCGCCAGACCCGGCAGCGTTTTTTTGAACGGAGTACGCAGCGCGACCGGGGTCGGCGACCACCCCATGAACGCGCCTTCGTTGTTCAGCGTGAACCGCCAGGTGGTGTGCGGGGTGGCCATGTCCACCAGTTCCACCTGCGAGATGATGCCGGGATAATGCGGTTCGAGCCGGGCAAGGATTTCGTCGCCCACGCGCTTTTTTTCCGTCTGATAACGCGGACGGTCGTTGATCATGTCGTTCCAGAAATTCCAGTCGGTGATGAGCAACACCTGAAACACCGTCCGCCCCGCCGGCGCGAAACCTTCGCCGTAGTTGAAGATACGGATGGGAAAACCATCAATGGTTTCATTACCGATGGTGAGATTGTCCTTGAGCAACAGAAAGCGCAGGTGGGATTCGCCGGTGAAATCCCGGCGCAATCCGAAACTCAACGTGACCACGGGTTTGAGCTGCGGCCAGTGGCGGTAACGCTTTTGAATTGTCGCGCCGACATATTTTCCGCCGAGCAGTTTGAAGATGGTGTTCGTACCGTCGCCGGCGGAAACCACCACGTCGGCGCGTAACGTGGTGCCGTTTTCGAGACGGACGCCGACGGCGCGATCATTTTCGACAAGAATTTCCATCACCGTGGCGTTGTAACGGATTTCGCCGCCCAGCCCCGCGTAGCGTTCCAGCAGACTCGCGACAAAATCATGACAACTGCGCGAGAGCAATCCCATCTGCCGGTTGGCCAGCAATGACAAAATCAGCAGCACAAACCACATCGGCATTTCAGGCAAAAACAGATGCTGCATGATGCGGCGCAGGGTGAGGTTCTTGAAGCGCTGGCAGAACTCCCGGCTGGGCAAATTGTAAGCGCCGCCCAGATAGCGCCACACGCGCCGCAAGCCCCAGGCTTGTCGAATCGCGCCGCGCCAGCCCATCAGCTCAATGGGCGTTTGCATCAATGCAAAGATGTCAACCTGCTGAAACGCGCAAATGCCCTTGATGAAATCCGCAATCGCCGCCGCGTCTTCGGGCGCGAGATGATTCAGGTCCTGCGCGAGGCGGCCCAGGTCGGAGGTAAAGCTGACCCGCTGCCCGGTGGATTCATCAGCGAAATCGCAATAGTTGAGCAGGTCCGGAAATGAGCGTCCGTTCAAAATGCCCAGTTCGCGATATAATTCATGACAAGCCGAGCCGGGCCGATGCCCCATCAGATAATGCACGCCGCCATCAATCAGGTAATCCTGATGTTTCCAAGCCTTGGCCACGCCGCCCGCCTCGGAATGATGTTCGAGCAGCAACGTGCGATAGCCGTTCATCCGGCCAAAGCAACCGGTTGCCAGACCGGCGACGCCAGCACCAATGATGAGAATGGATTTTTCAGCCATGCTTGAGTTATTACCGGGTTGGTGCGCCCACCGCCGTTTTTCCAAGTAAATTCACCGCCGGTTTCCGCCCACGTTTACCCGCGCGCCGGTTCAAATGGACGACCAGCGCCAAGTCCAAGTTGGCGGCCACCCATGATTCGAACGTCACAGCGCAGAAACAATCGCCTCCCCCATGGCACCGGTGCCGACGCGCCGGGCGTTGGCTTCATCTGGATTGAAAATATCTCCCGTGCGATGGCCGGCGTTGATGGCTTGGGTGACCGCCGCTTCAATCGCGCTCGCGGCTTCATTCAAACCGAAGCTGTGACGCAGCATCAGGGCGCCCGACAGAATTTGCGCGATGGGATTGGCGAGGTCCTTTCCGGCGATGTCGGGGGCCGTGCCGCCGGCCGGTTCGTAAAATCCAAACGTGTTGCCGGCGCGCGTCGCGCCCAGACTGGCGCTGGGCAACATGCCGAGCGAGCCGCCAAGCGCCGCCGCTTCGTCGCTCAAAATGTCTCCGAACATGTTTTCGCAGAGCAACACGTCGAACTGCGTTGGCCGCAGAATCAGTTGCATCGCGCCATTGTCCACAAACATGTGCTCCAGGGTGACGTCCGGATATTGCTTGCCGATTTGCGTGACGGTTTCGCGCCACAGAATGCCATTTTCCAACACGTTCGCCTTGTCAATGCTGGTGAGTTTTCGGCGGCGCAATCTGGCCGACTGGAAGGCCACATGCGCGATCCGCTCAATCTCCGGCGTGGTGTAAACCATCGTGTCCACGGCGCGACGATGCCCGTCCGCGAGGGTTTCAGTCTGCTTCGGCTGGCCGAAATACATGCCGCCGGTCAACTCGCGCACCACGAGGATATTGATGCCGTCGCCCTGACGATTGGCCGCCAAGGGACACGCGGCCGCCAGCGCTCGGGGCAACGCCACGGGACGCAAGTTGGCAAACAAACCGAACTCCTTGCGAATCCGGAGCAGTGCGGCGCGCTCGGGACGCTCCTCCTTCGGCAGCGTGGGATCGCGATCCGGCAAGCCGACCGAACCAAACAGAATGGCATCCGATTCTCGGCACAACGCCAGCGTGGCCTCGGGCAGGGCTTTTCCGGCGGCGTCAATGCCCGTCCAACCGACCGCGGCTTCGGTGATCTGCAAGGTGAAACCGAATTTCTTTTCCGTCGCGCGGAGCACCTTAATGGCTTCGCGCATCACTTCCGGTCCGATCCCGTCTCCGGCCAGAGCGGCAATTTTGAAATGCTTAGAACTCATAAGAGCGGATAGAATAACGAAGCCGCAGGGCAATTTCAAAGCCTCAAGACGCGCCGATTTTGATCCGCGAAGGCGTTGGTTTGATTACGCACGGTTTTAGTGACGTAACTTTTAGAAGGATCGAAATGCACCTTTACGTTTGACTTGAATTTGCCGCAACCGCTAATTTGCTTGGGAAGCAGGTCATTATGGCGAAACTCATCATACTCAGCCAAGACATGGCGGGCCGTTCACATGAGATCAAGGTGGACAAAACCACCATTGGGCGCATGGACGACAACACCTTCCCAATCGCTGAGTCCTCCGTTTCCAGCCATCACTGTGAGGTTTATCTGCGCGATAACGACGTGGTGGTCAAAGACCTCGACTCAACCAACGGCACATTTATCAACGGCAATCGCGTCACGGCTGAGACCGTGTTGAAGCCGGGCCAGATTTTACGGCTCGGTCAGGTGGAGTTGCGTTTGGAAGGCGAAGGCGCTCCCGCCGCGCCCGAAGCGCCCGCCAAACCGGCAGCGCCAAAGTCCGCTCCGGAAAGCACCACCGTCGTGCAACGGGGCGTTAGTCTGACCGACTTGGAACAAGGCGGACGACGTCCGGAAGGCGCGGCCAGCAAAGCGTTCACCAAAAAGGAAAATAAAGGAAACAAGATTTTCCTGATCGCCGCGATCTCCGTGGGAGTGATTATCGTGCTGCTGGTTTTGTTCGCCTTGCTGTCCGCTGGCAAGCCGGGACAATAACCATTTTCTCAGCCACCGGGCAGAAGCCCGGTTCGGGATCCCTTCCTCATTCCGCAAGCCATCGCGCGACATCGGTGGCCGCATAGGTGATCAAAATATCCGCGCCCGCCCGACGCATGGCCAGCAAGCTTTCCAACGTCACCGCCCGCTCATCAATCCAGCCGTTCGCCGCCGCCGCTTTGATCATCGCGTATTCCGCGCTGACCGAGTACACCGCCGTGGGATAACCAAACTCCCTTTTGACGCGGTGAACGATGTCCAAATAAGCCAGCGCCGGTTTCACCATGACGATGTCGGCGCCTTCCTGAATGTCGAGCGCCACTTCGCGCAACGCTTCCTCGGCGTTGCCCGCATCCATCTGGTAACTGCGTCGGTCGCCAAACTGGGGCGCGGATTCCGCCGCCTCACGAAACGGTCCATAATAGGCCGAGGCAAATTTGGCCGCGTAGGACATGATTGGGGTGTCAATGAATCCCGCCGCGTCCAACGCGCTGCGAATCGCTCCAACCCGCCCGTCCATCATGTCGCTGGGCGCAACCAAATCCGCTCCTGCCGCCGCGTGGCTCACCGCCGTCCGCGCCAACAGCTTCAACGAAGGGTCATTCAAAATCCGCGCGCCGTGCGGGCCGGATCGAACCACACCGCAATGTCCGTGGCTCATGTATTCGCACAAACACACATCGGTCATGACCAATAATTCCGGCAGCTCCCGTTTCAACCGGCGGATGGTTTGTTGCACGATACCGTGATGGGCGTAAGCGCCGGACGCGCGCTCGTCTTTGCGCTCGGGAATGCCGAAGAGCAACACCGCCGGCACGCCGGCCTGATGCGCCCGTTCGGCTTCGCGTACAAGTTCATCAGGCGAAAGCTGAAACACGCCCGGCATCGCGTGAATCGGCTTGCGGATTTTTTTCCCCTGTCGCGCAAAGAGCGGCAGGACCAGTTGCGCGGGACGCAAATGCGTTTCGCAAACCATCCGCCGCAACGCCGCGGATTGTCGCAATCGTCGGGGTCGGGCGACGGGGAATCGTCCCGTAAATTTGACGCTCATGATTTCAAGCCTTCGCCGCGCCTTCCTTGAGGATGGCGATGAATTGCTTCATCGCCGGGGAAAGCACTTTGCTTTTTTTGTAGATCGCCGCGAGCGGACGAAACAACTCCGCATCCTCGATGGCAATGGCCGCGAGGGTCTGTTTGGCGACTTCCTGGCTAAGCGTTCCCAGCGGCACGATGGAGACGCCGGCGTCAATTTCCACCGCGCGTTTCACCGTTTCAATATTGTCGAACTCCATCACCGTTTTGATGTCCACTTCCCGCTCCTTCAGGATTCTATCAATGGCCTTGCGGGTGGGAATGTCCGGCTCGAAGCCCACAAATTTTTGTCCGGCGATGGCGGTCAGCTTGATGGATTTCTGTTTGGCAAGCGGATGTTGCGGATGGCAGATCAACACCAGCGGATCCTTGCGCAACGGGACGATCTCCAGCTTGGCATCCTTGCTGGGATACGCCACCAGACCGAGATCCACGATGTTGCTTAACACATCCTCATACACCTGATTGGCGCGCCGATACTCCACATGCACATGCACCGTCGGGTACCCCTTGAGAAACTTTTTGATGTACGGCGGCAGGTCGTGCAAACCAATGCTGTAAATGGTGGCCACGCGGATCGTGCCCGAAATGACGTCCTTGATCTCCTGCAGTTTATTGTGCAAACCGTCGTAGGTCTGGATGATCTGTTTGCTGAAATCGTACAGCACCTCGCCTTCGCGGGTGAGCCGGAATTTCTTTTTGCTGCGCTCAATCAGCAGCGACTTGAATTGGCGTTCGAGTGAACTGATCTGCTGGCTGACGGCGGACTGGGTGACGTTGTTGATTTGGGCGGCCTTGGTGAAACTTTCCGTTTCTGCGAGATCGCAGAAAACCTTGAGACTCTCAATTTGCATAAGCAGATTAAATGATAATCCTTTGATTCCGTCAACTAATGTTATCCGAAGGAAAATGAGTCCGACGGAATTTATCTTGATGACAAACCGGATCCTTCCGACTAACTTACCCTCAGTTAAACCATAGAGAACCGTATGCGAACAACCCGCTGAACCACATGAAAACGCGTATGACCACTACTCTGCCTGTCCCTCGTAACTTCCGTCCGGCTTATCACGCCCGCGGCTTCACCTTGATTGAACTGCTCGTCGTGATTGCCATCATTGCCATTCTCGCGGCCATGCTGCTTCCCGCCTTGGGCAAGGCCAAGCAGAAGGCGGAACAAATTTACTGCCTCAACAACGGCAAACAAATGATGTTGAGCGTCCAACTCTACACCCACGATGCGGAAGATCTGTTTCCGCCCAATGAAGACGACTCCGGGGCGCCGGCGGGACACTCCTGGGTCAAAGGCGATGCCGGGGCGGGAGGCGGTGAAGAATTTAATCCAGACATCCTAATGAACCCCAGCACCGCGTTGCTGCAACCCTACGTGGGCAATAACATCACCATTTACAAATGCCCGGCGGATCGGCGTAAACCCGGTCTGTATCGTGGGACGAATCCCGGCATGGCTGGACAACGCATTCCACCAGTGCGCACTTTTTCCATGAGTCAGGCAGTCGGTACCGCCTGCAACGGAAAGGCTAAAAACAGCGGACACACCAGCGGGCGGATCACAATGCCGGTAAGCGGCCCCTGGCTTGACGGCACCCACAACCATCTTTCGGGGAGACCTTACAAAACTTTCGGTAAAATGGCGCACTTCACCGGTACCGCCTCACCCGCCACGATCTGGGTCCTGGTGGATGAAGATCCCGACAGCCTGAACGATGGCGGCTTTGCAGTGGCGATGAATGTCGCCGAGTGGCTCGATTATCCAGCCACGTTTCACAATTTCGGCGGAGGTTTCGCCTTTGCCGATGGACATTCCGAAATCCACAAATGGAAAGATGGCAAAACCAAACCGCGAGTACCCGTCTCCACCATCAGCCTGCCGGTAGCCAACCGGGTGGACTGGCAATGGATGGTTGACCACACTTCTGCTCGGTAAAGTCTAGCCTTTATTGTGAGCGACCTTGGCCGTTGCTGTTGAGTCATTGGTTCTTTCAACAGCCCCAGCTCCGTCCAGCCAGACTCTTCCCTCCCCTGCCCTCGCTGGGTGAAACACGCGTTAATTCGTACCCAATCCAAGTCGCACTTCCGCTCATGCCTTAATCCGGTTGGGTTCGCCATTAGACGGTGAGGGCCGCGAACGCCTACCTCTGAAACCAGTCGCCCTTCAGCATACCGCTGATTTTTTATCCGACTCGGAAGCCCACCGCTTGATGGTGGTGCGAGAATTCGCTCACTCCTTGGTGGTAATTTCCAAAGGACAGGCCAACGCACCACCGTGAATCAGCACCAGAACGACAAGCGGGAAAGCACCGAAGGCAGAATACAATAATCTAAACGAGGCTACATTTTTTATATTGTAATTTCTGAAAAACCACCAATAATGCGCATCAGTTCTGTTTCAAACTAAACCCATGCGTTAACCTGGTTCAAAATAGAAATACACTATGCGAAAAAAATTAGTTCATGCGTTGGTGGTCGGACTGTTCGCTACGGCGTCCGTCCCGGCTGCAAGTCACCTCTTCGATTTCAACTCCGACCCCGATGCGGAGTTGACGATCTATCGTTCCGAGGAAGCCAATGCTGTCGGTGAAGCGGGAAGATGGTTCCCCACCGGTGGCAGCCCCTTGGAAGTCGGCGCCAATCCATCCAGCAACGGTTACCTGCAAATAACCGCTGGAGCGAATCCCAGTCCAGGCTCATTTGGTCACCGCGCCGCCATTATCTTTCCCGACTTCGACGAGGGTTTGGTCATTGCGGGATTCAAGTTTCAGTGTGACCTGCGCGTCGGCGGCGGCACACAGCCGCCCGCCGATGGTTTCAGCCTCAGCTACGCCCGCAAGGACGATCCGGTGATCTTGAATGCTGATCTTTCCGGATTCGCTTCCAGCCCCGGCGGTGAGGGCAACCTGCCCGAGGAAGGCACGCAAACTGGATTGTCCATTTGCTTTGATGCCTGGGACAGCGGCAGCGGCGACGTGGTGGGTATTACCATCCGGGTGGATAACGTAATCCGGACCAACTTCCCCATGCCCACCGTGAACGGCGATTGCAATGATCCGACCTCGATGCAAACCGGGACCAACACCCTCGGCGTGGCCGGATTATGCTGGCAACCGCTCTACGTCGAATTGACCACCGATGGTCGTTTGAGCGTGGCTTGGAAAGGCACCACGTTGATCACCAACTACGTCGTGGAATTTGCTCCCAGCCCCGGACGTTTGATCTTCGCGGGTCGCGTTGGCGGCTCCAACCAGTACCAAGATGTGGATAATATCCGCCTCGATACCACTCCTTCATCCGCGCCCGTAGTCAGCGCCTCAGTCGGCAACGCCAACGGTTTCAAATTCGTAATCAGTGACTCGGGAGCGGCCACGCCTGACACGAACTCCATTACGGTCACCTTGGATGGCACCCCGGTAACTCCCCTTCTCATGTCACAAAGCGGCAACATCGGCGGCGGCGACGGACTGACGGCCGTATCCTACCAAAATCCGACCCTGGTACTCGCGCCAGGCTCAACGCATACCAACATCGTCGAATTCACGGGAGCCACCTTCAACGGCACCGTGCGGGCCACCAACCGGTTTACCGTGCCGAATTACATGGTTTTGGGTACCGCGGATCAAGCGCCAGGCACAGTGAACACCAGCACTCCTGGTTTCTGGGGACGCATCAATCAATTACCCATCGCCCGCTACCCCGGCTCGGCCCAAGTGGATTTAATTGAAAAGCAACTGGCGAATGACATTCTCGATCCCGCCACCAGCCAGCCGTACCCCAACCAAACGCTCTTGGGTACCAGCACATTCACTTCAGATACGGTGATTAACTGGTCTCAAGATATGCCGATTGGTGGCGACGGAACCGGTAACTTCAGTCAAGACCGCCCCTTCCCGTACAACACACCTGACCAGCCGATCCCCGGCATAGATGCTCAGTCTGAAGCTAACACCGACTGGGTCGCGGCTGAGGTCTTGACTGTGCTTTATCTCCCGGCCGGCGCTTATGAATTGGGAGTCAACCATGATGACGGCTACAAATTGAGCGTGGGGCCTGAGCCACGTAATTTCTTCGATGCCCGCGTTGTGGCTCGTAAGGATAACAATGCCGACGATACCGGCTTGCGCCTTGTGGTGACCGACAGCGGCTACTACCCGGTGCGTCTGCTTTGGGGTGAAAACACTGGCGGAGCGCAATTGGAGTTTTACTTCGTGGATTTCGCCACCGGCAACAAGATCCTGATCAATGACCTGACTACGGGGCCGACTTCGATCGCCGCCTATCAGGCCCCGGCGGCATTGACCCGGCCTTACGTTGTGTCAGTCGCACCGAGAGAAGGAGCTTATTACGCCATTCCTGAAAGCGGCAGTGTGACCGTCAAATTCATGGATGGCAGCGCTGGCAGCGTGGTGGATGGCAGCATCCGCATTAACGGACAGACCCCCATCATCAGCAACTCGGGCAGTCTGACGACAGCAACCTTGAGCGGCGGCAGCTCGTTATCCGCAGGAGCTCATACTGCCACGTTGGTCTATGAAACCACACTTGGTGGGACCTTCACCAACACTTGGCAGTATTTCGTCTATTCCAGTAAGACCAATGTGGTCAAGCCCGGTGATCCAGTTGCCGTTTACCAACCCAATGGCGGCAGTTCTCCGGATGCGGAATCAGTTGAAAATGTCATCGGCGGTAATCTGCAGAAGTACCTGAACTTCGGCACCGGCGCGACGCCCATGAACTATCCCCTGGGTTTCACTGTCACTCCGTCGCTTGGGTCAACCGTCGTTACCGGTCTGCGCCACTACTCGGCCAATGACGCAATCGAACGCGATCCCGCCTATGTCGTGCTGGAAGGCTCGTTGGATGATGGAAACTCCTGGTATCCGATCTTTTCGGGCGCCATCACCATGGACACCGGTCGCAACGGCGACGGAGCAAATCCAGTCAGCCCGGCCACCAACTTTGTCTCGGAAGTGTCGTTTCCGAACACGTTGGGCTATACCAGCTACCGGTGGTACACCACCGCACTGCGCGGCAATGTCAGTCTGATGCAAATCGCGGAAGTAGAGCTCCTGGGTTCAACCGGAGCGCCAGCTCCGCTCCTGAGCATCACGACCAGTGGCAGCAACGTGATCATCACCCCCAACCAGCCGGGCACGCTGGAGTCCTCGGCAACCGCGACCGGGGGTTGGACGGACCAGGGGGCGATCTCCGGACCGCGGACGATTCCGGCCAGTGCCGGCGCCGCGTTCTATCGGTTGCGCGTGCCGTGATCGTTTCCGACCATTGGCTTGAAATCCAAGTCTGAAACACGAAACGATTGAATAATCATGGCGAGGCCCGGAGCAACCCCTCTTGGCCTCGCCTTTTAATTTTTGGCAACGGAGAGAACGAGTCTAAATTGACACGTTGATCAGAGCCGGTTCGGCCTTGATCAAGTGTTGAACGAAATTACAATTAAAGCGGAGAATTATATGCAAAATGGTAATCAATTCCACTCCCGGCAAATGAGGCGGCCACCAGCCCGTGCGTTCACCTTGATTGAACTATTGGTGGTCATCGCCATTATCGCCATTCTGGCGGCCATGCTCCTGCCGGCCTTGGCGCGCGCCAAACAGAAGGCGCAAGGCATCCAATGCCTGAACAACGGCAAACAGATGATGCTCGGCATCCTGATGTATTCCGAAGACTACAACAGCATCCTCCCGCCCAATCCCGATGACGCCAACAGCTTTTTCGGACACAACTGGGTTCCCGGAAACGCCGGCGGCTCCGGCAATAGCGTCAGTTGGCGCCCCGAATACCTGCAGGATCCGCAGCGCTGCGCGATCTTGAATTACATCGGAAAGAACGTCGCGCTATTCAAATGTCCGGCGGATAACCGGACGGGGAAACCCGGGGTCGGACAATATGCCGGCCAGGTAATCCCTACTCCTCGCACGTACTCGATGAATGGCGCGGTAGGTAGTGCTTGTGTCAGTTGGCAAGAAGGCGGTGGCCATGGTGGGGTACCCCAAACCACGACCCGCGCCCCCCATTTGACCGGTACGGCCAATGATCCGCTTTACTATAAATACAATAAAATTTCCAACATTGTGAGGCCCGGCGCCTCAGACCTTTGGGTGTTACTGGACGAAAGTCCGATTCTGCTCAATGACGGCGCCTTCGGATTCCGCATGACTGAATCCATGTGGGTGGATGCTCCGGGTAATTACCATGCCGGCGCCTGCGGGGTCACCTTTGCCGACGGTCATTCCGAAATTAAAAAGTGGCAATCGGGGCGCACTGGAAAATTTGTCGGCGCGGTCGCGGCAGGTTCGGCCGAGGAAAGAGACTACATCTGGTTACGCGATCGCACCTCGGCGCGAACCAATTAAACGAGAGGGTCACTCGGATTTCCTGACAACGGAGAGCGCTTGAACACCGCTCTCCGTTTTTTATTGAACTGACAACCAATCAAGCGGGCTTATTAAGCCGCCATGAAAACCAACTCGCTACTCCACCAGCCCTGGCCGGACTTGCCCGCCCACGCCAACAGCCATCATTACTGGGTCGTTGTCGCGCTCATCGTTTTCTTCCCGCTGCTCCTCGGCGCGGCTTCGCCCCGCTATAACGTGCTGTTTCTGGTCGCCGATGATATGCGGCCCGAGTTGGGTTGCTACGGTCATCCGTTGGTCCAATCGCCCCATCTCGATCGCCTGGCGGCTCAAGGGTTGCGGTTCAATCGCGCCTATTGCCAGGAAGCGCTCTGCAATCCGTCCCGCGCTTCCCTGCTCACCGGATTGCGCCCCGAAACCCTCGGCGTGTACGATTTGATCACCCACTTCCGCGACCAGAAACCGGAGGTGGTGACGCTGCCCCAGTTGTTCAAACAAAACGGCTATCGCAGTCTGTCTGTGGGCAAGATTTTTCATGTCACCAACGGAAATCACGATGATCCGGAGTCCTGGAGCGAACCGCCCTGGCATGGGCCGCGCGCTTCGGCCCGACCGGCAACGAACCCTTCCCCCGCTGCCGCCAAGCCCAAAAGCAAAAAGAAAAAGGCCATCACGCCCGATCGGTCCAATACCATGCCCTTTGATAATCCGGACTGTGATGATGACGATTTAATTGATGGCCAGATCGCCACTCAAGCCATCGCGGTTTTGAATCGGATCAAGGATCAACCGTTCTTTTTGGGCGTCGGCTTCCACAAACCGCACCTGCCTTTTGTCGCCCCCCGAAAATACTGGGAGCTTTACGATCCCCAACAGTTGCAACTGGCGTCGAATCCCTTCCTCCCCAAGGACGCTCCGGCTTTGGCCAGCAACAATGCCTCGGAACTGCGCCGTTACAAAAGTATTCCCGCCACGGGCGCGATCCCGGACGCAACCGCCCGCCAATTGCTCCAAGGCTACTACGCCTGCATCAGTTACACCGACGCGCAAATCGGGCGGGTGTTGCGCGAGCTGGACCGTCTCGGTTTACGTGACAATACGATTGTCATTTTCTTTGGCGATCACGGTTATCATCTGGGCGATCACGGCACCTGGAACAAACGCACGAATTGGGAAACCGCCACCCGCGCGCCGCTGCTGATTTCAGTACCGAATCAAAGCAATCGGGGCGCGGTCTCGGATGCGTTGGTGGAATTTACCGACCTCTATCCCACGCTGGCGGATCTGTGCGGACTCAAGCCACCAGCCGATCTGGAGGGCCTCAGCTTTCGGCCGTTGCTGGAAAATCCCCATGCGGATTGGAAGCAGGCGGCGTTTAGTATTTACCCCAAAAAAGATCCCGAGTTGGGACCCGTGGTGGGCCGCGCCATGCGGACGCCGCAGTATCGGCTGGTGGAATGGGCGGCCAGCGAGAGCGATTTCAAAACTTACGAGCTTTACGATGAACTCGCGGACCCTGAGGAAAACGTGAATCTGGCCAACGCGCCGGAATACCGTGAACGCCGCAACCAACTGGTTCAACAACTTAACGACGGCTGGCAAAAAGCCCGGCCAAAAACTTCGCATTAACCCATCACTCACCAGCTTAAGATGCCGATACCACCAGTCCCCGAATCCAGCGCCACATTAAACCGCCGATCAAATTTCATCCGCACCGGTGCCGTTTGGGGATTGCTCTGGCTGGGGTCGCTCGCCGGGACGATGGCGGCGGTCCAAGTGACAACGGAAGTTCTTCCCGCCAGCGGTCCCTCCGCTGAAACCACTTTTACGAATGTTCCCAATGTGTCCCGGCGGGACGCGGCCGCCACGGCGCACCTCCGGATTCTGGCGGGCGTGGTGGATCCGAACAGCGGCGGCTTGACGAAATTGCAGGACGGTCGCCTGCCGTCAGCGGCGGATGCCCCCGGCGAGAATTTCTTTTTCGACGCCGGCACCGACGGAGGCCGGTTGTTGTTCGACCTGGGACGGCTGGTTTCCGTCGAGCGAATCAACACCTGCTCGCGTCATCCGGGGTCACGCGGCCCGCAGGTCTATCGCCTGTACGGCAGCGATGGCAGTGGCGAAAGTTTTGTCGAACGCCCCCAACGCACCACGGATCTCGCCCGCAGCGGCTGGCAGCTTCTGGCCGCGGTGGATACCCGGCCCGCCACTGGTGATTGGGGTGGTGAATACCGGGTCCGCATCACCGATGCCTCGGGAGAGTTGGGAAAATTTCGCTACCTGCTTTTCGATATTTCTCCGACCGAACAGAACGATCCGTTCGGCAACACGTTCTACAGTGAAATTGACGTCATCGAAACCGGCGCCACTGAAGCGGCGACCGCCGCGCCTTACCGCTTCACCACCAGCACCGGCGAACAGCAAATCTCGGTGGATACTTCGGAAGCGCCCGATTTGGCGGAATGGGTGGAAGACAAACTGGCCCCCGTCCTGAGCGCATGGTATCCGCGCATCGTGGCCCGGCTGCCCAGCGCCGGTTTTAACGCCCCCACCAATGTCACCATCGTCATCCGTCCGGCGGACGGCGTGGCGTACGCCAGCGGCAATCGAATCACGGCCAACGCGGACTGGCTGCGCCGCGAACTCGACCGCGAGGCGCTGGGCGCAATCGTCCACGAAGCCGTGCATGTCGTGCAGGCATACGGTCGTTCGCGTCGGCCAGGATCTCAGCGTCCCCCGGGCTGGTTGGTGGAAGGCATTCCGGATTACCTGCGTTTCTTTTTGTTTGAACCCCAGAGTCACGGCGCGGACCTGATCTGGCTGGAAGGACGTCGGAACGCGAAGCTCCAGTACGATCAAAGCTATCGGATCACGGCGAATTTCCTGGATTACGTGATCCGCCATCATGATGCCAAGGCCACCCTGCTCACCCAGATCAACGCGGCTTGTCGGCGGGGCGAATACACGGACGCGCTTTGGGAGCAGTTAACCGGTAAAACACTGGCAACCCTGAACGAGGAATGGAAACAGCACGTCGAGGCGCAGTTGGCGGCCCGCGCCGGCGCACGACTGAACACCCTGACCACGGCGGAACAGCAGGCCGGTTGGCAATCGCTGTTCAACGGCGTGGATTTTACCGGCTGGCACAATTTCAAACGGGACGGCGTGCGTCCGGGCTGGCAGGTAAAAGAGGGTCTGCTGATTTGCGCAGACCCGCACGACGCCGGAGACCTGGTGACCACGGAAACCTTTGCGGCATTCGAGCTGCAACTGGAATACAACATCTCGAAAGGCGGCAACAGCGGCATCATGTACCACGTAACGGATGTCGGCGGCGCGGCCTGGGCGACCGGACCGGAATTTCAATTGGAAGACAACGCCCACGCTTCCGATCCGCAACGCTGTGGCTGGCTCTACGCGCTTTATCGGCCGTCCGAAGACCCGCGCACCGGTCAGCCGATTGATGCGACGCTGCCGGCGGGACAGTGGAATCAAATTCGCCTGGTCGTCACTCCGGATAAATGCGAGCACTGGATCAATGGAGTGAAATATTTTGAATATCAGTTGGGCAGTGACGATTTCAAAGGCCGCGTGGCGCGCAGCAAATTTTCCCAAATGCCGCTGTTTGCACAGACGGGGGCGGGCCGCATCGCGCTCCAGGGCGATCACGGCCAGATCTCCTTTCGCAATCTCAAAATTCGACGACTCTAATTCCGATAGAAAGTTCTCCGCTCCGTATCATGTTCAACGCTTGCTCTGATTTACCGATGCGCAAAACGGCATCGCGACCGCGGCTCACATTTCATTCCATCGGTTGGTTGCTAACGGCTCTGGCTGCTGGTGTGTTCGGTTGGAGATCGCTCCAGGCCGCCGACATGACGCCGCTCGCGGTTTCCGGATTCAACCTGGATGTCGTGATTGAAAGCACCGCTGCCGGTCCGCCCTACCAGAGTTACGCCACCAATTTTAATCCCAGCGAAAATTGGGCGTTTTATCAGGCGGGTTTGAGCGGCAAGTCGTACGGGTTGCCCGCGAACGGCAGCTTCCTGAGCGCGTTGGGCGATAATACCCGGTTTCAATTTCAACCCTACACGGCAAACAACGCGCTGGTGCTGAGTGCCAACACCGGGTTAAGCGAGGGAACACTGACACTGGTCACCCCGGAGACTTACCAGCGCCTTGCGGTCATTGCGCACTCGGGTAGCGGAGGTGGAGTGCCCGCTTTGACTCTTCATTTCACCGATGGCACTTCGTTTGTCACCACCTACAACGCACCGGACTGGTTTTTTAATCCCGGCGCGGCATTGAGCGGAATGGAACGGATTGATCTGACAAACGGAGGGACGGAAGGCGCTCCGGACGACCCTCGATTTTATCAGACCACCTTGAATTTGGCTTCGCTCTTGGGCGCGAATAACAAACCAATTGCCAGCCTCACGTTCAGCAAAGCTTCGTCGGCCGGCGCCACGGGCATTTACGCCGTGAGTGGGGAAGTTGCGCCGACCGCACCCGCCACCATTGTCACCAGCCCGACGAATACCACGGTCGTGGAAGGAACGGACCTCACCCTCCAAGCGGCGGTGAGTGGAGTTCCGTTTCCAACCTTGCGCTGGCTGCGAAACGGAGCGGTGCTCCCGGGAGCGACCAACACGACTTACAGCTTCATCGCGGCACTCGCGGATAACAACGCCGCCTACCGGTTGGTCGCTTCCAACTTCGTCAACGGCTCCAGCCAGGTGGTCACCAGCGCTCCGGCCGTGTTGACCGTTCTGGCGGATACCAATCGCCCCGTTCTGCTTTACGCCCAATCGCTCGGTCTGAATCAAGTGCTGGCCCAGTTTTCCAAATCTTTGCAACCGAGCAGCGCGACGAATCCGGGCAATTACGCGTTGAGCGGCGGCCTCACAATTTCAGCCATTACGCTCGATACCGCGCAAAGTAACGTGGTGCTAAGCGTAAGCCCGATGACCGATAATGCGTCGTACACGCTGACCGTAAACCACGTCGCGGATCAGACGGCGTCCGCCAATACCGTCACCAATAATTCCCAGGCGCAATTCATCGCCAGCGTTTATGCGAGCGTGCCTATCGGCGATGCGCCTCGCGGCAGTCAGTTCTACACGGGTGACGGCTGGGACATCTCCGGCGGCGGCAACGGTCTTGGCGGCAGTGCGGATCAATACCAATTCAGTTACGTGCCGCGTACCGGCGATTTTGATGTCAAAGTCCGCCTCGACGCGCTCACGTTGAGCGATGCGTGGTCGGAGGCGGGACTGCTGATCCGCGAAACGCTCGATCCCGATTCCCGCATGGCCGGCGTTATGGCCACGCCCAGCATCAGCGGCTGCTTCTTCCGATCGCGCTCAACCGCCAATGGCGCGGCCACCACCACCGGCGCGTTCCCGGCGAACTATCCGCATACGTGGTTGCGACTCAAACGCGCCGCCAACACCTTCACCGGTTTCGCCGGTGTGGATGGACAAAACTGGACGCCGCTCGGTTCGGTCAACCTCACTTTGCCGGCCACGGTTTATTTCGGATTTGCCGTGTCCAGCCATCATTCCAGCCAATTGAGCACGGCGGCGTTTCGAGACTTCGGCGAAGTGACTGCCAGCGGAGTGAACGGCGATTTGCCCTTCGAGGCGTTAAGCCAAAGTTCGCGCCGCACGAGTCTGGTGATTTCCGAAATCATGTATCACCCCACCAATACCGCGTTGGAATACGTGGAACTGTTCAACACCCGGGGCGAACCGGAATCACTCGAAGGCTTCGCCTTGCGCGGCAGCATCAATTATGATTTTCCCGTCGGCACGGCAATTCCCGGCGGCGGGTTTTTGGTGGTGGCCAAATCGCCGGTTGATTTGCAAAACGCCTACGGGTTGCCCAACGTCCTCGGACCGTTCGGCAACAGCCTTCCGAATTCCAGCGGTACGGTGCAATTGGTGAATCGCATTGGCGGGGTGTTTTTGCAGGTGGATTACTCCGATACGCCTCCCTGGCCGGTGGCGGCGGACGGCGCGGGACATTCGCTGGTGCTGGCGCATCCCTCCTGGGGCGAGAACGACCCGCGCGCCTGGGCCGCCAGCGAAGTGATCGGCGGCTCACCCGGACATTCTGAATTCTACGTTCCCGATCCGCTGAAGCACGTGGTGATCAATGAATTTCTCGCGCACACGGATGATCCCGAGCAGGACTACATCGAACTCTACAATCACAGCGCGACTCCGGTGAATCTGACCGGCTGCGTGTTGTCCGATGATCCCGAGGTGGACAAGTATCTCATTCCGGCGTTGACCTTGCCGGCCAATGGATACGTTTCCTTCAATCAAACCCTCCTGGGCTTTTCTCTCGCCGCCGATGGCGAAACCATCTACTTCAAAAATCCAGCGCGCACTCGTGTATTGGACGCCGTCCGTTTCGATGGCCAGGAAAATGGAGTGGCCACCGGACGTTATCCGGATGGCGCGGACCAGTTCTATCGGTTGACGGCCAAAACGCCGAGCCTGCCCAACGCGCCGGTGCGGGTCGGCGACGTGATCCTCAACGAGTTGATGTATCATCCCATTTCCGAAAACGATGACGATCAGTACGTGGAATTGTATAACCGAGGCGCAGTCGCGGTGAATCTCGACGGTTGGACTTTGGGCGATGGCATCAGCTACACGTTTCCCAATGGCGCCACCATCGCCGCCAACGGTTACTTGGTGGTGGCCAAAGCGCGGGCAAACTTTCTGAGCAATTATCCCGCGGTCAATCCGGCGCTTGTTTACGGCGACTTTGGCGGTCGCCTTTCCCGCAGCGGCGAACGCATCACGCTCGGCAAACCCGATTCCACCGTCAGCGAAAGCGGCGGCGTCACGGTAACCAATTTCTTCCAGATCGTTGTGGACGAGGTGACGTACGCCGATGGCGGCCGCTGGGGACAATGGGCCGATGGCGGCGGCAGCAGTTTGGAACGGATTGATCCACGCGCCAATTCCCGGTTGCCCTCAAATTGGGCCGACAGTGATGAAACGCAGAAAGCGCCGTGGCAATTGGTCAGCGCGACGGGCACGATAGATAATGGCTCGACCACCGCCGATCAGTTGCAAGTTCTGTTGCAAGGTGCGGGCGAATGTCTGATTGATAATGTCGAGGTCTGGCAGGACGGCGTTAATCTGATTGCCAATTCCACTTTTGAAGCGGGGGCCAATGGCTGGGTGGCTCAAGGGACGGAATCCACTTCCAGTCTCGAAACCACCGAGGGTTATGAGAGCGCGCAATCGTATCACGTCCGGGCCGTGACGCGGGGCGATAACCAAATCAATCGCATCCGCACGCCGCTTACGACCACTCTCGCCTCCGGCACCAAAAACGTCACCATCCGTGCCCACGTGCGCTGGCTGAAGGGGCATCCGGAAATCCTCTTTCGTTTGCGCGGCAACTGGCTCGAATGTGCCGGCGAAATGGCGTTGCCCATCAGCCCGGGCACGCCCGGCGCGGTGAACAGCCGTTACCAACCCAACGCCGCCCCGGCCATTACCGAAGTGCAACACTCGCCCGTTTTGCCGGCGGCTAACACCGCTTTCATCGTCACCGCCCAAGTGCAAGACCCCGACGGGTTGTCCGCCCTGCAACTGAAATATCGTCTGGACCCCAACTTAAATTATTCCACCGTCAACATGAACGACGCCGGCACCGCCGGGGATCAAGTGGCGGGCGACGGCATTTACACCGCCACCGTTCCCGGTCAAGTCAGCGGCGCACTCATCGCGTATTATGTAACCGCCACCGACGGTCAGGTGCCGGCGGCCACGGCCACCTTCCCGAACGATGCACCGACGCGTGAGTGTCTGGTGCGCGTGGGGGAAACGCAGCCCACCGGAAATTTTCCGACCTACCGGATCTGGATGAGCCAGGCCACGCTCAATTCCTGGTCCGTTCGCAATCGCTTGGATAACACGCCGTTCGATATCACGTTCGTGTTGGACGATAAACGCGTCATTTACAACGCCACCGGGCTGTATGCGGGCAGTCCTTATATCTCTCCCGGCTACAGCAGTCCCACCTCCGGCCGGTGCGGTTACAGCATTGATCTGCCCAAGGACGACCTGTTGCTCGGCGACAGCGGTCTGGTGCTGGATTGGCCCGGCGGCCACGGCGGTGAGACCTCCGCAATGCAGGAGCAACTGGGCTATTGGATTGCCGACCAATTGCGACTCCCCTTCAGTCATCGCTATATCATTCGCCTGCATGTGAATGGAGTAACCGATGAATCGCGGCACGCCGTCTTTGAAGCGGTTCATCAGCCGGGCAGTTCGTTCATCAAACAATGGTCGCCGGACGATACCGACGGGCAATTTTTCAAGATTGACCGGGCGTTTGAATTTAGTGACAGCGGAAGTTTGATCGCCGATCCACAGCCGCGCATTCAAAATTTCACCACCACCGGCGGCCTCAAAAAGCGCGAAAAATACCGCTGGAACTTCATGTATCGCGCAGCCAATCGCGTGAATGATTACACGGGTATTTTCGCTCTGGCCGACGCGTTGAATGCCGCGAAACCCGAACCTTACACTTCATCCACTTTGGGGCTGGTGGATGTGGAGGAGTGGATTCGCATTTTTGCCACCGAACACATCATCGTCAACTTCGACGCGTGGGGGCATGACATCGGCAAAAACATGTACGCCTACAAACCGCAAAACGGAAAATGGCAGCTTTACATGTTCGATCTGGACTGGCTCATGCTCGCGGCCCAGGTTAGCGGCAGTCGTCCTCCCGAAAGTGCGCCGCTCTTCAACTCGGAAGATCCGGTCATTGCCGCGATGTACGCCTATCCGCCGTTTCAACGCGCCTACTGGCGGGCGGTGGCGGACGCCCTCAACGGTCCCTTTGATCCGGCCAATTACACTCCGGTCATGGATGCCAAGTATCAATCCCTGGTCGCCAACCAAATCAAATGGTGCGATGGCGCGGCGCTGACCAGTCCCGCCGCCGTAAAAGCGTGGTTCGTGGCTCGCCGCACCTTTCTGCAAAACCAACTCGCCACGGTCGCCACGACGTTCAGCGTCAACAACAGCCCGTCGCTCGCGGGAAACATCGCGACCCTCACCGGCACCGCGCCCATCGGAGTGGACACCATCACAATCAACGGCGTGCCGTGGTCGGTGCGCTGGACCGGAGTTACGACGTGGACCGCGCGAGTGGCTTTGTCACCCGGCAACAACGTGTTCAATGTGGCGGGTCAGGACGCGCACGGTGAAACCATCCCCGGAGCGACTGGCAGCATTGCGATTACTTACGGCGGCGCGGTGACCTCGCCGGTGAACCAGGTGGTCATCAATGAAATCATGTATGCCCCGCTCGTGCCACGCGCGGAATTTGTCGAGTTGTTCAACACTTCCAGCAGCACCAGTTTTGACTTGTCGGATTGGCAGTTCAACGGGTTGAGCTATCACTTCCCCGGCGGCACGTTCATTGAACCGCAGCAATACGTGGTGCTGACCAAAGATCGCACCGCCTTCAACACGGCCTACGGGCCGGGCATCACGGTGCTGGACGAATTCCAGGGAGTAATTCAGCCCGAAGGCGAAACTTTAAGCCTGTTGTCACCCGGCGCGGTTCCGGGTGATAACACCGTGGTGGATCGCGTTCGTTACGAAGCCGCCGCGCCTTGGGCCGTCCCGACCCTCGGCGGCTCTTTGCAATTACGCGATGCCACGCAGGATAACAGCCGCGTGGCCAATTGGGCGGTGACCCTTCAATCCGGAACGCAACCCGAATCGCTCTCCTTGCTGGCCCTGACCAATACCTGGAAATTCATGCAGGTCTCCAACCTGGACGGAGTGAACTGGACGGCCCCGACCTTCAACGACGCGGCCTGGCCCGCCGGGCCCGCATTGTTGGCCTATGAAAATAATTCAGCGATCACCCCCTTGATCCGCACCACTCTGTTGGACCCGCGTGTGGCCACCAACAATGTCACTTCCGGCCACGCGTATTATTTCCGCACTAAATTTAATCTCACCAACGACCTGGCTGGTTATGCCGTCACCGCTGACGCTTACGTGGATGACGGCGCGGTGATCTACGTGAACGGCACGGAAGCCGCACGACTCCGCATGCCGACCGGTTTGATCTCGAATCAAACTCTGACTCAAAGCGGCCAGCAACCGCCCTCGGGCGACGCCATTGCGCCAGAAGCGATTCTTCTGCCGACCGCTCTCTTTGTTCCGGGCGAAAATACCATCGCCATTTCCATCCATCAGAACATCACCGGCAGTTCGGACATCACGTTTGGCCTGAGCCTCGTGGCCCAGCGGCTGGAGTCATGGGCCGCGACACCCGGCGCCCTCAATTCCGTTGCCGCCACGTTGCCGGCCTTTCCGACGCTTTGGCTCAATGAACTGCAAGCCAACAACCAGACCGGGCCGGTGGATAATTTTGGCCAACGCGATCCGTGGGTGGAAATTTTCAATCCTGGGGCCAGCCCCATCAACCTCACCGACTATTATCTTTCCGACGACTACGCCAACCCGACGCGCTGGAGCTTCCCTTCCGGTCTCACCATGCCTCCGCAAAGTTTCCTGCTGGTCTGGTGCGATAACGAGCCGGCTCAAACCGTCGCGGGCGTGCCGCACACCAATTTCCGGCTGCCGTCCGGTTCGGGACAAGTGGCGCTGTCGCGGCTCAGCGGCGGCACCAACCAATTGGTGGATTATCTGACCTACCACAATTTACCGGCCAACTGGTCGTACGGTGATGTGCCGGACGCCCAACCGTTCTATCGGGCAAATCTGTTCTACGCGACTCCGGGCGTAACCAATAACGGTGCGGCAGCGCCACTACCCGTTTTCATCAACGAATGGATGGCGGATAACACCCACACGCTGGCCGATCCAGCCGATGGCGGTTTTGAAGATTGGTTTGAGCTATACAACGCCGGCTCCGAAACCGTTGATCTGGGCGGCTATTACCTGACCGATAATCTTGGGAACAAAACGCAATTCGAGATTCCAAACAACGGTCAGTACCTGATTCCGCCGGGCGGCTACCTCCTGGTATGGGCGGACAATGAAGCCAATCAAAATTCCGCGAACCGCGCCGACCTGCACGTCAATTTTGCGCTTAGTAAAGGCGGCGAAGCCATCGGATTGTTCGCCGCTGACGGCACGCAGATTGACGCAGTCACTTTCGGATCGCAAACCAGTGATGTTTCCGAAGGCCGCTTTCCCGATGGCGCGGCCAACATTTATTCAATGCCCACTCCCACTCCCCGCGCGGGTAATGTCCTGCCCAACACACCCCCGGTTCTGAACCCGATTCCGGATCAGGAAATCACCCTGGGACAAACCTTGACCTTTACCGTCAGCGCCACCGATCCCGACGTACCCGCCCAAACCTTGACGTTCAGCCTCGAGGCGGGTGCGCCAGCCGGTGCGGTCATCAATCCACTGACCGGACAATTCAACTGGCATCCGGCGAGCGCACCGACGAACGCAACGATTACCGTCATGGTGGCCGACAATGGCACGCCCAGCCTGACGGCCTCGCGGAGTTTCAATGTCACCGTTTATCCGCCGCCCAGCCTCGGAATCCAGGTGAACGACAATCAAATGCAATTAAGCTGGCCGCGCGGCACGCTCCAGGAAGCGGATGAAGTGACCGGGCCTTATCACGATCTGCCGGCAATTTCCCCAATCACCATTGATTTGACAGAAGCGCAAAAATTCTATCGAATTCGATTATGAATCGTCGCCAATTTTTTGCCGCGACGGCGGCAAGTGTGGGTGCTGCCGCCACGTTAAGCCCCATCTCCAGCGCCGCGCAAACCACCACCGCCGCCCAACGTCGCGTGAAGCTGGCCATCGCCACTTATTCCTACTGGCATTTTCGCGGCCCGAAAGTTTCGATTGAAACCGTCATCGAAAAATGCGCCGCGCTGGGAGTTGAAGGCGTGGATATTCTGCACCGCCAAATGGACCTGCCCGAGCGCGATCCGCTCAGCCGGGCGCACCGCGATTATCTGCACCGGCTCAAACGCCTGGCCTTTGCCAACGGCGTCGCCCCGGTTTGCCTTTCCACACATCAGGGCTTTGTCAGCCCCCGCCCCGAAGTTGTGGCTGCCAACGTCGAGCACACCAAAAAGTGCATTGAGATTTGTTACGAACTCGGCATCCCCTCGCTGCGGATCAACACCGGTCGCTGGGGGACGATCAATGATTTTGACGAACTCATGGCGCAGCATGGAGAAGAACCCATTCTGCCGGGACACACCGAAGCGGAAGGGTTCAAGTGGTGCATTGACGGCATTGAAGCGTGTCTGCCCAAGGCCGCGGAATGTGGCGTCGTGCTCGCTTTGGAAAATCACTGGGGACTGGCCCGAACGGCGGCAGGGCTGCTGCGCATCGCCAACGCCATTCAATCCCCCTGGCTCGGCGTTTTGATGGACACCGGCAATTTTTTGACCGCTCCGTACCAAACCGCTGATTACGATCAGCTCGCGCAAATCGCGCCCCGCGCCGTGTTCGTTCAGGCCAAGACCTATCCCGGTGGCGGCGAATGGTACACGCTTGAAATGGATTACCGGCGCATCGCCAAAATCCTGGCCGAGGCGAACTACCACGGTTACGTGTCGCTGGAAATGGAAGGCAAGGAAGACCCGGAAACTGCCGTGCCCAAAAGCATCGCCCAACTGCGCGAAGCGTTTGCCTGAGGATCTCTCGATCGCGGGCTGAACGCGCCACTTCAGCGCTGCTTCAATAATCGCCGCAATTCACGAGCTGGAGCGTCCACCAACCGCGCGGTGACCGCCAAGCGTTTCACGCGCCGCCCCGGCAATTGAAATTTGAAATCGCGAAACACGCGTTCGCATTGCGTCATCAGGCCGCGGGCGCCAGTCTGTTCATCCGTCGCCAATTCCGCGAGACGGCGCAGGCCGTCATCCTTGAATTCACAACGGATGCCGTACGCGGCAAAGGCGCGCTCGTATTGGTGGATCAAGCTGCTCTCGCTCTTGCGCAACACGTTAAACAGGTCTTCCGTGCTCAATCCGTGACAGGCTACGCGCACCGGTAATCGGCCCACGAACTCCGGCTCCAAACCGAACGCGATGAAGTCGGCAGTGATGGCCTGCCCCAACAGTTCTTCCGAACTGCGGCGCGTTCGTTGCCGCCGCTCGCTCGCGGCGGCCCGCTCCAATCGCCGAACGATCAGTTCCCCCAACCCGGCAAACGCCCCGCTGACAATGAACAAAATATGGCGCGTATTGATCACCTCCGGCTGCGAAGCGCCACTGCCGCGCATGGCCGACATCGCGCTTTGCAATTGTCCAGTCACGTCGTTTGGTGACACCACCGGCACATCCCCGTCTTCCATCAGTTTCAGCAGGTTGGTTTGCACGCCGCGACCCGACACGTCGCGCCCGGCGGATTCGCCATGCGTCGCGAGTTTGTCCACCTCATCCAGATAAATGATCCCGTGTTCGGCCTTTTTAACGTCGCCCCCGGCGCGGCGCACCAAATCCCGCACCAGATCATCCACGTCGCCTCCCACGTAACCCGTCTCACTGAACTTCGTCGCGTCCGCTTTCACGAACGGCACGCCAATCAGTTCGGCGGCGGAGCGGATCAGATGCGTTTTGCCGACGCCGGTCGGTCCGAGCAGCAACACGTTTTGCTTTTGATAATACGGCGCCAAATTTCCCTCCTGCGTCAGGCGGACGTGTTGAAAGTGATCGCACAACGCCACGCTCAATACTTTCTTGGCCTCGCGCTGGCCGATGACGAAGCGATCAAGGTGACGGGCGATATCCGCCGGTTTCAGGTGGAAGCTGAATAACGGCTCAGGAGGAGCGGCAAATTCCAAAACGCCGGGCTTGGCCAGACGCGCGCGTTTGCTTTTGGCGCCGCGTGCCGGATCTGCCGTATCGGAGTCCTCGGGCGGTTGGCTGAATTGATTTGAAAACGCCATGCAGCAGAGTGTGTACGCTCCTGTTGGTAAAATCGAATGAAACTGACCGCCGCCAACCGCGCCGGCGAATCAACGATTGAGCGCCTGGATCAAGTGCGGCGTGAACAACCGCGGCTCCAGCAGAAAAGCGTCATGGCCTTTATCCGTATGCACCGTGATCCACATGACCGGCACGCGGGCTTGCTTTAACAAATGCACCAGTTTTGATTGATCCTGCGCCGGAAAAGCGCCATCGGAATCCATGCTGAACACCAGGAATTCCTGTTGGCGACAGCGCGCAAACGCGGCGGTCACGTTCTTCGCCTCCGCTTCGTCCGGCAGATTGAACCACTGCCAGGCGTCCACAATCCGCAAGTACGTGTTCGCGTCGAAACGCTGCACGAACTTCTCGCCCTGATGCCACATGTACGATTCGATCGGATGATTCATCCGGTACCAGCCGTGCGGCGATTGTTGACGCAAGATTTCGCTCCGCGCGCGCTCGCGCAAGGCTTCCAACGACACAAAGGTTTTATGCGCAATGCGCCGCGCCCGGGCCAGGCCGGTGTTGGGCTGCACCCCGCCGTAATAATCGCCGCCATTGAAATGCGGATCGCTCTCGATGGCGCTGATCTGCTCAAAATTCAGAATGCGCTGATTGATCGTGGTCTCGGCGCCGGTGGCAATCGGCACCACGGTTTTGACCCGATCCGGATATCGCGTGGCCAGCACCAGACACAGATAACCGCCCACCGAAGCGCCCACCACCGCGTGCAGTTTTTTCACGCCCAACGAATCGAGCAACTTCAATTGGGATTGGACAATATCCACCATCCGCAACACCGGGAAGGCCGGCCCCCACGGTCGCTGGGTCTTCGGATTGATTGAACTGGGGCCGGTCGAACCATAGCACCCGCCCAGGTAATTCGCGCAAATGACACAAAACTTGCGCGTGTCGAGCGCTTTGCCGGGGCCGATGAATTCATCCCACCACCCGACGTGCATCTCCTCCGTCCAGAGCTGATCCACGCCGGAAACGCGGCGGTTCACTCCCGCCGCGTGTTGACTTCCGGTCATCGCGTGAAACACCAGGATGACGTTCGACCGGTCGGCGTTCATCCGCCCGTACATCTCGTAGGCGAGCGTGAACCGCGATAACTTGCCCCCAACGCGCAACTTGAGCGGCGACTTGGGATTGTCGAACTCGAAAAAGCGCGTGGCCACCTTGCCAATCGAACCGTGCATGCGGGTTGCTCCCGACTTTTATACGGCTGCGGCCAAGGCCTGATCCAGATCGGCCCGGATGTCGTCAATGTTTTCCAGCCCGATGCTCAAGCGCACCAGCTCCGGCGTAATCCCGCCCTCACGTTGTTGTTCCTCATTCAATTGCGAATGAGTGGTGGTGGCGGGATGAATCGCCAGACTCTTGGCGTCACCGACATTGGCCAGGTGCGAGAGCAGCTTGAGCGAATCAATGAACTTCGCGCCCGCCTTCGCGCCGCCTTTGATGCCGAAGACGACCATCGAGCCGCCTTTGCCACGCAAATACTTTTGGTTGAGCTGGAACATGGGGTCGTTCGGCAATCCCGGATAGCGCACCCATTCCACACTCCGATGCGCCTGCAAGTGCTTGGCAACGGCCAGCGCATTCTCGCAATGGCGATCAATCCGCACCGGCAGCGTCTCGATGCCCTGCAGGAACATCCAGGAATTATCCGGCGCAATGCACGCGCCAATGTTGCGGAGCGGCACTGTGCGCATCCGGAGAATGAACGCCAGCGGCTTGAGTGGCTCGGGTAAGTCCAGCCCCCAACGCAATCCGTGGTAGGAAGTGTCCGGCTGCGTGTAGAGCGGGTGTTTCCCCGCCGCCCAGTTAAACCGACCGCCATCCACCACGATGCCACCGATGCCCGTGCCGTGACCGCCCAGCCATTTCGTCAGCGCGTGAATCACAATATGCGCGCCGTACTCCAGCGGCCGTGTCAGGTATGGAGTCGCAAACGTCGCGTCCGCCACCAGCGGCAAACCGTGGTCATTGGCCACTTTGGCCACCGCTTCCAGATCCAGAATATCGAGCGCCGGATTGGACACCGTTTCACAGAAAAGCGCGCGGGTTTTTCCGTCAATGGCGCGGGCATAATTCTGCGGATCATTGGAATCCACCAACTTCACCGTAATGCCCAACTTGGGGAGAATGTCGTGGAACTGCGTGAACGTGCCGCCGTAGAGATTGCGACCACTGACGATGTTGTCGCCCGCTTCGGCCAGATTCACGATCGTATTGAAAATGGCGGACATTCCGGAAGCGGCGGCCAGCCCGCCCATTTCAGGCGCGCCTTCCAACAAAGCGATGCGTTTTTCCAAGACGTCAGTCGTTGGATTTTGCAACCGGGTATAGATGTTGCCCAGCTCCCGCAGCCCGAACAGATTGGCCGCGTGTTCCGTATTGCGAAAAACGAACGAGCTGGTGCGATGCAACGGCACCGTGCGTGAGAGCGTGGTTGGATCTGGTTGCGTACCACCGTGAAGACAAAGAGTTTCAAATTTCATAAACTTAATTGTTAGCAAACCGTCAAGCTTAACGCGATAACAGATTTACGGCGGAAAACCAATCGAAAAAGTCGGATTGCTGCTATCGTCCTGATTAAGGGAAACGTTTTTCAACGGTTAAAGCAACGCAGTCGCTCCGCGATGTGCCTCCTTTTGATCTCTACTCCGCCTGAAGGCGGGACTACAAACTTTGCCCTTCTCGTTCGTAGTCCCGGCTTTAGCCGAATTGAACTTTCTCTTGCTGTTCGTAGTCTCGGCTTTAGCCGGCACGAACGCGATCATTCTGTAATGCGCTCCCTTGTGCCTTGCCCCCGCCTGAAGGCGGAACTACAAATTTTGCCGTTCTCGCTCGTAGCCCCGGCTTTAGCCGGAACATTCCGTTTACAACGCGACAAATCATCGAGGACAGGACGCCACATTGCCAACATTCCATGGTTCTGCGCCTCTGTGGCTAAATCGAATACATCCGCCGCCTGAAGGCGGAACTACAAACTCCGATCTTCTCGCTCGTAGTCCCGGCTTTAGCCGGAACATTCCGTTCACAACGCGATAAACCGGGGCAGCGAACACCGTATTGGAAACTCTCTGCGGCTCTACGTCTCTACGACTAAATCATTCCAGGTAGAGCGCACCCGCCACCTGAAAGCAGAGCTATAAATCTGAGGCGGCAAAGATAGTTGTGGATATTCATTGCCACGGTTCAAGAATCGGGCATGCTATGCCCCGTCTGCTCGACAGCATTTCACTATCAAGACATGGCAAATCCTCAGGTGAACACGGTTCAATGATGATTTTAGGCCCGAACAACCGGGAACAGTCTTTGAGAAGGCAATGGCCGGACGAAGACTGAAGACCTTGTATGAATAAATTGTTTGTGGGTAACCTTTCCTTCAACACCACGGAAAATGACCTGCGCGACGCTTTTGCGCCGCATGGTTCGGTAGCAGATGTCAACCTGATGCTGGATCGCGCTACGGGTCGCTCCCGCGGATTCGCGTTCGTAACCATGAGCTCGTCGGAGGAAGCGCAAACCGCCATCCAAGGCATGAGCAGCGCGTCGCTGGATGGTCGCGCCTTGACGGTCAACCTGGCCCGACCCCGCGAAGAGCGTGGGGACAATGGAGGTCGGCGTCGGGACGAGCGAAGCGGTCGCGGCGGCTATCGCGGAGGTCGCCATCGCTATTAAATTCATCACCGTCCGGCCGACGCGCGGACGTTTCCAACTCGATTGGTTTGGTGGCAATTGCCGCCAACTCCTGCCAGGTTTTGCCCGGCAGTGGAATTTTCCACCCGCTGCTTAAGTCATGAAGGAAGAGCCGATCGAATTGGAAGGAAAGATTCACACCGTTCTGCCGGGGACCATGTTCCGGGTGGAATTGGATAACCAGCATCTCGTGCTGGCCACCATCTCCGGCAAGATGCGCAAGCGCTGGGTGCGGCTTACCGTCGGCGATCGGGTGAAGCTGCAAATGTCTCCCTATGATTTGACCAAGGCACGCATCGTTTGGCGGTTGAGATAAACGCAACATGACCACTCCCCAGATCATTCAAGGCGGAATGGGAGCAGCTGTTTCCAACTGGCGGCTGGCCCGGACCGTGTCCCAATTGGGGCAACTGGGAGTCGTTTCTGGAACGGCTCTCGCCGTGGTGCTCGCCCGGCGATTACAACTGGGCGATCCAGACGGAAAGATGCGCCACGCGTTGGACCACTTCCCGGTACCGGCCTTGGCGGCCCAGGTGCTGGCGGATTACTTTCAACCTCAAGGCAAGACTGATCAGACACGGTTCGCCGCGGTTCCCATGCCTCGAATGGACCCCGGACGCAAACTGGATGAGTTGACCATCGTGGCCAACTTCGTCGAAGTCTTCCTGGCCAAGGAAGGACATGCGGGCGTCGTCGGCCTGAACCTGTTGGAGAAAATCCAATTCCCCACCGTGGTCTCGCTGTATGGAGCAATGTTGGCGGGAGTGGACTACGTGCTGATGGGGGCGGGCATTCCGCGCACCATCCCCGGCGTGCTCGACCGGCTGGCGCGCGGCGAACCTGCCGAGATAGATATTGATGTGGTGGGAGCGCTGCCTGGCGAAAAATTCGTCAGCCGCTTCGATCCTCACGAATTTTTACATGGCGCGAATCCGCCATCTTTGAAGCGACCCCGGTTCTTCGGCATTGTGGCTTCGGCCACACTGGCGATCACCCTGGCTAAAAAGTCGAACGGCCGGGTGGACGGCTTCGTGGTGGAAGGCGAAACGGCCGGCGGCCACAACGCTCCGCCGCGCGGTCCACTGCACCTCAGCGCCGCCGGCGAACCCGTCTATGGCGAACGTGACGTGCCCGACCTCGCCAAAATTCGCGCGCTGGGATTACCCTTCTGGCTGGCCGGCTCATATGGTCGTCCGGGTAAATTGGCCGAAGCCTTGCAGCTCGGCGCGGCCGGCGTGCAGGTGGGAACGGCGTTCGCATTCTGCGACGAATCGGGCATCGCGCCGGAATTAAAACGGGAAGTCATTCGCCAGAGCCGAAACGGAACCGGCCGGGTCTTTACCGATCCCCTGGCCTCGCCCACCGGGTTTCCCTTCAAAGTGGTGCAGGTGGCAAATACGCTGAGCGAAGCCCCCGTTTATGAAAAACGGGTTCGCATCTGCGACTTGGGCTACCTGCGACATGCCTATCGCAAGCCGGACGGCACCGTGGGCTACCGTTGTCCGGCGGAGCCGATCGAAGATTACGTGCGTAAGGGTGGCGACATCAAAGACACCGTGGGTCGCAAATGCGTTTGCAATGGTTTGGTGGCCACGGTCGGCATGGGACAGAGCCGCAGCGAAGGGATTGAACCGGCGCTGCTGACTGCCGGCAACGACGTCGGCAACGTCGCGCAATTTGCCCGACCTGACAGCGACAGCTACACTGCGGCTGAAGTCATCCAAAAACTGCTCGGCGCTTGAGGCCACGGCACGCGGTGACGGCTCGTTACTCCAGATGCCAGCTTGGCGCGTCTCCACCATTGCCCCGTGCCTTGCGCTTCCGGTATAAATCAATTCATGCCGAGTCGTGATTCTCTGACCGAATTTACCACTTGGTGCGCTAACACCTCACAGGCGACGAAAAAGGGCAAAGCGCAAATCTTTCTCGATCGCTTGTTCGAGGCTTTCGGGCATCCGGGCGGCTTGAAGAAAGCGGGGCAACGCTCGAAATGCGCGTGGCCAAAGCTGATGCGGTTGTCACCAGCTTTGCCGATCGGATCTGGAAACCCGTCGTGCTAATTGAAATGAAGAAGCGCGGTGAAAATCTCCAGAAACATTATCGGCAGACCTTCGATTATTGGACGCGCCTGTTGCCGCATCGCCCGCGCTACGTGATGCTTTGCAACTTCGACGAGTTCCGCGTCTATGATTTCGATACCGATCTCGATACGCCCAAGGACACGCTCGCGCTGAAGGATTTGCCCGGCGTCACCGCAGAATGCCCGATTGCGTTTCGCCCGGAAACGGGTTTGGTCGCCAACCTTTAACTGGATTGGTTGGAGCGGAGATTACAGGTGGTAATCGCCGGCAGCTTCGGGTTGGTAGAGAATTTCTTCCACTTTCATGCGCACGGTGCCGCCGGGCACTTCCCATTGAAATTCGTCGCCGACCCGGTACCCCAGCATGGCGGTACCGATGGGCGCGACCACGGAAATGCGGCCCTGCTCGATGTTGGCCTGGTCGGGGAAGACAAGCGTGTAAACCAAATCCTCGTCCGTTTCCAAGTCGCGCAAGCGGGCTTTGGAATTCATGGTGATGACATCCGCCGGCACTTCCTTGGGAGCAACGACGCGCGCATTGGCCAATTCCGTCTCCAGTTTGCGGAGGTCGTCGCGGGTTTTCTTATTGCTTTCCACGAGGGGTTGCAACCGCCGCATGTCCGCATCCGTGATGTAAATGATTCGAGGATTCATAATTACGTTATTAATGATTTGTTGATGATTTGAAAATTAGCACAAGAAAAACCTGACCGATCAGTTGGCCAGCCAGAACGCCATTTCGTTGACGCGTTCCGGCGCGCCGAGCACCAGCAACTGGTCGCCGGGCTGCAACGCTTCAAACCGATTCGGGCTGAGCACCGGTTTTTGTTCCCGTTCGATGGCCACAATTTGAATACCGAAAAGAGTATTGAGCGCCAGTTCACCGAGTGATTTCCCAACGCGCCGCGAAGTCGCCGGCACGGCCAGTTGGGACAATCCAAGATCGGATAATTTCGGCGCGTCCGCTTGCTCCGCGGTGGGTTGTGTTTCCGCGCACAACCAATGCTCCGCCTGGCGCAAGTTTTCATCCTGACCGAGCAGCAACACTTTATCGTTGGGAAAAAGCATGACCTCCGCCGACGGGTTGGGGATGGTGATGCCCTGGCGTTCGATGCTGACAATGGTGCAGGAAAACGTCCGCCGCAACGGCAGCGTGGCAATGGATTTGCCCACCGCTTGGGAAACGTCGGGAATGATGCACTCCGCGAGATTCAGCCCCCAGCGATTCTCGGATTCTGACCACCCGGCCAGCACGGGCCTTCCATCGGTGAAAGGCGACTCGGCCAACTGATGACGCAACTCGATCTCAAACCGGCTGTGCAGTCGGATCAAGCGCCGCCCAAAAATACTGGTCAACGTGACCAAGACGACGAGCAACGCCACCCAGCCCCACCATGGAAACAGTCCGTAGGGCACGAGCGCAGAAAACCACAGCAGGAGCCCCACCGCCGCCGCCCCTTTCAGACTGCGTTCGAACAGCGGGCGCAACAACGCGCGCCGATCATGCCCCTGGGTTGCCGATTCGGCGCAGATCATCGCGACCGCATCCACGTTCCGCCACAACGCAATCAGCGGGGTCAGCAGGACGATTCCGAATCCGATGCTCCAAGCCACCGCCAGGCGGTTTGCCGCGCCCCAGTCCGTGCCCAGCCATTTGCCGGTGATTTTGTAAAGCGGCTGCGCGAAGATCAGCAGGCCGGAGCAGAAGAGAATCAACAAACCAATTTGCACCACGCGCGGGGCGATTAGTTTCCAAGTCAGGCTGGCGGCGCCGCGATGCTTCAAACTCTCAAACCAGTCGTGATAAAAGCCAATCCCTTCAGCCAAAAACCGAGGTTGCCGACGTTCCATCCAGGCGGCAAAACCGCCCGAGCGACGAATCAGCAACGGCGTGGTCAGCGATGTCAGCAAACAGACGCCGATACCAAGGGCGTAAAATGATTCGGGCACCAATTTCCCCTGAACGCCGGTCAGCGCAATGATCAGGGAGAATTCGCCGATTGGCGTGAGACAGAGCGCCGCGCGCGCGGCGTCGCGCATGGGCTGTCCGACCAGCAGCAAGGCGCCGGTGGCGGCCAGCGTGCGCCAGACCACGGCAATCACAAACACACCCAGCACCAGCAGCCAGACATCCGCCACCAGTTTGAAATCGAATAACATGCCAATCGCCACAAAAAAGACGGGCGCAAAAACGTCGCACAATCCGCCCAGCACATGGTTCACTTGTTCGCTGCGTCCGGTGGAAGAAACAATGGCTCCCAACAAAAACGCACCCAAAGCCGGCGAGAACCCGGCTTTCGCGGAGACCAAAGCCATCCCGAGTAACAACCCCACAATGGTCAGGGAACGGAGTTCCGAAGCCACGCCGAGGCTTAAACGTTTCAGCAAAGCGGGCACGAATAACAGCGCCGCCACAACCAGCAAAACGATGATGGCTTTCAGCCGCAGCACCGTGCCAAAGACCACGGCCGTGTCAGTTTCACCAACCTGAATGAGCGAGGACAGGACGGTCAACGTGACCACCGCCACCATGTCATCCAACGCCGTCACCGTAAGCGCCGTTTGACCAAACCGACTGTGAAGCGCGTTGGCATCGCGCAGGCTTTTACCCAATACCGCCGTGCTGGAAACCATCAACATCCCGGCGAGCACCAAACTGTGCGTGCTTGGCCAACCCAGCGCGGCGCCAAGCATCCGGCAGCCAACGAGGACCAGCGCCGCAATCAATAGCGTGGCCAGCACCAGTGGAATACCGACCTTGCGCAGGCGTTGCAGTTTGATGCCCTGGCCAATACTGAAAATCAGAAAGACCAACCCGATTTGCGCGAGTGATTGAATCCGGTCCGGACTACTCACCAGCGCGTAGGAGTGCGTGTGCGGGCCGATCAAAATCCCGGCGGTGATATAACCAATCACCACGGGCAGACCGATGCGCTGGCAAAACCAGGCCGCCGCGGCGGCCACCAGCATCACCAATCCCAAATCTTGAATGAAATCAATTCCCGACATCCGAATTTAGACGTAACTAACTCCCGACAATGGTTCCAGTTTGGTTGCCTCCTGAAAAGCGACTTTTTGAAATATGGTTCATAAATGCGGCAGTTGGTATTGGGTGATTGAGGGCGGGCGGACGTTCGACCTTCGCCTCATTGAGCAATCGCCCGTTGAGCGAAAGCGGCCAGCGAAGCGGGATCAGGACAACAGGGTGCGGCAAAGGCGACTGGAAGGCGCGACCGAATCGGTTCGTGACGCCGCCCCATCTCCACGCGGGAGCGACTCAGATTCTTTCGGGACTTGGTCACGAATGATCTGAGGCTACGCGCCACGCTTTGAATGATGTTGGCCTGCCGTCTCACTATCGCTTTTTCGTTAGGACGCTTTTGGATACTCGCACGTTAAATTTCCAACCATTCGGATTGGAACAATAACTCACTGCCACTCCATCCGCGGCCGTTGGTTCAAACGCTTGGGGTTTGGAATTTCGCGAGCCGGTTACGCGACAGTGTTCGTGCGGGAGCATAGAGGATCACACGAATAACGCAAGCAAAGGTGCGTGGGAACTTTTGTTCAGCGGCAGGAGCGGGATCGCCGACCACTGATTGCGCCGCGGCGGTGGCGTGTTTTCAGGCTGTGAAGAATAATTTCTTTGACGAGTAAGTTAGCGTTCACTAGCTTTTGGCCAGATGCGATCCCAACGCATGTCAGCCAAGGACCGAAAACGCGCCATTGTCCGCGCGGCCCTGCCTTTGTTTGCGAACAAAGGTTTTGCCGCGACGACGACACGGGAACTGGCGCACGCGGCAGAAGTCTCCGAGCCGTTGCTGTACCGGCACTTTCCCAGCAAGGAAGCGCTGTATGAGGCCATTCAGAATTTTTGCTGTCAGGGTAACGATCCCGTCGTCGAGCGCCTGTCCCGTCTTACACCTTCCACCGCCACGCTGGTGCAATTGGTCTATTACCAGATGCGCTCGCTCGTTTTACACAAACTGGTGAGCGAGGTCAAAGTGGACACACCGTTTCGGCTGATGTTGAACAGCCTGTTGGAGGATGGCGCGTTCGCGCGTCTGCTTTATCGCAACCGGGTCGCCTCTTTTTCTGCGCGCATGGAAAGTTGTCTGGAAGCCGCCATTGCGGCTGGTGACGCGGTGGACAGTCCGGCCTCGATTGAAAATCGCGTGCGCTTTGCGCATCACGTGGCGGCCTGGCTGGCCATCATGCACCTGCCGAAAAAGACGGCAATTGATTATCGCACTGCGCGGGAAGATTTGTTGAATCAAGCGCTCTGGTTCGCGTTGCGCGGCATGGGCCTGACCGACAAGGCCATCAGGACGCATTACGATCCGGCGAAATTGAAGCGCGCCTTCAAGAAAGAATGGCGTTAAGGAAAGCTCCTGCGCCGATCGCAGCTTCCCCAGTTTTTGTAAAACATGAAATCAAAGTTCACTATCCGATTGCCCGATGTTTACCGGCGCCTCCCCCGTGGCGCGGGTTGGTTGTTGCCCGCGTTGGTGTTGCTGGCTGGCTGCAACGACAAACCGGCCGCCACCCAGACCGCTCCACCACCCGAAGTGGAAGTTTTCACCGTCACGCGTCAAAACCTGGCGTTAACCAATACGCTGCCGGGCCGCATTGATCCGGTGCGAATCGCGCAGGTGCGCGCGCGAGTGGATGGCGTGGTGCTCGAACGAAAATTTAATCAAGGTTCGAACGTCAAGGCGGGCGAGTTGCTGTATCAAATTGATCCCGCCCCGTTCCAGGCGGTTCATGACAGCGCGCAAGCCAGTCTGACCAAGGCGGAAGCCAACTGGGTGCAGGCGCGGCAATTGGCCGAGCGCTATGAACCGTTGATGCGGATGAATGCCGTCAGCAAACAGGATTACGATAACGCCACGTCCGCCGCCGCGCAGGGCCAGGCTGAAGTCATGGCTGCCAAAGCCGCCTTGGAAACAGCAAAAATCAATCTGGGTTATTGCCAGGTGGTCGCGCCCATTTCCGGACGGATCGGACCGGCGCTGGTGACGGAGGGCGCGCTGGTCAGCCAGGCGGCGGCGAGCGAAATGGCGGTGATCCAGCAAATGGACCCCATCTATTTTGATTTCACCGAGTCCACCCGCAACGTGATGAAGTTGCGGCGCCAGTTGGACGCCGGTCAATTGCAAAGCCTGCCCTCGGGCGAGGCTCAGGTGACGTTGTTGCTGCCCGACGGAACGGTCTATCCACATGCGGGCAAATTATTATTCTCGGATATTTCCGTGGATGCGAGCAGCGGCATGATCACGCTGCGCGCTGAATTTCCCAATCCCGAAAACTGGCTGTTGCCCGGCATGTTTGTCATGGGGCAAATCGCGCAGGCGATGGCGCCGGAAACCATATTGGTGCCGCAGCGCGGCGTAACCGTTGGCGCGGACGGCCAGGCCAGCGTGTTGTTGCTGCAAAGCAACAACGTGGCGCAAACGCAACCGGTGCAGTTAGGGGAGGCGGTCGGCGGCAACTGGGTGATCAAAAGTGGCTTGCAGGCGGGCGACCGCGTGGTCGTGGCTGGATTGCAGAAGGCTCGTCCCGGTATGGAAGTTCATCCGCGTTCCGGCGGCTCGACCACCACGAACACCGTCGCGACTACGGCTGGAAAGTAAGGGAATCGCGTCATGTCAAAATTCTTCATTGACCGCCCAGTTTTTGCCTGGGTCGTTTCGATTCTCATCATGTTGGCGGGGATCATGGCGATCTCCAACCTCCCGGTGGCGCAATATCCAAACGTCGCGCCGCCCTCGATTTCCATCACGGCCACTTACGCGGGCGCTTCCGCGCAAACGGTGCAGGACACGGTGACTTCCGTGATCGAGCAGCGCATGAACGGCTTGGACCGCCTGCTCTACATGTCATCCAGCAGCAGCGGCAGCGGTCAGGCCACCGTGACGCTGTACTTTGAATCCGGCACGGACCCGGACATTGCCCAGGTGCAGGTGCAGAACAAACTGCAACTGGCCGTGCCCAGCCTGCCAATGACGGTGCAACAACAGGGCATCGTGGTCACCAAGTCCACGCGCAATTACCTGATGTTTTTTGCGTTGTCCTCCACGAACAATTCGATGAATTCCATCGAACTGGGCAACTTCATCGCCACCACGGTGCTCGATCCGATCAGCCGGGTTACTGGCGTGGGCGAAGCGAACCTCTTCGGTACCGAGTACGCCATGCGCATCTGGTTGAATCCCGAGAAGCTCCTCGAATTTCAACTGACGGCCAATGACGTCATCGCCGCGGTGCAGGCGCAAAACGCACAGGTGCCGGTTGGCCAGATCGGCATGTTGCCCGCAGTGAAGGGACAGGAAATCAACATCACGTTACAGGGACAAACCACGCTGACCACGCCTGAAGAGTTTGGCAATATTCTGCTCCGCGTGAATTCCGATGGCTCGCGGGTGCATCTGCGCGACGTGGCGCGGGTGGAACTGGCGGGCGCGGCTTACGTCACGCAGACCCGCGTGAACGGTCGTCCGGCGGCGGCGATTGGCATCCGGCTGGCGCCGGGAGCGAACGCCCTGGCCACGGCGGACGCGGTGCGGGAGCGCGTCAAACAACTCTCGGAATTTTTTCCACCCGGCATCAAAGTCACCTACCCGTACGACTCGACGGAATTCATTCAGGAATCCATCAAGGAGGTCGTGATCACTTTGCTTGAAGCCATCTTCCTGGTCTTTTTGATCATCTATTTCTTCCTGCAAAGCATCCGCACGGCCTTCATCGCCACCATCGTGATCCCGGTGGCGCTGCTCGGAACGTTCGCCATCATGTACGCGATGGGCTTTTCCATCAACGTGCTGACGATGTTCGGCATGGTGCTGGCCATCGGAATTCTGGTGGACGACGCCATCGTCGTGACCGAAAACGTCGAACGCATCATGAGCGAGGAGGGCTTGCCCGCACGCGAAGCCACGCGCAAAGCGATGGATCAAATCACCGGCGCGTTGATTGCCATCTCGCTGGTGTTGACGGCGGTCTTTATTCCAATGGCTTTCTTCGGCGGCTCGGTTGGAGCGATTTACCGGCAATTCTCGCTGACGCTGGTCGCGTCCATGGTTTTCTCCGTGTTTCTCGCGATGTCGCTGACACCCGCCTTGTGCGCCGCGTTGCTGAAATCGGTGCAGGCGGGCCACCACGTTGAGAAGCGGGGCTTCTGGGGTTGGTTCAACCGTAAATTCAATGCGGCCACCCATCGCTACGAAGGTCGCGTCGCCCGCATCTTAAGACGCGCGCCGCGTTATCTGCTGCTCTACGCCGGTATCGTCGCGGTCGTGGTCTGGCTGTTCTGGAAATTACCCTCGGCGTTTTTGCCTTCGGAAGATCAAGGGTATCTCATTACCAACGTGGTCCTGCCCGTCGGCGCCTCGACGGAACGCGCGCTGGCCGTGCTGGAAGAGATGGAGCAATTCTACCTCGCGCAACCAGAGGTCGAGGACATGATTGCGGTCGCGGGTTTCAGTTTCAGCGGTCAGGGCCAGAACGCGGGGATTTCCTGGGTGCGCCTGAAACCGTGGCGGGATCGCCCGGGCGCGGAACATTCGGTGCAATCACTCATCAACCGCGCTTTCGCCGTCTTCAGCAAGATTCCCGGTGCGATCATTTTCCCGCTCAATCCCCCTCCGATCCCGGAGTTGGGCGTCGCTTCCGGTTTCGATTTTGAATTGCAGGATCAGGCGGGACTTGGCCACGCCCGGTTGATGGAAGCCAAGGAGCAGTTGTTCGCGTTGGCGGCAAAGGACCCGCACATCACGCAGTTGCAAATGCAGGCGTTGGAAGACACCCCGCAACTCAAGGTGGACGTGGATCAAACCAAGGCCGAAGCCCTAGGCGTTTCACTGGCGGATTTGAACGCCACGCTGACCACGGCTTTCGGCTCCTATTACATCAACAACTTCGTCAACGGCAACCGCGTGCAACGTGTGATCGCGCAATTGGATGCGCCGTATCGGATGCTACCGCAGGACATGGGAGGCACCTACGTGCGCAGTCGAAATGGCACGATGGTACCGCTGGCGGAACTGGTTTCCACGCGGTGGATTTATGGTTCGCCGGCACTGCAACATTACAATGGGTTTCCGTCCCTGGAAATCATCGGTTCAGCGCCACCGGGCGTGAGCATTGGCCAAGCCATGGACGCCATGGAGCGGCTGGCGAAACAATTGCCGGAGGGCATCGGCTACGAATGGACGGGGCAATCCTTCGAGCAATTGCTCTCCTCCAAGCAAGCGCCCATGTTGCTGGTGCTTTCCATGTTGGTCGTATTCTTGGCGCTGGCGGCGCTGTACGAAAGCTGGTCCATTCCCTTCTCCGTCATGCTGGTAGTCCCGCTCGGCATTTTGGGCGCGCTGCTCGGTGCCGAGTTGCGCGGCCTACCGAACGACGTGTTTTTCAAAGTCGGCTTGCTGGTCATCATCGGGTTGTCCGCCAAGAACGCCATCCTCATTGTCGAATTCGCCAAGGACCTGGAAGCGGAAGGACATGATTTGGTCGAAGCAACGCTGCTGGCTTCGCGGCAACGGTTGCGCCCGATCCTGATGACTTCGCTCGCGTTTATTCTGGGAGTCTTGCCACTCGCGTTGAGCACGGGCGCCGGCGCGGCCAGCCGCCACGACATCGGCACGGGAGTCGTGGGCGGCATGATTACCGCGACCGTTCTGGCCATCTTTCTAGTGCCGGTATTCTACGTTGTGGTACGCCGAATTTTCCGACGCAGAAAGGCCGCGCCCACGCCGCCCCCGGCGGCAGCAGCGACGGCAGTGGAAGGAGACGATCATCATGAATAAATTGCTACTCGGTTTGGTAATGGTGGTCGGATTGGTGGGCTGCACCATGACGCCGCGGTACGAACGCCCGCAACCCACCGTCGCCGATGCTTGGCCGCAGCCCGGACTGGCGACCGGCAGTTCCAGCAACGAACTGGTGACGGCCGACATCGGCTGGCGGGATTTCTTTCGCGACGCTCAATTGCAGCGTTTGCTGGAAGTGGCCTTGACGAATAATTCCAATCTGCGGCTCGCCATGTTGAACGTGGCGGCGTATCAAGCGCGATATCGGATTCAACGCAACGAACTGATTCCGGTGGTGAATCTCAACGCCGGTGGTTCGCGCCAGCGCGCGGTCAACGGGTTTGCGGGCACCACGGGGCCGGTGACTTACAGTCAGTATTACGCCAATCTCGGAATGGCCAGTTACGAGTTGGATTTGTTCGGCCGCGTACGCAGTCTCAAAGGCGAGGCGTTGGAAAGATATTTCGCCGCTGAGGAAACACAGCGCAGCGCGCAGATCGCGTTGATCGCCGAAGTCAGCGGCGCGTATTTAACGCGACGCGAGCTGATGGAGCAACTCGCGGTGGCTCAGCAAACTCTGGCGGCCGTTCAGCGCGCTTACGATCTGACCAAGGCCAGCTACGACGTCGGCACGGTTTCCGAACTGGATTTCCGCATGACGGAGGCGCAGGTGGAAACCGCCCGCGCCAATATGGCCGGCTTCGAGCAGCAATTGGCGCAACAGGAAAATTACCTGGTCTTTTTGTTGAGCCAGCCGTTGCCCGCGGATTTGCCTCCCGCGGCGCCATTCGAGGAACAGCTCGGCTTTCCCAACGTGCCCGCCGGGTTGCCATCCGATTTGTTGCAGCGCCGTCCCGACATTCTGGCGGCGGAACACGAATTGAAGGCGGCCAACGCCGTCATCGGCGCGGCGCGCGCGGCGTTCTTCCCGACCATAACGCTCACCGGTTCGGCCGGTTTCTCCAGCACGGATTTGGAAAATCTGTTTGTGCCCGGATCGCGGGTGTGGAGTTTTGCGCCACAACTACAATGGCCGATTTTCGCCATCGGCACCATGCGAGCGGGTTTGGACGCGTCCAAAGTAAGCAAATTGATCGAGGTGCAGAATTATCAGCAAGCCATTCAAACCGCCTTCCGCGAAGTGGCCGACGCGCTGGCCGCGCAAAAGACGATCCAGACACAGCTCGCTGCCAATCAGGCGTTGGTCCAAGCCGAGCAACGCCGGTTTGAACTGGCTGATGCCCGTTTTCGTCACGGGGTGGACAGCTATCTGAATGTGTTGACCGCGCAACAGGCGCTTTATAGCGCGCAGCAAAATCTGATTCGCGCGCGCTACGCTCACGGGTTCAACCTGATCAATCTGTATCAAGCGCTGGGTGGCGGCTGGCAGGAATACACCCACACGGCGGCGGCGGAATAGCGGGGATCACCCAAGTTTGGTGTCGCTCAATCCACTTGGAACTTGTCCGGATCCTCAGCCGCCTCGTCGCTGTCATCCTGATTGCTGGCTTCGATGTTCAAATGATGCACGGTGCGCCAGATGTGGTAGCCGATGGTGTCCAGTTGTCGCAGACCATCAAGCGCGCGCAAGGCCTGATCGGATTCGATGACGCCGCGCGCGCTCTCTTCCAACAAGGTGGCGCGGCCGCGGCGACGCCGTTCGGCAAGAATTTGTGACGGGCGTTGCAATTGCTCATCAAAGCGAACCGAGGACTGACCTTGCTGCGCGGTTTGCGCCAGCGCCAACAGTTCCATCACCATCCGCTTGGATTCCTGCACTCTCGGTTCATCGCCGAACGTGTCGGGTTCAAAATCATCCTTCGCGGCCACTGCCAGGCGGAACAAATGATCCAGCGCATGGAAAATGGACGCGCGGGTGTTTTGATGATCGGCGGGGGTGGCGGAGAAGGTGATCAGGCCGAGGAAACGTCGGGTTTCCTGCAACGCAGTCAGAACGGTGGTCAATCGTTCCGCGTTGGGTCGGATGTTCTGCGTAATGGCGCGATCCAGGGTGGCGAGAATTTCAGTGAAAGCCTCCCGCAACGTGCGACGCACGGCTTCAATGGCCACTTCAGGCACTTCCACCAGCGAGGCGTCGAGATGTCGCGTCAAAATCGGACCGCGCTCAGGGATCAGCCGTTCCACAAAGGCGCTAAACGCCGACACTTTAGGGAGGAATAACAACCCGGCCAACAGCGTGAACCCGGAATGAAACGCCGCCAAAATCACCGCGCCGAATTGAAGGTTGAACTGAACTTCGATCCGGTGCGTCGCCCAGAGAAACAGCGGCGCGATGAGAAACGCCAGCAGCCCCGCCGCCAGACTGAATAAGATGTGGGCCAGTGCCGTGCGTTTGACGGATGCCGTGGCGCCAATCGCCACCAAAGCCGAGGTGGACGTGGTGCCGATGCTCGCGCCGATGACCAACGCCGTGCCCTGATCCAGATCAATCATGCCGGAATGAAAGGCGGTCAACGTCATCGCCACCGCCGTCGCCGAGGATTGCGTGAAGACGGTCAACACGATGCCGGCGCCCACCAACAAAGCTCGGGCGAGGATCGTTCCCCGTGGCAGGTCCGCCGGTGAAAAGGAGGTTGAGAGCGGAATTAAACCGGTCTGCAAGATGTCAATGCCCATGAACATCACTCCAAAACCGGCCAACGCCAAAGCGACGCCGGCTTTGCGACCGCGCATCACCAGCCGCAATACCGCGCCCAACCCCACCAACGGAAACGCCAGTTTTCCAATTCCAAATTTCAAGCCGGCCAACGCCACCAACCAACCCGTGCTGGTCGTGCCCAGACTCGCGCCGAGGATGATTCCAATGGATTGCGAGAAGGTGAGAATGCCCGCGCTGACGAAACCAATGGTGGCGAGCGTCGTCGCACTGGACGATTGCGCCAGCACGGTGATTCCGGCACCGGAGATGAACGCCGCCAGCGGTTTGGCGGTAAAGCGAACCAGAACGCGCCGCAGCGCATCGCCCGCGGCCGTTTTCAATCCGTCGGTGATGAGAAAGACGCCCAGCAGAAACAATCCGCCCCCGCCAAGCAGTTGCGAAATCAAAGTAATCTGTTGCTGAAGCTCCACGCCCGAATGAAAAGTCGCTTAATTTCCAGCGCGCCTGGTTTTAGATGCGCCACCCTCGCGGAGGGAATCCAACCGCTCGCTGAGTTGGGCCGCCAGTTCAATGCTGCCCGAAGCCTCCGGCGCTTCCCAACAACAATCGGGATAATCACGCTTGAACCGTCGGATCACCGGCTGCGTTTCGCGGCGATAGGTGGCGAACCGGCGCCGGATCGTCGCGGGTTGATCGTCCGCACGCACCTCGAGTTTGCCGCCACAACCGTCACACGTTCCCACTTTCGCCGGCGGATTCATTTGCAAATTGTAAAGCCGACCACACTCCGGGCAGACGCGGCGGCCGGCGATGCGTTTCAGCGCGGTCGCAAGTTTCAACGTGAGGATTCCCACGAGACAAAGGTTGAGGCGCTGCGTTTCCAGCAGTTCAAAAAATACTTCCGCCTGTCCCAAGTGACGCGGGAATCCATCAAACAGAACCCAGCCTGTTTTGACTTTTTTCAAGCGCGCTTGAATCACCGTCTTGACGACGTCGGTGGAGACGAGCTTACCCGCGGCTTTGTCACGCTTGATGCGTTTGCCGATGGCGGTCCGCAATCGAATTTCGCGCTCCAGCAGATTCCCGGTTTCGATCACCGTCAGCGGCTGTTTCACGTTGAGCGCGCGAACGATGGTCGTCTTCCCGCTTCCGGGCGGGCCGAACAACACCACGGCGCATTTCGATCTGATTCGCACGTTCCTGGTGGGGGCGGCGGCGCTCATTTCCGGATGCGGTTCCGGGTTGCCAACAACCGTTTCATCACGTCGTGGAGATTGCCATTCCAGCCCTTCGTTCCGAAGGCATCGTGCAACTTTTTGTAGAGGGCGTAGAGTTCGCGATAGGTTGCGCGCGCCGCCGCGCGTGGTTTGAAGACGCGCGGTTTGAGGCCGGTCATCGCGCGTTGGGCGGATTCACAATTCACATACGCACCCGCCACCACCGCGCCGGCAATCGCCGAACCCAGCGCACAGGTCTGCGCCGAGCGCGAGACTTTCATCGGACGTCCGGTCACATCCGCGTAGATTTGCATGACCACCGGGTTCTTTTCCGCGATGCCGCCGCAGTTGATGATTTGCCTCACCTTTACGCCGTATTCCTCGAAGCGATTGATGATCGTCAGCGCGCCGAAAGCCGTCGCTTCAATGAGCGCGCGATAAATCTCCGCCGGCGTCGTGTAAAGCGTTTGCCCCAGCAGCAGTCCGGTCAGGCGTTGATCCACCAGCACGGTGCGATTGCCGTTGTTCCAATCGAGCGCCAGCAAACCGGATTCACCGGGGAGCAATCTGGCGGCGGCTTTGGTGAGTTCTTCATGTGAACCCATTTTTTTGCCGCCGGGTTGAAGGTAATTCACGAACCAGTTGAAGATGTCGCCCACTGCGGACTGACCGGCTTCGAGGCCATGATAACCGGGCAGAATGCTGCCGTTGACAATCCCGCAAAGTCCAGGCACGTCGGCGAGCCGTTGCCCGGTTGGCACTACCATCATGTCGCAGGTGCTCGTGCCGATGATTTTCACCAAGGCCCCCGGAGCGATGCCCGAGCCGACCGCGCCCAAATGCGCGTCCAGCGCCCCGACGGCAACCGGAATGCCGGCCGGCAATCCGGTACGGTGCGCCCAAGCCGCAGTCAACTGGCCGGCGGCTTGAGCAATCGTACCCGCACGGGTGGGCAGTCGGGAACGCAACCGCCCCAGCTTGGGATCAAGTTGTGCCAGGAAGTTTGCGTCAGGATATCCACCCCAATCCGCGTTAAACATCGCCTTGTGTCCAGCCGCACAAACCCCAATCGTCAGTCGGTCCGGAGCTTCGGTGCCGGTCAGCATCGCGGGCACCCAGTCGGCACATTCCACCCAACTGGCAGCGGCATCGAATACCTTGGGCGCGGTACGGCGGCAATGCAGAATTTTACTGAAGAACCATTCGCTGGAATAAATACCGCCGCACTTGGCGAGATATTGGGGCCGTCGCTTGCGGGCGAGTTCCGTAATTTCAGCAGCCTCGGCAATGCTGGTATGGTCTTTCCACAGCCACGCCAGGGCCGCTGGATTTTTGGCAAAGCGAGACTGGAGCGCGAGCGGACGCCCTTGCGCGTCAACCGGGAGCGGCGTGCTGCCGGTGGTGTCCACGCCGATGCCGATGATCTGTTCAGGCTGGAAACCGCGCACCATTTTCTTGGCGCTTTGCACCACCTGTCGGAGCGTGATGGCGGCGCCCTTGATGTAATCTGCCGGGTGTTGGCGGGCGAGATTCGGATCGTGCGCGAGGATGACTCCGTCCGTGCCGTGCTCGTATCCCCAAATGGCGGAGGCGACCTCCTGGCCGTTGGCCACATTGACGATGAGAGCGCGAACCGAGTTCGTGCCGTAGTCCAGTCCGATGGAGTATTGTTCGCTCATAAAATTCCCAGACGAGTGAAGCAAAGTCGGAGCATCTTACAAGTCTGGAGCGCAACTTCAAACGCTCATTCCGGCGCGGTCAGAGCGGATCAAGGCACGTCGTGCAAGCGATAAAACCCGTTCGTGAATTCCAATCCGCCGGTCCATTTAATCGGACTGGAAACCGTTTTCCCCTGAACCAGTGCGGGGCATTCTATTTCGGAACGACGAGTACCGGATGAGGACTGCGCCGCATCACGCCTTCGGTGGTCGAGCCGAGCAGTTTCCTTTTCAATCCCGCCCGCCTGCGAAGCTTTGGTTTGGTGACAAAATTGCCCCAAATGAGTGCTTGCAAGCCGGTCTTTAAGTGTCTAGTCTTTGCGCTCCCATTTTGGGAACCGCCTCGTAATGGCAAGACCAAATCGGCTGAGGCAACAAACGAGATAAATTTATGGCAGTTAGAATCCGCATGAAACGCATCGGGTGCAAAAACAACCCGGTGTACCGCATTGTCGTGGCCGACAGCCGCAGTCCGCGCGATGGTAAGTTTTTGGAAGAAATCGGCACGTACCAACCCCAAACCAAGGGGAACAACGTGAAACTCGACTTGGACCGCACCAAATATTGGATCGGCAAGGGCGCGCAACCGAGCGACACCGTCGCCAGCTTCATCAAGAAAGCGGAACGAGCCGCGGCCTAAACTCCGTCGCCCGACCGCGTCGCGCATGATTTCGACAGCGGAGATTTCACGGGTTCACGTTCAGACTCAAAAGCAAAGCGGATGCAAGCGTTCCTCGAATATATTGTGAAGGGGCTGGTGGATAACCCAAGCGCGGTCACCATCACGCCGCAGGAACGCAGCGGACAAACGGTTTATGAACTGCGGTTGGACGCGCAGGATGTGGGCAAGGTGATCGGACGTCAGGGACAAACGATCAATGCGATTCGATCGTTGCTGACGGCAGGCAGCGCGAAGAAAGGAATCCGCTGCGCCTTGGAAATTGTCGAGGCCGATCCGCCCCGGCGCTGACCGGTAGCTGCCCGAGCATGATCATAGACGTGCTCACCCTCTTCCCGGCAATGTTCGCCGGGCCGTTGGATGAAAGCATCATCAAACGCGCGCGGCAGGCGGGCTTGTTGGAATTGCGGTTGCACCAGTTGCGCGATTGGGCCAAAGACCGGCACAAGACGGTGGATGATCGTCCGTTTGGCGGAGGGCCGGGCATGTTGTTGAAACCGGAGCCGATTTTCGCAGCGGTGGAAAGTCTGCGACGCGAAAACACGCGTGTGATTTTGATGTCGCCAGCCGGACGCAAATTTGACCAAACGGTCGCCGCACAACTGGCGGAACAATCGCATTTGTTGATGGTGACGGGGCACTACGAAGGTTTTGACGAGCGGATTCGCGAAGCCTTGGCGGACGATGAAATCTCCATCGGGGATTACGTGCTGACGAATGGCGCACTACCCGCGATGGTTGTAGTGGACGCGGTGACGCGATTGCTACCGGGAGTGTTGGGACATGCGGCCAGCGCCACGGAAGAGTCGTTCAGCGACGGTGGATTGGAATATCCGCAATGGACGCGTCCGGTGGAATTTCACGGGATGAGAGTTCCCGAGGTGCTGGTTTCAGGCAACCACGCCGAAATCGCCAAATGGCGGTCGGCACAGGCGCAGAAACGTACGGAGCAACGACGACCAGATTTGGTTCGCCAGCGTGAGCGAACGACAAAATAGAAAGATTATTTATGAACCAGGTATTGTTGGACAAAATTCATTCGGAACAATTTCGTAAGAACAGCGTCGCGTTTGGCGTGGGCGATACGGTCAAGGTACACACCAAAGTCGTCGAAGGTGACAAGGAGCGCATTCAGGTGTTCTCCGGCGTGGTCATCGGCAAACGCGGTCGCGGCTTGAACGAAACCTTCACCGTCCGCCGCATCAGCTACGGCGAAGGTGTGGAACGCATCTTTCCCCTGCACTCGCCGCGCGTGGATAAAATCACGGTGGAACGTCACGGTGCGGTGCGCCGGGCCAAGTTGACCTATCTGCGTCATCGCTTGGGCAAAGGCGCCACCCTGGTGAAGGAGAAAACCGCCAAGGTCAGCACCGTGGCGACCAAACCCCAAGCCGCTGCCGCTGCCGCTCCGGCCAAGGGCGATGACTTGACGGAAATCGAGGGCGTCGGACCGAAAATTGCCGCCGCGTTGAACGAGGCGGGCATCCACACTTTTGCGGAAGTTGCCGGCACGTCAGTTGATCGCTTGAAGGAAATTTTGGCAACAGGAGGAGAACACTTGAAGCAATGGGACCCTGCCACATGGCCGGAACAGGCGGCACTGGCGGCCAAAGGGGATTTGGAAGCGTTCAAGAAACTCAAAGAAGAACTTAAAGGTGGACGCCGCGTCTGACCCTCATTCCATTTTTTCAACCAGGCGAGGCTCCGGCCTCGCCTTTTGATTTTTCCAGGCTCAACCATCCCTGCCGCCACGAGCGTCACCCGTGATTTCAGTCAACGGACATCGCTCCGACCCAGTGTCGGCAGGCGGAAGGTCTCCATTACGATCTTCCCATGTTTTGCAATACCTGACGCGGCTCAGCCCAGGTTCCAGGGCGCGCGATACGGGCGGGTTAACAACTTGCTGGCTTCAGCGTCACCGATGATTTGCTCTTTCCGCACGTCCCAGCGGATCTTTCTGCCCACCAACATCGCAATCAGGCCCAAGTGGCCGGGCGTGGCGGAATGGTGCGCCGTTTCCACGGGCGTAATGGTCGGCTGTCGGGATTTCACGCAATCCAGGAAGTTGCCAATGTGATCACGCGATTCGTAGAGCTTCACTTTTCGCAAAGCATCTGGCAAACGCCGTGATTCTTCCCATTGCTTGTTTGAAGCCTCGAGTGAATTCCCGCGATCCACCCAGACCCAGCCGTCCGTGCCGATCCATTTCGTGCCGGACCGAATATCCGGATGTCCTCCAGCAATGATCATCTCGATGTCGTTCGGATACTTGGCGGTAAGCCGATATTTGGTGCAGGTGTTCCACACGGCGTCCTTGGGCGGAAACTCGCCGTAGCCTTCAATTTCCGACGGGCCGCTCCGATCACAATCCATGCCCCAATGCGCGATGTCACAATGATGACCAATCCAATCCAGCAGTTGTCCGCCGCCCGTGTTGTAATTCCAACGCCAATTATTATGCACCCGCGCTTCGATGTACGGCAGCTTCAAGGAAGGACCACTCCAGAAATCATAATCCAACTCGGGCGGCGGCGGCGTGATTCCCATTTTGTTTTTGTTATCGGCAAAATTCCCATATCCGGAAGGCAATCCCACTTCGACGCGCTTGATTTTCCCAATCAGCCCGTTGCGCACAATCTCGGCGGCGTATTGGAAATGTTGCTCCGACCGTTGCCACGAACCAGTCTGCCAAATGCGCTGATTCTCCTGCACCGCTTTGACGATGGCCTGCTGTTCGGCAATCGTCCGAGCCAGCGGTTTTTCGCCGTAAATATCCTTGCCTTGGCTGGCAGCTTCGACGGCCACCAGTGCGTGCCAGTGATCCGGCGTCGCAATCATCACGGCGTCAATATCGGGCCGGGCCAGCAGTTCTCGATAGTCGTGGTAACCTTTGCAGTCCTGGTTTTTGTAATGTGCGTTAACCGTATTGATGGCGTCCTGCAAATGCTTTTGATCCACATCACAAACGGCAACTACCTGACAATTGCCGTGATTCAAAAACCCGCCCATGTTGCCACGGCCCATTCCACCGCAACCGATCATCGCCACGGAAATTCGCCCCGACGGTGCGGGACGTGGTTTGGGCGTGGCTGCATATCCCGTCAGGATGCTGGGACCAGCCACTGCCGCAAGTGTGGTGGTCGCCAAAAATTGTCGTCGGTTGATCATCGTCATTTTACTGGGAACTCGCATGGCCCTATGAAATAGTTGCAACTGAGTGGCTTGACAATCAGAAAGCAAATTTTGTTAAAAGGAAAAAATCCTTCCACGTGCCTGTGTGGAGATCTCCAACGCAGGCCCAAGTAGAACAAATTAACCGACGTTATTAAGCCACAGGAAACAGCCCTACCTCAGGCGGCTGGAGTGATGCCTTTCGCAAAGCCCTGGCCATTGGCGGTCAGAATCCGTCCGCAAACGAGCAAAAAATCGTTCGTAGTCACTCAATCAGTCACATCCCCGCAACAATGGCTGCAGCCTTTTCGAAGCAGTTCAAACTGGCTGGCTCACCGACCGAACTTGTGTTCACAGTGAGAGTGAATTCTTCCGCCAACTCGGCAGAAACTTACACTCCCGCCAATTTCCAAGGGCTGCGATAGGGGCGCGTAAGCAACTTGCTGGCTTCAGCGTCACCGATGATTTGTTCTTTCCGCACGTCCCAGCGGATCTTTCTGCCCACCAACATCGCAATCAGGCCCAGGTGGCCGGGCGTGGCGGAATGGTGCGCCGTTTCCACGGGCGTAATGGTGGGCTGCCGGGATTTCACGCAATCCAAGAAGTTGCCAATGTGATCGCGCGATTCGTACAACTTGACCTTACGCAATGAATCGGGCAATCGCCGCGACTCCTCCCATTGCTTGTTTGATGCCTCGAGTGAATTCCCGCGATCCACCCAGACCCAACCGTCCGTGCCGATCCATTTCGTGCCGGACCGAATATCCGGATGTCCTCCAGCAATGATCATCTCGATGTCGTTCGGATACTTGGCGGTCAGCCGATACTTGGTGCAGGTGTTCCACACAGCGTCCTTGGACGGAAACTCGCCGTAACCTTCAATCTCAGAAGGTCCGCTCCGATCGCAATCCATGCCCCAATGCGCGATATCGCAATGATGGCCAATCCAATCCAGCAGTTGTCCGCCGCCGGTATTGTAGTTCCAGCGCCAGTTTTTGTGGACCCGTGCTTCGATGTACGGCAGCTTCAAGGAAGGACCACTCCAGAAATCGTAATCCAATTCGGGCGGTGGCTGGCTGATATTCACCTTGTCCTTGGTCTTCGCAAAATCGGAATGTCCCGAGGGCAGCCCCACCTCGACGCGCTTGATTTTCCCAATCAGCCCGTTGCGCACAATCTCGGCGGCGTATTGGAAATGTTGCTCGGAGCGCTGCCACGAACCAGTCTGCCAAATGCGCTGATTTTTCTGCACCGCTTTGACGATGGCCTGCTGTTCGGCAATTGTCCGAGCCAGCGGTTTTTCGCCGTAAATATCCTTGCCTTGGCTGGCAGCTTCGACGGCCACCAGTGCGTGCCAGTGATCCGGCGTCGCAATCATCACGGCGTCAATATCGGGTCGGGCCAGCAGTTCTCGATAGTCGTGGTAACCTTTACAGTCTTGGTTTTTGTAATGCGCGTTAACCGTATTGATGGCGTCCTGCAAATGCTTTTGATCCAGATCGGAAACCGCCACCACCTGACAATTGGAATGGTTCAGGAAGCCGCCCATGTTACTGCCGCCCTGCCAGCCCACGCCAATCATGGCCATGGAAATTCGGCCTGAGGGAGCGGGGCGCGGCTTGGTGGTGGCCGCGCAGCCGGTCAAAAGCCCGGGGCCGGCGGCCGCCGCGAGCGCAGTGGTCGCCAAAAATTGTCGTCGGTTTATCATCGTTGTTTTATTGGGAGAACGCATGGGTATGAAATAATTAGAAACCGTGGGTTTGACAACCAGAAACCGAAGTTTGTTAAAACTATTTTATGAACAAGGCAGAAGTCATTGCGGCAGGCGCTTGCCAAGACCGGTTTCCAAACCTATTTTCCCTGCAAATTTGGCATTATGAAGCAACGTCTGATTTACGGAGTAGCCATTGTCGTCCTGGCTTTGAACCTCGCGCTCGGGGCTCAAGTGTACTTCGCCAACGCCACCGCGACGCAAAAAGACTCGGCTTACCCGAATCTCGAACTGTTTTCCTACGTCTTGGAAAAGGTCCGGCGCGATTACGTGGATGGCACGAATTTGACCTATCAGGAACTGGTCTATGGCGCGTTGCGCGGCATGGTGAACACGCTGGATCCGCACAGCGAATTTCTGACGCCCGACCGTTTCAAAGATTTGCAGGATGACACGCAAGGCCAGTTCGGCGGCTTGGGCGTGGTGATTCAAAGCCGCGACGGTTTCATTACGGTCGTGACTCCCATTGACGACACGCCTGGATTTCGGGCCGGCATCCAGGCGGGCGACCGGTTATTGAAAATCAACGACGAAAATGCCGAAGGCATGTCCACCGAAGACGCGGTGCAGTTGCTGCGCGGCAAACCAGACACCCAAGTGCGTTTGACGCTGCTCCGACCCGCCACTGGTGAAACCAAGGAATACGAACTGACCCGCGCGGTGATCAACGTCGCGATGACCAAGGACGTGAACGGCAAACAGGAATATCCGTTGCTGGAAGGAAAAATCGGCTACGTGCGCCTGACGCAATTCGGCGATCGCGCCAGCGCCGAGCTGGATCGCGCCCTGGGCAAACTACGGGCCGCCGGCATGCAGGCTTTGATTCTGGATTTGCGCGATAATCCGGGCGGGTTACTGGATCAGGCGGTTGAAGTTTGCGAACGCTTTTTGCCGCGCGGCCAGCTCGTGGTTACGACCGAAGGCCGCAATAACAAGAAGGAACGCCGGATCACCACGCGGGCGGGGGCCTATCGCGATCTGCCGCTCGCCGTTCTGGTCAATTACAACAGCGCCAGCGCGGCGGAGATCGTTTCCGGCTGCCTGCAAGATTACGCGGCCACCGGCAAATGCAAAGCGGTTCTCATCGGCGAAAAAACGTTTGGCAAAGGCTCGGTGCAGGAGATTCTACCACTCGAAAGCGGCGCGGCGCTGCGACTGACCACTTCCAAATACTACACCCCGAGTCACAAGGTGATTCATGAGCACGGCATCACACCCGACCTCGTGGTGCCCATGTCGGACACGGATGAGGAATTCTCCCGCATGCGGATGGCGCCGGGCGGAATCGCCGCCGCCCCCGAGGCGCAGCAAAATCGGTTGCGGGACGCGCACGACCGCCAATTGGAACGGGCGGAAGACGTATTAAAAGGCATTTTACTGTTCACGGCACGCAATGATTCCGACGCCCCCTCGAAAACAAGCCAGGTGGCGGCACGCGACGGTCGCCCTTGACCGCGCCTCGAGGAAAAGCGTGTCCTGATCACCGCCTTAAGCCATTCTGCTCTGGTGCTCTTACTGGCGCTTGAAACTTCCTGCGACGAAACCAGTGCGGCCGTCATCCGTGATGGCGCGGTGCTGGGAGCCGTGGTGGCGTCACAGATCCAACTGCACGCCGAGTACGGCGGCGTCGTCCCCGAACTGGCCGCGCGCGAACATTTGCGCAATCTCCTGCCCGTGACGCGAACCGCCGTGCGCGAAGCCGGAGTGCGGTTTGACGAGCTGGATGCGATTGCGGCGACGCGTGGCCCCGGTTTGCCGACCGCGCTGTTGGTGGGTTTCCGCGCGGGTCAAGCCCTGGCTTTCATCCGGCGCAAACCCTTCGTCGGAATTCATCATCACGAAGCGCATCTGTACTCGCCGTGGATCGTCGGGAATCCGCCGCAGGCCCAATTCGATCAACTGGAACCCAACGTCTCGCTCATCGTCAGCGGCGGCCACACGCTGCTCGTCCACGTTGAGTCCGAACTGAAACACCGCATCCTTGGCGGAACGCTTGACGACGCCGCCGGGGAATGTTTCGACAAAACCGGCAAACTAATGGGCTTGCCCTACCCCGCCGGACCGGTGATTGATCGGCTCGCCGCCTCCGGAAATTCGCGGGCTTTTAATTTTCCCCGTCCACTGCTCCACGATGACAACGACGATTTTAGTTTCAGCGGCCTCAAAACTTCCGTGCGCTATTTCTTGCGTGATCGCCCCGGTTTGCTGGAAGACGCAGCGGCGCTGCGTGATTTATGCGCCAGCGTGCAAAGCGCCATCGTCGAAGTCCTCGTGAAGAAAACCATTCAGGCCGCAACGCGCCTCGGCGTGAAATGCGTCACCGCCTCGGGCGGCGTCACGTGCAACCAACACTTGCGGACCGAACTAAGCCGCGCCTGCGCCAAACATCAACTGCGCCTGCGCCTGGCGGAAAAATCACTTTGCACCGACAATGCCGCCATGGTGGGAATTTTGGCGGAACGCAAATTACTTCACGCCCCCGGATCGTTCACGCTGGACGAGGACATTTTGCCGGGCTGGCAACTCACTTGAAATGCCTCCCCTCCCTCCAGCCGAAGCCGTTCGCCAACTTTGCCCGCAATGCGGTTTGTGCTGCAACGGCGTGCTGTTCGGTGATGTGGAATTGCAGCGCGGCGACAACCAGAAGTTGTTGACTCAGGAAGGCGTAACGCTGTTTCGCAAGGGTCGTAAAACCGCGTTCGCGCAACCCTGCTCGCTTTACGTGGATGGGCTTTGCCGCATTTACGAAAATCGCCCCCGACGTTGCGCCACTTTTGTTTGTGGACTGTTGAAGCGCGTGCAGACCGGTGAAACCGCTCCGGCTACCGCTTTGAAAAAAATCGCAACGGCAAAACGCCACGTTGCCCAAGTCACCAAGCTGGTCCGCCAGCTGGGTAACCACGATGAAGGCGCTCCGCTCAACCAACGCTACGCCGCCATCATGGCCCGACCCATTGATCTGGCCGCGGACGAAGCTGAAATCGAGCGTCGTGGCGCACTCATGAGATCGGTGGCGCGGCTGGCGGAATCCTTGGAACGCGATTTCCTCACTTAACCATCGCGGCAATCCGGGCACTGACCGTCGCGGGTCACGGCACGACTTGAATTTGGAAGAGCATGTTGCCAGGCACCGGCGACTCGAAGAACGCCAAAATTCGCTGCGAACCATGCTCGAATTACCGCCAGTCGCTTACGCTCGCAACGTTCGGTTTTTGCCGAATTTGAACAAAACTATTGACGGAAACGAAGGTTTCCTCCTAGCTTAGAGCGTTAAGCAATTCAATGGCCCGGACAATTTTCTTAAATGGATCGGGAATTGGCGGGTGAAGAGAAAAAAGACCAATCTATTGCAGCCAGCTTTGTGAACGGCAGATCAGCCATGAGATTAGCACGTTGGACCCACCCCAAGCCTCCGGTCGCCTCCGCCGACCCGGCCTTCACGTTGATCGAGCTGTTGGTGGTTATTGCAATCATCGCCATCCTGGCCGCCATGCTGCTGCCGGCGTTGGCCAAAGCCAAAGCGAAAGCGCACCGTATCAGTTGTTTGAATAATCATAAGCAAATGGCGCTCGCCTCGACCATGTATGCGTCGGATTTCAACGGACATTTTACCGCCCCGACTTGGTATCCAAAGCAATTGGAGAAGGTTACAGAGGATGCCGATCGCGCCTCAACTGATGATGACCTGTCCTATCTCTATCCTCGGTATATTCCTACCTTGGGCAGCTTCACCTGTCCCGCGGCGCGCAAACACAAAGTCCGAAGCGAATATCAGATCACCAAACCCGGCACCACGGAAAAAGTGGTTGGCGACCTGATAGTGCTAGCCGAAAAGCCGAATTTTTTCGGACTCAGTTACGAGGTGTTTGGCTTGTTCACCGGCAGCAACATTCCCAATCCAAAGAAGACTGAAAGTCGCGTAAACTCATTTACGATCCGGGCCAATCACCCGTTTCTGGCGGGACGACGCCCCGGACCATCCGCGGTGTTCCTGATGGTGGACTCGGATACTGGAAAAGCCCTAACGCCGGTTTTGTCAAAAGGAGATAATAGCAATTTTCCCGACCAGGATGACAACCACGGCTTGGACGGCAGCCAGATGAGTTTTTGCGACGGGCACGCCGAATTTGTAAAACGCGCCAACTGGTTAAACGCCTGGAATCTTTCCCAAGGCACGGCGCGCGTAGCTTCTCCCTGATCTACCGGTCAATAACCAACTAACTAACGTAAACACACAACATCCCCGCATAAAAAACTTATGAAAAAACTCCTGCTCCTGCTGCTCGGCACCGCGGTGGTGAACTTCACCGCCTCCGCCGACACCATTCGTCAATGGGACTTCAACAGCGTCACGTTTGACGCTCCGGGTCTTGGCACGTTACGTCCAAACGATCAAATCGGTTTCCCCGCCCAAGCGATCGGCGGTGTGGGGCAACAATATGGGCAAGTGTCCGCCACCACAGGCTCCTCGGATCCCAACACCTTGGACAACACGCACTGGCGACTGGGTTCGCTTACCGGCGTGGCTGGCACCGGATTTCCCACGGCGACAGCGAACAATAAAACCGCCGGGGCGCAATTTCATGTCAACACTTCGGGCTATGAAAATATTCGCATCACCTGGGATCAGGAAAACAGCGCCACGGCCAGCCGCTATTGGCGCTGGCAGTACACCCTGAATGGCACCGATTGGATTGATTCCGACTCGATCACGACCGCCAGTTCACTGGATGGGTTTGGGGTGGATGACGGCACCCCCGCCTGGGTGATGGGCTTGAACGCTGACTTCAGCACTATCTCCGGCGCCAATAATAATCCTGACTTTGGGATCCGCCTCGTCAGTGAATTCGAATCTACCGCGACCGGCTCCGGTAATGATGGCTATGTCGCCAACCGGGTGACCTCCAATTACGGCACCGGCGGCACGCTCTGGCTCGACATGGTTACGGTGACGGGCGACAACTTGGACCCGATGAACCAGCCGCCGTACGTAAGCGTGATTGAAGATCAATCCATTTTGAGCAGCCAATCCACCGATGCGCTGACCTTCGATATTTATGACGGCGAAACGGCGCTGGGTGATTTGGAAGTAACCGCCAGTGCTTCCAATCCTTCCCTGTTGAGCGCCCTGACTTTGGGCGGTAGCGATGGACAACGCACCATCACCGCCACGGCGGCGAGTGGCCAGATCGGATCCACCATCATTACCATCCGCGTCAAAGATGGCGGCAACAAGATCACGGAATCCTGCTTCGCGTTGACGGTGGTCGGGAATCCAACGCTTTCCCATATTTTCCCGCAAATCACTACCTCAAATCTGGCCGCGGTCGTTGACTTCACCGTGTTTGATCTGCCCGGCGACCCGAACGACTGGCAGTTTGCGGGTTTCTCCTCCGATCAAAGCGTGGTGGCGGATGCTGATATCACGTTTTCCGGAGCCGATTCAGCGCGAACCGTCACCGTCACACCGCAACCCAATGTCTTGGGTGACACCACCATCACGATCACCGCGACGTCTGGCGATTCACAAACCTCCACCAGTTTCGTGGTCCGTTTCGCTCCCGATTTTGTGGTGGAATGGGATTTCACCGGGTTAAGCGGCATCACTGAAACCGCTGAGCCTACTCGAGTGGCGGAGCATCTGACGGTCGCCAATCTTACGCGCGGCCCGGGCCTCACCGCCGCTTCCTTGGGCGCCGCCTTTTCTGCGGATCATTGGAATAATCCTAGTTCGAGCTATGAACCATCAACTCCCAACCGCGCCAATGCGATCGCGCGTGGCGATTACTTTGAATTCTCGATCACGGTCGAGGCGGGTACCGCCCTGTCACTGGACTCACTGGACGCGTCCTTGCGCCGTTCGGCGGCAAACGCCGCGCTCAATTTCGAATGGCAATACAGCTTGGACGGCTTTGCCACCGACGGCATTACGATCCTGCCGCAGGGCTTGATTTGGAGTGAGTTGGGAATCAATACCTCAACCTTTAAGTACCAAGGCCGCACCAGCGGCACCGCACGGGAGCGTGTGGAGCCATACGAGTGGATTATCGGTGATGTCCCCGGTCGTCCCAATACTGGGAGCAGTCCCGGAGATCCCATCCCGACAATTGATCTATCCATCATCGAAGCGCTGCAAGGATTGAACGGCCCCGTCACCATCACCTTCCGTCTCTACGGTTGGGGGAATACCAGCACCGCCGATAGTAATACAGTTGCCTTGGGCCGCGTGAACGGCCCCCGGGTGCGAGGCACCATCGGCGAAGCAGTCGTCTCTCCGACTCTGACGATCACTCGGGTTGGCTCTGATATCCGCATCGCCTGGCCGGCCAGTGCCACGGGTTTTGGTTTGAAGACCAGTTCCAGTCTGCCTTCCGTCAATTGGACTGATGTGGCAGCAACGCCGACGGTTGAGGGCGACCAAAATGTGGTCACCCTGCCGGCCACGGGAACGCAGTTTTTCCGATTGGAAAAATAAGGAAAAAACTTTACCCGGGCGCGGCAACAGACTTCCCTCTGTTGCCGCGCTTAGTTAAGCTGTAAACGCAAAATGTATCTGTTTGAATGACGACTGCCGCCGCCGCCCATAATCCAACCCCGCCACCCGTGCTAAACTTGTCCGCGCAATTGCGACAAGTGCGTCATGTGGCTCTGGATATGGATGGAACAATTTACAGCGGCGGCACCCTGTTTAAGACCACCAAGCCGTTTCTGGAACTACTGGATCGTTTGGAAATTGGTTACACTTTCCTGACCAATAACCCCTCGAAAAATATCACGGATTACCTTGATCACTTGAGGCACATGGGTATTGCCGCGCAGGCCCGGCAACTCTATACGTCCACCCAGGCGACGATTGGATTTTTGCGGGAACGCTTTCCCAAAATCCGACGGCTGTTCGTTCTGGGTACGGAAAGCATGGCCGCCGCTTTCACCCAGGCCGGATTCGAATTGCTACCCGATCGTCCCGACGCCGAACCCGACGCCGTGGTGGTGGGGTTTGATCTGACGCTCACCTACCCCCGCCTCTGTCGCGCGGCCTGGTGGATCAAACAGGGGAAGCCGTACTTTGCCACCAACCCGGATCGCATTTGTCCCACGGATCAACCCACCGTGTTGGTGGATTGCGGCGCTATTTGCGCCGCGCTTGAAAGCGCCACCGGCCAGCCACCCGCAGCGGTGTTGGGCAAACCGGACCCCGCGATGCTCCAAGGCATCCTGCGCCAGCATCAATTGCGCGCCAATGAACTGGCGATGGTGGGAGACCGTCTTTACACAGACCTGGCGATGGCTCACCGCGTTGGGGCCTTCGGAGTCCTCGTGCTTACCGGGGAAACCACGCGCGAACAGGCGCACCGCCATTTGCCCCAACCCGCTTTGATCGTTCCTTCCCTGACCGAGTTCGGGGCGCAGCTTCAAGTCGCCCACGCGCAACGCTGATTTGGATTTCCATGATGACCACCCCCTACCCGAAACGAGCCGAAGCGCTTAGAGCGTTAACTAAAACTCCGCTGGACCTCTTGGTGATTGGCGGCGGCATCGTCGGCGCCGGTATCGCCCGCGACGCCGCGATGCGCGGTTTGCGAATCGGTTTGGTGGAACAAGCCGATTTCGCTTTTGGCACCAGCAGCCGTTCCAGCCGTCTGCTCCACGGTGGCCTGCGCTATCTGGCCCAGGGTCGCGTTGGTCTGGTGCATGAAGCCAGCGTGGAGAAAAAAATCATTCACCACATCGCGCCGCATCTGGCCGCGCCCTTACCCTTCATTTTTCCGACTTATCGCCACAACAAACACTGGGTGTTATGGCAGTTAAAAATCGGAGTGAAAATTTACGATTTACTCTGCGGCGGCCGCAATCTGGGCAAATCCACCTGGCTGAATCGGGCGGCGCTGGCCGCCTTGGTGCCCGCCCTGACTCAGACCGATTTAACGGGCGCGGTTCGCTATTACGACGGTTTCACCAACGACGCGCGCCTGGTCTTGGACACCTTGCGTTCGGCCGCGCGGCACGGCGCTACGGTATTGAATTACGCCCGGTTCACCGCCGCCACCCGTTCCCGAGGGTGGGAAGCGGATCTCACCGATCAATTGACCGGCACCGCCTTCAAGGTCCAAACGCGCGCCGTGATCAACGCCACGGGTCCCTGGGCGGATGCGCTGCCGCACAGTCGCGTAAAACTCCGTATCACCAAAGGCGTGCATCTGGTGGTGGATCACCAGCGGGTGCCCGTGCCGGACACGGTCGTCATGACGGAGGGCAAACGCATTCTGTTCGCCATCCCCTGGGGTGAACGCACCATCCTCGGCACCACGGATACGGATTACCAGGGCGATCCCGCCAAAGTGCAAACGGACAACACCGACATCGCCTACGTGCTGGAGGTCACCAACCGGTTTTTCCCAACGGCTCGCTTGACCGCCGCCGACGTCATTAGTTCCTGGGCGGGGTTGCGTCCGTTGATCGCCGATCCGAACGGCAAGCCTTCGGACATTTCGCGTACCCACGAAATCCGTAATCCTGAACCGGGTTGGTGGGATGTGGCGGGCGGCAAATTGACCACCTACCGGCTGATGGCGGAACAAACCGTGGATCAGGTGATAAAAATGTTGAAGGTCGCCAACGGCGCCGCGCCATCACTCACCCGTTGTCGCACCGCCGAAGAGCCGCTGTTGCCCGAAGCTGAAGTTCGCCATATCAGCGGCATCTTGCCCCCGCAATTCAATCAGGCTTTGATCCAGCATTTCTGCGCCAATGAATGGGCCGTCCACCTGGATGATGTCTTGCTTCGTCGGGCGGGTTGGCATTATTACCAACGCGACATGGAAACACTCGCGGAACAGACCTCGCAATGGATGGCCGAAAGTCTCGGTTGGACCCCTGAACAACGCGCGGAGGAAATCATGCGCTACCAAGGCCGGACTCCCGTCGCGGCGACTCTCACCACTCTGTAATTCACCATGGAAGCCTATCTTTATACCTATCTTGTCGGCGGCGTAATTTTCGTCATTGGCCTCGGTTACGCCGCGCGCCAGGGTTACGTCGGTTTCACCGGACGCAAGCTGCGCAACCTGCTGCTTTGCCTGGGCGTGATCGGCTTTTACGCCGTCCTCCAAGGCTGGTTGCAATTTGCGCCGATGAGTACGGCGGCACCCAAGGTTTATCAAGGTGGCGCGGAAGCGGTGTTGCAGAAGAAGGGACACATCCGCGGCGCACCGGTGGATTACATCATCGTCATCGGCTACTTCATCCTGGTCATTGCCAACGGCCTGTACTTCGGGCGGCGCCAACAAACCACGCGCGATTTCTTCTTTGGCGGACAACGCTTCGCGTGGTGGTTGATCGCCATCAGCCTGGTGGCGACGACCATCGGCTCCTACAGCTTCGTTAAGTACAGCGAGATTGGTTACAAATACGGCTTGGGAGTCACCCAATCTTATTGGAACGATTGGGTGTGGTTTCCGCTGATTATATTTGGCTGGCTGCCTCTGCTTTATTTCTCCCGCATCTTATCCGTACCCGAGTATTTTGCGCGCCGATTCAGTCCACAGGTACGGCGCTGGGCCACGGTGTACATCCTGATTTACCTGATCGGTTACGTGGGCGTAAACCTCTACACGATGGGCGTGGTGGTGAACGCACTGGCCGGGTGGTCCATCTTTTGGTCCGCCGTCATCGTCGCGCTGATTTCCACCACCTACGTCACCGTCGGCGGCCAGAGCAGTGTCATCATGAACGATCTGTTGCACGGATTGTTCCTGCTGCTGACCGGCGGATTAATTATTGTCCTCGGCGCGTCGTACCTGGGCGGGTTTGAAGCGCTGTGGGATAACCTGCCCCGCCCGGCCCGACTGGCGTTTCCCAATTTTAATGAAGACCGAAACTTCCCCGCCGTCGGCGTGTTTTGGCAGGATGCCATCGCCAACTCCGCCATGTTCTATTTTCTCAACCAGGGCATTTTGATGCGGTTCATGGCGGCCAAGTCTTTGGATGAAGGCCGCAAAGCCGCCACCGTCATGACCGTCGGGCTGATGTTCATCGGCGCGCTGGTGGTGGCCTCCGGCGGCCTCGTGGCCCGCGCCCTCACGCACGCGGGCGTGTTGCCCGAAGTTGAACCGGATCAGGCCTTTTTCATCGCCACGGAACTCCTGAGTCATCCGGGCGTATTTGGATTGATTCTGGCGGGCATGACCGCAGCCCTCATGTCCACGGTGGATACGTTGATCACGGCGGTCTCGGCGGTGACGGTCAACGATGTTTACCGGCCCTACTTCCGACCGCAAGCCACCGATCGGCAACTGTTGAGCGCCGCGCGAATCGCGGCGGTGGGCGCCGCGCTGATCGGCATCTTGCTGGTGCCCATGTTCATGAATTTCAAATCCATCTACCGCGCGCACGCCGCCTTTACCGCCGCCGTGACTCCGCCCATGGTGGTCACTTTGATCCTGTCCGTCTTTTGGCGGCGCTTCACCCGCAAGGCGGCCGTCGCCACCCTCGCCGGCGGGCTGGTGGTGATGACGGCTTCCATGTTCTTCCCCATGCTCATCAAGCCTTTTGCGCACGGCGTACCGGGCGGCGATACCGTGAGTAATTTCTTCGCCGGCATGAGGGAACAAGAATTCATGCGCGCCTGCTACGGCATCATCTGTTGTCTGGTCATCGCGGTGGTCGTCGCGCTGCTCACGAAACCCGAACCGTGGGAGAAGCAGCGCGGGCTGGTCTGGGGCACAATCAGCGACGCCCTGCGCCATTACAAAGGTTCGCCTGGTCGCGAATGTCCCGTCGTTCGCGCACTGGCGCAACCGCAACAACTCGCGCACCCACTGCCCACAGTCGGCGAAACGGACCTGCCCAGCGTGCGGATTTCATCGGCGCTGGCCACGGCACTCGAAGCGCAAGTTGGCGACCTGCTGTACGTCACGGATCGTCGCTGGTGGACGGGCGGATTGTACTCGGCGCATGTGATCGTGGCGGAAGTGTCCGCGGGCGACAATGATCCCGCCGTGGCCATGGACCCAACGGTTTATCCGAACGTGGTTGGCAAACGGGTCAAACACCTGGTGAAGGTGGAACGCCTTTACGCTTCCACTCCAGCCACGGCGCCGGCGGTTTCCTGATCGCGATGCGCAACGGCGCGACGCCTGGGCAAGCGGGTTTCATCAGGGTGAAACTTGACTCGTCCCTGCGAATCGCCAACATGAACCCGCTGTGGCCGCCAAGCTTTCAGTTGAAAAACCGTTCCCGAAATACTTCCGGATCACACGGGAGATCATCACGCGCATTCAACGGGGCGAGCTTCAAACCGGCGCGCTCGTGCCTTCGGAGAACGAACTGATCGAGCAGCACGGAGTCAGCAACACCACCGCGCGCAAAGCCCTGCTCGAACTGGAAAAAGCCGGTTGGGTGAAACGCGTGCGCGGCAAGGGCACGTTCGTTTCCCGCCAGTCCACCGTCGAGCGCTCCGTCAGCCGCATTTTTGGCTTCACCAAAAACATGGTGGAAGCGGGGCGTAAACCCACCACGCGGCTGATTGGTTTTCACTTGCGATATCGGGATCATCGGCAAACCGTGAACGGCAAGGAATACACCCTCGCGGCGCCGCTTTGCGAGATTGAGCGCCTCCGGCTGGCGGATGGGATTCCGATGATGAAGGAAACGCGCTACATCTCGTTGCAGTTATTTCCGGACATCCACCGCAAAAACCTGGAATCCTCCCTCTACGATATTTACGAAAAAGGTTACGGCATCCGCCTCAACGAAATTAACCAGATGTTGAGCGCGGTGATTTTGGATGGGGAACTCCTGGAGATTTTCGAAGTCGGCCCGGATATCCCGGCGTTTCGGGTGGAAGGCGTTTCCTTCTGCGGCAAGGAGCTCATCGCGGAAATGGAGAACTCCGTTTATCGCGGCGACATGTACCGCTTTGCCGTAAAAGCTTTTTGATTTTTTGCTCACCCTCAATCTTCGAATCTGACATGATGTCGCTCATGAAGAGTAAAACGCTCGCGTCGTTAACCAAAAACTCCAGCCGTCGTCCACTCTTCCGGAGTGTCGTGATCGCTGGATTACTGCTTGGAATCATGCCCATCGCCGCTCATTCAGCTTCCGTGGCGGAAGACTTGATCGCTCTGAAACGCCCGCTGGTCATCGGCCACCGTGGCTTTCCGCAATTCGCGCCTGAAAACACGTTGCCCTCGTTCCACCTGGCCAAAGCGGCCGGCGCGGACCTCATCGAGCTGGACTATCACGTCACTCAGGATGGCGCGATGATTGTGAGTCACGACGGCACCGTGGATCGCACCACCGATGCCACCAAGCGTTGGGGCGGAAGTAAAATTCCGATCACCAGCAAAACGCTGGCGGAATTGAAGCAGCTCGACGCCGGCAGTTGGTTCAACCCGCCCTACCCGAACACGCATCTGCCCACCCTGGAAGAGGCCTTGAATGAAATTCAAGATGGCAACGTGACGCTGATCGAGCGCAAAGCGGGCAGCGCGGCACAATGTATTGAACTGTTGCGACAAAAAAATCTGATCAACAAGGTCGTCGTTCAAGCCTTTGACTGGGATTACATCGAGGACTTCCATCGCCAGGCGCCCGAGCAGGTAATCGGCGTGCTTGGACCAACCCGGCTCAAAGATTGGAATCCCACCGAGGCGGAAAAGACCTTGAGCAAACGCTGGATTGATGAGGCGAAAAAGCGGGGCGCGCTGCTCGCCGTTTGGAATCAAGCCGTCACCCGGGAAGCGGTCGCCTACGCGCACCAGCAGGGCCTCAAGGTGTGGGTCTATACCATCAACGACTCGGCCACGGCCAACAAACTATTGGACCTGGGCGTGGATGGCATCATCACGAACAACACTTCGTTGATCTGGCGGACCATTGCGCTGCGCGGCGGGAAATAACCGCCGACGCCTCGCGAGCCGGTCAAACCAAAGCTTTCCGACAGTAGCGGATGGCGCGAGCGATCTCCGTCATCCGATCTGACCCCGCGGGTACCGGATACTCAAACTCAATCGTGGCCTGCATCGGCCATTGCTGATCGCGGATCAGGTGCAGCACTTCCACGATCGGCGTGTCGCCCTCACCGAACGGCGTATTAGGCCCGTTATTGAATTTCCGGTCCTTCACATGCACATGCGGGATGCGGGCATGGTACTGCTTGAGGAACGGCACGGGGGAAGTGTTCAAGCCCGCGACGAAGTGGCCGAGATCCACATTAGCACCGTTGTATTGGGCCAGGGCGAACGCGCGCTCCCAATGCTCGGGTTTGGTGGAAGCGTGACCGTGGTAGCCGACCAGGAGTTGGTGTTTATCGGCAAACTGGCCCACGCGCTTCAAATCATCGTCTTGATGCGAAATTTCGGTGGACAGTGCGCGCGCCCCCAGCGTCTTGCCCAGCGTGAACACATAATCCAGCTCGCCATCCGACATCTTAAAAATGCCGTCCACCTTCACGATCTCAATCGCCACGCCCGTCTTTTCATAAAGCTGCCGAAACTCGTTGGCGCGACTGACCGCGACCGATTCCCGCCAGCCGCGCAATTCGTTTGCGTCCCGGGGCGCGCTCAGAAAAGCCTCGATCGGTTGGGTGCGCAATTCCACGGCGCTCAATCCCAGCTTCACGCAATTCGCCAGGATATCGGGACCGCTCATCTTCATATCGCCGAAGCTGTAAGGCACATTCAACCCGAGTTGGACCCCGGCGAACTTGGAATCGGGTCGTTTGCTCAGCAGCCCGAGAACGTCGTTGTCCGTTGTCTGCGCCTCCACCTTCTGCCCCAGCGCCAACGCGGCCAGCGTCAACGCCGAGCATTTCATGAACTCGCGTCGGGAACGATGCGGCGCCGCGCTAATGGTTTCGTCGGTTTCATTCGGGTCAGTGTTCATAGGCAGGCCATTATTCTCCGCCCCCCGCCCGGAAGCAATTTGATATTCATCCGGAAGCGTGCGGAACCACGCCGCCCTTGGCCGCAATTCGCGGGCGGCCATTGAGCCTGGCGCAACCGGCAGAGGGACATCGGCGGAACGGTTTGCGGTGCAGTCTGAAAAATGGTGGACGCGGGGGGAGTTGAACCCCCGTCCCAAATCAACCAACCAGCCGCGACTACATGCTTAGTCCGGAAGTTTTTGTCGGCTACGGGATGGCGTCCAGACTCGAATCCCGCTGCTTAGTTCGCATGTCATTTTCTCGGCTTGGGCGCGCGATCTCCGCCTTCCACCATGCCTGCTGTGGCGTTCGTCCCACCTAGCAGGTGTCAGCGGGCGAACGTCGCGGCAACTTTAGGCCGCGAGAGCTAATTCTTCGTTAGCAGTTATGTTTTGATGCGATGATTAACGAGGCCAACGCATCGTCCTCGGCATGCCGCCTCTGACGAGTTCACTTGGTCGAAACCAGTACGCGCCCAAACGACGCCGTTAACATCGGGGAATTTGCCCCCACGGTCAAGCAACGGCACCTCCGGCGCAACGAATTGCAGCGCCGCCACTGAGCAACCCGGATTCGCGATCTCGAGATTTACAGTTCCTTGATACGCGCGTTGCGGATAAGGACGTGCGCCCCGCCCCGACTGAGTTCTTGAAAGCCAATGTGTCCCTGGCGCGGACGATCTTTGAGTGGCGGAGCCAATTGGCCATCGTGACGTTTCACTTCCTGATTTTGCCGCGAGAGATCCAGGTCTTGGATCGTTACGCCGTTGAGCACCACTTTCAAGTGGGGGCCTTGCAGGGTGATTTCGTAATGATTCCACTCGGTGGGTTTATAGACCTGCTGCGTGGGAGCGACGGCGCGATACAATCCGCCGGTCAGTTCGGAATCCTTGGCCTGCGGGTTATAGCGTAAATCGGCCATTTGAAGTTCCATCCCGTCAAACGCCGGATCGCCACTCAAGGGCGCGCGCAACGCCAGTCCGCTGTTACCTTGCGGCCCGAGCTTGAAATCGAATTCAAGGATGAAGTCCGTGTATTCCTTCTCACTCAACAGCCACGAACCGCGTGGCTCGCCGCCGTGCAGGACGCCCTGCTCCACCTTCCAAACTGCGCCATTCGCCGCCGGCTTGCTGACCTCATCCCAGGCGCGCACCACCCAACCGGACGGCACCCCGTCCGCAGGAAACAACGGCTGCAAATCAGGTTGGCCGACGTTGGGTACGGCCTCGTCAGCGGCCCCCACCAATCCGGTCACCAAAACAACCGCACCGAGCAATATCCAAAACGCGCGACTTTTCATGCGACCATTCTGGCGGATTGCCGCCACCTTTGCCAGCTACTCTTGCAAGCGCAAACGAAAGAATTGCTTTTGGTCCGAGGGCGTGATGGCTTGGGACATGAGGCCGTTCCAACCGTTCTGCGCGGGGCCGAAATCCTGCCAAGTGTGCAGATTCGTGGACGTCTCGATCTGGTAAGTTACGCCGCTGAATCCTTGCCACGCAAGCCGCGCGCCGGTGCCGGCTGGCTGCCATTCGATTCGCAATCGCGGGTTCACATAGGTCACCTCGGTTTGAACAAATGGAGCACTGAGAATTTCCCAGCGCGTATCGGCATTAAACGAAGGTGGAGTGGTATGAAATGTATCGCCCGAATAGGGCAGACTTGACGGCGCTCGCTCCGGTTTCAGCCACCAAACTTCGATCCCGCTGAAATTTTGGTTTTCGAAGAACGTGATTTCAATGGCGTGATTGCCCACACCGAGATAGCACCAGGCTTCCTGCCAGTCGTACCATTGTTCCTCGTGATTATCCACCACACGCACGCCATCAATCCAGATCTCCGAGCCGTCGTCGGAAATCGTGCCGAAGCCATAGTCCCCGGCATTGGTGATCTGCAAATATCCCGTCCAATGCACGGAATACGGTCCGCTGCCGATGGGATTCCAATCGTCCCATTGCGAGCCGCCCCAAAAATCGAAGAAGGTGCTGATTTCGGTTTTTACCAGCGTCAGTCCATCGAAGACGATCCGGTCGTTCACGAGGTTAAAACCCGTATAATACTGTCCAACCAACCCGTCGGCCGCCAGACTGCGACCAGACACGAACAGCAGAATCATGGGAAGCAAAACCCATGCTTGGCATCCCTTCAGCAAGAACTGGAAGCAGCGGGATTGATTCGCTTGCCTCGCAAGCGACCAGGTTCTGGGCCACCACGTTCCGCGGCGCCCGTTCATCATATCAGTTTTCATTACCAGAGTTGCGTTTCTCGATGCTGGCGCGCAGGCGTCCACCAAGTCCGCCCGCCGCTCCGTTCCAACTTTCAGCATGAAGTCGGCTAACCTTCGTGGCTCAGCAACCGACTCAGCCCGCCTTGGCTGACTTCGCGGGTTTGCCGAAGAGAAAAGCATCGGCTGAAATACGTCCCGGCCCCGCCACCAGCAAAGTCACAAAACCCGCCAGATAAATGAACGGCAATTCCCCGCTGGAAGGACCGCTCAGCGCCAGCTTGTGGACCATGCTAAAAGCCACGATCATATTCAGCACCAGACAGAAGGCGGCGAAGCGGCTCACCAATCCCAACGCCAGCAAGGCGGCGCAGAAAAATTCGCCAAAGATCGCCAGCACCAAACTCGGCTTGCTGCCGATGCCGAACAAGTCCAGGAAACCATCAGACATGCCGCTGAAATTGGTGAGTTTGGCCAGGCCATGGTTGAACAGCAGAGTCAGTCCCAACCACAAGCGCAACAGCAATAAAGCCAGCGACGTGGTGGGCGTGGCCGCTCCGGGATTAAATAAGCGTTGAACAATCGGTTTCATCATTTCGCGGGACAGCTTAGGCAAAGACCCGTCAGAGGCGAGCAGAAAAATTGCCGTCGAACACGCGGGTATTCCGGTCGGGAATGTCCAATTCCCGCGCCGGACGGAGCGGCTCTCGCAACATTGAAAATCCGCCAGTTAGTATGAGGGGATCAGGGTTTGAACAGCCGATAAAAGCGGTTGCCGGTGGGCGGACTGATGATGACCGTCTTGTGCGTGCCGTCATCCACCGGAGCCGTCACCACGTTGCTCCAGTTCACACTCGCCACGCTGTTGGTGTTCTGCTGCAGAATCCAACCCGTCGCAGGTGAGGGCCACCAGACCGCCACGGTGTTGGTGGCCGTACGAGCAATGGAAAGCAGCGGCGCGCCCACAGTTTGCACCGCTTGCAACGCCCAGAACCCGCCCATCACTGAATACGCTCCACCCGTCATGGCCGTGCCACTGGCATCCGGCTGACCAATCGTGCCGGTAACCGAATAGACACCGCCCGTGCTGGTGCCACCGCCGCCGTCTATGGTCCACCAGTCAATCGAGTAGTTCTGCGCGAACGCCCCACTCAGACTGAACAGTAAAATCACCGCCGAGACGCAGAGACGCAGAGCCAAGGCTGGCCGCTTGGTGTTCGTTCCTTCTGGCAATGGTTCGTTGAGCCGCCGCCAGCTTCCATCCACTATCTTCAATCCTCGGGTTTTCATGGTTGGTTTGCGTTGAGTTGTTGATTCAGGCTCTGCACCAGTATTTTTAATTCATTTACGGTTTGCCGCAACTCTACATTCTCGGCGCGGGTTTCCTCCAACTTTTGATTCAATCCCTGAATGGCGGCCAACGCCACACCGTCGGCGTCCACCGTGGCGATGTGTTTATCGTCCGTTCCCAAACCAAACGCCGCATGGAAATCCTGCGCCATGGGGCCGACGTGCTCTTCGCCAGGACTCGTCTTGTAGTTCCAACGAGTCAGGGGTAGCACCGCCACCTTCGCCAGCACCGCTTGTGCGTCCACCGCTCGAAAATTCTCCTTCAGATTTCGGTCACTGGGAGGATTCACCACCCCCAGCGTGTATAAACTCCCGTTGCTCTCCAACCGCATCAATTGCGTTCCGCCCCCAGAATCAAAATGACCATCCTGGTGCGCCCCACCGCGATACCAGGCGTAACCCGCTCCGGGGTTCACCCGAAAATACATGTTGGCATCCTGAACCCCAATGCCAAAGCTGGTGGACCATAAATTCAACATTTGACGGACGCGCGCGCCGAAGAACAAGCTCGTGGAGTCGTCCAGCCGCAGCCCACCACCAGCCCGCACGGCAAACTGATTCAGGTCCGTGGAGACGAAGTCAGCGTTCTGCGAATCCGCCCAGACGAACGAACCGCTGTGATTCGCCTTGGCCCGGTATCCGGCCGCGAAGGCATAGCTGACGGCGCTATTGTCTCTCCCACCCGGAATGGTGGCGTAAGCTGCGTTGGCCTGAATCGTATTCCAGTAGCCGCCGCCAATGGTGGCGTAATATGCGTTGGTCTGAATCGTGTTGTTTCGACCACCACCAATGGTCGCGTATCCGGCAATGTTCTGAATCGTGTTAGCCCAACCGCCGCCAATAGTAGCCGCCTCGGCATCGGTCTGAATCGTGTTGTTATAGCCGCCGCCAATGGTGGAAGAGTTGGCATTGGGCTGAATCGTGTTGTAATTGCCACCGCTGATGGTGGAATTGTCGGCGTTGGGCTGAATCGTGTTCTGAAGGCCGCCACCAATCGCGCCAAAATCCGCCCTGACTGAATTGGGCAAAACCGAGCCATAGTAATTGGTCGCGCCACCCCCGGCAATGGTCGCTCCAATGACGCCCGGCGCGACAAAGTTGCGGGGCGAACCGCCAATCACATTCGGCGCACCGTCGATCATCGTTCCAGGTTCAAGTCGCAACGCCCTTATTCCGTTCACCTTGAACTCCAGTGGCTGATCGTCCGTCGTGCCGATGAATTGGTTGCCCGGCGTCGTGCCCGCGTTGCCCGTCGCCCGCCAGAAGCTCGCGCTGTTCAAGCCGTTCAACGTAACGGCGTTCACGTTCGTCAGGTTCGCGCCATTGCCGGAAAAAGTACTGGCGACGACTGTTCCCGCAAAGGTCGGGCTGGCGGGCAGATTGGCGTTGGCAATCGCACCGCTCAACTGCGCGGCGGGTAGCGAGCCGGAAAGCCCCGCCGCCGTGAGGGCATAGGGCGTGGGCGTCAGTGTCTGGCGTGGAGTCAAGGTGGTGAATGACCCAATGCTGGTGCGCACTTCCAATTGCAGCCAACGGTTCGCCCCCGGAAAGTTCGCGCCAAAATCCAATGGCAACGTAAAGAGTCCGTTGGTCACGCCCACCACCACAGCGGTCGGGTTGTTGGCCGCCACCTGGCTACCGGACGTGGCAGCGTCCCACAGAGTGGCCTGAAATTCGGCGCTACCGTTATAGGGCGCACCACCACTGTCCAGCCGCCCTTGATACGTGAACGCCGTGCCTTGGGCCAGGGCGGTCCCCGTTGGCAGGCTGATGCTTAAGCCCAGCGCCAGGCTGAGCAGCGGCAGTGTGATTTTCATTTTCATGGATTTTGTGATTTGATGCTGTTGGTCTGGCTAAATCTTAAGGAGTCAAAGGACGCACGGCTTTCACCCGGTAAAAACGGTTTGGTGCGTTTGTGTCCGCAAACGTGCGGCTCGTGCTCAATCCCGCATCCGGCGTGATCAGTCCCAAACCGCTGTCCAACCACCCGCCGCCGGATAAGCCCAAAGCCTTCTCCACGTAGTAAAACCGAGTCATCTGACTTTGCCAGGTCAGATCCACGTTCGTGCCGCCCGCCGCAAACATCGTGCTGGTGATCACCAGTTTGTCGTTCGCATCCTTGGGATTCGTGCCCGCCAGGTATTCGTTCTGGTCCGATGCCCCGTCGCCGTCGTAATCGCTCGTCGCGTTGGCCGTGGTCAGATTCCCGAACTGGCTCAACTCCCACGCATCCGCCAGGCCGTCGCCGTCGGTGTCCGCACCGGGAGCGAGGTGGTCGGTCTGCACCCGCGCCACGGCGTTGCTGAGGCTGATCCACCCGCAGTTGGCGCTCCAGATCGCGCCGCTCAGGTTACCGGTGCGCAAGTCCACCCGCGGCTGGCCGTAGGTCTGTTCAAAGTTGAGCCACCCGAGGTTGGCGGCGTAGGCGTAACCGGCCAATTTACCGAAGGCGTCACAGTTGACGCCGTAGTCGGTGGCGGAGTTGTTCTGGTATTGGATGCCGTTGGCGGGGCTGCCGCTGCCCAGATGAATCCAACCCACATTGGCGGCGTAGAGGTAGCCCGAACAGACATATTCGCCAATGACCGCGCCGTGGGTGCCGTTGGCGTAGGCGTTGATCCAGCCGAGATTGGCGGCGTAGGCGTGCTGGTTGACCGGGTTGATCGTCGAAGCGGCGTGCAAGAAGGCGGCCGGAAACAGGCAGCAAGCCAGCCCAAACAGAAGACCCGTCGTGGAGGACAGAAAATTTCTCTTCATATTATTTCGTTCGATCACAGAGCTTAAGATGATTCGTTGCAAGTTGGTCACTGATTATTACCGAGATTAGTACCGCCCGTATAGGCCGTGGTTACCGCCGCCGTTACATTATCACGGTAACGGGAAACTGAATTCATTTGGATACCCACGTCGGCCACGCTGATCCGGTTGTTCAGCAGCAACATGTGTTTACCTCCCTGGATGACAATGCCACGGCCGTTGAGATTGGAATTACCAGACAGTCCGATAAGTCCGCTGATGGTGTTGGCTTCAATGATTCCGCTGGCGTCTTGCGTGAGGATCGCCGTGGCGGGATTATTCGGAAAACCGCTGCGATTCAAGTCGGTGTTCAAAATGACATTGCGGCGAATGATGGTAACGAAGTTCGAACCATTATTGCCTAACACGTTAATTCCGCGCATGTGGCTGTCCGTAATGGTCAAATCCTCGATGAGGGATTGCGTGGCGCTCAGTACGACGCCGGCATCAAAACCCACGACCCATCCGTTGCGAACGCTGACATTAGTCTGTCCACCTGACCAATGAGCCGAGATGCCGGTGGTATTACTGGTGTTGGTGCGTCCGTTGATGACTGAGAACCCGTTGAGATCGAGCGAAATATTGTTTCCGTAAAGGTAAATGGCAGAGCTGTTATCATTGGTCAAAGTCACATTACCGGTAAGGTAGTACGAGCCGGGTCCAGTGAGGAGAAGGCCGTTCCCAGTCATCCCGCCGGCAACCGGCGTGCGCGGTTCGATTTGCGTCAGCGTCCTCATCGTCGGCGCGGGCGCGCCCGGCGGGGTGAGAGTGCCTTGGGCGAACAAGTTCGCCGGTGCAAGGCTGATGGTTAAGCACAGCACGAGGCTGGCGGTTGGAGGTAGATGTTTTGTGTTCATGGTTTTCAGAGTTTTCGATCGGTTGAATTCGTAAATCGTAAATCGGCACTCGCTCAGGGCATGTTGTATTTGTACAGCACACTATCAGGCGGCGTTCCCACACCGATACTACCAATGCCGATCCTGGCGCTCAGACCGAGTGATGATGTGCTGCTACCAAAACAGGCCGTTGCGACACCATTGATGCAGCGGAGCCCGATACCGCTTACGGTGTAGCCGCGGCAGTTGTTGGCCATGTAGCTATCCAGTCCGAAACCGTCCCCACCGCTCTCACCGTAGCAATTTTGAGCGGACCCGCCGAACAGACCGTGACTGTTAGTGCTATAGCCATAGCAGTTCTGAGCCGTCCTGTAGGCGTAAAGGCCATAACCGGATTGGCTGCTCCCATAGCAGTTTTGGGCAATGTCAGCAAGAATTCCGGCAACAACGCCAACGCTTTCCCCACGGCTATCCGAAACCTGTTTCCCATTGATCCCGTATCCGCCACAACCAAGCGCCACCGAGTTTTTAACCATCGCGGCAGAGATTCCGATATTTCCCACCGTGCGTACCGTGCAACCCTCCACCACGGTCGTGTCGTTAGTGCCAAGATCAATGCCATCAAAGAGACAGCCCGACACCGAGACGCCCGCTACACGAACGTTCATCGGAGGCGGGACGGCAAACATGATTCCGTATCCAAATCCCGGCCCGTTATACGTGCCGGCATTGTTGGTGACGCCGCCTTGAATGTGACCATTCAAGACGGTGACATTGCGCAGTCCACCACTCAAAAGGATGCCGATGCCCGTGGCGCCCGGCGCAATGGACGTAATGGAGAATCCGTTTAAATCGAGCGTGACGCCATTGGTGGCAATGGTGATGGCATTTCCACTACTGACCGTGAGATTGGTCGTCAGATAATACGAGCCGGGTATGCTCAGCGTCACAGGCGCGGACGAAATGGGCGTGCGCGGTTCGATTTGCGTCAACGTCCGCATGGTTGGCGCCGGTCCGCCCGGCGGCGTGAGCGGGCCTTGAGCCATCAGCGTCGTAGGTTGAAGGCTGACGGTCAAGCCCAACACGAGGCTGGCGATCGAGAGTGGGGATGTGATTTTCATAATGATTTTTGCAGGTATTGTTTTGTGACTTTTGGTGCTTCAGAAGGAGAAATTCGCCCAAGGATTGGAATTGGTAATGGTGCCCACGGTATCGAGGAATGGGCCGACGATATTCCCAGAAGTGATCGAGTAGTTGTTTGCGCCGTTACCGACAACCGAGTTTTTGATGAAGATATTGTTGGTATAATTTCCGAAGTTACACAGAATCCCAAATCCTTCCCCCGCCCCGACCACATGATTGCCTTCGATTCGATTATTGGAGCCTATAACACAGAGGCTCGCGTTGCCCGGTCCGGCTTGAAGATTGTTTTGGGTCACGTTGTTGTTCGCGACCAACGAATGGGAACCAAACACATCAATGCCATCGCGTTGATTGCCGCTGACCAAACAATCGCGGATGATATCGCCTCCGCTGCTCATGAGGCCGAAACTGTTGCCGATGACACTCAACCGCTCCAATGTGAGATTTTGTCCCAGACCGCGAATGGCATGAAAACCGTTACCCCATCCACTTAACATGCCGTTGCGGATGGTGACATTGGTGCAAGTATCAACGACTAAAATTCCACTGGCGGCATTGGAAACGCCCATCAAGGTAAAACCGTTCAGATCCAGAGTGACATTATTAGCGCGGATCTCAATGCCCCGTTGATTGGCAACGCCGACAATATTGGTGGTCAGATAATACGCGCCTGGGGTGCGGATGATGAACAAACTTAAACTGTCCCCAGAGGTATGTGCCGCATCCACCGGCGTGCGCGCCTCAATTTGGTCGAGTGTCTTCATCGTCGGCGCCGGCGCGCCCGGCGGCGTAAGGCTGCCTTGAGCCAACAAGGCCGAAGGTTGAAGGCCGACGGCTAAGCCCAGGGCCAAGGTAAGAGCTGACGCTATCCAATTTTTATTCATAGATCTCACAATTGTGCTTTAACTACTGGTTACTCCTATAACTACAGTGACCGGCAGGAGGTCGAAAACAGCTCAGGCCAAGCCGCTCACTTCCATCCTCCATCCTCGGGTTTTCATTTCGCACCTCCGCTTGTCTGCACCAGCAACAGTCGTTCAAGCCGCTCCAAACGCGCTTTCAATTCCGTGTTCTCCGTTCGCAATGCGGCGGCTTCCGTCTCCAGTTTCCGATTCAACCCCTGGATGGCGGCCAGCGCCACGCCGTCGGCATCCACCGTGGCGATGTGTTTGTCGTCCGTACCCAACCCAAACGTCGCATGGAAATCCTGCGCCATCGGCCCGACGTGCACCGTCTCGGTCTCGCCCTTGAAATTCCAGCGGCTGATCGGTAACGCCGCCACCTTCGCCAACACCTCCTCCGGTGACACCGCCTCGAAGTTCTCCTTCAAATGCCGGTCACTCGACGGATTGAACGACTGGGCCGTGACAGCCCCGGCTTGGTTCACGGTCATCAGGGCGGTGGCCGTCCCGTTGGTGTTGTACTTGGATACTCGGAACGTGCGACCCGGAATGTCTTCGGCCGGAATCCCCATCGTCAAATAAGTCGGTTCCATAAACAGCCCCCAGCGACCGATACCCGCCTTGCCGCCAGGCGCATTGGCCGCGAAGGGGTTCCAGTCCCGCACAATCATCGGCGCATCCTGCGCATTCAAATGGATGCCTTTATTGCTCTGAATTCGCACCCCGTTTTGCGCGCGGATGTTGAACTCATCGGGGGCGGTCGAGGAAAAAGCCCCACTTTGCGCATCCGCCCAGACGAACGCACCAGAGTGATTAGCCTTGGCCCGTGTGCCCGCCGCAAAGGCATAGCTGACGGCGCTATTATCGTAACCGCCGGGAATGGTGGCGTAGAAACCGTTGGCCTGAATCGTGTTGTTTCGACCACCACCAATGGTGGACTCATAGGCGTTGGGCTGAATCGTGTTGTTATAGCCGCCGCCAATGGTGGCCGCGGCGGTGTTGGTCTGAATCGTGTTAGCCCAACCGCCGCCAATGGTGGAGCGATAAACATTAGCCTGAATCGTGTTGTAAAGCCCGCCGCTAATGGTGGCGTAAGCTGCGTTGGTCTGAATCGTGTTGTAGTACCCACCGCCAATGGTGGAGTAATATGCGTTGGTCTGAATCGTGTTGTAGTACCCACCGCCAATGGTGGAGTAATATGCGTTGGTCTGAATCGTGTTGTTATAGCCGCCGCTGATGGTGGAATTGTCGGCGTTGGTCTGAATCGTGTTCTGAAGGCCGCCACCAATCGCGCCAAAATCCGCCCTGACTGAATTGGTGTAAGCCAAGCCATAGTAATTGGTCGCGCCACCCCCGGCAATGGTCGCCCCAACGACGCCCGGCGCGACAAAGTTGCGGGGCGAACCGCCAATCACATTCGGCGCACCGTCGATCATCGTTCCAGGTTCAAGTCGCAACGCCCTTATTCCGTTCACCTTGAACTCCAGTGGCTGATCGTCTGTCGTGCCGATGAATTGGTTGCCCGGCGTCGTGCCCGCGTTGCCCGTCGCCCGCCAGAAGCTCGCGCTGTTCAAGCCGTTCAACGTAACGGCGTTCACGTTCGTCAGGTTCGCGCCATTGCCGGAAAAAGTACTGGCGACGACTGTTCCCGCAAAGGTCGGGCTGGCGGGCAGATTGGCGTTGGCAATCGCACCGCTCAACTGCGCGGCGGGTAGCGAGCCGGAAAGCCCCGCCGCCGTGAGGGCATAGGGCGTGGGCGTCAGTGTCTGGCGCGGAGTCAAGGTGGTGAACGCTCCAATGCTGGTGCGCACTTCCAATTGCAGCCACCGGCCCGCCCCGGAAAACTGCGCGCCAAAATCCAATGGTAACGTGAACAGGCCGTTGGTCACGCCCACCACCACAGCGGTCGGGTTGTTGGCCGCCACTTGCGTCCCGCCCGTAGCTGCGGTCCAGAGCGTCGCTTGAAATTCGGCATTGCCGTTAAAGGGTGTGCCGCCGCTGTTCAGCCGCCCTTGATACGTGAACGCCGTGCCTTGGGCCCAACTGACTGTCGCAGTCAGGCCGATCAGACCAAGCACCGTTAAGAAATGGAGTTGTTTTATTTTCATAAGGTTGTGAAAGTTGACGAGGGGTTAATTGGAGCAAAAATAACCGCCGATCAAGCAATTTCTCAGCAACGAAAGCGCGCCAGAAGGCGTTGATTGAACCGCAAGCCGAGCTTCCGGTTCACGCGCTGCGGACGGAGACCGTCCGCGCTCCGGGAACGCCTCGGTCTTTATTCCGTTGCCAACGATTCTCCGGACCGAGCTGGCAGTTGTAACCCAATGAAGGTGGAGTCCGGATGGGGAATGGCGCCTCTGTCCGCGAGGTTTTGGACTGCGGCAGGCTTCTGCCGCTCCTATGGAGCTTGTGATTTGTTGCGGGTGAGTTTCCACACAGATGCCGCGCCGCTGGTGCTGGGAACGGAGCGCGGGCAGTCCCGCGCCCGCAGCGCGGCGCCAGACCAGAAGGTGTTGATTGATCCGCAAAGCCGAGCTTCCCGTTCACGCGCTGCGGACGGAGACCGTCCGCGCTCCGGGAACGCCTCGGTCTTTATTCCGTTGCCAATGATTCTCCGGACCGAGCTGGCGGTTGTAACCCAATGAAGGTGGGGTCCGGATGGGGAATGGCGCCTCTGCCCGCGAGGTTTTGGACTGCGGCAGGCTTCTGCCGCTTTTCCGTCGCGGGCCGATGATTCCACAGCGGCAGCGGACTGCCGCAGTCCAAGACGCTGCCGCGTTGGTGCCCGCCTCGAACCCAGGGCAGTCGTCCGTTTGACCCCAACGCTTGGCTTGAGGTTGAGAAGCCCGCTGCTATAAAGGAAAAAATCAAGCGGCCACGGCTTTATTTAATCCGCTCTAAACGGTGGGGATGATCAGGCGATAAACCAGCGCCGCCAGCAAGCCGCCGACCAACGGCGCAATGACCGGCACCCAGGCGTAGCCCCAATCACTATCGCGTTTGCCCGGCACCGGCAGGATTGCGTGCGCCAGCCGCGGACCGAGATCGCGCACCGGATTGATGGCATATCCCGTGGTGCCGCCCAGCGACAAGCCGATGGCGAACACCACCAGCGCCACCGGCACGGCCCCCAGCGTGCCCAACCCGATCAGAACTTCATCGGATGCGGACGGCAGTTTGGCTTTCGCCCCGACCATCAGGAAAACGGGAAACACCAGCATGAACGTGCCGATGAGTTCGCAGAAAAACGCCTGCGAAATTTTCCGGATGTTCGGCGCGGTGCAAAAACAGGCCAGCTTGGCGTCCGCGTCGTTCGAAGCTTTGAAGTGCTCCCGATAAAAACAAAAGACAAGCATCCCGCCCACCAGCCCACCGAGCAGTTGCGCCAGCAGATAACCGGGCACTTCCGTCCAGGCAAATTTCTCCGCCGCGGCCATGGCGACGGTGACGGCGGGGTTCAAGTGCGCGCCGCTGAATTCCTGCGCGCAAAACACTCCCACAAACACCGCCAATCCCCAGCCCGCCGTGATGACGATCCAGCCGCTGTTGAAACCTTTGGTGCGCGCCAACACGACGTTGGCCACCACGCCGTTGCCGAAGGTGACCAACAGCATGGTGCCGATAAATTCCGCCAAGAGTGAGTTCATAAGCGCTTCAAGTCAGATCGTGGGAGTGAGTTGGAGTTGGAGTTAAATCAATCAATGGACGATTCGTGGCGTCACTGGGTCGCGGCGGGTTTGACGCTGGAATGTTCTTCCCAATCGCGAGCGCGCTTCAGCGCCTCGGCCCAGCGTTGGCGCCGGTGAACCGCGTCCGCGCGCGACATTTGGGGTTCAAAGGTGCGGTCCATCTGCCAGGCGCGTTGCACCTCATCACGGTTCTTCCAAAACCCAACGGCCAGGCCCGCCAGGTAGGCGGCGCCGAGCGCGGTGGTTTCGATGATTCGAGGTCGCACCACGGGCACTTGCAAAATATCCGCCTGAAATTGCAGCAGCAGATTGTTGGCGGCCGCGCCGCCATCCACGCGCAGTTCATTCATCGCGATGCCGGAATCCTGCGCAATCGCCTCCAGCACGTCCGCCACTTGGAACGCGATGCCTTCCAACGCCGCTCGCGCCAGATGCCCGGCGCTCGTGCCACGGGTCAACCCGGTGATGGTGCCGCGCGCGTATTGATCCCAATGCGGTGCGCCCAACCCGGCAAACGCCGGCACGAGATAAACGCCGCCGCTATCCGGCACACTCGCGGCCAGAGCTTCGATCTCCTGGGCGGAGCGAACCAGCCCCAGACCATCCCGCAGCCATTGCACCACGGCACCGCCGATAAAGACGCTGCCTTCCAGCGCAAACTCGGTCTGCTCCTGCACCCGCCAAGCCACCGTGGTGAGCAATTGGTTTTGCGAAGGCCGTGGTTCAGTGCCGATGTTCATCAACAAGAAACAGCCCGTGCCGTACGTGTTCTTGGCCATCCCGCGCGTGAAGCAGTTTTGCCCAAACAACGCCGCCTGCTGATCGCCGGCGATTCCCGCGATCGGCAGCGACGTATCAAACCGCCCGGCAGCGGTCTCTCCGTAAATTTCGCTGGAGGACCGCACTTCCGGCAACACCGCGCGCGGAATTTGCAATTGTTGCAGCAGCTCCTCATCCCAGGTCCCGCTCCGCAGATTAAACAGCATCGTGCGGGAGGCGTTGCTGACGTCGGTGGCGTGGACAGCGCCGCCGGTAAGCTTCCAGAGCAACCACGAATCCACCGTGCCGAAAGCGAGTTCACCGCGCTCGGCGCGGGCGCGGGCGTTCGGAACGTGATCCAACAACCAGCGCAATTTGCTGCCGGAAAAATAGGCGTCCGGCACCAATCCGGTTTTCTGCTGAATCAACTCCGCGTGGCCAGCCCGTTTGAGTTCGTCACAGAAAGCGGCGGTGCGCCGATCCTGCCAGACAATCGCCGGGTGAACGGGCTGGCTGGTCTTCCGATCCCACAGCACGGTGGTTTCGCGTTGATTGGTGATGCCGATGGCCGCAATGTCGCTGGACTTCAACCCCGCCTGCGCCAGTGCGCGACGGGCGGTGTCCATCTGGGTCTGCCAAATTTCCTCCGGGTCATGCTCCACCCAACCCGCCTGCGGAAAGGACTGGGGCAACTCCTGTTGCGCCACGGCGCGGATGGCGCCTGCGTGATCAAAGACGATGGCTCGCGAACTGGTTGTGCCCTGATCCAAGGCGAGGATGGCGGATTTCATAGTGGCAATGGCAAACGAAACATCGCAGCAGTGTGTAATCTTGCGATGCCGAAGCGTCAAGCACCGCTTGTGGAAGCCCCCACTCCAAACTGAACCAACCGCGCGCGAAACTGCCCGACCCCGCGCACGTTCATTAAATCCAATCGTTCCCGCCGAAGCATCGGGCGCGCCGCTATTTTGATTGCCAGACGGCTTGTGGTTGTGGCTATGCTGCTCCTGTCGTTACCGCGAAAACCAATACATTATGAATGTGACTCGAACTCAGACTGGTTTCATCATGGCGCTGATGCTGGGCCTCTGCGGTCCGGCGTTCGGAACGGTCACCGGCCAATGGGATTTCAACTCCAGCAACCTGACCGCCACCGTCGGCACGGCGCTCGGGTATCGCGGCGACACGGCGGCGCAAACCACTTTCACCACGAAAACCATCGGCGGCCAAACGGCGGTGGTGATGGCGTTTCCGGCCACCACCCCCACGCAAGGTTACGTGATGGCTCACGGCATCACCCCCAACAGCGGCGACAGTTACGTGAATCAATTCACGCTGATCATGGACGTCATGTATCCCGCGGCCAGCTCGGGCCAATTCCGGGCGCTGCTGCAAACCAGCGAGAGCAATAACAACGACGCGGACTTGTTCATCGGCTCAAACAACGGTATCGGCATCGCCACCATTTACCAGGGAGTCATCGCTGCGGACACCTGGCATCGCGTGGCGTTTGTCTTTGACCTGACGCTGGCGGAGGGACATTTACGCAAGTTCATTGATGGCGCGCTCGTGGGTTCCCAAACGCTGGAGGGCGGTGCCGACGGACGCTGGGCGCTGGCCCCGACGGCCCTGCTCTTCACGGACGAAGATGGCGAAACCCGCGCCGGCTTCGTCAATAGCATTCAAATCCACGACGTGCCTCTATCCGATGCTGATGTCGCCGCGTTGGGCGGACCGACGGCGGACGGCATTCCCCTGCCCCCACCGCCGCTGACTTATGCGCAATACGACTTCAATGGCAACCTGAACTCGACGGTGGGGGGAACGGATTTGACCACCGGCTACGCCACTCCCGCCAGCAGCGCTGGCGTGGCGTTTGCGAATCAGACGATTGCCGGTTCATCCGCGCAGGTCGCGTCCTTCACGCGCGGAACGTACTTCGTCATGGCTCACGGTCTGGGCGGCAACGGCGGGGGCACGTTACTGAATCAATACACCCTGATCATGGACGTGATGTTCCCGAGTCGTCCGACCGGCTGGGCGGTGTTATACCAATCAAATCCCGCCAATGACGATGATGGGGACTGGTTCATCAATCCCAGCCAGGGCGTCGGCATCTCCGCCAATTACGGCGGTTACGTGGCTGATGGCGCCTGGAATCGCCTGGCCGTGGTGGTGGATACGATCGCCGGCACGTTCACCAGTTATGTGAATGGCGTGAAGGTCCAGCAAAACGATGGTCTGGAATTTAATGGCCGGTGGGCGCTCGGCCCGACGTTCCTGTTGTTTGCCGACAACGACGGAGAAAATTCGGGAGGTTATATCAACAGCGTGCAACTCCGCGCCGAAGCCATGCTACCTGTGGAAATTGCTGCGTTGGGCGGCGCCGCGGCGGCGGGCATTCCCGCGCCCGCACCTCCCGATTCGCTGCAGGTGACCACGCCCAATGGCGGCGAAAATTATCCAGCCGGCACCACGCAAACCATCACCTGGATAGTGAATCATCCCAGCGGACTGGTGCGGGTTGAACTTTATCGCGGCGACGACTGGTATCAAACCCTCGGTCAGACGGCGCTGAGTCAGAGCAATTTTCTCTGGGACATCCATCCGATGTTGGGCGACACGAACAATTACCGCATTAAACTTACGTCGCTTAACGTACCCCCCCTGACGGATACTTCCGACCAGGATTTCTCGGTTCACGGCTCCATTGGCGAATTGAATCCGCTCTTCGGCCAACCCCTGCAAACCAACGGCGATTTCGAGCAACTTTCCGCCGGTTGGGAAATTCTCACCGGCAACCCGCTCTTTCCGAACAGTAGCGGCGGCAAGGGCAGTCCTCATGGCGGCGACTTCTTTTTCCACGGCGGCAACAACGCCTCCGGCAGCAACACGGTCATTCGTCAGGATATTGACCTCATCGCCAAGGGTTTCACGCCAGCCGATCTCGACACTGGCACGGCGCTGGACGCGGAAGTCTGGTTACGCACACCGCAGAATTCCGGGGCCTTCGACGATCAAGTGTCCTGCCGGATCGGTTTTCTGGATACTGCCGATCAGGAAATCTCCGCTGCGCGTTCCCTGATCGCTGGCAACAACGTCTGGCAGCGGCGGCTGATCACCGGACTCGTGCCCATCGGCACGCGCAAGCTCCGTGTGGAAATCATTGCCGACCACCGGCGCGACGCCAACAACGACGGCATGGCGGATGATCTCGTCGTGCGCCTGCAAAAACCCTGGCCGCTCTCCTCATCGCCGCAAATCACCAAGCTCCCGATGTTGCAGGATTACCGTACGAACGCCATGCGTCTGTTTTGGGAAACCGACGGCAACCTCACCCGGCACTACGTGGATTGGGGACGTTCCAACGTGAACGAAAATACCATCAGCCAGATTGAAACGGTACAGATAGACGCCACGCATTTCATCCATCGCGCCACGATCCGCGGTCTGGAAACCGAGCGGCACTACGTCTATCGCGTGCGCAGCGGCACGACCACCTCCGCAACCTACCCCTTCCGCACCGCGCCCTTCCGCGATACCCCCTTCTCCGTCGCCTGGTGGAGCGACAGCCAGAATGGTCCGGAGGTGCTGCACCAACTGATTCCCAGCATGATCACCAATCAGGTGGATTGGATGGGCGTCTCGGGTGACCTCGCCAGCAGCGGCAACTCGCTGCACGATTGGAAGGCGTATTGGTTTGACGCGCTCGAATTTGACAACCTCGCGCAGACGCGCCCGGCCCTGTTCTCGCGCGGCAATCACGATGCCGAGTACGCCTTCAGTTATGCCTACAGCGTGTTGCCTGGTAATGGCGCCTGGTTCGCGTTCGATTACGGCAATTCCCGTTTCATCTTCCTGGATTCCGAGGCGTCCACCAGCGCGTCGCCCGAACAATACGCCTGGCTGGTGAACGAACTGGCCCGTCCGGAAACCCAACGCGCCGCCTTTCGCGTGGTCAGTTTCCATCGTCTGCCCTACGCCAATCTGTGGAACGGCGGCGGTTACACGGGCGAAACTTGGGTGCGCAACGATTGGGTGCCGCTCTTCCAACAATACCATGTGGACATGGTGATCAATGGCCACTCGCACAACTACAACCGCGGCATCACCAACGGCGTCACCTACACCGTCGTCGGCGGCGGCGGCGGTTACCTCGATACCGAACGCGTGGCGTTCTGGCCGGTCTTCACCGAGGAATTTTCACTGTTCCACTACGCGTTGATGCAAATCAATGGCCGCACCATGACCTGGACCGCGCACGGATTGACCGACCAAATTCTCGACGCCACCACGCTGCCCAGCCGCGTTCCGGAACTGGCGTTGGGACGGGACAACGAACTGGTTGGGGCCGGCAAACCGGGTGAAACCTACGTGATCGAAAGCTCGACGGACTTGCACACTTGGATCGGCTGGCGCACCAACGCCCTGCCCGCCAATGGTTCGGGACGATGGACCAACAGCATTTCGGTGGACTCCGGTTTCCGGGCTTATCGCGCCCGCACCAGCAATTGATGGGAAAGCCAGCGGCGGTCTCGCCCGCAATTGGTAACCTCCTGTGGTCGCCGCCGACTTTACTTTTGATCGGATTATTCGCACTCTGCCGATAAATGTCACCCATCCAGGACCATCACGAGGCCGGCGAAATATCAGCGGCCCCTCATCCGCTGCGAATCGTTTATTTGGATGACGAGATTACCCTGCATAAGGTCCTTTCCTTAACTCTGACCTTCCAATTTGCCACCTTGGAAATCACCTCTTGTCGGAACGGCGATGAAGCCTGGCAGGCTCTACAGGCAGCGCCCCCGGACTTGTTTATATCGGATCAAAGACATGAGGGACTCAGTACGGTCGAACTTTCACATCGGCTTGCCAAACTAAATCCCCAAATACCGATGTTGGTTCTTTCCGCGTTTCTGCGTAGCACCAATTTTCATGAGGAAATGGGAGACGCAACTCAACCGGGATTACGGCGCGAGTTCCTGGCCAAACCTCCAGATCTCCGGGACCTGAGACAGACGATCGCCAGGCTTATCACCGTCCCGACCACCCCGCCACCCGCGACTGGCCCGGATATCAGACCCGTCCAAGTGGTTGCGATGATCGCCAATCCGGGGCAACCCAACTCGATCCCCGCAGTGCTCCGGCAGTCGCTGGTGCGCTACACCTTGCAGCAATTCTACGACGATACATGGGCCGTACAGCGACTGGCGGTGTATTCGCCAGAGTTGTTTATCGCCGACCTCGATTATCCCGAGGACTTGTTGTGCGACGATCCCCGCGCGATCGGCGGAAACCTTCTAAAACAATTGGCCAAGCAGCGGGTGAAATTTCCCATCCTCGTGTCATCCAAGCTTTGCGCCTCCAGCGATTACCAGGCTCAGATGCGGGCGTGCGTCGGATCGGATCTCCACACCTGCTTCCTGACGAAGCCTTACACGATCGAATCGTTCCAAACGGCACTCTGCACCTGCTTGGGCGCCGAGCGCCTGATGAGTCACCGAACTCTTCTGTGACCAGAAGACCGCACACTGATCACTCCGCGGCTCCGGGCTAATATCCAGTCGTGACAGAACAACCCGCGCCCAACGCAACGCCCACCACCACGTAGCAGTCCGGTCGGAAAACCAGTTTCCTCAAGCGCACGTTAACGATTCGATCCATAACGGAACGGATTACAGACCGGAGACGATCGTTTTCACATCCGGCGTTGTTCCTGCTGTATCAATCAGGCGAATATGGCCCGACGCAGAAAAGATGATGATGCGGTGGAAATCGTGGCTCAACTTGTTGGCTTGCTGCTGATGATTGCCTTGATTTCCCCTCAAGGACGACAACTGCTGTCCGCTTTTGGTAACCTGGCCTTCGGACTTCTCGGCCTGACTTTTCTCGGCCTTATCATCTTCATCATCTATCGTGTCGCCACCCGCTCCAAACGAATGCAGGTTGTCTCTGCCAGTCCCTTCACCGCCAAGCTGGCGGCATCGGTTGCCCCTCTCACGACCGCGCCTCGTAACCCGCTCGCATTCGCGCCCGCCGATCGGAGTGGCACGGTGAACGCAAGAACACCGGATTCAGCCGCCAACCTCATCGAACAACTCCATCACATTGATTGGTTCCAGTTCGAGAAGATCGTGGCCAGCAACCACAGCAACACCTCATCGCGTCACCACTTGAACCGTTAGGGAGTAGCGAAGGAGTTAAACTTCGGTACTGCAAATTGTCACGGAGTGAGAAAATTGGATTACGCTTTGGGGTTCGTTTGGACTCCGCAACCACACAAACCATTGCTGCCCTTGCAGATGGAAATGGTGGCTGGGGGCGGAATCGAACCGCCGACACAAGGATTTTCAGTCCTCTGCTCTACCGACTGAGCTACCCAGCCCTCGCTCGAAGAGCCGACATTGAACTTTGTCGCTCGGCAATTGGCAAGAAATTGTTCGGGTTTTTTCGTGACACCACGACAAACTTTAATAGAATTTGCGCCCTTGATGACCCTATGGTCTAGCGGTTAGGACACCTCCCTTTCACGGAGGTAGCCCGGGTTCGAGTCCCGGTAGGGTCGCCATCTTTTTTACTTCCACAAACCATTGAAAACAAAGGATTTACGCTGCATTTTTCCGGCACGTTAAAACTTTTTTCTGGAAAGTTCCTACACAATTCCTACACTAAACGCATGATTCAGCAACGTGCAAAGCGACGGCAAGATTCCAGCAAACCGGACACGAAAAACCCGCGTCACTCGGGGGCGAAGGTTCACGTCGTTAAGGTTGGCAGCGTTGCGGTAAAGATTTACGAACGCGCGCGCATCTTCAACACCCCGCAAGGCAAACCGGTCAAGCGCACCCTTTATCAAGTCGTGGACTACTCCCAAGGCACGCGCCGCGTTTTGGATCGTTTGAGCTTTGAAACTGCCGAAGCCGAAGCACAACGCCTCGCCCGCCAGATCGCCGGCGGCCAGACGACCGCCGCCGCGCTTCACAATCGGGACGCCGCCAGCTATGGCCGCGCAATGGAATTCCTACGCCCGCGCCGCCTCACGCTGGAACTGGTCGCCAGCACCTACGCGCAAGCCTACGACCTGCTCGGGGGCGACCTGATTCTTGAAGCGGCCAAGGAATACGCCCGCCGCCACGCCAAGCGCACCCCGCGCACCGTGGCCGAGGTAGCCGCCGAATGGCTGGCACTGCAAACCCAACGCGGGAAAAGCCAACGCTACCTTGAAGACCTCCGCACTCGATTACCCTACATCTCGAAAGCCTTTGCGCTGGACGTTGCCCGCGTCACCACGGGCGACTTGCAACGCTGGCTTGACAGCATGAAAGCCGCGCCGCGCACCGTGAAGAACTACCGCGCCATGCTGGGCGGTCTGTTCAAGTTTGCCGAGGCTCGGGGCTATCTGCCCAAGGGAGACAATCCTGTGAGCGGGACGGAGCAAGTCCAATTGCGGCACACCGACCCCATAGAGATTTACGCCCCGGCAGAACTTCGCCGCCTCCTGCAAGCCGCCTCGCCCGACTTTCAGCCCGCGCTCGCCCTGCAAGCCTTCGCCGGGTTACGCTCTGCCGAAGTCCTGCGGCTCGATTGGAGCGACATCAAACTCCGTCGCGGCCACATCCAGATAAACGCGGAGCAAGCCAAGACCGGCTCGCGGCGACTGGTCCCGATAGCCGACAACCTCCGCGCGTGGCTGGAACGCTACGCCCGGAAAAGCGGACTGGTTTTCCCGCATAGCCGCGCCTACTTCCACGAGCTACAAGCCAAGACCGCGCAAGCGACGGCCACCGCTGACGCCCCGGCCTTGCAATGGAAGCACAACGCCTTGCGGCACTCCTATATCTCCTACCGCGTGGCCGAAACGGGCGACGTTGCCCGGATCGCCTTGGAAGCGGGCAACTCCGCCACCATGATTTTCCGACACTACCGCGAACTCGTTACGCCCGAAGAAGCCCTAAGCTGGTTTGAGCTACGCCCCGAGGCCAACGGCAACCCCCCGCCCCGGCTGGCCGTCCCGGAGCGGATCACCCCGCGCCGCCGTATCCTGCAACGCAACTAAACCCACGCCCGAGCATGAAGCAAAAGACAACCAACAAGAAAAACCCGAAGGCGAAAGCGACCAAGGAGAAAACGCGGCCCGCACCACCGCGCAACGCAGCCGACTTGACCACGGCTCTCGACAAGTTGAAGCCAACGCCGCAGCAATTACTCGAAGGCCAGGCGGAAGCTCTGCAATCCATCGCAAAAGAGAGCGCACCGACCGTGAAACAACTCGCCTACATAGCCGCCAAGCTCGCGCCTTCCATTACGCCGCCAGCTACCGCGAGCGACCCCCAGGACTACCAAGCCGCGCAAGCTGCGAAACTAGCCTACAAAGTCTGGCAAGCGAGCGTGCTGGAGCTAATTGAGCGCAGTCAGGAAATCTTCAAACGCAAAAGCAATCTTGCCAAGCCTCGTAGCCCTTCGCACTTCGAGCATTGGATGTCTGCTGGCGTACACAAATTCCCGCTAACCCTGGAACGCGCTTTGCAAATCTGGTTTCCCAAGGTTAAGGCTGCGGAGAGGCTAAACCTCTTTCGTGATTTTCTGAACGCTGCCAAGCAATTGACCGGAAACCCTATAGCACAGCAAATTGCTCCCCTGGATTATTATCAGACGAAGGGTTTCCAACGGGCGGACTGGATGCACTGTTCAGAACTTTTGGGGAGTTGGCTTGACTGGCGCAAAAGTGCCGCACGCTCTCGTGCTGCCCGCGCCAAGCATCAAAAGAGCAAACCTTAGTGACGCCCTAAAAACTTTTTCAAAAAAAACTGTTTGACAGGCTTTTTAAGCCCCGCTTTCCCCTTTGCAGACGCAATCCTTCCGTTTGCAGAATCAGAGCCTCCGCTTGCACGCTGACCCTTTCCCCTTTGCAGACGCAATCCGCCCGTTTGCAGTCGCAACGTCCGCACACTCCCAAAAATCGCGTTTGGTAAAGTGCGGAACATGACAAAAAAACATAATGATAATGTTTTAACCGAGGCCGAAGCCGCCCTCTACCTAAACGTCAAACCGCGCACCATTCGTCTCTGGCGGGTGATGCGTGGCCTACCGCACTTCAAACCCACGCACAAGGTGACGCTCTACAGTCGCGAGGACTTGAACGCCTGGCTGGAACGCCACCGCACCGCCTACCCGCCCCGGGTGCATCGTCGCTCGCGGGTCATTCCGCCCGCCCCCGTCACCTGCGAGGCTCGGACAAACCCTGTCCAATCCGCCGCCCAAGGAAAGGAAGCCTGAATTATGCGACAAATAAAAAACCCCGCCGCGGGGGAAACCACGGCGAGGCACTTAACGTATTGTCTCAAGTCAGACCAGTGCATCATGAAAAACACCGGTCTAACGCTGGTTTCATTAAAGCCCACCTCCCGGCAAAAGGCAACTGATTTTCCCTGCCAACCGGCGAACGGATCGGAGGTGCGGCCATGAATAATCCCGACCGCATCAAGGAAGCCAAAGCCAAACTCGACCTGCTCGCAACGGCGCGACTTATCGGCTGTCCGATCACCGATAAGCCAACGCAATGCTGCCCGTTTCATGACGACAAAACCCCCAGCTTTAGCGTTTACCGGAACGAGAAAACCGGAGACCTGTACTGGAAGTGTCACGCCGGGTGCGGCGAGGGCGACCAGATTGATTTAATTGCCACGCACAAGAACATCAGCAACGCCGAAGCCTGCAAAGAATTCCTCCGGCTGGACGGCATCAATTCATCGTCTCGACCGCAAAGCAACCGGCCACTCCTGCCGCCGTTTGATTGGCAGGCTTGCGTAAACGCCATGACCCCGGAGCGAGTCGAAGAACTGGCCCAATGGCGCGACTACGCACCGGAGTTTGTCGAATGGCTACGCCGTGAAGAACTGGTCGGCATTTACGCCGGGAAACACTTCGCCTTCCCGGTCACCGACGCGGACACCGGGAAAGTCATTGGTTGCCATTACCGCTTGTCTGAGGATGGAAGCTGGCGATACGCGCCCAAGGGATTAAAGACCACGCCGCTCGTTATTGGCGACCTTGCCCAAGCCAAAGCCGTTTATGCTTTCGAGTCGCAATGGGACTTGCTCGCCACGCTCGACGCCTGCGCGCACCATGAAAACCCGCTGCCGGAGGACATCGCTCTTGTCGCCACGCGCGGAGCCAGCAATGACGGCAACCTAAGCAAGCGGATCGGGGCGGAGGCTAAAATCTACGCCTTCCCGCAAAACGACGACCCCGGCCAAGAATGGCTTGAAAAGCTGGCCAAGCATAACAAGTGCGAAATCCGCCGGGTAATCACCCCCGAAGGTCGCAAAGACTTAAACGAATGGACGCGCACCGCGCAAACCCGGGAAGCCATGCAAGAAGCGATAGCGAAAGCCATAAAGCAAGCCGAACCTATCGCCACAAAATCAGAAGATACCAAGGCGCTCTACAATGAACTAACGATAGAACACGGCCCCCGCTGGGAGAAACACGGCGAAGCTATTCACGATTTAAACGCATACTGGTTTGCGGGGCTTTACGCGAAGGAAAACCACATCCTTTTCGACCCCGCCGACGAAAAATTTCATCAATACAACGCGAAAACCGGCGCATGGGATTACGTTACCGAGGACGTACTCCGCCAACTGATTCTCCTCCGCTTGCTGCGAATGAGTCGCGAAGAGAATAAGCCATCTTTGGAGCGGCAAAGAAAGATTCGCACAGCGGATGAAATCATCAAAGCCCTGAGAGGTGTTGTCGAAAAACGCGACGCCTTTAACCGGGAGAAAAACATTATCCACGTTGCCAACGGGATGCTTTGCCTCTCGAAGTATGGCGTGGAGTTGAAACCGTTTGCGCCTGAATACTACTCACGCAATCCCTTGCCAATTAGCTACAATTCCAAAGCACCAGAGCCGAAACGGTTTCTTGAGGAGCTTCTCCGTTCCGCCATGAGCGAGGATGATATTTCCCTCTTGCAACGCTGGGGCGGCATGGTGTTGACCGGCTACAACTCCGCGCAACGCTTCTTGATTCTCGACGGCACTCCGGGCGGAGGGAAGACGACCTTGACCCAAGTTCTCAAAGCCGTGGTAGGCGAACGCAACGCCTACCAAATGCGCACGGAGCAATTAGACGGGCGTTTCGAGATGTATCGCTTCATAAGAAAGACCCTGCTGTTTGCCTCGGATGTCCCTGGCGACTTCCTTACGCAAACCGCCGCGCACCACATTAAAAGCCTGGTCGGGGGCGACCCGATCACCCCGGAGGCCAAAGGGAGCAACGAAACATTTTACATGTACGGCACATTCAACCTCATCATAAACTGCAACGCTCGGCTTCGGGTGCGGTTGGATGACGATCAAGAGGCTTGGCGACGGCGACTGCTCATCATTCGCTACGAAAACCCGCCACCAGCCAAAAAGATTCTCGACTTCGATAAAGTCCTGATGCAAGAGGAAGGCGAAGGCATCCTGAAATGGTTTGCCCAAGGCTATTTGCGATTTCTTAAAGAAATAGACGAGACCGGCAACTTCCAACTTTCCGAAGCGCAAAAGCAACGGGTGGACGACCTGCTTGCTGAATCAAATTCCCTTGAAATTTTCGTCGAGACGCGACTAAGGCGCAACGCGGATGGAGACATAACCACCGACGAAATAATCCGAGCCTATTCTACTTTTTGCGAAGAGGCAGGATGGGATGCCATCCCGGCAACCAGAGTTGAAAAACTCCTGCCCGACCTTATCTACCGTCACTACAACCGAGGGAAAAGCAATCACGTCGAACGTGGCGGCACCCGGAAACGCGGATGGCAATACCTGAGCCTAAAAACGCCGGAAGAGTTACAAGACGACGAGCCGCAAGAGTGAGAGGCATCCGGGCAATGAACTCCGCGCAACCTTGCCCGCAGTTGCTACGCTCGTACGGGTTGCCACGGGTAAATCTGATTCCTTATTATGATTTTCATCATATCCTTACTGTGAATAGTTTTGCCTCTCGCGTGTACCATGAGTTGAAACGACCCGTGGCATCCGTACCAGATCGGCAGTTATCTGACACCTTCCAACCTTGAATCCTTCCGGCCACCGCCAACAAGCCGCGGATCACCCCGGCAAAACGTAGCGACTCCCAAGCGGCTAAAATCCTACTACGTCAGTCGTAATTGGTGCTTTTTGGTTTTTTCCCGACATAGCGACTCGCACGCCTGCGCGTTTCCCATCGCCCGAAGCAGGAAAGCAAAAGATTCCTTAGCCCCTTGGAAGCCTCCCGGATCACCCCGCCGGGTTTCCTATCCAGTGCCCCGATTCAACCTCAAAAAGTTCCTACAAGTTCCTACACTCTAAGCGTCAAAATAGCGTTTTTTCGTGTCATCACGGTTTTTTGAGCGACTTGCATTTTAGCCAATGTTTATAGGGGTTTTCTGGCCTTTTTGCGAGATTGCAAAAACCTACCCTACCGGTTTCGAGTCCCGGTAGGGTCGCCATCTTTCATTCGCTAAAAACTACTCATAATAAACAGCTTGCGTTGGTTCACTAACGAAGCCGTTTTAATGCGTTTTATTCTCAGATAGCTCAGTTCCGATCGTGATTCCAAACGAGCTTGCTTCACGTCGTTCAGTGCGTGTTCATGAGCGCAGCGCTCACCAAGGTGATGATTATGGCCAAATAGCCAAAGCCGCATAGCCCGCCCAAGATGATGGCGATCCACGCATGAACCGTCCCGCCAGCGGTGGGATTTCGCCGACGGAAGTGCAACCCTAAAATTCCCAAGGCCAGAGCAACCAGCCCCAGTAGCGCGCCAATCAATGGCAGCAGCGAAAACACGGCGAGATAATACCCAATCAAGGCGTACGCATTTTTATAGGGAATCACCTTCTCAAGGCCGTTGCTCGAGGTGGTTGGCGCTGCCGCCATCGGTGGCACGCCACCAGTCGGAGTTGCGACGCGAAACTCAGGCAGCGTCCGCAGTGGACGCCATCCGATATCGCCTTCTGATTTGATGAGTGTATCCAGAGTCAGTCGGCCTTGCGCGAGCCACTCGCGAATCTGCCCGGCCGCGACTGGTCCGTATTCTTTTTGATCCGCACCAATGATTCGATACATGGAATGTTTGTCTCTGTTTTACCGAACTCAACACCACCGCTGGGAACAACACGGCTTAGTTGAAGCGCCCGCCATCGTAACGTCAACTACAACTCAGATCAAACCCGGTACGTCGGTTCATTCCAGCCAAATTTAAGTGTCAGGACAAAATTCCACAGGCTCACTACGATAATGGCGATCAAATTGGCGAGATAAACATTCATTCCCAGCCAATTTAGTTGCGCCTTTATCAACGCGAGGCTCAGGCCGATGCCCGCGAGACAAATGAGGTTGAACTTGGCAAAACGCCGGAACCGCGCTTGCCAATGAGTTTGAGTGGCCGCTGGTGTATCCGCGAAGGTCCAAAACTCATTCCAAGCAAAATTATTCACGATGGCCACTTCAGCCGCAACGGGTTTGCTCAAGAGGATGTTTACGGGCAAAAACTTTGGATCGGTCAGCAGATATAACACCCCCATATCCACCGCCACTCCACTGGTGCCAACGAGGCCAAACCGTATAAAGCGTTTGATCGTCTTTGCCAAATCACGGTTGGTCGGTGTGGATTTCATCCGGGGAAGATGGGCAGGAGAAATATTTCAAAGCCCCATTCGCTTTAGCAAATTCTCCCTTTGAGGTGGCAGCACTGGATTTAACCGGTTGGCCACAAAAATTGATTCATTTTCTTCTGACAAAACCTTCATATAATTACTATCTAGAAATTGATTCCAGTTGGTATCCTTCAACTCTTGATCGGCGTACAAAATTAAGATTTCACATTGATAATGCTTAACCGTCGCCAGAATGGATTCATCATTGATGTTGCCCGTCCAGTACCGTTTTTTGGCAAGAATGGTTAGCTCTGGGGGTAGAACATAACCTGCCTGCGCCGCTAAAATATTACGTCGCGTGAATACCCACTTGACGCGTCCCTTATATTTTTCAAGCTCATAGATCGCGTTGTTATCGTTGGTTTTTTCCTCATTGCGGATCTGTGCGGTGTGTTCAAAGCCGTGCGGGAGATCAAAGCTTGCCCAAAGTGATACGATTGCCATGCCAAGAGTCATGGAGATTTCCTTATTGAAGACTGACTGCATTGGTCCTGCCGCGCTGGAACTCGGTTTTAGTGCCGCTCGCAAAAGCTCTGTCACACCCCAGCCACCCAAAATTGCCAACGGCACGGCAAAGTGGATGCCATAATAATACCACCACGGCCTGTGGTTGAAATGAATGACTGTGACCGTGATTAGCAAAATCAAGGCAAACGTGGCCTCATGCACGTCCCGTTTACGCCAAAAGCCGATAATGCTTAATATGGCTGCCAGCCACAGACCCGGAGATTTTAACAATTCGCCAGGTTCCAGACGATATTCAGCGGCCGCTTTTGTTTCACCTGCTGCAAAATGGCTGCCGAGCAGTTGTGACAAATTCCATGTGGGCGACCACGCGGCCAACACCATAAAAACAATGCCAAACACTAGCCCTCCAAATGCCAACCTCAGTGCCCAATGTTCCACTTGCGGACGTTTCGTTTCAGTTACAACAACGGCTTGGCCCCGAATTTCCCGCCACCAAAGCAGGAATATTTTGCCAGCTAGCGCCGGTAAAATGATCAGCGCGGTCAGCTTTATTTGAACCGCAATTGCGAACAAAAACCCCGCACTCGCAAAGCGCCATAATTTCCATTCCGACCACTCACGCGGCGTAATCGCAGCGGCGATGATTGCCAGCGCGAAGGCTGGTGTTTCCAGCATCGCAGAAACTGATAAGTTTGGAATAAACGGCCAGCACCAAAAAAACAAGCAGGCGCAAAGCAGGTGCGGCCAGCCAGCACTTTTAGGCATCAACCGGGGAAATACAAACAACATCCAACCGACCAAAGCCAATGTTGTTAGACGGGCAATCCCAGGTTGAAAACCAGTAAAAGAAAAAATCGCCGCAAAAAATTTCGAGTAAAACCACGATTGATCATTCCATGCAAGTTTCGCCATTTCGGGCTTCTGCAGCAGCAGTTGAATTTTGCTAAACTCCATGCCCTCATCCGGCCCGCACTCCAGAACGCGCCACGGAGACGACCACGTAAAAAAAATCGCAGCGAGTAAAAAAATCACTACACCAGTCCAGACGCGGAACTTTGGCCGCGCATTGGTAACCGTTGCCAGTTCGATTCCCCCGTTTGGGTAAAGTGGATTACCAAAAGGCTGAAGAGAGCCATCACTGCCTTTAGTTCCTTGAGAAACAGAATTCAAGAATCTTCCCTTCCAGGTATAAGCTGTATGGCGGAGGTTAAGAAAAGCCAGATGGCCACACTGGTCAGAATTGGGCCTTCATGCCGTCCTAACCATGGCCACCAATCAGCTACATTGCCAAGGCAGGGGCAAGTTATTGCTCCATTGGCAAAGGCGAGCGTTCGATAAAGTAGGATTAACACGGAAAAAACAAAAACTGACCAGGTGGTCTTTAGTTGACTGGCGGTCAGATAAAGAAAGGCACACAAGAAAATCTCCGCAATGCACGCGACAACAATCACATAACGAATCTGTACGTGGAGCACGTGGTCTGTTTGATCCATCAACTTTGTCGGATTAACGATGGCGAACAATTTGAAGATGATCGACAACAACAGGATTCCCAACACGCATCTCTTCCAGATTGTTAAATCAAGCCTTTGTCGAGAATTTGTCGAACACATATCGGCAGTGCATCCTTGCCGCTGATAATCTGTAATTTTCAACCGGCACTCCGCCCCGACGAAGGACGGAGTGCCACGGATTTGAATGGCATGCTTTTAGTTGCCGCCAGTGCCACTACCAGTGCCTCCGCTGCCGCTGCCGCTGCCTGATGGGTTACACGATGCCCCGGTTGGGAAGGCTCCGACGTAATACTCCATATATGAGACTTGCCCGTTAGCATTTTGACATGCATACAAACAGTGTTGGGTGTTATCCGATTGGTAGGAGACAGCTCCCGTAGCTGGTGGCTTGGCATTCATTACAGATGGTATTGATCCTCCGACTAGCGTACAACTACCACCATTAACTGTGGGCGGGCAGTCTTTGGTGGTCGCTACGAAACACGACGCCGCAAATACCGCTAGCGGTGATCCGACTAACAGTGCCACGATATTGATTTTTTTCATTTTGTTTTATTTTTTGTTTTTTGGTTTAACTACTTATTCCGGTTGCGTTGATGGGCTCTCCAAACAACAAGCCCACCTGCAATCAGAAAAATTATAATAATGGTGAAAGCCTTCCCTTTTTTCTCCTTGCCGGGCAACGGCGGGGGTGGAGAATCATCAATCAAGCTGGCTCGGCTGTTCTCTTTTATCAAAAATCGTTGGCCGTTGGACTCAATCAGGATGCGGGTGAAAATGGCGAGGTTGGTAAAGAAGGCGGATGGGCTGTACCCCTTGGCGACACTCTCATCAACCCCATAACTAACCGTCAGAATTCGATTTGTTGTGGGGATACCATAGAGGCGTCCGTTTCGCATTTCCCTGCGCTCAAAATAAGTGGGCAATGTCCCTCCGTGAGGGTAGCCGTACGTTATGGAAAATACATCGTTGGTGATCTCTTCCAGAATATAGGTCAAAGCCAGGGGGTTGTTATTGGATGAGGCCTGGATTTTCGCCGACAACACAAAGCCTTCATCCGTTACAGCCTCAAATTGATTCGGATCCAGCAATCTGAAGGAATTGGTGCGGAGCGGGGGCAGCCCAAAATGGCGAACTCGGTTGACCAACTCTTCTACCAGCTTTGAGTTCCTGGTGGAAAGATTTTTCTCTGAAGCACCCTCACTTGGTAATTTTGAACTCAGCGACAGTCTCCCAATCCGGTTTTCATCGATCTCTGCATTCCAATCGTAATGATCGGAAATCCCGTGAACCAGCCGCCGATCCGGAGTGCGCTTTGGTCCAAACGCACTTCCCGTAAGCCTTTCCATGAATAGACCGCTGGGCTGAATCGCTGCGTGATTCGTTGCGTTGATCCACATTGTTCTATCAGATTTGCGGGGCTTGTCGCCATCAACGGCTGTATGAAATTGACTTTCAACATAAACCATATCCTTAATCCAGGGCGCATTTTGCAGATAAACCACAAAGGGTGAATTGGTAGTCAACAATTCTTCGGAGTTGGCACTTTGCCCAATGACAGATATTGGCGAAAAACCCTGTGAAATGAGGATGGTGACGCCGCTGGCGTAAATCCCATTCCGAATAGCGTTAAGATAAAAAACACGCATTGCTTCTCCTGCTTTCTAAAAACCAAACTCACTGGTAAACGCGGTTCGTATTACATGGGTGCTAATTGAACGCATAATACGCCCCCCCCCGATAGCGTCAAGCACTTTTTAAAGAAATATGGCTATACCTTGGGATGCGGGTGCGATTGGGAGTGGCGGTCAGGGAACTGAGTGGGTAAGTCATTTAGCTTCCCTTAATCCATTTGCATTGAAGCGGGTAATTGAAGAGAAGTTTCGGCGAGTGCCGCGGGCGACAAGCTCACCACCACACAAGGCCACCGCGTGAAGGGCCGGATAGGCAACCGTCCGCTGCAAAAGGGCGTCTCCGGTGTCCTTAATTGTGAGTCAACGTATTCCCTGCTTTTTTAGTCTCCGTTGTCTTCTTTCATTGAGGCAACACGACGCCGCGATCAGGAATCCGTTGCCGCGACAGAATAAGCCGACAAAAAACCCTCGCGAAATGTCTCTCGCGAGGGTTTGAAACTACAAGGACGGTTCAACTCAGGAACTCACGCGGATCGGTTACGGAGCCGGTGATGGCGCTGGCCGCCACGGTGGCGGGACTGGCGAGGAACACCTTGGATTCCTTGTTGCCCATGCGTCCCGGGAAATTGCGGTTCGTCGTGCTGATGCAGTTGACGCCCGCTTTGTTGATCCGACCGAACGTATCCACCGGACCGCCGAGACACGCGGCACAACCGGCATTCTCCGTCATGCGCACACCCGCGTTCGTGAGGATCTGCCAGATGCTTTCCTTGCCCCAACGGGTCATTTGCAACTCGTCCACAATCTGCGGCGTGGCGGGCACGCCGAAGGTGTCTATCTTGACCTTGTGACCGCGCAACACCCGGGCGAATTCGACGAAGTCGCTCGTCTTGCCACCGGTGCAGGAGCCGACGTAGGCGCGATCCAATTTCATGTGGTTCATTTCGCGGGCGGTCTTGCGCTGCCCCGGGTCGGGATGGCAGGCCACCAACGGTTCGAGTTTCGACAAATCCACCACCAGCTCGTAAATGAATTTTTGATCCCGGTCCAATTCCACCGGTTCGTAACGGGATTGCGTGCCGTTGAGTTTCACCCGGGCGTCCACGTATTCCGCAGTGCGCGCATCAAACGGGAAAATGCCGTTCTTACCACCGGCCTCAATCGCCATGTTGGCCATCGTCATGCGATCGTCCATCGAGAGCGACGCGACGCCCGGACCATCAAATTGCATGGCCCGATAGGTGGCACCGTCGAAGCCGATTTCGCCGATGCAATGCAGAATCAAGTCCTTGGCCATCACGCCCGGCTGCAATCTGCCTTCGAGCCGGAAGTGCATCGTTTCGGGCACCTTGAGCAACAACTTGCCCGTGCCCATCACGAATCCAGCGTCGGTGTTACCGATGCCGGTGGCAAATTCGTTGAACGCGCCCGCCATGCAGGTGTGCGAATCCGTGCCGAACAACACTTCGCCCGGACGCGTGTGCCCTTTGGCCGGCAGCGCCGCGTGACAAACGCCCGCGTAGTTGGACCCATACTGGCGTTTCTGCACGTCCTTCGACGCATCGAAATGCCAGGTGCCGTGCGGGTCATCAATCACGTCGTAAAAATACGGCAGCCCTTGTTCATTGACGAATTCGCGCAGGATATCCACGTTGCGGTTGGAGCGCTGATCGGTTGTAAAAATGTAGTGGTCGGGAATGATCACCACGCGGTTTTTATCCCAGACCTTCGCGTCCTTGCCGAACTCGCGCTTGAACACGCCAATCGTCCCCGGCCCGCAAACATCGTGCGTCATCAGCACGTCGGCCTTTACCCAAACATTATCGCCAGCCTGCACGGAAGCTTTTCCGGCGGCGCGGGCGAGGAGCTTTTCTGTCAACGTCATAACCTTTCCAGCGTAGCGGACTCCGCTCCCGACTTCAACCTGGAAGCCCGCAAACCCGGAAACGCGAATGGCCTCACAATCGAGGACACCGGGTTACATCCCTGAAAATGAGTGAAAAAGGCCGAACAGAAGGCCACCACATGAAGAGCCAGGTAGGCAACCGCCTGCTGAAAAAGCGCTCCACTCCAGTCGCCTTTGTCAGTGAAATCTCCCGGCGTCCCCGTTGTCTTTCATTGTGAGTCAGCGTATCTCGTCGAATAAACTGCGGCGGAACCGCAAGGCTTCAAGGCAGCCAGGGAATTCCTGGCTGTCTTTTTTATGCCGCACCGAGAGCTTGCTCAAGGTCGGCAATCAGATCGCTCGCGTTTTCAATGCCGACCGAGAGGCGCACCAATCCATCGCTGATTCCGGCTTGCTGACGTTCCGTCGGACTCATCAACCGATGCGAGGTGCGGCTCGGGATGCACACGAGGCTTTCCACCCCGCCAAGACTCAAGGCGGGCATGATGATGCGCAGCCGACTCATAAACTGATCCAGTTGACTTGGCTCGCGCAGTTCAAATGACAACATGCCGCTGAATCCGCGCATCTGCCGCCGTGCGATGGCGTGATCGGGATGCTCAGGCAAGCCGGGATAATTCACCCGTGCCACCGCGGCGTGTTGCTGCAAAAACCGCGCGAGCTGACCGGCATTTTGATTATGTTGTTCCATCCGCACCGCCAGGGTTCTCAGTCCCCGCTCCAATAGATAGCAAGCGTGCGCGTCCAACATGCCGCCATAGTTCACCGCGCCGGCGGTGAGCTGACGAATGATTTTGCCCGAGGCGACCACCACGCCGGCATTCACATCACTGTGCCCATTCAGGTATTTAGTGGCGCTGTGAATGACCGCGTCAAAGCCCAGCGTCAATGGATTCTGATTGATCGGGGAGGCGAAGGTGTTGTCAATGACCGTTAACGCGTTGTGTTCGTGACCCAATTTAGCCACGGCCGCCAGGTCCACACATTGCAATAACGGATTGGAGGGCGATTCCACATAGATCAAGCGGGTATTGGGCCGTCGCCGCGCGGCGAATTCCGCCGCCGTGCGCCCCAGGGAAATTTCGATGCCGAACCGCACCAACTCCTTCGTCACCAATTGTTGCGTGCCGCCGTAAAGGTCGGCTTGGAAGACAGCGTGATCGCCCGGTTTGAGGAAGGCAAAAAGGAAAGTCGCGATGGCCGCCATGCCTGAACCAAACACCAGCGCGTCCTCGCCCTGTTCCAACGCGGCGAGTTTGCGGTTGATGACCCGTTGATTGGGCGTATTAAAGAAACGTGGATACACCGGCGTATGACTTGCATTGGGAAAAGCAAACGCCGTCGAAGTGTAAATGGGACTGCACGCGCCACCGGTCGCTTCATCAAGGTGCGTTCCCGCGTGAATACAAAGTGTGGAAGGCTGAAAAGAACGATCAGAATCTATCATGTCAACCAAGTATGCGCCTCCGTCAGCCGGTCGGTCAATGGTCTCACTTTTCCAATCAAGGCTGACGCATGGAAAGATTCCCGCATTTTGGTAACATCACCGCTTGAACCGCGTTTCAAATCAAAATTGAATTGTCCGCGACGGCGCGTCCCGGCAAGCTGAAGACTGATTATGCAGCAAGTAAACGTAGGGATGTTGGGCGGGGGCACGGTCGGTAGCGGGGTCTATCACGCCTGGGAACAGAACGGCGGACTGATGGCCGCACGCTTGGGCGTCAAAATTAACTTTCAGAAAATCGCCGTCAAAGCATTCGACGAACCTCGACCTTATCAGATTCCCACGGCGCGGCTGACCACCGACTGGCAGGAGGTCGTCCATGACCCGCAAATTCAAATCGTCGTCGAACTGGTCGGCGGAACCGGTCTTGCGCGGACCATGGTCCGCGCCGCGTTGCAACAGGGAAAAACCGTGGTCACGGCCAACAAAGCGTTGTTGAGTGAGTGCGGGCCGGAGCTCTTCGCCGCCGCCATGAAAACCGGCGCGAACCTGTACTACGAAGCCAGCGTCTGCGGGGGAATCCCCATCATCAAATCGTTGCGCGAAGGTTTCGTCGCCAACCAATTCTCCGCCATCTACGGCATCGTCAACGGCACTTGCAATTACATCCTCTCGCGGATGAAGCAGGAGGGCGCGGATTTCGCCGCGGTGCTGGTCGAAGCGCAAAAGCAGGGTTACGCGGAGACGCCGCCCGATCTCGATATTGACGGCAAGGACGCGCTGCATAAAACCGGGATTCTGGCATCGCTGGCGCACGGCTTCTGGGTGCCGGCAAAAAAGATTCACACCGAGGGCATCCGCAACGTGTCCGCAATTGACATGCAGTTTGCCGATAAACTGGGCTACACCATCAAGCTGCTGGGCATCGTGAAGAAACTCGCCGACCGCAAAGGCGGCATCCAGGTTTCCGTGCATCCCACTTTGATTCCAAACGCACATGTGCTGGCCAGTGTGAACGGCGTGTTCAACGCCTGCTTCGTGCGCGGCGATATTGTCGGCGACACGTTGTTCTACGGTCGCGGCGCGGGCAAGGACGCCACCGCCAGCGCGGTGTTGAGCGACGTGGCTGATGCCGCGCTGGATTTGAAACTCGGCACGAAGATCCGGATGGCGCCATTCAACGCGTACACTCGCGGCGGCCGTATCCGGCCGATGGCCGAAATTGTGTCGCGTTATTATCTGCGTTTGAACACGGTGGATAAACCCGGCGTGCTCGCGAAAATCGCGGCGATTTTGGCGCGGGCAAAAATCGGCATCGCTTCGGTGATCCAGCCCGAAGGCCACCCCGGCAATTACGTGCCGCTCATTCTGATGACGCACGACGCCAGCAATGCCGCCATGCAAAAGGCCTTGCGCCAGATCGCGCGTTTGCCCGTGATCAAAGGCCATCCCGTCATGTTCCGAGTCGAAAACTTTGAATGATGTCAGCACTACTTTTCCACAGCACGAATGGCCAGTCGCCCGCCGTTGATCTGCGTGATGCGGTTTTGCATGGCTTGGCGCCGGATCGCGGACTGTACCTGCCGCAAGCGTTTCCGCAATTGACGCGCGATGAAATCGCGGCGTTCACCGCCCGGCCCTACGCGGAAATCGCGTTTCGAGTGCTCAGCAAATACACGCAAGGCCTGGTGCCCGACGCGGCTCTGGCGGAGATGTGCCGCGCCGCCTACGATTTCGAAATCCCACTCGAAAGAATTGACGGTCGCGTACATCTGATGCGGCTGGATCAGGGGCCGACCGCCTCTTTCAAGGATTTTGCCGCGCAAATGATGTCGCGACTGATGGGATACTTTCTGCAACAAACGCGTCAGCAGTTGATCATTCTGACCGCCACCAGCGGCGACACGGGTTCAGCCGTCGCGCACGCGTTCCATAATATTCCCGGCATCCGCGTACTGGTGCTGTTTCCGTTTGCGGAAGTCAGCGTGAGTCAGCGCAAACTCATGACGACGTTGACCGGCAATATCCGCACCATCGCCATTGATGGAAAATTCGACGATTGCCAGGCGATGGTGAAGCGCGCCTTTGCCGATCCCGCGCTGCGGCACCTGCCACTGTCCTCGGCCAACTCGATCAACATCGGGCGCCTGCTGCCTCAAAGCGTTTATTATTTTTATGCCGCGTCGCGTTTGGCTCAACCCGGCGAGCCGATGGTATTTTCCATCCCCAGCGGTAATTTTGGCGACATGATGGGCGCCGTCGTGGCGCGTGAAATGGGACTCCCCATAAAAAAGATCATTGCTTCGGTCAACGACAACGACGCCTTTCCGAAATATCTCGCCACGGGCCGGTACACCAAGGTCGTTCCCTCGCGCAATTCACTCTCCAACGCCATGAACGTCGGCCATCCAAGCAATCTCGCCCGCTTGATTGCGGTTTATGGCGGGCAGATGGATGAAACGGGAATCATCCATCGCGCGCCGGATTTGGAGCGCATGCGCCGCGAGTTGTTTTCCAGTTCCGTCAGTGACGAGCGGACGCGCGTCGCTTTCCTGGACTTTTGGCACAAGTTCCAACTGCTGCTCGAACCGCACGGCGCGGTGGCCTGGCAAGGCTTTCAAGACTGGTTGCAAACTGAAGCGCTGGACGGGCGGCCCGCCGTCATCCTCGAAACCGCCAACCCGGCGAAGTTTCCCGAAGAAATCCGCAAAGCTTTCGGCTGGGCGCCCGACGTGCCCCCACGCATGGCCGAACAAATCAAATTGCCTGAGGACTTTGATCGCTCGACGCCGGACTACGTAGCCTTTCGCGATTACCTGGTGGAACACTACGCGAACCATTCCAGTCGGCGCGATTAAACTACACGGCCCCCGTCGCCGAATTGCGATTTGTCCAAAAGGGTGAGCGGCATCTGTCACCGCTTCCTCGACCTTTTACTGGAATTGTCTTCGATCAAAAACCAGTCCTATACAATCGCCCGGGATTTGTTAATTTTTGCCCATGGCGCTTGATGACATTTTACTAACGGCCGAAGAGCGAATGGAGAAATCCGAGCAATCGGCCTTGAATGAGTTTGCCAGTGTGCGCACGGGCAAAGCCTCGCCGGCACTCGTCGAAAACATCCTGGTGGAAACCTACGGCTCGCAAATGCGCATTCGCGAACTGGCCACCCTCACCACTCCCGAGCCGCGCACCTTGGCCGTGCAGCCGTGGGACGTTTCCACCCTGCCCCACATCGAAAAGGCGATTCAAAAAGCGAACCTTGGACTGTCGCCGGCCGTGCAAGGCAAAGTGCTGCGCATTTTCTTTCCCGAACTGAGTCAGGAACGCCGGATGGAATTTGTCAAAATTATCAAGAAGATGGCGGAGGATGGCCGCGTCGCCATTCGCCACATCCGCCGCGACGCCATGGAGCAGATTAAAAAGTCCGCGCACGACAGCGGCGTGGCCGAGGACGACGTGAAACAGGCGGAAAAGGAACTGCAGAAACTCACCGATACTTACACGACCAAAATTGACCAGCACCTGGCGGCAAAGGAAAAAGAATTGCTGACGGTCTAAGCCCGGGGGCGTCAGGGAGCGCGCAACGCATTCGTGCCTTCCTCGAAATGAATTACTGTCTCGCCCGGCTTGGCGTAGCCGAATTTCTCCCGCACCAACCGCTCCACCGCTTTGGGATCGTTGCTTTGTTGAATGGTCGCGGTCAGTTGCCGTTGCTCCTGGGTCTTCGCGGAAATTTGCCGGTCCAACTTTAGAATCTCGCCACGCATCGCCTCGTTCTGGCGAATCAGCGGCAGATACGAGATGCCGACGGCCACTAAAAACGCGACCAGCAGCAACCCCATCACGACCCGCGTGAGTTTGTCCCAAATGCTGTCCACTCCGTTCACCCCGCGAGTTAAGCACGCTTCCCCGCGCAACGGAAGAAATAATATGCCGGTGAACCGCCGGGTATTTGGTTGAACAGTTTCCAATTCATCAGATATTCTGGCCTACCATGATTAAGGCGTTTTTGCTGATTTTCCGGCCCATGGCGACGTGGAATAACATCGCCGTCGCCAACCGGAGCGTGCTCTACATTTTCTTTCTACACGTGTTGCCGCTGATTCTGCTGACGTCCTTTGCCGAAGGTTACGCGCTCACCCATTGGGGCAAAACCCACGGGGCGGACGGCAAACACATTAAAATTTATTCCGTTTCGGAAACCGTTACGTTGGAAACCACCATCAGTCTGGTGTACATCGGATTGGTCTTCCTGGTGGCCTCGGCGGCGCGCTCGTATTCCAGCACGTTTCATCGGCGCGCCACGTTCACTCAGGCGTTTACCGCCATCGGATATGGCGTGCTGCCCTTTTTCTGCTTTCGTTTGCTGGATATGTGGAACGGTCTGTTCCCTTGGATTCCGTGGGCCATCGGCATCGTGTTGACCATCGGCGTGATCTACACCGGCCTGCCCTGTCTGCTGCGACCAGACCCGCCGCACGCCTTCGGCCTGTACGTCATGTCCAGCTTGACGCTATTCATCGCCTTCGGTTTGTGGCGATTGATCACCTGGCAATTCTTTCTGGGCCGCCTGCCGGATGTCGAAAGAATTATCACGCAGCTCGCCGGGAGCGTTGCCGGTGGCGTACCGCCGCCCTGATCACCCATTGCTGCTTCACCAACGCTTCCCGCGCGGCGTCCGCGTCGCATCCCGTCAACGTCTGCATCATCCGCACCGCTCGCTGGCGTAACTTCGCATTACTCGGACGCACATCCACCATCAGATTACTTTGCACCTTGCCGATCCGCACCATCGCCAGGGTGGTGAGCAAATTCAAAATCAGCTTGGTGGCGGTGCCCGCTTTCAACCGGGTGGAACCCGTTAAAACTTCCGGCCCCAAATTGGTTGCCAACACCAGATGCGGTCGCCAGGATCGGGGAATCTCGAGATAAGGATTGAAGCAGATCAACATCGTCTTGGCGCCACGACTTTTTGCTTCGCGCAACGCGCCCCAAACAAAGGGCGTCGTTCCGCTGGCGGCGATGCCCACCACCACATCCCGCGCCGAGACGCGCCGCAATCTGATTTCCCGCGCCCCAGCCATCGCGTCGTCCTCCGCGCCTTCCACCGCCTGCCGCAACGCCACGTCGCCCCCGGCGATGATGCCTTGCACCAGATTCGGGTTCGTGCGGAAGGTTGGCGGACACTCACTCGCATCCAACACGCCCAACCGTCCGCTCGTGCCGGCACCAACGTAGATTAAACGACCCCGCTGACGAAAAGCGCGCGCCACGACGCCAACCGCCCGCGCCAGCAAATCGGTTTGTCGCAACAACGCGCGGGTTACGTTTGCCTCCTCGCGCAACATCAATTCCACCGCGGCCTGAACCGGCAGGCGATCCAAATGCAGCGAACGCGGATTGCGCTGTTCCGTTGGCGAAAGCCGGGTTGAACGGATGGGAGGCGGCGCCACCTGGATGGTCGCGGCGGATTTCCGAACCGACTTTTGTCGCACCGAAACATTCATGTCGGGATTGTTTCAATTCCGTCGAAGAGCGGCAAATCATTCCGCCGCTGAAATGCGGTAGCGGCGGTCTATGACCGCCGCAAGCTCCAGCGACATTTGGAAAACAAGCAAGCGACGCTCATAGAGCAACGCCACAAACTAAAAAACCAGGTCCAGCAGCCAGGGGATGGCCGCCAGACCCGGGGAATTTCGATTAGTTCAAGCGCAAGACCAAGTAGAACTTCAACATCGGTTTGAACTAATAACCGATGTTAAATTGTAAAAAACTTCAAAGAACAACCAACCCACGCCGTTGGCACATCTCAACACCAACGGAATGTCACTGAGAGGTCAGACAGCGTTGCGAAAAATCCGTTCAAAAAATTATTCCTTTCGTCATCGCGCCGCCGCAAAAATGTCGGGCTTCCAATTTCAAACCTCGATGCGTTTCTGTCGAAATGGTAGCGGCAGGCATCTGGGCCGCCCAGAAAAATACAACCGCGAAAGACACGAAATACACGAACGGGAAGACAAGGGAATGATTGGCAAAGGAATGGGCATTGGGGGAGCACCGCCGTCTCGGCGGTAGTCGTTCGCGTCTCGCGGACGACATCCGGTTCTGATAGCTGAATCCGGTAGGGCGCGTCACTCTGTGCGCGCCGGGAAATACGGAACTGCGGCGGGGCGCCGCAGCCACATTGTTGGCCGGACACACGCTCACGTCGCCAGCGTCGTTATATCGGGAAGGACGACTTCCACGTTGTCCCCAACTAAATCAGGGACGCGGTGGAACGCGTCCCTCCCCAGGGAAAGTACAACCGCGAAATACACGAAATACTCGAACGGGAAGACAAGGGAATGATGGGCAAGAGAATGGGGAATGGGGGAGCACCGCCGTCTCGGCGGTCGTCGTTCGCGTCTCGCGGACGACACCCGGTTCTGAAGTTAAAGGCCACCGAGGCGCAGAGACACCGAGAGGAAGGCGAATTATGAGAGATGATTTGCGAAGAGCGCATTCCTCCTGGGGAAACGGATTAACCACAAAGAACGCATAGAACGCAGAAACCAAGGCATTTCTTTGTGATCTTTGAGTTCTTTGCGGTTTCAGAATGGGGAATGGGGGAGCATCGCCGTCTCGGCGGTCGTCGTTCGCGTCTCGCGGACGACAGTCGGTTCTGATAACTGAAACAGGGTGGGCGCGTCACTCCGTGCGTGCCGTCGGGCAATGCGGAGCTGCGGCGGGGCGCCGCAGCCACATTGTTGGTCGGTCACACGCTCACGGCCACGGCGTGGCGCAATCCCTGTGTCGCAATCCCTGTTGCGTCAATCGCCCGCGTTCCGCTAGACTCAATGCCCTGATTGATTACGTTAAGAGCCGTTTGTCCCGAATGAAAAAGCACGAAGAACCAGCGCCCGTTCCGTCCGCCACCGAAACTCCGTCCGCCGCGCCCATCCCGCCAGCCGGTGCGTCCGCGCCGGAGACCGCCCCGCTCACACCGGAACAGCTCGCCGACCTGGAGGCGCGCGCGGCCAAGGCGCAAGAGCATTGGGATCGTTTGCTTCGCGCCACCGCAGATTTCGAGAATTTCAAAAAGCGCGCCCAGCGCGAAAAGCAGGAGGCCATCCGTTACGCCAACGAAAGTTTGCTGGAAAAAATCATGCCGATCCTCGACGCGTTCGAAAAGGCGACCAGTGCCGCGCAAACGGCAGGCCCGGGTGATTTGAAGGCGCTGCGCGAAGGCGTGGCGATGATTCACGCCCAGTTGAAGAACACCCTGACGGAAGCTGGGCTCGAGGAAGTGGACGCGGCGGGCAAGCCTTTTGATCCCACCGTCCACGAGGCCATTTCGCAGCAGGACTCGGAAACGGTCGCTGACGGTCACGTTTTGCAACAATTGCGCAAGGGCTACAAACTGCGCGAGCGCCTGCTGCGCCCGGCCATGGTCATCGTCGCCAAACATCCGGAAGTGAAGGCTTAACGGCGATTCGACGGAGAAAGTTTTTGGGCAATGGCCAAACGCGATTATTACGAGATTCTGGAAATCAGTCGGCAGGAAAGCGCCGAGGGCATCAAAAAATCCTACCGTCGCTTGGCGGTCAAATATCATCCCGATAAAAATCCCGGCGACAAGCAGGCTGAGGAGAAGTTCAAGGAGCTTGGCGAGGCCTATGAAATCTTGAGCGACCCGCAAAAGCGTGCCGCTTACGATCAATACGGCCCGGACGCTTTTGACGCCCGGTCGCGCGCGGGCCGCGGCGGCGGCGGTGGTTTTCACGATCCGTTTGATATTTTCCGCGATGTCTTCGGCGGCGACGGCGGCAGCATCTTCGAGCAATTTTTTGGCGGCGGCGCCCGACAGGATCCCTCCGCACCGCAACGAGGCAATGACCTGCGTTACGACTTGGAAATCTCGTTCGAGGAAGCGGCGCTGGGTTGCGAGAAGGAAATTTCCATCACGAAACCGGATCGCTGCGATAAATGCGACGGCACGGGGAGCGAACCGGGATCAAAAATCCGCACCTGCGAGACCTGCAACGGTCGTGGTCAGGTCATCGCCTCGCGCGGCATTTTCAGCATTGCGCAAACCTGCCCCAAATGTTCCGGCACGGGGCGGATCATCGAGAAACCGTGTCGCGGTTGCAGCGGCTCGAGGCGCAAGGACCGCACCAGCAAGATCACGCTGCGCATTCCCGCCGGCGTGGATGCGGGTTCGCGTTTGCGTTCCTCGGGCAATGGCGAAAGCGGCCTGCGCGGCGGCCCCGCGGGCGATCTTTACGTCGTGCTGCACGTCAAACCGCACGATATTTTCCAGCGTGAAGATGACGACCTGCTCTGCGAAGTGCCGATCAGTTTCGTGCAGGCAACCTTGGGCGCGGAGATTCAAGTGCCGACCCTGAGCGAGAAGGCAACGATTAAAATTCCTCCGGGGACGCAGCCGGGAACGCTCTTCCGTCTGCGCGGCAAAGGCATCAAAAATCTGCAAGGTTACGGCCACGGCGATCTGCATGTGCGCATCAACGTGGAAGTGCCCACCCGCCTGAGCGGCGCGCAGAAAAACCGGTTGCAGGAGTTTGCCGCCGCCTGTGACGAAAAGGTGAATCCCATCAGCGCCAGCTTCTTTGAAAAAGCCAAACGCTGGTTTCGCTAAACGCAATCGCCCGCCATGCGCCGCTTCTTCGTTCCGCCGGAATTGTGTCACGAATCGCGGATTGAATTGACCGGTGATGAAGCGCACCACGCCGCGCGCGTCCTCCGGATTGAGCCAGGCGAACCGGTGACGGTGCTTGATGGCGCGGGGGGCGTGTTCGCTTGCGTCGTGGAATCAACGGCGAAGCAGCGCGTGGAACTGCGGGTTGAACAAAAAAGTTTTGTCCCACGCCTGCCCTGCCAAATAACGCTGCTCCAGGCCGTTCCCAAGGCCAAGGCGATGGATTACATCGTGCAAAAAGCCACGGAACTCGGCGTGGCGCGGATCGTGCCAATTCTATCCGAACGTGTCGTTGTCCACCTGAACGAACGCGAGGCGGCCGACAAGGCGGAAAAATTAAAGCCCATTGCGCTGGAAGCCATCAAGCAATGCGGCTCGCCCTGGCTGCCGCAGATCGAGCCACCGGTTTCATTAAAAAACTTTCTGGCGCGTGGAGAAAAATTTGACCTGCCGTTGGTTGCTTCATTGCAGGAAGAGCAAAGCGCCTTACGGGATTACCTGCGAAATTTTCAATCTCAACCTCAGCGGATGCCGGCGACCGCCGCAATCTGGATCGGTCCCGAGGGCGACTTTTCCCCCGCCGAAATGGATTGGTTGCGGGCGAGCGGTTACCAGCCCATCACCCTCGGGCGTTTGATTTTGCGCAGCGATACGGCGGCCATTGCCAGTCTGGCGGTGCTCAATTACGAACTGCAACAAGCCTAAGCCGAAGCGAGCAAGCGGGGTGACGCCAAGCGGTTGATGGATGGAAGCGGAAGTCGCCGCTCTTAATTGCGCCAGTTAAACGCGCCCTTTTTCAGCGCATAAACGTAGCCAATGGTCAGAATCCCGATGAAGGAGAGCATCGCGCCCAGGATGAGATTTCGCGTGGCCGGGTCTTCGAGCATCGTGCGGTACACCACCGCCCACGGATACATGAAGATGACTTCGATATCGAACAGGATGAAGAGCATCGCCACGAGGTAGAACTTCATGGACATTCGGGTCGTGCCGCTGCCGATGGGCAACATGCCACATTCGTAAGCGGTGTCTTTGATCTTGCTGCCCCCGCCTTTTTTGCCAATCAAATTGGAGATCACAATCATTCCCCCCGTTGCGGCCAAAGCGAGAATGAAGAGCACCAGGACTCCGATGTATTGGAGGATCTGCGTCGTTTCCACGTTGAGAGGGTCAATAAAAACAGCTCGCTCCGCAAGATTTTAAGTGGGAATCAGCGCTGACGGATCGAATGGCGCCACCGAAACGACCGCAACTTTTCAGTTGATCCACCCTCGCAACGCGGCGAATTACCTCCGAAAAAACCACAACAAAAGCGAGATCAACGCGCTGAGGAGCAAACACGTGACGATGGGAAAATGAAAGCTGCCGTGGGTGCGTTCCAGGTGAATGTCACCGGGCAAATGCCCCAACCAGCCCTTGCCGAATCCGGACCAGAGCAACGCCCCGATCGCCGCGAGCAGCAGTCCGACCAGCACCAACGTTTTGCCGAGGTGATCCATGCTGGAAAGCTCAGGGCGTGACTTCCATTCGTCCGAAGCCCTCTTCCACCGTGGCGACATTTTGAATCCGCGCGAGTTTGGCGTAAAGCCCGTTGCTCTGCAGCAGTTCCTCATGCCGTCCGCGCTCGACAATTTCGCCGTGGCGCAACACCAGAATCTGATCGGCGTTGCGAATGGTGCTGAGGCGATGCGCGATCACGAAACTGGTCCGTCCCCGCATCAAGTGTTCCAGCGCTTCCTGAATCAAGCGCTCGGTCGCGGTGTCCACGCTCGCCGTGGCTTCATCCAGAATCAAGATCGGCGCGTTCTTCAGCAGGGCGCGCGCAATGCTGACCCGCTGCTTTTCGCCCACGCTCAACTTCACGCCGCGTTCGCCCACCGCGGTATCAAATCCCTGCGGCAACCGTTGGATGAACTCGTAACAGTTCGCGGCCTTGGTGGCGACCAACAACTCCGCCTCACTCGCGGTCAGCCGACCGTATTGAATGTTCTCCCGGATCGTGCCGTTGAACAGAAACGGCTCCTGACTGACCACGCTGATGTGTTCGCGCAACGAAGCGAGTGTTATTTGGCTGATGTCCTGGCCATCCACCAAAATCCGGCCCGCCGTGGGTTCGTAAAACGCCGGCAGCAAATTGACCAATGAAGATTTGCCCGCGCCGGTTGGCCCCACGAGCGCGATCATCTCGCCCGGCTGCGCTTGCAGGGAAATGTTCCGGAGCACGATGCGATTGTTCGAAGCCGAAACCTTCCCCACTTCCGACCTCGAATCGCCTTCGCCCCATTCAACGGAGTGAGAGGTGGCTTCGTAACTGAAACTCACCTGCTCGTAAACCACCGCCCCCCGCACCGGCTGCCGCAGGGTTTGGCGCACGGATTGCCGTCGCCGCTCCTCCGGCGCGTCCAAAATATCGAAGACGCGTTCACCCGCCGCTCGGGCGCTTTGCAGCATTTGATTCAAACTGTGCAATTGCCCAATCGGCGCGTAAAACATGTGCAGGAACAGAAGGAAACCGACCAACTCGCCGGAAGTCATTTGCCCCGCAATGGTGAAACTGCCGCCCACCCACAGGACCAACGCGTAACCCACCGCACCGGCGAACCCCATGCCCGGACCGTAAACTGCCCAGATTCGCATGATGCCGAGTTGTGCGCGGCGCATGGCTTCGGCACGCGCCCCGAACCGCTCGTCTTCATGCGCCTGACGATTGAAAGCCTTGATCTGACGAACGCCCTGAAGGTTATCCATCAGCAACGCGTTCATTGCGCTCGAGGCTTCGCGTTGCCGCCGGTAACGCCGATGCGCCGTGAGCGTGTACCATAGCGCGCCCCCGGCGAGGATCGGAATCGGCGCGATGGCCACCCACGTCAGGGTTGGATTCATGTAAAACAAAAACGCGGCCACTCCGATAACGCTGAAAATCGCCACCACCCCTTGTTCCAATCCGTCAATCAACACCCGCTCCACGGCGTTGACGTCTTCAATGATCCGGGTCAGCAAATCGCCCGTGGCCCGCTGATCAAAATAACCGATGGGCAGCCGCTGCAACCGCGCGTAAACCGCCCGGCGCATGTCGAAGATGACGTTTTGTTCGAGCTGATTGTTGATGAGAATTCGCGCGCTGTTGAAGAGATCCCGCAACAGGAACGCCGCCAGCAAGCCAATCATCGCGGGCGCCAACCGCTCCGCCTGCATTTTGCCGATCACTTCATCAATGGCAAACTGGGTCAGTTTCGGAAACGCAAACGACGCCAGCAACGACAGCACCGCGGCCAGCACCGTCCCGAGCGCCAACCACGGATAGGGCGCGAGAAAGACCGCCACCCGACGCAGCACTTCCGAAGTCGAACGCTTGCGGGCGGCGAAGTTTGATTCCAAAGCGCGACTGGGATGCGACATGAAATTAATGATCCAAGCGGCGACATCCTGACGCGCCGGTTTCCGCAAAACAGTTTACCCCAACGCCAAACGATCGGCGGTCGGGAAAGGTCGGTTGCGCTTCGTCTGTTTCACCTGAAACCACTTGCACCTCGTCGCGCCGGGGTTGGCGCGGAACTGTTTGAACCCTGTTCAACACCTCATCAGTCTAACGGACACGCGCGGGACGGCAAGGCGCGGACGCGACGAAAGCAAATCCGGCGCTGATTCTCTCGCTTGCCAAGCGCAAGGCGGTTTTGTTTCAATCTGCGCGTGCTACACCAGCAGACTTTGAATCGTTCCGCCAGTTTCTCCGGCAGCGGACTGCACAGCGGTAATCGCGTGAACCTGACCTTTCTGCCCGCCCCGACCAATTCGGGCCTTCGCTTTCGGCGCACGGATTTGGAAGGGCAGCCGGAGATTGAAGCGCGCGTGGAAAACGTGGCCGAGACCAATCGCTCCACCACGCTCGCCAAAGGCAACATCAAAATTCATACGGTGGAACACGTCCTGGCCGCGTTGGCCGGGGCCGGCGTGGACAACGCCATCATCGAGATTGACTCGAACGAACCGCCGATTGCCGACGGCAGCGCGCGCGAATTCTGCCGGCTGGTTCAGTCGGCGGGTATTGTCACGCAGGATGAAGCGCGCGACGTCTATGCCGTGACGGACCCGATTCAGATCGAAGCCGGAGAAACCACGATGACGTTGGTGCCGGACGAGCATTTCAAAATCACCTGCACGAGCGCGGACAAGGACGGTCGCTTCACCCAGTTTTTCAGCACCGACCTGACGCCCAAAACCTGGGAGCACGAACTGTCCAACGCCCGCACTTTCTGCTTTTACGAAGAAATCGAGTATCTCATCAAAAACGGTCTCATCAAGGGTGGCAGTCTGGAGAACGCGGTTGTGATTCGTGATGACGCGGTGCTGACGACCGAACCGCTCCGATACGCCAACGAATTTGTCCGCCACAAAATGCTCGATATCGTGGGCGACCTTTCGCTCGTCGGCAAACCGATCCGCGGCCATCTGATCGCCGTCAAACCAAGCCACATGGGCAATTGCGAACTCGCGCGGCAAGTGGTGGCGCAAATGCAAAAGCCCTTGCGCGCGGCGCAAACCTTCGTGCCGCCGCCGGCCCCGGCCAAACCCGCCACGCCGGCGGAGATTCCGGCGTCGGGCACCGGCGCGGTGGACATTGACCAATTGATGAAATGGCTGCCGCATCGGTACCCGTTTTTGCTCGTGGATCGAATTCTCTCCATCGAAGGCAACACGGTCACCGGATTGAAATGCGTTTCCATCAATGAACCGTTTTTTCAAGGACACTTTCCCGGTCACCCGATCATGCCGGGCGTGCTGCAACTGGAGGCCATGGCGCAGGTGGCCGGATTGTTCATGCTGAAACAGGGTGAAACTTCGGCGCAAACCGCCTATTTCATGGCCGCGGACAACGTCAAATGGCGGCGGCCCGTGTTACCCGGCGACGTGTTGATCATCGAAGTGGAGATGACCAAGCTCCGCGGTAAAATCGGCAAGGCCAAGGGCGTTTGCAAAGTGAACGGAGAAGTGGCGAGCGAAGCGGAGGTAACCTTCATGATCTCCCCGATCTCGCTCTAAATCGCTGGGCCATGATTCATTCCACCGCTGTCATTCATCCCGATGCCCGGATCGGCGCGGACTGCGAAATTGGTCCGTACTGCGTCGTTGGTCCGCATGTCGAACTGGGCGACCGATGCAAGCTATATTCGCACGTCGTCATTGACGGCCACATTCGGTTGGGTCACGACAACCAGATTTTTCCGTTCGCCAGCCTCGGTTTGCGCTCGCAGGATTTGAAGTGGAAAGGCGGCGTAACGTGGGTGGAAATCGGCAACCATAACACCATCCGCGAAGGCGTCACCGTGCATAGCGCCACCGATGAAACCGCAGCCACGCGGATTGGTTCGCACAACAACCTGCTGGCTTATACGCACATCGCGCATGATTGCCAGTTGGGCGATTACATCATCATGTCAAACTTCGCCGGGCTGGCCGGTCACGCCGTGGTGGAAGACCATGCGGTGCTGGGTGGTTACGTGGCGGTGCATCAATTTTGTCGCGTTGGTAAACTGGCCATGATTGGGGGCTGCTCGAAGATCCGGCAGGACATGCCGCCGTTCATGTTGGCCGACGGCAGCCCGGCGCGCATTCGCACCATCAACAAAATCGGCCTGGAGCGCCACGGCGTCAGTGAAGCCACGCAAAGCGCCCTCCGCCACGCTTACAAAATTCTGTTCCGCGACGGATTAACCACGTCCAACGCCCTGGAAAAAGCGCGACAGGAAGTGCCGTCCAGTCCGGAGGTGGAACATCTCCTCGGGTTCGTCGCCACGAGCGAACGCGGAATCACCCACTGACCGCCCGCGTCATCCGCACTGCGCCTTGTGGCGCAGCGCATGATCCACCAGCACCAAAGCCGTCATGGCCTCCACCAGCGGCACGGCGCGCGGCAACACACACGGATCGTGCCGACCGCGCCCTTTGAGCGTTGTGTTTTCGAATTTGGTGGAAACCGTTGGTTGCTCGTGCATCACGGTGGCAACCGGCTTGAACGCCACGCGAAAATAAATCGTCTCGCCATTGCTGATGCCGCCTTGAATGCCGCCGGAACGGTTGGAGGTAGTCCGCACTTTGCCGTCTTTCATGCGAAACGGATCATTGTGTTCCAACCCCGTCATGGTCACGCCGCCAAACCCGCTGCCCACTTCGAATCCTTTCGTCGCGGGCAGACTCAGCATGGCCTTCGCCAGATCCGCTTCTAACCGGTCAAACACCGGCTCGCCCCACCCCGGCGGCACGCCGCGCGCCACGCCGGTGATGATTCCACCGATGGTGTTGCCCTGACTGCGGGCCGCCTCAATCAACTGGATCATCTTCTGGGCAATGACCGGGTCTGGACAGCGCACCAGATTGGATTCGATGTCGGCGTAGCGCAGTTTTTCCACGTCCACTTTCATGGAAAGGTTTTGCACCTGCGAAACGCACGCCAATACTTCCACGCCAAATTTTTCGCGCAAAATTTTCTTGGCGATTGCGCCCGCCGCGACGCGCCCGACCGTTTCGCGAGCGCTGGTGCGGCCGCCACCCGGCCACGCCCGGATGCCAAACTTGGCTTGATACGTGTAATCCGCGTGGGACGGACGAAACTTCTCGGCCATCTCCAGATAAGCTTCCGGGCGTTGATCGGTGTTCTTCACCCACATGGAAATTGGCGTGCCCAAGGTTCGCCCTTCGAACGTGCCGGAGAGAATCTGCACCGCGTCCGTTTCCTTGCGGGGCGTCACAATGGGCGATTGTCCCGGGCGCCGCCGGTCCAAATCCGGTTGCAGATCCGCTTCCGTCAGCTTCAGACGCGGCGGGCAACCATCCACAACCACGCCAATTCCGGCCCCGTGCGACTCGCCCCAGGTCGTGATTCGAAACAGTGTGCCAAATGAATTCGCCATACATCGAGTGTGCGGAAAAAGCGAAACCGGGTCAAACGCGGTTCTGTCCCGCTTATTGCAAAAGTTAAAAACCCGGCCCGTTACCAGAATTCCCCGTTTTAACGCCGCTACCATCTGACCGTTTAACGCCACCCCCTCCGCATTTCAGCGTGACGATTCGCGTTACATTCTATTTCATCAGGGCGTGTACGTTATTACCGATGATCGCTGTACCGGTTACGAAAGCCACGGGCATCCCGAGCGGCCGGCCCGAATAACTGCCACCGTGGCGAGGCTGATCGAGCCAACGGAACTCGATCTCACCTGGGTGGCGCCCGAACCCATACGCGATGAAATTCTCCTCCAAACCCACTCGGCAGAGTACGTCGGCCGACTGCGCGCGGCTCAGGATTTTGATGCGGACACGCCGTGGTTTCCTCGTATTGAAGCCATCGCCCGCCTCTCCGCCGGCGCCGCTCTGCTGGCACTGGAACACGCGCAAGCGGGCCAATCCGTTTTCAGTTTGATGCGTCCGCCCGGCCACCACGCCACGCGGCTGCACCCGATGGGTTTTTGTTATCTGAACAACATCGCCATCGCGGTACAACATGCGTTGCGGAAGGGAACGCGGCGGGTGGCGGTATTTGATTTTGATGTGCATCACGGCAATGGCACGGAAGATTTCCTCCGTGACGTGCCCGGTGCGGCTTTTTATTCCGTCCACGAATATCCGTGTTACCCCGGCACGGGGGCGACCAATGTTGGCAACAACTGCTTTAATTATCCGGTGGCGCCCCACAGCTCGCGTGAAATTTATCGGGCGGTGTTGGGCGAGGCGCTGGATGATTTGCGCGGGTTCCACCCGGAGCTGATTGCCGTCTCCGCAGGCTTCGACGCTTACGCGCAGGACCCACTCGCCAACAGTCCGTTATTGGCCAAGGATTTCCACTGGTTGGGCGCCGAACTGCGGCGCATGGGCGTTCCCCTGTTCAGCTTGCTGGAAGGCGGTTACAGCGACGCCCTGCCAGAACTCATCCTTGCTTATTTGAAAGGGTTGGCGGGGAAATAAAACCCCAGCCGGGCGCGGTTGAACGGGCTTAGTTAAAGCGCGGCGACGTTCGATCCAGCTCGCGCTCTTCGGCAACCTTGCGGCGCAGCAAAGACAAGGTGGCTTTCGTCAACTCGCGCAACTCGCCAGTGCGCGATTCCAGGTCGCGTTCCAATTCCACGATGCGCCGTTCGTAGGCCTGAATCCGCTCCGGCAGCTTCAACGCCACAAAGCGCGCTTCCAACTCGGCCAGTTCCTGCTGCGCCTTGTGTTGCGTTTCCAAAAGCGCGTTGCGCTGTGAATAAAGTCCCTGCACCAGACTTTGCTTGGCAAATTCCGTCAACTCCGCCAGCGCCTGCTCCTGCATGCTCGTTCCAGCGACTCTGGCCGATGGCAGCAGCGTGGTGGAAGTCCCTTCCGTCGAGGCTGGAGTCCTGACACGATGCCGTTTCAAAAGCAGCGCCACCCAGAACAATAACGCGGCGATCAACACCAACGCGCCCGCAATCCAACCATACCAAATTTCCCGGGGCGAGACGGCGCTGGCGGGAGCGGCGCCGGGCACCGCCGTCGGCGTGGCGATCAGTTCCGAGGCGATCAATTGCAAGCCTCCCGGAAAGTCCGGAACCACCACCCGCGCCTGACCGATCAGTTTGCCGTGGTTGGCTCGCGGGGTCGCATCGCTCGCGCGTCCATCCTCGAAATTCCAAAGTCCAACCAATCCCGGCTCGCTGCCCGCCAGCCGCCGGTTCATATTTTTGCGAATCTGCTCAGGCGTGCGTTGATAGTTCCAAACGCGCACCTCGTCAAGCTGCCCTCGAAAATCCTGGTCAATCGGATTCAGCGTGAGGCCGCGCCCCAGCCGGTTGGTTTGCACGCCTTGAATATCGGCCAAAGACGCGGCGTTCGTGTTCAAGGCCACCACTTCGCCGTTCAGATATAACTTCATGCCGCCCGAACCCGCCACCGCCGCAATGTGCATCCATTCATTGCTCCGCAACACGCCGTTGGCGCGAGCCACATAGTTAAATCGCTGCTCGTTGTTGATGTATTTGGGGTAGAGATTAAAGCGCAGATCCGGATCGGTGAAATGATTGAACACACTCATCGAGTTTTGAGCGGCACCAAACTCAAAGAGGCGCGAATACTTGTTAAACTGCGCCCACTTCGCCCAAACCTCGACGGTAACCTCCTTCAAGTCGTGGAAAATATCCGGCGGCAATTCGACGTAACTGCCATTGCCATCCAGCTCCAAAACCCGGTTTTCCGCCAGCTCGGTCCGCGCCGCCAATGGCAGCAAAATTAGCGCAAGCAGAAAGCCGCCGAATTGTCGGAAGCGAATCGCACGGACGCGCCGGTGGTGGCCGGACGGTTTGTCAACCGTTGGACGGGGCAGGTTTTCACAATTCACGGTGGCGACTTATACGGTTTCCTTGCACTGTGGCGCAAGAGCGTTCTCAAAAAGTTTCATGGTCAACCGTTTGGCGGCGGCAGCGTGCGCGCGAAGGGACTCCTCATTGCGCCGGCGGTTGCTTGGGTTTGTAAATCGGCTTGCGAACAATCACGGCGGCGGCCCGACGGCCCCGCGCTTCAATCTCAATCTTCGTATCGGCTTTGGCCCATTCCGGCGGCACGTAACCCAGGCCAATCCCGATCCCCAGCGATGGACTTTGCGTGCCGCTGACCACCTGTCCGGCAGGCGCACCGTTGATCCAAATCGGATAGCCGGGACGCGGCGGCGCGGCCTTTTCGGTCAGCTTGAAAGCGATACATTTCTTCTTCACGCCATTGGCTTTTTGTTCGGATAAAACTGTCCGCCCGATAAAATCGCCTTTGTCCAGGGCCACAAAAAATCCAAGCCCGGCTTCAATCGGCGTGGTGTTTTCATCCAGCTCGTGACCGTAGAGCGGATAACCAACCTCCGTGCGCAAGGTGTCGCGCGCGCCCAAACCGCAGGGTTTGATGCCGAACGCCGCGCCTTGGGCCAACACCGTGTCCCACACCCGCTGGATGGCCGGGCCTTCCCCCACGATTTCAAATCCATCCTCACCCGTGTATCCGGTGCGCGACACCAACACGCTGCCGTTTTCAAAAACGAAACCGCCAATCTCATTCTTTTTCAAGTCCGTGACGCTCGCCACGCGTTTGGCGGAAACCGAAGCGCCGGAAATGCAAGCGTTGATAAACTCCTTCACCCGCGGCCCCTGCACCGCCACGGCGGAATAATTGTGCGACGCATCGGTCAAATTCAAATCCGCGCCCGGTGACTTGAACTTCACCGCCTGCGCCTGCAACCACGCCGCATCCGCTTGCGTCCGGGAAGCGTTGACGATGAGGAAATAAATTCCCGTGGAAAGTTGATAAACGTAAAGGTCATCCAGCACACCCCCGCGCTCGTTGCACATCAGCGTGTATTGCCCCAGTCCGGGCGTGAGTTTGCGAATGTCGTTGGTAAAAACGTGGTTGAGAAATGCTTCCGCCGCGGCCCCGCTCACCGTGATTTCGCCCATGTGGGAAATATCAAAAATACCCGCCGCCTGGCGCACCGTCTGGTGCTCATCCATGATCGAGGTGTATTGCACCGGCATTTCCCAGCCGCCGAATTCGATGAGCTTGCCGCCGGCTTTTTGGTGCGTCGCGTAAAGAGGTGTGCGCTTTAACATAAGAGCTGAAATTAAAAAATAAACGCCGTCAAGGCGACCGGATAACGCGCCACCGGGTCATTTAACCAACCGGGCGGCTTTCCACGGATCAACCCCACTTTTCTGTCTTCATCTGCGCTTTGGGCACGTTCAAACCGTGCAGCACCAATTCTTCCGTCGCCTCCACCAGCGCGTTCGGGCCACAGGCGTAAAAAACCGTGTTGGCCAGATCGTGAACGTGTTCCTTGATCCAGGACGCGTGGATGCGCCCGCGCCGACCGTCCCACGGATCTTCCTCACTCAAGCGAGTGCAGGTCACATAAAAATTAAAGTTGGGATTCGCCAGCGCCAGCTCGTGAAATTCCTGTTTGAAAATGATGTCGTTGGTGGTGCGCACACTGTAAAGCACCGTGAGGCGCGTCTCCAATTTCCGCCGGGTCGCCTCCCGCGCAAACGCGCGAAACGGCGTCACGCCCGACCCGCCCGCAATGCAAATGAGATGTTTGTTCGGTTCGAGGACCGGCAGAAACCGACCCGTCGGCGGCAGGACGAACATCTTGTCGCCCGGCTTGGCCCAATCCACGATCCGCGTGCCCATTTTGCCATCGCGTTTGACCGTGACCTCGTAAGCGCCGCGATCCAGCGCGCAAGACGATAGCGAATACGCACGTTTGTAATTCGGCGTGTCCGGCCAGTACAACGTGATGAATTGCCCCGTCAGAAAAGTGGGATCATGCCCCTCCGGCCACTTCAGTCGGAGGGTCTTGGTATCCGGCAGTTCCGTGGTCACGGTTTCAATCAACATTTCTACAGGTTCGCGCGCCATAAAAAATCGAGATTATGATATTCGACGGTTCTGTAAAGTTATTACCTTGGATTGCCCGGGCCGAGCGCGTTGAAAACACACTCGTCATTAAACCAACCGGTGTCTGGCTCAATCCCAGCCACAACGAAGCAACCGCTACTGAGCGGAAGCCGCGCTTACACTGGTCGCCGCAACCCGGGGCAATTGCAGACGCGCGGCGATTTCGCCCGCCAACACTTCATACGCGGCGGCGCTGGCGCTGTATTTGTCGTAGTAAATAATGGGTTTCCCGAAACTCGGCGCTTCCGCCAGCTTCGTGCTGCGGGGAATCACCGTTTCAAACACCCGCTCGCCCAGCAGATGGCGCACTTCGTCCACCACCTCACGCGAAAGCTTGGTCCGCGCGTCGAACATCGTCATTACCACGCCAAAAATATCCAGGGCCGGATTCACGCCCGCCTCACGCAACTGACCGAGGATTTTGCTCATCAGCGAAATTCCCTCCAGCGCGTAATACTCGCACTGCAGCGGCACCAAAACTCCGTCCGCCGCCACAAACGCGTTCAACGTCAAAATCCCGAGCGACGGCGGACAATCAATCAGAATTAAATCGTGCTGCCCCGACTCGCGAATTGGTTGCAATGCCAACCTGAGCCGTTGCAAATGATTTTCCGACCGCGCGAGTTCCACGTCCGCCCCGCACAAATCCACTTCGCTGGGAATCAGCGCCAGGCGCTCGAAGGCGGTCGCCTTGATTTTTTCCGCCAACGGACTTTCGCCGAACAGCGGCCGGTACGCGCTGGCACCTTCGATTTTATCCACGCCCAACCCGCTGGTGGCATTGGCCTGTGGGTCCAAATCCAGCAGCAAAATCCGGTGTCCCAGCGCCGCCAGACACGCCGCCAGATTGACGGATGTGGTGGTTTTGCCGACTCCGCCCTTTTGATTTGCGACCGCGATGACCTTGGTTGGCACAACAAAATTAAACGCCAGGCAACGCAAGGTTTCAAGCACTGAACCATGCCACCAAACCCTGCCGTGGATGTTTTGTGAAAGAGTTCACCCGCACTATTGACACTCATTTGGCGTGGCGGTAGAACACGGTCATGTCTCGGGCGTTGCGAATTCAATATCCAGGTGCGGATTGGCGCGACCGCGTCGCAGGCATCACGCACAAGATGAGTAGTGGGGCGGTGCTGGCATCGTTTGCGTACGTGCGCAATGCCGGTGGTGAACCGAACAAGATCACGCGGGAGGATGGAACTTACGCCGTGCTTGGATACGACGCCGCGCTTCGATTGACCAACGAAGTGTATTACAGTTCGGGCGGTGTGCCGCAGACGACCAACAGCTACGGTTACGATGCGTCCGGCAGCCGCATCAAGCTGGTGAAAGGCGGGTTGACGCTGACCAACAGTGTGAGCGGCGGGTATCAAATCACGGCCGTCAAAAATGCCGCCAACGGCAGCACTTTGGAAAACTACACCTATGACAGCGGTGGGCGGGTGACGCAAATCAATCGGGACAGCGCCACCCTCAATCTCGGCTACAATACGGCTGACCAAGTGACGGCGGTGACGAACGGAGCAAGTTGGGTGACATATCAGCACGATGCGAGTGGCCGGAGAACCTTCTCGACGAACAGCGCAAGTGAAATGCGGAAGTTCCTCGTTGCTCCTACGCCGGGCAGCGACTTGGAAAGTCCGCTTCTGGTAGCCGATGCCAGTGGTGCGGTGCAACAAGGCTACGTGTATCTGGGAGACGACCCCATTCTGCGGTTCGATGAAAATGGCAACGCCGTTTATTATCTTGAGGATGCGATGGGAAGCGTGGCGGCGTTGGTGAACGCGAGCCAGACGAAGATTGCGAGCATCAATTACGATGGGTTTGGGAACGTGCGGAATCAGAGCGGGACAACTGCTGCGCCGACCGGCACGGGTGGGGATTTCCGCTTCCACGGTGCGTGGTTGGAAGAACAGAGCGGCCTCTACCACATGCGGGCGCGGGAATACGATGCGCGCATGGGGAGGTTCACGAGCAGGGATCCAAACCCGGGCAACTTCAAGACACCTGACACCTTGAACCCGTATTCATACGCCAATTCAAATCCCTCAATTTTTAGTGACCCAAGCGGACGTTTTACGTTGATTGAGGTTAACATTGTCAGCGGGAAGCAAGCAGCACTTGCAGCATTCAAGGGAATTGCAACCACCCAAGGTCGGAAAAAGGCACTCAAGGTTTTGGGAAATCTTGTTAAAGATGAGGCGCTGAAACGGATTAAGAACTTCTTTCCGATGCCAGATATGCTTTCATCATTTGAACAAGGCGAGAAGGTGTCTAAAAGCCTCACTAGTCTAATTTGCGACAATCTCGATGTCCCAGACTGGTTATTCCTGGAGGTGCCGATTTTCACAGATGGGACACCGCATGCCGATGGGTTTAACTGCAAAGACGGAATTGACTTCAAAGAACTGGGGAGTTTCATCAGTCAAGGTATCCCTCGTGCTGATTTTGTTCTTGGCCACAATGAACCAACCGAAGGCAAAACGTGGGTGGTTGGGGAGATCAAATCTAGCGCCAAGACTTTATACGACCAGTATGGCGGAACTCAAGAACCGCCGCAGTTTCAGGCCATGATGAACTATGCTGCTGGTCATGTGCATTCGCGGACAGCGCTGATCATTTGTGCGATCAGAGGAAAAGGCGCTCCGTCAAACGAGATCATACAGGCTCAGGTGGTATTTAAGGGTATGAAAAAGGGCGCATTGCCACTAGTCGTCATTGTTTTTGAATAATTCTCATGGCTACCAACTCGGATTTCGCTCAAGCCGTCTCGGACAATGCAGTTTCAGTTGTCAGGGACTTCTTACGGCAAGGCGAGTGTCCGAGTGACTACGTTTGCTTCTTGGCAGTCCGCCACAAAGCCAATTCTGTATTGCGGATTCTGATTGAGGCTGGCGCAGACCTGGGCGCAGTAGAACATCCTAAGGGTGGTGGGTGCACGCTGTTGATGAGGGCCATATATGCGAAGAATAGGCAGGCATTTCGAATGTTGTTGAAAGCAGGCGCTTCGATAAACAAACGAGGCTCGTGGGAATACCCGATCCATATTGCCTCTCAAGAGGGCTCCGTTGACTTCACCAAAGCCTGTATTGCGGCAGGTGCCAAGCTCGATTTGCGAGATTCTTCAGGGAACACTCCGCTGATGGCCGCTGCTCGTTTCGGGCGACCCGATGTTGTCAAGCTATTGCTGAAGGCGGGAGCGAATCCGCGTGTTCGAGATCGGGTTGGCCAGACCGCCTATGAGATTGCTGAGGACTCTAATGAGCCCGAGGTGGTTCGATTACTCGAACCAGTTTCGCAGAGAAAACCTCCACGTCGCCAGGGAGTTTCTGCATTATTTGAGGCTGTTTCGAAGCAGGACATGGGGGCTGTAGAAAAGTGTTTGGCGAAAGGTGTTGATGTTAATGCAAGAGATCGTCTAGGACGTTCACCTTTGGAAAAAGCTATCGCACTTGGTGCGGTTCCTTTTGTGCGACGTTTGATTGAGGCGGGGCTGGATTTGAACAAAGTTGATCCAGAAGGCACTTCGTTCTTAGAAGGTGCAATGAGAGCCGAGCAATGGGAGATAGCCAAGCTGTTATTGTGCGCAGGGGCTGTTCCAAATCCACTCGGAAATCGCTTGGGAGATCCTATCCAAACCGCGATTTATTCGCGCGATGTTAGTTTGCTAGAACTGTTGGTGAGCAAAGGGTCAAATCCTAGAACCTCGGGGCTGCTAATTTCGGCTGCTCGTGCCAAGCGAGTGGAAATGGTCCGTTACCTTCTTTCCAAAGGTGCCGATGCGAATGAGCAGGATTCCGATGGTTGGACCCCATTGTTTTGGGCTCTCTTTAACCCGCTGTCACTGCCAGGGACAAAATCTCGTGGAAGAAGGATTCGGCCCATAGGGGCAACGCCCGCAGCTTATCCGAAGCTAAATGGCCAAAAAGAGATGGTGAAGTTGTTGATCAAGCACGGTGCAGACTTAAGCCATGTGACCGAGAAAGGGGAAACGGCCCTGACGCTGGCAAGTTCGCTGTCACTTGTCCGATTGATGAAGAACGCGGGGGCAAAACCAGGAACAGGAGGCGGAGGAATATCCCGTGGCGATCACGGATGAGGGCAATCGCACCCGGCGCTATGATTACGACAGTTTGGGCCGGTTGTATCGCGCCACGGATTTGAGCGGGGCAACGTGGTGGACGAATCAGTTTGATGCGGAGACGGGCGCGTTGACCAACGTGCTGAGTCCGACGGGCGAGACGTTGAGCTACACGTATGATGACCTGGATAACGTAAAGAGCATCCGGTTTGGGGACGGGAATTCGCTCACGAACTTCTACAACGAAGAGAATCGGTTGAGCGGGGTGCGGCTGCCCACGGGCGTGGCGTTGACCAACCATTACGACTTTGCCGGTCGCCTGACCAATCGGAGTTCGACGCTTGGCGAGACGGCGAGCTTCGAGTATAACGGCAACGACGCTGTGACGGTGATGACGGACAACACGGGTGGAACGACCAACCGGTATGACGCTGCCGGGCGGTTGTGGGGGATTGATTACCCGAGCGGCGCAGTTGAACTCGACACGCCAACCATTACAGGAAGTGTGCCACCGAAAAATGATTTGGCCCCGGAAGAGCTTCTCGCCTCCGAACGCTTTTCATGCGAAGCTCCGCGTTATGGCTTGGATTTTCCTCCTTATTGCGGGCGCGTTTGAAATCGGTTGGGCGATTGGTCTGAAATACACGGACGGCTTCACGCGGTTCTGGCCGAGCGTCGCTACAGCCATCGGCATGATTCTGAGCTTCGTATTGCTCGGGCAGGCGCTCAAATCCATTCCCATTGGGACTGCGTACGCCGTCTGGACCGGAATTGGCTGTTACGAACTTTTTTGACATCGTAAAACTTGCCGAACTGGCGTCGTAAGGTTTTTGGCCGTTTGACCGCACTGGCATCGTAATTCGTAGCCGAATAGCCGCGCTCTGATCGTAAGGTTATGACGCGGCTGGTTCATTTTTAGATTTTCAAGTGACTGGAGGATTTCTCACCACATTGGCATCGTAAGTGACCGCTACTCTGGCGGTTTGCCGCACTGGCGTCGTAAGGCCGGGATTTTGCCGGTGCAGCGGCGTTTGGCCGAACTGGCGTCGTAGCGTTATGACGCCAGCGGCTGGATTATGTGCCGGTGATCTGGCGCATGGCGTCGTGGAAGGACAGGCCAAGAACTTGGACGTGGAAGTCAATGGCGTTGCCGGCCAGATTGCGTTCGGGCCAGCGCCAGTAACTGTCTTTGACGATGAGGCCGGGATAGGCGGGCAAAATAAAATTGCCCGCCGCGCGGGCGATGAGTTCCAACTTGCGTTGCTGGAGCAGCGGCACCAGCGGGGCGAGCCGGGCGGCGCGGATTTGCGCGCGCGACCACCGGACATTTTTAAGCGATGGGCTGGTCACAGTCTTTTCTCCAATGGGGTTGAATGGTCGCGGCCTTCAAACTCGATCTGAAAGGCTTCGCAGAGGATGCGGAGCGTGTTGTGGTAAGTGTGCAAGGTGCGGTTGACCACGGGCGTGATCATGCGTTTGGGGTCGTGGGTCAGGAGCGTTTGTTTGAGGACGCTTTTGCCGGTGCCGGGTTCGCCGAGCACCAGACACAAACCGCCTTGCTGGGCATGGACGCGGAGGATGTCGAAGATTTCCTGCTGGTGGGCCAGCAGCGTGAGGGCTTCCGGGTCAAAGGGATTGCGTTGGAGCCCAAAATGGGAGCGGATCATAAATTAAATTTCAGTTGGCGGGTTGAGCGGTTTTCTGTCGTTAGCGATGGCATCGAGCAAACGCGCTTCGCCCATGCGCTCGCCTTTGTAATAAACCACCACGCGACTGACCGGCTGCGAACGCTGGAAACGAATGTGGATGGTGCGATCCGGCAAGTGACGTGGCGCTTCCCAGCGAAGCGATTTGAACGCGAAAGTGTTGTCGGCGCGGACATGGCGCTCTTCCTCGACAAAGAACAACTCATCGTTGGCCTCATTTGGCGGCAGAAAGCGAACCCACTTGCGATCCAGCGCGTAGCGATCCAGCGGACTCATGCCCAGCACGGAATGCAGTTGGGCGTTGTAATGCTCCTCGACCCACTGCGTGAACTGGCGATTGAGCGCGTCGAGCGAACTCAAATCCAGGTCGCGCGCTAAAAACTGGTCGCGGACGGTTCGGAAAAACCGTTCGATTTTTCCTTTGGCCGCGCCATCCCTGACCGGTGTGTGATGCAGCAGGCAGCCGACCCGGGCGCAGATCTGGATGATTTCCTTGGAGCTGTAAATCGAGCCGTTGTCCACATACAGCGCGTGGGGCACGCCGCGTTTGTAAAACGCCGCGCGGAGCGATTCGATCAGGGCGTCCACATTTTCGGCCGGGAAGAACTGGCCGTGACAGCAGACGCGCGAAGCATCGTCCAAAAAGGCGATCAGCCGCGTTTGCACCGGCACGCCGTTGATGGTTACAAACGGGCCGCAGAGCGTGTCGGCCTGCCACATTTCGTTGGCGTGGGCCTTGGCAAAAGCCAGCCGGATTTTCTTGCTGGCCTCGGCGTCAGGTTTGAGCAGTTCAAACTCCCGCACCAGCCGGTTGAAGGTGTTGGGTGCAATTTGGGAACGGGTGATGAGTCCGGCCTCAATGCACAGCCGGTAGAGCAAGGCCCGCGCCGGAGCTTTGCCGTGAACCTTGGGCAACACCTTTTGCACCGCGTCCAGCACGTCTTCGATCACCACCTTGCGGCGTTTGCCCTTGTCGGAGCGCGGCTGGTTTTCCATGACGGTCACGCCATGTTTCTGATAACGCGAATACCAGGTCTGGATCGTGCGCCAGGTGAACTGGCGCGAGTGGCCTTCCTCGTCGGTGAAGGTCATCTGGCTGACGGCCCGGATGCGGGCCTGAATCGAGTTGCCCGCGGCCATGTCAATGGCCCCGAGCACCCGCATTTTCAAATAGGCGGTGGGATTTCGCATGAGTCATTATTTAGTGGAGTGGTTGGCATTCACGCCGGCGACGCTACCGGACACCGGGCACCAACAGGGATGGGATTGTCGTGTTGTCGCCGGTCCGCAAAACCCGCCGGCAAAATTCCGACGTGATAATTCGGCAAAAGTCAGCGGCTGTGCTGGCCGGTTTATCCCAAAAACGGACGTTGAAACCGGAGTTGAAAGGCTGCCGGTGGACACTCATGGTCAGGAAAGACGGCCCGCAGATGTTCCACAGTTTGCAGCAACGGATCGGTGTGTGCGCTGACCGGCGGCGATTGTTCCCGGCAAAGCCGCGTTCGCACCGAAGCCAGGCACCGCCGCAGTCCGCGCCGCAACCGATAGAACGCTTCCACGGCAAAAGGCAGACGCGATTTTTCCACGGCGGCTTTGATCGAAAGTCCGGCCAGCAGTTCCAGCAGCCACCGCCACACCAGCGAAGCGGTCAACGTGTGTCGTGGTAAAATCTCCGCCAGCAGGATGGAAAATGTTTTGCCACAGCCGCCACGCAGCCCGCGATTGGTACAAAACACCCGCTGACCACGGACGAGTTGGCCGCTGGTTTTGGCCGGATCATTGCCACGAAGAATGCTGTGCCGATTCAGTGTTTCCACTTGACCGCAGCGGGGACAGCGCTGCTGCTTGAGCGAAAAAGCGACTCCTTCAACGCGGGTTCATCGCGTACAAAACGAAAAGGCCGGTGAGACATTTCAACTGCTTGCCCAAAGCTCACTGCCACCGTCAAGCTTTTTTACGGCCCCGCTGACGGCGCAACTCGGTTGAGTGAGATAATGGAAAAGGGAAGGACGGCACACTGACGGCGCTTTGGCCGCGCTGAGATCGTAAACTCACCCGAGCTTATGACCCCAATTCGGCCAGAAAACGGCACTTCTTACGACGGCACTGCGGCACTTAACAATTGGCGCGGTCGGCACGGCGTTGATCGGAATGTTTTGCTTTGGTGAATCGCGTGAAGTCCTGCGCCTCGTCTGCATCGGATTGATCGTCGCGGGAGTGGTGGGACTCAAACTCGTCGCGCCGAACGGACATTGAGTGCGGCCACAGGAAAGCTGAAATCACCCCAACATCGTTCGCTCACTCCAGCAAGGTTTCCGCGTGTTTCCGGGCCGCGCCGCTTTGGCCACCCAACATCCGGGCCAGTTCGGTCACGCGCGCTTTCGGGTCGAGCCGGGTAATTTCGGAAATGGTCCGGCCCGCCTTCACCTGCTTGGTGACGACATAATGCGCGGCGGCGGCCGCCGCCACCTGCGGCAAATGCGTGATGCACAGCACCTGATGTTGCGCGGCGATCTGTTTCATTTTCTCGCCGACGGCATGCGCGGTTTCACCGCCGACGTTGGCGTCCACTTCGTCAAAGATCAGCACGGGGATTTCGTCCTGGGCTGCCAACACGGTTTTCAATGCCAACATGACGCGAGCCATTTCGCCCGAGGAAGCAATGGCGCGCAACGGCTTCAACGGTTCGCCGACGTTGGGTGAAAATTGAAACTCGATCTCATCAAAACCCGAAGCGCGCCACTTTCCATTTGCGGCGCCCGCGGCGGTATGAGCGGCAAGCGCCGACTCCAATTTCACTTCAAACCGGGACTGTTTGAAGCCGAGATCGGCCAACTGACGCATGGCGGCCTGAGTCAACTGAGGAATGGCTTTTTTTCGCCCAGCGGTCAGTTTGCGCCCAATTTCAACCAACTCCCGCTCCATCTGACTCGACGCCGCCGCCAAGCGCGCGAGTTCGGCATCGCGAGATTCCAGAGTTTGCAATCGGGCGCGCGCCGAAGCGCCGAAAGCCAGGACCGCGCCGAGGTTGGGGCCGTACTTGCGTTTCAACGCATTGATGAGATTCAAGCGTTCCTCCAATTCGTTCAGCCGCGCCGGATCCACCTCCACCCGGTCGGCGTAGCGCAGCAGCGCCGTCTGCAACTCGCGCCAGGCAACAATCCCCTGCTCGTGCAATTCCGTCAGCGGCGTCGCCCCCGCGTCCACCCGTTGTAACTCTTGCAGAATGCGACCAATACTTTCCGCCTGCGACAGCAACGCCCCATCGCCTTCCGCGAGTCCGTCCAACGCGGTCTGGCTCAACTGCAACAGACGCGCCGCGTTGCTGGCGCGATGATGCTCCGCCACGAGCGCTTCCTCCTCATCTGGTTGCAGCCGGGCCGCTTCGATTTCCTGCACTTGAAAGCGTAATAAATCCAACTGCTGCGCGTAGGTCTTTTCATCGCCAACCAGCGCCGCCTTTTCCGCTTCCAAACTGGCAATTTGCCGCACCAGCGCGGCAAACTCGGCGCGCGATTGCTCGAGTCCACCAAAGGCGTCGAGGATGGTCAGTTGCTTGGCTGGTTGCAGCAAGGATTGATGATCATGCGGTCCGTGCAGGTCCACAAGCCACGCGCCGATCTCGGCCAAATTGCTCAACGTCGTGGCGGAGCCGTTGATGAACTGGCGGTTCGCCCCCGCGTTGGTGAAAGTGCGTTTCAGAATCAACTGCCCCGCTTCGCACGGCTCAAGCCCGTTCGCCGCCAACCATTCCGGCAACTCGCGTTTCAGCAAGATGGCCCGGCGCGAAGCCATCACGTCGCGCAAATCGAATACCGCTTCGACTGCGCAGGAATCGCTGTCGGCACGAATCAACGCCCGGTCCGCGCGCTGGCCCAGCACGAGATTCAACGCGCCAAGAATAATGGATTTGCCCGCGCCGGTTTCACCGGTGATGACGTTGTAACCCGATTGGAGTTCCAACGTCAGATCACTGACCAGTGCCAGGTTCTTGATACGGAGCGTTGCGAGCATGTCTGCGTCCGCGAGAATTTGCGGATGCGGCCATTTTTCGGCAATGGCAAAATGCAATCGTGCGCAATCTCGAAAATGCAATCCGGCCGCGTTTTGCGTTTACCCGACGCCATGACGCCAGGTTTTCAGAGCGCGAACTGAATTCCGTCGCTTCTCAACTCACCCCGGCGGCAGTGGAATAATTTTGAGCCGATAGAACCGTTGTTGGGTGGATGGCGCGGGGTCGTGAATGGTGATCCAACCGGATTCCGTCGCCGGAGGAAAATCCGCCCGCGAATCAAAAAGAACGGTGGCGTTGGACCAATCGGTGACGTCGAAGACGGATTCAACGACATAAGCGATGTCGTTGCGTCCGGAGTCGAAGGGAAAGCGGATCGCCGGTGCGGAAGCCGATCCCACAAATTGTGGCGCCCGCTCCGCCGGATTATCCGTCAGGCCCAAACCCAGGGCGTAGCGCAGTAAATTGGACACACCACTGTGAAGCGGATCGGCGCCGGGGCCGGCGATTTCGGGATCGGCAAGATCGGCGGGATCTGGAAACGCGGCCGCCTGCCAGGCCGCAAATGAAACCGGCGCTCCCTCCACGCGAACTTCCAGGGTGCGCCCAAACACTTGGCCGCCGCCAAAATCGGCCGCCTCCGCCACGGTGGTGATTTGAACCGTCCCAAGCTCGGACCATGTTTGATCCTTAAACTGCCGTGATCCTTCCGGGTCCAGAACCCAAACGTGTTGGGGCGCGGCAGTCACCGCCGCCGACAGATCCAGTGCGTAAGGCAGAAAATAACCGCCGCGGAATCTGGCGTCAGGCGCGGGGGCCACGGGTAGAAAGACCTCGATTGCCGCCACAGCGGTGGGAGGATTGGCGAGCAGCAACACCCCGTTGGCAATTGGAGTTTGACCATAATTCGGCGAGCCAGTTTTTGTAAATACGAACTGCTGCGTCAAACCGGTGATGGACGGGGCGCTCAAAATTTCTTCCAAGCACAGCGTTCCCGTTCCGCTCAAAGCACCCGCACTACCCGCACCGGTGAGTAACGCCGGAGCCGCAACATTGATGGGCGCTTCAACGTCGCCGGAAAGGAGGAGCGAACCATTATCCACCTGAATCGCGCCAATTGAAACCGGATCATTTGCAGCCAGTTCCAAAGTGCCGCCGCCGGATTTGGTGAGCGGTTGCGCACCACTCACTGCTCCCGCCAGCGTGAGCCGATTGCGACTGCCGGCCACATGCACTTCACTTGGCGCGGTCAGCACAATTGAATTGGTGAGTAAGGCTTGATTGTTGCCCGAGCCGGGATCGTAACGCAGCGCGCCCAATCGGCCTTGCGCTTGCCCCTCGGAAATTTCCGCTCCGCGTCCGGCCCCCGCCAGCGAGATCGGTCCACCAAAAGTGTAAAGGCGCGGTTCGCCGGGATCGCTGCCCGAAGTCAAACGAAGCTGGCCACCTGATTGAACCGAAACCGACGAGGACGCAATGGGCGCGGCCGGTCCAGTCACCTGTAACACGCCTTGCTCAATCACGGTGCTTCCGGTGTAAGTTTTGGCATCGCCAGTCAGAGACGCGATCCCGAGACCGGCTTTGATCAATCCTCCCGGCCCGGACCAGTTGTTACGCAAACGCAGCGCGCCGTAATCCGCGTCGCCCACCAGATTGGTAACAGTCAACTGGAGATCCGATTGCAAATTCACTCCCGCACCAACGTCGAACTCCACGTAACCACTGCCGTCGCCGCCCACTTCAATCAACGCCGGACCATTCGTCTGTTGGAACGTGAGCGAGTTGTCCGTGCCCTGATCCCGAACCCGATTCCGCGTCGTGGCTTCACCCTGCGGAAACTGAATCACGCCCACCGTGACGGGCGCGCGCAGATTCACATTGCGATCCGCATCGGCTGGCGGAATGGCCACGGCCTGACCGATATCATTCGGATAAGGCAACGGCGCGCTGGACCAATTATCATCCACAGTCCAATCCCCGCTACCCGTCGGGAGGAAGACTGGAACCGACGTTGGCACGATGAACGACGCGACGATGACCGGACTCCAATCGCCGCTCTCACTCCGCACCCGCGCCTGCACCGTGGTCGTTTGTTGGATCGTGATGGGATTTGTGTAAGCCGTGCCCGCGATGGCGCCGCCCAGCGCGCGGGGATCGGTTCCGTCCGTCGTAAAATAAATCGTGCCGTAACCATTGGGATTACTGAGATTGAGAGCCAGGCCGCTCGCCACCACCCCGCCGAGGTGGCTGAGGCTCGGAGCGATCAAACTGGGCCAGAGGTTTTGAGCGGACAATTGCGTGAAATAAATATCGCGACGGGTGTCATTGACGATCCAGGCATTGTAAAAGCTGTCATTCACCGCACTGCCCTGAACTTCAAGCATGATTGGGTTGATCGCGGCCCGCAGCGTTTGGTAGATGGCTTGAATGTTGGTGCTCACCAACGCGCCATCATTGAAGAAATGTTTCTGTACCCGATCCGCGAAGCGCAGCCGGAATTCTGGAGAAACCCGCAGCAACGTGTACAACGCGGGAATGTAGTTGTCGCCCGTCGTGCCAGCGTTGCCAATGATGAGATCGCTGGTGAAGCTGTTGTAGTCCGGGTTCCTTCCGCTTTGCCCAAAACTGCCCTCGGCATCCCACACGTAAAAACGCCAGCGCCCCGATTCACTGCGTTCACGAGCGGCCACCCAGTTGTTGTTGGGCCAATCCCACATCGCGCTGAACGAATTGAGGATCAGGTAATCAATGTAGTTGTCCACCTCCAGGTAATCGGAAACCTGCCGGTACGCCTCCGGATCCGAAAGATTCGCACCGCGCACATAGGCCAGGGTCTTTTTCCAGTGGGTCGCGTTGCCGCTGGTAAAGTCGTTGACCTGTTGGACATCCCAAGCTTCGGAGCTTTGATAATGTTCCTGCATGAAGGCTTCGCGTAAATGCTCGCACAAATTGTAGTACCCTTTGAACACGCCGTTGATGTAAAGCGTGTTGAACGTGCCCAAGCTGCCTTGTTGCCCCATGGCGATAAACAACCGCCGCACCCACTCGTCGAGGATGAATGGATTCTGGATGTCGTTCTTGCCGGCGCGGACGCGGATATCCTTGAAGCGGGTCGTCGCGGCATCGGCGAAGAATGGATATTCCTGCGGACGCTCACCCCACTCAGAGCGGAAGTAAAGGTTGAAGGACGGTTTACGCATGAAGGAAGGAGTAAAGCGCGCCGAAGGCGCATCGGTCAGCGTGTAGCGCGGCCGGGAATACGGACTGCCCGAAAGCCGCACCCCGAGATCGGTTCGCAACGGTTCACCGTTCAACGGATAAAACTCCAACGTGCCGGGCTTCTCGCTGGCACGCCCCAGTAACATGGGAAAGTTAAAGGCCGCCGTATCATTATTCGCCGTCCAGGTACCCGCCACGTACGTTCCGCCTTTAATGGCAAAGATGCCCTCCCCGAGGGCCGGACCACCACTGGCATTGGGTCCGTAATAAGTCAACGCCGGATCACCTCCCAAACACAACGCGGCAAGCGACTTCTTCGCCGCCGTCTCCTGCATCAAATACGTATGCGTGACGATGCGCGACGGAGCCGCTCCCGACCGCACCGCACGCGCGCGCACAATCTGATCGGTCGTGATGGAAAGCGGACCGGTGTAGAGCAGACCGGGATTGGGTTCGCTGCCGTCCAAAGTGTAACGAATCTCTGCGTCCGACGGCGTCGTGCTCAAGGTGAGCGAAAAGGAAGCCTCATGAAATCCGTAATCCAAGACGCCGCCCGACGGCTCCACCAAGCCGGGGAAGTATTTCCAATCAGAGCCTTGCGTCACCAGCGTGGCCCCGCCGACGAGTTGCAGATCGGCCAGAAAGAGCAGCGTGTCTCCCACCGAGCCGCCGACCGCTTGGTTGTGGACTTGAACGCAAAGCACGTTTTCGCCCTCGATCAGTTGGGTGTTGGCCGCGCCTATGTTAATCGTTTCCGCAGCAGCCGTTGTGGATCTGGGGTTGAACGCCGTTTGATCGTGGAAAGCGAACATGCCCGGATTACCCATATTGCGCCGCGCGATTTCCCGGCCATTCAGAAAAGCGATGAAGCCGTCATTGTAACGCAACGTGAAAAACAGCGCCGCGCCACTGGCCGCTTGCGCCGCCGTGACGCTAAATGATTTGCGTAGGTAAAGCGACGCGGCCCGTTGTTTAACCATCCCCGCCACATCGGTCCCCAAGGTGACGCCACTGAAGCTTCCAAAACCAAATGGCCCTGGACCAGAACGCCACTGCGAATCGTCATAAGCCAGAGACGGCCATGAAGTCGTGTTCCCGATCCACGGGTACTGACCGCTTGCTCGTTGCAGCGTCCGCTCGGCAGAGGTCGCCACCACTTCGTTCAAATAAACCTGTCCGCAGGTTAAGTGGACTCCAAGGTTGATGATGAGTAACACACCGCTCCAAGTCGTAACGCGCCAAGGCATGGAGGGACTGTTCCATCCGAACCACCCCCTTTCAAGGTTAAACTCCCGTAATTCCCGGCTTTTTTTCAGAGAATCCTGAGTGAAGCCATGTCCGTTCGCTTACCAAAACAGTAAATTGAATCCGCCTTTGAAAAGGTTCGCGATACCTTGTCGGGCGATATAAACTCGCAGGAGATTTGGTTCTATGGCGTTCTCTTTGTTATTTCTCGGCAGTGGCACCTCGCAAGGCGTGCCCATCATTGGACGTGATTATCCGCCCGAATTTCTGGCCAATCCCAAAAACTGGCGCACCCGGCCTTCGGCTTACGTCGCCACCGACCAGGTCCGCCTCTTAATTGACACCTCCCCCGAACTGCGCATCCAGGCGTTGCGGGAAAAGATTCATCAAGTGGATGCGGTGCTGGTGACGCATGGACACGCGGATCACATCATGGGCATGGACGATTGCCGGCGGTTCTGCGACCTGAATGGCGATCGCACCTTGCCGGTGTATGCCAGCGCGGAAACCATGGACGTTCTGCGGCGCGTGTTCAAATATGCGTTCCACGATGGGCCGTGGCCCAAGGGTTACTTCATGCCGCAACCCCACGAAATCACCGGCCCATTTAGCATTGGCGATTTGGAAATCGTTCCTCTGCCCTTGCCCCACGGTCGGTTCACGACCACCGGATTTTTGTTCCGGCAAAACGGCGTCAAACGGCTCGCTTACTTGAACGATTGCAAGGAAGTTCCGCCGGCCGTGGTGGAACAAGTTCAAGGCACGGACATCGTGGTGCTCGATGCGTTGCGCTTGGCGCCGCATCCCACCCACATGTGCCTGGACGAAGCGCTCACCGCCGCGCGACGCATTCGCGCCAACCACACTTATCTCACGCATCTCACCCAGGATTATGACCACGACAAAACTCAGGCCGAGCTGCCCCCGGATATCTGGCTCGCGTGGGACGGTTTGAAAGTGGAAAGTAACGGAGCCATCTCCTCCGCCTAAAAATTGAAACCCAACCGCCTCTTCATCCTGATCGGCTGGTGGCTGCTGACCAGTGCGGTTTCGCTATGGGCCGACGGCTCGGAAGTGGTAGTGGTTTACAATCGCAAATTGGACGAATCCAAATCGCTCGCTTACTATTACGCGCGCCTCCGCCAGGTGCCCCAGGAACAGGTGCTCGGCTTTGAATTGTCCGATGGCGAAACCATGTCTCGCGGTGAATTTCGCGGACAGCTCCAACTCCCGTTGCAACAGCAACTGCAGGAATTGAAGCTCTGGCAAATCGGCAAAGGCGAACTGCCCGACACCAACAACACCCGACGCGTGGTGGCGCGCAAAGTCGTGGCGTCCAAAATCCGCTATCTGGTTTTGTGCTACGGCGTGCCGTTGAAAATCCGCCGCGATAACGAGTTGTCCGAACCCATCGCCGCCACGTTGCGACCGGAACTGCGCCGCAATGAAGCCGCCGTGGATAGCGAGCTGGCTTGTCTGCCGCTGGCCGCGCAAGGTTATCCGCTCACCGGACCAACGCTGAACCTATTCTACGGTGTCACCAACGCCGCCGAATTCCACCCCACCAACGGCATTTTAATCGTCGCCCGACTCGACGGCCCCAACGCCGCCATCGCGCGCGGTCTGGTGGACAAGGCGTTGGAGGCGGAACGCGATGGTCTGTGGGGCCGCGCCTATTTTGATGTGCGCAACATTTCCGATCCCAGCTACAAACCGGGCGATGATTGGATTCGCGAAGCGGCAAAAATGTCTCAGGTTGCGGGCTTCGACACCACGATTGATGAAAACGGGGCCACGTTTCCAGTCGGCTTCCCCATGAGTCACATCGCGCTTTACATGGGTTGGTATCAGGAAAACGTGAGTGGCCCCTTCACGCTGCCGCGCGTGGAGTTTATGCCCGGTGCGTTTGCCTATCACCTGCATTCCTACAGCGCAAATTCCTTGCGCACCACCGAACGTCACTGGGTCGGGCCGTTGCTCGCCAAAGGCGCCACCTGCACGATGGGCTGCGTGGATGAACCTTATCTGAGCGGCACTCCGGACCTCGGCGTTTTTACCAGCCGCTGGTTATTGCTTGGATTCGACTTCGGCACGGCCAGCTACGCCGCGCAACCGGTGCTTTCCTGGCAAACCACCGTGGTGGGCGATCCGCTTTACCGCCCGGCCAAAACCTCCCTGCAAGAACACTTTCAAACCTTCACCACGCAAACGAATCGCCTTGCGGAATGGGCCATCGAGCGCGTGATCAATTTGAACCGCGAGCGGGGCATGAACTTGAGCGAACTCACCGCGTTCCTCGAAAGCACGCCCTTGACCAGACCGAGTGCGGTGCTATCCGAGAAATTGGCGGAACTCTACTTCGCTCAAGGCAAACCCAGCTCCGCCATCCTGATGTATGAACGAGCGCTCGAACACAACCCATCCCCGCAACAACGCCTGCGCTTGCGATTGGAATTGGGTCGGCACCTGACGGACGCGGGACGCAACGCCGATGCGATTCACGATTACGAGCAACTCCTTGCCGAAATTCCCGATTACGCCGACGCCGCCTCCATCCGACAAAAGATCAATTCTCTCGCCCCCGCCTCGGAAGCAAAATCCCGTTAAGTGAATCAAACGGACCGCACAGCAGCTCAAAGGAAACGTTGATTTAACCTGCCGACGCGCGCAATTCGGTTTTACCACGTTGGTCTCCGATGAGGTTGCGTTCCTTCCGAAATCCTTTCCGTTTGCGTACTTGGGAAATCAAACGCAGGTCAATGCAATCGGCTCAATCACACCGCGACAACGGGAAACACCAGATTGGGCAGGCGTGTATGGTGGTGAAAATCTCCGTTTCAGAATTGCCCGAGAACTCAAGCGTAATAAAAAACGCTACGAGCAATCATCGGAGTGTGGCAAAGTGGTTCGGGACTGGCCGCTAACAAGACGGCCTGCGCCCGTTACCAGCGCAAGCCGTTGAAAACATGGTGCCAGAGGCAGGAATTGAACCTGCGACCAAAGGCTTATGAGTCCTCTGCTCTACCCCTGAGCTACTCTGGCCACCGGGAGCGATAATTTTCCGAACGCTTCGGCTCATGTCAAACCCAATGCTCCGAAACGTGGAATAAATACGGGTAATTCCCAACCATCCCCTGCCCCTCAGGCCGCGGCGGCATCTTCGCTATCGAGGAATCCTTGCAAGTGGCGCACGCGCGTCGGGTGACGCAGCTTGCGGAGCGCTTTGGCCTCAATCTGCCGGATGCGTTCCCGGGTGACGTTGTACATCTTGCCAATTTCCTCCAGAGTGCGTTCGTAGCCATCCACCAGACCGAACCGCATTTCGAGAATCTTGCGTTCGCGCTCGGTCAACGTGGTAAGCACGTCGCCCAGCTTTTCTTTGAGCAATGAATAACTGGTGACGTCGGAAGGGTTTTCCGCGCTTTTGTCTTCGATAAAATCGCCCACGCTGACGTCGCCGTCATCACCGACGGGAGCGTGCAGTGAGACGGGCTGTTGCGCCATCTTGAGCAGCGAATTGATCCGGCTCACCGGCATGTGCATTTCATCCGCCAACTCCTCCGGGGTGGGTTCGCGCCCCAGTTCCTGGGTGAGTTGTTTCTGCGCGCGCCACAGTTTGTTCATGATTTCGATCATGTGAACCGGGATGCGGATGGTACGCGCCTGATCCGCAATCGAACGCGTGATGGCCTGACGAATCCACCAGATGGCGTAGGTGGAGAATTTGTAACCGCGCCGGTATTCAAATTTTTCGACGCCCTTCATCAAACCAATGTTGCCCTCCTGAATCAGATCGAGGAACGATTGGCCGCGGTTGGTGTATTTTTTAGCCACGGAAACCACCAAGCGCAAATTGGCCTCGGCCATGTGCGTTTTCGCCCGATGCGCCCGATCCGCCGCGTCCTTCAAATTGGCAAACGCCTTCGAGAATTCCTCTTTCGGCATGCGAACAAATTGCTCCAGAGTGCGGATTCGCGCCTGCTCGGCTTCGATGGTCGCCCGACGCTCGGAGGTGGTCCGCAAGCGCTCCAGTTCCTGAACGCGACGGGAACTGGTTTGCAAGTTCTCGTAAATGTTTCCAGCCACGACAATCATCTCCTCGATGACCTTCTGCTTGTACGCAAACTTGGAAAACATCTCCTGCAATTTTTGACTTAGTTTGATGAATTCCTTATACAGCTTCTCCTTGCGGCCCTTTTGGGAGATTTTCATCAACGTCGCATATTTTTCATCCACCTTGACATCCGCCGCCCGAACCTTCTTGATCAGGGTGCGCAAGTCTTTGAGGTGACCTTCGCGATTCGCAACTTTTTTATCAACCACGACGCGATCGAACCGCTCTTTCGGCGGCTCACTCAGCAATTTCTCCGCGATGGCGATATGCTCTTTGGCCGTGAACCCAAGTCCGCAAATAATTTGCTTCATGGCGATTTCGGCGTCTTCAATGCGCTTGCAAATCTCCACTTCCTGTTCCCGGGTCAACAGCGGCACCTTGCCCATCTGGTTCATGTACATCCGCACCGGATCATCCAGAATTTCCAGTCGCGAATCCTCTTCAGGCTCTTCCGCCTCGTCCTTCTTGGCGGTTCGCTGGACCTCAGCTTGATCAACAATCTCAATATCCAGACTCCGCAGCTTGGTGAACAGCGTGTCCAAGTCTTCCGGCGTCAAGCCGTCCGGCAGAATGTCATTGATGTCGTCGAACGTGATGTAGCCGTTCTCCTGGGAAAGATGCAGCAGCATCTTCACCGTTTCAGTCATATCCACCGCGCTCGCGCTCGGATTCGCCATGGCCGCGATTTGTGTAGGCAACTCGGGCTTCTTCGCCGCTTCGGTCGCCTGGACGCCGCGACGTGGCGTGGTCTCTTTGACCACTTTGGCTACTTTCGTCGCTTTGACCGCGGCAGGCGCACTGGAGTCCTTGCTTTGTCGCCGGACGCTCGGCAGAACGAAGCGTCGCCGAACGGAAGGGGCTTTGGTTGGGGAAGGTTTTCTCGTTGGAGCAGTATTTCGAGATTTAACGGTAGTATTTCGGACAGACTTACGTTTTAGCATAGTGTTAATGAACCAAGCGTAACGCTTTTGGGCAGACACGACTCACGCTACATTGCAAAACCAACGGAAAAACCGTTTTTTACACTATTTCGTGATTCCGGTCTGGAAATCTTGGGAACTCCGTAACTCCAAAAGCCTGACGCCTGCTCAGGCTAGCGGAACCCGGATAAAACTCAATCATAAAATGATTTATCGGAGAGAAAATAAGAAATACGAACGTAGAAAAGCAGTTAGTTCAGTTTTTAATCGTCAAATAAATTGCCATCATACCGGAAGTCGCGGATTCGGCTTTTACGTTATTTTCTTAGTATTCTTAAGCTTTTTCAGATCGTCTTTGAGGAATTTAGCGACCTCTTTGAATTTTCCCACGTTATCGGGATTGAGTTGCATGAGCGCCTCATGGGCCTCGAGTGAGGCTTGGATCAAATCCTCGCGTGATTGTCGGCAAGCGTCTGTCGCCACCGTCTGATAGCCGGAATCTACGGTTTCCGCATGTCCCATTTTGAAAAGATGCAACACCCCCAGGCTTTCGAGCAGATCAACCAACCGTGCGTTCGCATGACGCAGCTCAATGGCCCGCGTTTCACATTCTCCGTTGGCCACATTCAGCCGGGCCGCCAAAGCGGCCAACACGCCAAGAAAGGTGCTGTCCATTAGCGAACATTCTGACAGTTCGATAACAATACAGGGGTAGCCCCGCGCTTCCAAACCAGCGAGCAGCGCCTTGAAATCAACCGCTTGAGTAAAAGTCGCCCGTCCAGTGACTTTTACGCAGGCAAAGCGGTCACCGGTCAGCACCATCAAGTTAGCAGGAGAAGTCGTCATTTTTTCTGATTTTTTCCACTCATCCTCGTTCCTCAATCTCGCTCGTGTTAGCGACTCGACCGCCCCGGTGTTGGCGTCACCCCAACGATCTCAATCAAAACCTGTTGTAAAACCACCCGCTCGTCCAACGAACTCGAGACCAGTCTTTGATTCGCCTGCAACAATAGTTCCAGCGCCCGAATCAACTCCGCGGATGAATAGTTTTTCACCTGCGATAAGGCCCTGAATAACACATACGGATTAAGCGCCAATGGATTGTATTTTTTATCCTCAGGTAATTTTGCCCTGGGAACATCAGCCAACTGCGACTTGAAGTTGGAAAAATCTCCCGTCGCGTGAAGCCATCCCTCCTGCAGCATCTCCTTTAACAAGAGCACGGCCCGGACCTTGAAAATCAATCCATAGAGCAACCCGATTTCATTCTTATCTCGGTCGAATTGCGCCTCCCACAATTCTTCATCCAAGCGCGCCAACAAGCGCGCCAAATTCCGATCTCCCAAAGCGTCGCCCAACGCAAAAGCCCGCGCTTGCTTGTTCCTCACGGAGATGGCTTCCACGTCTTGTATGGTGATTTCCTCCCGATCACCAGCGTAGAGGCAAAGCTTTTCGACTTCGTTGACCAGTTGGCGCGGCTGCGGCCCGACGCGGGCCACCAATTCCCTCAACGCGCCATCCCCCATGCGCTTGCCACGTTCCCGAATCTGATTTCGCACCAGTACTTCCGCCCGAGCCGCCCAATCCTTGTCATTGACCGACCAGCTTTCGAAGCTCTGTACCTGCCCGATTTTTTCCAGCGTTTTGAAGATAGACTTGCGTTTGTCCACCTTCGCGGCAGTAATCAGCAACCGCACCTTGTCCCAGGAAAACTCCTTCAGATCTTGGGACAGCTCGGCCAACGCATCAGTAACCGCTGTGGCTGGTTTTGCGTTCTCATCGCTGAGAAAATTGCAGTTACGCAACCAAACAACCTTGCCCGAACCAAAGAACGGAAGGGTTTGCAGCGCTTCCCGAAGTTTGCCGATGACCCGGAGGGTCTCACCGCTGTTACTGACGGACGCCTCGATAATCTCATGATCTTCGCCGCCCAGTTCCGCACTCCACTTCTGATACAATTCCTTGGCGCGTTGTTTGACGGCGAAATCATCGTCGCCGTGGACCAGGGCCACGGACTTATCCGCTGCGGCGGGTTTTTCGGCCAGTTTACTCTGGCGCATCTTCTCCTTGATTCATTTGATTGAACTGCTCGGTCATATCCTCGAGCTGCTCAAACAGGGAACGATTGACGTAAATCTTACATTTTTCCGCCGAGGCCAGGGCCAGGCAATCGCTGGGGCGCGCGTCAATTTCCACCAACTTTTTGGCGACCTCATTGCTTTGCGACAAAATAAGTCGGGCGTAATACGTGGCGTTGCGCAAATCAGTAATGACCACCCGCTCGACCGAAATGCCGAATCCTTTGAAGACGCTTCTCATGAGATCATGCGTCATTGGCCGCTCCTTCGGCGTGTCGCGCAAAAACATGCCAATGATGTGCCCCATCTGCGGTTCAATATTGATGACGAACACCTTTTCGTCATTTCCCACAAATAACGCACAACTGTTGTTGACGGGGAGGATGCCGCGAATCTGAACCCGCACGACGTCATTCTTCATGCGCCCAAGATTATTCCGTCCCACGTAAAAAACAAGCGCACTGTGTGCTCCGCTCCCGGTGAGCGCAACTCTCCCCTTGACAATCTAGGCAAGCTGTCTATTCTCCCCTAGAACGTCTAGGACAACCTATGGCCACCAACAAATCCGAACTCCTGCAAGGCACGCTGGACTTGCTCATCCTCAAAACCCTCACCGCCGGAGCAATGCACGGCTACGCCATCGCCCAACGCATCCAGCAACGCTCCGATGACGTGCTCGTGGTGGAGGAAGGCTCGCTCTACCCGGCGCTCTATCGCATGGAGGAAAAAGGTTGGATTCGCGCGGAGTGGGGCAAGTCCGAAAACAACCGCCGCGCCAAATTTTATGAATTGACCCGCGCCGGGCGCAAACAACTGGAGGAAGAGACGGCCCTCTGGGAGCGCGTTCACCGGGCCATCACGCTCGTGTTGCAAGCGGTTTGACCGGAAACAAACGCGCACATGAACATTTCCACTTTCTTCCGCCGCCAATTCCGCTCGCTCGGACAACGACGGGCGGTGAAACAGGAGATTGACGAGGAGTTGCGCTATCACCTCGAACAACGCACGGCGGAGAACATCGCGGCGGGCATGTCGCCGGAAGATGCGGCGCGGGAGGCGCGGAAGCGGTTTGGAAATCTGCAAAGTGTGCGTGAAGAATGTCGCGAGGCTCGCGGCGCGAGTTTTGGCGAGGCGACGTGGATGGACCTCAAGTTCGCCTTCCGCCAGTTGCGCAAAAATCCCGGTTTCACCGCCGTGGCCGTCCTCACGCTCGCGCTGGGCATTGGGGCGAACACCGCCATTTTCAGTGTCGTTAATGCGGTCCTGCTAAAGGCGCTGCCGTATCAGCAACCAGACCGACTGGTGATGCTGTGGACAGATAATCCAGCGCTCGATTTGGGTTTTTCGGAACTGCCGCCGGCGCCAGTGGATCTCACCGAGTGGCGTCAGCAAGCACGATCCTTCGAGCAAATTGCGGCATTTCGTCCTTGGCCGGCCAATCTGGCGGAAGATGGCGATCCGGAGCGGATCGGCGGCATTCAGGTCACGGCAGATTTCTTCCCACTGCTGGGCGTGGCGCCGATGTGGGGACGAAGTTTCAACGCAGAAGAGGAGCAGCCGGGAACTGACCGGGTAGCAATCATCAGCTACGGGCTGTGGCAGCGTCGTTTCGGCGGTCAACCGAATGTGATCGGACGATTTATCACGGTGAATCAGGAACGGCGAGAGATCGTTGGAATCATGCCGCCGGGCTTCAATTTCCCGCGCGGTTCGGAGATGCCGCCAGCCTATGGCTTGATGAAGGGCACGGACATCTGGCTGCCGTTCGCGGAGAATGCCGCGTATTGGCAGCGGGACGATACCCGCGATTTCATCGCGATGGGGCGGATCAAGGACGGGGTTTCGCTCGGTCAGGCCCAAACCGAGATGAACGTCATTGCGGCCCGACAGGCCACGGAGTCGCCCGCGGATCACGAGGGCTGGATCGTCCATCTGCGTCCCTTGGCCAACCAAGTAGCAGGAACGCTACGCCCGCTATTGTTCGTGCTGCTCGGTGCCGTTGGCTTCGTGCTGCTGATCGCCTGTGCCAACCTCGCGAACTTGCTGCTGTGCCGCGCGAACGCGCGACAGAAGGAAATCGCGGTACGAGCGGCCCTCGGAGCGGGGCGGAGTCGCATTCTTCGCCAGTTACTGACCGAGAGTTTGCTCCTTTCCACCCTCGGCGGCCTGTTTGGGCTGGTACTCGGTACGACCGGTATCCGGGCCATTCTGGTGTTGGCTCCACCGAACATTGCTCGGCTCAACGAAACGACGCTGGATGGACGAGTCCTTCTGTTCACCGTTGTGGTCTCGCTGGTTAGTGGAATTATCTTCGGCCTCGCCCCGGCTTGGCGGGCCAGTTGGCTGGATTTTGCCCGCGCGTTGAACGCGAGCGGACGCTCCGGGAACGCCAGAGGCTGGCAACGGACCCACGGACTCTTGGTCGCAGGCGAAGTGGCTCTGGCGGTCGTGTTGTTGACGGGTGCAGGATTGATGGCGCAAAGCTTTTTGCGCCTGCAAGTGGTGGACTTGGGATTTCAGCCGCAGCATCTGACCGCGTTCGATGTGGGACTATATGGCGAAAAATACGGCAGCGGCGAGCGCCAAAGGCAGTTCTATCGGGAGGCGGTGGAGCGGCTGGGCAAGCTCCCCGGCATCCGGTCCGCCGCCGCCATTTCGAGCTTGCCTCTGGGTGGCCCCGAACAAATTGATCTGCTTTATGCCGAGGGACAGCCTTTACCGAGCGCGGAGAACACGCCCAACGCCGAGACGCGAAGAACGACTCCCGGTTATTTTGAAACGATGGGAATAGCACTGCTGCGAGGCCGTGATTTCACCAGCCGAGATACGGCGAACCAGCCACCGGTTTGCATCATTAACGAAACGATCGCGCGCAACTTCTTTGCTGGAACCGACGCGGTGGGCCACCGGCTTAAGTTGGGAGAAACCGATGATCACGCTCCCTGGCTGACCGTGGTGGGCGTGGTGCGTGACGTACGGAGTTCCCGCCCCGAGGCAAAACCGCGTCCGCAGGTATATCGTCCACTGGAACAAGACCCGCAGAACATGATGACGATCGTTGTCCGGGCTGGGGCCATGTCCGACGCGACCTTGGAGCGCGCGATTCGCGCGGAGATGAAGAGTCTCGATCCCTTCCTGCCGGTCGCGAATTACCGCACGATGGAACGATTGGTTTCCGATGCCGTGGCGCGACCGCGCTTCACCAGCCTGCTGTTGGGCCTGTTTGCCGTCACCGCACTGGCACTGACGGCTGTGGGTCTTTACGGAGTGGTGGGATATGCCGCCGCTCAACGCACGCGCGAGATCGGCATCCGCATGGCGCTCGGGGCGAATGCGCGGAATGTGCTCGGCTTGATTCTCCGACAAGGGATGGGTCCCGCCGTTGTCGGCTTGGTGGTTGGACTGGTGGGATCGCTGGCGCTTACGCGGCTGCTGACCAGTCAACTTTACGAAGTGAAACCCACCGATCCAGCAACCTTTCTGGGGGTTGCTTTGTTCCTACTGTCCGTGGCGATGTTCGCCTGCTGGTTGCCCGCCCGCCGCGCGGCGAAGGTGGATCCGATGGTGGCGCTGCGTCACGAATGATTTTGGTTTTATGCCTACAACAACCATTCCCTTGATTCAACTGGCGGAGATTCAAAAAATCTTCCTCACGGATGAAGTGGAAACACACGCGCTATCCGGCGTGAGTTTCGAGATTTGCCACGGCGAATACGTGTCCATCTCCGGGCCGTCCGGCTGCGGCAAGTCCACGTTGCTTTCCATCCTCGGCCTGCTGGATTCCCCGACGAGCGGCCGCTATGAATTGCGCGGCGAGCCGGTGGCCAATCTGAATCACGCCCAGCGCGCGAAGGTCCGCAATCGCGAGATCGGTTTCATTTTTCAAAGCTTCAATCTCATCGGTGATTTGACGGTATGGGAAAACGTCGAGTTACCGCTGACGTATCGCGGGTTGACCAAGGAGGAGCGGCGCGAGCGCGTGGACGAGGCGCTGGCGAAAGTCGGCATGACGGCGCGGGCGAAGCATTATCCGGCGCAATTGTCCGGCGGGCAGCAACAGCGCGTGGCGGTGGCACGGGCGCTGGGCGGGCGGCCCGCGATTCTGCTGGCGGACGAGCCGACGGGGAATCTCGATTCCAAGAACGGCGAGGCGGTGATGGCGTTGTTGCGCGAGTTGCACGCCGAGGGCGCGACAATCTGTCTGGTGACGCACGATGATCGTTTTGCGCGTGATGCGCAGAAAACCATCCGCCTGTTCGATGGACAGGTTGTGGCCGGGGAAACGGCGAGAACGCGATGAACTGGAAACGCCACCATGAATCTTGTAGCAGCGGACGTGCGTCCGCTCCATCTGGAATGGTTCGCAAAAATAATTTCCGAATCACCGCCGAAACGCAGAGACGCAGAGCGATTTTCCCGTTGTTTTCTCGGCGTCTCGGCGTCTCAGCGGTAAACAATCCGGAAATCGGTTTTGAGAATCACTATAGATTCGGTGAAGTTGGAGCCGACTCACAGGAAATTCATTAACCATGGACGTGCCTGTTTCAACCGAGGTCAAACGACGACGCCAGCGCCGCCGCTGGTTGTCCATCAGCGCGGGAATCATCGTCATCGCGCTGATCACGCTGGGATTGTCCCGCCTTAAACCGGCTGCGCCGCGCGTGGAAAAGGCTTCAATCTGGATGGACACGGTGAAGCGCGGTGAAATGTTGCGTCAGGTGCGCGGCAACGGGACGTTGGTGCCCGAGGATATTCGCTGGATCCCAACGATCAACGCAGGCCGCGTTGAGCGCGTGCTGGTTTTGCCCGGCGCGGCGGTGCAGGCGGACACGGTGCTGGTTGAGTTGAGCAACCCGGAACTGGAGCAGGCGGGATTCGAAGCGGAATCGCAAGTTAAAGCCGCCAAAGCGGAACTGGCCAATCTGCGCGTGCAATTGGAATCGCAGAAGTTGACGCAACGCGCGGCGGTGGCGAACGCGCAGGCCAATTACACCAGCGCGAAGCAGGATTTTGAAGTGAACGAGGCTCTTGGCAAAAGCGGTCTGGTCGCGGCACTGACCGTACAACAGGCCCGGACCAAAGCCGAACAACTCGAGATAGTGCTGGCCATCGAGCAGGAGCGTTTGCAAATAAGCACCGCCGCCGCCCAAGCGCAGATCGCCGCCCAGGAGGAAAAGATCGCGCAGTACGACGCGCTATTGGAGTTGAAGCGTCGTCAGGTCGAGGCGCTTAAGGTCCGCGCGGGCATGGACGGCGTATTGCAACGACTGGGAGATACGACCAATCCCCTGCAAGTCGGACAACAACTCCCGGCGGGAGCCTTGGTGGCGCGTGTCGCCAATCCGGCGAAGTTGAAGGCCGCGATCCGCATCGCCGAGACGCAGGCGCGGGACATCCAACTGGACCAACCTGCGGAAATTGACACCCGCAACGGCGTGGTATCCGGACGCGTAACGCGCATTGATCCCGCCGTGGAAAACGGCACGGTGACGGTGGACGTGGCTTTGACCACGCCATTGCCCCGAGGCGCGCGGCCCGACCTGAGCGTGGACGGCACGATCCAGTTGGAGCGGTTGACGGACGTGATGTATCTGGGTCGCCCCGTACAAGCCCAACCCGACAGCACAGTGGGATTGTTCAAAGTTGTGGACAGCGGCAAGACTGCGGTGCGCGTGGCGGTCAAGCTGGGACGCTGCTCGGTGAACGCGGTGGAAATCACCGGCGGCCTGCAGGTGGGCGAACAAGTAATCCTCTCCGACATGTCGCAATGGGACGCGCAGGAACGGGTGCAATTGGAGTAAATCCTGGCAGCGACGCTTTCGACACTGTGTTGCCGAAAGCAAGGCGAAGTGCCGCTACCCGCAAACGCCGGAGCCCCACGGTTACGAAGGTTACGAGTTGTAATTCAACCACGGCCCGAGCCAGCGTTCGTCCTCGGCCACCGGAATATTTTTTCGCCGGGCGTGATCTTCAATCTGGTCTTTGCCCAGTTTACCAACGGCGAAGTACTTGGCTTCCGGGTGCGCGAAATAAAGTCCGCTCACGCTTGAGCCTGGCCACATGGCAAAGTTTTCCGTCAGCTTGATGCCGGTGCGCCGCTCGACATCAAGCAGCTTCCAAAGCGTGGCTTTCTCGGGATGATCGGGGCAGGCTGGATAACCCGCCGCCGGGCGAATGCCGCGGTATTTCTCCGCGATCAATTCCTCGGTGGTGAGATTTTCGGTGCGGCCAAATCCCCATTCGAGGCGAACGCGTTTGTGAAGATATTCCGCAAAACCTTCCGCCAGGCGATCGGCCAGCGCTTCCGCCATGATGGCGTTGTAATCGTCATGCTCCGCCTTGAAACGCTCGATCAGTTCTTTCAAACCCATTCCAGAAGTCACCGCAAACGCACCGATATGATCCGGTAACATGTTATCCGACGCCCCCCGCAGATGTGGCGCCACAAAGTCCGCGAGACAGCGATTCGGGGTACCATCGCCTTTGTCCATCTGCTGCCGCAAGAAGTGGAAGGTGGTCAGTACCTGTTGCCGCGATGCGTCAGTATAAAGTTGCACGTCCTCGCCGACCGAGTTGGCGGGAAACAATCCATACACCGCGCGCAATCGCAGTAATTTTTTGGCAACGATTTCCTCCAAAAGTTTTTGCGCGTCGGCGAACAATTGTCGCGCTTGTTCCCCGTGCCGTTCGTGCTGAAGAATCTTGGGATACACTCCGCGCAGTTCCCACGCATGGAACAGCGGAGTCCAATCCACGACCGGCACAATGTCCTCAAGGGAAACCGAAAAGGCGCGCGCCGGTCCGAACGCCCTTGGGTCATTCCCCTCCGCGGCGTTGAATCCGTCGGAGCTTAACGTGCGGACCCCGGTGAATTCGGGTTGAGGCGGGTTATCGTACGTGAGTTTCGGACCATTGGCGCGAGCGGCTTCCAAGGTAAGCAATTTCACCGGCGCGGTCCGATGGCGCACACGCAGTTTTTCGTATTCCTCGGTAATTTTAGCCACGAACGCCGGCTTGCTTTCGGCGCTCAAAAGGCTGCTCATCGTCGGCACCGCCCGACTGGCATCCAATACATGCACCACGGGTTCGTGATAGTTGGGCGCAATTTTTACCGCCGTATGCGCTTTGGTGGTGGTGGCCCCGCCAATCAACAATGGCAGTTTGCATCCGGTGCGTTCCATTTCGTGCGCCACGTGCGCCATCTCATCCAGCGACGGCGTAATCAAGCCGCTCAAGCCGATGACGTCTGCCTTTTCCCGCCGTGCGGTTTCCAAAATTTTCTCGCTCGGCACCATGACTCCCAGATCAATCACCTCGTAATTATTACAAGCCAGCACGACTCCAACGATGTTCTTGCCGATGTCATGCACGTCCCCTTTCACGGTCGCCAGCACGATTTTCCCCTGCGATTTGACCTCTTCGCCACGAGCCGCCATGGCGGCTTTTTCCGCTTCCATGAACGGGGTGAGATAATTGACCGCCTTTTTCATCACCCGGGCGGATTTCACCACCTGCGGCAAAAACATTTTACCCGCGCCAAACAAATCGCCGACCACCGCCATCCCCGCCATCAACGGCCCCTCGATGACTGCCAGCGGGCGGACGTATTTCGCGTGCGCTTCCTTGGTATCTTCAATGACAAAAGCATCAATTCCTTTGACGAGCGCATGGGAGAGCCGCTCTTCCACCGTGCCGTTTCGCCACGCGGCTTTCTCCTCGGGCGCAACCTCCTCGCCCGCGGCCTGAGCTTTCACTTTTTCCCCGAACGTCACCAATCGTTCCGTCGCATCCGGACGCCGATTTAGCAACACGTCCTCAACCAACTCCCGCAGCTCGGGTTCAATCTCTTCATAGACCTCGAGCATCCCGGCATTGACGATCCCCATGTCCAACCCGGCCTTGATGGCGTGATACAAAAACGCGCTGTGCATGGCTTCGCGTACCTTGTTGTTGCCGCGGAAGGAAAACGAAACATTGGAAACGCCGCCGGAAACTTTCGCGTGCGGCAGATGCGCTTTGATCCACCGCGTGGCTTCAATGAAATCCACGCCGTAGTTGTTGTGTTCTTCAATTCCCGTTCCGACCGTCAGAATGTTCGGATCAAAAATGATGTCCTCGGGCGGCATGCCCACTTCCTCCACGAGAATTTTGTAGGCGCGTTCGCAGATGCGGATTTTGTCCGCCAGCGTCGCCGCCTGGCCGTTTTCATCAAACGCCATCACCACGGCCGCCGCGCCGTATTGCAAAATTTTCCGCGCTTGTTCGCGAAACTTCACCTCGCCTTCCTTCAAGGAAATCGAGTTCACCACTCCCTTGCCCTGCAAACATTTCAGCCCGGCTTCAATGACTTCCCACTTGGACGAATCCACCATGAAAGGCACCTTGGCCACCTCGGGTTCGCTGCCCAGCAACGGCAAGAAGCGGGACATCGCCGCCACGCCATCAATCATTCCCTCGTCCATGCAGATATCGAGAAGGTTGGCACCGTTCTCGACCTGCTGCCGCGCAATCGCGACCGCTTCCTCGTATTTATTCTCCTTGATCAGCCTGGCGAATTTTGGCGAACCCGCCACATTGGTCCGCTCGCCAATGATCAAAAACGTGCCCGTCTGTTGGGTGAAAGGTTGCGAACCCGATAAGCGCAGCGGTAGCGCCGCTCCGGTTGAGAGTTTGGTTTCCGGGCGCGGTTCGCGTGGCGGCGTATGGGCCAGCGCTTGTGCAATCGCCGCGATGTGTTCTGGAGTATTGCCGCAACAACCACCCGCAATGTTCAACAGGCCGCTCGCGCCGAATTCACCGAGATACCGCGCCATGTCCGCCGGATGCAGATCAAATCCCGTGGGCGACAGCGGATTGGGCAATCCGGCATTGGGATAGCAGGAAATCGCCGCGTCAGACTTCGCGGCCAATTCCGCCAGAAACGGACGCATCAAATCCGGCCCCAACGAACAATTGAGTCCGACCGCCACCGGATGCACATGCTTGACGGCGTTCCAAAACGCTTCGACGGTCTGTGCCGAAATCACGGTTTCGCCGCCCCGCCCCACGGCGGCGGAAATCATGATTGGCAATCGCTTCTGCTCGGCCGCAAACACCTCTTGAATCGCAACCAGCGCCGCTTTCGCGTTGAGCGAATCAAAAATCGTTTCCACCAACAACAAATCCACGCCGCCTGCCAACAATGCTCGCACTTGATTGGCGTAAGCCCGTTTCACCTGATCAAAAGTGCAAACGCGAAAACCGGGATCATCCGCGTCCGGCGAATTGGAAAGTGAAACCGTGAGCGGCCCTATCGCTCCGGCCACGAAGCGCGGCCGGCCCGACTGATTGGCAATGCGATTCGCCCAGTCGCGGCTCAGTCGCGCCGAACGCTCGTTAATCTCCCACGCCAGATCGTTGAGGAACTGATTCTCAATGACGGTTTGATAAAAATCCGGATCCTTGCGCCCGCCCGTTTCGCGCGGATCATCCACAAAAAATTCACTTTGCCCGATTGAAGTGGCGGAGAACGTGTTGGTCTCAATAATATCCGCTCCGGCTTCGAGGAAGCGGCGGTGAATATCGCCAATCGTATCCGCTTGCGTCAGTGAAAAGAGATCGCCGTTATTCTTGAGGTCCTTTTTGGCTTCCTTGAATCGCTCGCCGCGAATCTGCTGTTCCCCGCAGCCATACTCACGAATGGTGGTCCCCATCGCGCCATCCAAAATCAGAATGCGCTCCCGCAACAATTTAAGTAACAACCCCGCTTGTGGCCCGAACCACTCGTTCTTATTCACGAGCCATATAATAATTCAGCTCGCCCAGAGTTCAACTTGAAAAATCAACGCATCTGGATGCGTAGATATAAAGTAAGAATACTCGACTGCGGTGGATTGCTTCAGCCGGGTGCGTAGTTTCTCTCACGGCCCGATAAAAATCGCGGATCACGACGGCGGGTATGGTGACAGGCCTCGATGTCGCCATTGTGACGATGCTTGACCGTCTCAATTTTCGATTACATGCTCGTTGATAGAATTTATGCCGCTATCTAACGACATTCTGGTGCGACTGAAGGAAATCGTCGGTCCGACCGACGTGCAAACCGCGCGCGAGGATCTGATGGCCTATTCCTTCGATGGCACGGCGGCAATGCAACAACTGCCTGGTTGCGTGGTGTTCGCCAAAACCACGGAAGAGGTGGTGGCGGTGCTCCGTCTCGCCAACGAAACCAAGACGCCCGTCGTAACCCGCGGTTCGGGCACGAGCTTGAGCGGCGGCAGTTTGCCCGTGCCGGACTGCATCGTTCTGTGTTTGACGCACATGAACCGGATTTTGGAACTGGATCGCGCCAATCTCACAATCCTTGCGGAAGCCGGTGTCACCACCGTTGTTCTCTCCAATGCCGTCGCGGCAGCAAACCTGTTTTATCCACCGGACCCGGGTTCGATGATCATTTCCACCATCGGCGGCAATGTGGCCGAAAATTCCGGAGGTCTGCGCGGCCTGAAATACGGGGTGACGCGTAATTTCGTCATGGGGCTGGAAGTGGTGCTGCCCAATGGCGAGGTGTTTTGGACCGGAAACAAATGCGTCAAAGACGTGGCGGGTTATTCCATGCGCGATTTATTCATCGGTTCTGAAGGCACGTTGGGAGTGATCACCAAAGTGCTGCTGCGCCTCATTCCCAAACCGGCGGCCAAGAAAACCATGCTCGCCACTTTTGCGCAGATGGACGCGGCGGCGCAATGCGTGTCGGACATCATTGCCGCCCGGATCATTCCCTGTACGCTCGAGTTCCTGGATGCCACCACCATCCGTTGCGTTGAAGATTACGCGAAGATCGGGCTACCGCTGGATTGTGAGGCTTTGCTCCTGATGGAAACCGATGGGCATCCAGCCGCCGTGGCTGAAGAGGCGGCGGAAATGGAAAAATTTGCACGCCAAGCCGGAGCGCTGGAAATCCGTGTCGCCAAAGACGAGAACGAAGCCAACCAGTTGGCCACCGCACGGCGCGGCGCGTTCTCCGCCGTGGCGCGAGTTTCGCCAACCACGATTCTTGAAGACGCCACCGTGCCGCGCAGTGAGCTGGCAAAAATGATCCGCTTCGTCATCAAGACGGCGGAGAAATACAAGCTGCGCGTGGCCACGTTCGGTCACATGGGCGACGGTAATTTGCATCCCACCTTCTTGACCGACGAACGCAACCTCGAGGAAATGCACCGGGTCGAACAGGCGTTCAAGGAGATCTTTGACGAGGCCATTCGACTCGGTGGCACGATCACCGGTGAACACGGTGTGGGGGTGGCCAAAAAGAATTTCCTGCCGCAATTTGCCGGGCCGGTGCAAATGCGCCTGATGCGCGAGTTGCGACGGATTTTGGATCCAAATCAGATTTTGAATCCTGGAAAGATGTTTGATTGATGGAACCCAAGCCGCCGCCACATTCGTATTTGAAGGATCTGGACTATTCCGTGGTGCAACAGTGCATGCGCTGCGGATTGTGTCTGCCCACCTGCCCGACTTACGACGCCACCAAATTGGAGCGGAACAGCCCGCGTGGGCGTATTGCCCTGATGCGCGCCATCATTGACGGGGAAATGGAGATAACGCGCACGTTCGGTGAGGAAATGTCCTTCTGCTTGGGTTGCCTGGCCTGCATGACCGCCTGCCCGGCCGGGGTCAACTACGTGGAATTATTCGAGCACGCGCGAGCCGATGCGGAGGAGCGACGGGTCTTAGCCAATCCCAAACGTGATTTTATTCGCTGGTTCACCATGGGCTGGCTGTTCATGGATTTGCGCCGGCTCGAATCGGCGGGCCGCGCCATCCGCTGGTATCAGGAACTGGGATTGCAGGACTTTATCCGCCGCACCAGAGTCATGCGTCTTTTGCCGCAGCGCCTGCAGGAATTGGAGGCGATGACGCCGACCATTTGTAAACACTTCTCGCGTGAGTTAATCGCTCCGATTACTCCGGCGATTGGGGAGAAGAAATATCGCGTCGCCGTTCTGACGGGCTGTGCCCAGGATTTGACGTTCAGTAATGTGAACCGAGATACGGTCGAGGTGCTGGCGCAAAATGGTTGCGAAGTCATCACGCCACCCGAACAAAGTTGCTGCGGTTCATTGCACGCGCACAACGGAGCGCGCACGCTTTCAGCCGAGTTGGCACGACGTAACATTGACCAATTTCCACCCGATCAATACGACGCCATCATCACCAACGCGGGCGGCTGCGGTTCGCATCTCAAGCGTTACGCGGGATTGCTGGCCAAGGATCCGGATTACGCCCAACGCGCGGTGCTGTGGGACGCCAAGGTGAAGGACATCCATGAATGGCTGGCGCACATTGGCATCCGGCGACCGCGACCGACAGGGCATACACAAGTTGTCACCTATCACGAATCCTGCCATCTGTTGCATGGACAACGCGTGACGCTCCAACCCCGGGAAGTCTTGCGCGCCATTCCGGGGTTGCAACTGGTCGAGTTGCCGGAAGCGGATTGGTGCTGCGGAAGCGCCGGGGTTTACAATCTGACCCAGCCGGAGATGGCCAATCAACTGATGGTGCGCAAAGTCAACCACATCAAATCCACGGGCGCACCCATTGTGGCCACGGCCAATCCGGGCTGTCTATTGCAAATCATCAACGGCGCCAAACAAGCCGGACTCAAGGTGCGGGTGGTGCATCCCATCACCCTGCTGGCCGAGGCGTATCGCGCGGAAACCAAAAGTAATCAAGCGCCTTCGGATTAGCGCTCTGAATGCCCGCCACAGTTGCGGCAAATTACCCGCCTGCCAACTCGGCAAAGGTAAAATTCCGTTTTTGTTCGGTTGCGACAGCGGATTTTACTGACAAGGAATTTGCGGCTTTTATTAGTCGGCATTTTGACAAACCGTCGCTGCTGTTCCATCGTAACCTGCATGTCAGAATTTGTATGTCGTCGGATTGCGGTTTTCCTAGCACTTGGCGTTGTAACTTATTGTAACCTGGATTCACCGAAGCTCTTTGCTGCCGCACCGCTGGAACGGGTGGCAAACGTCACCTTAACGAACGTGCCGGTGACCGCTCCAACTTTCGGTTTCACCTACAGCAACGCATTTCCCGGCTTGAGCTTTGCCAACCCGGTTTGCCTGGCCACGCCTCCGGGAGAAACCAACCGGCTGTTCATTCTGGAGAAGACTGGCACGATCGTTGTCATCACCAATCTGGCAGCCCCCACCCGCTCCACCTTTCTTGATTTAACGAGCCGGGTAATCAGCTCGCCCGACATGAGTGACGAACGCGGCTTATTGGGATTATGTTTCCATCCGGGGTTTGCCACCAACGGCTTCTTTTACGTTTTCTTCACCGGATCAGCCAATACCTCTGCCAACGGCGGCGGCAACGGCATGCATGACATTTTGGCTCGCTTTGAAGTTTCCGTCACCGATCCGAATCAAGGCAATCCGGATTCTTACACGCCAATCCTGCAACAATACGACGAATCCAACAATCATAACGGTGGCGACATTCATTTTGGCTCAGACCGCTACTTGTATCTCGGCTTGGGGGATGAAGGAAACGGCGATGACTATTTCAATAATAGCCAGACCATCACCAAGGATTTTTTCGCAGGTATGTTGCGGATTGATGTGGATAAACGCCCCGGTAATTTGACGCCAAATCCGCATCCGGCCAGCACCACCAATTATCTGGTGCCAGCCGACAATCCTTTCGTGGGTGCAACTGAATTCAATGGCTTACCGGTAAACCCGGACGCGGTGCGCACCGAGTTCTGGGCCGTTGGTCTGCGCAATCCGTGGCGTTGGAATTTTGACAAACCGACTGGGCTGCTTTACTGCGGTGACGTCGGCCAAAGCGGTTGGGAGGAAGTGGACCTCGTAGAGGCAGGAAAAAACTACGGTTGGGCCTATCGGGAAGGAAACGCCAACGGCCCGAAGGCGCATCTCGCTCCGCCGGGATTTGTTCACACACCGCCACTCTTGGCCTATCCACGCAGCTCGGGAGTCTGCATCATTGGTGGACTGGTTTATCGCGGCCTGAATATCTCACAACTCTATGGCGCATACGTCTATGCAGATTACGGTTTCGGTACCGTTTGGGCTTTGCGCCACGAAGGGACCAATGTCACGCAAAACCAGGTGCTCTTTACTGATCCAGGACGCATTTCCACCTTCGGCACCGACCCACGAAATGGCGACATTCTTTATTGCGACGTCCAGCAAAGCCGGATCAAACGCATCATCTACAACACCCAAATAACGGGTGCGCCCATTCCCGAAAAGCTTTCCGATACAGGGGCGTTCACAAATCTGGCCACGCTTGAGACCGCTCCCGGTATTGTCGCGTACGACGTCAATACGCCGTTTTGGTCCGACAACTCTGATAAATTTCGCTGGTTCTCCATTCCCGATACCAATCTGACCATGGCCTTCCAACGTGAGGGCAACTGGCAATTCCCGGAAGGCGCGATCTGGATCAAGCACTTTGAACTGGAAATCACCAATGGCGTTCCTGATTCCAAACGGCGACTGGAGACGCGCCTGTTAATCGCCAACACCAACGGCGGCTACGGGGTTACCTATCGCTGGACTACGCCGCCGACCAACGCCTGGCTCGTCGCGGAAAGTGGTCTTGATGAGCCTATCACCACCTACGCAAGTAACGGCAGCGTGATTCGGACTCAAGTCTGGCACTATCCCGCGCGAGTGGAGTGCATGGTTTGTCATACCGCCACCGCCGGCTTTGCGCTGGGTTTCAATACCCCACAATTGAATCGTGATTTTGATTACCGGGGGACGGTGACGAACCAATTGGCGGCCCTCGAACAAGCCGGTTATTTCAACCACCCGATTACAAACCGCCATCTGCTGCCAGCGCTGGCCCACGCCACCAATGCGGCCGTCAGCTTCGAATATCGCGCACGCTCCTATCTGGAAGCTAACTGCGCTTTCTGCCACCAACCGGGTGCCGCCACCCAATCTTATTGGGACGCGCGTAGCGCCACACCCGGATCGCAAAATGGAATCATTGACGGACCGCTGATCAACAATCGCGGCAACCCCAGTAACCGCGTGGTCGCTCCCGGTTCATTGGCGCAATCGTCGCTTTTTCAGCGCGTGGCAAATCTGGGCGGTGGCCACATGCCGCCGTTAAGCACTTCGGTCATCAACACCGAGGCGGTCGAGTTACTCGCCGCCTGGATTACCAACGAGTTGTCCGGTTACGTCAGTTACGCCACCTGGCAGACCAATTATTTTGGCGATACGAACGCACCGTCTGCCGCGCCTCTGGCGGACCCGGATGGAGATCGGGCGAAAAATTATCTCGAATATCTTACCGGTACCAATCCCACGAACGACGCCAGCGGCTGGAAGGTGGCCATCACGCTCAGCAATGATCTGACTCAAATTGTCATTCCGCAGGTGGCTAATCGCGCCATCGAAGTGCAAAGCACGACCGATTTGCTGGATGAAAACTCCTGGATCGCACTGGATCAGCCCGATAACGCGCCGTTCTTTCCGATCACCAATCGCACAATCATCGTCACCGATCCGGCGACCGGTATCGTGCCTAAATTCTATCGCGTCCGGGTCATCGAGCCGTAACGCCAACCGTTGATGATTCGGAAGAATTGATCAACTTGGCAAAAATCACACTGGCAATCCTGGCCTGGATTTTTACCATGCGGCGCGATGAGTCCGTCCGCGTTTCAAGTGCGTCGAGCCACCGTGGATGATCTGCCCCGTTTACGCGAACTGTGGGTGCTGATGCGCCTGCCCGATGCGGGTCTGGATCGTCACCTCACGGATTTTCAAGTCATCGTTGATCCGGCGGGCCTGGTCATCGGCGGTGCGGCGTTGGAAATCCATTCCCGCCACGCCCGCATCCATAGCGAGGCTTTTGAAGACTTCAGCTTGGCAGACGCGGCACGGCAGGCCCTTTGGAATCGCATCCAGAATCTGGCAACCAATCATGGATTGTTTCGTCTCTGGACTCAGGAACAGTCGCCGTTTTGGGCTCAGCAAGGATTCCAATCCCCTCCCATCGAAGCGCTGGAAAGGATGCCCGCACAATGGGACCGCACTGCGGCTGGCTGGCTGACTCTAAAATTGAAAGATGAAGAGGCCATCGCTTCCCTCGATAAGGAATTCGCGCTCTTTGTGGAAGCGGAGAAGACGCAACGAAATCAGTTGCTAAGTCAGGCACGCCTTTTCAAAGGCATCGTGCTTACCGGAATTGCGCTCATCGCCCTGCTCTTCCTTGCCGGCGCGATTTGGCTGCTGTTAAAACAGCGAAGCGGTTTATTGCCTCACCCGTGAGGGCAAAACAAACTCATCGGCGTGATACGAGCTGCGCACCAAGGGGCCACTGGCTACGTGAATGAAACCCATTTGCCGGCCGCGCTCTCCGAGCTGGCGGAATTTTTCCGGCGTAACGAATTCCTTCACCGCCAAAAGTTCCAAGGTGGCCTGCAGGTACTGACCCAGCGTTAGAATGTCGCAGCCCACGGCGCGCAAATCCTCCATGGCCGCCAACACTTCGGCCTCCTCTTCGCCCAAGCCGAGCATCATCCCGGATTTCGTGTAAATCGTACTCCCACGCCGAGCTTTGACCTTGCGCAGCACGCTGAGGGAGCGGTCATAGGTCGCGCGATGCCGCACGGTGGGAGTTAATCGGCGAACGGTTTCCAGGTTATGATTGAAGATATGCGGGTCGGCGCTGAGCACACAATCTATCGCCTCATCATGATCCTGAAAATCCGGGGTCAACACTTCAATGACCGCCTGGGGATTCAACCGTCGCACCGCCTCAATGGTTTTGCGGAAATGTTCCGCGCCTCCATCGGGAAGATCGTCCCGCGATACGGCGGTAATCACGACGTGCCGCAGATTCATCCGTCGCGTCGCTTCCGCCACCCGCTGTGGCTCATCCGCCTCCAAGGGCAGCGGTTTGGCCGTATGCACCGCGCAAAATTTACAGGCGCGAGTGCAACGATCACCCGCGATCATGAACGTGGCGGTACCGCGGCTCCAACACTCCCAATGGTTCGGACACTTCGCGCTCTCACAAACCGTGTGCAATTTCAGTTCGCCCAGCAATGAACGCGTGCGGGCAAACGTGTCGGCGGTCGGCAGCTTGGTATGCAGCCAGGGAGGAAGCCGCGGTCGCGCCGGCTTGGCCGATGCCAACGGTTCGGCTTTACCTGATGATGACAAAGTCGTTGGAGGAAGCGGTGCGGTGGCCGGTGTTAAAACCATGCGATAGAGTAGCGGTTTATTTTGCGGGTTTCAATTGTTCCCAGAATTGGGCCAGTTCTTCCGGTCCGAAATCCGCCAAAATTTTCCCATCCACGTCAATGACCGGCGCGAGGGTTTGTCCGGAGAGCGATTTCATTTCGGCGGCCGCCGCGGCATCGGTGATTACGTCCAAAGTAGTGTACTGAATTTGATGGGTATCCAACCATTCCCGCGCCTTTCGACACCAAGGACAATACGGTTTAACAAACAAGCGAACCTTCATTCTGGGATAAAACGTAATCCGAAAAAGGCGATGAGCAAATCCGTCGTCGTAAGGATCAACCGTTGATTTGCGCCTGATACTGATCCGCAGACAGCAAGTCGTTAAGCTCCTCCGGCGCTTCCAGTTTGATCCGGTAGAACCAACCGCCGGCGTAGGGTTCGCGATTGACCAGAGCCGGATCCTCTACCGCCGCCTGATTCACTTCGAGAATCTCGCCACTCACCGGCGAATAAATATCGCTCGCCGTTTTGACTGATTCCACGACCGCGCACGCCTCGCCAGCTTTGACTTTCCGCCCCACGGCCGGGAACTCAACAAACACCACATCCGTCAACTCATGCTGTGCGTGGTCGCTAATACCTACGGTGGCTATCGCTCCGGCGACGCGGATCCATTCGTGTGATTTGGCGTATTTAAGATCGGACGGTACCTGGCTCATAAAATCTGGCATGGAGCTTACGAGGTCTGCCCGAATTCACAAATGGATTTTTTGCTGATGGGCAAACCAACGATTTAATTGAGCCGCTTCAAGGTAATCAACCAGGCGGTGGCGTTTTCCGGCACATTACCTCCGTGAACCAAAACCTCGCCCGCTTTGAAGGGTTGAACCCGGCGGCTGCACTCCTCGCCTTGCTGGCCGTAGAAAGTGATCTCCGCTTTTTTGGCCGTAAGCAATTTTACCGAAATTGAGGATTTTTCACTGACCGTGATGCGACCAGATTCACCGCCCTTCGTCTCGAACTCGCTTTTCTTTACAACGAAGAAATTCTTCCATTTCAACCCCAGGCTCTCCAGGCGCGTTCGCGTTGCCGCGTCGGCGGGATGATATTCATCGTTGGGCGGTTTTTCGTCGTTGGTGGCCCAAACCAGTTGCACCTCGAATTTCGCATCTGCCGCCGCAGCCACGGTATTTCCAAAACCAAATGCGATTCCGGAGATTAAACTCACCCAGAGCCAAACCTTGCTGAAAACGGATGCCAAGTTCATCTAGGGAGTCAAGGTAGTGTTTCCACCGTCGTTGGGAAAGTCGTTTCCGGAGCCGTAGTCAAACCACACCAGTGTCGTGGCGGTGGCGTAATTGTGATACGTGAACGAAGCCGATCCATCTGAAATCGTAATGGCATCCGTATCTCCTGTGGCGTGCGACCAACTTAACAAGACCGCGATGGCCACGGCGGCTGCGGCCCCGGCGGACACCAATAATCGTCGCCACCAAGCCAGAATGGATGAACCGGCGGCGCGACGTCTCTGCAGCTTCGGCTCAGGCGCGATTGCCCGCTCAATCTTGGCCCAGTAAAATTCCCGCGTCTCGGGTAGTTTGATCGCTGATTCGTGCGCGACAATCAAATCCCGGGTTTGCGAAAGTTCAGTGAGAAGTTCGCGCGCTTGCCGGTCTTTCGCCAGCAGATCGCGAAGGCCCTGGCTTTCACTCACTGGCAATTCGCCATCCAAGTAAGCCTGCAACTTCAACTGTAACTCTTTTTTCATCACTTCTAATCAACCTGCTTTAAGTCCTGCAATAATGCTGCCATTTTTCGACGCGCGTAAAACAAACGCGACATTACCGTTCCAATCGAGCAATTCATCGCCTTGGCGATGTTTTTGTACTCCATCTGCTCGAATTCGTGTAAAACGAGCACCGTCCGGTGCGCTTCCGTCAGCTTGCCCAGCGCCTCATCTATCCGGATCCGCAAATCCTCGCGCTCCAATCCTGCCGTCGGATTGACCGTGACGATCGGCATCTGCCGCTCCACTCCTCCGGATTCTTCATCCATCGCCTCGATGGATTCCGTTCGTTGACGTTTCCGTTTTCGGAGCTGGTCCAGGCACAGATTGATGACAATTCGCGTCATCCAAGTGGTGAAGCTGGATTCGCCCTGAAACTGAACCAACCGCTGCCAACCCTTCACCCACGCCTCTTGAGAAAGATCAATCGCCTCATCCTCATTCCGCATCATTGTGTAGGCTCGCGCATAAATCTTATCCCGATGCCGCGCCACCAACTCTTCAAATGCGACCATGTCGCCGTTCCGCGCGGAACGAACCAAAGCCTCGTCTGAAGTAGCGAAATGATCTAAATCAGCCATCAATTCGACGGATTGATTGTGGGTTTATTCAGTAACTTCAAAGCTGGCCTTTCGTACTGGGAATTTGGCCGTCAATGCGCGGATCTCGCTGGCAGGCAGCATCTACCGCCTTGGCAAACGCTTTGAAAAGCGCTTCGACGATGTGATGCGGTTCTTCGCCGTAAAGCAATTCCAAATGCAGATTACACCGCGCTTCATTGGTGAAACCTTGAAAAAATTCCCTGGCCAAACCGAAACGAAACGCGCTGGACATGTCTTGTTGACGTTCCGTCCGAGTAAGCCGTTTGTAGGCGCGTCCCTCCAATCCACGCCAAACCAAATGCGGTCGGCCACTAAAATCAATGACGCAACGGGCCAGACATTCATCCATCGGCACATAAGCTTCTCCAGTGAAAGGGTTCTTGGGATGAAAATCCGCTCCATAGCGACGAATCCCTTTTTTATCCCCCAAAGCCTGTAAAATCGCCTGTCCCAAAGCGATGCCGCAATCTTCGACGGTGTGATGCGCATCTACTTCCAAGTCGCCCTGACAGCGCAGTTTAAGATCAACCACTGCATGTTTCGCAAAGAGCGTCAGCATGTGATCAAAGAATGGGATTCCTGTCTGGATGGAAGCCTTGCCCGAACCGTCCAACTTGAGCTGAACTTTAATTCGGGTTTCTTTCGTGTGTCGCTGCAATCGCGCCTGCCGAACTCGCATGACGCCAGTTAAACAAAAGCTCGCTCAGAAAACCAATCGGAAACGGCGTAATTTGCGATTCATCATGAATACTCGTCGGCCACCAACGAAACTAACGAAGAGAAAATGAGGCGAATCCACGGGTGGATTCAGTGGCGATTGACTTTGACTCGCGACGCGAACGTAAGGTATTTCAAGTAGGAAGTCTTCACGGAGTGGAGGCACTCATTTGTAAAGTTTACGAAGATTGAAGAGTTCCAAAGTGAATAATCGCCGCAATCAACCGTCAATAACCGCAATGTTCTTAGGAAATTATCTGATCCGTTTGTTGGTCGTTTTTGTTTTCACCGCCGGAGTTGAATCCGCTTTCGCCGCAAAACCGCCCGCTGTTAAACATGTTTTTATCGTCAGCTTTGACCAAGGCAATCCCGCCCTGCTAAAGCGAACCGATCTGCCGACGATCCATCAAATGGTCACTGAGGGCGCTCACACTTGGGAAGCTTACACCATCGTGCCAAGCATCACCCTGCCCTCGCATACTTCGATGCTGACCGGCGTGGGCATTCAAAAACATCAGGTTACTTGGAATGGTTATGACCCCAAAAACGGACTGGTCACGGTACCAACGATTTTCAGCCTAGCCAAGGCGCGAGGACTGAAAACCGCCATGTTTGTCGGCAAGGAAAAATTCAAACATTTGGACCTGCCCGGCTCGGTGGATAAATTCGTCTGGCCGCAACCAACCGATGATGCTTACGCCGTCGCCCAGGCGTTCGTCGCCAATTTTGATCAGGTCATGCCTAATGTGTGCTTCATTCATTTCCGGGATCCAGACTCCGTTGGTCACGCGACCGGCGCTTACTCACCGGAGAAGATCAAGGCTTTGAAAGACTGCGATGCGGCGCTGGGAATGATTCGTGACGCGGTGAAGGCCGCGGGCGTTTTGGATCAGAGTGTATTTATCTTAACTGCGGACCACGGCAGTCACGATGCCCAAAATAAGGAGGGCAAAACGGTCGGCTCGCACGGCAGCACCGCACCGGAAGATGTGACGATTCCGTGGGTGGTTTGGGGCAAAGGGGTCAAAAAAGATTTCACCATCACCGCTGCGGTATCCACCTACGACTCGGCTGCCACCGCCCTCTGGTTGATGAAAGTTCCGCTGCCTGAATCTTTCTGGGGTCGGCCGGTCACCACGGCGTTCAAATAACCGCATCAGCTTCGTCCCGACTGATTCCCGAAGAACGCGGACGTGCGGACTCCGATCGCGCACTACCGGCACGACGGACAATTTACCTTGCCTACAGCCCGTCCAGATCGGTTGACGGGCGGTTCAGATTGAATTGATTGGCTCTGACCGTTGGTGACTGCTACTCTGCCCGGTCTCGAAACGACAGAGTGTTTGTTTCGGGACATTTTTCGCGCACGATGAAAGTTACGCTTAATTGGCTCAAGCAATACGTTGATTTCAACTGGACCGTCGAAGCAGCCGTCGAACAGCTTACGATGCTTGGATTAGAGGTGGAAGGAGTTCAAAAACTCTCCGGCTCTTTCGACGGCGTGGTGGTCGCTCAAGTCATCACGCGAGAGAAACATCCCAACGCGGATAAACTCTCCCTCTGTCGCGTCAATGACGGCACGGGGGAGCGCCAGATCGTTTGCGGCGCGCAAAATTTCAAGGCCGGCGATAAAGTTCCGCTCATTCTGCCCGGAGCCGCCCTGCCCTTGAAACCCGGCGAAAAGACACCGCACCACATCAAAGTCGGCAAAATTCGCGGCGTGGAATCCCAAGGCATGATGTGTTCGCCACAGGAACTCGGTTTGACCGACGACGCCGAAGGCTTGTTGATCTTGCGCGCGGATGCCGTGGTTGGCCAATCGTTTGATGAATATCTCGGACGCAGTGGCGGCGATGTGGTGTTCGATTTGGAAGTCACGCCCAATCGGCCTGATCTCAATAGCGTCATCGGCATCGCGCGGGAAATCGCCGCCGTTGTCGGAACCCAATTAAAACTACCAACGGTACAGCTTCCCGATGCGGTACCAGGCGCGACGGCACCGACGGTCGCGTCCCTGGTACGCGTGCGGGTCGAAAGCCCGGATGCTTGTCCGCGTTACACGGCGCGGGTCATTAAAGGCGTGAAAATCGGCCCCAGCCCGGACTGGCTGAAAAATGCGTTGGAACGCATCGGCCTGCGCAGCATCAGCAACGTGGTGGACGTGACGAATTACGTCATGCTGGAAACCGGCCAACCGCTGCACGCTTTCGATTACCATTTGGTGGCCAAAAATAGCGACGGCCAGCCAACCATTGTCGTGCGTCGGGCGAACGCGAATGAAAAGTTCCAAACGCTCGACGATCAGGAACACACGCTGACCGAGGCCATGCTGCTCATCGCCGACGAGCAGAAAGGGATCGCGCTCGCGGGCATCATGGGCGGCGCGAACACCGAGATCAACGATCAGACGGTGGATGTCCTGCTGGAAAGCGCGTACTTCACGCCGACACAAATCCGGCACACCGGCAAACAACTGGGGTTACGCACCGAGTCCAGCTACCGCTTCGAACGCGGCGCGGACGAAAACATCTGCGATTGGGCCAGTCAGCGCGCGGCGCAACTGATCTTGGAAACGGCAGGAGGCCAATTAGCCGAGGGTGTGGTTGAGGTTCGAGCGCAAACGCCGGCCAAAGCGCCGGTCACTTTGCGATTCGCTCGCACGAATGCGCTGTTGGGCATCACGATTCCCGCCGCGCAACAAATCGAATTTCTGAGCAAGCTGGGATTTGCCGTGAGCAATCAGACCGACCACGCGGCCGCTTTCACGGTACCAAGCTGGCGCGTGGATGTTAAACGCGAAACGGATTTGATTGAAGAAATTGAGCGTCTGCATGGCCTGGAAAAAACACCCGCCACCCCACCACGCGGCGCCATTGGCACGAACACGTTTGATTCCATCCACGACCAGATCAGCGAGGCGCGGCGACTGCTCACCGGCCTCGGCCTCGACGAAGCGCAGGGGCAAACGTTGATTGCGCGGGCGGAAGTGCGCGACGTACCGGCAGACGCGATCGTCGCGCTGGCCAACCCGCTCAGTTCCGACATGGATGTGTTGCGCCCGAGTTTGTTGCCCGGATTGCTGCACTCGTTGCGACACAACGTGGCCCGTCAGAATCACGAGGTGAAGTTGTTCGAAATCGGACGGGTGTTTTTTAAGCGCGACCACGCCGCGCGCGAAGAGCGCCGGATTGCCCTGGCGCTAACGGGCCGGCGCGCGGCCAACTTTTGGAGCGGCGCCGAACGCGACGCGACGCTGGACGCCACCGATCTGAAAGGTTTGGTGGAAGAACTGCTCGAACAGCTCGGCCTGCGCGGCGTCGTTTTCACTCGGCGCGAGACCGCCACGAATCTATTCCTTGAGTCGGCCACCCTCACGCTCGGAGGGAAATTGCCGTTGGGCGAATTGGGCGTGTTGTCTCCGGTTCTGGCCAGACAATATGATTTGCGAAATGCGGTATTGCTGGCGGAATTGAATTTGGATCAATTGCTTGCGCGACGAAATCCCGCCAAATCATTCAAAGCGTTGCCGCAATATCCAGCCAGTCGCCGCGACGTGGCCATGTTCGTCCCGGAAGCTGTGACGCACGATGAGGTTTTACAAACCGTCAAGCGCGCGAAAGCGGCCCACTTGGAAACGGTCGAATTGTTTGACGTGTTCCGTGGCAAGAACGTTCCCGAAGGGCGGAAAAGCGTCGCCTACGCGCTGACGTATCGCAGCAACGACAAAACCCTGACCGAAGCGGAAGTCAATACCGCACACGAAAAAGTCTTGACCGCGCTCAAGACAAATTTATCCGCGGAACTGCGGTAAAGAGTTGCATTGCGCGGCGGCTTCTAATTATTCTTGGCCCATCCAGTGAGATGCGTGAGCTGATCATTCAGGCAAACTTTACATAGAACACTTATGAGCCAAACGACAAACTTCGCCCTGACGCAAGCGGACATTCCGTCCGCATGGTATAACCTCAACGCGGATTTTCCCGAGCCGTTGCCGCCACCGCTGCATCCCGGCACGAAGGAGCCAATGCCGCCCGACGCGCTGGAAGCCATCTTCCCGCGGAATCTGATCGAGCAGGAAATCTCTGGTGAACGCTGGGTGGAAATCCCGAAACCCGTCCGGGAAATCTATGCGCTCTGGCGGCCAACACCGCTGTTGCGCGCCGTCCGATTGGAGCGCGCGCTGCAAACTCCCGCGCATATTTATTACAAATACGAAGGCGCCAGTCCGGCGGGCAGTCACAAGGTCAACACCTCCGTCCCGCAGGCGTTTTTCAACAAGGAAGCCGGCACCAAACGATTGGCGACCGAGACGGGGGCGGGCCAATGGGGTTCATCCCTCGCGTTGGCCTGCAGTTTCTTCGGTCTCGAATGTAATGTGTACATGGTCAAGATCAGCCATGACACGAAGCCGTACCGCCGCATGTTGATGCAGACCTGGGGCGCAACGGTGCATCCCAGCCCGAGCAACCAAACCGAATACGGGCGCAAGTTGCTGGCTGAAGACCCGAATTGTCCGGGCAGTCTCGGCATCGCCATCAGCGAAGCCATCGAGGATACGGTCAAGCATCCGCACACCAAATACTCCCTGGGCAGCGTGCTGAATCACGTCTGCCTGCACCAATCGGTCATCGGTCAGGAAAGCATCAAGCAAATGGAAATGGCCGGTGAGGAGCCGGACGCGATCTTCGGGTGTTGTGGCGGCGGCAGCAATTTTGCCGGTCTCGTTTTCCCGTTCCTGCATAAAAAAATCAAGGAAGGTAAAAAGTATCGGATCGTCGGCGTCGAGCCATCCGCCTGTCCGACTCTGACCAAAGGCGAGTTGCGTTATGATTTCGGTGACACGGCGGAAACCACCCCCCTGCTGAAGATGTACACGCTGGGACATAAATTCATGCCGCCGCCCATTCACGCGGGCGGTCTGCGTTATCACGGCATGTCCCCCATGGTCAGCCACGCCCTGCATCTGGGGCTGATCGAAGCGGAGGCGTATCACCAGACCAAAGCGTTCGAGGCGGCCGTTCTGTTCGCCCGCAACGAGGGCATCGTTCCCGCACCCGAATCTTCGCACGCCATCGCGGCCGTGGTGCAGGAAGCGCAACGCTGTCGCGAGGCCGGCCAAAAGAAGGTCCTGTTGTTCAATCTTTCCGGACACGGCCTGCTGGATCTGACCGCGTATGAGAGTTATTTCGGTGGCAAACTCCAGGACGTTTAACCTCACATTAAAATCATGATAAAATCCAAACTAATCCCCAGTTGTCTCGCGCTCGGCGGCATGGCCCTGTTCAGCGGGATTTCCACAGCGTTGGCCCAACCCATTGTCGCGGGACACTACCCCGCCGGGGCGGAAGGGATCAAAGCTGCATCGTTACCACCACCCGGTGTGTATTTCCGCGACTACAGCATGTTTTACACTGCGGACAAGTTTAAGGACGTGCCGGTGGACATGCACATTGCGGCTTACGTCAATGCGCCGCGTCTGATCTGGATGACCGATCTGGAAATCCTGGGCGCGAACTACGGCATGGATGTCATCGTGCCCTTCGGCCAGTTGAACTGGAAAGTCGGCGGCGCCTCCGACAGCGACTTTGGTCTGGGCGACCTGCAAATTGAGCCGCTGCTGTTGTCCTGGCATTTCCAGCAATTTGATCTGGCCGCGGGCTATGCCATTTGGGCGCCGAGCGGCGACTTCGAATTAAACAAGCCCGATGTCATCGCCAAAGGGTTCTGGTCACACATGCTGACCTTCGGCGGCACCTGGTATCTGGATCAGGATAAAACCTGGGCGCTTTCGTTGCTGAATCGGTATGAGTTCGCCCATCGCCAGCAAAATACGCATATCAAGCCCGGACAGGTTTACACCTTGGAAGCCGGTTTCAGCAAAAGCGTAAATCAGGGGCTGGACCTGGGGTTGATCGGTTACTATCAACAACAAACCACCAAGGACTCCGGAGCGACCGCGACCAATAAACGCGATCGCAAGTTTGGTGTCGGCCCGGAAATCAACGCCTTCTGGCCTGACGCCAAGCTGTTCGTCTCCTTGCGCTACGCTTATGAGTTTGGCGCCGTGGAACGCCCCGAGGGCCGGTTGTTCACGCTTACGCTGACGAAGTTGTTCTAAACGAAACGCGGCAGTTTTAACTCACGCGGCGGACTCACCTTCCGCCGCGTTTTGCTTTTGCCCGGTTACTTCAGTCCGGCCAGGTATTCCACCAAATCGCGGATTTCGCGCTTCGTCAACACCTCGCGCAAATTATCCGGCATGCCGGACATGCCGTTCTGGCGAGTTTCAATCGCGGACTTCTTGATGGTTTCAAGTCCGTCCTCCGGCGACAAAATTTCGATGCTGTCATCCGTTTCCCGCTTCAATACTCCGGCGTAAGTAACTCCGCTTTTCAGCACGCCTTGGACGTTTTCAAACCCGTCGGTAATTTTTGCATTGGGCAGAATGATGGATTCGAGCAAATAGCGGCGATCCGCGCGCGAACCAATTCCCGATAAGTCCGGTCCGGCCACGCCACCTTCGCCGTTGACGGTGTGGCAGCGAATGCAAGACGCCTCGATTTTATGACGAAACAGTCTGCGACCGGCTGGCGCGTCTCCACCCGCGAGACAATCCTCAAACTGCTCCACCACCGGGCGCTGCTCGCGCGTGTGTTGGAAACGCGCCAACGCGGTCTGCACGTTGGTGGCGGGATGTTTGGCCGCTGCCTCCACCAGATCCAAGGCCACCGCCGCCTCAATCTTGCCCTGAGCCAACCGCTCCAACTGCGCGGTCAACAGTTGGTCCACTTCTTCGCCGTGCCAATCGCCCAAGATGGCATAGGCGGTCTGTTGCTCCGCCCGGCTGCCGGCTTCGAGTCTTTGTTTGAATCCTTCCAAAGAACGCTCGTGGCGATCCAGTTGCGCGTAAGCCTTCAGGGCCGCAAGACGTATGGCCTCCACGTCCGAAGCCAGCGCAACTTTCAGTTCCGCGGGATAATTGGGTGCGGCGATATCGCCTAAAAACTGCAACGCCGCCAGCCGCAATTCCGTTTCATCCGCCTCTGAGCGCCATTGCTGCCAGGCCGCCGGTTCGAAATTGCGCCAGCGGTTCGCTCCCGCTAACGCGAATAATTTGATTTTGAAGGCCGCATCCGGCGCCGCGGGCAACACCGCTAAAAGCCGGTCGGAAATTCCTTCAGACGCCAAAGCCGGTCGCGAAGTCAATGGCCGCCACAATCCAGTGATGTAATCCTTGCCATCGGGCTTTTCCCAATTCGCCAGCAAGGTCAATGCTTCCGGGCGGAGCGTCGTGGGAAAGTCTGGCGCGGCGGCAAGTCGCGCCAGGCGCTGCGCCGATGCGATTGAGCCTAAACGGAAATTGGCGTTGATGACGCGACGCAGAATCGCATCACGCGGCGTGGGTGCTGCCTCCGGTCCCGACGGTAGTTGGGCGAGAGCGGGCCGCGCATCGCTCAGGGCGGCCAATGCGGGCAGAGCCTCGACAATGGGTAAATCGTTGATTGCCCGGGCGGCTTCCGCTACCACCAATGGATCAGCATCCGTTAGAAACGCCTGCACCAAAGGCGAGGCTTTATGGCGCAGCGCCACAACCGCCGCCAGCCGCACCTGGAGTGAAGGATTTTGTTCCAACGCCGCCAGCTCCGAATCGGAGCCACAGTGTTCCAACGCCAGACTGACGGCATGCCGCAGCCACGGATCAGTCTCGCTCCGTTGCAACACCGTTTGGACCACTGTGAAATCTTTTGCCAAACCGATCTTTGACAAGGTATGCGCCGCAAAATAGCGCACCCGGATTTCGGGATCTGCCAAAAGTTGCACCACCTCCGGGCGATAATGGTTTAACTTCGCATCGCCAACCATTTTGAGCGCTTGGGCGCGAACCTCGGCCACCGCGTCCTCGAGCAGAGGTTTCCATTCCACCGCTTGTCCGTTTCGCGCCAACTGCCCCAAACCCCAGATGGCGTGCAGCCGTGCCAGTAACAATTCATGGTGCGCGGCGACGTCAGCCAGTTCTGCCGTCGCGCGATGGGCTACCAAGGCAAACTGCGCTTCTCGTCGCACGCGCCGATCCGGATGCGCCAGCAGCTTTTGCAATTCACCATTGCTGCGCTGTTCAAATCCTTCCGCGAACAATTGCTGCGTCCGGCGGGCCAGAGCTTCCTGCCGCGCTTCCGGTTCAAAGACCCGATAAATGCGCCCTTTGCCCGTCCCCTCCCAGCCGGTGATCCAGTCACACGCATAAAGCACTCCGTCATAACCAAAATCCACATCGGTCGGCAGAAAATTCCACCAAAAGCGTTCCACCTCACCAAGTCGGAATCCCGCGCCCTGGGATTGCACTGTGAACGCAAGAATGCCGCTGATGGGTGTGGGGCTGCCGCTGAAATTGCAAACAAAGAAGTGCTGCCGCCAGCGTTCGGGCAATCCGATTCCGGGATCGAACGTCAAACCGCTGGGGCCATTGCCAACCTTGTCGGAAACCGGCGGCAAGGCGTAGGCCGCGCGCCCCGGAAAATTCTCAAAACAAAGCCGCTCGCTGATCCAGGAACTACGCGCCATGGGAATTTTGATGAACTGCCAGCCTACCCGCCAGCCGCTGTCGCCGCCCTCCGCCAGATAAACGACGCGCGCCGGATCGCTCGCATCGGAATTGTTATCCACCGTCCAGAGATTGCCGTAATCGTCGAAGGTGAGTTCCTGTGGATTCCGTAGCCCCGTGTAAAAGATTTCCAAATTTCCACCATTCAGATCACAACGAAATACCGCCCCCGATTCGGTGTTCTCAACTTGCTTGCCGTTGGGCAACGTGACCGCCGCGCCGCGATCACCAATCGAAAAATAAAGTCGCCCGTCCGGCCCCAACTGCAGGCCATGCAAATCATGCCCCAGAAATCCATAACGCACGCCGTAACCGTAGCTCAGGCTTTCGCGTTGATCCGCGACGCCGTCGTGGTCCAGATCGCGCAATCGCCAAAGGTGCGGGATGTCGGTGTAGTACACGTTTCCGTGATGAGCCAGCACTCCGGAACCCAATCCATCTTCCAAACGATTGAACCCGGTCGCAAAATTCTTGGATTGATCCAACCGGCCATCCCCGTCGCTATCCCAAAGCAACACCACACGATCCTCGTTAATTGTCCACCAGGCGGTGTTGTCCGGTTCAATGCGCCTGGTGTAAGCGATTCGCTCCGCCACGGATCGTGAAGCCAGTTCGGTGTCCAGCCAGTCCATTCGCCCGCGAATGTCCGGCACGCCGGCACCAAACCGGAAGGTTTCCGCCACAAAAAAGCGGCCTTGTTCATCAATGCTGAACGCGACCGGATTCGCCAGCAACGGCTCGGCGGCCACCAGTTCGCATCGAAAGCCGGTCGGCAAGGCAAATCCTTTGATTGCTAATTCCGCCGGGCTGATGGTGGGCGAGGTTTGGGGAACGGACGTTTCGGTCGCCGGCGCCGCGACGACCAGAAAGAAAGCAACTAATTTTAGCGCCACGAACCATTCACCGAACAATTTCAGCAACCGCATGATTTGAGAAAATGCCAGTGAAACTCCTCAAGGCAAGCTCACAGAACGAAAGTTTTTTACGCGGGCACCGCGAATCACACCAGCCGTTTCAACCGCTTATCGGCGCCGATTTTCTTGACCAATTCCTTGATCTTCTGAGCCTGCGCTTTGTGCGCCAGCAACACCGCATCATCCGTCTGCACGAGAATCGCGTCGCGTAAGCCCACGACCGCAATCGGCGTGCGCCGCTCCTTGGTGCGCGCGTCGTAAATGATATTTCGCGCCGCATCCACATGGATGAAATCGGCCACGGCGGTGTTTCCTTCCGCATCGGCTTTGAGATGACGAGCCAGGGCCGGCCACGCGCCGAGATCATCCCACGCGAACGCGCCATCCGCACAGATGACATTTTGCGCGTGTTCCATCAGTGCGAAATCAATCGAGATTTTTTTGATCTCGGGATAATCGCGCGCCAGCGCTTTCGCCAGCTTGGCCGGTTGGGCCGCCACTTTGAACCAACGTTGACAGGCGGCGAACATTTCCGGTTGATGCTGCTCCAAACCATTCGTGATCGTGATGAAACTCCAGACAAACATTCCCGCGTTCCAGCGGTACTGTCCGCTGTTTGCGTATTCCAACGCGCGATCAAAATTGGGTTTCTCCACAAACTGTTCCGCCTTGTAGAACGTAGTCTTGGTTTTTTTGCTGCCGCTCGGAGTCGGCAACGGATTCCCAATCCGGATGTAACCATACCCGGTGGCGGGTTCGGTGGGCTTGATGCCAATCGTCACCATGACCTGCCCTTGCGCCGCGACGGTGAAGGCGTCATTCAACACCTGCTGAAACTTTTTTGTCTCGGGCACCACATGATCCGCGGGCAGGACCGCCAGAATCCCCGTGGTGGTTCGGGCGCCAACCAAGGCCGCCCCCAATGTAACCGCCGCACAGGTGTCTCGTCCCAACGGCTCGCCAACAATGTTGTCCTTGGGCAGCTTCGGGAGTTGTTTGCGCACCGCCGCAACCTGCGCGGCATTCGTAATGACGAAGATGTTTCGCAGCGGCACCAAGGGCAGCACGCGTTCCACCGCTTCCTGGAGAAAGGACCGGTCTCCCAGCAGCTTGAGCAGTTGCTTTGGCGAATGTTCGCGGCTCACGGGCCAGAACCGCTCACCCCGCCCCCCCGCCATAATGATGACGAAACGATCCTGTTTATCGGCTGACTTTTTCATCGTCGTGGATTGAACACCGACCCGGCCTGAAACGCAAAACCCTTTCTAAGCAGCGCAACAAAAAACCCCGGCGCGGGCCGGGGTGAAAATCGAGCGCTGCCGCCCGTCAAGCTTGGCGACGTCGCCATCCGGCCAGCGCCATCACTCCCGCAAACCCCAAGGCCAACGCGGACGGTTCCGGTACCGCGTAAGCCGTCACGTTATCAATGTAAAATTGGATGGGAAAATCATCGGCCGAATTGGCCCCGAAATAAAGTTGAAACCAGCCGGTGGCGTCTTCTGGATCCGCCCACCCCAACTCCGCAAAGGAAACATCCACATGAGTGCTATACAGCGCGTTATCGTCGGCGTTATGCCAGGCATCGCCCGAAAGTTTCTCGAATTGTGTCCAGCCATTCGCTCCGGCGCTGTTGCCCGCGATGTTGACGTTATACCAATTCGCAACCCCCGGAGTGAAACTGCTGCCATCCAAAATCAAATCAAAGCTGAGCCGTCCCTGACCACTCGCCGCCAGACTCTGCATCTCGACTTGGTCGGGCCAGCTAAACTCCTTGAGATAATTAAAACTTCCACCCAACGTCCAGCCTCCCGACGACGGGGTGGCTTGCAAGGCCGCACCGCCCGACCAGCCCGCCGGCCCGGTGGCGGACCAACTGAAATTTTGAAAGCCTTGGGCGTCCTCATCGAAAGTGTAGCTCAAATCCGCGCGCGCGTTCAGCAGCAATGACAGGCTGACTCCGATTGAAAGAAAAATTCGTTGCTTCATAAAAAATGCTCCGGTTCGCCGTTACGTTGAGCATTCTATAAAAGATCCACTGGACGCTGTCACGGAGTTTCTCGGCTTCACGCTCAACAAAAATTGACTCCGTAATATCCCTGACCCCAAACCGCGCCGCCATTCAACGCTTCACCGCCTCCACCATCGCGCGCACAAAATCGGTGATGCGCGTCGCCCCGTCCGGCGATGATCCCAACTGCGCGATCTGATTCACAATGGCACTGCCGACCACGCAGCCATCAGCGGCCCGCGCCACCGTTTGAGCCTGCTCGGGATTTGAAATCCCAAACCCCACCACAATGGGCAATTCCGTGTGCTGACGAATTTTGGCGACCTGCTCCGCCAGATCACTCGCAATCTGCTGCTGCATACCGGTCACTCCCGCGCGCGAAATGTAATAAATAAAACCGGCCGCGCGTTGGACAATCGCCGCCACCCGCGCCTCCGGCGTGGTCGGCGCAATGAGATAAATCTGGCGCAATCCATGTTTGGCCATGAGCGCTTCGTAGGCGCCGCTTTCTTCCGGCGGCAAATCCAGCACCAACAAACCGTCCACGCCCGCCGCTGCCGCCGCTTTGATGAAGAATTCCAATCCAACCTTGTGGATCAGATTGAAATAAATGTAGAGCACGATGGGAATTTGCGCGTCCCGACGAATGGCGGCGACGGTTTCCAGCAATTTGTCCGGAGTCGTGCCTGCCGCCAATCCGCGTTGCGCCGCCAATTGATTCACCAGGCCATCGGCCAACGGATCGCTGAACGGCACCCCCAGCTCCAAAACGTCCACTCCGGCCCGATCAAACGCCACCGCAAACTTCCGCGTGGCTTCCAGATTGGGGTCGCCCGCTCCGATATAGACCACAAAAGCTTTTTTCTCCTGACGCCGAAGGTCGGCAAATCGCGCATCAATCCGATTCATGGCCCTCATTGTCGGAACACCAGCGGTGGAGGCAAGCGACAAGTGGACGAAGATTTGTTCACCCATGATTTTGACTGCGCCCCACCGCCCTTTCACCGCCGCCCAATGACGCTTATTGCCAGCTTAGCCGGAACGATTCGATTGGAGTTTGGGTGGAACGGGCCAACTGCATCCTTCCGGCTTACGTTGTCAAGGCGGCCGTTGCCAAAGCCGCCAAGCGCTAGACAGCAATGCCACACCAACTGCGAACAAGAACATCGCCATCACGATGAAGACCGCGATGTTGTTCATGAACTCAATGTGACGCGAACGAAATCCGACGATGAGCGGACCAACTGCGCAGTAAAGGAAATACACGCCAAGCAATCCCAAAAATACGGCGCTGACTCTACGCCAAATGAAACGTTGTGGATCGCCACTCATGAGGTTCGCTGTCGCCTAATAGCCCCAGCAACCCGGCGCACGGGACGCAATGATTGCAACCGCGACGCAAGGGCCGGGTTAGATGCAACGCATGGCTAGCCGTCATGGCTTACCTCTCGCTGCACGTATGGCTTTTGCAATTGCAGGCGTAACGAAGATGACGTAAAGGAACTGCTCGGCCAGCCGCAAACAATCCTCTGCGTCCTCCTTCTTGACTTCATCCTTATTCGGATGTGCTGCGTCGTTGCCAACCCAGCGGACAACTGTAGCCCACTCCTGAATATCCTTCGTGATCACCCCGAGCTTGGCCAACTCTGTGATCTGATCCACCAGTTGACTAGCGGTAGCACCCTTGGCAACACAGGCTGACTGAATGCAACGTCGAGCCATGACTGCACACGCCCGGTAGCATTGAACCGCAAAACACATCTTTGCCTCGTCCAAATCACGGGCAAGCTCCTTGGGAACATTCGGGTCAGTCGGACTTGGCAGAGGGTGCGGAAAGATAATCTCGCCGTTATTGAGGACGAGAGATGGCTGGTGGCAGCTGTTGCAGACGCCAATCCACCACTCTTTGCGAAGATCCGGCTTCCAAATTGCGTCTGCGCGAAAGGTCGTTCCGTAACTGTTTTTAAACTCCGCCGGAGCGGCGCTCAGCGCGGTGTGCTTGTTACAGTGGGGACAATAGAGTGATACAGCCATCTGCGTGAATGTTGACTAACAGTTAAGTGAGCGACAGTTGCATTGGCCTGTTTGTCGCGTGATCATTGTGTCCGCAAATTGAGGTTGCCCAAACTACTTGTCAAGCGGTGGCTTCCCAAAACTAGAGCATTTTAAGTATTCCTATAGCCGCCGACGCAGCGGGCCTCCAACCACAAGCCAAGCGTTTGGGGCAAACGGACGACCGCCCTGGGTCCGGGACGAGCACCGGCGCGATAGCGTCTTGGACTGCGGCAGTCTTCTGCCGCTGTGGAATCATCGGCCCGCAACGGGAAAGCGGCAGAAGACTGCCGCACTTCAAAACCTCGCGGACGGAGGCGACGTACTGGCAGTGGATCAGCCGGTAATGCGCCCCACCACCCCATATCTCGTCCTTCGTAAATCATCCCTCGTAATTCGCCCCCCATCCCCCATTCCTCTGCCAATCATTCCTCTGTCTTCCCGTTCGCGTATTTCGTGTATTTCGCAGTTGTATTTCCCTTGGGGGGAACGGGTCTGAAATGGATACGACTGAGAGGTCATGAACACCCCAGTCAGTCAGAAGCGGCAGAGTCATCACCAGTGATGCGCTTGTACTTTCTTCACGCGCTGTCGGTATCCTCGCTCAGCGCCGGGCAGACGCAGCTCAATGGTACGGAATCTCCATCTTGAAAAACGCATACGTCCATGCAGCGATAAAACCGAGCCACACAATCCAACAATAAGCGGCTCGGCGTCTGATTGCCAAAAGAACCAAAAAAGTAAGCAAGGCGGGAAAGCCGTAAGCTCCGACCTGAATCAAGATGTCCCAAATACTCAATGTGAGGGACGCGTCGGAACGAAAGAAAACACCTCCGACTTCCGCATTGGAGGGTCTGAAACCGTGGTAAAACACCACTGCCGAATGGACGTAGGCGGCGATCCATGGCGCGGACAAGGCCATCAGGGCCAGCACGATTAAATCCAGCCACGTCGGAAGCCGGGTTTGAAATGGATGCTGCCGGGAGATCATGGCCACGAAAGAACAGACCTTTAAGTGAGTTGCGCAACCCGGGCGATTGGTTGCTGGTTTCGGGAATTTCGCAGTTCAATGGCTTTCATTAGCTTGAACCGTAGCCGGCGATTTTAAGCTTGTCCACAGGGAAAGCAGGTCTGCGCGCTTGCGTGGACTTGATAGCTCTCCTTATACTGACGGCGGACGGTAAAACTTTAAGTTGTCTTTGCATTTATGAACCAAATCCCCATTCGTGTTGCGGTGACTGGCGCGGCCGGTCAAATCGCCTATTCATTGTTGTTCCGAATCGCTTCCGGCGATCTCTTCGGGCCTAACCAACCAATCATCCTACACCTCATCGAGGTGGATATTCCCGAAATTCTGGCAAAGTTGAACGGCACGGTGATGGAGATCGAGGACTGCGCCTTCCCGTTGTTAAAAGGCATCGTGGCCACCGGCGATTTGAACGTGGGTTTCAAAGATGTCAATTGGGCGCTCCTCGTCGGCGCGGCGCCGCGCAAGGCGGGCATGGAACGAAAGGACCTGCTCGGCGCCAACGGCAAAATCTTTGTGGGCCAGGGGCGGGCGTTGGAAAAGAACGCCGCAGCCGACGTGCGCGCACTGGTCGTGGGCAATCCGTGCAACACCAACGCGCTGATTCTCATGAACAACGCGCGGGGCATTCCCGCGAACCGGTTCTTCGCCATGACCCGGCTGGATGAAAACCGCGCCAAGGCGCAGTTGGCCAAGAAAGCGAGCGTGGACACGACGGCGGTGACCAATCTGGCCATCTGGGGCAACCACAGCTCGACCATGTTTCCGGATTTCTTCAACGCGCGCATCGGCACGCGACCAGTGCCGGACATCATCGGACACAAGGAATGGTTGGAGAAGGATTTCATTGCCACCGTGCAACAGCGGGGCGCGGCGGTCATCAAAGCGCGCGGGCTTTCCAGCGCCGCCAGCGCCGCGAACGCCGCCATTGATACCGTGCGTTCCCTGGTCAACGCCACTCCGGGAACGGACTGGCACAGCGTCGCGGTTTGCAGCGACGGCAGCTACGGCATCGAGAAGGGTCTGATGTTCAGCTACCCGATTCGCAGCACGGGCAAAGATTGGAATCTGGTCCCCGACCTGCCGCTCAACGAGTTCAGCCGCGCCAAAATCGCGCAGACGGAAAACGAATTGAAAGAAGAGCGCGCCCTCGTCAGCGAACTGATTCCCAAATGACGCGCCAGTCGCGGCTCCTCCGCAGAAAATGAATTTGCCCCGGTTCGCGCCGGGGCATTTTTATTGGATCGCACGAACGAATTACTTCGCCGTTACCACCACGTAATTTTTACGGCCCTTGCGCAACAGCACGTGCCGGTCAAAGAGCAAATCCCGCGTGGTGACGGAGCGATTGATATTCGCTTCGCGCACGTTGTTGAGATTAACGCCGCCGCCCTCGACATCTTTGCGGGCCTGACCCTTGGAAGCGCTCAGTCCCGCCAGCACCAATAATTCCACCAACGCCAAACCGTCACCGGCAAACTTCGTCCGCTCGATTTCCCGCGTTGGCACTTCGCCCACGATGTCTTGAAACAAGCGCTCGGGTACTCCGGCCAGATCGCCGCCGAACAAAATCTGACTGGCGTGAACCGCCTCCTGGGTTGCCGTCGCGCCGTGGATCATCTCCGTGACGGCTTGGGCGAGGGCTTTTTGCGCGGCGCGCGCGCCGGGATTGGCGTGCTGTTGTTCCGTCAGCGCGGCAATTTCCGCTTCGGGCAGAAAGGTGAAGAATTTCAGATATGACAATACGTCCGCATCGGCGGTGTTGATCCAGAACTGATAGAATTTGTAAACGCTGGTCTTTTGGGCATCGAGCCAGATCGAGCCACCCTCGGATTTACCGAACTTGGTCCCGTCTGATTTCGTGATGAGCGGCAAGGTCAAACCGTAGCCCTGTCGCCCCAACTTCTTGCGCATCAGATCAATGCCTGCGGTGATGTTGCCCCATTGGTCACTGCCGCCGATCTGCAATTCGCAACCGTGATCCCGCGCCAGCACGTAGAAATCAAACGCCTGGAGCAGCATGTAACTGAATTCGGTGTAGCTGATCCCCGTGTCCCGATCGGCCATGCGCGCGCGCACGGATTCCTTGGCCACCATTTGATTGACGGAAAAGTGTTTACCCACGTCACGGAGGAAATCCAAGTAACTGACTCCGCGCATCCAGTCGGCGTTGTCCACCAGTTTCGCCGGATTCGCGCGCGCCTCAAAATCCAGGAAGCGGGCCAGTTGCGGACGCACCGCTTCCACGTTGGCCTTGATCCGCTCCGGGCTTAACAGCGAGCGTTCAGCGGATTTGCCGCTGGGATCACCAATGCTTCCAGTCGCGCCGCCCGCCACGGCGATGGGGTGATGCCCCAATTGCTGAAACCGGCGCAACGCCAACAGCGGCACCAAATGTCCAACGTGCAACGAGTCGGCGGTCGGATCAAAACCACAGTACAGGGTGACGGGGCGATTCAGCTTCTCCGTCAATTGGGCTCGATCCGTGCAATCGGCGACCAAGCCGCGCCAATCGAGTTCAGCTAAAATACTCATGGGTTCACAAGGTAAAAAACCGGAGGTATCATGGCCAACTCAGAAGCGCACTACCGCTGATTGACCGTGCGCGTCCAAGCCTTCGAGTTCGGCAAACTTCCGCACCGTCGGCAAGGCGCGACGCAAACCAGCGCGTGAGTACTCGACCACGCTGGTGCGCCGTTGAAATTGATCCACCGTCAACCCCGCAAACGAAACCCCCGCGCCGTCGGTGGGCAACACATGACTCGGACCCGCAACATAATCCCCCAACACGGTCGGAGAATAATTTCCGAGGAACAGCGCGCCGGCGGTCGTGATGCCCGCGCTCACTGCCCGCGCCTTTTGGGTGATGACTTCGCAATGTTCCGGCGCCAACCGATTGGCGAGCGCCACGCCCTCGCCCAGATGCTTCACCTGGATGAACCAGGTGTTCCGATTCAATACGCGTTGCACCAGTTTGCGCCGGGATAGGCCGGATAATTGCCGCGTCATCTCCTTGGCCACGGCGGCCAATAACCTGGCGGAAGGGGTGACCAGCCAGATGCGTTCGTGTCCCGAACCGTGCTCCGCCTGCGCCAGCAGATCCGCCGCCACAAAACGCGCGTTCGCCGTGTCATCCGCCAGCACCAGCAATTCGCTCGGCCCCGCCAGCAAATCCACCGCGACCCGCCCGAACAACAAGCGTTTGGCCATGCTGACGTAGGCATTGCCTGGACCGAAGATTTTCTGCACCCGACGAATGGTGGGTGTTCCGCAGGCCAGCGCGGCAATGGCTTGCGCGCCGCCAACCCGGTAAATCTCGGTCGCCCCCGCCGTGCGCGCCGCGAATAGAATGGTGGGATTGATGGTGCCGTTGCGACCGCAAGGCGAACAAACCACGATCTCCTTGCAACCGGCTTCGCGGGCCAACGTGATGGTCATCAAAGCCGTGGAAGCCAACGGTGCCGTGCCGCCGGGAATGTAAACACCCACCCGCTCGAAGGGATCGAATTTTTCGCCCACGATCGCTCCGTGTGAATTTTTGGCCTGCCAGTTTTTACGCCGCGATTTTCGGGCGAAGCGGGCGATATTCTGTTGCGCTTCGGCGATGGCGGTCCGCAGCGCGGGATCCGCTTTGAGCGAGGCCGCGAGCAATTCCGACGTGGTCGCCGCAAGCTGGCGCGCCGTCAATTTGGCGCCGTCAAACTTCGCGGTGAATTCCAACACGGCGGCGTCACCGCGCGTCGCCACCGCCTCGATAATGGCACTGGTCCGCCGCTCGATTTCGGAATCGAACAAACTGGTGGAGGCGGCGATCCGGGAAATCTTCCGCGCGAAATTTGGATCCGTATGACGGATTATTTTCATCGTCCTAGATTAAAAAACCGCGCGCGCTGAAGAAAGCAGGAAGCGATTGGAACAGGCGAAATCGAGTCGAAGTTTGCCAAAGCGTCAAAAATTTGGCGCAAACATGGACTTCTCTGGTCGCAGGATTTAAGGTGATCGGCGTTCGCTCATTAAAGCGCATGGCGTTGCTCGAAGTTCAAAATCTCAAAGTTCACTTTCCGGTCAAACGGCAGACGTGGGAACGAACTCAGCACTTCATCGCGGCCGTTGACGACGTAAGCTTCAGTATTGCGCCCGGCGAGACGCTCGGATTGGTGGGTGAAAGCGGTTGCGGCAAAACCACGCTGGGACGATCCATCGTCCAACTACAGCCGCCAACCTCCGGCCACATCATTTTCGATGGACGTGACCTCGCGCGTTTGAGTCGCGCTGAACTGCGCGCGCAACGGCGCCAGTTGCAAATGATTTTTCAAGACCCCTACAGCTCGCTGAATCCGCGTTTGACCGTTGCCGACATCATTGGCGAAGCGTTGGATCTGCATGGGCTGGCCGATAGTCCCGCCGCTCGGGCGCATCGGATCACGGGACTGCTCAAGGCGGTCGGTTTGGAGGCAACACATGCCCGACATTACCCGCATGAATTCAGCGGCGGCCAACGCCAACGCATCGGTATCGCCCGTGCCCTCGCCGTCGAACCTCGGTTAATTGTCTGCGATGAACCCGTCAGCGCACTCGACGTCTCGGTGCAGGCGCAGATCGTTAATTTGCTCCAAGACCTTCAAGAACAACACGGGCTGGCTTATTTGTTCATCTCGCACGACCTCGCCGTGGTGGAACATATCAGCCACCGCATCCTGGTGATGTATCGCGGCAAGATCATCGAATCGGGCGATGCCCGACAGGTGGTTCAATCACCGCAACACAGTTACACGCAAGCCTTGCTCGCCGCCGTTCCAGAAATCCATTTCAATACGAGGTAGAATTTCATCGGCGGAATAAGTCGGAAGCTGCGTCAGATCACCGCCACGACCGGCAGATCAATCCGGACTTCCAACCCGACGAATTTCCCAACGGAATCTGAAGGGATGTCAGTCTCAGTCCTCCGAATCAGCCCGACCAAAATAAATTTTTGTGATTAGCTTGACTTAGATTGCAACTGATGTGTAATCAGTAATTTAATGAATTGGCAAAATCATACTTGCCACTAAACAGCCTAAGCTAAACGCCTGAAACAGTTTGCGCACCGTTTGAAATCGAGGATTCTTACACCAATCTTAAACATCCAAATCCATGAACAATAAAAATCACATCCATCGCGCCCTGCTCTTGAGTGGGCTTTTACTATCGGCAACCAGTCTGATGCTTCAGGCGGAGGAAAATTCCACGCCGCCGGAGGAACATACTTGTGCCGCGGCCAATTTTTTGGAGGGCAAAATCCCCGACGCGATCGCCAAGGGCAAATTCTCACTCAACGTGCGGACGCGTTACGAAAACGTGGATCAAGAAGGAGGCACGCCACCGGCACACGCCGAGACCATTCGCACGCGATTCGGCTATACCACCGCGCCGCTGTATGGATTCCAGGCCATGATCGAAGCTGAAAACGTGACCGCCGCCAACAAGGATACCTACGCTGCCGGTCCGGGATCGCCCGTGGCGCGGGACATCATCGCCGACCCTACCGGCACGGAAATCAACCAGGTCTGGCTGGGCTACTCCTACAACGACACGAATTTCTCGGCCACGATCAAAGGCGGGCGCCAGATGCTCATTCTGGATAACGCTCGTTTTGTCGGCAACGTGGGTTGGCGACAAAACGCGCAGACTTTTGACACCGCCGGATTCAAATTGAGTCCGCTGAAAAATCTGGACCTTTCCTACAACTACCTCTGGAAGGTGCATCGCATCTATGGCGACGACTCTTCACTGGCGGCAACAACGAGCGATTTCCGCTCCGCTTCACATCTTCTCAATGCGGCTTATACCATTTCACCACTGGCGAAAATAGTGGGTTACTCCTATCTGCTGGATTTGAAAAACGAACGCGGTGGCAACGCGAGCAGCTCGAGCGCCACCTACGGAGGCTTTTTGACAGGAACGTGGACGTTTGACGAGACGGCCAAAGGGACCTTGGGATATCGGGGTGAATTTGCCTGGCAGACGGATTATGCCGACAATCCGGCTAATTACGAAACGACCTATTACCTGGGCGAACTCAAGGCCACCTATGATCGCTTTAACGTGAGTGTGGGTTATGAAGTGCTCGGTGCTGACAATGGCCAAAGCTTCCGCACCCCACTCGCCACCTTGCACGCTTTTAATGGCTGGGCGGATGTCTTTTCAGCCACCCCAGCCAACGGACTGCGGGACTTCTACGCCTCAGCGGGCGTCAACCTGCCGGGACAAATTCCAATCAGCTTCGTCTATCACAAGTTCGACTCGGACCGGGGCGGAGCGGATTACGGCCAGGAATACGACATCGTGGCGTCTCGCAAATTCGGAAAGAATTGGACGGTGCTGGCCAAATACGCGAAGTACGATGGTCGGGGTGGCCCCTACAACTTCGACAAGCAGGTATTCTGGGGCGAGATCGAATTCAACTTTTAATCGAGACCCATTTCAATCAACCGACCGGCCGACGGTTGATCTCGTTCATTGACGCCGGGCTGAAGCGCTGAGATTACAACGTACGGCCTTGACCGCTTCACCCGGCGTCTCACTGAGTCGCCGACACGGTAAAATCGTATTCCGCCTTTTGCTTCTGGTCGGTTTCCAACATGAGGCGATAAGTTACACCGGCTTCTAATGTTTCGGGGCGCGCGCCTTTGGTATCCGGATGCATGCCGCGGATATTGTTGCCATAATTAAATGTCGAAACCGGCACAGAGTTGGATTCAGTAATCAATCGCCAAACCGGCAGAACAAATTTATTCGTTTCGTAGGTCGTCGCGTTCACCACGCGAATGTTCTTCAGCTTGTAGTACCCGTTGAGTATAAAGGTGATCGGAATGCGCCCATCGCGCGCACGCGCTGGATTTAATCGGTGGGTAATTTGAATAGATTCCCGTCTGAAACGGTCTTTGTTCATGTAGAGACTCAAACCGCCTAGACCGAGTATGAGAATAATTGAAGCAATTAACTTTGATTTTGACATATTTCTACCGTTGACGAAATCGCGCACCCCTCTATTCGGTCGGCTGCGGCATGGCTGAATTCCTGACTTTGCATGAACTCTTCATCTGGCGTCAAACGCCTCCAACGTCCCATCCCGGTCGCTTGCGCCGGTTTCACACTGATCGAGCTGCTGGTGGTGATTGCCATCATCGCCATCCTGGCCAGCATGTTGTTGCCCGCTTTGGGCAACGCCAAAGAACAGGCTCTCCGGATCAAGTGCGCCAACAATCTGAAACAACTTTCGCTGGCCTCCATCCTCTACGCGGATGATTTTAACGACTATTTCCCTCCTCGCACAAACCAGAATCGTTGGCCGACGTTGCTGCAAGATTATTACAAGAACCTGGACCTGCTCATCTGCCCGACTGACGCGCGCCGCGGAGTGCCCTTGACCGACACCAGTGCCACCACACTGGCGGACCGATCGCCGCGCAGTTATCTGATCAATGGTTGGAACGATTATTTCAGCCATCAAACCGGAAATCCCAACCCGGAGACCTACAACGGCCTGGTTCTGAAACAGAGTGCCGTGCGCAAGCCCACGGACACGGTCCTGTTTGGTGAAAAGCGGAACATAGACGCCGGCGGCGTGCGCATCGCCATGGATTTCTTCATGGACCTCGGCGAGGGAGTGGGCAACGACGCTGATCGCGTGGAACGCGGCTGTCATTCCACTCAGCGCGCGGGAACGTTAAGCCGGTCTGGTTCGTCAAATTATGCTTTCGTGGACGGCAGCGTACGACTGCTCAAATACGGCAAGGACGTCTATCCGGAAAACATGTGGTCCATCCGGGATGAGGACCGCCAGGCTTTTGCGTGGAAACCTTGATTGCCGTCCATCCCCCCAAACCATGTTGAGACGGCTTGACGGTCCGAGCCGGATCAGTTGCGCCACGGGGCGCTTCGGCGCATCGTCCCTCCCGCCCCACTGCTGACAAACGCAATCCAAACTTACACCGCCACCGGCGCCTTGATGGCGGGGTGCGGGTCATACCCCAGCAATTCGATGTCTTCGAATTTGAAGTCGCGAATGTGCCGAATCTCGGGATTGAGTCGAAGGCGTGGCAATACGCGCGGCTCACGCGAGAGCTGCAATTCGGCCTGCTCCAAGTGATTCGCATAGAGATGCAAATCACCGCAGGTATGGATAAATTCACCGGGTTTCAATCCACACACCTGTGCCACCATCAAGGTCAACAGTGCGTAGCTGGCGATGTTGAACGGCACTCCCAGAAAAATATCCGCGCTGCGCTGGTAAAGCTGACAGCTTAACTCGCCCTCGCTGACGTAAAATTGAAACAGCGCGTGGCAAGGCGGCAGCGCCATCTGCTGGATTTCGCCCGGATTCCACGCGGTGACGATCAACCGCCGACTCTCCGGAGTTTCTCGAATCTGATTGATGACCGCGTCCATCTGATTGATGCCGCGACCATCGGCAGTACGCCAATCACACCACTGCGCGCCGTAAACGCGCCCAAGATCCCCGTTCGCATCCGCCCATTCATTCCAAATACTGACGCCATGCTCCTGCAGATATTTGATGTTGGTGTCGCCCCGCAAGAACCAGAGCAATTCGTAGATCACCGATTTGACATGCACCTTTTTCGTCGTCACGAGCGGAAAACCGGTCGCCAGCGGATAACGCGTTTGCGCGCCGAACAAAGAATACGTGCCGGTGCCGGTGCGGTCGGCCTTAAAGCGACCTTGTTCCAAGACACGCCGAAGCAAGTCGAGATACTGAACCATACGGAAGCAATTGAACCATGACCGGCGCCATTGTCACGCCTTGAAGGACGCTTCCCGGCGCGGCATCACTCCGTTGGCGCTGACCCGTCACCGGCGACAGGAGCGGTTATCGTTCCCGCCGACGCTCCCGTTGGGCTTGTTGCGGGTTTTGCAGCGCTCACGGCAACGGGCAATTCCACGCGAATGGGAGCGGATTTGCACTCCGAAGTTGGTGGAGGTTCAGTGGTGGCCCGCGGCGCCTCGTCCCCACCAGGGCCATTCCGGATGATCACCAATTTCAACTCCTCAGCCAAACCGTCCAGAAAGCTGATCAGCTCGCTCTGAATCCGGCGCTTTTGAGTTCGCATGAAGTAGATGGCCGCGCCCAGCGTAATTGCCGTAACGAGCAGCATGGCGAACCAACCGACGAAGGCACCGGTGACAATGACCTCCGCAGCCAACAATAACCATAAGATGGCTTTCGCCTGCAGCGACCAGCGCGCGCGCAGGCGGCAGCGAATCAACTGGCGGCCATGTGGATGATCCTCAGCCACCGTGGCAAATTGCACGTAACTCCACCAGTTGCCGAAGATTTCCGCGTCAAACTCGCTCCAGCCGACGTCGGCGCGATAGGGCCAATGGCGCTGGTCCAAACCACGCAGCACCTTGGTCACAAAATGAAACCGATCCAGTCGCTGCTCCGCCCAATAGCGCGCTTCGCCCAGCGACCTTTCGCTGTGCCTCAACGCAACCGATTCCAAGGTTTCAAAGGTGGGGTCGGCGGTTAATCGCCAGGCCAGCCGGTGCTGGTGACGCGCCCAACCTCGGGCGATGGGTTGCAGCAGAAACAGCAGGGCGACCAGAGGGCGCGACCACCATCGGCGTTTACCACGCGGCAACGTGGCCTGCATTCCTGCCGCCACACAAATCGCCACAGGAATACTCAGACTGACCAGAGCCATTGGCCATAAGATCGGAAAAGCGACGGCCAGCGCCCAGAGCGGCAGCACGATCAGCACGTAATACTCCAACGTCGTCAGCATCATGAACACCGGAGCCGGCGCCGAGGCGTAAACCGTTTGAAATGGAGCGCTGCTAAAAATTCCCCGGTAAATGATGGGGCGCTGCAACAGGAGGCCAAACTTGGCCGAACCGTAAATCCGCCCGCGCCACATGCTGTTGCCAAACGCATTGAAGTACTCGGGATGCTTGCGCACCAGCAACGCTTCCGCTCCACCGTAACCGCTTTGCTGACGTAGATACGCGCCCAGCGTGGCGCGGCGGTAATGCCACACAAAACCGGCGGCGTTAAACCCGATTTTATAACCAGCCTGCTGCAGCCGCCAACAGATGTCCACGTCATCGCCGGCTTGGCGAAAAATCGGGTCAAATCCGCCAATCGCCTCCAGCGCGCTTTTACGAATCACCATGTTGCAGCCGGGGATGTGTTCCGCCTCGCGATCCGAAAGCATGACGTGCGTGGGGCCGCCCGGTGAAACCATCACTGCCGCCGCCACCGCCGAATCCTCGGGTGGCAGCAAATTAGGGCCGCCCACCGCGGCAAACTCGCCGTCCACCAAATCCGCCGCGAGATAGTACAACCAGTCTTCATCCACCCGACAATCCGAATCAGTAAACGCCACCAGCTCGCCCGTGGCGGCGGCCAGACCGGTGTTTCGCGCCACCGAAAGTCCCAAGTTGGTGGGGTGACGGAAGTAGCGCACCGTTGGATAATGTTGCGCCAGTTGCGGCGTGGCGTCCGTTGATCCGTCGTCCACCAGGATCACTTCGTAATCCGGGTAATTCAGATGGCGCAGTGAATCCAGACACGCCGTCAGCGTCGGCGCGCCATTGTAACTCGCCACGACGACCGAAACCTTGGGCTGGCGGCGGAGCGGAAATTTTGGGGCGCGCTGGAACGCGGCTTTGACCCGATCGAAGGCCAGTTTCTTTTCCCGCGTAACGGTGGTCAAGCCCAGGCGCCAGTTCGAGACGGCTTCCCCGCCGCGATGCCAATCGTCCGTAAAACTGAACGCCACCGCTCCAGCCACGCCGGCGCGAAACGCCAGTTCCGTCTGCCATGACAGCATTTCCGCCTGCGCCATTTCACCCTCGCGTTGTGAATCGCAACCGTATTCGCTCAACAGCAATGGCTTGTTTCCGGACAACATCTGCAAGCGCGCCAGGTAATTGCTGAACGCGGCGGGTTGGTGCAGATAAACATTGAACCCAAGGAAGTCCAGGGCTTGCGGTTGCAAGAACTCCGTCGTGGGATAATTCCCGTAAGTGCAGAGACATTCCGGGTCAATGCGCTTGGCTTCGGCCACCAATTCATCCAGAAACTCCGCGACCGCTTTCGTTCCGCTCCAGCGCACCACGTCGGGTGGAATTTCATTCGCGATGCTGTACGCGAATACCGCCGGATGTCGCGCGCCGGATAAAACCGCGTGGCAAACCGCCTGGCGCGCTTCCGCCCGTCGCACCGGATCCTCCAAAAAAACCAGATGCTTGTTCCACGGAATATCAACCAGCAGGAGCAATTGATGTTGCGCGGCGAGTTCCAGAAACCAGCGCGGCGGCACATGGTAAATACGCAGGAGATTCGCGCCCAACTCCTGGATCAGTTGAAAATCAGCCGCCGTCCGTTCCGGGGTGGCAAAGGGCTGTCCGTCGCTGCCAGCCGCGAACGGGCCGTAAGCAACGCCTTTCAAATAAAGTTTCTCTGAACCCCGCCGGAAAAATTTACCCTCCACCGTGACCCGGGGCCGCTTGGCGAACAAATCAGCCATGTCTCTCAGACGTCAGTTGAATTGGATTTAATCATCCCGACTGGACCAGAGTTGCATTTTACCAGTTGCACCACCACGGCATCCTATGGCGACAGCTTCCCGAATACCAGAACGCTCCGCGGCCGGCGCGCGGTTACTTCGCTGCGGATTTTGGATCAGCATCCGACGCCGGTGGATAGGTAATGATGCGGGCGCTGCGCCTGAATGAGAAGTACGAATAGGCCCATTGAAACAACACGGCAACGCGGTTGCGAAATCCCACCAGAAAAATCAAATGCACAAACAACCAGGTCAACCAAGCCAGCAATCCCGAAAAGCGAAACCGTCCGATCCACGCCACCGCTGCCGAGCGACCAATCGTGGCCATCGTGCCTTTGTCCCGATACTCGAACGGCGGTCGCGCGGGTGTGCCACCGGGCGAATTCAACTCCGCCTCGATGATCGCGGCAACGTGTCGCCCCATTTGCATGGCGGCCGGCGAGACGCCCGGAACCGGCTTCCCATCCGACTGCAACAACGAAGCCAGGTCGCCGATCGCAAAAACTTCCGGATGCCCCGGCAGACTGAGATCCGACTTCACCTTGATCCGTCCGCCGCGATCCAGTTCCACTCCCAGTTGCTGCGTCAACGGGGAAGCCGAGACGCCTGCCGCCCAGATGATCGTTCCGGCGTGGATGATCCGGCCATCCGCCAGTTCCACCTCGTTGGCGCGGATGGCCTGCACGCGAACGTTGTTCCGGATTTCCACTCCCAAAGCGGTTAGTTGTCGTTGCGCGCTGGCGGATAATTCCGCGGGCAAATGCGACAGCACCAATGGCGAGCCTTCGATCAAAATGATGCGAGCCTTCGAGGGATCAATCCGCCGAAAATCCTGGTTCAACACGGTCCGCGCCAGTTCCGCAAACGCGCCGGCCAGTTCGACACCCGTTGGCCCGCCGCCCACCACCACAATCGTCATCAACCGATCACGCTCCTGCGGGTCGGTGGCGTTCTCGGCTTTTTCAAATGCCAACAGAATCTGACTGCGAATCTGCAACGCGTCGGCAAGCGTTTTCAGTCCGGGCGCAAATTGTTCCCATTCCGGATGACCGAAATAACTGGTCTGACCTCCCAACGCCAGCACCAGATAGTCATAAGGTAATTCCCCCGACTCCAGTTGCACGCGGCGATGTTCCAGATCAATTCCCACCACGCGATTGAACAACACCGTGACATCGCTGCGCTCGGATAGAATGGCGCGGATCGGTTGCGCGATTTCCGTTGCCGACAAACCGCACGCCGCCACCTGATAAAGCAACGGTTGAAACAGATGGTGATTGGTCCGGTCCACCACCGTAATGCGCGCGTCCGGATGCCGGAAATTCTGACAGAACGTCAGGCCGCCGAAGCCCGCGCCGAGCACGACCACCTGAATGGGATGCGAATCACTCACTCCTTCAATCTGTGGGAAGCGTCGGGAAACGCAATAGCGCAGCGCCACCGCGCGTGCCCCGACGGCGACAAGTTTTGGCTCCAAATTTCGCCTGCTCCCGCGTATGCTGCGCCCGATGAATATCCCGGAGCACCGGAAAGCCATTGACCAATTGGACGCCCAGATTGTGCGGTTGATCAACGAACGCACCCAGCACGCGCTGGCGATTGGCGCGATCAAACTCCAGGCCGGTGAAGAAATTTACGCGCCCGCTCGTGAGCGCGCCGTGCTCGCGCGCATTTGCAAGTCCAACGCCGGTCCGCTCACCGATAAACAGCTCTGCGCCATCTACCGCGAGGTCATGTCCGCCGCGCTGGCTTTGGAGAAAACGCTCACGATTGCCTACCTCGGCCCGGAAGCCACGTTCACGCATCAAGCCGCCATCAAACGCTTTGGCGCCAGCCTGCGCTACGCCGCGCAAAAAACGATCGGCGACGTCTTTACCGAGGTGGAAAAAAATCGCGCGGATTACGGAGTGGTCCCCGTGGAAAATTCAACGGAAGGAGTGGTGACGCACACCCTGGACATGTTTGTGGACAGCGAATTGCAGATCGTCTCGCAAATTGTCCTCAAGGTGCGGCAATGTTTGATGAGTAACACGCCGCGCTCGCGCATTAAACGACTTTACGTGCATCCGCAATCGCTCGCCCAATGCCGCGGTTGGATTCAGAACCATCTCTCCCACGCGGAACTGATTGAAACCTCTTCCAACGCGCGTTCGGCGGAACTGGCTGCCAAAGAAATAGGCGCGGCGGCGATTGGCGGATTATTGGCCGCGCAGCAGTATCGCCTCGAAATTTTGGAGCAGGACATCCAAGACAATGCCGCCAACGCCACGCGCTTTCTGGTGTTGGGACGACAATGCGGCCCGCCCACCGGCAAGGACCGCACCAGTCTGATCGTGAGCATGAACGATCGCGTCGGCGCGCTGCATCAGATGCTGGCCACTTTCCGGCAACATCGCATCAATCTGACCAAGATCGAATCGCGTCCCAGCAAACGCAAAGCCTGGCAATATCTCTTCTTCATTGATTGCGACGGGCACCTGCAAGACCCGCGCGTCGCGAAAGCTGTCGCCCAACTGGAAAAGCAATGTCGCTACGTCAAGGTGCTGGGTTCTTACCCAAACTCGGAGTAACGCGCCGCAGCCGCGTTACCGGATCAGCTCGCGGCGGAACTCACTTGGTCTGACGGTTTTGAATTCCGCCGACGCTCCCGCCAACGCGCCACCGGTAACCACGCGATAAAGAGCGCAGTCAATATCACGCTGCCCCACGCCAACCAGCGATCGGGAGGCCGCGAGCCACGTTCGACCGGCGACACCTTGAAACGTATGACTTCACCCTCACCGGGAAACGGAGCACGCGACTGAACCTGGCCATGATAATCCACACCCTGCGAAATGCCAGAACTGGCCACGCGGAAAATGGGTAGTCCGTATTCCATCGCGCGCACCGGCGCGACGCGCGCATGCAATTCATGTTCGTGCCGCCCCCACTCGATCACATCCATCGTCGGCACGATCAGCAATTGCGCTCCCTGCCGCACCAGCTCGTCGGTAACGCGCGTATAGCTCAAGTCATAGCAAATACAGATTCCCAATCGTCCCCACGGCGAGTCCCAGAGTTTTTGATGGCTCGCCGGCAGACCGTCTTTGAAAAACTGGACCGGAACGGATTTGGCCTGCTGAAACAGCGTGTCGCCATTGGTGCCGACGACGAACGCCGTGTTGTAAAAATTGTCAGTCGGTGATTCATCCTTGCCGCCGACAATCAGGAATTTCTGCTGGGTGCGACACCAATTGCGCAACAAATCGGATGGGCCGCCTTCCAGCGTGTTTTCCGGCAACACCAGCAGATCGAAGGCGGCGTTGGTGGACGCGTGCTTCTCCAGCGCCGGCGCCAAATCCAACTGACTCGGGAATTCAAGTTGAATGCCGGCCATGCGAATCGGCGATTGGATTTCGTCCGTCGGTGAGGCGGATTTCATTATGGTTGCCAATAAAATCGCGAACGCAACGATGATGACGCTCCCAAGCAGCGCTTTCCGAAAGTGAAAAGCGATGAAGGTCGCACCCAATAGCGCGGCCAAAAAGCCGACGCCATACATCCCGAGGCGATTGATGGCCAGGAAGGGCGGAGCGGCGAACGCATAACCGACGTTGAGCCACGAAAATTTCAGGAAATAGAGTTCGCTGCGAAAATACTCGAGGCCGCACCAGAAAAAGGGGATCAGCAACGCGGCGCGTTTGGCCCCCAAACCGGCCAGCGCCACGTGACTCAAGGTCGTGAACAGAGCTATCCAAAAAGCGAGAATCAACCAAAGTGGAACGGCAGCCGGACCGAAGATGCGCCAGAAACACTCCAGTTGCGGTGCAACACAGGCAAAGCCAACCACCAGCCCGAAATAGAATGATAGCCACGGGCTCGGCAGACGCGCCAGTTGCGTCAATGCAATGACGTATCCCAGAATGGCCAAGCTGAGCGAACCTGGATTGGCCGGTGTGTAAGCCAGATGAAAGCAGCCAATGGCCAGCACACTGGTAACAAACCGCTGGGTCTGATTCAGCGGCTGGAATTGAATTTTACTTTTTGATGATTCGCCCATGTTCAATGGTTGCTCCAGCGAGTCGGTACGGTTGCCATATCGTGCCTGGATTTGAGCTGGCCAAGAGTGAACCAATAAAAAAGTTCCGGTCAAGCTTCAGCCACGCCGCAAGCCGTTCCACTCTGGAAGCGGCGAGGCGGGAGGCCCGCAGACCAACCCGCCTCGCTTGTAGTGTAATCCAGCCAACGGCTATTTGGTTTGCACGCGATAGAAGCGCGTCGGCCCGCTGACCGCGTCGGTCACTTGCTTGCGGGTGCCATCTCCGGCAATGGTGGTCAGGAGTTGCCACTCTCCGTTGGACAACAAATTCCGGACTTGAATCTCGTAACTGCGACCGGCCTGGGTGTCGAATTCAAAGCGGAAATTTCCGCCGTCAACCGACACGTTAAGCAGCGTCGCCGGTGAGGTCATGGGCGTGACCAGTGCGGCCAACTCGAACACCCCTAGAAACCCGTTGTCGGCGGTTCCGCCTTCGGTGCCGATGATCCGAACGCCCTTGAGATTGGCGACTGGCGTGGTGAACCAGAAGTTGGCCGTCGCCCGCGTCGGGAAACCAAACGCGACTTCCGGCAACGCGTGGCCTTCGAGGGCGGTCAGGTAATCAGAGGTCGTCGCTACTGTGTTCCAGGTTGAACCATCCGTCGTGACCTGCACCGCGGGCGGTTCAGCCGCCAGGAAATCAGGCGATGAAAGCGTTCCGCCCGCTCCTGGGCCGGCGCCATTGATTCCAAACCAGCCGCCATCGAAGAACGTCGCCTGATCCAGTCGGAGCCGCGTCAGCACGTTCGTCATGGGATCATCCCAGACGATGCCAACGTAACCCAGCGGCAACGGCAGATTGCTGTAATTGTCCACCCGTGTCGCCATGTCTCCATCGTTGATGCTCCTGGAGCTTCCGGCGTTGAATATGGGCGTGCCGGGATCGGCGAGATCGGCGGCCACCCCCAAAATTCCGCTGGCATCATTGCGCAACGCGAAATTGTCCGGCGTGCTGCTCGCAAGCAATGGACTGCTTTCATGGGTGACTTCCAAGCCATCCAGGAAACCGTCGCCATCGGTATCTCCCAGCAGCGGATTGGTGCCGTAGATATTTATTTCCTCTCCGTCGGTAAGCCCATCCACGTCTGTATCCGATGAAAGTGGATTCGTATGATGCGTATGCACTTCATCGCCATCATTCAAACCATCGCCATCGGTATCGGGATTCTGCGGATCGGTCACCAACTGAAATTCTTCGAAGTTGGTCAGCCCGTCTTCGTCAGGATCCTCCTGATCGTCTTTAATGCCAACGATCAATCCGTGTTTTCGCTCCCAATCATCGTCCATGTTATCTCCATCCACATCCGTCTTGGCAAAAACCTTCAGGTCGGCGACCGCCAGAAATCCATTGGAAGCGGCGCCACCTTCACTGCCAATGATGCGGATCGCGTTAATGCCACTGACCACCGGATTGAGAATAAACGTGGACACGGGGGCAAAGTGAGGATTGGGTATGCCATTACCGCCAACCAGATGTCCTTTCATCAGCGTGAGATAATCCGAAGTGAACGGTACTGCGTGCCACGTTGCGCCGTAATCATCCGAAACCTCGACGATCGGAGAAACAAGATGAGACTGTTGCAGAGGTTGACCGGCAGCCGGTCCGAGACCGTTGGGACCAAACCATCCCCCATCCCAATAGGTGGCCAGGGCCAATTCCACCCGCTGAATCGGGTCGGTCGGAACCTCGCTCCACCAGATAATTCCGACATAACTTTTCGGATCTGAAGCGGTAGGCCGGTCGGCATTCCAATTATCTACGACGGTATAGAAGTTCCCATCCGTGACATCTTCCTCGAGTCCGACGTGGAAATACTCCGTATCGAATCCCTCGGCGCTTTGAGTTCCCAAAATTGCGGTTCCACTTGAAGCGATATCTCCCGGCACACTGGCTGGGTCCGTCGGGTTCGAGCCGGCGGCCACTTCGATCCCATCAGAGTACCCATCCCCATCAGTATCGGTATGGTTCGGGAGTGTTCCGGCATAGTATTCGTCAATGTTCGGCACTCCGTCATCATCCAGATCGCTCGTGGAATCATCCGTGCCCACGTTCAAACCGTAGGCGACTTCCCAAGCGTCTGGCATTCCATCAAAGTCCGAGTCCACAAACGTGGCCTCCACCGCCAGTTCCCACACTCCTAAAAAGCCATTCAGGTCCGCTGGGCCGCCGTGGGTCCCGATAATCCGCACTCCGTTAATGGCGGATACCGGCGACGTGAAGGTGAAATTGATGTCCACGGGGTTCGGGTTGGGCGTGCCGCCCTGCCCGCCCGGATAATGATTAACCATGACGTCCATATAATCCGAAGTGGTAACTGCCGTGGTCCAGGTCGCCCCACCATCAGTGGTCACTTGCACCGTCGGTTCGGCCAACTCGCCGCTCCCAAAGGGCGTTCCTGCGGCTGGTAACCCTCCGTTGACGCCAAACCATCCCCCATCCGCAAAGCACGCCATGGTGAAGGTCAACGTCCCAATTTCCTCGTAACGCGTCGTGGGCCAGATCACTCCGACAAAGCTGCAATTCTCCAATTTCGCGGCCCCTTGCGAACTGTACGTGTCCACTCGCGAATAAGGATTCCCATCGTTGACGTTGGGAGGAATGCCGCCATTGTACATGGACTTGCCGGGGGCGGAATCAATCCCCTGTTTGATGCCAATGATGGCGTGACCTTTCGCGGCAATGTTATCCGCAAAACCGGATAGTGCGGTGGCCAGCACGGCAATCAGAAGGGTGGTAAACTTGAGGGTTAAGCTCAGGCGACGTATCGCCGTGACTCGCAGGTGCGACTTGGGTAATTTGGATGGATTTGTTTTCACACGCTTTGGTTCTTTAATGGGTTGTATTGATGCGCCCAACACGTTTTCGGGTTACGAATTGGACTACGACGAATCCTATTTGCCGCCGACTTAAAGACAAGAGAAAAGTTTTCCTCCCCGAAATTTACCCGAATTGACTCAAATCAAATGTTACCGGAACGAGTCGGTGGACGGAGCGTCGGCGGATACGTTGCCTCGAATTCATGGTTACCGAAGACCTGACCATGAGTTTTCCGCCAAACGCGAGTTGCTAGCCCGCATTCACGGGCACTATCCGCCCCCCCGGTCAGCCAGCTCGGAGCGATTCCACCAACTGTGTCGCCAACACCTTTACCTGTCGCAAATCCAGTTTGCCAGTACCCAACAATGGAAACGCAGTCAGAGAGAAGAAGGCTTCCGCTTTCGGCTTCCATAAATTCGGCAGATCACTCGCCGCGAGCTTTGCCAATACCAGCGCCAGGGCCTCGTCCGGAAGCCGGTGCAAGACGACCAGGCGTTCGCCTTTCTTTTCATCGGCGACACTGGTCACGACAAATGTTTGATGGGTGACTCCGGCGAGTTCATGCAGCTTTTCCTCCACCTTGATGTGTGGCACCATTTCTCCGCCAATTTTACTGAAGCGGCTCAGGCGATCCGTGATTTGGAGAAAACCGTCCTCATCCAACGCCGCGATGTCACCGGTAACGTACCAACCTTCGCGCAACACGGCCGCCGTCTGCTCCGGCTGCCCCAGGTAGCCGCGCATGACATTCGGACCGCGCACCAGGAGCAAACCGCTTTGCCCCAAGGCCACCGGCGCCCCGGGATCGGGATTCATCGGGTCAACAATCCGCACGCAAATCCCCGGCAACGGATGACCAATCTTGCCGCGTTTCGCGCCCACCTGACGGAATCCCGCCGCGCGGAAATCCGGCGCGTTCACGGTGACGGCGGGCGCACATTCCGTGCAGCCGTAGGCTTCGAACGGGCGAACCCCAAATTGATCCTCGAACGCCGTGGCCAGCCGATCGGACAATTTCTCCGCGCCAACGGCAACCAGGCGCACGCTCCCAAATTGCTCCGCGGTGCAACCGCGCAGATAGATTTGCAGAAACGTCGGGGTCGCCAGCAGAAAGGTGATTGCATACGTCTGCGCAAGATGCCCAATGGTTTTGGCGTCGAGCGGATTGGCGTGATACACCGCGCCGATGCCCAGCACGCCGGGCAACATCAAGGTGCCGGTGAATCCGAACGAGTGAAAAAACGGCAACACGCCCAGCGCTCTATCCTGGCGACCAAACGCGAAGGCTTGGCCAAGTTGCGCGATGTTCGAGCCGATGTTGTAATGCGACAGCATGACCCCCTTGGGAGCGCCCGTGCTTCCGCTCGAAAAAATAATCGTCGCCAATTGATCCAGCGGATCGGACGTTGTCGCCGCCTTCGCATTGGTCATCGCGCGGTCGGCGACGGAACTCCGGTCGCGCAGAATTCGATCCAGCCATTTAACCGGCACACAACGCGCCAGGAACAGCGCCACCATTTTTTCACCCAGCGACGGGGCGACTTCCTTCGTGCCGATCAAATCTTCCAAGAACAAAATTTTGCCGGGCAATTTCAACGGCACTTTCTCCAAAAAAGCGCGCGAGGTCAGAATGGTTTGCAGTTGGCACTGTTGCACGCACGAGGCGATGGCTTCGGGCGGTAATGTGTAATTCAAATTCACCGATACCTTGCCGCAAAACAAAGCCGCCCAATTGGCCAGCGCGCCCCCAACGCTCGGCGGCAATAACAGCCCGACCATGCGCTGTCCCGACCAGATCTGGCGCAGGCGGCGAGCAAGCAAAAGGCTGCGCGTCAGGGCGTCGTTGAACGTCAGCGCCCGATTCTGTGCATCCACCATGGCGAAGCGGCGGGGATGGCGGCGTGCGCTGATCGCAAACGAATGATGCAGCGGCCGCAGGCGGCGGCGCCGTTGCTCCCAGGCCGTGGCCAGCAGTTCCTGGACGGTTTGTCGGACGACAACCGCCGAAGCTGTGGGTGGCAGTGCCGGGCCGAAATTGACGGTGATCGGATACGGAATGCGCTGCGGGATTTTCCAGAGGAACTGCCGCCGATCGAAACTGAAGATGCTGCCCCAAACGCCATCCAGTCCCACCGGAATGATCGGCGCGTCCACGCCTTTCATGATACGTTCAAATCCGCGTCGGAACGGTAACATCTGACCGATGCGCGTAATCTGCCCTTCGGCAAAAATGCAGACCACTTCCCCGCTCTTAAGCGCCGCGCTCGCCGTCTGGAGTGAATGAATCATTTCGCGCGGTCGCAGCTCCGATGAAATGGGGATCGCCCCGGTGGTTCTCGCCCACCACCCGATGATGCCCTTCTCATACATGGCTTTGAGCATGATGAACCGGATTGGACGATCCACCGCCGCCTGCAACAACACGGCATCCGCCAGGGAGAGGTGGTTGCAGACAAACAAAGCGCCGCCTTTTGACGGGATGTTTTCGCGCCCCAAAACTTTGATGCGATAAAGCGTGTGCGTAATCATCCACAGGAGGAACCGCAGGAACGCATCCGGCAGCAGCCAGAACGACAGCCCCGCGCCGATCAGCGTCAATACGCCGCCCGCAAAGAAAATGCCGCGCGGCGTCAATTGCAGCCAACTGGTGAGCGCATAATGCGCCGCGGAAGCCGCAAACACGCCGATGAACGAAAGCAGATTGGCCGCCGCCAATAATTCGCCCCGGCGCTGGCTATCGGGCCGATGCTGCAACAGCGCCGTGACCGGCACAATGAAGAAGCCGCCGAAAAACCCCAGTCCGGCCAGCACCGCCAGCACGCCCGGAATGCTCAGGCTTTCCAAGAGCAACGCGAGGCACGTCACGGACATTCCCAACGCCCCCAGCGGCACCAAACCGTATTCGATCTTACCGCCCGAAAGGTAGCCCGCCGTCACGCTGCCAATCCCGATGCCGATGGCCAGCGCCACGTTCAGCAATCCGATCTTGGTTTCGGAAACGCCCAACACCTCCGCCCCGAAATAAAACAGATTCAATTGCAGCAATGCGCCGAGGAAGAAAAAGTAGGTGTTGCCCAGCAACGCCAGCTTGAGCAGCCGGTCGCCGCGCGCTTGCTGCAGACTGGTGAACAGTTCCTTGAGCAGATTGAGTTTGAAGACTTTGGCCGGGTTGGCGGCGGGAACGCGCGTGACGCCGAGACTGGTCACCAAACCCACCAGCGCCAACGCCACTAGGATCGCGCCCGACCAAAGGTGTTGGCCGCGGAAATGTTCCGCCAGCAACGCCGCCGTCACCGTGCCGAGGATGATGGCGAGAAACGTGCCCAGTTCCAAAATGCCGTTGCCCCAGGATAACTTGCGTTCCGGCAGCAATTCCGGCAGCGCCCCATATTTCGAGGGACCGAAAAACGCGCTGTGCGTCCCCATCAAAAACACGCAGGCGAGCAGCACCGGCAGACTGGCGAAGAAAAAGCCGACCAACGCCAGCAACATCACCACCACTTCAAAAATTTTGACCCCAATCATGATGTGGCGCTTGCTGTAGCGATCCGCCAGAAAGCCGCCCGCCATCGAGAACAAAATGAACGGCAACGAGAAAAGCGCGCCAACCAATTCGCCGAGCCGGTGTTTCTCCGCCATCGTCAGCCCGGCCCCGAGCATCATGAAGATGACCAGGGTTTTGAGCACGTTATCACTGAACGCGCCCTGAAATTGCGTGGCGATGAGCGCCCAGAATCCGGTCGTCCCGCGCCCGGGAGCGGAGGTCGCAGCGACTGAAACCCGTGTGGAGTCGTTGTCATTCATGCGGGCAAGCTATTCCAGCGCGAAAAAAGTGGAAATTGAAAATCCCGATGGGTTATCAGAATAAACCATGCGAGCGCGGTCAGCGTCTTTGAACCGAATCTGAGCTTGGTCAACCATGCGGGTGATGCGTGACCGATCTGAATGGCCTTTTCCGACAACAACGAACGGATAACAAAATAACGATGCAGCCCGTTGCAACGACCAAGGGTGAGATCGGTTCAAAAACCAGCAGATCGTAAATGAAAAGAAAGTTCAGGATGGAAATGGCTGCAACACCGAAAACTTTCACAAACTTGCGTTTGGGACGATCAGCGGAGTCGCGGGACGAAAACACGACGCGAGCGAACAGAGTCAACGCGCCGATAAAGATCAGATACCGGAGCCAGTGACGGGCAAAATGAATCAGGATGGAGCGACCTCTCCGCTCGGAAGTAATCTCCCGCAATTCATAACCGTCAAACGAATCCACCCGGTTCGCGACGGGCAACCAATTACCACGAAACTGATAGACCTCAATCTCCGAACCGACGGATTGCGTCAGCGCATCCCAAACATGCGGAGTGCGGGCGAGTTCCGAACCGTTCGGCAGGCGAAACTGAATCGAGACGGGATCTTTGGCTATAATTCCATCAACGTAATGGCGCACCACGACAACTGGGACGCCGTCGTTTCGCTCGAAGGTTCCCACCGCACGTTCATAAGGCCGATGCGCAAAGGCGGGAACGGCGGCGAGCAGAACGCCGCTGATCAAACCAGCATATAAGCCGCAAACGCGCATGACCAAAGTCGGTTAAACCTGTGGCAATGTTTTGCCATCCACCCCCACCATGCGGGTAATGCGCTCAACGCAATGTTTCCAACGAACCATCACCGCGTGCTTTCCGCGGTTACTCCATCCGTTGATATACCTCGTCAAAAATCTGTCCGGATTCATTGATGGCCAGCACGTGACGCGCATCCGGGTAAAGCGTGACCAGATAGAGATGTCGAATCTGCCCGTCCCGCGCGATGTACCATTTCGGTTTGCTGGTATCGGGTTTGCGCACGTTCACGCCCCACGCGCCATCTCCCAGATACACCGTGCCGCTGGGGTCAATTTTTCCGGCGCGCAACGGATGCGTGCGTTTGAAGCAATGATCATGATTCTCAAAGACCAGTTTGACGCCGTACTTGTCGAAGAGCGGACACCAATTCGCTCGAACCTGTTCGGCGTGGCTGCCCGTTTCACTCCGGTAACCCGGGTAACCCGGCGTGTGATAAAACGGAAAGACGTGAGTAACCTTGGTGCGGGCGGCGAGCTGCGCTTGCAACCAATCCGTTTGCGCGCCGCCAATCGGGTGCGTGTGATTGGAGTCCAGCAACACGAGACTGAGATACCTGCCGAAATCGAGACAGGCGTAACCTTGCGGTCCGGGTAAAGAGAACAACGTGTAGAAGCTGCGGGCATTTTCCGGCGGTTGCCCGGCAGAACCTTTGACTTCATGGTTGCCAATCGTCACCAACATCGGAATGAGACGGCCATCCGGCGTGATGGCGTTCGTCTTCCAGGCCGCAAAATAATCGAACCAACGCGTCACCCGCTCCTCGTTGGTGCCGCCATGCACGTAGGCCAGATCCCCGCCAAACACAACGAAGGCGGGGTCCAGGCGGCCCGCCAATCCGTTCATTAAATCCATCCATTGATATTCGTGATAAATATCGCCGCCGGTGATGAAGCGCATGGGCTGACTCAAATCCTGGGGCATCGTCCGAAACTTGAAACTTTTCTCCCCCGGCTTGAAACAAAATTCGTAATCGGTGGCGGGCTGCAACCGCGTCAACTCCACGGTATGCACCCAACGCTCTGAACCCACCAGGGGTTGAGCGGTGCCGGTGGCGGCTTGCCAGGTGGATTCGCCCAGCCGCCGATGGGACAGTTCGGATCTGGCTTCGCCTTCGGTATGCCAGTGAACCGTCATGGTCGTGGTGGGGTCCTGTTGCCATTGCAGATACAAGGCGGGTGGATCAAATGGCGCGCCGATGATTCGTCCCGGACTGAAGATCGCAGCGAGCGCGGCAATCAGAGAAATCAAATTGGTGAGTCGCATGTAACCAGTTTCTCGATACCGACGCGCAATGTCAAAACTTCCCGCCACCCCGGCGCGGGTTTCGGGGCAACTCCGAAAAGTACCCGCTTGCGGAAAACCTGTTGAAGCCATCATTCCCGCAACAACCAGCGGGCGTCTTGTGGTCGAGCCACCGTGAACCGGCCACTCCAGCCGGAACGCCACGAGGCTTACAGGAAAAGTTGCCACCAACCCATCCGACCCCTATTTTGCGGACATGCTGCGCGTGACCGTCTTGCTCCTGAGTCTTTGGGGATGGGGACTTTCGATTGCCTTGGCGCAATCCACCGCAACGAATTCTTCCGAGGCGGCTTTGCTCAAGATTCGCGACGCCCGCCAACTGCCGGCGCTGGCGACAGTCGTCGTCAAAGATGGTCAGATTTGCGACCGCACCGCGGTGGGTCTCCGCAAAATTGGCAACCCGACTCCGATCACTACGCGGGACCTTTTCCACATCGGCTCCTGCACAAAATCCATGACGGCCACGCTGGTGGCGATGTTGATTGAGCAAGGCACACTACGCTGGGACAGCACCATCGCGGAAATTTTTCCCGAGCTTTGCGGCCAAATCAACGCAGCCTACGAACCCGTCACCATTGAACAATTACTGCAACATCGCGCCGGTCTCTCCACCCGGCCGCCGCCGGCGGCTTGGGCGGCACTTCGAACCTCGCGCCAACCCCTGCTCCAACAGCGCCGGGACTTTCTCCGAGCGGTCTTGCAGCAAAAGCCCGAGGCCGACCCCGGAACCGAAATGATTTATTCCAACCAGGGTTACGTGGTCGCTGGAGCGATGTTGGAAAAGTTGACGGGTCAGCCTTGGGAACAACTCATCACCGAAAAACTATTTCGCCCGTTGCACCTGGACACGGCGGGTTTTGGCGCTCCGGGTACCGCGGGTCAGGTGGATCAACCTTGGGGACATTTCCGCAATGCCGATGGGATTCACCCCAACCAGGAGGACAATCCACCCGCTTTGGGTCCCGCGGGCACAGTTCATTGCTCGCTCGACGATCTGGCACGGTTCGTCATCGCGCATCTTGAGGGCGAGAATAGCGGCGGCATTGTGTCATCGAACACCTTCAAACGACTGCACACACCGCTGGCGGGCGGCGATTACGCCGCGGGCTGGGCGGTAACCCGACGGACCTGGGCGGGCGGAGTGACGTTCACCCATCAAGGTTCCAACACGTTTTGGTATGTGGTCATGTGGCTCGCCCCCAAAAAACATTTTGCTGTCATCGCCGCCACCAACATCGCCGGACCGGAAGCGGAGCGCGGTTGCGATGAGGCGGTCCAGGCCATGATCCAACAGTGGCTCACTCCGTCGCAATAGTTCTGAGATTTTGCCTCGACAAACATTCCCCGAATTTTCCACTGTCTTTCTGCGGTATCACCGGTCGGTGGCCGGTCCAGCAAAACCAAGGCTCTTGAAATAATGGTTATCATGTTTTTTCGTCGCTGTCGTCAATTCGGGTTGATTCAATCTTCCAGACGACTATTTGACCCACCCGCCGTTACCGTGCGGCCCCGCCACGCCAACGACACTCTCCGCCACCCACCAACCCTGGTTTTCACCTGACCACACCAGCACGTTTCCGCTTCACCCACCAATTCTATTTTATGTCCATGTTCAAAATCATTCTATTGAAACTCACGATCGCTGTCGCTTTTGCCGCCACCATTTACGCGCTTTAGAATGCGCTCGTTCCGTTACCTGGCGGACCCGCTTTTTTTATTGGGTTGCGGCGCGTACGCGCTGAATCGCTGGGGATTGAAGCCGCACTGGTCCGCCGGTTTCCTCCATTCGCACTTCAATGACTTGTGGTTGATCCCTTGCGCGCTGCCACCGGTTTTGTGGGTGCAAAGCTGGCTCAAATTACGCCCGCCGGAATCACCGCCGCAATTTCGTGAAATTCTCTTTCATGTGATTTTATGGTCGGTTTTATTCGAGGGACTTGAACCGCTGCTACGCGCGCGTAGCACCGCGGACATACGCGATGTGTTGGCGTATCTGATCGGCGGAATTCTCGCCGGGCTTTGGTGGCGTTACGCCTACCGCGCCCGCCCCGCAACATGAACTTCAACCGGTTGGCGCCATTTTATCGGATGATGGAATCCGTGTGTGCTGGAGAAAAACTGCAACGCTGCCGGACCGCCTGGCTTGATAAAATTCCGGCGGCGCAAAACATTCTGCTGCTCGGCGAGGGCCCCGGACGAGGCTTGCGCGCCTGCCTCCGCCGGTTTCCACAAGCTCGAATCACTTGTCTGGATGGCAGTGACGTCATGCTCGTCAAAGCCAGATGGCATTGCCGTCACTCCAACTTGTCGAGCGCACGAGTACGTTTCATTCATGCGGACGTGGAATCTTGGGTGCCGATGGAAACCGGCTATGACTTGGTTGTCACTTACTTTTTCCTCGACTGTTTTCCGCGCGAATCACTGGCGCGAGTAATTCAGAAGATCGCCCCGCTCACCCAGCCCGCGACCAACTGGCTGGTGGCCGATTTCCAAATCGCCGCCTCGGGATGGCAACGGCTGCGCAGCCGGCTCATTCTCTGGAGCCTCTACCGGTTCTTTCGCATCACCACCCGGCTGCCGGCGCGACACCTGGCCAATCCCGATCCCGTGTTACAACAGGCGGGTTTTCGGCTCGTGCAACGCATCGAAACTGAATGGCGCTTGCTGCGCAGTGATTGGTGGCAACGCCAGTCAATCGTGAGTTAAGGAAAGCGAAATCGGTAGCGTGGTCAGTCTGAAGAACTGCTTGGGTTAAGTAGTTCGAGCACCAAGCGGGCGGCGGCTCGGTAGTTACAGTCAACTCACCTCCGCCGCAGAAAAACTGCGGCAACATTTAATTCGACACCGATTGCCCGAGGTACACACCTCAGCCGCATAAGCTCGGCGCGGCGGGGGGAGCGGCACTGTTCGCCGTTCCGGCGGCGTGATTATTTCGTCTGCGCAAAAAGCAAAAACAAGCGCGGACCGCGCGCGGTCGTGATGGCATAGCGCGATTCGATTTCACCGTGCGGCGCCACGTAACCATCGCACAACTTGTCCACATGCGGTTTGCCATCCACCAGCAGCATGTAGTGATGCGTCTTGTTGCCTTCGATGCTGTCCACACTCACCTGCCAGGTGGCATCTTGGGGATTACGCGCGAGCGGGATGGGTTGCCAGTTGGTGAAGGACCCAACAACCTCGACCTGCGCCGGCTGCTTTTCGTGAGCGGCAGCAGGATTATATCGGAAAACTTTGGAATAGGTGGCTTTGCGATCTCCGTTACGTTTGATCATGGATGCGGCGACTACGGAGGCTCCGTTCGTTTTGACGGCGGGTTTGGCTCCGCTCAATAATGCTTTCAACATGTTGCTTACGACTTCGACTTAAATTTGGTTTCGATTACGAGCGGCGAACGATAGTGTCGGAATTCGCGCTTGGCAAATGATTTTACAAAAAACCACGCTTGCATCATCGGCTTGAATGACGAACGGAGCAAACCTTTTTCTCCCAGCCTTTCCACGCGCACGATCATTACCGTCTCCGCTTCACCGCACCAACAACGCGGGGTCATGCGTGTGAATTTGTTTGAATTATTTAGAAAAAAACAACAAGCCTTCAATCTCTCGAATGGAAAATCCAACGTGAAAGCAGCCGACGTAAAAACAGTTTGGTTAAATCAATCCGTCGCACGGGTAAAATTTTATCATGGAAACGCTCAAGCAAAAATATTTTCCAATCTGATGCGCGAATCACGTCGCCAACCAAGATTCATTTGAACCGATGACTGCGATCACGCACCGAACAGGCGCAGAAAATTTTCTTCAACTTGACGGGTCAATTCCGGAAGCGGCAACTCCCGCAACCGGGCGGCAAATTCATAGACGAGTTTAAGATTGGCAGGATGATTGACGGAATGATCTTGGTCCAGGGCCTTCCAAACCATCCCCTGCCCCAACGGCAACATTTGATCGGGTGCATCGGTCTCAATCAGCAACCGTTCCGCTGGTATCTGCTGAAAGGTATGCCACTGATTCTTTTTGCGTTCGTGCATGAAATAGCCTGACAACGAAAAATACGCGCCCAAGTGGACCAAGCGGGAAACTAATTCCACCGGCCCGCCATAGCTGTGCAGTAGAAAACCACGCGCCGGACGGTTTTCCGCCGCCATGATTTCCACCAAACGCCTCCAGGCGCGCAGACAATGAATGCTGACCGGCAGATTACGCTCCGCCGCCAGCCGCAGTTGCGCGATAAATACCGCTTCCTGATCCGCGTAGGACAAATCCGGCTTCCAACGATCCAACCCGATTTCGCCCACAACCGCCTGCGGGGTCTGATCCAGTAATGCGGTCAAATGTTTCAACCACTCCGTAGTTCGCCCCGCCAAGAACCATGGATGATACCCCAAACTCGGGAGCACTTCGGGATAAGCGCGAGCCAGCGCCAAAACGCGCGGCCAATCCGCCTCGCCCGTGCCGTTCACCACCAGTCGCGCCACGCCAATCTCCCGACAGGCTGCGATCAACTCCTCCGATCGCCCTGCAAAGCGATCATCCTGCAAATGGTTGTGAGCGTCATAAAGTCGCAGCTGCATACCGGCTGGCAGTTTCCGACTGGAGTCGCTTAAACGCAAGATTCCAGACCACTCCTCGGTAATTTCATCACTTGTCGGTAACGCCCACGCCAAACCACCAAATCACCAGCACCACCTCGCGTGCAGCTGCTTCCGCTCCATCCGCTAATGCCTTGACCGCGGGACGGAATGTCCGCACTTTGCGCGCGTGTTGCGGCTAATTTTCATCGCGGCGGTCCTGTGGTTTGGCGTGGCGCGCGTCCCCGCCATCGAACCCGAGCGCTCCGTCGTCCAGATTTATATCTTCATGCAAAAACCGGATTGGACGGCCCCTTGGCGTTACGATCCAGTCCAGAGCGCGAGCGGTTCGGGCTTCGCCATCAAAGGCAAACGCATCATGACCAACGCGCACGTGGTCAGTTGGAGCCGGCAAATCATTGTGCGGAAGTATCAAGATCCCCGGCCCTACCTCGCCAAGGTCGAATTCATCGGTCACGATTGCGATCTGGCCGTGCTCAAGGTGGAAGACGAGAGTTTCTTCGATGAAGTGCCGGCGCTGGATTTTGGCGAACTGCCCGAGGTTCGCTCCACGGTGATCACTTACGGTTATCCGGCGGGCGGACGGGAAATCTCCTACACGCGCGGCGTGGTTTCCCGCATCGAAATGAACATCTACTCGCACATCGGCAACCGCCGATTGTTGAGCGCGCAGACCGACGCGGCCATCAACCCTGGCAACAGTGGCGGCCCGGTGATTCAAGATGAGCGCGTGGTCGGCGTCGCTTTTCAAGGGATTCAAGGTTTGGAGAATACCGGCTTCTTCATTCCACCGCCCATCGTCAATCGCTTCCTCAAGGACATTGAAGACGGAACGTACGACCGGGTGCCCATGGCGGGCGCCAATCTGGTCACGCTTCAAAATCCCGCGTACCGCGCCAAACTGCGGTTGCCGGATAACAACAGCGGCGCGCGGGTGGATGTGATTCGTCCGCAATCGCCCGCGAGCGAAGTGCTGCGGTTCGATGATGTCGTGCTGCGGGTGGACCAATACCCGGTCGCCAACGACGGTACGATTCTGTATCAAGGCAATCGCGTTTCCGGTGCGGTTGCGTTTCAACTCCACCAAAGCGGGGACCGGTTGCCGGTGGAAATCTGGCGCGAGGGCCAGGCGCAAACGGTGAACTTGAAGGTTGAAGCATCCCAGGACGATCAAACCCAGGGCAACCAATTCGACGTGCGCCCGCGTTATTACATTTTCGGCGGACTCGTCTTCACGCCGCTGTCGTTGGATTACCTGCGCGACGCGGATCGCAGCGGCACGCGGAGCGGACTGAGCGATTTGAACTACGAATTGTTCTATCACGCCCGGGAAAATCCGGACACCGCCCTCAAGGAACCGGTGGTGTTAAGCAACATTCTGAATGATCCGGTAAACGCCACCTTCCTGACGCGCGACGCCACCCTGGTCAACCGCATCAATGGAATCGCCATCGAACAACTGGAGGACGTGGTGCGCGCGTTTGAATCCAGCACGCAGACCTACGACGTGATCGAGCTGGGCAAACACGGCACTTTTGAAACGCTGAATCACACCAACGCCGCGCAAGCCAGCGCGCAGATCCTGAAAACCTACGGCGTTCCGCAAGATCGTAACTTATGAAATTTGCTTTGTCGCTCGCGCTGCTGCTACTGCTGCCCGCGCTTGGTCCCGCGGCGGAATCTCGTCGCGGTTGGGAAAAATCCGTGGTGCGGATTGAAGTTTCACGCAACGCCTATGACTATTACCAGCCGTGGATTCGCCGCAGCGAGACCGTGGACAAAACCGGGGTTGTCGTCGGCAAAAACCAAATTCTGACCACGGCGGAAAAGTTGTCGGACCACACGCTGATCCGCGTCCAGGCCGGCGGCCGCGGCGCCTGGGCCAACGCCACAGTGGTCTGGGTGGATTATTACGCGAACCTCGCGGTCCTCACCACGGCGGCGACGGACTTCTGGTCGGGACTGAAACCCGTCACGATTCAAACCAAACCGTCATTCAAAAAGGATGGCCTGCAAATCCTCCGCTGGCGCGAGGGCAAATTGGAATCGCGCCAGGCCGAGTTCACCCAGTTCGCGGTGCGCAAAGGTCAATTGAGCGACATCAATCAAGCGTTCCTCGAAGCCAGTTCGGAGATTCAAGGCGCCGGAGCGGGCGAACCGGTGGTTTCCGGTTCCCGCCTCGTGGGACTCGTGATCGAACAGTCCGGACGCAATTGCAAAATTATTCCCGGCGCTTTTCTCCGCATGATCGTCACCGCTCACGCCGACACGCAGGCGCCGCGGCTCGGGTATTTTCATTTCTATTGGCAACCCGCCGAAAATACCGCCTCCCTCGCCAATCTGAACCTGCCCGGCGCCCCGCGTGGCGTGCTGGTGATTGAAGTCGCGCCGCGTTTGGACGGCCTGCCGAACGTGCTCCAACCCCGGGACATCATTCTTCAAATTGACAAGTTCGAGATTGATATGCAGGGCGACTATCTCGATCCGGATTTCGGTTTGTTGATGTTGGAAAATCTGGCCACGCGCAATCGCTGGGCCGGCGACGACGTCACCATGAAAATCTGGCGCGCGGGTCAGATTCACGAGATTATCTATCGGCTGCCCCGGTACGATTTCACCAACTCGCTGGTGCCCGCCGGAGTGTTTGATCAACCCGCCGACTACCTGATTACGGGCGGACTGGTGTTTCAGCCGCTGACCGTTCCCTACCTGCAACGCTGGGGCAGCGAACGCGCCCGCAACGCGCTCTTCCGGCTCAATTACTATCGCGAAGACGAGGCCACCAAAGATCGGCCTTCGCTGGTGATCCTTTCGCAAGTGCTGCCGGATCGCTTCAACATCGGCTACCAGGAATATCGCGGGCTGGTCGTGGCCAAAATCAACGGGCAGACCGTCAATGATTTAAGCGCGGTTCAGCAGGCGCTTAAAAATCCCGAAGGTGGATTTCACATCATAGATTTTGCGCCCAACGAAACCGTGCAGCGTCTGGTCATCGCCGCCGGCGACAGTGAACGCGCCGCCACCGCCCGCATCCTGGAAAACTTCGGCATCTCCGCGGCGGCGCAGATCACCCCGACGAATTAAAGGCCAGTTGTTGCCACGACGGACCGCTGGGGTGTTCTTCCGCAGTTCTTCGGCAGAATTCCGGATCAGCCGACCGTGACCTTGGTTTGACGACGCTTTTTCCGCTTCGCCTGCAAACTCGCGTAACCTGCCAACACGAACCCCAAAGCCATGTTCAACAGAAACAAGGCGACGGCGATGGCATTGCCCGTCGCGCCCCAACCGCGCCAATCGGCCTGCCCCAACAGATCGCCCAGCAGTCGCAATCCCAACGAGAGGTGTAACGCCACCAGCGGAAGATACGCCGTCCACCGATATTGCACCGGCAATCCCAGCACCGCTGGAAAAATCACCGGCGCATGACCGAAGATCATCGAAAAGACGAATCCGAGAAAAAACGAGTGCAACGTCGCGTCGTAGGTGATGCCGCTGCTTTGAGGCCATTTGAGCGTGATCAAAATTCCCGTCAAAGTGAGCCACGCGTGACCGCTCAACAGGCAGATCGCCATGAACCGCGGCAGACCCGGATGCCGGATCGTGCGCCAGGCCAGATCAAAGCGCAGCAACCAGCCGGCCATCACCAACAAAGCCGCCCCCGTCAGCGCGCCGCCCATCCGGGGCTGAATTCCAACCATGACCAACCCCAGCCCGAGCAGAACCAGGGTGATGACCAGCCACGGTTTGGAAAGTGGCGAAGGTTTTTGAAACCGGGTCAATTCGAGTCGCTCGGCCACGATCACCAGAAGCAGAAACGCCAGCCACCAAAGCACGATCTGTGGAATGGCGTAACCCAAAGCCCACAGCGCATTCCCTACCGTCCACGCCGCCGCACCCACAATCATGACCGAGTTGGACAAGTTCGGTTGGATCTGCACGATACGCAGCGTCACCGCCACGTAAACCAGGCTCCCCGCCGTCAGCAACCAGCGCGGCCAGGGCGACAAAACGCCGAAGGCGATGACTACGCCGCCCGCGCCCGCGCACAGCGGCGCGAGAAAAGTCCAAAGCGCGCGCAGCCCCACGGCCCGCTCCAGACTGATGACCGTGCCGAGGAATCCACAGACCATCAACGCGCCGTGGAAACTGATCCAGTTGGCGTGCTCCACCGGCAGGGGCAATCCCAGCGGCACCCGCAACAAGCCGCCCCAGATGCCCGAAACCAGGCAACTGATGGCCAACAGCAATAGCGCCACCCGTCCCAGACGGCTGCGCGGTTTGATTGTATGAATGGATGCCACTGATCTCCGTGGATTAAATTGGACTACGAAAACCGGGAAACAAGATAAATAGAGTCGTGAAATAAACCGCTGCCAACTCCAATGGCAACCACGACACGCCATCAACCCCGTTTGACTACCGCGATTACCGTCTGAACTCAACCATCCGAATAGCCGAGTGACCGAGCCTTTTTACGGCGTATAAATCTGACTGGCTTCCGCTGGGCAACCAAGAGTAGCTTATGAACTCAAAGCTGATTGTGATATGAACCGCGCGCTGAAAAATTAGTTAAAGAATCAAGAGTTGCTGTTGCCACACAAAACAGCCCGGCACAGAAAATCTACGCCGGGCTGTTTTAAGAAACGCTTTTTGTTACCGGTGTGAACCCGCATGGCGGGCAGATAAACCTGTCAGTTCAGGAAACGGTCTGCGTTATCTAACTTTGTCTTGATTCCAATTAAGACATGGTCAATTTAATTGAATCCAATCATGAACAGCAAGCAAGAATCCAGTCCTGGAGCAACATCCGCCCCGGATTTGCAGATCGCCTTTGACGTGGGCCACAGCTCCATCGGTTGGGCTGTTTTGCAAACGACCAACGGAAAGTCTAGGCGGGACCTTTCTATAAATCTGCTCGGGTGTGGCGCGGTAACATTTCGCGCCGATGATTGTCTGGCCAGTGCGCGACGTGCGTATCGGCGGCAGCGACGACACATCCGTTCCACGCGCCAACGGATCGCGCGGTTGAAGGTGCTATTGGCAAAGCTCGGTGTTTTGACTGAAGCCGAACTCGACAAACCTGGATGTGCCTGGCCATGGCTTCTGGCCGCACGCGTTTTGACAGGCGGAGAGTTGCTTGCTTGGCCAGAGCTATGGGACGTTCTTCGCTGGTACGCGCATAATCGCGGTTACGATGGTAATCGTCGTTGGAGCGCTGTCGAAGCCGAGGCGCAAGCTGAGGATTCCGAAAAGGAGGCGAACGCACGATCACTGATGGGAAAACACAACACGAAAAGCATGGCAGAAACCTTCTGTAAGGAACTGGGTCTTGATCCGAGGGGAACAGCCAAAGCGTCAAGGAAGCGATTCAAAGGTTTGAACGCCGCTTTTCCACGTGAAGTTGTCGAAGCCGAAGTCCGTCAAGTCTTGCGCGCGCATTTTGGCAAGCTACTCAAGGTTGACGCAAACTTTGAACGGGCCCTACTCGGCAAAGTCAATAATGACGAGCTCGCATGGCAAGCCATTCCCTGCCCCGGCTTGAAACTGCCCAAGCGATATAAAGGTGGACTGCTTTTCGGCCAGCTTGTTCCGCGCTTTGACAACCGCATCATTTCCACCTGCCCAATCAGCGGCCAAAAAGTGCCCTCCCGGAATTGCCCGGAGTTCCTTAATTTCCGGTGGGCGATGCAGCTGGCTAATGTGCAGGTCGCCCGTTTTGGCGAACAAAAGTTGTCAGCACTAAAACCAGCGGAGCGTGTGGAGCTTGATAAGAAGATGCGTGCTGTTGGCGGGATGACGGTCAAAGAGTTCACCGAAGCCGTCCGTTCTACAACCGGTGCCATAAGAGACAATCTTGACACGATGTTCATGCACCCGGATGCGAAGGAAGCTTTGCTGCTTGATCCGGTGCAAAAGCTGGTTTGCTCCGATGAGCTTGCACCGTTCTGGACATTACTACCCGAACGCTTACAAAAACGACTTCGCGGCCAATGGCGGTGCGGCAAAGTCTTCACTCTCGAACAAATCCGATCACAGCTGGAGCCTCTTGGCAACGTACACGCATTTGATGCGGAATTGCAAAACCAACTCGACACACGCAACACTAAAACCAAAAAGAAGGACAAACACATTACACTCGAAGAATTGTTAAAACGACCTTTTCCCCCGAAACCACTCAAGCTTGATGGCCGCGCTGCATTTGCGCGAGACCTGCTCAAGCAAGCCTATGAGGAGGTTCTCGCGGGCAAGCACCCCAAGGAAAAAGGTAACTGCCTCTTTCTGAGTGAAGCAATCCGCAAGCAGCAACAAGAGCGGGCGATTGCCGATCAGACCAACAACCACTTGGTCCGCCACCGGCTGCTGATTCTGGAGCGGTTGGTTGGCGATATCGTCAAGGAATACGCCGGCGGTGACCGAGAACGCATTGGCAAAGCCACCATCGAGGTGAATCGAGACTTGCGCGAAATGTCCGGCAAAACAGCCAAGGAGAAGGCGCAGGATTTGGGATTGCGCATCGCAAATCATCATGCCGTATCTGACAAACTGGAAAAGGCGTTCGCCGCAGAGGGCCTCCGCATCCCGATCACCGCCGGCCTTATCCGTAAAGCGCGTGTCGCTGAAGACTTGGGTTGGAGATGCCCGTACACCGGACAACTCTACGAACCCAAGCAACTGGTCAGCCGCTATGTGGACAAAGACCATATCGTCCCGCGCTCCCAACGACCTTCAGATTCACTCGATTCGCTGGTAATAACTTTTGGTGCCATTAATAAATGGAAAGGCAACCGCACGGCTTGGGAGTTTGTCGCACAAGAACAAGGCAAAAGCGTGCCCGATCTGCCCAACCTTTCCATCATGAGTCTGGCGCGCTACAAGCAATTCATCGAAGGTTTGGAAAGCTACAGAGGTCACGGCGACGATAAGAAGCGAAAGAAGCGACGCAAGGAGCTGATGCTGCTCCCCAAATACGTGGAAAAGGAATTCGTTCCGCGAGACCTCACCCAAACTTCACAGTTGGTCCGCCTCGGGGCACAAGTGCTGCGCAAGGTTCTGCCGCATCTGAATCAAAACGATGTGGTCTCCCTCCCTGGCTCAGTCACTGGCGCGGTCCGAAAGGCATGGAAAATTCTCAGCTGTTTAAGCCTCGCCAATCCGCAAGTCCTCGGTGAAGAAGGGAACGTCAAAACCAAAACTGAGATTCGTAATATCACCCACCTGCATCACGCCTTGGATGCTTGTGTGCTGGGATTAACCTCACATTTCATTCCGAACAACGGCCAAGTCTGGCAACTGATCGTAAAGCGCAACCCGAATGAAATGGAGAAAAAGCAACTGACTGCCTTGAGAGTATTTGAATTCAACAAGGATAACCGCTTTGAAATGCGGGACCTTGACGATCGCCTGAAAGAACAACTTCGACAACGGCTCGCTGAAAAACGGGTGGTGCAACATGTGCCAGCTCGCATGGATGGTCTACGTGCAGAACAAAATATTTGGCGCGTTTTGGAGGTCAAAGAAGGACGAGCCATAATCCAACAACGCATCCGCCAAGCAGACGGTTCACGTCCCCTGAAACGCACCGAGGAAAAAGTTGGAAAACTGCTCGGCCTCGAACCCGGAAAACTTTCTGTGAATAAAGGTGTTTTGGTTCTTCCTGATAACTTTGGCATAGCTCTTGAACCACAGCCAACCATCGTTCCCTTCCACAAAGTTTGGATGCGGCTAAAGGCGTTGAGAAAAGCGAACAACGGAAAGATGCCGCGCGTGTTGCGAAATGGGCAAATCATTCAAGTGCCAACTGGTCGCTACAAAGGTATCTGGCGATTGTTCTCCGCAAAGGCCACGCTCACTCTCGACCTCGGAACGCCAGACAAAGTTCGCCTTGAAAGCAAAGGCGACGGCCAGAAGCGGGAAGTGCAAATCAAAACTCTCATCAAAGATGGAATGCTTGTTCGGAAAACTCCGCTCACGGGCATCGCCGCTCACCTCACCGCACCATCATCGTAAAAACCAGCGTTGGTCGGCACGGAATCGGCTTGTTATGGGCAGCAGACAAGTCGCATGTCATACCATATTGTCAGTATTGATAGCGCAAATTGCTCGTTGAGTTGTCGGGACGGGCAATTGACGTGCAAGACTGCCGAGAGTGAGCGCAAATTACCGCTGGAGGATGTGGCATCCATCATTATCACCAGCTTCTCCGCCCAGATTCACAGCCATCTCTTCCTTGAAGCCGCCAAGCATGGGGTAGCACTCATCATCTGTGAGGCCTTCAAACCCGTCAGTCTCGTGCTACCTGCCAACCGCTCCACCGACACACTCCTTTCCAGGGCGTTGCTCTCACTCACCCCGCGGGTTCGTACGCACCTGTGGCAAAAGACCGTGGACGCGAAGTGCCAGAACCAGTTGGCACTGGCGCAACATATTGCACCATGTGACAAATCGCTTGGAAATTTGCGATTGACCGCCTCGGGCGGCAAACCTCACAAGGAAGCGATCTGCGCCAAAATGTTCTGGCAGATTTTCGGCCGGGCACTGGGTGAAGACAATTTCGTTCGCAGTCGTACTCGCGGCGGTTTCAATCATCTGCTGAATTATGGTTATGCGGTACTGCTCTCCACCGTATTGCAAAAGCTCTTTGGAGTTGGTTTGGACCCAACGTTTGGCGTTTCTCATGTTCCTCGAGAGCGTAGCACTCCTTTGGCTTACGATCTCATGGAGCCGTTCCGTCCGTGTGTAGATTGGCGCGTGGTTCAATGGGTGAAACAGCACCCTGAAGTCACCGAGTGGGAAGTCACCAGAGAATTTCGTCAATGGGTTACCAGCTTCCCCTTGGAGCCGGTGGACTATCTGGATTTAACCTTGGAAATTCAAGGCGTCATCGAGGGAGTCATTCGCGGTTTTCGCAGAGCAGTTCTGCAAGGACAACCGCGTTATTACAAACCGTGGACACCGAAAAATACAAAATGGGCTGGTTAATGGTCGCCTTTGATCTCCCGGTGGGCACGAAGCCGCAGCGCAAAGCCGCGACGGACTTTCGCAACTTTTTGATTGATGATGGCTATCAAATGATTCAGTTCAGTGTGTACGTCCGTGCCTGTGTTTCTTTTGCGCGTCAAGAGACGCACTTGGACCGCTTGAAAAAGAACCTACCACCGGAAGGCAGCGTGCGAGCCGTGTTTATCACCCGGGCGCAATGGGAGCGATCCTATGTCATCCATGGCCCCCCTGTCACAGAGTCACCAGTCGAACATTTACCGGAACAGATTCAACTTTGGTAACAAAACGGCACGTCAAACCGATTCCCCCCATTTTCTCAATCAATCCGGACGATATTATACCCACCTCTTGGGTATCGGTTTGACGTGCCGCCAGCAAGCCAAAGAGCGGCAACTCAGTAGTTTACGCCCACTGAGTTTGCCGCCCCCGGTTTTGGAATCAAGGCAAAGCGGATGGCCCGTGCCGACCAGAACGGTGAACAGTTTGCCGCCCCCGGTTTTGGAATCAAGGCAAAGCCGTCGCTGGTTGTGACCGGCTGCTTTCCGTAGTTTGCCGCCCCCGGTTTTGGAATCAAGGCAAAGCGCCGAATCTCGCGTGCCTCTGGCTTCGCGCAGTTTGCCGCCCCCGGTTTTGGAATCAAGGCAAAGCAATTGATCGGCGGCATAAGCAAAGGACGCTAGTTTGCCGCCCCCGGTTTTGGAATCAAGGCAAAGCAATCATTGGCGACACCAACAGCGACCGATTAGTTTGCCGCCCCCGGTTTTGGAATCAAGGCAAAGCCATGCGGGGACATGAAAGCATACCGATCCGAGTTTGCCGCCCCCGGTTTTGGAATCAAGGCAAAGCAGAGTAAATCAGCTTTGGCGGATTTGCTGAAGTTTGCCGCCCCCGGTTTTGGAATCAAGGCAAAGCGGGTTTCTTTATCATTGTCAAGATCGTCAAAGTTTGCCGCCCCCGGTTTTGGAATCAAGGCAAAGCGGGCGGCAATTCATCGTCGCTTTCTTCGGTAGTTTGCCGCCCCCGGTTTTGGAATCAAGGCAAAGCGATCACACGTTTCGTCTGTCGTAAGTTCGAAGTTTGCCGCCCCCGGTTTTGGAATCAAGGCAAAGCCCAAAATATCGGCGGACGTAACGAGCTTGTAGTTTGCCGCCCCCGGTTTTGGAATCAAGGCAAAGCGGAACCTTCCCGGGTGTGACAATAAGGACTAGTTTGCCGCCCCCGGTTTTGGAATCAAGGCAAAGCTTTCGAGTTCGGAAGGCGTCCACATTTTAAAGTTTGCCGCCCCCGGTTTTGGAATCAAGGCAAAGCAACGCCGAGATGCGGTGCGCCTCGCAGGTGAGTTTGCCGCCCCCGGTTTTGGAATCAAGGCAAAGCGCACGGTTCTGGGCGCGGATGCGATGGTTAAGTTTGCCGCCCCCGGTTTTGGAATCAAGGCAAAGCGGAGAACGCATGACGTGGCGCGATTACCGTAGTTTGCCGCCCCCGGTTTTGGAATCAAGGCAAAGCAAGAACGTCCCGCGCTTGCGCCGCCACACGAGTTTGCCGCCCCCGGTTTTGGAATCAAGGCAAAGCAGAAACGGCGCGGCTACCCTCAAGCGATGCAGTTTGCCGCCCCCGGTTTTGGAATCAAGGCAAAGCAATGAAAGCCGCGGATTGCATTCGTGATGCAGTTTGCCGCCCCCGGTTTTGGAATCAAGGCAAAGCAAGGACGACGGGCGGAGCAGCAGCATTGAAGTTTGCCGCCCCCGGTTTTGGAATCAAGGCAAAGCGTATGTTCTGGAATACCTGGAAAGCAAGCGAGTTTGCCGCCCCCGGTTTTGGAATCAAGGCAAAGCTATATCCTCATCCCACAAGAAACCGAACAAAGTTTGCCGCCCCCGGTTTTGGAATCAAGGCAAAGCAAAAGTGGCTGGGCAATCTCGCCCGCCCAAAGTTTGCCGCCCCCGGTTTTGGAATCAAGGCAAAGCTGTAGAATGGCCACATTGCAGTCGAGAAAGAGTTTGCCGCCCCCGGTTTTGGAATCAAGGCAAAGCCCTTATTTCCAACCGCCGGGAGGTCTTCATAGTTTGCCGCCCCCGGTTTTGGAATCAAGGCAAAGCGGGGCGCACGTAGTTGCGTTCGACGGAATCAGTTTGCCGCCCCCGGTTTTGGAATCAAGGCAAAGCCGTCGCGGGCGGCAACGATTCGGTGGCGGAAGTTTGCCGCCCCCGGTTTTGGAATCAAGGCAAAGCTTGCCCTCCGCGCGGTCGAGGTAAAGCCGCAGTTTGCCGCCCCCGGTTTTGGAATCAAGGCAAAGCTTGAGGCGGGAACGCTGGTGAAAGATTACGAGTTTGCCGCCCCCGGTTTTGGAATCAAGGCAAAGCTTATCTTCCACGCGCCCGATGGCGTTCAGCAGTTTGCCGCCCCCGGTTTTGGAATCAAGGCAAAGCAGGAGAAATCCCGATCAACGGGACATGAAAAGTTTGCCGCCCTCGTTTTTGGGATCGAGCGGCAAATTTTTTAGCCCTCAGCACATAGAGAAACGGCGCCGGCTCAGTAGTTCATCAAGGTGGGGGTGGCGATTGGCGCGCTCATGTCGTACGGCAATTGCCAGACGTTCGAGCCGGAGGAATCGCCGAAGTATAAATGCGACGGGGTGAATTGCGTGGGATCGCCATCCGCCCAAAAGGCAAAGAAGGGATCGGTGGCGTTCAACGGGCGGCGCGCGTAGGTGTGGTTGTAGGCGCTGTTCCGGGTGATCTGACGAGTCATGGTCCAGGTTTGACCTTGATCCAGACTCGTCCAAAGCGCCATATCCCCGCCGGTCTGCCACGGCTGCGGCCCTACTTGCGTGGGCGCAATGATCAGCCATTTGTCCGGCTGAATGTAGAGACTGCCCATGTCGTAATTGTGATCCGAAACGCAAACCACCGAGGTGATCCACTCGCTCCCGGTCCAGCGCGCAATGGTCCATTCGCGCGGATCGCCTGCCGGGCCGGGCTGATGGTGCCTGCCCAAAACGTAGAGCAACACCGGATGCCCGTTCGTGTCGAAGTTGAGGTCGCAGGTGTACATCAGCCGTTCCTGAGCGGAGTAGTCAAACACGCGCGCCGGGTTATCGGGCGTCGAGAGCGGCAGAGTCAGCGGGACGCCGGCGGCCGTGGTCCAGGTGACGCCGTAGTTCGTGGTCTGGGCGTAATACAGATCCGTGCGCTTATCCAGATTCCCGTTCGGATGCCGATTGAAAAACGTGGCTACCATGCCGTCCGCACGCACGTTACTAACCTGGTAATGCCCTTCGATGCCCGCGAGTTTCTGATGCGCGCTCCAGTTCGTTCCGTCCGGACTGGTCATCCAATACAACTCGCGACCCTTGGTGTATTTGGTGAACAGCGTGAAGAAACCGTATCCGGGAATGTAGCGCGGTTGCGGATACGTCAGTTCGTCCTGCTTGATGAAATCAAAGTCCGCGATGTCGTAGGGCCGGCGGCTGCGAAAGATCCAACCCGGTCGCGCCCGGGCGCGACCGCTGACGAACACCCAAATGTAGCCTTGCGCATCCAACGCCAGGGAAGCGTTGTCGTGAGGATCGTTCACGCCTTGTTTATCGAGCACCAGCGTCGGACGCGGCACTTTGCCGGTGGCGTGATCGTATTCGGAAACCATGATGAGCAGATGGCGCTGGCCCTGGATCGTGCCGCCGTAGGTGAAGAAGGTTTTGTTCACCGCCGGCGCGTAGATGGCGATGGGAATATGGTTGGCCGTGTAGGTGCCCAAACCGCCGGAGTACTTGTCGCCGTAAGTGGAGAATTGCCCGAGGGTGAACCAGATGCCCCGATAACCATCGGCGAATCCGGGCGCGGGCAGTTTTTTCACGCGAAAGAACTGCGCGTCATTGGTGGCCGTGTGATTGGTGAACCACGCCGCCAGACCGCTGCCGGGAACAATTGCTTCCGGCCACCAGGACGAGTCCGTCATCCCGCTGGCGCTTTCAATGCGATATTCCGCATTGGTTTTGGTGGCAAAGGAAAACCGGAATTCAGCCGCGCCGGCGGTGGCATTTGTCAGATAAAAAAATTCCGGCGGCGGGGTGGCGCCGGCCGCGGTGATGACCAGATTATCCACATCCGCGTACGTGCCGGCCACGCCGCGGATGCCGCCAATCCGCAAGCGTCCGTACGCCGTGCCCAATGGATGTTGATTGCGCCACGGCAGATTCGTGGCCAGCAACGCGCCATCCACTTTAAGCTCCCAGCGCCCGAACTTGGCGCCGCTGAGGTAGCTGGTCAGCTCGATTTGATGCCAGTTCGTATCCAAGTCACGAACCCCCACCCAGGTGGTGCCGTTGTAGTACGCGAGTTGATCATTCACCGTGCCCCAGCCCAACAAACAGGTTTCTCCCCCCGTGTTCGGGAGAAGAAAAACATCCAGTGTGCGCGAAGCCGATACCGAGGCGCGCGCGTCAAATTGAATGGTCAACGCCCCTGCTGACACCGGAGGAAAACTGATGAAGTCGGTGCGATCCTCCCCGGTTTGCAACCGCCGCAATACCTTGCCGTGAGCGTCATTGGTCAATTCAACAATCTGCGCCGGGGCGACCGCCGCCGGCTGCCAGTTTGCACCGCCATCGGTGACCGGTTGCAGATTGCCGACGGGATAAAGCTCGGTATCGTCGAAACCATCCACGTCCACAAGCCCCAGAGTGTCGTTGGTCTGGGCGCGGAGCGCGAGGACTCCGGCCAGCATCAGCCCGCTGAAGATAATCCACCGGCGGGGGTAACGCTTCCACTTCATCGGCGCAGTCTAGGTGGAAAAAACCGCTTAAAACAATGGCTCTTTCGAGCTAACCCGGCCCGAATTCGACTCAATCCAAACGCGCCAGACCGCGTTGCAGCGCAGTGGTGGCGGCTTGAGTCCGGTCGGCTACGCGCAGTTTTTCAAACACCACTTTCAGATGGTTTTTGACGGTATTTTCGGCCAACCCGAGCGTCGCGCCGATCTCCTTGTTGCTGCAACCTTTGACGATCAATTGCAACACTTCCAACTCACGCGGCGAGAGTTTGGGCGCCGCTTGATGTTGCGCCAGTCGGGCCGCAATCGTCGCCGGCAAACGGTAGGTGCCGGCGTAAACCTCGCGAATGGCGCGGAGCAGCGTGTCGCCATCCGCATCCTTCAGAAGAAAACCCGTCGCGCCGGCCTCCAGCGCCCGATAAACGCCCGCATCATTTTCAAACGTCGTCAGCACCACGATGCGTGCTTCAGGCGCGTGTTGGCGAATGGCCGCCGTGGCCGCCGAACCGCTTTGATCCGACATGCGCAAATCCATCAACGTCACGTCCGGACGCACGGATTGGAATTGGGTCAGCGCGGCCATGCCGCCAGACGCTTCGCCCACCACCTCCATATCCGTTTGCACCTCGAGCAGACTGCGCAATCCGATCCGCACCACCAAATGGTCGTCCACAATCAAGACCCGGATTTTATTCCGCGCGGCAGTCATAATGGCACGTTCACGCGAACGGTCGTCCCCTGCCCCGGCGTTGACTGTAATTCCACTTGCGCATCCATCTGACCGGCCCGTTCCCGAATGCCTCGCCAGCCAAAGTGTCCATCGGCTCTATTTTCCAATTTCCTCGGATCAAAACCCTGACCATCGTCAATGACGGTCAGCCGCAACCAAGCGGACGCCACTTCCAGGGATAATTGGATGTGCCGGGGGTGCCCGTGATGCACGGCGTTGACCAGACTCTCCTGGGCGATCCGTAAAAGATTGGTTTCCACCAGTTCCGAAAGTTTGCCGTCGGGAGTTTGCAAATCGCAACGAATTTCAATTCCCGTGCCGCGCGTGCTTTGTTCCGCCAGTTCCGCCAGCGCGGTGGCGAGCGAGGCGGCATCCAACTCGCGCGGTCGCAAGTTCAGCAACGAGCGACGAAAATCTTCCTGTCCATGCCGCACCATCTTCTGCGCCGTTTCCAACTGTTGCCGGGCCACTACCGCCTCGGCGGGCAGCCGCGTTTGCAGGGCTTCCAACTGAAATCCCAGTCCGGAAAAGCTTTGGGCCAGCGTATCGTGCATCTCGCGCGCCACGCGATGACGCTCTTCCAGCACCGCCTCGCGCTGCACCTTCGCGCGAATGATTTGCGCCTGGTCCGCAACGCGCCGCCGCAACAGAACCACCCAGCCGAAGGCGAGCAACGCCAATCCAAACAGGGCGCCCGCGATGATCGCGAGCCGCCGCACCGTCCAACCGGAAGGCTCGGACAACACGTTGATATCCGCCCCGGAACGCAGCAGCAGTTCAATCGAACGCGGCGAGGCCCCAAAACCCGATCCCCCCGGATTAACCTCAACCACGCGGCACACTCCGGCCACCTGGAGTTCACTGCCATTTCGCAAATGAACCTCGGTGCGCGGCAGTCGGGCGGAAAAAATCACGTCCGCAATCCGCAACATGAGCGTGGTTTCCTTTGGGTTCAGCAAAGTCTCCACCAAGTACGCTTGCAACACGATCAGGTTGGCGTCGTTGTTATCCGTCAGCGCCTGAGTCAGCGACATGGTTTGCGGCGGCGGTGGCGGACCGGAGCCCACGACACGAAAGCGCGCATCTTCCAGATAAGCGCTGAACCGCCCCATCGCCGCGAAGCCAACCGCCTCGACCTCATCGCCTGGTTTCAGGGGATCGAGCTGATCCGTCTCGACAAGTAAACCAAACTGGCCGTCGCGCAAAAACAAAACCCCATCCGGCTGGTGCAACGTAACGATACCTCGCACCCGCACTCGCTGTTGCGTCAGGCCTTCCGGTCGAAAATTCAGCAATTCCGAAGCGGACAACAAAGGCGCGGCGAAAGGGTCCGCCACGGGCGGCGTCTCCACCCGCACATCGGCGGGTTGATTCACGAGAAGTTGCGGAGCCAAAAGCTGGCGGCGGTTATTGATGTTACCACCGGCCAGTCCCGTCACCCGCACTTTGGCGCCGACCCACGGCGGCAGATTCGTCGCCCCATGACTCGCGATCTGGACTTCCAATCTCTGCCGGCCCATCGTCAGATTCATAACCCAACGGTCCGTTTCAAGACTGTGCCGCAACGAATGGACGATGCCTCGTACTGCCACTCGTTCGTAGTGATACCGGGAGAACACCAAATCGTCGTAATCCACTTCCATCGGCGCCGGCAATTCCCGTTTGCCCAACTGGCGAACTTGCGGTGTACCCACGCCGGTTAAAAAGCGCCCGGGATACGTCACGCCCTCCACTTCCACATAATCGCCGATGGCGAGAACGGTTTGCGCGTTGGGATAACTGAGGAACGAGCCACCGGTGGCATCCTGAATAAACACCGAATTGGGATTAAACGCGGTGACGATAGCCGACAACCGTACGGGCAATTGTTGGGTCGCTTGTGAAAACGGCACGGCGCGCAGTTGCGCCAGGTTCGTGATGAGCGGGGCCGCGATCAATCCGAGCGGCGCCCCAAGCGCCAACCACCCGAACCCCCAACCAACGCCGCTTTGCCATCTGCGCGTCATGAACCCTTTGAGCATATTCAGATTCGGCGGTCGAGCACTAGCTCGAAAGAGCTATGGACGCCGACCAAACCCGACCGATAAGGTTCCGTGAAAACTGACACCCAACAATGTTGAAGGCCGACATGAATCAAACGCGGATTTCCAGGCGACTCGTCCGCAGTGCGCGCCCGTCATGGAAACTGGCCTTCACCTTGATCGAACTGTTGGTGGTGATCGCCATCATCGCCATTCTGGCGGCCATGCTCCTGCCCGCACTCGCCAAAGCGAAGGAACGCGCGCGGCGGATCAGTTGCCTCAGCAATCTGCATCAGATCGGGTTGGGACTGCACATGTACGCACCGGACAATACCGATCATCTGCCCACCATCTTTCGCACCGCTTCAATTTTTACCACCTACTGGCTGCGCTCCGGCGGCGCCTACAAGAACCTCGGTTTGCTTTACGTCGGAGATTACGCCAAAAGCCCGAAGGTTTATTACTGCGTTTCCGGCAGCTTGCGCCGTGATGAAGTGCTGGCCCTGGATGCTCCTGGTAACGCCTGGACCAACGCCAGCGTGCGCTCGTCCTTCCCCTGCCGTCCCGCCTTTGAAAATAATGCGCTGCTGACCGAATGGAAGCTGGCGAATTACACGACCAACGTGATTTACAGCGACTTTATCGGCGTCCAGAACTATCAAGGCGGCGGCATTGATGCGGGCTATATTTATCCCGTTCACAACGGCGAGGGCTACAACCGGTTGTTTGGCGACGGGTCCGGTCGCTGGGCGCGGCCCGGTCCGCTGACTCAAAAAATTTCCGCCGCGGTGCCCAGTCCCGTGCAAATGATCAACTACTATCGCGAACTCGACATTCTACCATAAAATCAAAACCAACAGACGCAGCCTATGAAACCATGTTCCACCCTCACCCGGATGGCCGGGATATTCGCCTTGGCCGTTTGGCCAACGCTTCACAGCTTCGGACAATATACGCAAATTACAATCGGCACGGTGGCGGCGGGGATTGAAAAGAGCGCCACCACACTGACCGACACCGCTTTCGTTCCGGCAGTCGCCACGGCCTGGAGCAGCGGGGCTGGTGGCGTTTTGAACCTCTCGGGCACGGTCGCCAATGCCACGACGACTTACCATGGTGATTACGGTGATTCCAAGTACCTCACAATCACCAGCAGCGTGGCGATGCAGAACGTCACCGCGAACCCCAGCTCGTTTACGCCGTTGTCCGCACCCAACGCCACCACCAGCACCGCAGATTTGGCGGATTACACCCTCACGCTGGCGCTCGGAGACAACAACACCGGACTCCCTCCCGATAATGAAGTCATCAAACAAGTCGGGTTAGTCATCCTGTCCCGTAATAACACCCAGTACCCGCTGGACATTCGCGTCACGGCCACTTTCAGCGACGCCACCACGGAAGTCGCGACGGCCAACGTCGGCAAAACCTCCGGCGGCGATGACACCTTTTTCGGTTTTACCGCTCCGGACGGCGCCGCCGTGGTGAGCCTCCGCTTGCAATCGTTCGAGTCGGGCACAGAGACCCCTAAAAACACCCGGATTTGCTGGGATGATTTTGGATTTATCACCGGCGCGCCCAGCAGCACACCCATTCCGGTAATTACCGGAGTGACGCCGGAGAACGGGGCCGTCACCGATGCCGCCAACGGAATCCATTTCAGTGTGATTGCTTACGAGGCCATTGAAGCCAGCAGTATTTCGCTGGTGGTCAATTCCGTGGATGTCTCCGGTGAACTTGTGATCTCGGGAGACGCGGGAAATTACGACGTCGCCTACAACGGACTAGCCGCCGATCAACAGCACACCATTGAAATCAGCGTGGCCAATTCCGGCGGGTCGGCCACCGCGCAACGCACTTTTTACACGTTCACCACTCCGGTGGTTCTTTACGACTCGGGCGGCTTCGAAGACGAAAACATCTTCCCGGTGGAAGCTCTGCAAAATGTGACCGACGGCCTGGGGGTCTGGGAACCCAACGCCGATGAACCGGCAACTATCGTTGACGCGGGTGGCGAACAAGGAAAGGTCTTGGAACGGGCGGGATCGGGGGCCATCCGCGCCGATGCTTTGCGCTTCCCAGCGGTGTCTTCGGGTACATTGACGTTGGATTTCGACGTTTTGGTATCAATCACCGACGAGCGGACCATTGACCTCACGCTGCAAGCTGAATCGGGCGTATTTTGGAGCAGTTTTTTGGCGTGGGGCACCATTCCAGGAAAGCTGGCTTACTATGATAACACCGCGTGGCAACCACTGATGGACTGGTCGGCAGGCTGGCATCACGTGCAAGTTGTCCACTATCTGAGCGGGGTTGCGGCAGCTCGTTATGACGTGTCGGTGGATGACCAACCCATCGGCACGCTGATCCCCTTTCGTAACGCGACTCCCGGCATGGTCTTCAATCGTTTCCGCATTCAGACCCACAGTTCGACGCCGTGGTTCGAGTACGGGCAAATTGATAATCTGGTGGTTACGGTGGGGCCGGAAACGGCGGCGATTTTGCCACCAACGATCGGAGCGGTCAGTCCCGCGAATCACACCATTGCTCCCGCCAGCGCCGGGGTGCAATTCAACGTGCAATCGCAGGTACCGTTGGCTGAAGCCGATATTGAACTACGCCTCAATGATACGGTGACCAGCCTTAATTTCTCCGGCGCAGCCACGAATTTAACCGCCACTCACGCGCCGCTCGCCTCCGGAAATTATTCGCTGGCCATTCAGGCCGCCAACGCGGCGGGCACCACGCAATGGGCGTCTGACTTTATCGCCGCCAACGATCCGTGGCTGTACGCGCCCAGCCCGGGTTGGACTGGCCCTTGGCAATGGAGCACCGGGATGGGCACTTTGGAAACGGACGCGGCGTTGGGGGGCGATTACCTCCATTACGACGTCACCACGGTTGGCGTGCGCAATCTGATGCGCGAATACACTTCCAGCCCGGGTCTCGATCTAAATGTCCCGCACGTCATCCGTTGGAAATTCCGTCTGTTGGAAACTGACTTCGCTTCTAATTTCGATGTGTTCAACGATCGGGTCCATTTCTATGGCCGTAACGCGGCGCGACCAACCGGTAGCACCGATGCCAGCACCAGTTGGTCCATTGCCGCATCCGGCGACGAACAAACGCCCGGCTCCGGGGTCATGGCCGGAAAGACGTTCTACATCTTCGACAACACGGACGGAACGGGCGCCTTCAAAGCCGGGAATCTGGTGGACACCGCCATCGCCATTGTCCCCGAACACGTCTATGCGTTCGCGGTCACAATCCATCCCGCCGACGCCACTTATACCGTCAGCATCGCCGATCAGACGGCGGATACGTCCTTCCAAAGCGCCGCGCCGCACCACTATCGGGCGTCGGGAGTCACCGGCACGAGTCACCCCTACCTGCACTTTGGGGTGCAAGCCTCACCCGCCACTGATGCGCGCGCCTTCGATCTGGGTGCGGTGGAGATTGTTCCGGCGCTTCAACCGTCGGTAACGCTGCTTGACCCCGCCTACGACGGCACCAACTTCTCCTTCTCGTTCACGTCGCAAGCTGGAATGCAGCACGTCGTCGAGTACACCAGTGATTTGACCGCGACGACCTGGACTCCGCTGGAAACCGTTACTGGCGATGGCACGCTCAAAACCGTGACGCACGCCAACCCGCCCGGCGGACAATTGTTCTACCGGATCAGCTCACATTAAACCGCTCGCGAAACAGACCGGAATGCGGTTGCCCTACGCCACATTTTGAACTTCGGTTGGGTTGTTGCTTCGACGAAGTCGTATCCGTCGAGCACAACCTGGCCGGAGCGGAAAGCAGATCCGCTTGGCTGGCGGCGAGAGGTGGAGTTTAATCCGCACTGTGCTGATTGCGTTCAACAAGCCTTACGGAGTCCTTTCCCAATTCACTCCGGACGACTCCCGCCATCGCGCGCTGGCGGAATTTAATTTTCCACCTCGCGTGTATCCGATCGGGCGGTTGGATGCCGATTCGGAAGGGTTGCTCTTGTTGAGCGATGAACCGCGCTGGAACGCGCGTCTGCTCCAACCCAAGCAAGCTCATCCACGCGAGTATTGGGCGCAGGTGGAGCGCATCCCCAGCGCCGAATCGCTGCGCCAACTTTCCGACGGCGTGATGATTCAAGATCGAAAGACGCTGCCGGGCCGGGCCTGGTTACTGCCCAAACCGCCGGGCTTCCCGCCGCGCCAGCCGCCGATCCGTTTTCGCAAAAATGTTCCGGATTGTTGGCTCGGCTTGGAATTGGTCGAAGGCAAAAACCGTCAGGTGCGCCGCATGACCGCGGCCATTGGCCATCCCACGCTGCGATTGGTCCGCGTGCGCATTGGCCAATTCTGGCTGGCGGAACTGCCCGTGGGTCAATGGCGAAAACTCAGCGCGGCGGAAGAAAAGCTGGTCGAAGCGTAAACCGCAACTTCACCTTGCTTGCTGGCCCGGCATCAGAGCGCGAGGAATTTCAAAATCAACACCTCTTGCTTTAACACCAACTGCAAGATGTTATCGCGCATCTCGATGTCCCACGCGCCGTGCGGTTGATAATAATTCCACATCACGCGACCATTCTTTGGGTTAAGCCGGCGAATGTTCAAATGCGGTGTCGTCCCCAAACCCAACGCGGCGAGGGTCTGTTGATCTTCACCCTCATCATCGTCACGCGGCGGAGTATAATCCACTGCGTAAAGGTAACGACCGGAAACATAAGTCAGCCATCCGCCTTCAGCGTAACGCCAGCGCTCTTTGCCGTTTGTTGCGTCCAGCTTCAGCGTGAGGTTTCCCGCCCGCTCACTCACGTCTATCTGTCGCGCGTATTTGATCCGATCCGGACTGGCGGTCGTGGTGTTGACGTAAAGCGCGCCTGCACCATCGAAAAACAAACCCCTGACGCCTACGGAGGGCAATCGCCAACGAGCGGAACCGGTCGCCAAATCAAATGCGCTCAGCACGCCTTGATCAAAAACGTAGAGCGATTGGTCGTGTTCCACCACCGGCCCCAGCCCATACCGTTTGTCCCGGTGATGGCTGGCCAAATCACCCGCCTCCGCCAGTGGATACATCAATAGGCTCTCCCATTTCTTGCGATTTTGCTGATCCAAAACCAGCAACGTCGTACCGGCCACCAGCACATTCACGGTTGCCTGCGGATAGAGCTGCGGCGCGCCGATGACTTCGCCTTCCCAATCCGGTGCGGCAGCGTCACCGAGGCGATGGAGGCGAACCGCATACCGGCTTTGGTCTTCCACGACCTTATCCTGACCGGCATTGCGCGCCATTTCATTCAACAACTCGTTGGCAACTTCAGTCGTCGCGCCGGCGCTCAGTCCGCCGTCCAACGCTGACTTCGCGGGCGCGGCCCGCATTGCCGAACGCGCCACGAGATTCGGTTGCAACAACCGCGTCGTCAGTTGAACCCATCCCGATCCAGAGGAAAACACCTGGACCGATTCGGCCAACGGCATCTTGCCATTTGCCGGCGCCGTATTCCGTCCGGCTTTCTGCGCTCCATCGTCCTCGGCCATGAGTTGCAGCGCTTCCTGTTGACGACGGGTCACGGCAATGGTTGCCGGAGCCGCCAGCTTTCCGGCCACTGAACCACTCGCGACGGCGGCTCCCAGTTGTTGCGCACTCAGATCAGTAACGCCCTTTCGGGTCACTTCGGTTTTATCGGACAGCGACTGCGCTGCATGGCCTCCCACCGCGCCACGGATGGAGTTCGTCCTCAATGGCTCCGTACTCATCTGACCGCTCACCAAATCCAACCGCGTTAGTTGAATCGTGGAATCATTCACTAACTGGCCGATTTCCAATTGACTCCCCTTCAACCGGGCCTCGTCAAAATCTCCCGAGAAAGGCACCGCCCGCTGTGGCCTGCCCGTGTCCCAGTCGAATTGCCGCGCCGTCTCACCATCCGCCACCCAGATGCTGTGCCCGAACACGCGCAACTGGAATCCACTTTCGGTGACTCGCGTCAGGTCTCGGATCCGTTGTTCGAGCGACGGAATCGCACCGCGGCTTTGCCCGTCAGCCACCATGGCCTGCATTTGTCGCAGGTCTTGCTCCGCTTGCGCGCGGACCATTTTCTCATCCACCACGGATTGCAACCACACCTGCCGTTTGGCACTCAGGTCGTAACGTCCGAGTTTCAGTCCATGCAGAAAAATAGCCTGCTCACCGGCAATAATACTCGTTCCCGCGAAAGCCGGGTCGTTCTCGAATCGCAAAGTAGCGACTGGCCGGGGCTGCGATCCCCACCACGCATACAACAGCCACGCCCCCAGAACCAAAAGCGCCAGACATAATCCCAATTTTACCAGCCATCCAAAACGGCGCAGCCGTCGAGCCTCATCGGATTCATACCTGCGCCCACTTCGCGAAGTTTTTTCTCCTCGCAACGCCGCCTTCTCTTTGCACAGTGGCGAACAACAGTCCGCAAACAACCCAGCGCATTTCGCACAAATGCCTTTCCCGCAGACGACACACGCTTGCGTCGCCACCAACGATGGATGGCGCGAACAAAATCGCTCCGTCGCTCTGGTTTCATCCGCTGGCGCCGACGTGGATTGTGGCGGTAATTGGATTCGTAGCGGCGGACGCTTCGAGGTTGAAATCGCCGGTGTCGGCGCGTCCGCAGTTTCGGCGTCGGTCGTTGGGTGGCCGTCGGTGGCCGCATCTGACGCCACCCCGAATTGCTCGTGAATTTGTTGGTTGATCGCTGCGGACAAATCCTGGCCGCAGTTGGGACAACTGAAAACCACCGGCGCACGCAGATTGTCCGCCGTCACGTCGAAGGCATACTTTGCGCCGCAATCGCAAACGATCTTCATGCGTCGTCAGGGTTTGGGATTTAGCAACACCACGCCGGATGCCAAGGGCAGATCCACTGCCGCCCGTGCGGGCGAGGAAATCACGTCGCCGGTGATTTCGAGTAAATTCCCTCCGATTTTGGCGTGGTTGTTACCGGGTTTTTTACCGGTTTCAGAAAACAACAAATCGCCGACGCGTTTGGCCTGAGTGTTCACCTGCCAATCGGTCAAAAGAAAGCCGTTGGTTCCGGTCTTGGTTTGTCCCTGATAATACGAGTAGCTGATGCGTCCCTTACGCAAGGGTTGATCCGGAGCCGGCGCCGAATCCTTTCGCCCGGGGCAGACAAAGATTTTGGTATCGGCCGTATAACGCGGCACCAAAACTTCCAACGCCACCTCGGCCGTGGTGGCGTTTGTGGTCTGGGGAAACCGCTCGTCATGTTCGTTGGCAAAAATCTGCAAGCCGACGAAGGCTTTCTGTAAATTCTCCTGACAACGTAATTTGGCGCTACGCTGACGATTTTTGGCGCCGAAGCCAAAGAACATTGTGAAGAGCACGAAAATGATTACCACCGTCATGAGCAACTCCATCAGCGCGAAGCCCAACGATCCCGCCGCGCTCGGCAAAGCGACATCGGAACGCGGGCGGCAATTCATGTTTGGGTACTAGCGCAGGCTTCCGACCGTGGCAATGGGGAAAACCAATAATTTCACGAAGCTGCTTTCAACCCGCAATCGCTCCGTCTCGACAGTCCAATACCTCGGGCGCAATGAACGATCTCCCGCAACCGCCAAAGCGCCTGGACTTTCATTCGAGTCGCGGCAGAACTCGTTCAGACCGCCACCCTGACCGGGGTTCACTCAACCAATTTCCGCGCGGAAATGACCAGCCAAATCCAGCCCACCACAAAACAAACGCCACCGAAAGGCGTGATGAAGCCCAGCCATTTCCAATGGGTGATGGCGAGCGAATACAACGAGCCGGAGAACAAAATGATCCCCGCAAACAACGCCAGCCATGGTCCTGAGCAAAACTCACGGCGCTGCGGTAAAACAAATAAAATCACCGTGTGGATAAAGTGATAGAAAACCGCTTTTTCCCAAACCGCCACCATCCCATGTTGCGTCAGCGTCTCCTTCAATCCGTGGGCGCCGAACGCGCCCAATCCCACCGCCAACAAGCCCAGGACGGCGCTCACTCGAATAGCTATTGTTTTCGTCATGTTTCTGCGGGCCGCATTTGCGACCAATGATTATGCGCTGGATGGACCATCCGAATTTTCAACTCGAAGCCTTGCCAGCTTTCTGGTCTTCAATCAGTTGCCGCGCCCGAGCCAGGGCCGCTGTCAAATCGCTGCTCATGTTTTCCAAGCCCAGACGATCCAGAAATCCAGCTCGCGTCAAGGCAAACAACGGTTGCGAATGGGGGCCGCAGAGAATCAAATGCTTCCCGCGCCGCGATAGTTTCTCCTGCAAATCTTCCAATGCATTAAGCCCGGTGGCATCCAGAACCAACGCGTCTTCCATCCGCAAAATCAAAACTTCCGGCAAATTGCCCGCCCGCCGCATGGCCGTTTCCAATTTATCCGCCGCGCCAAAGAAAATTGCGCCCCAAACCCGGAAGACCATGACGCCCGCCGGCAACGCGCCGTCCGCGGAAGTTTGATCCGTGGTGCCGGCGGAACCGGTGGGGCCTTCAGTTCGAATTTCGGCGGTCTGCGAAAGTTGCCGAACCAACAACACCGCCGCCAGTATGAGTGACGCGCCAACCGCCACGGGTAGATCAGTGACGACCGTCAGCACGAAGGCGGTGAGCAACACGACGATGTCTTCCTTGGGCCAGCGACGCAACCGGGTGAAGTGATGCCATTCCCCCATCCGAATGGCGACCACAACCAACACCGCACTCAGAGCCGCCAACGGAATAAAACTGGCCAACGGCGCCGCCACCAGCAGGATCATCAACAGCACGGCCGCATGCACCAAACCGGCGACGGGAGTTTTTGCTCCGCTCCGCACATTGGTGGCCGTGCGAGCAATCACGCCCGTGGCCGGCATCCCGCCAAAAAAGGCGCAGGCGATGTTGGCAATCCCCTGCCCGACCAGTTCCTGGTTGGAATCGTGCCGGTCATCAATCATGCCGTCAGCCACCACCGCGCACAGTAACGACTCGATCGCTCCCAGCGCGGCGACCGTCATGCCGGACGGCAGCAAATCGCGCCAGACTTCCACTGACAACAACGGCGCATGAGGCAACGGCAACCCGCGCGGCATGGCACCGAACTGACTGCCTAACGTCGCAATGCCCCAACGTTCGTGCAGTCGAAAAACAGCAACTCCAACGGCGCCCAGCACAATTACCGCGATCGAGCCGGGCACCCGTCGGGCCCAGGCCGCCGGCCAAAACCAGATCAGCAATGCGCCCGCCAGAGCCAGACCCGTGGTTGCCCAGTTGGGATGAAAATCTGCCGCAATCGCCTTTAGCTTGCCGATGAAATCAGCGGGCAACCCTTGCGGTAAACCGAAGAAATCCTGCAATTGAGTGCTGAGAATAATAATCGCGATGCCACTGGTAAACCCGATGACCACCGGATAGGGCACGAAGCGGATCATTGATCCCAGCCGCGCCACTCCGAGTCCCACCAAAATGACGCCGGCGATCAACGCGCAAGCGGCGAGTCCCTCGGGACCATGCGCCGCGACGATTGGCACCAACAACGGAACAAATGCGCCCGCCGGGCCGCCAACTTGCACGCGGGAACCGCCAAAGAAAGAGATTAAAAAGCCGCCGACAATGGAGGTGAAGATGCCCACTTCGGGTTTCAAGCCGGAGGCAATGGCGAGCGCCATGGCCAGCGGCAAGGCGACAATGCCGACGATCAGCCCCGAGGTTAAATCCGCCACAAAAGTAGCGCGAGAGTAGGTCCGTAACGAGGCCCACAATCGGGGTTGAAATTGAAACCGAAGCGTAGATCCGATGGTTGTCACAAAATTGGGAAATCAATTCCGCTGACGCAGCAGGATGCTTGGAACCGGAAAAAACTCAATCTCATTCCAGCACGTCAAACCTTCTGCTCAATTGAAGACTCGAGCGACTTGTGTCACCTTGGCGGCTCGAGTGGATAATCCGGCGGGAGCGTTGACCACGATGGCGGCACGGCAACCCGGCCAAACGCCAAGATCCACGGAGGAGTTGCCCGCGTAGTCGTAACCGCGTTCGCCATACTTGGCGGACAGCGCCCGCCGCTTGTTTTCTCCGCGCAGGTTGATCTTCCCATCGCTGGCCATGAATTCATCGAAGATGCCAACGTGCTGAAAAACCGGCAGCGCCATTTGATAATCCGAAGCCGTGGCTAAAATCAGTTTGCGCCCCTTCCGCTTTTCGGACCGCAGCCAATCCAGAAACTCCGCATGGTAGGGTAACACCTTCGGATTCACCCGCACTCGTTGCCCCAATTGCCGTTTCAAGAACGCGCGCCCGCGCAGCCACCAGCCCAGAACCGCAAACAAACGCAACGGATTCGGACGCAGCCATAGCCGCAAGGATTCCCACATCAAATCCGTGCGAATGAGGGTGCCGTCCAAATCCGCCACCAGCGGAATGGGATCGGATGGTGCAGTTGCAGCTTCGGGTGCCATGCGGAGGGAGCGTAGCGAACGCAGTCGCCGACTGGCAAGCCAGCGAAACTCCAGCGGACTTCGGCGACCAGGAACGTGATGCGAATTGCGATGAGAATTGCTTGGGCGCTTCGACTGAACCCGGTAAGCTCCCATCGCTTTAACCGATTCATGAAAACAATCAGGCTGGGAAACAGTTCAACACAGGTCAGTCGGCTGGCGTATGGCTGCTGGCGCATCGCCGATCCGCGTCAACCAACCAGCAGCGCGGCGGCGATCGAAGCGGACGGCAAGGCGGCGGTCGTGGCCGCGTATGAAGCCGGTTACACGCTGTTCGATGGCGCCGATATTTACGGGCGCGGTCAAGCCGAAGTCATTTTGGGAAAAGCGTTGCGCGAAGTTTCCGGAATGCGCGAACACATCCTCATCACCAGCAAGTGCGGAGTGCGGCGCGCGGGCGACCCCCATCCCGAGGCGCCACAACGCTACGATTTCGCGCCGGATTACATCGTCCGATCCTGCGAAGGTTCGTTGCAACGGCTCGGCATCGAGACGCTTGATCTCTACCTGCTGCATCGCCCGGATTATCTCGGCGATCCGCACGAAATCGCGGGCGCGTTCGCGCAACTATACGATGCGGGCAAGGTGCGCTGCTTCGGCGTCAGCAATTTTCGTCCGTCGCTGGTTGCCGCGTTGCAGGCCGCCGTTCCCTTCCCGCTCGTGGTCAATCAGGTGGAAATCAGTCTGGCCCAACGCGCCGCGTTTGACGACGGCACGCTGGACCAATGTTTGGAAAAGAGCATCACCCCGATGGCGTGGAGTCCCCTCGGCGCCGGCTTGCTCGGTGATGGCGCGAAACGCCTGCTGGCCTCGCAACAAAGCTACCCGACCGACGCCATCGTGAAGGCGCTGGAGGCAATCGCCGCCGCGCGCGGTGTGAGCCGAACCGTGATCGCTTACGCCTGGCTGCTCAAGCATCCAAGCAAAATTGTTCCCATCGTCGGCAGCACGAATCCGCAGCGCATCCGCGAGGCGGTCAAAGCGACGGAGTTTGAACTAACGCGCGAGGAATGGTATCGGCTGCTGCTCGCCGCGCGGGGCGAATCGTTGCCGTGAACTGATAGCAATCGGTGCCGCAACTGATTCAAGCGTCGCCGCCCGACCTTGCTGCCGACACAATCATGTTGCTTTTCCTATGGAAGCAGACTCGACGTTTGCCGCCTGTTCCGCTATCACTCGGGGATATTTATGAGTCGAACTTCCGATCAACGTTCCGCTGATTTTCTAAAAATTGCCGATCAATTCAAACTGGGGGTCTTGACCACCGAATCGTCTCATCCCGTCACCGCCAATCTCAGCGAAGTAACCAAGCGGGACATCGCCGCCGGATTGAAACTGCTGTTCGATGTGGACGATGACGTGGTGCGGAAGTATCACGAGTTTGTGAAATCCGACCGCGCGCGGCAGATCGCCGCCACGGTGGTCGCCGCGCTGCGAAACGGGGGGAATCTTTATTTCACCGGCTGCGGTTCGACGGGACGATTGAGCATTCAACTTGCCTCCATCTGGCGGGACTTCTGGCAACAACAGAAATCCCTCACCCCATCGGATGGGGAGAGGGTCGGGGTGAGGGGCGCGGCTGAAGAATACGAAAATCGCGCGTTCCCCGTCATGGCGGGTGGTGACTTTGCCCTGATCAAATCCGTGGAAGGCTTCGAAGACTTCACGGATTTCGGAAAAAAGCAGATCGGCGATCTGGGCGTGAACCGCAAAGACGTGGTGTTCGCCATTACGGAAGGCGGCGAGACCTCGTTCGTCATCGGCACGGCCTGGGAAGGGGTTGAGGTGGGAGCAAAAGTTTATTTTGTCTATAACAACCCGGATGAAATCCTCTGCGAGCATGTCCAGCGCAGCCGGGAAGTGATCCAGGACGCCCGTGTGGAAAAGATCAACCTGACCAGCGGCCCGATGGGCATCACCGGCTCGACGCGGATGCAAGCCACCAGCATTGAACTCGCCGTCATGGTGACGATTCTGGAAATGGTCGTGCGCCATCTGACGGGCGACGGCAATGCCGACACTGCGCCGCAGGAATTTCTCACGCAACTCACGACCTTGCACGCCACGTTGAAATCACCCGAGTTACTTGATCAACTGGCCCGGCTCACCAACATGGAAGAAACGGTGTACCGCACCGGCCACAAGAACAATTATTTTGCCGACCGCGTCGGCATTGACATGCTCACGGATACGACCGAGCGCTCTCCCACCTATTGCACGCCGCCGTTCCGCAAGTTCGATGACACCACGGCGACGGAATCGTGGGCGTTCCTTTACGTGCCCTACGAAAATTCCGATGCCGCCTGGGAGCGCGTCTGCAAACGCCAGCCGCGTTGCGTCGAGTGGAAACCCGAAACCGTGCGCGGTCTCGTGCCGGACGATAAATACGCCCGCACCATCGAGATCATCGGCAAGATCAGTTACGCGGAGCTGATGCGCTTCCGCATTGGCCGGGACGGCATTGCGAACCGTCCGCTGGGCCGTGGCGATTGCGCCGTCGGTCTGGTCATCGAGGCGGAAAAAGCGTCGCTGCTGGACCCGCACGGGTTTCATCGCGTCCAACTGGAATCCGCAGTCCAGGCGGGCGCAAAGACGGGATTGATTTACGTCGGCAGCGAGTCGGGTTGTCGCGAGGTGAAGGAGTTCGTCGCACAATGGAATCCGGGTTGCGCGGCGGTATTTTTGCCCGTGCCCGAAACCGGTCTGCGCTTGAACGGCGTGATGCGGGTGGGATTGAAGATGCTGCTTAACACCCTTTCCACCGGCACGATGGTCCGGCTCGGTCGCGTGATGGGCAATTACATGATCTGGGTGGTGCCCAGCAATTTGAAATTGATTGACCGCGCGACCCGTTACATTCAAAAACTCACCGGGCTGGAATATGTGGCGGCCAATCGCCTGTTGTTCGAAGTTTTTGAATACGTCGAGCCGCGCATGAAAGCGGATCAAGCCTACCCGCCGGTGGTCGGCGTGAGTGTGATGCGGCATCGGCACGGCTTGAGCAATGAAGCCGCCGAACAACGACTGCGGGAAGAAATCGGATGAACGCCCGGACCGACCGTGACGGTTGAGCGGCGGCGGCGTTCCTTTCAACGACGGTTGATATGTATTCAGGACGCCCACCCGGCACCGCCGATCGGAGCCGCGCCGGATTGATTCCGACGTTGGGGCTTTTCTCCACCATCATGCTGGTCGTGGGCGGCGTGATCGGCTCCGGCATCTTCCGCAAAACCGGCGTCATGGCGGCGGAACTGGGATCGCCGCAATGGCTGATGTTCATCTGGATTCTGGCGGGAGTGATCACGCTGTTTGGCGCACTGACGAATGCGGAGATCGCCAGTCTGATTCCGGAAACCGGCGGACAGTACATCTATTTCGAGCGCATGTACGGGCCGTTCTTCGCCTACCTGTACGGCTGGGCACTGTTTTCAATCATTCAATGCGGCTCCATCGCCGCCGTCGCCTACTTGTTTGCGGAATATGCGGGAGTGTTGATGCCCCTGCCCCAGCTCCCCGCTGAACTCGCGGCTTGGTCATTCCATCTGCCCTACATCGGCAACCTCCAACCGCTGGCTGAGATCGGCACCAAAGGGTTGGCCGCGCTGCTGATCGTCCTGCTCACCATCGTAAATTACCTGGGCATCCGTTTTGGCGGGTTGGTGCAGAATATTTTCACCGTCGCCAAAGTGGCGGCCATGCTGTGGCTCGCCGGCGGGGCATTTCTCGCGCCGTCCGTCGGCGGCCTGACCAATCTCACGACGGCGGATCCGTCCGTGACGCGGCACGGGCTGGCTTGGATCGGCGCCCTGGCGGCGGCGCTGCAAGGCGCATTCTGGGCTTATGACGGTTGGAACAAGCTCACTTACATTGCGGGTGAAGTTAAATCTCCACAACGCAACATCCCGCGCGCCCTGTTCTGGGGCATGCTGACGGTGACTGCCATCTACGCGCTCATCAATCTGGCATATCTTTACGTCCTGCCGGTGAGCGAACTGGCGCAGGCAAAAAAGTATTTCGCTTTTGTCGTTGCGGAGAAAATCGTAGCGGGCGGCGGCAACTGGATCGCCGCCTTGATCATGCTTTCCACTTTTGGCACAGCCAACGCCATCATCATGGCCACCGCCCGGGTTTACTTTTCGATGGCACGCCTGAATGTTTTTCCACGATTCATCGGGAGAACCCACCCTCGGTTTCGGACGCCTGCGGCGGCACTGGTCGTGCAAGGCATCTGGAGCGTGCTGCTGCTCTTCAGCGGCACGTTTGACACCTTGACCGATACGTTGATCTTCGTGACCTGGGCCTTCTACGCGGCGGGCGCCTACGGAGTTTTCATCCTGCGACGCAAACTCCCGGACGTCGAGCGACCCTACCGCGTTCCGGGGTATCCGATCGTTCCCATCATTTTCATTCTCTTCGCCGTTACTTTTCTGGGCTTCACCGCGTATAACGATTTTGCGGTTTACCAACAGGCTTCGGCGGCAGGTGAAACCGCCATCATGAATTCGCTCTTCGGCGTGGGACTGGTTCTGATTGGGACTCCCGGTTACTTCTTTTTCCGACGGCACCACGCCTGAGGAGTTGTTACCGCAAACAAAAGAGGCGTTCCCATTGCTGAGAACGCCTCGTGGTTGAAACTTTCGTCTTACGCGGTCAACGGATTGATCTCCGCCGCCGCTTCCTCCGCCTCCGGTTCTTCCTCAACAATCTCGACCAACGGTTTGATGGCGACCTTGCGGTAGCGATCAAAACCCGAACCGGCCGGGATAATGTGCCCCATGATGACGTTTTCCTTAAATCCGCGGAGCGGATCTATCTTCGAGCGCGTGGCCGCCTCGGTCAACACCCGCGTGGTATCCTGGAAGCTGGCGGCGCTCAGGAACGATTCCGTTTCCAGCGACGCCTTGGTGATGCCGAGCAACACCGGCGAAGCCTCGGCAGGCTTGCCCCCCATCTTCTCGACGCGCTCATTTTCGCCTTCAAACTCCAGCTTATCCACCTGTTCTCCCCAGAGGAAGGTGGTGTCGCCCGGTTCGGTAATCCGCACCTTGCGCAGCATCTGGCGCACAATGATCTCGATGTGCTTGTCGTTGATCGTCACGCCTTGCAGACGATAAACTTCCTGCACTTCGTTCACCAAGTGCTCTTGCAATTCCTGCGGTCCGCAGACATCCAGAATTTCGTGCGGGTCCATCGGTCCTTCCGTCAGTTGCTGCCCCTTCTTCACGAAGTCGCCTTTGAACACGATGACGTGTTTGCCAATCGGAATCAGATGTTCGCCCTCGTGGCCCGTGGTTGGATCCTTGATGATGATGCACCGTTTTCCACGCACGCTCGGTCCAAACTCCACCACGCCGTCAATCTTCGAGATTTCCGCGGCGTCCTTGGGATGGCGCGCCTCGAACAATTCCGCCACACGGGGCAGACCGCCAGTGATGTCCTTGGTCTTGGATTGTTTGCGCGGGGTCTTGGCCAGCAACGTGCCCGCGACGATCTTGTCGCTCTCATTGACCACAATGTGCGCGCCGGAGGGAATGGGATAGCGACCCAACTCCTCGCCCTTATCGTCGGCAATAATAATGGTCGGATGCAGGTCTTCCTTGTGATCAATGACGATCATCGCTTCCTGCTGCGTGGCTTCGTCCACTTCCTGCTTGATGGTCACGCCTTCGATGATGTCGTTGAATTTCACCTTGCCCGCCTTTTCGGACAGAATCGGCACGTTGTAAGGATCCCATTGGATGAAGGTTTCTCCTTTCTTCACGCGCCCGCCGTCGGCAACTGAAATGATAGCACCAATCACCACGTCGTGGTTTTCCAACTCCTGGCCGTCATCGCCGAGAATGGCCACCGAACCGTTCTTGTTAAGCACGATGTAATGACCGTCTTCGAGCGCCACGATGCGCAGATCGTTGTAATGCACCGTGCCTTCAAATTTGGCTTTGATCTGCGGCGCTTTGAACTGCGCCGCTGCAGTGCCACCGATGTGGAAAGTCCGCATGGTCAACTGGGTGCCCGGTTCACCAATGGATTGCGCGGCAATAATGCCCACCGCTTCTCCAAGTTTGACCTTCGCACCAGTCGCCAGATTGCGACCGTAGCACGCCGCGCAGACGCCCTGTTTGCTTTCGCAAGTCAGCACCGAACGAATGCGGATGCGTTCCAGCCCCGCCGAATCCACCGCACGGGCCGTGATTTCATCAAACTTCTCGCCCGCACGAATCAAGAATTCCTTCGGATTGGAAGGATTGGGAATGTCATCGCACGCGCAACGCCCCACGATGCGGTCGCTGATCTTCACCACTTCGTCCTCGCCTTCATACACCGCGTGAACCCAGATGCCGTTGGCGGTACCGCAATCTTCCTCGCGGATGATAACGTCCTGCGCCACGTCAACCAGCTTGCGCGTCATGTAACCCGAATCGGCCGTCTTCAGCGCCGTGTCAGCCAAGCCCTTGCGCGCGCCGTGGGTCGAGATGAAGTATTCCAGCACGGTCAAGCCTTCGCGGAAGTTGGCTAAAATGGGCTTCTCGATGATGTCGCCGCTGGGTTTCGCCATCAACCCGCGGATACCAGCCAACTGGCGAACCTGTTGACGATTACCGCGCGCGCCGGAATCCACCATCAGATAAACCGGGTTGAACTCGGACTTGCCCTGATTTTGTTCCAACGTCTTGAACATCACGTTGGCAATCTGGTCCGTCGCGTGCGTCCAGATATCCACAATCTTGTTGTAGCGTTCGCCCGACGTGATCACGCCGCGCCGATGCTGCTTCTCAACTTCCTTGATTTGCGTCAGGGCAATTGAAATCTCCTGTTCCTTCTCCTTCGGGATGATCATGTCATCAATGCCGATGGAACAGCCGGACTTGGTTGCCTCGCGGAAGCCAAGCTCTTTGAGCTTGTCCAGCATGATCACGGTCTTTTCGTGACCGCAATTTTTGTAGCAACGCCAGATCAAATCGCCCAACTGGGTCTTTCCGGCCGCCTTGTTGAAAAGGCCCAGTTCCGACGGCCAGATTTCGCTGAAGCGAACCCGTCCCACCGTGGTGACAATGATCTTCTTCTTTTCGTCGCCGTAAACAGTCTTCCGGCCAAAATCCGGGTTGGCGAAACGAATGCGCGCGTGCGTTTGCAGCGCGCCGTCATCGAAGGCAAAATTGACCTCCTCGCGCGACGCGAACAATGGCAACTCGTTCAGGTTCGCCGGGATGGGCTTCCGCGGTTCAGCCGTCAGGTAATAGCAACCCAGCGTGATGTCTTGCGTGGGCGTAATAATCGGCTTACCGGACGAAGGCGAAAAGATGTTATTCGTCGCCATCATCAACAGTCGCGCTTCCATCTGCGCTTCAATCGAGAGCGGCACGTGAACCGCCATCTGGTCGCCATCGAAGTCGGCGTTGTATGCCGTGCAAACCAGCGGATGAATCCGGATGGCTTCGCCCTCGATGAGTTGCGGTTCGAACGCCTGCACCGAAAGGCGGTGCAACGTCGGAGCGCGGTTCAGCAATACCGGATGGCCTTTGGTGACTTCTTCCAAAATATCCCAGACCTCGGTGGTCTGGCGTTCGATCATCTTCTTTGCGCTGCGCACCGTATGGACGTGCCCCAGCTCCTTCAAACGACGAATGATAAACGGCTCGAATAATACCAGCGCCATCTTCTTGGGCAAACCGCATTGGTTCAGTTTCAGCTCCGGACCGATGACGATGACCGAACGGCCCGAATAATCCACGCGTTTGCCGAGCAGGTTCTGGCGGAAGCGACCGCTCTTGCCCTTGAGCATGTCGCTCAACGATTTCAAAGCGCGATTTCCCGCTCCGGTCACGGCGCGGCCATGGCGTCCGTTGTCGAACAAGGCGTCCACCGCTTCCTGCAACATGCGCTTTTCATTGCGAATGATGACTTCGGGAGTTTTGAGCGCCAGCAGGTTTTTCAGACGGTTGTTCCGATTGATCACCCGCCGATACAAATCGTTCAGGTCGGAAGTCGCGAAGCGCCCGCCTTCGAGCGGGACGAGCGGACGTAGATCCGGCGGAATCACCGGCAAGACCGTGAGGATCATCCATTCGGGACGGCTCTTGGAAGCCTGCAATCCCTGAAGCAGTTTGATGCGCTTGGCCAGCTTCTTGCGAATCTGCTTGCTGCGGGTCTCGGTCATGGCCTGTTGTAATTCCTCGACCTGCTTGGACAAATCCACCAGCGCCAACGCCTCTCGCACGGCTTCCGCGCCCATCTTTGCCACGAACGCGTCTCCGCCGTAGGTTTCCCGGGCTTCGCGATACTCGTGCTCACTGAGGAGCTGATTCTGCTTGAGCGGCGTATTGCCCGCGTCAATCACGAGGTAGTCCTCGTAGTAGATCACGCGTTCCAAATGGCGCGCGGTCATATCAAGAGCCAGACCGATGCGCGAGGGCATGCACTTGAAGAACCAGATGTGACTCGTCGGCACCGCCAGTTCAATGTGCCCCATGCGCTCGCGCCGTACGCGCGCCAGCGTGACTTCCACGCCACAGCGATCGCAAACGACGCCGCGGTGTTTGATGCGCTTGTACTTGCCGCACGAACATTCCCAGTCCTTGACCGGACCAAAAATCCGTTCGCAGAACAGGCCGCCCTTTTCGGGTTTGAACGTGCGGTAGTTGATGGTTTCAGGATTTTTGACTTCGCCTTTGGACCAAGAGCGGATGGCATCAGGCGACGCCACCGTGATGCCGATGTAGTCAACCTGATTGACTTTATCGAGGCCCAGCAGTTCGCGGGCGCTTTGTTGAGGACTGGTCATACGCTTAAAATTATACGGTCGGGACTCGGTTTAATTTACTGCTGCCAACGCCGTCGCGGGATTTTCCGGCGGTTGATCGGCGGGATTGGTGTAACCCACTTTGACATCCAGGCCCAGGGATTGCATTTCCTTGACGAGGACGTTGAATGATTCTGGAATGCCGGCTTCGAGGGAATTGTCGCCCTTGACAATGCTCTCATAAATCCGGGTGCGCCCCTGCACGTCGTCGGATTTCACCGTGAGCAATTCCTGCAGCGTGTACGCCGCGCCATACGCTTCCATCGCCCACACTTCCATTTCGCCGAAGCGTTGGCCGCCGTACTGCGCTTTGCCCCCCAGCGGTTGTTGCGTGACGAGCGAGTAAGGCCCAACCGCGCGGGCGTGAATTTTATCGGCAACCAAATGGCCCAGCTTCATCATGTAAATGTACCCCACGACCACTTCCTGGTCGAAGCGATCGCCCGAGCGACCATCGTAGAGATACGCCTTGCCATTTTCACCGACGAGGACCGTCTCATGGCGATCCCGCTCCAGCTTGCCGGCATCTTCAAGGTATTTGCGAATCTGCTTTTCCTTGATGCCATCAAACACCGGCGTCATGAATTTCAGATCGAGAATTTTTGCCGCCCAGCCCAGGTGCGTTTCCAACACCTGCCCCACGTTCATGCGCGAGGGCACGCCGAGCGGATTCAACACGATTTCCACCGGCGTTCCATCCGCCAGGTACGGCATGTCTTCTTCCGCCACGATCCGGGCCACGACCCCTTTGTTGCCGTGCCGTCCCGCCATTTTGTCACCCACGGAAAGTTTCCGCTTGGAAGCGATGTACACTTTCACTGACTTGACGATGCCGCTGTCCGAGCCTTCGCCGGCTTCGGCGCGTTCGGCTTCCTCATCAAACTGCATCTGAACGTCATCAAACTTCTTTTTGAAGCTGCCGATGATTTCGTTGATTTTGTTGCGGATCGGCGAAGGATCAATCTCGATGCGGTCGTAAACCTCGGCGAGCTTGCGCAGCAGGGTTTTAGTGATCTTGCGATTGGCCGGAATGATGATCTCGCCGGTCTCGCTATTCACCACATCCAACGGAATTTTTTCACCGAGCAGGATATTACTCAACGCCTCGGTCAATTGATCACGCAGTTCCTCGATCTTCTTGTGGTGCTCGTCTTCGATCTGCTTCAATTGCCGCTTCCCTTCGGCCGCCGACTCCTTGCGCTCGCTGTCCTTCTTCGCGGACACCTTGACATCCATGACGATGCCATAGGTGCCGGACGGCACTTTGAGCGACGTATCCTTAACATCCGCCGCCTTCTCACCGAAGATGGCGCGCAGCAAACGTTCCTCGGGCGCCAGCTCGGTTTCCGATTTCGGCGTAATCTTGCCGACCAGAATGTCGCCGGGCTTGACCTCGGCGCCGACACGGATCACGCCATCCGCACCAAGATTCTTGAGCGCTTCCTCACCCAAATTGGGAATGTCCCGCGTGATTTCCTCGGGTCCGAGCTTGGTGTCGCGCGCGGCGACTTCAAACTCGTCAATGTGAATGCTGGTGAAAATATCGTCCTTCACGATTTTCTCACTGATGAGGATCGCGTCCTCGAAGTTGTAACCGTTCCACGGCATGAACGCGACCAACACGTTGCGTCCCAGCGCCAGTTCGCCATGGTCCGTGCAGGGGCCGTCCGCGATGATCTGCCCCTTCTTCACCGACTCACCCTTATGCACCAGAATTTTCTGATTGATGCAGGTGGCGGCGTTGGACCGCATGAATTTGCGAATCTCATAAACCCACACGCCTTTTTCGGGGTCGGGTTTGATTTTCTTTTTGCCTTCCGGCAAAGTGCCGGTCGGCGTGATGATGACCTGATCTCCGGTAATGGAAGCAACCTTACCCGCCTCTTCCGCAACCACAATGGCGCGGGAATCGCGCGCCACGCGATCCTCAATGCCCGTGGCCACAAAGGGCGCTTCGGTAACCAACAGCGGTACGGCCTGACGTTGCATGTTCGAGCCCATCAAGGCGCGGTTCGCGTCATCATGTTCCAGGAACGGAATCAAGGAAGCCGCGATGGAAACCAACTGCTTCGGCGAAACGTCCATGTAATGCACTTTACCTGGATCAGCGTCAATGAAGTCGCCCCGATAGCGGCACGGAACGCGGTCCACGGTAAAGCGGCCATGATCATCAATCGGCGCATTGGCCTGCGCCACGACGTACTGCTCTTCGCGGTCTGCCGTGAGATAATCCAAGTGTCCGGTAACCCGGCCATTCTCCACCTTGCGGTACGGCGTTTCTAAAAAACCAAAGTCATTGATCCGCGCAAAAGTCGCCAGCGATGCAATCAAACCGATGTTCGGACCTTCAGGGGTTTCGATCGGGCAAATGCGACCGTAGTGCGATGGATGCACGTCCCGAACCTCGAACCCGGCCCGGTCGCGCGACAAGCCGCCTGGTCCAAGAGCCGACAAACGACGCTTGTGCGTTAATTCGGCCAGCGGATTGATTTGATCCATGAACTGACTCAATTGCGAACGACCGAAGAAATCCCGAATGACCGCGCTCAACGCCTTGGGGTTGATCAACTTTTGCGGTGTCATCTGCTCCAGACCTTGATCGAACAACGTCATGCGCTCTTTGACGAGCCGCTCCGTCCGCGCCAAACCGACGCGGCACTGATTCGCGAGCAATTCGCCTACGGTACGAATGCGTCGGCTGCCCAAGTGATCAATGTCGTCCAGTGAGCCTTCACCCTGCTTGAGCTTCAGCAGATACTTGGTGGCCTCCACCAAGTCTTCCTTGGTCAGGATGCGCGACTCGTTCTTGTTGGAAAGCGAAAGCTTCTGGTTGATCTTGTAGCGGCCGACCCGTCCCAGATCATACCGTTTCGGATCGAAAAACAGGCGTTTCAGCAACGCCTTGGCATTGGCGGCAGTTGGCGGATCTCCCGGGCGCAAACGCCGATAAATATCTTTCAGGGCCTCCTCTTCATTCTTGGCTGGGTCCTTCTTCATGCACTTGATGATGATGCCATCATCCGCGGAAGTATCCACGACCTTGAGCTGCTTGACGCCAAGCTCGGCGATCTGTTTTACAACCGCCTTGGACAACGGCTCGAAGGCGCGCGCAATCACCAGTCCCTTCTCCTCGTCCACCGCGTCTTGAATCAAAACCTTGTTTTGCAGCTCGGTCAGTTTTTCCGCCTCTTTGATCGTCAGTTCCTCGATCTGGTAGAACAACTTCAGGATTTCCTCGTCCGTGCCCCGATGTTTGTCCGCGTCCTTTTTGGAAGGCTTCTGCCCATCGCTTTCTAAAAATGCCAGCGCGCGGAACAGCGTGGTGGTCAAAAATTTGCGGCGCCGCTTCTTGCGATCAAGATAGACGTAGAGCAAATCGCTCGTATCAAACTGCGCTTCGTACCAGGAGCCACGGTCCGGAATGACGCGGAAGCTGAACAACTCCTTGCCGTTCGGATGAATCGTTTTCTCGAACGCAATTCCGGGCGAACGATGCAATTGCGAAACGATCACGCGTTCCGCTCCGTTGATGACAAACGTGCCTTGCGGGGTCATCAGCGGCAGCTCTCCCATGAACACTTTTTCCTCTTTCGTGCCCTTCTCGTCCTTGAGGAGAAACGTCACGTAGAGCGGCGCGCCGTACGTCAATCCCTCGCGCAAACACTCGAGCCAGCTTACCTTGGGCTCGCCGATTTCGTAGGAATGGAAATCCAGGACCACTTTGCCGTCGTAACTCTCGATCGGAAAGACCTCGGTGAAGACCGCCTGCATGCCAAGATTCTTGCGCTTGGCCGCGGGCACGTCCGCCTGTTGAAATTCCTTGTACGAGCTGGTTTGCAGTTCGATCAAATTCGGCGGAGCGATGATCTCTTTGATTTTGCTGAAGTTGATACGTTCAGTGGTTCGCGATGACATTTGGACCTTTTCTACGGTCCGATCACCTGATCGGACGTCAATTTTCTACTCAACGACACAAGGCAAGGCCGCGATGTTCAATCGCAAACTTGCCGAACCGGGAATTCCAAGCTGAATCGGAATTCGTGTTGTATGGACTCTAAGATAAAGCGGTTCAAGGGAGGTCGGGACGATGATCCAACGAAGATCGCCCCGACCCGTAATCCCCCAATTACTTGATTTCAACCTTGGCGCCGGCCTCTTCCAGCTTCTTCTTGGCCGCATCCGTGTCCGCCTTGTTGGCGTCTTCCAGGATGGGTTTCGGTGCGCCTTCGACCAGGGCTTTGGCTTCCGCCAAGCCGAGTCCGGCTTTCACTTCGCGCACGGCTTTAATCACCGCGATCTTCTTATCAGCGGGTACCGAAGCGAGGATGACGTCAAAAGTATCTTTCGCGGCGGCGGGAGCAGCCCCACCAGCGGCCGGTGCGCCAGCGGCGGCGATCGCCACGGGAGCGGCGGCGGTAACGCCCCATTTTTCTTCCAGTTTCTTCACGAGGTCGGCGGCTTCAATAACCGTCAACTTGCTCAACTCTTCCACAATATTTGCGATGTCTGCCATAACTGTCTTTTGCTTTCTTTTCGTCTCGTCGTCATCCGGGCCTCGGATGGTTTCAACTCAGGGCCATGAGCCGACGATTTACTTTCTGGTTTGTTAAATCCCGCCACCGACTTGGTGGCGGGAAATTCTTTACACTCAGGCGGCCGCCTTTTCGGCTTTGGCCTTGATCACCCGCGCCAACTGTTGCGCCGGGGTGTTGAGCAACGTGACCAACTTCTGCGCCGGCGCGTTGATGACGCCAAGCAACTTGCCGCGCAGCACTTCGAGGCTCGGCAAATCCGCCAACGTCAACAAATCGGCCTGCTCCAGGCGTTCGCTGTTCAGATACCCGAATTTGATGGTCAATTTGTCGTTCTGTCCGGCAAAATTTTTCAACACCTTGGCCGCCGCGGAAACGTCTTTCTGCCCGGTAACCACCGCCAACTGACCAGCCAGCGCGTCATTCAAATCCGTGACGCCGGCTTCCTTGGCCGCGACCCGGAAAATGGAATTCTTGACCACATGCACCTCGGCCTGATTCTCGTGCAGGCTTTTGCGGAGGGTGGTCAACTGTTCTACCTTCAAGCCCTGGTAACCCACAACGATGAAGAACGGCGAAGCGTTCAACCGGCCGATGTACTCCTGGCTCAGAATTTGTTTTTCTACTCGCATGATGGAATCAAAATTTTTTCTATTACTGGTCTATGGCGACGCCACAATTAGAACGCGCGCCCTGCTGTTTTTTGACTGATCTCAACCCACGCCAAACTCGCGAATATCCACGCGCACTCCCGGACTCATCGTCGCTGACAACGTGCAGCTATTCAGATACACGCTCTTCAAGCTGGCGGGTCTGGCTTTGACCACGGCTTCAATCACGGCGCGCGCATTGGCCTCGATCTGTTCGGCATTAAAACTGGTCTTGCCAATGGCCACATGCACGTTTGCGGCTTTGTCCACCTTGAACTCCACCCGCCCAGCCTTCACCTCTTTAACCGCCTTCGCAGTGTCTTCGGTGACGGTTCCGGTTTTTGGATTCGGCATCAGCCCACGCGGACCCAGCACTTTACCGAGCTTGCGCACTTCCGCCATGGCTCCCGGCGTGGCAACCGCCACATCAAAATCCGTCCAGCCGCTGTTACAGCGGGCAATTAAATCTTCAAATCCAACGAATTCCGCACCTGCCGCTTTTGCGGCATCAGCGGCCGCTCCCTGGGCAAAGACGAGCACGCGGACCACTTTGCCGCTGCCATGCGGCAACGGAACGGTACCACGCACCATTTGATCCGATTGCTTCGGGTCCACCCCCAGACGAAACGCGAGATCCACCGTTTCGTTGAATTTTGCTTTCGGGAACTTCGTGAGAACTCCGATCGCTTCCTTGAGGGGATACGCTTTCTTGGCGTCCACCTGTTCCAGTGCTTTTTTGTATCGTTTACTTGGCATGATGATGAGCGGTTCAAACGAGCGTTCAGCTCTCCCGCGTTCAGGGTTTATCCAACAACTTCAATTCCCATGCTGCGAGCGGTGCCGGAAACGATGCGAAACGCCGCTTCATCGGAAGTTGCATTCATATCGTTCTTTTTCATCTTAACGATGTCCAGCACCTGCTTGCGGGAAACTTTGCCGACTTTTTCTTTACCGGTGGTTTTGGCGCCGGCCGTGATTCCCGCCGCCTTTTTCAGCAAGATCGAGGCGGGAGGAGACTTGGTGATGAAAGTGAAAGATTTATCCTGGTAAACCGTAATGACCACCGGAATCACCAGTCCCGCGTCGCCCTTGGTGGCCGCGTTAAATTCTTTGCAGAATCCCATGATGTTCACCCCGTGCTGGCCGAGCGCGGGACCGACCGGAGGGGCGGGATTCGCCTGCCCGGCGGGGATTTGCAATTTAATGATTCCAGTTACTTTCTTCGCCATACAAAAGCTTCAATTCCGACGTTTAATTCACTCTAAAATCGTTGCTGCCTCAGAGCCGGTTGCCTGACGACAGGGAACGCATTATATCAGGCTTTCTCCACCTGCCAATACTCAAGTTCAACCGGGGTGTTCCGGCCAAAGATGTTCACCGTGACCTTCAATTTGCCCCGATCCGGATCCACTTCCTCGATCACCCCGCTAAAGTTGAGGAACGGTCCGTTGTTGATTTTGATCGTTTCGCCCACGTTAAAGGCAATCTTCGGACGCTCGGTCTCTTCCGAGGCGGAAACAGCCGCCTTGATGGTTTCCATCTCCTCGTCCGTGGCGGTGTGCGGATGTTCACCGCCTACGAACCCGATCGCCCCCTGCGTTTCCTTGATGAAATAAAACGGCTTGGGAATCACCCGCTGGTTCTCATCCAACAAAACCATGTGGATATAAACGTAACCCGGATGCAGCTTGCGCGTGGTGACGGTCTTTTTTTGATTCCGCACCTCCACGACTTTCTCCATCGGCACCAGGACTTCGTGGATGTATTCCTGCATCTCCTCGGTTTTGAGGCGCTTCTCGATGCTGTCCCTGACCTTCTGTTCCTGGCCGGAAAGCGTGTGGATGACAAACCATTGGGGCTTCATGGCGCTTAAACGGTCTTAAACAGTACGAAAAATATTTGATCCACAATAAAGGTGAAGAGCGCCAGCAAGAAGGTGGCGACCATGACGAGGATCGTGGAACCGGAAAGATCATCCCAGTTGGGCCAGGCACACTTCTTCAACTCTTCCACCGTTTGCTGCCAATACGCCGCAAAACGCTTGATATATCCTCGCCACCATAGATACCCAAAAATGATGGCCAGTACGCCGACCCAGATAAACTGTTTCATTTATTCTAACCTATTCTGACCGGATCAATTCTGATCTCAGCCGATTTTTCCCATCCGCCATCGTCTTCCTCACTCCGAGGCACTGGCGGAGAGGGAGGGATTCGAACCCCCGGTGGGTGTTAACCCACAGCGGTTTTCAAGACCGCCGCGATAGACCACTCTGCCACCTCTCCCCGGTAGTTGATGGTCGGTTCGACCGTTCCAGCCGCATCCCACATCCCATTACACCGCGGCCCTCAACTTTCAGTCTGGCAGGGCGTGCAGGAGTCGAACCTGCAACCAACGGTTTTGGAGACCGCTACTCTACCAATTGAGCTAACGCCCTACGACAAATTCACCGGACTCTCAACTGGACTAAAAGGAGGCGACAGACGTTCCTGTCGCCTCCACGTCAATAAATCCTCACTTCCGCTTACTTGACGACTTCGCTGATACGACCCGCCCCGATGGTTCGGCCACCTTCGCGAATGGCGAAGCGTTGACCTTTCTCCATGGCCACGGCTTTCTGCAGCTCGACATCCACCGACACATTGTCGCCCGGCATCACCATTTCCACGCCCTGCGGCAGATTCAACGTTCCGGTCACGTCTGACGTGCGGAAATAGAACTGCGGACGGTAATTGGTGAAGAACGGCGTGTGCCGGCCACCTTCATCTTTGGAGAGGACGTACACTTCCGCCTTGAACTTCGTGTGCGGCGTGATTGAACCCGGCTTGGCCAACACCATGCCGCGCTCAACTTCTTCCTTCTTCGTACCGCGCAACAACACTCCGACGTTATCGCCGGCCGTCGCGCTATCGAGCAGCTTGCGGAACATTTCAATATCGGTCGCCACCGTCTTGCGAGTATCGCGCAAACCGACGATTTCAACTTCGTCCATCTTCTTGAGAACGCCGCGCTCCACGCGACCGGTCACCACCGTGCCGCGACCTTCAATATTGAACACGTCTTCAACACACATCAGGAACGGTTTGTCCACTTCGCGTACCGGATCAGGAATGAAGCTGTCGAGCGCGTCAAGCAATTCGCCAATGGCTTTTTCACCCTCGGGCTGGCCCGCGAGCGCCGCTGTGGCGGAACCGCGAATAATCGGCGTTTTGTCGCCCGGGAAACCATACTTGGTGAGCAGATCGCGAATTTCCATTTCCACGAGCTCCAACAAGTCGGCATCAGCCAGGTCAACCTTGTTCAAAAACACCACCATGCTCGGCACTCCGACCTGACGCGCCAGCAAAATGTGTTCGCGCGTCTGCGGCATCGGACCATCCGCCGCGCTCACCACGAGAATCGCGCCGTCCATCTGCGCCGCGCCCGTGATCATGTTCTTCACGTAGTCCGCGTGACCGGGACAATCCACATGCGCGTAGTGACGCTTCGGGCTTTCGTATTCGACGTGTGATACCGCAATGGTCACCGTCTTGGTTTCGTCACGAACCGTTCCGCCCTTGGTAATATCGGCGTAGGAAATTGGCGGCGCCATGCCCTTGCGGTTTTGCACGGCAACGATGGCTGCGGTCAGCGTGGACTTGCCATGGTCAACGTGGCCGATCGTCCCCACGTTTACGTGCGGTTTGGTGCGTTGAAATTGTTCTTTTGCCATTTTATTCTCCTGCGTTCGTTATGTTCTCTTTAGCGTTTTGTTAAGTGCGTCACTAAACTTAAATCACTCGTTCTCCATGGAGCCCATGATCAGGATTGAACTGATGACCTCGTCCTTACCAAGGACGTGCTCTACCAACTGAGCTACATGGGCGTCCCGAACTTATCTGTCATCCTGATGCGTAAAACGACAAAAAGCCAACCTCACACCATTTTTCTTGCGAAGAAAACCGGAGAGTTTTGGTAACTTTGTCTCGATTACGGCTCTAAGACGGGAGGCAAAATAGAAAACCTGCAAAAAAGTGTCAACTAACGATTTAAGAATTTTTAACGCCGTCCGCTGATCCGCTCCACCGCTGCAAGTTATTTATAGAATATCGGTTACACCGCCATTCAAACTTCAAAATTCCCCAAATCCAAAAACGCCCTCCGCTCCCGCACGGCGGATTTTTTCCGCAGCCGCTACAACTCACCGCAGCGGATCATCGTCGCCATTCGGCCTTCGGTGGCTCCGGCAATCCCTGCGCCCGCAATGCCGTCCGGAAATGCAGCTTGCCCACCTTTTGCAAGGCCACGATGCCGCGATGAGCGAATAGCTCCTGCGCCACCGCATCCACTTTCGGTCCCGCGCCCTTCGGCAAGACCACTTCAAACTCCTTGCCCAACGCCGCCAGTCGTTTCACAAACTCGTCGCGCGCCAGAATCGAGGCCGCCGCCACCGCCAAATCCTCTTCCGCCTTGTGCCGTTGCACCAATTCCAATTCCCGCCCCAAACGCATCAGGGCCTGCTCCACCACTTTTTTGCTGGAAGCGAATTGGTCGCTGATCGCCCGCACCGGCGGCGGATTCATGCGATGTCGCTGGCCCATCAAATTCTCGATCACCCGCGCGTGCCCCCACGCCAGCACCGCGTTCACGCTGCCCATCTTTGCGTGCAACCGATTGTAAGCCTCGTTGCCAATCGGCACCACCGTCGTCACGCAGCCGGGCGTGTCCTTGATGAGCTTCGCCAGCTCGGAAATTTTTTTGTCGCTGGAAATATTTTTTGAATCGCGCACCCCCGCGTCCTTCCACGCGGTCAACACCGCTTCATTCACATAAACACCCGCGATGCATAACGGCCCAAAGAAATCGCCCTTGCCGCTTTCATCCACGCCAATGCGCGGCAACAACAACTCGGGATTCAATACCGCCTCGTAGCCGAGCTTCGCCTGTTTCAATACCTCCGGCTCGAGCACGAACTCAATGAACTCCTGCGTCCCCTTCCCTTGCACCACCAGCTTGCCGCTCTCGTAAAACACCACGTTGGTTTTTTCCTTCTCCCCCGCGAACCGCGCGTACGGCACTTCGCGCGGCGTGAAATGCCGCGCGTCCAGACACGCCTTCAGCGCCGCCGCCTGTTCCTCCGTCAGCTTGCAAGTGTAACTCGTCAGTGGTTTCACGCCGCCGATTTAATAGCCGCAAAGCAGCGCAAAAGACACAAAAGTTTTCTCCTCACTCGCTACAACCGACCTAAATAAGCTCAAACCGACAGCGCCGTGGGCGCGGCATATTTGTAGAAACCCCCGTCCCAAAAACCAAAAGCTCCGTCGGAGCGGCATATTCCAAACCAAACGCAAAGACGCCAAGATGCAAAGGCGCAGAGCCGAGAAATCCTGGCGGCTTGGTAGCTTGGCGTTAAAAACCTTCGCCGCCTTCGCGTCCGGCGCGCGAAATTACGTCACCACCGGACTGGACAAACAGTTATCACGCGAGCAAAGTCAATGGCATGAAACTGAAACTTGCCGCCGTGTTTCGGAAGTTTCCCGAAGGTTACGCGGCCTTTGTCGAGGAATTGCCGGGCGCGAACACTCAAGGCGCGACCCTGGAAGAAGCGCGCGCCAACCTCGCCGAAGCCGCCGTCATGGTGCTGGAAGCCAACCGCGAACTCTCGGAAGAGGAATTACACGGACAGGAAGTCATCCGCGAACCACTGGCATGAAGCACGCTAACTTTAATCCGGCATCACCATCCGCTGGGGTATCGGCAAAGCTAGCGCAAAATAGGGTAGGTTTGCTGTATGGACACAGCAGGTCACGCTTGAAATATAGACAGACGTAAAGACACAGCTATGAAAAAATTAACGCCTCTCGAGTTAGAATTAGGTCTCCTCGACGCTATTCTCTGGCTGGTCGAGGGCTTCAAATGTGGGCGCATAGCAGAATCCATCACAATCCGACTTCTTCGGGCTGCGGTGCGGCGTATCCAAGCACCAGTCGTAGCGCGAAGCAAATCGGCAGAACCGGGGATGAGCGAGTATGACCATGCAATTCCGGTTGCCGTCATCTGTAAACACATACTCAACCGTGCTAATAATGAAAATTTGAACCGTGACATATTGCAGAAAATTATAGCGGACTGGCATATAAGGGTTGAACTAACCAAGCAAGAACATCGGAAAACTCTTAAGAATTGCGGTCTTACCAGCAAAATGCCCGCCGATTGGAACGGAACTGACCGTTTTGCACGCTATAAAGACGCGGGTATTCAAGTTTTGGAAATTGCGGAAATAAGTTTAGCGCCATAGACGCTCAATTTGTCAGACCCACATAAATATCTTTTCTGCATCAGTGGTTGAAACCTTCTTCCGCGAACCTTTGCGTTGGATTTTTCAGCCGCTCTTTCAGAGCTTGGATTCATTTTGTCCGTTGCCCCAAGGCAATGCAGCGCTTGCCTTGGGCTATCATCTTCCGAGCTTGCAGCCCTTTCTTCGTGTATTTCGTGGTTCGCCATTTTTGAACGCAAAAATTGAACCTTCTTCGAGGAGCGGTACTTTGCGCGCTTGTCGTTGGGCGTAAGACCGGCTACCTTTCCCGCCATGAGCGCGACACTGACTATTCAATTGGATTCGGATGTTCTGCAATCAGCGGAACTGGAGGCCAAGGCGCGGCACACTACGCTGCCGGAAATTGTCGCGCAGCAATTGCGCGTGATGGCCCGAAACTGGCAGGAGAGCTGCACGGGCAGAACCCCGGTGACGGATGCGTTGCGCGGCGCGGTCAAGCTGCCTGCGGATTTCACCGCGCCCGCCGCCTTGGCGGACGAATTGCAGAAGGAGCATGGCCTCCAAGGATAAAATCTTCCTGGACACCGATGTCGCGCTGGATCACCTGGCTGACCGTCAACCCTTCGCCGAATACGCCCATCGGATTCTCGCCCTGGCTGAACTCGGCAAGCTAACGGTTTGCGTTTCATCGCTGTCGTTCAGCAACCTTTATTACATTCTCCGAAAACCAAAAGGACACGCCGCTACGCTGGCGTTGCTCGCCAAGCTCAAACTGCTCGTCCGCGTCTCCGCTGTGGGTGAGGCAGAAATCCAGTCTGCATTATCATCAGACTTCAAGGATTTTGAGGATGCCATTCAGCATTTCACCGCGAAGACGGAGGGTGGTATCAACGTGATCGCTACCCGCAACAAGTCCGATTTCTCCACCGGCGAACTGCCCGTTCTTACGCCAGACGAATTTCTTGCAAAATTCGATCTCGCCGTTCCGGAAGGTTAATGACGGACCGCCACTACCGATTTTTCGCCATTCCCTTTTTGCGAACTTCGTGTATTTCGTGGTTCACAAAATTTCCGAACCCAAACGGACTTGAAACAGGATGAACAGAATGAACAGGATTCAACACCGGAAGCCGCGCCAGAAGAATAATCCTGAAAATCTTGTCAATCCTGTCTCCAAAACCCGGCGACTCGTTCCGCTTTTGCTGGATTGGTTCGCCGCCAATGCTCGCGAGTTGCCTTGCGCATTGTCTCGCACTTATTGCCGCTGGGCGCGGTAATACTTTTGCCCGGCTCCGGACGACAGCGGTTCCACAATATTCGTGCTGCCGCTGGCGGGAATGGTTACTTGGCGAACCACGCCCCAATTCACAAGGTTGGTGGAAACTTGAAGGGCAAACTGCCCACCCACCTCCGCGCTAAGGATAAATGAGAATTGGCCGGCGCTTACTTGTGGATTTTTCAGCAGGGTGACAGGCGGAAGCGGCGCTGCCGCATATTTGATGGTCGCGTAATCCTGACCGCTCCGATTGCCAGAGGAGCTTCCCGTCACAAACACGTTACCACTGCTATCCACCGCAATGGCGGCAGCTTGGTTGTCCGCGTTTCCTGGTCCGCGGTATAGGTGCGTTGCCAGGATTGCCCCCGCGCTGGAATACTTGAGGGTGGCGTATTCAAATTCAGCGGCACTGCCCCATGAACTTCCCGTCACGTACACATTGTCATTAACATCCACTGCGATCGCATTGGCCCGGTCGTAATTGTCTCCCGGTCCGCTGTACCGGTTGGTCCACAACGGCACACCGCCGTTGGAATACTTGACCGTCGCGTAATCATCCATACTGACAATATCAAACGAATACCCCGCGACAATGACGTTGTCGTTGCGATCCACCGCTAAAGCCATGGCCCCGTCGTCATAGTTTCCCGGCCCGTTATAACGATTCGTCCACAAAGGTATTCCGGCATTGGAATACTTGATCGTTGCAAAATCTTGACCCGTGCCGCCTCCCTTGGAATAACCCGTCACCAGCACATTCCCGCTATGATCCACCGCGATGGCGCTGGGCATATCCGAACCGTTTCCGGGGCCGTTGTAACGATTGGTCCACAGCAAGGCGCCCGTGCTGGAATATTTGAGCGTCATGTAATCATGCGCAGGCCCACCCGCGCGGGCGTATCCGGTGACGAACACGTTGCCCGCATCATCCACGGCCAAAGCCATGGCCGAGGCGTTACCAATGCTCAGTTCGTCGGAACGTTTCATCCACAAGACCGCTCCGGCATTGGAATACTTGATCGTCAGGTAATCCGAGATGATGCCGACTCCAACCGAATACCCGGTCACGAAGACATTACCCTGGTTATCAACGGCAATGGCCGTAGCCGTATCAGTGCCATTGCCTGGCCCATTGTAACGATTCGTCCAAACCGGTGTTCCCGTGCTGGAGTACTTGATGGTGGCAAAGTCATCGGAACTACCAGCGCCCTCCGATCGTCCCGTCACAAACACATTGCCGCCGCTGTCCACCGCAATGGCCATGGCGACATCGGAGGAGTTACCCGGGCCGTTGTAACGGTTCGTCCACAACGGCACTCCGGCATTGGAATACTTGATCGTCGCGTAATCAAAACTGCTGCTGTCACTCCACGACATTCCCGTTACCAAAACATTACCGTCGTTATCCACCGCCATGGCGGTGGCGCCATCCAAATTCTGCCCGGCTCCACTGTAACGGTTCGTCCACGAATTCTGCGCGTAAACCGCAGTCGTTAGCAGCGCCAGCACGAGTGTAATTACCGGGGTCAACGTGAAACGGATACTTTTCATGATGCAAAGTTGTTAAACGGTCCTGACTAATTGGTTTTCCTTCTCGATTATGCGGATCATGAGCCGCTAAAATACTGCTGTTGTCAAGGACCGTTTTGAAACACTGGATGAGCTTCAAAAACCAACGCACGCTTTTGCTTCGCCAAAATAATTGTAAGAAGCCGACCTCTCCTGATTCCCAATCTCGACGGTTGGTCACTCGGCTGCTCGACTGGTTCGCCACGAATGCTCGCGACCTGCCGTGGCGACGCACGCGCGATCCCTACGCCATCTGGGTTTCCGAAATCATGCTGCAACAAACGCAGGTGAAAACCGTCATCCCGTATTGGGAGCGCTGGCTGCGCGAGTTGCCGACCATCGAAAGCCTCGCCCACGCGAGCGCGGACAAAATCCATAAGCTTTGGGAAGGTCTCGGCTACTACACCCGCGTCCGCAACATGCAGAAGGCCGCACAGCAAATCATCGCAGAGCACGGCGGCAAATTTCCGCAAACCTTCGACGCCGTTCTCGCGCTGCCCGGCATCGGACGTTACACGACGGGCGCAATTTGCAGCATCGCCTTCAATCAACCCGCGCCCATTCTCGACGGCAATGTTATTCGCGTGCTGACGCGTCTTTACGGCATCCGCGAAAATCCGCGCGACAAAAAAACCAACGCCCAACTCTGGCAACTCGCGGAGGAATTGGTCAATCAGGCGAAGACACTCGCGGCCCCTGCCAACGCGTCGTGGACTGCGGCGGGAAGCGAAGCGCCACGCCGCTTTGACCACGCACGCCGCCAACCGAAAGCGGTGTCGCCGCTGCGCTCTGCCACCGCAGTCCATGACGGTCAAACGCCATCCGAAGCAAACTCCTGCTCCTTCCTGAATCAGTCTCTGATGGAACTCGGCGCGCTCATCTGCACGCCACGTTCACCAAACTGTGCCGCCTGCCCGGTTCAAAAACTCTGCGTTGCGCAAAAAGAAAATCTCCAAGACCAACTCCCCAATCTCGACAAACGCGAAGCCGCCACCGAACGCCGTTTCATCGCCTTCGTCGTCGAGCACGACGGCAAATTCCTCATCCGCCAACGGCCCGCCGGAGTGGTGAACGCTCACCTTTGGGAATTTCCAAACGCCGAAGTCGAAACCCGCAAACGGGGGACGCGTCGCTCCGGACGCACCGCAACCACACACACCCCAAACGGGGCGCGACAGATTGATGCGCCCTACCGGCAAACGGATTTTCGCATCACCTCGAAAAAATCGTTCTGCGTGATCAAACATTCCATCACGCGCTACCGCATCACATTGGAAGCCTGGCGCGCGAACGCATCGGCTCGGAAAGCCGCACCCGCAGGCGAATGGCGCACACTGGCTGAACTCCATCGCCTCGCCTTCACCAGCGCCCACCGGAAAATTCTGCAAACGATCACTGAAGCCAGAACTGGCAAAGATAAAATCTGATCTTTGACCGCTTCCGTTTTTATTCGTGAGTTCTCAAGCCCCGACCAGCCCCTTGGCAAAATGTCGGACCTGGACCTAAAAACTCTGGCCAGTTGCCCGTTCCTTTATATCCTACCCGGCGATGTTTTATTTTGATTACAACGCCACCGCGCCGGTCATGCGCGAGGCCCGCGAGGCCTGGCTCGAAGCCACCGAGAAGATTCACGGTAATCCTTCCAGTCCGCACGCGTTTGGACTGGCAGCGAACAAGGCCCTGGTTGCCGCCCGCGAGAAACTGGCGCATTACCTCGGCTGTCACCCCAGCGACATCATCTGGACCAGTTGCGCCACGGAATCGAACAACATGGCCATGCACCATTTTGCGCAAACGCTCCCGCGCGAGGCCGAGATCTGGCTCAGCCCCATCGAGCATCCGTGCATTGATAATTCCGCGCGCCACTATTTCGGCGCACGCGCCCGCTTCATTCCGGTCACTCCGGATGGCGTGGTGGACCTGGAATGGTTCACGCAGGAAATGGCCGACCGACGACCCGGTGTCGTCAGCGTGATGTGCGCCAACAACGAAACCGGGGTGATCCAGCCGTGGCGGGAAATTCTCTCCATTTGCCAGGCGTACGCAGTGCCGTTCTTCACCGATGCGGTGCAATGGCTCGGCAAAATGCCGGCCAAGGATTTGGGGCAATGCGATTATGTCACTGGAGCGGGACACAAGTTTGGCGGACCACGCGGCGTTGGCTTTCTCAAAGTTCCGCGCGGGAGCAAAATGACGCCGCTGTTACTCGGGGGCAAACAAGAGCGCGGGCAACGCGCGGGCACGGAAAATCTGCCCATCATTCTGGCCATGATGGCGGCTCTGGAAGCGCGCGAACGACAACTGGCGGAGAACCAACATCAGACCCGCGCCGAGTGGAAGGAGAAATTTGAAAAGCTGTTGTTGCGGCAGGTGCGCGGTTCAACCGTTGTCGGCTTGCGCGCCCCGCGCCTGTGGAACACCACCTCGGCGCTGATGCCCGAAGGCGGTCAGCAACGGTGGGTCACGCGCCTTGATAAGGCCGGATTCGCCGTCAGCACCGGATCCGCCTGCACTACCGGCAAGGAAACGCCTTCCCATGTGCTCAGTGCGATGGGTTATCAAGCCGGGCAACTCACGCAAGTGTTGCGCTTCAGCAGCGGCTGGGAGACCACCGCCGCTGATTGGGAAGCGCTCGGAAAACATATTGCCGCGCTTTACCTTGAAGTGCATCAAGAGGGATAGCCACACCGAGCCTATCCGACCGAAGTTTATTACCAAACGCAAACCGATCATGATGACTCGACGCGAAGCTCTAAAAACCACCGCGCTGGCAACGGTCGCCGCCGCCGCCACTCCAAGCGTCCTCGCTCAAACGGACTCCGCGTTGGCCCGCCCCTTTGAGCTGCCCCCGCTGCCCTATGCACTCGACGCGCTCGAACCGCACCTTGACGCCCGCACCATGGAGATTCACCACGACCGCCATCACAAGGCGTACGTGGATAATTTGAACAAAGCCGTGGAGCAAATGCCTCACAATAAACTGGTCAGCCTCGAAAACCTCCTCAGCGATCTGAGCGACGCTCCCGAAAACATCCGCGCCGCCATCCGCAATAACGGCGGCGGCCACTACAATCACTCCCTGTTCTGGCAACTGATGAAAAAAGGCGGCGGCGGTGAACCCAAAAGCGATCTGGCCAAGGCGATTGACACGAACTTTGGCAGCTTCAGCGCCTTCAAGGACAATTTCAACAAGGCCGCACTCGGACAATTCGGCGGCGGCTGGGCGTGGCTCGTGTTAGATAGGGGAAAGTTGAAGATTGAGTCCACCCCCAACCAGGACACTCCCTTGCGCTCCTGGCATCAACCGCTGCTCGGCGTGGATGTCTGGGAACACGCCTACTATCTCAAATATCAGAACCGGCGTGCCGATTATCTCGCCGCGTGGTGGAACGTGGTGAACTGGGATTTCGTGGCGGAACGCTACGCGAAGCTGAAGGGTTGAGCCACTCGCATTTGCCAGCGGATTGGGACGAAATTCTAGGGGCAACCCTGGGCATCCAGTCACCGGCCAAGGAATGAAGCCGTTCTGCCACCCCACTTTTTCCACTTTGTTTTCCAGGTGCTTGGCTTAATCTCCGAACGACAAAATGGGTCTTAGGTTTTTCAACACATTATCTCGCTCCCTGCAGGAGTTCGTTCCGCTCGAGGCTCATTCCCGAAAGGTGGGAATGTATTGCTGCGGACCAACCGTCTATGACTTTGCGCACATCGGCAACTGGCGCACGTTCGTCTTCGCCGACCTTGTGCGTCGCTACCTGACGTTTCGCGGTTTCGAAGTGAAGCACGTCATGAACATCACCGACGTGGAGGATAAAATCATCCGCCGCGTCCGCGAAACCCAAACGTCCCTGCGCGAATTCACCGCGCCATACGAAACCGCCTTTTTCAATGATTTGCGCGCGCTGGGCTGTCTCGAACCCCACGTCAAGCCGCGCGCCACTGAACACATCGCCGAAATCATTGCGCTCATTGAACAACTCGTCGCGCGCGGCCTGGCCTACCAGGCCAACGACGGTTCGGTGTACTTCAGCATCGAGAAATATGGCGGTTGCGGTCACCACTACGGACGGTTGCAGAAATTAAACTTCGAGGACATGCGCGCCACGGACCGGGTGGCGGCGGATGAATACGACAAGGAAGCGGTGGCGGACTTTGCGTTGTGGAAAGCCTACGTGCCCGAAGACGGCGCCGTGACGTGGGACAGTCCGTGGGGCAAGGGGCGTCCGGGCTGGCACATCGAGTGTTCGGCCATGAGCATGAAGATGCTGGGCGAAAGTTTCGATCTGCATCTGGGCGGCGAGGATTTGAAATTTCCGCATCACGAGGATGAAATCGCGCAGAGCGAAGGCGCCACCGGCAAACCGTTCGTGAAATACTGGCTGCACGGCGCGCACCTGCTCGTCGAAGGCAAGAAAATGAGCAAGTCGCTTGGCAATTTCTTCACTCTGCCCGATTTGCTCGCCAAAGGTTTCAGTGGCCGCGACGTGCGATTTCTGCTGCTTTCCGCGCATTACCGCGAGACGTTCAATTTCACGCTGGACGGTCTGGCCGGCGCAAAAACTTCGCTTGCCCGCATAGACGAATGTATCGGCAAACTCCGCGACCTGGCGGCAACCGTCGCGTCCGGTAAAGCGGACGAACACACGGAAGGTTCCGAACTGATCCAAGCCTTTACCGCCGCGCTGGATAATGACTTCAACATCTCCGCGGCTTGGGGTGAGGTTTTCAAATGGGTCACGGCCACGAACAAACAGATGGCGGATCGCACCTTGAACGCCGATCAGGCCGCGACGCAACTCGCCGTGTGGGAGCGGATCAATTCCGTACTCGGCATTGGCGCGCCGGCCGAAGCGGCGGCGCCACCGGAAATCATCGCCTTGCTCGAAGCGCGTCAGGCCGCGCGCCAAGCCAAAGATTTTCAACGCAGCGACGCGATCCGTGATGAACTTAAAGCCCAAGGCTGGGTGGTGGAAGATTCACCCAAAGGGCCGAAATTGAAGCAGATCCAATGATGCGCGCCACTCGCTTCAACCTGGATTACCGCCGTTACTCGAACGCAACTTCGAGGCGACAACCACCACCAACTCAGATCGGATCATGAGAGGATTCCTGATCACTTTTGAAGGCAACGAAGGTGCGGGCAAGAGCACGCAGTTGCCGCTGCTGGTCGAGCGCCTCAAAGAGTGGGGCCACACGGTCAAAGTTTTCCGCGAGCCGGGCGGCACCCCCATCGGTGAGGAGATTCGTCACACGTTAAAGCACAGTCACGCCAACGCCGCCATGACGCCGGAAGCCGAATTGCTGCTGATGAACGCGAGCCGCGCGCAACTGGTACGCGAGGTTATTCGCCCGGCCCTGCAACGCGGCGAAATCATCGTCTGCGACCGCTTCTACGATTCCACCACCGCTTATCAAGGGTATGGTCGCCAGCTCGATTTGCACGTGGTGCAAAAAATCATTGAGCTGGCGGTTGGCGACACCCGCCCCGATCTGACGCTCTTTCTTAAAATCCCGCAGAACGTCAGCGAGGAGCGGTTGCGGTCGCGGCAGGTTTCCTTGCCATTCATGCGCGATCGGATGGAGGAAGCTGACCGCGCCTTCTTCGAACGCGTGGCACAAGGCTACGACGAAATTGCGGCGGCCCACCCGGAACGCATCAAAATCATCAATGCCGCCGGCACCATCGCCGAAGTGCAGGCCGCCATCTGGCGGGTCATCGCGCCGCTGGTGGCGACGCGCGGCGGCTAATTTCTTCTGTTGCCGAGCCGCCGATTTCGACTAGGCTGACTTGGCAACACGCAACCGCATGATTGACGAAACCATCCAGCAGATTGAAGCCCTCATCCAGCGGGCGGACGCGCTCTCGAGCCAACGGCGAACGGAGTTGCTGGCCTTGCTGAACAAACTAAAAACCGAAGCCAACGAACTGGCCAAAACGCATGACGCCCAGGCACAAGATATCGTGGGCTTTGCGCAAACCAGCGCTTATGCCGCCACGCAAGCCGGGCTTGATCCCGAACGCGTCAAAACTTCCACCGACAAACTGCGTCACTCCGTGGCGGCGTTTGAGAAATCGCATCCGCAACTGGCGCAGGTGGTGAACACCATCAGCACCACGCTCTCAAACAGCGGGATTTAGAGCGGATGAAATAATTTTGCGGCCACAAAAAGGCGCAAAAGGCTCAAAAAATGGTTTTATTTGTGCCTTTTGTGCCTCTTGGTGGCGATGGAAAAACTTAGATTGCTATAAAGAAAAATCCTTATCCACGCACGATCACAGCTTCACAAAGGCGGAAGGCAGCGTTATGGCTTGGTCGCCGGATGCACTGGATTACCGGTTAGATCAACCAGGGTGGTCGTCAGAAAAAACACCAGCTTCTTACCTTCCAAACGCATCGCCAGCGCCACAGTTTGGCCATCCCATACCACCGTGTCAGCCGTCATCGCTTTTGATTGACCTAAAGGAAACGGCGCCCCCGTTGTAGCAGCCTCGACTAGCGCCGTTTCCCCCGGAAAATCATAAAGTTTGGACGCCGTCAAAGTCAGCCGTACCTTGTGCCCATCTTCTTGCACCGTCGGCAATACGTCAGTCAAAAACATCCACTCAGTGACCGCACCAGTTGAAATGTTTGTCTTACTTCCAGTTGTCCACACCTGCGCCTGCTGCCCGGAACGGGTAGTCACCCGCATCGCCGCCTGAAATTCAGCACTGTCAGATTCATTCTCCAGATGCTTCAGCAGTTTAGCCATCTCCGGAGCGGTGATGGCCGTGGTGGAATTATCCGGAAAGGATTCCAACGCTTCATCCGTCCCGGCAAAAATCCGCGCTCGCACATTGACCATCGCGTCGAACACTTGCGACTCCTGAACGGCGTTGTCATTGGTTGTCATCATGGCTGCGACCGACGCTTTCTGCTCGGCCAATTCCCGCCGCAATCGCCCGACTTCGCCGCGCAGCCGCAACAATTCCATTTTGGCCTGCCGCGCTTCTTCCGTTTCCTCCACCGGCTTCGCGGCAGCCACGGACGCAGCCGCCACGGGAGTTGATTGCCGCCGTCGCAACGCCTCATTTTCCTCGCGCAACCGGTTCAGCACTTGTTGTTGCCAGACCAGCCCGACCAACAACACCACGGCACAAGCGGAGGAAAGCAACAGTTTCAATTTGGCCACCGTCAGCAGACCACCGCCCGCCGTTACGCCAACGGCGGCGACTGCCGCCAAGGAAGTGGACGTCACCAGTCCCGCCAATGCCGCCGGCGCCGTCACCACGGCTTGCGCCAGCAACACCGTCGCCAACGCCACGCCAGTCGTGCTGACGCCCCGGGTGGCGAGAATCCCGCGCAACTTGTCCAACGCCCGCTCCGCCCGCATCCGCGCGGCGTTTTCGGTCAGCCCCAGTCTGGCGCCGATCTGCACAAAGGGTCTGCGCTCGAAGTAGCGTTGCAAAATCACTTCGCGATCCGCCTCGGACAAGGCGTGCATGGCTTCGTCGAGCACCGGTTGCAGTTGTTCCCAATCCACCTCAGCGGCTGGGTTCGCATGGATTTGTTGCATGTGACTGGCCTCCTGTTCCCGCGCCCGCCGCCGTTGTTCGCCCCGCACCACCTTGGCCGCCGCGTAATGCGCGCTGGTGTAAAGCCAGCCGGTCAAGGAGGCGTGCCCCGTCAACGTCCCGGCCTTGCGCGCCAGATCAGCAAACACATTCTGCGTGATCTCTTCGGCCAGTTGATGCTCGCCCGCGACCTGACGCAGCGCGGCGGAATAGACGAGATTGAGATGCCGCCGGACCAGTTCCGCGAAGTCATCTTCGGCCCGGGCAGCGGCGAACCGCTGTAGCAATGCGGCATCGTCGAGCATGTTCATTCACCTGGTAGCACCCGTCGGAGGCAAAACCGCACAAAATTTTTCTGCCTTACGGAAAACTTTCCTTGTCTTCGCACGGCTCCAGTTTGGCGATCTCGGCCATGATCTGATTGGCGACTTCCTGATAAATCTGCTTCAACCGCGCTTTGGAACAGGTTTTCGCCTCGGCCCGCAGTTCGGCAAACATCATCGGCTTGCCATACTTCGCGGCAATCTTGCGCGGCTTGGGAAAGCGGGCCGCTTTGCCATAAGCTTCGAAGGTGCCGAACACGCGCACGGGCACGACCGGCGCCGTGGATTTGATGACGGTTAAACCAATACCCGATCGCGCCGGCTGAAGTTTGCCATCCAACGTCCGCGTGCCTTCGGGGAATAGAATGATCCCCGCCCCGCCCAACAGCCGATCCAGAATGATTTTCAAACCTTTCGCGCCGCCACCGTCGCGATCCACCGGCACGGCGTCCCAATTCCGCAGCACCCAACCCACACCGGGAAAACGAAAGAGCGATTCGCGCGCGAGATAGCTGATGCCGCGGTTCAGTCCCGTGCCCACCAGCGGCGGGTCAATGATACTCGCGTGGTTGGCGGCTAAAATGAGCGGCCCCGAATCCGGCACGCGCTCGGGATTAAACCATTCCGCCCGGCAATACAGCCGGTAGGTCAACCGAAAAAAACACCAACCCAGAAAGTAAACCGGATTCATCGCCCGTCCGCCTTCAACCGTTCTTGAATATCCTTGATCAACATCCCGCTCGTCTGCGCCGCCGTCAGGTTCGAGTTGTTGATGACTTTCGCGCCCAGCGCAATCATCAAGGGCGCCGCGGCGCGCTGGCTGTCGCGCTGATCCCGCGCGGCGAGATTTTCATTCACGCCTTCCGCCTGACGGCGTTTGGTGCGCTCCTCAATTTGCGCGTCGAGGTAGTATTTGTAATCCGTCTCGGGAAAAACATTCGTGCCGATATCGCGCCCCTCCATCACGAGGTTGCCGAACTGGAGGCAATCGCGCTGCGTTTTCTTCATCCACTCGCGCACCTTCGGCACGGTGGCGACGAGTGATACCACCATGCTGACATTTGATTCGCGAATTTCCTTCTCGGGAAAATAGCCATCCACCGTGAGCCGCACCCGCTCGTCCACAACTTCCAGTTTGGCTTTCCATCGGCGACACGCCGCCGCCACCGCCTTGGGGTTGTGATAATCAATCTGGTTCCGGAGACAGTACCAGGCCAGCGTGCGATACATCGCGCCGGTGTCCACATAAACGTAGCCGAGCGCTTTCGCAACCAGTTTGGCATTGGTGCTCTTGCCACTCGCGCTCGTGCCGTCAATGGCAATGACGATGGGATGTTTTTTCACTTCGTTAAATCGTTACCGCGTTAAATTGTTAAAACGTCGCCGCATCGCCGCCCGCACGGGAGAATCCGTTGTGGCGAGTTGCCGTTGCAACGCTCGCTCAACCGCTCAATCCGCAAACAGCTCGTCCTCTTCCAGCTTCCGTCCCGTGTGCCCGTCGCGAATCTCCACGCCCAGACCGTGCGGCGGCGGCGCGGCAAGTTTTTGAAAAAAATTGGGGAACGTCTTTTTTACACAAGCAGGATTCTTGAGTTTTATGCCCGGCACTTTCAATCCCAGAATGGCGAAACACATCGCCATGCGATGATCATCATACGTCTCAATCTCCGCGCCGTGCAGCTTGGACGGATAAACCGTCAACGTGTCACCTTCCTCGATCACCTTCGCGCCGCACTTGGTCAATTCCGTTCGCAGCGCAACGACGCGCTCACATTCTTGAACCCGCAGGCGGCCAAGGTCAGTAAAAGAAATAGTCGTTCGGGTCTCTGTCCGACCCCACCCACAAGCCGCCTGTTTGTCGGCAGCAACAACAATAGCCGTCATGATGCTGTCAGCTAGCTGGTGAGCACGCGAAATTGACTCCGGGAACGGGAGGAAATCCGGAAACTCGGCATCTAATTGCCAGCCTGTCGTCGGCCAATCCCGAACGATGATTGGCGAACCCTTCCAATCGCCGGCACGCGTGATTGAAAAAAATAACTCAAAAACAGTTACAAGCCATCCCGCCGCCCAAAAATAACTCCCGCTGCTCGCGTCCGGCTCAATCTGAAATGTTCCGCCCTTCCACGGAAATACTTCCACCAATTTTTCCGTCATCGTGACGTACGGCACTTCCTCGGCATCCTCGCCCGCCACCTTCACTTCCCAGCCCCCGCGCTTGGCGGAAAGCAGCAACGCCGACGCAAACTGCGAACTTTCTGCAATACTGACCCTGCAGGTTTTTTGCCGCAGAGGCACAGCGTCGGATTTTTTCGCGGTGCGCTCGGTGGCTCTGTGGCTGATGATTACCGGCAATTTGTCATTTCCCTTTTCCGATTCGACGCGATAACCCAGCTCACGCAACGCTTGAAACAATTCCGCCTGCGGACGCTCGTGCATCCGCGGCACGCCGTGCAAGCGGTACACGCCATCGCCAAGGCAAACCATTGCCGCCAAAAACCGCGCCGCCGTGCCCGCATTGCCGACGAATAATTCCAGCGGTTGCTCTGCCGTACCCGCGCGAGGAATTTTCCCACCCTGCCCTTTCACCGTGATGATACGATTGCAAAACTCCGCCGGGTCATTCTCCACGCGAATTTCAAAACCGAGCTTCTGCAAACAATCGGTCATCACCTGTGTATCCTCGCTCCAGAGCGCGCCGGTCAGCGTCACCTTGCCGTCCGCCAGCGCCGCCAGAATGAGCGCGCGATTCGTGATGCTTTTCGATCCCGGCACGGTGATTTCCGCGCGCACCGGTTTTTCCAGCGGGACGATTTCAATGAGATCAGGTAAGGCCATTTTAACCACGGATGGACCCGGATGAACACGAATGGGAAACAGCCTTGACGCGAATTTCACGAATTAACACGAATTGAATTCGCGACCTTTCGCGTAATTCGCGTCGAAATAATCCGTGTTTATCGGTGTTCATCCGTGATTGATATTATTCTTGAGAAGGTGACGCACCGCACGCGCACCAGTTGTCGCGTCGGGTTTTCGCGGTTTGGAACAGCCCCAGGATTTCATCCGCGTGCTTGCGTTTTTTCCGCAACAACCCCTGCACAGCTTGCAGTTCCCGGACAAAGCTATCCAGCGTTAAGCGAAGCTGTTCCCGGTTGGCCAGCACGATGTCCCGCCACATCTCCGGCGAACCCGAGGCGATACGTGTCGTATCGCGAAAACCCGTGGCGCAAAGTTTGACTTGTTCTTTCGGCAGTTTGGGATTCAACACGAGGTTCGTCAGCGTCGCCGCCAGCAGATGCGGCAAATGACTGGAACGACTGACCAAAGCGTCGTGCGCCTCCGGCGTCGTGCGCAGCAACCGCGCGCCCAGATTTTTCCAGAGCGTTTCCACCTTTCGCAACGCGGCGGGATGGGTCTTCCGGGTCGGGGTCAACACACAAATCGCGTCAGCAAACAAATCCGCGCGTGCTGCCAGCACCCCTTGCTTCTCGCTGCCCGCCATCGGATGACTGCCGACAAAATACGCGCCCGCCTGGTGGAGCAACACTTCCACATCCCGCACCACGCTCGTTTTCACGCTGCCCACGTCGGTGACAATCGCGCCGCGCTTCAGCGCGGGAAGCATCTGCTGGGTGAGCGATTTCATCTGCGCCAGCGGCGTGCAAAGCACAATCAAATCCGCGCCCGAAACCGCCGCCAGCAAATCCGTGGTGGCGTAATCGGTCGCTCCCGCCCGTTCACATTCAGCGATGCTGGCCTCACGGCGCACGTAACCAGCGATCTCTCCAGCCAGTTTGCGGCGGCGCAAGGCAAGGCCAATCGAGCCGCCCAGCAAACCCACACCGATGATGGTTACTTTTCGAAATCGCACGTGACGCAGAGTAGCGAAAAATGGCGTCGCAACGAAAGATTGTTTTAGCCGCGGTCAGATTAACGCTGCAAAGCTGCGTCCATGCAAGCGTTGGTAACTTGTTGGGTGAGCCAGGCGGCGCGCGGCCAGTCCTCATTAAGTCGTCCGGATAACACCTGCCGGCTGAAATGACGGAACATGTTCGTCTCCTGCGCCGTCGCGGGATTGGTTTCCAACTCGATGAATGGCACGGCGCGCGCCGTGTGCTCCAAACACCAGTCGCATCCCTGCGCGCTGGCCTGGATTTGATTCGTCTCGAACGCCAGAGTGCTGTTTGTAAAAGGCAGCACAAAATCCGGAATTCGCACGTAACCTTTCGTGCCGGCCAGCGTCGCCCACTGACTGTTCTCCGCCACGAAGGAACAATAAAAATCCGTCGAGACGCCTCCGGGAAAAATCAGTTCTCCGGAAAATGCCGTGGCCACGGTGGCTTGACCCGAAACATCCCTGACTTGTTCCAAAATCCGCCCCGAAACGGACTGCGGCGACTGCCAATTCACCGCCCACAACGCGAGTCGAATGCTGTACCAGCCCAGATCGCCGAGGCAACCGAGGGGTTCGAGCGAATGGTCCATTTGAATCGCATTGCGGAAAAAATCGGCGTCGCCCAAAAAACTGAAGTGCGAGGTGATGCGCCGCAAATCCCCGACCGACACCCCATCGTCCAACACCTGCCGCAACTGTTGCAGCCGCCGATTATGGGTAAACATCACGCCGTCCATGTATTGCACGCGCCGCTCGCGGCACACGGTCAGAATCTCCTCCAAATCGGCAAGTCGGATGGCGCAGGGTTTTTCGCTCAAAATGTGCTTGCCGGCTTTGGCGGCGCGAAGAATCCATTCCTGACGCCGCCCGGTTGGCAGCGGAACGTAAACCGCATCCACCTGCGGCGAAGCGATCAACTCGTCATAATCATTGTAGATCACCGGCTCAGGCGTGAACGGCTCCACACTCTGGCACGCGTCCACAAAGGCACGGGCGCGTTGCGGATCGCGACTCGCCACCGCGGTCAACGTGGCGTTGCCACTATGCCGGATCGCGCGCCAGTTTTTTCGCGCAATGTTGGCCGCGCCTAAAATGCCCCAACGCAGTTGTTTCATGTTGTCGTTCTCGCGTCCGCTTCACGCACCCGTTCGAGGATGATTTCGCCAAGCTCTGGCGCGCGCCCCACGGCGGGCGCGTACCAAGTCAGTTTGCCGTGCTTCTCGGATGGATTACGCCAAGTCGGCTGGCCGGCGGCCAGCCGTTCTTTCACCAGACGTTCCGGCTCACCCAGCAGCACGGGAATATCTTCCACCACATGCAACCCATCGCCGATGAAAAACGGCACCACGACAACCGCGCGCGTGGACGCCAACTGCTGGCAGCCTTTGATGTACGGCGCTTCATCGAGATAAACGTCCCGCACCTCGGCATACCGGTGCAACGCGCGGATCGCACTCGCCTGTTGCTCGACGGCCTGTCGCGATTGTGGATGCCGCGGCGTGCCGTGTCCGGCGATGAACAACGTCAAGTTATTGGGCTTTGGCGCATACGGAAACGGAAACTGCGCGACGACCTCGGTGGCGCGGTTCATTAAAATCCGGGCCATCCCCGGGTGCGTCCCCACCGGCTGACAATAATGCACCCGCGTATTTTCCAATTGCAGCGTGGCCCGATTGGAAAAACCCAGGGCCTGTGGAATCACTTCATTCGCGAAATATCCCTCACTGATCAGCAGCGGGACCAGGAAGGCCCGCGGCGTTTTGATCGTGGTCAGGACGGATTGGACTTGCGGGGTCTGTTTCCAAAAGGCGGGATGAACGGCAGCGAACATTCCGCGCCGCCGCAATTCCTCGGCATGTTGCCAGACTGGCAACTGGGAATTTTCATTGCGCGTCGTACCGTGCCCCAGCAGGACCAGCGTCGCATCCCAAAATGGCTCCGCACTCACGCCGTAGGGGTAACTGAATCGGCCGCGCCTCGCAAGGCGGCCATTACCATTCGTGCAGTTTGTTACTAATTGTTGCTAATTCTCTTTGACAGCGACTCGATCTTTCATTCCAATTTCACGGCTTTTAATAAAAACCATGAAATATCAAAATATCTTGAAGCGAGGCGGGGCGGTGCTGGTGGGATTGGCGATGACTCTGATTCTGAGTTCATCTCAAGCCGAGGAACGTCAGGTGGACGTGGACAAGCTGCCGCCTGCCGCCACCAAAACGGGCGTTACTTACGCCAAGGATATCAAAACCATTTTCGACAAGTCCTGCACGGGTTGCCACGGCGAAAAGCGTGATAAAGCGCGGCTGCGACTGGACTCGCTGGAGCACATCATGGCGGGTTCAAAGCACGGGGCGGTGATCGTCCCGGGAAAGAGCGAGAAGAGCGTGTTATTGCGCAACATTGCCAACCTGCCCGACGACGAAGATGATTGGATGCCGCCCAAGGACAACAAGGCGAAGATCGCGCCGCTGACCAAGGAACAGGTCAGTCTGGTGCGAGCCTGGGTGGAACAAGGCGCGAAGTAAGTTCGCAAATACTTTACTTACGCGGCGCGGGTGGACAACCACTCGCGCCGTTTGCTTTTTACGTCAATGGGCCGAGCGGTTGTTGCTTATACTGACGCCACTGTTGCAGATTGCCCAGTAACTGCAAATTTTGCGCATCGGTAATTCCGGGTTGGCTCAACTGTTGAAGCAAGGTGGCGATCTGCTGATCCGCGAATTGATTCCGGATACGCAAAACCACATCGGCCAGTTGTTGGTCCGGATTAGGCAGCTCGCGTTCATCGGCGATCCATTGCGTGATCAAGCTGGCCAACGCGGGAGATTCGCACTCATCCAACAGCGCCGCCAAGCCGCGCCAGGTGCTCTCCTGATGCGCTTTCAGACGTCGCGTCACCACGTTGCGCACGTGGGAATGTTGAATCCAGGCCGGGTCCAAATGCGCCACCAACCAGTCCAATCCCGGCTCATGCTGCAAGGCCAGTTTCAGCAGCCAGGACTCGATCATCGCCGGTGGTGGTAATTCTGGCTCTACCGTCGCTTCGCTGGCGGCTTCGGCATCAGCATAATCATCCGCCGGATGAGCGGTCGCGGTGAGTTTATTAAACTCCTGCCGCACCGCGTCCGGCTGCACCCCGAGCCGTAGCGCCGTCTGCTGCGCGTAATTATCCAACAACACGGTATGGCCCGTTTTGCGCACCGCCTCCCCCATGCTGCGCACAACGGTCAATCGCCCGCGATCGGTCGTGACGTCGTTGACGCGACAAAGTCGGTCCAGGTAGAAATCGAAAAAACCGACGGCGTTCGCGATCAATCGTTGAAAGGCGGCCGCACCATTGGCCTTGATGAAACTGTCCGGATCATGCGGCGCGGGCACGACGGCAACACGGATCGCCAGCCCCGACGCGAGCAGATGATCCAACGACCGCACGATGGCGTTTTGTCCGGCCTGATCGGAATCAAAACACAGCACCACTTCATCCGCGTAACGCTTGAGAATCCGCGCGTGCTGATCGGTGAACGCCGTGCCCTGCGGCGCCACGACGTTCCGCACTCCGGCCAAGTGGCAGGCGATGGCGTCAAGCTGCCCTTCGCACACGACGGCAAAGCCGGCGTCCAGGATGCTGCGCTTGGATTTATCGAGCGCATAAAACACCTTGCTCTTGGTGAAGATCGGCGTCTCGGGAGAGTTGACGTACTTGGCGGCTTTGTCGTCGTTGGACAAAATGCGACCGCTGAAACCAATCACACGCCCTTGCTCGTCGCAGATGGGAAACATCAAACGACCCCGAAAGCGGTCGTAGTGCCGGCCCGTTTCCTCCTTCTTCAAAATCAATCCGGCCTGCTCCATCACCGCGAGATCGAGGCCCTTGCCTTTGGCCCAGTTCACCGTGTCGTCCCAGGCTTCGGGCGCCGCGCCCAGCCGGAACTGCTTGATGGCTTCGGCAGAAAGACCGCGTTGCGCCAGGTAATCGCGCGCGGCCTGCCCCGCCGCCTCGTTGGCCAGACAGGCTTGCCAGCGTTGCGTGATTTGCTCGTGAATTTGCAGCAATTGATCCTTGATGTGCCGCGTCTGCCGGGCGGCGGGATCCGCATCCAACTCCAGTGGAATTCGGGCGCGGTCCGCCAGCCGCCGCACGGCGTCAACAAAACCGATGTTTTCGTATTCCTTGACGAAGGTGAATACGTCCCCGCCCTTGTGGCAACCGAAGCAGTGGAAAATCTGCTTGTGCGGATTGACGTTGAAACTGGGCGATTTTTCCTTATGAAACGGGCAGAGCGCCACAAAGTTGGCGCCGGCGCGTTTTAATGGCAGATAGCTGCCAATGACATCCACAATGTCACTGGCGGCGCGAACTCGTTCGAGGGTGTTTTCGGAGATCAACCCGGCCACGCGGCCAGTCTAGTCCGAGTTCATTACCAGGTAAACTCTTTGCGCGCCGTGGTGGTCGGCGGACCTGAAATCGCCGGGGTCGGTTCAATCAGCAGAAATCCCAGATAGGTTTTCAACTGCTTCCCGGTGAAGGAATGGACGAAGACATCGTCCTGCACACTGTAGAGTCGGGGGAAAAAATTGCTGCCGTAATTGTCCAGATCGTACTTTTGCGACGCCTTGACCTCCGCCGTGGAATAATATCGCGCGTTCAACAAGGCCGCGAGCACCACGACGATGCAGGCGAACCGCAGAATGCCCGCGGGAATCGCCAGATAAAATTCCGCCTTGCCGAAGGTGTCCGTGCCCTTCAAGCGCGCGCCCAAGGTTCGATTGACCGCCACGAAAGCGAGCAACACCAGCAGCGCCGTGACCACGTAGGCGATGATAAACGACCAAAGCTTGCCGAGATGCGCCACCGAATCGAGCCACAGTCCCAAGGGTTGATAGGCAATCGCCGCGAGCAACATCAACGCCACCCATTTCAGCACGGTCAGAAATTCCTGCGACATGCCGCGCTTCTTGCCGCGGATGTAACCGGCCGCGAGCATGATCAGCACAAAGAGATCGAACCAATTAACCGGCAAACTTGAACTCGAGTTCATAATTACTGGACTCGACCCCGGAGGGGTCAATCGTCCGGGTCAAATCAGCGAGAGTCGTGCCACGTTCACCCCGGATGGCTGGCCAGCCAGGAGCGGATGGCCGGGGCTTGGGAATTTTGGGGTTCCAGTTGTAAAACCCGGTTGAAATGCAGGCGCGCCTTTGGAACGTCAATGATTCGTTCCGAATAAAGAATGCCCAACATCAAGTGTCCGCGTGCCTCATCCGGATGCAGGGTCACCAGGCGCTCCAGCTCGGTGATCGCCTGCGCGTATTTTGCCTCCGCCTTCAACGAAAGGGCGTAATTGTAGCGGGTATCCGCAGACGTGGAACGCAATCGCAAGGCCGCCGCCCACGCTTGAGAGGCGGCGCTAAAATCGCGCAGCTCATAAGCCGCTAATCCAAGACAATAATGCGCTTCAAACATGCCGGGTTCGAGCGCGATAGCGCGGCGATACGCCTGCGCGGCGTCGGCCAACCGCCGGTCGCGTTGCGCCTGCTGCCCGGCTTGGAGCGCCAACTGCGCGGCGTGAAGGTGATTTGACTCGGGCTTGGTCACCGGTTCGGATATCAACTGCGTTGCCCCGCGCGTGGGCGCCACACGACTCGCGGTCCGCGAGGTGGACGCAATGGTTTCCGTCTTGGGCGGTGCGGGGGCGGTAACGGTGTTCGTCACCGGCGGCGGTTTGGGCGGAGCGGTTTCTTTTACATTCGACGTTGTGGAACGCGCCACAACACCAGTCGTTGTTCCCACGTTGGTTGGAGGATTATTCGTCGCCGGCGACGGCGGCGCGCTCCGGGTTGGCGACAACGCTTCCACCACGGTCGCCACCGCTTCCCAATCCGCAGGACGAGGCTGCGTGCCCAAGTACTCGTGATAGAGCCGCACCGCCTCGGCGTTATGGCCTTGTTGTTGTTCAGCCACCGCCAGGTTCAACAATGCCGCCGGATAATGCGGCGACCACTTCAAGGCGGTTGCAAAGGACTCGGTGGCGTTGCGCCAATGGCTGCGTTGCGCCTGCAACAAACCCAGGCCGTTCCATGCCTCGGCATTGGTGTTCTGCAAACGAAGGGCGGTTTGAAAACTTTTCTCCGCAGCGGCAGCTTCGCGCAATTGATATTGGGCCACGCCCAATTTCGCCCAGCCCACGCCGTCCTCGCCGCGACGCAAGGTGTAGGCGGTCAATTCGGATTTTGCCTCCGCCCAACGATTCTGCTCCAACCACAGGCAACCAAGATTGAACCGAACCTCCAGCAGCTCCCGATTCCAGCGCAAGGCGTGGGCGTAGGCATTCACGGCATTGGTCCATTGGCCGGTCTGATGATACGCCACGCCGAGGTAATTCCACGCGGCGGCGTTGGTGGGACTCATTTGCGTCGCTCGCTCCAGGAGGGCGATGGCCGGCTCATTTTTACCCGCATCCAACAACTTTTTCCCCGCCAGCAGCGCACTCGAATCCGAACGCGAGCAAGCGGCCAGGAACAACAAGGTTCCCAACCAGGCCAGTCCGAGCGCTTGCGTCCGGTTTTTAGTGGCGAGCATCCCGTCTCGTGGTACCATCCGCTTCCTGACGTGTCAAGAAACGCACTCATGTCCACCGGGCCAAGGCGGGTTCTGCTCCTGATGCAACTCGCGCTGGTTGGATTGTGGTTTCTAATCGCCCCGAGTGCCGAAGCGCAATTCTACACCACGGATTACGACTCCAATCATGTCGCCACGGTCACCATCGTCACGGATGCTGAAGCCACGGACGCCTTCGAGCCACGACCCGAACGCGTGTCCGCCATGGTGCGGCAAGGCGTGCTGCACAGCGCGGGCGCGACGAGTGTTTCCGCCGCCTGGTTAAGCTTGATCACCCGCCAGGATGTCGTTGGATTAAAGGTGTATTCCAAGCCCGGCACGTTCAGTGGCACGCGCCCGGCGGTTGTGGCGGCGGTAGCTCAGGAATTGATCGCCGCCGGAATCAGCGCCAGCAACATCGTGGTCTGGGACCGCGAGGAAGCCGATCTGCGCGCCGCCGGATTTTTTGCTCTGGCGAATTCGCTGGGCGTGCGCGTGGCCGGAGCAACCGCCGCGGGCTGGGATGAAACCAACAGTTACGATTCGCCGATCATCGGTAGTCTGGTTTATGGCGATTTGGAATTTGGCAGAAAGGACGAAGGCGTCGGCCGCAAATCATTCGTTTCCAAACTGGTTTCCCAGGAACTGACCAAGATCATCAACATTACTCCGCTGTTGAACCACAACGAAGCCGGGGTTTGTGGCAACCTGTACAGTCTCGCCATGGGCAGCACCGATAATGTGCTGCGCTTCGAAGGCTCCGTCACGCGACTGGCCGTCGCCGTGCCGGAGATTTACGCGCTCCCAGCCGTGGGCGATAAAGTCGTTTTCAACATCACCGACGCCTTGATCTGCCAATACGAAGGCGGGCAACGCGGGTTGCTGCATTATTCGGCGGTGCTGAATCAATTGCGTTTCAGCCGCGACCCCGTCGCGCTTGATGTGCTGTCGCTCAAGGAGCTTGAGGCGCAGCGTCGCCAGGCCAAAGCGCCCAATTTTCGTCCCAACCCGGAATTGTATCGCAATGCCGCCCTGTTGGAATTGGGCCGCGCGGATGTGAGCAGGATCAAAACCGATTTCGTGAAATAATCACGGATACACCAAGCGAAAAAAGACGCTGCCCGCCGCCGGTTCGTAAGGTATGAAAACGCGATTGGTCGCCGTTGCGCCCGCCACATTCTGCCAACTGGAACCGACTCCCGTCCCGGGCGGATTGGTTTGCGCTTCCAGCCGCCAGCCGGTGTGATCGGACGGCCAGCTTATCTCAAGAACTCCATTGCTGACGCTCCACGTCAGGGCGGCAGGAGTGGTGGCCACGGCGGGTGGATCGGGTAACTTCACAGTCAGCGTGTAATTTCCACAAGAGCCGTAGCTCGAATACCCCGTCGTCATCGGATCCCCCGAGCCGACCCCTTCCAGACTGAGGTAATACGTGCCTGCCGCGAGCGTTCGTTGAACGACGACAGGTTGCACGCCGGTGGAGAGATCCGCCGTCTGCTGACTCACGAGCAACGTGTGTTGCGCGTCGTAGAGCTTCAAAAGAAAATGCACATTGGGACCGCGTTCCCAAGTCCCGACGGTGAACTTCGCCGAACCAGCACTGCTCTCGAAGGCAAAGAAATCCAAGTCTCCGGCCCGCTCCAACCGCCCGGTGTTGGTCGAGTCAACACCGCTCAACCACGTAGCCAGGCTGAAATTATCGCCATGCGCATCCACGCGATAAACCAGGCCGTTCTGCTGCATCACCACGTAATCATCCTGCGTATTGCTGGCGTCGGCGTATTCGCCCCGACTCCACTGCGTAATCGGTTTCGAGTAGCCCGTACCCATGATCGGCGCCCAATTGTTGTGCCCCGAATAGTATTCCTTGGTGCTGGTGCCGTCGTGACTTAACCCCAACGTGTGACCCACTTCATGACTGATGGCTTCGGCGATGTTCTTTTCATTGTTACTCAACTTCTCCGGAAAAATGAGCGCGGGTTTATAGTTGTCACCGGTGCTGTCGAAAACTCCCACGTAGGCGATACCACCGTAATTGCCAATATAACTGCTGATCGGACTCACCAGGGCGCGAATGCCGTAATTGTTATCCGCGCTATTCGATCGCGTCAGCGCCGCTTCGCCGGGGTATTCCGTGGTTACGTCCACATCAAACGGCGCGTAATCCTCCGCCACTCGCAACCAGATTTGCTGAATGATCGTCTGTTCCTCGGTATTAAACGTGGTGGGATCGTTGTCCTTGGACCAAGGCGGCGCTACGATGTTCGCGCCGTTATTGTAATTTTTGGTCCACGCGTTATTCGTCAAAACGTGACCGTCAAAATCCAGAAAGATTTTCTTGGTCGAATCCGGTTTGCTGTGCAACAGAAACGTCTGATCCAGCGGCGCGAGCGGCTCCGGCAACGGTTCATCCTCTGCAGTTTCCGGATCGCCCGGCGCGACCAACAACCCAGCGCAGGAATAAGCCAACCGACCGGTCGCATCCAATCGAAGATCGTGATCCCGCCGCAGAACGGCGCGCAGTTCCGTTTCCGTTTTCCGATAGTGCGCCGCCACCGCGGGTAGTTGGTCGCCCAGCGCTGTAATCGCCGCCTCACCGCGCACTCCCTCCGGAACGGATAAAGCCGGCATCAGCGGGCGCGTCGGCAAAGCCGCCGGCGAAAAATTGTTTTGGGCCAAACTCCGAAACGCTCCCGCCGCAGTCAGCAGCAAGGCCAATCCCATTACCAAAAACCATCTGGTTGACGCCGGGTTTAATACGACAGTTGCGGGCTGAGTTGTTCCTTCTGATTGCATACTCTGATTCTTCACCAACCGTCTGAAGTAGCAACTTCCCTTCCAACCCAAGTCCTTCCGGCGGACTTATCTCGTAAAGTTTCGACGTTTTTCAGCCTGGTGAGGTCACCACGCCAACCGGGTGAGTCTCATCCCGCCGCGCCAAACGCGCAATCCCCGCAAATCAATGCTCCGATTCGGACGATTCCGTAGTGATCTGTGGCGGCTTGGACTCGTCGGTTGCCGGTGGATCCGATGCCCGGGTTTCTTCGCGGCGGCGCAAAGTGATTACGGCAATCACGCATCCGGTCCAGGTGGGCAGCAACCCGACCACCGGCACAAACTCGATGGCAAACGTCGGCAACAGGAGCAGATGGAAACCGATCAATAAGCTCGTCAGCAACATCGCCACCACATCAATGATCTCAGGAAACGGCGGGACCTGCAGTGGAATCTGCAAACCATCCGCGGTAACCGCCACCAATAGCGCCAAGGCGATGCGCCAACCGGGCAACCGCGCCGGACGGAACCAACGATTCGCTTGTTGAAACCAGTCTCTCATCAACGCCATTCGTGTTTGGGATAACGCCGCTGCAGTTCCGATTTGATTTTCGGATAATGCTCGCGCCAAAAGTTCGCCAAGTCCGACGTCACTTGAATCGGCTTCATCCCCGGCGTCAGAATATGCACTGTCACCGGCACGCGCCCCAGCGCAATTTTCGGCGTTTGGGTCACCTCGTAAAGCTCCTGAATGCGCAACGAAATGAACGGCGCGCAACCCGCCGCGTAGGTCACCTTGGGCGTGCGGCCATTCGATAACTTCAACCGCTCGGGCGCGTGCCGATCCAGCAACTCGCGTTGCGCCGCCGACAGCCACGACATTACCACCGGTTTTACCGGACGCTCCTTCACTTCTTTAAAACTGGAGGCGCCGTGACAAAGCTGCTCCACGATGGCGCGCTGGTCGTCCTCGGTGATCGGCGGCAATTGTAAATCCGGGCAATGCTGCTCCAGAAATTTCAATCGTAACAACCACTGCTCAACACCATGATCCCAGAGCGGCAACTCCAGGCGTCCCGCTTGAATTTCTGCGGCCAGCAACCGGGCCGCCACTTCCGCCGGAGGCGGCTCGACGCGTTTCGCGCTGATGGCCAGACCACGAAAACGCACCAACTCCGCCGCCTGCACCCGCCGGGTCTGGGCGTCCCATTGCGCATGCACCTCCGTATCAAAGTCGCCCGGAAATAATTCGCGCAGCCAGTCCAACTCGATGGCGGTGGCGAGCGAAAGCAGCGTGTTCACTTCACCATCGCGTTGTTCTACTTCACGAATTTCGGCCGCGACCAACAACTCCGCCTGGCTCACCACACTTTCACGCGCCAACAAACCCCGCCGGCCTCGCACCAGTTCGCAACGCAACGTACCGCGATCCAGCCGCCGCGCCACCCGGTCGCTGAACCCGATCAGAATGCACTTTTGCAATGCCGCATCCGGCGCCTCGCGTGGGGTCACGTCCAATCCTTCGGCTTTCGCGATGCCCAGGAACTGCTCGAACAACGGCCCCACCTGTCGCGCCGTGACGGCGTGGATGCCCAGTCGCCGACACGCCTCGATGCGGAATTGATTCTTCTGCGCGTAAGTCCAGGCTCGCATCAGAATCCAAAAGTCGGAACTGGCCTTTTCACCGAGCAAATCGTCGCGATCGTTACGCACGTCCTTGCCTCCGCCGCGCAACAATAAATCGCGCCCTTGCGTCAAAGCCGCAATCAAACACGCCTGATGCACGCAACGGTATTCCTGCGCCGCCAGCAAGAGGCGCGAATAACGCGGGTGCATGGGAAACGCAAGCATCTTGCGGCCCAGCTCGGTGATTTGTAACAGCGACCGAGGAGCGGCCTCCTCCGCACCGCCGTCCACCGCCGCCGCATTTTTTAACGCCCCCAAATCCACCAACAAGGCCTCGGCATGCGTGAGCGCCATTTCATCCGGTTTCTCGAGCCAGCGAAATTCGCGTAAATCCTCGACGCCCGCCGCTTTGAGCGTGAGCACGACCTCGGATAAATCGAGTCGCTTGATCTCCGGCAGCTCCTGCGGCGGACGCTCATCATGTTCCGCTCGCGACCAAAGCCGGAGGCACCGCCCCGGCGCGGTACGCCCCGCGCGTCCGGCCCGTTGCTCGCAACTGGCCTGCGAGATTTTTTCAATCAGCAAGGTGTTGAGGCCACGGTTCGCGTCGTAACGCGCCACTCGCGCCAACCCGGAATCAATCACCAGACGCACGCCATCAATCGTCACCGAGGTTTCCGCCACGTTGGTGGAAACCACCACCTTGGGGCGGGCCTGTTGCGTCACGGCGGCATCCTGATCGTGCGGCGGCAATTCACCGTGCAACGGCAGCACCAGATAACCGCGCGACTCGGGCAGATCGCGAATGGCCTGAATGGTTTGCGCGATCTCGTACGCGCCCGGCATGAACACCAGCACATCCCCTTGCCCACCCGAAGCAACGAACCCGCGAAACGCGTCGGCAGCCAATTCCCACGGCGGCGGCGGATGCGCCCCAAGCCGGTGCGGCAGATAGGAAACCTCCACCGGATAAGTGCGTCCGGCGGCGCGTAACACGCCGCAGGGGGCCGACTGAATTGCCGGCGACGCCCCGTTGCGGGTCCGGCGCACGGAAAGGTAATCCTCCAATTCATCGGCGTTCAGCGTGGCCGACATCACGATAATCAGCAGGTCCGGTCGGTGCTGTTCCTGCAAGTCCAGGGCGCGCGCCAGGGTGATGTCGCCGTAAAGGTGTCGCTCATGGAACTCGTCGAAAAGGATCGCACTGACGCCGGTCAACTTGGGATCGGTGATCAGTTGCCGCAGCAAAATTCCCTCGGTTTCAAACTTGAGGCGCGTCGCCGCACTGACCTGGCTTTCCAGGCGCACTTGGTAACCAACCTCCTGGCCGAGCGGGACGTTGAGTTCCGCGGCCACCCGTCGCGCCAACATCCGGGCGGCGAGGCGGCGCGGTTGTAAAATCACGGCCTGCCCCGTGCCCAGCAAACCGTGTTTCAACAGCATCTGCGGCACCTGAGTGGATTTGCCTGAACCCGTTGGCGCTTGCAGCACGAGCCGGGGCGTCGCGCGCAACGTCGCGACCAAATCCGACTCGATTTCATAAATGGGCAGACGCTCCGACATCCCTATCTGAATACGCAAAGGGCGGCAAAAAGGCGACGCGAAAACAGAGCGGCCCGATTTTTAACCACGGATGGACACGGATAAACACGGCTGGGAGAATTCAACGGAGAGGCGCAGCGCGTCCACGAATTTTGTATTGCCCCCGTGGCTTACATGACCATGATTTCATCATATGAACCGCCGTTCGCGTTTAAATAGTTAGGTGTGTTCGAGTCATGACTTCGCAAATCTCACTTCATTGCAGGAATGCGCTGGCGTCGGGCGCGGCATCGTTGCTTGCCTTGCTTGGCATGGCACTATGGATTGGTGGCTGGCAGAAGTTTCCCGGAACCATTTCAGGTAGCATCGGCTTGTTATTGATGATTTCACTTGGCGCGCTTGTCCTCGGTTCGTTTCTGAGCGCACGTCGCATTTGGTGGAGTCTTTTAGTTGGCGTCTTATCCGGTCTGGCAGGTGGCACGGCTATCGTGCTTCACGCTATGTCACAAATTTAGTGATAACGATGTTCACAGTCTAAGGGTGCCGCCATCGAACCGCAGATGGAACAACTCGGCAAATTCGCGTCAATCAGTGAAATTCGCGTAAAGCCGTTCTCCATCCGTATCCATTCGTGGTTAATTTTTGGTTGATGGTTGATAGCCCCAAGCGCATCGCCCGCTGCAACGATTTAACGATTTAACCATGTAACGATTCCTCATTCGTGTTCCTTCGTGTCCATCCGTGGTTAAAAAATCATCAACGCTGGCGTTCTGATGCGGGCGCGGGTGCAGCCCGACTTTGCGCGCGCAGAAACACCCAACGCAGCGCCACCAAGCCCACCGCCAAGATCACCAGGGAGAGTATGAAAAATACGATTGCGCGTTTGCGTTGCGGTGGCGCTTCCTCTTGCGGCGTTACCAGCCACAATTCCGTCTGCCGACCACAATGCGGACATTCCGCCGTCGAACCCGCATGTTCCGCATGAAACTCAATCGGCTTGCCGCAATGCTGACATTGGCCTCGCAAATTTTTGATCTTCATCATGCGCCTCTGTGCTCACAAAACCGATGTGCTCCCACTTTCTAATCGCCAGCTCGTGTGACCTGACGTCAGTTTGCAAAAGCCCGTCGCGCCTGCCAACTCCGCGCCGTTGAACCTCTGCCTCGTCGTCTGCGCCGGGGCGCAATGGGAGAAAAATTCCAGCGGTCCGGAAAGAGCTGTAAGCCGAATTCTGTTCCCCTTCTGACGAAGGAGCGAGAACCATTTATCTGAGCGGCCGATACCCGAAACCTGTCCGCTTTCGCGAACGCGAAACGAGCCATTTCTCGGTCTCCTATTTGGCCTTGCACCCGATGGGGTTTTCCGTGCCGCGTCGCTTGCGCTTCGCGCGGTGCGCTCTTACCGCACCTTTTCACCATCACCCGGAACGACATCGCTGCCGCGCCAGGCTGTCTGTTTTCTGTGGCACTTTCCGTCAGGACAACTCGCGTCGTCGCTGCCCGCGTGTATCGGCAACCTCGATCTTGCGACCTTGATTCCCGTTACGCGGCATCGCGCTCTATGGTGTTCGGACTTTCCTCCCGCAACTTGCGCTGCGAGCGATTCTCCACTCTTCCCGGACCGCGCCCAACCTACGTCACCTTCCCAGTAGCCACAAGCCGAACCCATCCTGATGAACCGCAAAAACCTCGTCGCAAAACCTGCCAACGAAAACGCTCAACCAGCGACGCCAGCGGTTGAGCCACCAAACTTTTCTCGCCGCACCCGGGAACGACTTGTTAGCGTTCCATCATGCAGATGGGTGAGTCCATGCAATCGGTGCGCCGCACGTATGTCCGACACCGCGGTCAAGTCCTCTCGTTTTTCGGCGGATGCGATTATCATCGGCTGACCGCGAATCCGCGAATCCAGCAAGCCATCACCACTGGTCTGCGGCGCTACGGTTTAAGCGTCGCGGCCTCGCGTTGCACCACCGGCAATCACGAGCTTTACGGTCGCTTGGAAAATCAACTCGCCCGATTTTTCAACGCCGAAACCGCCTTGCTCACCAACTCCGGTTACGTCACGAATCTGATGGTGGCGCAGGCATTGGCGGGACAATTCACTCATGCGCTTCTCGATGAACGCGCGCACATCAGTCTGGTGGATGCGTCCGCTTTGTTGTCCTGTCCGGTGCGGCGTTTTGCCCATCGTAATCCCGCCCGACTTGCGGCGGCGCTGCAACGATGTGGTCGCGCCGCGCGTCCGCTCGTGTTGACGGATGGCCTGTATGCCAACAACGGTTCGATTGCGCCGTTGGCGGATTATCTGCGTCTTCTGCCGAAAAACGGATTGGTGGTGGTGGATGACGCGCACGGAGTCGGGACGGTGGGCGCAACGGGTCGCGGCAGTCTTGAAGCCGAGCAAGTCAATCGCCAGCGAGTGGTGCAAACCCTGACGTTGAGTAAAGCGTTCGGCACGTACGGCGGGGCCATACTTGGACCACGCTGGCTGCGAGATAAGTTGCGGCAAACGCACTTGTTCATGGGCAGCACGCCCCTGCCGTTGCCGCTGGCACACGCGGCACTGATTGCGTTGCGCCGGTTGGAAACTAAACCCCGTCTGCTGACACGCCTTGTGGCCAACACCCAACGCGTCAAAAGCGCATTGCGCACGCATGGCTTTCCCCATTGCGAATTCCCCGGGCCGATCATGCCCGTGCAATTACGCTCAGCCCGCGCCAATACGCAGCTCAAACGCGCGTTGCGGCAACGAAAGATACTGCCGCCGTTCTTGCATTATCCCGGCTCGCCGGCGGGCGGTTATTTTCGATTTGTCATTTCCAGCGCCCACACGACCGCGCAATTGCGGCAACTGATCGAAACGCTCGTGCCCTTCGCGCCGCTGGTGGCGGATTAAAGCGCGGCCAAAACCTCGGTGGCGTGTTCGGCGGGTTTGACCTGTGGCCAGATTTTTTTGATCCGTCCATCCGGCCCAATCAGAAAGGTGACGCGATGCGTTCCCTCGTACTTTCGTCCCATGAACGTCTTGGTGCCCCACACCCCGTAGTCCGTGACGATTTTCCGATCCACATCGGCCAGCAACGGGAACGGCAGTTGGTATTTGGCGACGAACTTCATGTGCGCCTTGACGGGATCCACACTCACGCCCAGCACCACCGCGCGTTTCCGCTTGAACGCGGCGAATTGATCGCGAAATTCGCACGCTTCTCGGGTGCAACCGGGCGTATCGTCCTTGGGATAAAAATAAAGAATGACGTTGCGCCCCTTGAAATCGGCCAGCGTTACGGTCTTCCCGGCATCGGTGGTCGCGGTAAAATCGGGCGCGACATCCCCTTCCTTCAGTTTGAGCTTCAATGCAGCTGCCACCAGGCGAGTGTGACTCAAGCGACCGCTCCGGGCAAAGGTTTTGGTCGAGGAAGAACCGTGCATCTGACCGGGCGGAGTAGCGACAATTGCAAAGTGATGCGTCCAGTAGCTCGCGCCGCGAGGCTGGCAACCAGCGTCACGATGACTCCGTTGCCACTACTGCGAGCGCGTCCGTTCAATCGCCTTGAGTTGTGCCAGCGCCTGTTGATCGCCATTCCCGGCGCGGCGTTGCAGATCGGCAATCAGGGCTTGTTTCGCGCGCTGCACCACTTCCACCTGGTTGGCGGTGATTCCGGGCCGCTCTTGCGCGGTTTGCAACGCGATGACGCCCCCGGCGTAGTCGTTGGCCCGCGCAGCAGTCAAAGCGGTCTGGACCAACGCGTCAACCGCCGCCGTGGGGGTTGGATTGGAAACGGCTGACGCCGCGCCACCGGTCTCCGCAGTGGTCGCCGGAAACGCTTTTTCAAGTTCGCTCACCATGGAATCCGGCGTGGGAGACTTGTGGCAGGCCCCCAGCAGCCAAAGCGCGATTAACCAGGAGGAAATGGAAACTAACGATTTTTTCATGGCGCGTTAAGTTTGAATCAGCGCCCGTTGGCGGATTTAGGATAGCACCAAAGGCTGTTTTTCTGCGGGTCCGCGATCAATTGAGCCCACTTTTTCCACTTCACATAATCAGCGTGGCCGTCGAAATAAGCGAACATCGCTCCGGTGGAATGGCGCTCGGTTAATCCCTCGCTGGGCTTGCTGGCGCCGTCGTTGAAATTACCGCTATCTTTCTCATCGGTCTCCCAGAACAGCATATCGGTGCCCTTGAACGCGGAGTTCTGGTAAGTTTTCCCCAGCAAACCAGCCGACCAATCAAAACTCCCCGCGCCATTGATCACCGCGCCATTCATCAGGTAACTCGTGAATTTAATGTTGGCGAGTCGCCACGCGAGCAGGTTGGTCCGATGCAGCGGGCACATGTAAAGCGACCAATTGTTGAGCGTATGATAATAGAGCCCCTGAGTCGGACCATTGGTGGCGTTCGGCCCCGGAACTCCCGGCAAAGCGGCGCCGGGTTTATACAGCCAGCCCGCCGGCATTCTCGAATCGCGCGCCCCACTTTCTCCACCACAATTGGGCGGGGCGATACGGTCGTTGGACTCGGTGATATACAGGTTATGGCTCAACCCGATTTGCTTGAGGTTGTTCAAACAACGCGTTTGTTGAGCTTTGGCTTTGGCGCTGGCCAACGCCGGGAGCAGCATGGCCGCCAGGATGGCGATAATTGCAATCACCACCAATAGTTCAATCAAGGTGAAGGCAGCGCCACGCCAGCCCGGCCCGGCAACGGTGGTTGCACTACGAATAGCGCGGTAATGCATACGATGGCTTCGGTTCATACGAGTTTTAGGTCCGTTTAACTTATCGGTATCACGCCCGGTTGTGGTTGTCGGACCAGACTGTTGCCAATTTCCGCAATTCGTCAACTCAAATTTATTGGGTTGGCCATCGAAATTGGGAAGCGTGGCCGTCACTATTCAGAATGACTCCAATGGGAAAAATTGCTCTGGCGAGGCTGAAGAAGACCGCGAGGAAATCCGTCGCGACTATGTAGCGGCGGTCTATGACCGCCGCACTTCATACGCCGTGATGGAATTGAGGAAAAGAGTTAGCGCATTTTAAGTATTCCTATAGCCGCCGACATGACGCAGCGGGCCCTCCAACCTCAAGCCAAGCGTTGGGGTCAAACGGACGACCGCCCTTAGTTCGGGGCGAGCACCGGCGCGACCGCGTCTTGGACTGCGGCAGGCTTCTGCCGCTTTTCGATCGCGGGCCGATGATTCCACAGCGGCAGAAGCCTGCCGCACTCCAAAACCTCGCGGACAGAGGCGTTTGACCGTTCTGGGCGGCAACCTGTCGCCCACGGAGATCGCACGCCATTGGGTTCGCACGCTTTGCGTTTGGCTATCGGGCCCGGTCCAGCCAAACTCCAATCGAACCGTTCCGGCTAAGCTTCCTACGGAGCCGATTGCTTCGCGCGAATCCGCTCGATCCACGCTTGAATTGCTTCGGGATGGGGCGACACCGATTTGGCCAGTTCCAAGTCTTGAATTGCCTGCGAATAATTTTCGTCCTCCTCATCCAACTCGCCCAGATTGCTCGCAATCTTCGCCAGGTCGCGCCCGTTCGCTTCCCGCGCCGCATCGTCCTGTTTCTGCCAGCACTGCAACGCCGCCAGCCAGAGATTCCGCGCCCGCTCGTGATCTTGTTTGCTCTCCTTGTAGAGCTTGCCCATTTCAAACAACAACTCGTAGTTCGTCGGATTATTGCGCAAACCCTCGCGCAACACCGCTTCCGCTTCTTCCGGACGTTGCAAACTGCGACGCAACCAATACGCGGCCGTCGTGTACGTCTCGATGTTTTGCGGGTCCAACTCGATGGCCAGTTTCAGCCAGGGCAGAATTTCCCGCTCGTTGCCTTCCGTCAGATGCGAATGTTTCGTGATCCGGAACCGGTGAATGAACGCTTCCAGCCAATTCTCCGCCACTGGCGTCATCGCGGCAGCGTGTTCGTCCTCGTGCTCCTCATGATCATGTTCTTCACCGTCATGATCGTCGTGGTCATCCACGGCGCCCGTAACCGCTTTGGTGGTCGGCTGGTTGGCTCGGTCAAAAATGGAGGGGTACATTCCGCTGTGAAAATACACATCCGCCATTTCGACAAATTGTCCCGCAAATAAACGCCGGCCATCGCCCAGCAGTTTCTTAAAAGCGCCCTCGTCGCTCGCGCCGATGGCCGCTCGGCCGACGGCGCGCGAATACGTCACCGTCCCCAGCGTGTAGGCGAGCACGATCAGAAATGGAAATAATAACTTGGGCGAAACGGCTTTCATGTGCTGAGACTCTTGCGCCGGAAGAGCAGCCACGTGGCATACAGCAACACCCCGGCGTAAGCCGCCGCGTAAAGCGACGCCAGGCCACAATCCAGCCAGCCCGGCAGCGGTTGATCGTTGACGATCTGTCGCCGCACATCAAAGAGTTCAATATGCGGAATACAATAGAAGAGCGTATAGGTGATGGCCCGCACGGGTTCGGCCTGTTTGACCGCCAATTTCGCCAGGTGCTCGCCGATAAACAAAATGCCGAAAATGGCCACGAGACAGATCGTGACGTTTGAAGATACCGCCGTGAAAATAACCGAGCCTAACAGAGTCAAGCCAACCACCATGGCCAGCATCATCCAATGCAGGACCATGGATTTCACATACGCGCCCCACATCAAATGCGGCTCGCGCAATCCCGTGACCGCCACAAAGAAAACATAAAACACCAGCAACGCCAGACCGCTGGCCAGCCAGCAGCCGAGGAATTTTCCGGCAATCACCTGCCCCCGCGATACTGGCTTCGCCAGCAACGGAAAGATGGTGCGATCCTCCCGCTCCGCCGGGAGCTGTCGCGCCGTGGTGACAATGGTGATGATCAACGTGGAAAGCCAGATCAACAGCAGACAGATGTCTTTGACGTAACGGATGATTTTCGGGTCATCGAAAAAATTAACCGACAACGCGCCCAGCGTCAGCAACGCCGTCAGCACAAAGAGCACGTAGAAATCCTTGCGCCGATACAACTCCTTGATGACCACCATGGCCACGGCCCAAATGCGGCTCATGCGACCTCCTGCGGTTGATAGCCCACAATTTTCAGAAAGACCTGCTCCAAATTGTCCGCGTGATACTGCGCCACCAAATCCGCCACCACCCCCGTGGCTTTCAATTCGCCCTGATGCAAAATCGCCACGTGATCGCACACCGTTTCCACTTCACCCATCTCGTGTGAAGAGAAGAAAACGGTTTTGCCCTCGTTTTTAAGCCGCTGAATAATTTCGCGCACCTTCATGCGTCCCAATGGATCCAGACCACTGGTCGGTTCGTCCAAAATCAGCAGGTCCGGATTGTTGATCAACGCCTGCGCCAGGCCCACTCGTTGTCGCATCCCCTTGGAATAAGTTTTGATCGGACGTTTCGCCGCGTGCTCCAATTCCACCAAGGCGATCAGTTTTTCAATCCGCAAATCCGTCTCCGCTCGGGACAAACCAAACAACTTGGCGTAGAAGCGCAGCAACTCTTCGGCGGTCAGAAACTTGTAGTAATACGTCAGCTCGGGCAGGTACCCGATGCGTTGCCGGGCGATGGGTTGTCGCACATCTATGCCAAACAACGCGGCGCTGCCCGAAGTCGGGGGAATGAACCCGAGCAACACGTTCATCGTGGTGGTTTTGCCCGCGCCGTTTGGTCCCAGGAAACCGAACACTTCACCTTGGGTCACCTGAAGATTCAGTCCTTGCAGCGCAACTTTGGCGGGCTGACGCAACTTCCCGCCGGGATATTCCACCCGCAAATTTTCCACCTTCAAAATCACACTCATACGGCGAACCTCCGGAAGCGCACTTCACTGCGAGTACCGGATTTTCATTTCCAGGTCAACTCGGGAAGCATCCCACACGCCACAGTCCGCGATAAACACCAGCCACCCCAAAACAACCCCGCCACAGACGGAAGCATCACGAGTGCGGAACATTCCCTGTCAATTTTATGGAAAGCCGCAAAGAACGCAAAGAGCACAAAAAGGTGACAGGATGACCGGATGGACAGGATAAGGTGGGATTGAAGCCGCAAGAAAATCCATTGCGATTATATGTAGCGGCGGTCTATGACCGTCGCACTTCATGCGCCGTGGCGCCTCTGTCCGCGAGGTTTTGGACTGCGGCAGGCTTCTGCCGCTCCTACGGAGCTTGTGATTTGTTGCGGGTGAGTTTCCACACAGATGCCGCGCCGCTGGCGCTGGGAACGGAGCGCGGGCGGTCCCGCGCCCGCAGCGCTGCGCCAGACTAAAAGGCGTTGATTGATCCGCAAAGCCGATCTTCCCGTTCACGCGCTGCGGACGGAGACCGTCCGCGCTCCGGGAACGCCTCGGACTTTATTCCGCTGCCAATGGTTCCCCGGAGCGAGCTGGCGGTTGACCACATTACCGGTCGCGCCGGTGCTCGTCCCGAACCAAGGGCGGTCGTCCGTTTGACCCCAACGCTTGGCTTGAGGTTGGGAAACCCGCTCGTCATGTCGGCGGTTATAGGAATACTTAAAATGCTCTAACGGCGCTAAAGTTGGCGACGGTCATAGACCGCCGCTACAGATCTTCTCCAAGCACCGTTTGCGGCGATTCGCGGAACTAAAGCCCATCAAACCAGCCAGACAGCCGACCAAAGTAATCCCGGAAATAACCGCCCCGATCTTGAAGTTCGTATCCTGATAGGTCAGCACCACGTCATGTCGTCCGGTCGGAACTGCCAACGTTTGAAACGCATGATTCGCGCGCCAAAGCTGTACAGACTTACCATCCACCGTCGCGCGCCAATTGGGATAAAACGTCTGCGCGATCACCGCCACGGTCGGCGCATCGGTCTCGACGGTAAAGGTGATTTTATGTGCCGCATATTTCGGCTCCAAAATCTGTGCGTCCGCGTGACCGGCGACAGAAATTTTCCCTTGCGACTCCAAAGGTAAATAGACCTCCTGCTTCGGGGCAAACTCATCACTGGCCAACACCCGCAAGGTGGTTTCTTGATCGGCAAAGACCGGACGCTGGCCCGCCGTGACCAATGGCAACACATTGGTTCGCGCCTGCCACTCATAAAGTTTATCTGGAAACAGCACCTGACCGGCTCCCACAAAATCCGCAAGTGGCTTAGCTATACTGACAGCACTTTGATTAATAATGTGCAAAATTTCTGTATACTCTTTAATTCCAAGCGAGGAAAACCCGTCCACTTTGGGAATATGCTCCAACAGGTTACAGTTGAGACTTAATCCTCCTCGCAACGTCACGCAGTACGCTACCGGATCCTTCATCGTTCCGAAAATCAACGATGCTCTAGCCCCGCCGCATAAGATCGCTCGATCTCTTCCCAACTGCGGGCGTTGCGTCATATTTAACTCTAACGGACCAAATACGCGCGTGGTCGTTACGGGGTGCATGCGTAACCCAACGGTCGCGAAATCCAGAGCCATCAAACCAACCAAGGCCAATCCCCATTTCTTTCGTAATTCGCCTTTCTTCGCTCGCAACCAACCCCAACCGACTAAGATGAAACCGACCAGAAACCCTATCCGAATCAAACCATCTCGTAATGTTACATTCCAATCCTCATCTTCCCGAAGGTCAAGTGAAGCACTCCATAAGCTCGCTAAAATTACTACGACAACCAACACTCCGGACACCAGCAGAACCCGGCGTCCATTGTCATCTTTATCAAGACGAAAACTGTTGATGGCAAATGCCGCCAGCAGGGGTAATGCAAACACGGTGGCCGAGACAAACTTGATCGGGTAGCGGGCAAAACTGATGAATGGAAACACCTGCTTCACCCAATCATAAATTTTTCCCTCGCTTCCAAAAGCCAGGAGCATTGCCATGAATCCCCCGGCGGCCAGAACCCAGAAGTAACGATTTTTGACCCGTCCCAGGCCCACAAAAACCAGCAGCATCACACCAATACCGGGATAATAGGATTTCGTCCAAAACTGATCCGCCAAATGGTACGTACCTAGAGCCGATTGGAGTGCATGGACTTGGGGCACAAAAAAGTTTGCTACTCCCCACAAAGGCAATGGCCAGGCGTTGGCATATTCGTACGACATTCCACGATCAGAATGTCGGATCAGTTCAAACAACGGCAATAGCTGCACCGCCGCCAATCCAGATACGAAAATCACCAGCACGGTCAAGCGCCGCCAACCCACCCAAAAGCCCCTGCGACTCCGCGCCACTTCCACCAACCACAGCGCCAGGATAATGGTCCAGGTGAAGATGATGATTTCCGGCGCACCGGATAGCATTTGAATTCCGGCGGCCAATGCCGCGAGACTTAACCGGCGGAAGCCGCCTTGTCGCCAAGCGTAACCGACGAACAAGATCACCCACGGCTGCCAGGCTAATGCCGCCAGATTGCTCGTCCACAGCAGACAGTTCAGCATCAATCCATTCAGCCCGAAGGCCAGCCCCGCAACAAAAGCCGCTAATTGATTCTGCGTCCAATGGTGCGCCAGATAATACATTCCCAACCCTGCGATGATCAGGTGGCCCAATAAAAAAACATTCAAGGACCACGGCAGCGGAAAAATGAGATAGAACACGGACAGCGGATAGAGAACCCCGGTATTCCATTGTGCCAGAAACGGCACACCACAATTTATCAACGGATTCCAAAGCGGCACCTCTCCATTCCAAAACGATTCTCGGATATAATGAACTACTGGATACGTGAAAACCCCGTAGTCTTGAAAATAGAAAGTATTCGTGCCTAACACCACTCCCGGGTACAAAGCGAATAAAACGGTGGCTATGGTCAGAACCAATCCCCAAGGAGATAAAAAGTGCTCGCGCATTTTGGCGAGCAAGCTCTTGGCGGATGTTGGGCGGTCGTCGTTGGTGCAGTCCATTAGGAACAATTCAGTTTTTCTCTCCACAAAGCTGAGTCCAGATTAATCCCTATCAGTTATGATGGTTTTTCATCGCTACGTCCGATTTGGAGAACAGCTTGCGACAAATGGGCATAGAAATGTTCGTGCCAGAATCAGAGCCGCAACCCGTGAGCGTGATTTATCGGATTATAGCACGCAGGTCTCATCAGGATGAGACACCGTGTCATATTTTTTGGGCGGAGCGCATCCCACCGGTTGTCTGACCGACAGGATGACAGGATGGACAGGATAAGGTGGGATTGAAGCCGCAAGAAAATCCATTGCGATTATATGTAGCGGCGGTCTATGACCGTCGCACTTCATACGCGGTGATGGAATTGAGGAAAAGAATTTGCCACCGAGGCGCAGAGGCGGAGAGGATGGAGGATGGCGATAATTCCCGTTCGCGTGTTTTCGCAGTTCATCCATCCTGATCATCCTGCAATCCTGTCGCCCACGCCCACGCCCACGACTAGCCACAGAGACACCGAGACGCAGAGGATGAGATGACCACATCACCGGTCGCGCCGGTGCTCGTCCCGAGCCCAGGGCGGTTGTCCGTTTGACCCCAACGCTTGGCTTGAGGTTGGGAAACCCGCTCGTCATGTCGGCGGTTATAGGAATACTTAAAATGCTCTAACGGCGCTAAAGTTGGCGACGGTCATAGACCGCCGCTACATTAAAACGAAAAACCGGCTCGGAATGGCTCCCGAGCCGGCTTGTGATTTTAGATTAAATCTAAGTTCAGATCAGGGAATCGCATTCGGCAATTTGTGAGTCGCCACAGTGCAACTCGGAGAAGCCGTAAGCGCTCCGATGGTGTACGTACCTCCAGCCGGGCATGTCGGTGCTACAGTAATGTAGTTAGTTGATCCATAAAGGGCAGTAGCATCCGGCGTCGCAGTCGGAGCGGCACTGGTTTCCAGTGCCCACTGTTGCTTCGCTCCGTCAATCTGGCGGAGGTTGTTGATACACGCATTCGTGCGGGACGTTTCGCGTGCTTTCACGAAGTTCGGAATGGCGATCGCAGCCAAGAGGCCGATGATGGCCACCACGATCATGATTTCGACCAGCGTGAAACCCGCTTTACGGGAGGTATTGATCTTCATAGTTGTTCTGTTCTTTCTGTTAGCGGCGTGAACACAGCAGCAGGCGGGTTATACAATTGCGGTTGGTGTTCACCTGATTGCCTGCTGCAACCGCGTGCCCTTCCCTTAGCAGCGCCAATGCCAATCAGAGTTACCCCGGGTTCCACCCGGTTCGCCCCGGGGTTTAATTAAAGCCGCAAAGATCGCAAAGAAGTGACAGGATTACCGGATGGGTCGGGATTAAGATCACAAAGAAATCCATTGTGATTATGTAGCGGCGGTCTATGACCGTCGCACTTCATACGCCGTAATGGAACTGAGGGAAAGGCTTAGCCACTGAGACGCGGAGGCACGGAGGATGGAGGATAGTGGATGGTGGATGGCGATAATTCCCGTCCGTGTATTTCGCGGTTATATTTTCTTCATCCGCCGTGACGGAATTGAGGGAAAGACTTAGCCACTGAGGCACCGAGACGCAGAGAATGGGACGAGACTAAAACCGCAGAGAACTCAAAGATCGCAAAGAAATGCCTTTGTTTTTTTGCGCTTTATGCGCTTTTTTGCGGCTATCCTTCCCAAGCCTTCCCCGTTCGCGTATTTCGTGGTTCATCCCATCCTGATCATCCGGTAATCCTGTCCACCAAGACTAGCCACTGAGGCACCGAGACGCGGAGGCACGGAGGATGGTGGATAGTGGATGGTGGATGGCGATAATTTCCGTTCGCGTATTTTGTGTATTTCGCGGTTATATTTTCTTTAACCGACAAGATGACAGGATGGCCAGGATAAGGCGGAATTGAATCCGCCAAGACCGCAGAGAAATGCCTTTATTTTTGCGCCTTATGCGCTTTTTTGCGGCTATCCCTCAAGCCTTTCCCGTTCGCGTATTTCGCGGTTCATCCCATCCTGATCATCCGGTAATCCTGTCCCCCAAGACTAGCCACTGAGACGCAGTAGATGGAGGATAGTGGATAGTGGATGGAGAATAGACCCAGCCCGCGCCATTTAACGATTTAACGATTTAACGATTGGAAGCCATTCCTTTGTCGTTTATTCCCCTGCCCTTGAGTCAGTGACGGTCATAGACCGCCGCTACATCGCTTCTTCACCAATCAACACGAATGCCCCGCACAATGGCCTTGATTTTATTGGGGTTCATCCGTGTGTATCCGTGGTTGAATCTGAACGATTCAGCGTTTGCTTAATGGCCGACTTGGCGTCCCAAACGGTGCGGCGGGGTGCTGTTTTCATTGGGGCAAGTCACACTGGGCACGGAGGCCACGGTACCGCCCAAAACGTAATCCACATTTCCCGCCGGGCACACGGGCATGATCTTGTCTTTGATGTATTCCCGAATGTTATCCGCAGTGACCGGATCAGCATCGCGCTTGTTGTTTTCCAGGGCGTATTGCTGAATGGCATTGTCAATCTGCCGCATATTGGCGATGCAGGCATTGGCCTGGGCGGTATTGCGGGCTTTGATCATGTTGGGGATGGCGATGGCCGCCAACATCCCGATAATCGCCACCACAATCATGATTTCCACCAGCGTAAAGCCGGCATTTTGCTTTGCTTGAATTTTCATCGCTCCATTTCCTTTGACTTAAACCCGTCATTTTCGGCCTGAAACTGGTCCAGAACCTCGATTTTTGTCCAGCGTAGCGGACTTTTATCCGTTTGCAACGCGCAACCTGCGGCGGCGGGACGAAACTTTGCCCATCCAACTTCCGTAAATCACCCGAGCGCCTCTCGCAGCGGCGTGTCTCGGTCTGAGACATGTCCCGAGACACAATCACCAGATCAGACACAAAGTTGCGACGGGGGAGACTTCCGCAGCGACAGGTCTTCTGCCACGTCAACCGGCGTGAAATTTCCCGGTCTTTTAAGTTGCGTCCCGGTTTGATGCCGTTAAGGTGCTAACCGGTGGCAAAAGAGATTCACGGAGGTGGCTCTCGCGGTGGGCATCCGGCAGGTGCAAATCGTCCAAACTCGTGGAATTGTCATCATCCTCAAAAACCAACAACGACTGAAAATCATGAAAAAATTACTGGCGCTGTTCATCATCACCATCGGGGTCGCGACTGGGTTCGCGGTCGAATTCGCCGATCTCTCGGTTAAGGAGGTCAAGGCGCTCGTTGAAACCAAGACGGCCGTGATTATTGACGCGAATGGTACGGCGTCCTTTAAACGCGGGCGCGTCCCGGGAGCTTTGAATTTCGCCGAAATTGAAAACAAACTCCCCAGCGTGCTACCGGCGGATAAGAACACATTGATCGTGGCGTACTGCGGGCATCCCAAGTGCCTGGCGTATAAAGAGGCGGCCCAGGCGGCGGTCAAATTGGGCTACACCAACGTCAAGTACATGTCGGCGGGAATTCAAGGCTGGAAAGCCGCCGGCGAAAAATTGGAAAAGTCGAAATAGCCGGCGCGCGGAATGGACGATCACTCCCGGCGGCTCGCTTCACGTCTGAAAACATGGGGCGGCCGCCGGGGCGCGCGAACCGGCGCACGAGCTGCCTTGAAAAAAGCGCGCGGCAGAGATGTAGCGGCGCTCTATGACCGCCGCAACTCAAGGACAGAGGAATGGGAATTGAGGGAGCATCGCCGCCCTCGGCGGTGGTCGTTCGCGCCCTCGCGGACGACATCCCTGCCGCCTCCAACGGACAGGATTGCCGGATGATCAGGATGGAATGGGCTGCGAAACGTGCGAACGGGAAACGTTTCAGAAGGATAGCCGCAAAAAAGCGCATAGGGCGCAAAAATAAGGGCATTTCTTTGCGCTCTTTGAGTTCTTTGCGGCTTCAATCCCACCTTATCCTGTCCATCCTGTCATCTTGTCGGTTAGAGAAAATATAATCGCGAAATACACAAAATACGCGAACGGGAATTATCGCCATCCTCCATTATCTATCCACTATCCACCATCCTCCGCGTCTCGGTGTCTCTGTGGCCAAGGCTTTCCCTCAATTCCATCACGGCGCTTGGAGTGCGACGGTCATAGACCGCCGCTACATACCAAACCCGTTTGCAACGCAGTGGCAGGTAGAATGGAGGGAAGGGTGTGATTGGAAGTGACGGTCAAAGGCTAATTTTTTGTAAGTGATTTAGCCCTGGCGCCTTGGAACGATTTTGTATATTTGAAGTGGTTCATGAACGATGAACGACCGAAATCCAAAAACGTTTCCCCTTCCCGCCGATCCCTGGAAGAGCGGTTGGCGCATCGGCCCGACGTGCTGGCACGGCTGCACGAACTGGCCGATACGCTCGACCAATCCGTCACCGACGACTGCACCGCCGATGAAGCCGAAGCGCGCGTGAGCGCGCAGGTGCGCCAATTGGCTCAGGAGCTTTTGGGCCAGTGGGCCCGCGAAGCCGAGGCCCACACCCAAGCCCAGGTGCCCCAGCGCCATCCGGATGCCATTCACTACGGTAAAAAAAAAGACTGACGTGGCAGACCACCTTTGGGTGGGTGGAAGTCCAGGAGACGCAATGGCGGCTGGGCCGGCGCGGCCGGTTGTTGCGCCCCTTCTGCCAACGGGCCAGGGTGAATCCGCGCGGCCGTTCGCGGCGGTTGCAACGGGCGCTGGTGGATTTCGGGGCCGAGGAAAGTTTTGCCCGCGCCGCTCAACGCGTGCGGGAACACTACGGGCTGGACGTGACGGCCACAGCGGTGCGCCAGCACACCTTGGCGCACGGGGCGCGGATCAGCGCCTTGGCCGTCACGCCGCCCAAACGCGCGGTCCGCACGCTGGTCACGCAACTGGACGGCAGTCTGATTCCCATCATGGTGCCGCCCACCCACAGCGAAGATCGTCGCTGCGGCAAACAACTCATCTGGCGCGAAGCGCGTTTGTGTCTGGCTCGGCCCAAAGACTCGGCCACGCCCTGCTACGGCGCCACCTTGGGCAGCGTGACGCTGGCTGGCGCGATGTGGCGGGCCACGGCCCAAGCCGCCGGGCTGGGCGCACGCACGCACGTCCATGGGGTGGGCGACGGGGCGGCCTGGATTCTCACCCAGTTCCAGGAACAGTTCGGCGCGCAAGGTGATTACTTGTTGGACTTCTACCACGTGAGCGAATACCTCGCGGCGGCCGCGACGGTGATTCACCCCAAAAATCCCGAACGCTGGCGCCGCCGCCAACAAAGCCGGTTGCTGGAAAACAAGGTGTCGGCCGTGCTGCGGGCGTTGACTGCGCACCTCGAACCCGAAGGCGTGCCGACCGCGCCCGTGCGGGCGGCGTACCGCTACTTGAGCGAACGGCGGGCGCATCTGGACTATGCGGGCGCACGGACGGCGGGACTGGAGATCGGCTCCGGCGAGATTGAAAGCGGCCATCGGCATGTGATTCAACAACGGCTCAAACTGGCGGGCAGTTGGTGGAAGGAAACCAACGCCGAAGCCATGCTAGGCCTACGCGTGGCCCGCGCCAACCAACTCTGGTCGCGCTACTGGTCCACGCCAAAACTCGGCCTCAATTGACCGTCACTTCCAATCACACCCTGGAGGGAATGGACGTTTGACAGTCCGGCTGCATCTGTTAATGCTGTTAATGGTTTGTAGAATCATTTGAAAATTAAATCTTAGAATAGAAAAGGAAAAGGAAACGATTATGCCAATAGCCGTGGGAAGCAAAGCTCCAGAGTTTAGCCTGAAATCCAAGTCGCCCGCCGATGTTGAAGTCAAACTCAGCAATAATTTAGGCAAGAAGAACACGGTTTTGCTGTTCTTTCCGCTGGCCTTCACCGGCGTTTGCACTTCGGAACTGTGCGGGGTGACGGCGGGATTGAACGCTTACAAGGATTTGAACGCGGACGTGATCGCGATCAGCGTGGACAGCCCGTTTGCCCAGTTGGCGTGGGCGCAGAAGGAAAACATCGGGATCACGCTGGCCAGCGATCTAAACAAGGAAACCACGAAGGCTTACGGGGTCTTGTTCCCGAATTTGCTGGGTTTGGGCGATACCGCGGCGCGCGCGGCTTTTGTCATTGATAAAAACGGCGTGGTGCAATACGCGGAGCAAACGCCGACGCCGCACGACCTGCCCAATTTCGAGCAGGTGAAAGCGACTTTGGCGAAGCTGAAATAGCCGCAACCGATTTCGGACCGGATCATTCTTGGAGTGGAATTGGTTTCCGCTCCAAGAATTTTGGTTTTCAGGGAAAAGCAAGCTTGACGCGTGGAGGAAGCTTCTCTACGGTGCAGCTTAACGGTAAAGTTTGACGCTGGCATCAGCTGGCACGCGAAGTCGGAAGAATAACCTCTGCCGACTTTTTTGTTCCCCGCGTGGGGAGAAACATGAGAGCGAGTGATTGGCCATGAATGCTGACATTTTAGCAGGACTAGAATTTTACGAGCGCGAAAAAGGCATCAGCCGGGACGTGCTGGTGAACGCGGTGGAAGAAGCGTTGCTTTCGGCGGCGAAAAAAGCCGTCGGCCCGGCGCGCGAACTGCGCGTCACTGTGGATTCCAAGAGCGGTAGCATCAAGGCGTGGGCCAAATTGTTCGTCGTGGAAAAGGTGATCTCCAAGCACGACCAGATTTCGCAATTTGACGCGCGACGACTTAACCCGGACGCGAAGCTGGGGGACGAACTGGAGGTCGAGGTAACGCCAACGGGCTTCGGTCGCATTGCGGCGCAATACGCCAAGCAAGCCTTGATGCAGCAGGTGCGCCGGGCGGAGAAGGCGATGATCTTCTCCGAATTCAAGGATCGCGTGGGCGACATCATCAGCGGTTCGGTGCGGCGTTTCGAGCGCTCCGACGTTTTTGTTGACCTGGGCAAATACGAGGCGTTGCTGCCCAACAAGGAGCGCGTGCCGACCGAGGAATATCAAATTGGCGAGCGGATTCGTTGCTACGTCAAAGCCGTCGAGCAAGGCCCGCACGGCCCGGAAATCATTCTCTCCCGGGCGGACCCGCGGTTTGTCATCAAGCTGTTTCAGGTGGAGGTTTCGGAAATCAGCGATGGCACCATCGAAATTAAAGGCATTGCCCGCGAAGCCGGTTTCCGCACGAAGCTCGCGGTTTATACCCGCGATGAGAAAGTGGACCCCGTGGGCGCCTGTGTGGGCCTGCGCGGGCAGCGGGTGAAAAACATCGTGCGCGAACTGAATAACGAAAAGGTGGACATCATCAAGTGGTCGCCCAACATCCGCGACTACGTGACGAACGCCCTGGCCCCGGCCAAGTTGAAGACCTTTGAAATAGACGAAGCGAACCGGCGCGTAAAAATCATGGTGAGCGAAGACCAATTGTCGCTGGCCATCGGTAAGCGCGGTCAAAACGCCCGGCTCACCTCCAAACTCACCGGCTGGCAGGTGGATATTGAAGCGGAAGTGGTCGTGAGCAAGGGCTTCGAGGAAAAGGTGGCCGAAGCCGTTGAACAGTTGGCGGCAATCGAAGGAATCAGCCGCGAACAAGCGGACGCACTGGTTCATTCCGGTTTAACGCGGCTGGAAGATTTGTTACTGGCGGACGAGGAAGATTTGCGGGAGATCCCGCAAATTGGCGATCAGGCGGAGTCCATTTTGAACGCCGCTCGCGCCGAATCCTTGCGCCGCACCCTGAATGTTTGATATGCGGTATCCGCGCACAGCCGCCGGCCGGGGGTCTGAACTGTGACAACGATTAGCGCACCGCCGCGGTTTGTGTTGAAAAATTATGCCCGTACGTATTTACGAAATCTCGAAGAAGCTTGGCTTGGAAAGCAAACAGATCCTCGCCAAAGCGAAGGAATTGGGCATCACCGCTAAAGCCGCCTCCAGTTCGCTCGATAAAATCACCGCGGAATATCTCGAAGAGCAGCTTTGCCGGGCGTTCCCTGAAGCCACGGCAAAACTGAAGCCGGTCACCACCACCACCGTCACCACGCCCGAGCCGCCGCCCCCTCCCGCCGAACCGAAAATCGAAATCATCAAGGCGCCCGAGCCGCCGCCAGAAGCACCGGTTGCCACCGCTCCGGCTCCGGACGAAATCATTCCCACGTCTCCGCCGGCGGAAGACCTCACACCCGTCGTCTCGGAGATAACAGCGCCCGTTGCGCCGACGGTGACCGAACCAGACGCAGCCTCCGGATCCGATGCACCCGTGGAAGCGCCACCCGAGGCGCCGGTGGTCCCGCCGCCACCACCCGAGCCGCCCAAACCGCAGATTGGACAAAAGGTCGGATTCATTCAATTAACGCCGCGGCCTCAACCCCGTTCCACTGAACGCGGCGGGCGCGGCTCCGCCCGCACCGGGACGACCGGAGCCACTGAATTCACGCGACGCGGAGGCGCGCAGCAATTTCAACGCGGCGCCGGGGCACGCGGTGGCCACACGGAATCCTTCCGTCGGGGTGCGCCGGGCGGGAAACCAGCCGACCACACAAAGTCCGGCGGCGCCAAACCCGCGCTGCCGGCCAACGCACAAGTCGTCACGCTCAAACCGCCGATCGTCGTGCGGGAACTGGCGGAGGCGCTCAAGCAAAAGCCGTTCAAGATCATCGCGGATTTGATGGAAGCGGGCGTCTTCGCCACCGTCAATCAGGCGGTCGAGGAAAAAACGGCGGTGCAGATTTGCGCCAAATACGGGGTTAAATTTGAAGTTGAAAAACGCGCCAAAGGCGAGGGTCAGGTTCACGCACCGGTCAAGAAGATCGAAATAGACATCGAGGACAAACCCGAGCAGCTCAAACCGCGCCCCCCCGTTGTCACCATCATGGGCCATGTGGATCACGGCAAAACTTCGCTGCTCGATGTCATCCGCAAAGCCAACGTGGCCGCCGGCGAGGCGGGCGGAATCACGCAGCGCATCGGGGCTTACACGATTTCATTCCCGCATCCGGAACGTAAAAACGAGCTTCAGCAGATCACTTTTCTGGACACCCCCGGTCACGCCGCTTTCAGCTCGATGCGTGCGCGGGGCGCGAACGTCACCGATATCGTCGTCCTGGTGGTGGCCGCGAATGACGGCGTGATGCCGCAAACCATGGAAGCGTTAAACCACGCCAAAGCCGCCAATGTTCCCATCCTGGTCGCGGTCAATAAATGCGATCATCCGAACGCCAATCCATTGAAGGTGCGCCAGCAATTGCAGGAAAAAGGGCTGACGCCGGATGATTGGGGCGGCGAGACGATTTTCGTGGATTGCTCCGCGCTGACCAAGCAGGGCGTGGACAAATTGCTGGAGATGATTTTGCTCCAGGCCGACTTGTTGGAATTGAAGGCCAATCCCGACCGCAACGCCAAGGGCAACGTGATTGAATCGGGCATCGAACCCGGCGGCCCCATGGCCACCGTACTCGTGCGCAAGGGCACCTTGCACCGGGGCGATATCATCATTTGCGATGAGTTCTACGGCAAGGTGCGAGCGCTCATCAACGATGAAGGCAACCGCCTCGAAGCCGCCACCCCGTCCATGGCGGTCCGCGTGCTGGGACTGAACGGGGTGCCCGAAGCCGGCGCGGAATTCAGCGTTGTGGACGACGAACGCGCGGCTCGCGAACTGGCCGAGGAACGGCGGTTGGCCGGACGGGCGGAAGATTTGGAAGCGCGCGCCAAGGTTACTTTGGAAAACTTGTTCGCCACCCTGGACGAGCAACAGAGCAAGATTTTGAAGGTTGTCGTCAAGGCGGATACCCAAGGCTCGGTGGAAGCGATCGTTGACGCGTTGAACAAAATCGAAAGCGATAAGGTTTCGCTCGAGGTCATCCACAGCGACGTGGGCGCGATCACTGAAAGTGACGTGGCGCTCGCCTCGGCGTCCAAGGGTATCATTCTTGGTTTTCACACGCGCCTCAGCAGTTCGGCCGCGGAGAAGGCGAAGCACGCCAACGTGCAGATCAAACTGTACGCCATCATTTATGAACTGATTGACGAAGTAAAAGCCGGCATGGCGGGTTTGCTGGACCCGTTGAGCAAGGAAGTCGTGATCGGCGCCGCGGAAGTGCGCCAGGTTTTCAATCTCTCCAAAGGCACTCCGGTGGCCGGCTCGATGGTCACCAGCGGCCGCATCGCGCGCGGCAAAGTCCGCGTGCGCCGGCGGAAGGATGTCATTTACGAGGGCGTCACCCAGTCCCTCCGCCGGTTTCAGGATGAAGTCAACGAGGTGCGCGCGGGCCTCGAGTGCGGCATTCGCATTGAAGGCTTCACCGAGATTGCCGAGGGCGACATCATCGAGTGTTACACGGTGGAAAAGGTGGCGCAAAAACTCTGACCGCGCCGACGCCTGCCATGCCCAGTCTGCGACACCAGCGAGTCCGCGAGCTATTGAAGCGCGCGATCGGCGAGGCCATCCGCCGCGAATTCAACCTCGAGGACGTCGGCCTGATATCGGTGAACGACGTCGAATGTTCCGGCGACCTGAAATCCGCAGTCGTGTATTTCAGCATCCTGGGAAACGCGGACCAGCAAAAACGTGGGCGGCTCCGGTTGGAGGAACAGCGCGTTCGCATCCAGGAACTCGTGGCCGCGTCCGTCGTCCTCAAGTACACGCCAAAACTTAGATTCGTGGTGGATGACGCCATCGCCCGTGGCGATCGCGTCATGCAAATTTTGACCGAACTCGAAAACGCATCCGCACCCGACGCTTCATCACCAGACAACCAGCCGTCCGACCGTTAATGAAATCGCAGGCGAAACTCATCGAAGAAATTCTCACCACCATCAAACAGGCCGAGACGATCTGCATCGTCGGACACCTGCGCCCGGATGGCGATTGCATCGGCTCACAACTGGGATTGATGCAGGCTTTGCGGGCCGACGGCAAGCAGGTCGTCTGCTGGAATCAGGACGCGATGCCGTTGAAATACCGGTTTCTGGATCCCGCCCATCACTTCGCCAAACCGAAGGCCGGCCAGCAATTTGATCTGGTGATCGCGGTGGATTGCGCGAGCCTGGAACGGCTGGGCACGGTGGCCCGATTCGTCCGTCAGCGCCGGCGGTTGATCAACATTGACCATCACGAAAGCAACACGCGCTACGGCGACATCAACTGGGTCTCGGCGCGCGAACCCTCCACCGGGGAACTGATCTATCACTTGATGAAGACCGCGGGTTGGCCCGTCACGAAGGCCATTGCGGATTGCCTGTTCACCGCCGTCAGCACCGATACCGGCTCATTTCAATACGCCAGCACCCGTCCCGGCACGTTCCACGTCGGCGCGGAACTGGTGACGCATGGCGCGAATCTCGCCCGGATCTGTCAGGAGGTTTATCAATCGTTCCCGCTCGCCCGGGTGCGCCTGCTCAAGCACGTTTACAATAAATTCAAACTGACCCACGATGATCGCGTCGCCTATTTTTGGTTGAAAAAAGTGGACCTCGCGCGCACGGGCGCGGGCAGCAGCGACACCGAAGGATTGATTGATCATATCCGGGCCATTGAACCGGTCGTGGTCGCCTGTGTCTTCGAGGAATTCGAGCCGGAACAAATCCGGATCAGTCTGCGCTCGAAAAGCAAGCGCGTGAATGTGAACGACATTTGCCGCCAATTCGGCGGCGGCGGCCACTCGGCGGCAGCGGGCGCCTTGATTACGGGCCGGCCAATGGCCATTCAGCGCCGCGTCATTGCCGCGATTAAAAAAGCCATCAATTCCGCAACCTGACCGCCCATGCAAGATTTCTCCGCGCTCGATGGCGCGCTGCTCGTTGATAAACCGGCCGGCCCCACTTCACACGATGTGGTGGACGCCATCCGTCGCCAGTTTGGTCTGAAAAAAGTCGGGCATTGCGGCACTTTGGACCCCAACGCCACCGGCCTGCTGATCATCGTTCTCGGTCGCGGCACCAAGTTATCCGAACGCCTGATGGGGGACGACAAAGTTTATGCCGGCACGATCAAATTCGGCGAAAGCACGGACAGCCACGATGCCGCCGGACAATTGATCGCTTCCCTGCCGGTGCCGCCGCTGACGTTGGAACAATTGAACGCGGAAGCGGCGACTTTTCTCGGCGACCAAATGCAGACGCCACCGATGGTTTCGGCAATCAAGAAGGCGGGCGTGCCGCTGTACAAACTCGCGCGCAAAGGCGTGGAAGTGGAACGCGAAGCGCGCCTCATCCACATCTACAGCTTCCGCTTCACGGAATACACCGAACCGCTGGGCAAATTCAAACTGGCCTGCACCAAGGGCACTTACATCCGCAAGATCGCTCACGATCTGGGGGAGCGCCTCGGTTGTGGCGCGCATTTGACGGCCTTGCGCCGCACCGTTTCGGGTCAATTTGACGTTGCCGACGCCATCGCGCTGGACGCGCTGCTGAACGCATCAACCGCCGCATTGGAAAAGCGCGTGATTCCTTTTCTGAAATTGGTCGGTTCGGCTTGAATTTGAAACCGCATCCTCCCAGGACGCCAAACTTTCGCGCCACGGGAAATTCAACTTCGTTCTTAATTTGCATCTGACTTTTTATCATAATGGAGCTTGCCGTTGATGAAGCTCATTCACGCCGCCAGAGACCTCGAACCAGGCCAGCGCAAAATCTGCCTGGCCATCGGGGTTTTTGATGGCGTGCATCTCGGTCATCAACAGATCATCCGGCAGACGGTCAGCGACGCGCAGCAGTCCGGCGCCGTGGCGCTGGTGATTACTTTCGATCGGCATCCGAACGCCATCGTCGCGCCCAGTCGCGTGCCGCCACTGATCTATTCAGGCCCGCAAAAACAACGAGCGATTGAAGCTCTCGGCGCCGAGGCGTTGCTTGAAATTCCTTTCGACCGCGAGTTCAGTCAGTTGACCGGCGAAGCGTTCGTTCGCCAGTTGCGGCGCGAGCTGGGGACGATCCAGAGCATCTGCGTGGGGGCGGATTTTTTGTTTGGCCATAAGCGAAGCGGCGACGTTCCCCTGCTCCGCCGTTTGGGTCGCGAGCTGCAATTTCAGGTGCATGGTCTGGCGGCGATTTCCCTGGCGGGTCAAATCGTCAGCAGCACGCGGATTCGCAAGACCATTCGCGCGGGACATTTCGAGGCCGCGAGTCAAATGCTCGGACGCCCCTACGCCATCGCGGGCCGCGTCGTCCACGGAGATCAGTTGGGACATCAGATCGGTTTCCCCACCGCGAATCTCGATACGACCGAAAGGCTGCTGCCGCCGCAAGGAGTTTACGCCGCCGCCGTCCAACTGGGGCGGCAAACCTTGCGGGCGGCGGTCAACATCGGCATTCGCCCCACGCTCCAACAGCCCGATCCGGGGCCGCGCGTTGAAGTGCATTTGCTCGATTTTCAGGGCGACCTTTACGGTGAAGAACTGGAGGTAACTCTGGTGAACAAGCTGCGCGATGAGCAGCGCTTCGCCTCGCTCGAAATTCTCCAGGCGCAAATTCAACGAGACGTGCTCGCCGCGCGCGCGGCCTTTTAATTCGATTACACCGTGCCATGAACCAGTTCCCGCCTCCCCAATCGTCCCCGGTTCCGTCGCCAGACAATGCTGCGGGTGCGGATTGGCCATGATCAATCCTCCACGTCATGTTTGATCTCAGCACGCTCAATCCGCCGCAACGTTTGGCCGTTGAAACCATCAACGGTCCGGTGCTGATCTTGGCGGGCGCGGGCACGGGCAAGACGCGCGTGATCACCCACCGGATCGCCTATTTGATTCGACGCAAGATCGCCCCGGAAAACATTCTCGCCGTCACGTTTACCAACAAGGCCGCGCGCGAAATGCAGGCGCGTATCCGCCCGCTCCTTCCGAAATCCCTGACAGCCTCAGCGGCCAACGGTTCTGATCGGGCTTCAACTGCGCGCCAACGTCCGACCATCTGCACCTTCCACTCGCTCTGCGTGCGAATCTTGCGGCGACACATTGAAAAACTCGGCTACAAACGCGACTTCGTCATTTATGACGAGTCGGAGCAACTCGGCGCGGTCAAAAAAATTCTCGCCAGTATTTCGACTCGCGGCGAGAAGGCCGACCCTGCCGCCGTCCTGACCTTGTTGAGCCGGTTCAAGAACAGCGGTGGCCGCGCTCTCGCCGGAGCCGACTCGGAAGCCCATGCGCTCGCGCAACACATCGCCCGACGTTACGAATCCGCCCTGCGCGCCTGTAACGCGGTGGATTTCGACGATCTGATTTTGCTGACGCTGCGGTTGTTTCGCGAACACGCCGACGCGCTGGAAGCCTGTCGCCAACAATATCGCTACGTCATGGTGGACGAGTATCAGGACACCAACGCGGCGCAGTTCGAGCTGGTCCACGCCTTGACCCAAAAGCACCGCAATTTTTGCGTGGTGGGCGACGACGACCAAAGCATTTACGGTTGGCGCGGCGCGGAAATCGCAAACCTGCTCAATTTGGAGCAGCATTTCCCCGAGGTAAAACTCATCAAGCTGGAGCAGAATTATCGCTCGACCAATACCATCCTGACCGCCGCCAACGCGCTCATTAAGAACAACGTCCGACGGCGGGCCAAAACGCTCTGGTCAACGAAAGGCACGGGCGCGAAGGTTTTACTCCGCCACTTTGCGACCGATGAAGAGGAGGCCCGGGAAACGGTCGCCGCCATAGAATTCAAGCGGCTGGCGCAGCGAACGCCCTGGTCGGATCACGCCATTCTGTTCCGCACGAATCAGCAATCGCGCCCTCTGGAAACGGCCCTGCGCGCCGCCGGGGTGCGCTATCATCTGATTGGCGGGCAAAGCTTTTTTGATCGGCGCGAAATTCGCGATCTGCTCGCCTACCTGAAGACGTTCCTCAATCCGCACGATGACATCAGCCTGTTGCGCATCGCCAACGTGCCGGCGCGCGGATTGAGCGATGTCACCAGGGAACAACTGCTCGCGGCCAGCCAGGAACGCGGCAGCTCGGTCTTTGCCACCATGAAGAATCCCGTGGCCACGACCGCGTTACCCGCGCGAACGCAAAGCGCCATTGCGTCCTTTGTCACGCTGGTCGAACAACACCAAAGCGCGCTGAAACATTTGGGAACGCCATCGTCCGTCCGCACGTCAGATGGTCCGCAAGCCGCGCCGGATGTGAGTAACGGTTCGCTCGCGGCCTGGACGGACCAACTGCTGACGCAACTCGGTTATTATGCTGAATTGCGGCGGCTGGAGAAGCAGCCTGAATCCGCGGAAAACCGCGTGCGCAACCTGAAGGATTTTATCGCGACAATGGACGATCACGTCACGCCGGGCACGCCTTTGTCGGATCAACTGCTCGAATTTCTGGAAACCGTCACGCTCGATACGAATCGGGAGGACGACCAGGAAACCGCTCACAACGCCGTGACGCTGATTACCATTCACTCGTGCAAAGGCCTGGAGTTTCCGCACGTTTACCTGGTGGGTCTGGAGGAGGGTTTGCTCCCGCACTCGCGCTCCAAGACCGAAGGCACGTTGGATGAAGAACGCCGGTTGCTCTATGTGGCCGTGACCCGCGCGATGGCCAGCTTGACCATGAGTCATTGCGCCGGTCGTAAAAAATACGGGCAGGTCCTGCCCTGCCACCCATCGCAATTTCTCAAGGAATTTCCGCCGGAACTGATCGAGATCGAATCCGGGAAAAACAAGAAACCGGTCTCGCAGGACACGGGCAAGAACCTGTTTGCGGCCATGCGCCAGGCCGTTCAGTAACTGCGACCGCCTTCGCGCCAACCCCAAAAATCAACGGCCCAGGGAAATTCCCGGGGATAAAGTTTCGTTTTTCCGGAGCGCCAAATCCGGCATCCTCTCATGGTGGATTCAACCGGGCGGGGTAAAGTGATCGCGTAATTGAATTATGGACGCCGATCAAACACTCATCTGCCAATACCTGAAACAGTCACCTGATGATTTCGTTTCGCGGAAGGAAATTTGCCGCCGCGCCGGAGGCAAGTGGCGTTACCGGGAAGATGAGCATTGGGCCGTGCCGAGTCTCCGCCAACTGGTGGAGCGGAACGTGTTGGAATCCAATGACACCGGCCACTTCCGCCTGATCAAGGAAGGCAGCAAAAACTCCAGCGGCAAACAGCGCTTTTGGTTCTCCCCGGCCATTCGTTCAGCACTGAAGCAAAGCGGCCAGGATTTTGGCACCATTGATTTGGATAGCGAACCAGAAACAGCCGAACAAATGGCCAACGCTGGCCCGTTACTGGAGTATCAAGGCCACGCTCCGTTTGGCGGTGCCGGCGGCAGCAAGGGGGATTAAACCATTCCTCTGGCACACATCCGGCTCAGATCCGGACATGGCGGCAAAACCATGGAGCATCGTCACCCTCGGTCGGCTGGTCGGATTTGGCATCGGACTCGGACTATTTTTCCTGCTGATTTTCTTTTCCGAACCTGGATTCGTTTTCCTCGTTGACCACGCGAACCTGCTATTCCACGAAGCGGGACACCCCCTGATCGGTTTATTGAGCAACCGCCTGGAAACCTATGGCGGCACCATCGGACAGTTATTTTTCCCCGTGGCACTGGCCGTCCATTTTTGGCGTAAAAATCAGACGCTTTCCTTCGCGGGCGCGTGGATTTGGTTTTTTGAAAACTGGTTGAACGTTGCCCGCTACCTGGCCGATGCGCGCGCGCAAGTGCTGCCGCTGGTCGGCGGGGGCGATCACGATTGGCATCGCATCCTCAACCGCTGGAACCTGCTGGCCTACGACACCACGATCGCCACGATCCTGCAAACAATTGGTTGGATCGGAATGGTGGCGGCGGCGGGTTGGGTCGGCTGGCGCGCCTGGCAGGATCGCCATCGTCCGACACCTGATCCATTCGCCTCACTCGCGACGCTTTCCAAAGGGGCGTAGCGCACGGCCAAAAGCATTGTCCATTACTCCACGCACGGACGGCGGCGGCATTTCCACCCGCCTCAATTGAGGCTTGCGAGGAACTTCAATCCACCCCATCGGGCTGGGATCAATCCATCTTGATTTTACCCAACTCCAGTAGTCGTTGGGCTTGAGTTTCGTTCACGGGTGATACCGATAGTCGGGATTGTTTGATCAGCGGCAGAGTCTTGAGCTGGCGATCGGCTTTGAGCGCGGCCAGAGAAACCGGTCGAGCCAAGGCGCGAATCGGCGCAAGATCCACGCAAGACCAGTCCCCCGCTTCGGCGGTCGGGTCTGCGTAAAATTCTTGTACGACCCTGGCGACACCAACCACCTCGCGCCCTTCCACGCTGTGATAAAAGAAAACGCGATCGCCCCGCTTCATGGCGCGCAGATGGTTGCGGGCCTGGTAATTCCGCACTCCCGTCCACGCGGTTTGGCCATCACGGACGAATTGCGCCCAGGAGTAAGCTTCGGGTTCGGATTTGACGAGCCAGTACTGCATGGAAGGAATTTACGTTGGCCGGTTTTCACCGTAAAGTTGGATCGTGAGTTTGAGTGAAAATCTGGTTTTGATCCGATCTCGCATTCAGGAAGCCTGTCGCCGATCGGGACGCGCCACGGGCTCCGTCCAGTTGCTGGCGGTGTCCAAAACCCATCCGGCTGAAACGATCCGGGAAGCGGTGGCGGCGGGCTTGGTTTGCTTTGGCGAGAATAAAGTCCAGGAAGCAAAAGCGAAAATTCCGAATTCGCCGCGCCAGGCGCACTGGCATTTGATTGGTCATTTGCAATCGAACAAATGCCGCGACGCCGTGGAGCTGTTTGAAATGATTCAAAGCGTGGACCGCCTGGCGCTCGCCCAGGAAATCAACAAACGCGCCGAGCAACTGGGCAAGACGACGCCCATTCTGCTCGAGGTGAACGTCGCGGGTGAGAGCAGCAAGTTCGGATATCAACCCGGACAGTTGTTGGCCGACCTGAAAGCCATCAACGCCCTGCCCCGCCTCGAGCTTCACGGTTTGATGGCCATTCCGCCTTTCACTCCCGTCGCTGAAAAATCGCGACCGCACTTTCGCAAATTGCGCGAACTCAAACAACGAGTGGAAGCGGAACTGGGCGCGCCGCTGCCGCACTTGAGCATGGGCATGAGCGGCGATTTTGAAGTCGCCATCGAGGAGGGCGCCACCATCGTGCGCATCGGTACGGCGTTGTTCGGCGAACGCCGGGCGCTGCGGATCGCCGCCACTTGATCCCAGCAGATTTTTACTTCACCAAACCCTGTTTCACGCTACGCTAGTCCCAGTGACGATCGAGACGTTCAAAAAAGAAATCAGCGCCGCCGTGAAGGCGTACGCCAAGTTCATTGTCTGCTTGGAAAAAACACCGGAAGATTTTGAGGCCGCCATGAAATCGCTGATGACCAAGGCGATTGCCGCCTATCAAAACCGCGCTCCCGGAATGCGCCACGGCATCGCCCTGGATAAACAGGTCACGATCATTTTGAGCCAGAGCGATACGACGCGTCCGCTCTGCGGCATCTATTTTAACTTGCACTCGCCGTACCAGCGGAACGCGCTGCCGAGCACCGTGAAGGCCATGGGGCAAAAAGCTTCGAAGGAAGAGCAGACCTAGCTCACGACAAAATTCCGTCGCCGTTATTGATCGCGCACTTCATCTCCCTTGGCCGCCTCACCGGAGGTCAAATCAGCCACGGTATTATGATCGCGCTCCGGACCGGTTACCCGCACTTCACCCACTTTGAGGCCTTGCCGATAAACAAAGAGGGTTTGTTCTTGCGAGGGCATCCGGCCCGGCGGAAAATCGAGCACCACAAAACGTCCGGCCTGATTGAAAGTTACCACGCTACCCAGCAACCGCGATTCCGGAGTCACCAGCAACTTGGGCTTTTCCGATGATGGTTGCGAACTGATCGCCGCAGTCTCGGTGGCGGTCGCGGATGCTTCGCCTGCCTCCGTTCCGGACAACGCCGTTGGATCTGAAAACTTTGCGTCCGGTTGCCTGGTGACACAGCCTGCAACAATTCCACCAACCATTAGCAACGCGAGGTAACCGAATTTCATGGCGACAGTAAAGCGAGAGCGCTCTTGCGGGTCAATTCACGTTTCACGGAAAAGCGCGCCCCGGCAATTGTTCGTAGTGCGCTCGACCGACGGAATCCGGCTCGTTGCGGGTTTAATGTTGCGGGTTCGCGTCCGAACGGTGGTCCCCGCCAAACCGGAATTTGCCCTGGCCCAATAACACCCCCGCTCCGATCAATCCGAGAGCGCCGAGAAAGGTCGGGGTAATTGGTTCGCCCAAACAAAAATAGGCCCAGAGCATGGTCGTTACGGGAATCAAGTTGTTGAACAACAAAACGCGGCCGGTTGGCCAGTGCGTTAAAGCTCGATTCCACAACGCGTAAGCCAGCGCGCCGCCAGCCAGAATGCAAAAACTCTGCACTCCGAGCAGCGACGCGGTCACGGGCAGTCGCCGGGGCATCACTTCTCCCAGAGCAATCGGTAGCAACAACAGTCCCGCCCGCCACATCGTGTGGGCGGAGATTTCGACGCTGTGCAGGCCGGCGGAAAATCTGCGACTTTGCCACCCGTAATTGGTCCAAAGCACACTGGCAATGATGCCGAGCAGTTCTCCCGGCAGGCTGACGTGGAAGCTGCTGCCGACCAGCGAAGGCCAGAGCAACACCACCACACCGCTGACCGCGAGCAAGGCGGCCATCCAACGCCGCCAGTTGATGCGGGCGCCTTCAGCATAAGCTTCCCATAACAACGCCCAAACGGGAGCACGTGCCGAGATACAACGCCACGTGCGATGCCGAAGTAAACCGCAGCGCATAGTTGAAGACCGCCGTGTAGAGCGCAAGACTCAATCCACCCCGCCACCACAGGGAGCGATTTACCTCGCGGGATCGGGGCGTCAAAGCCCCCAGCCACGGCGTCCAACGCATGACCAGCAGCAGCAGGAGGCCCGCAAAGAAAAATCGGGTGCTTCCGGTGAAGATCGGCGGCCAGAATCCCACCAACCATTTCGTCCCGACGTTGGTGCCGCCCCACAGCGTGACGGCCAACACCAGCCCCGGCGCAAGATTTGAATGGCAGCGATTCCTCAGTGCGAATGAGCTTAGCCGAACGGGGTTGGAAATTTCCAGTCCGCGTTTCCCTGCGTTTTCAACTTCAACGGCGGAAAGGGCTGCCTCACATTTTGAAGCCGCACGCAATCAAACTTCCGGACAACTTTGGTTTTGCGCGCAAGTCCCTGGTTTGATTTCCTGTCGTCATGGCAACCAACGCGCTTGCGGGTCAACCGGCTCCCGCCAACTTACTCATGGACGTCGCTCAACTGGAACGCGATTACCATGAGCGGAAACCTGACGTAACGAACCCCAATCAGCTCGTTAGCTTCGGCACAAGCGGGCATCGCGGTTCGCCGTTTCATGGCACGTTCACGGAAACGCATATCCTCGCGATCACTCAAGCCATTTGCGAGTATCGGAAGCGCCACGACATCAGCGGGCCGCTCTACCTGGGTAAAGATACGCACGCGGCCTCGACCTGGGCTGAACGCACGGCATTGGAAGTATTGGCGGCCAATGAGGTGGACGTTTTTGTTCAGCAGAATGACGGATTCACTCCCACGCCATCCATCTCCCACGCCATTTTGACCTATAACCGGGGACGCGCGAACGGTTTGGCGGATGGCATTGTGATTACTCCTTCGCACAACCCGCCGGAAGACGGCGGGTTCAAATACAATCCTCCCAACGGCGGCCCGGCGGATACAGACATCACGACTTGGGTGCAGAACCGGGCCAATGAAATCCTGCGCGGCAACAACCGGGAAGTGCGGCGACTGACGGTGGCAGCGGTCCGGCGCGCGGAGAATGTGCATCAGTTTGATTTCATCACTCCGTACGTCAGCACATTGGCGGAAGTCATTGACCTGGCGGCGATCCACCGCGCGGGGGTGCGCATTGGAATAGATCCACTTGGCGGCGCGGCGCTGGCCTACTGGCAACCGGTAATCGAGGCGTATGGATTAAACATCACGGTGGTGAATACCAAGGTGGACCCGCAATTCGGCTTCATGACCGTGGATCACGACGGCAAAATCCGCATGGACTGCTCCAGCCCGGACGCCATGGCTGGACTGGTGAAATTAAAAGACAAATTCGATGTAGCGTTCGGCAACGACCCCGATTCCGATCGGCACGGCATCGTCACTCCAACCAGTGGCTTGCTGAACCCCAATCATTATCTTGCGGTCGCGATAGATTACCTGCTGACGCATCGCCCGCACTGGAAGAAGACGTCGGCCATTGGCAAGACGCTGGTCAGCAGCGGCATTATAGATCGCGTGGTCGCAGCGCGAGAGCGGCGGCTCATGGAAGTGCCCGTTGGTTTCAAGTGGTTTGCCCCCGGACTGGCGGACGGGTCGGTATGCTTTGGCGGTGAAGAAAGCGCCGGCGCAAGTTTCCTGCGCCACGATGGACGCGTCTGGAGCACGGATAAAGATGGGTTGATCCTCGGCCTGCTGGCAGCTGAGATTTGCGCAACGACCGGCAAAGACCCGGGCGAACACTACAATGAACTGACCCGCAAATTTGGCGCGCCAAGTTACCGACGCATTGACGTGCCGACGACGCCGGAGCAAAAACGCGCGTTCAAAAAACTGACGCCAGATGCGGTGACCACGAGCACACTGGCCGGAGAAGCCATCACTCAAAAACTGACCCGCGCCCCCGGCAATCAGGCAGAAATCGGCGGTTTGAAAGTTTGCGCTGAAAATGGATGGTTCGCGGCGCGTCCCTCGGGCACGGAAAACATTTACAAAATATACGCGGAAAGTTTCAAGGGCGGCACGCATCTCGAAAGCATTATTGCCGAGGCGCAGCAGATACTCGATCTCGCCTTGCGTTGATCTCCATCAAGCGCAGCCGATCAACTTGGTATTCGAGCCAGCTTACCCAGGTATCGGAACGTTTCGCGTATTCCAGTAGCCGCCGACGTCAGGCGTCGGACCTCCGTACGGCAGCATCTTGAACTGCGACAGCCCTACGCCATCAAGCGTTCCAGCCCGCGCGATTTTTTCGGGTTACCCACGCGTTCAACTCAGGGATGTTGGTAACTTTCATTCCCGGACCGTCCCACATCACCTTGTTGCCCGCACCCGCGTGCATCGCGAGATTGGCCAACAAAACAAATTCCGTTAGTTGAGTCCCGTAATCGAAGTTGGACGCAGTTTCAGTCTTACCGGCCCTGATGGCATCCAGGAAATCCACGAATACTCCTTTCGGACGCGGCAGCATCTGGGGCGGCTCCGGGGTTTCCTTCATTTTCGCATAGGGCACAAGGTGCATGCGATTGCCGTAGGTGCCGGTGTAAATAACGCCTTTCTCTCCAATGTAAATGCTGCCGCTGTCGCCACTATCAAGCTCCTCATCGGGATACTTTTTAATCAACTCCAACAGGTGTTGGGGCAGATAGCGGTTCGCTCCTTTGGCGGTGCGCAACACCCCGTCGGCCGCGCCCTGAGTGGAAGGGTTCAGTCCCTCATACCAATACGCCTTGAGCGCGGGCATCTCGCCGCGCGCCGGGATGTCCCAACGCACTCGCGAACCGGTGGGGTAACGCTCGTCACTGCCGCCGCGCAGTTGTTCGACTTCAATGCTGGTGGGATGCTGCACCTTCAACGCCCAATAGACGCCGTCCAAAACGTGGCAGCCCATGTTGCCAATCGAACCATTGCCGAAGTCATACCACCCGTGCCATTCGTGCGGATGCAGATCACCGTGAAAATCACGATAGGGGGCCGGCCCGATCCAGGCGTCCCAATTCATTCCTTCGGGAACGGGTTCTGTGGGGGGACGCGGGCCGACGCCGCCATTGGAGCGATCGGTCCAACTGTGCGTTTCCGTAACTTTACCAATCACTCCGCTCCAGATGTACTCGCATAATTTGCGGTAGCCATCCTCGCAATGGCCTTGTGTGCCCATCTGCGTCGCGACTTTCGTTCGCGCCGCCATGGCGCGCATCGCCCGCGCTTCGCCAATGTCGTGGCAGACCGGTTTCTCGCAATACACGTGCTTGCCCAGTTGCATGGCGATCAGGGACGGCAGGGCGTGATGATGGTTCGGACTGGCGATGAACACGGCGTCAAAATCCTTGCCGAGCGCATCAAACATTCGACGGTAATCCGTGAAGGTTTTGATTTTCTCCGGATCGTGATTTTTCCCCTGCAATAATTTTTTGGCCACCGCATGGCGTTTTTCATCCACGTCCACCAGGGCCACGATGTTCTCCTTCAACACCGCGTTGAGATGCGACATGCCGCGCGAACCGCAGCCGATTTGCACGCAGCGGATCTGGTCGCCGGCATTGGCCGCCGTGAGAATGTTGAACGGCGCGACCGACAAGACTCCGGCGGTGGCCGCCGAGCGCTTAAGAAATGAACGGCGCGTTAGTGACTGACCGATGGTCTCCGTAGTGGTGGGCTTGATATGCATCATGTTTTAATTGTCTCAATGAATGGCTCTGACGGCTTTCGCCAACACGCTTATTCGATTAAATGTGTGCGACAACATATTGACAATCATCCGGGGAAGACAATCAAACTTTTCGAAGAATTCGTTGAACCGACGGGTTCAAGGTTGAAGCGACCCACCCAAATTGGTATTTCCACCGGGTGAAACTCCGTTTTTCCAGGATACAATTCTTCCCAGCCTTGCTTGGCGGAGTCGTCCTGCTGGCGCTGGCGTCTTCAAACGGCGTCTCGCAATCAACGTCATCACCACCACCGCCACGGCGCGAATTTCGCGGCGCCTGGGTGGCCAGCGTTGGCAACATTGACTGGCCGTCCAAGCCCGGATTGCCGGTCGCCGAGCAAAAGGCGGAGTTGCTGGCCCTGCTGAACCAGGCGGCGCAACTGAAAATGAACGCGATCATCCTGCAAGTGCGCCCGGCTTGCGATGCGTTGTACGCCTCAAAATTGGAGCCGTGGTCGGAATATCTCACCGGTCAGATGGGCCGCCCGCCCGCGCCCTTCTACGACCCGCTGGCGTTCGCGGTGACCGAGGCTCACCGGCGCGGCTTGGAATTGCACGCTTGGTTTAATCCCTATCGCGCGCATCATTTCAATGCGTTCTCCCCCGTCGCATCCACTCACATCAGCAAAACGCATCCTGAGTTGGTGCGCAAATATGGCCGCTACCTCTGGCTGGACCCCGGCGAGCCGGCGGTGCGGGATTATTCGCTCAACGTCGTGCTGGACGTCGTCAAGCGCTACGACGTGGATGGCGTTCACTTCGATGATTATTTCTATCCGTACGAGGAAAAGGATGCGCGCGGCAATAATTTACCCTTCCCGGACGAAGCAAGCTGGCAAAAGTATGGAGTCCGCAGCGGGTTGAGCCGTGATGATTGGCGACGTGAAAACGTCAATCAGTTCGTCAAGCGCGTCAACGAGTCCATCAAGGCGACCAAGCCGTGGGTAAAATTCGGAGTCAGCCCTTTCGGAATCTGGCGGCCCGGTCATCCGCCTTCCATCAAGGGTTTTGACGCGTATGCCCGCCTCTACGCCGACGCGCGCCAATGGTTGATGAACGGCTGGTTGGACTATTTTGCGCCGCAACTCTATTGGAGCATCAACGCCCCGGAACAGAGTTTCCCAATTTTGCTGGATTGGTGGAATCAACAAAATCCCCGGCAACGCCACATCTGGCCGGGCCTGAATACCACCAAGACCGCGCGGGAATGGCCTGCGGAGGAAATTCTGGCGCAAATTGGTTTGGCGGCGAAACAACCGGTCAGTGCGGGGCACATTCATTGGAACATGAAAAGCCTCATGAAGAACAACGACCTGAAAACCAAGCTGGCGCGGACGAGTTACGCTGAGCCAGCCCTGATTCCAGCCGTGCCCTGGTTGGGTGGCGCCGAACCACAACCACCGACTTTGAACATTAACGAGCGCCAGCCGGGCCGGGTAAGCTGGAGCCACGGTGACAATTCCACGCCAGCATTATGGGTGGTTCAAGCCCGACGCAATCAACGCTGGCGCACGGAGATTTTTCCCGGCGGAGTTCGCTCTGCCGACGTCAAGTCGCCAGAGGTTGAGGCCATTGCCGTCACGGCGGTGAGCCGGACCGGCAAACTCAGCCGACCCGCGGTTCGCAACCTCCACACCGCCAAATAAAAAACTCCAATCCGAGGGTCGGACTGGAGCTTGAATAAAAGAACGGCGGAACAATTACGGCTTATTCCTTTGCCTTCTTGGAGTCAGTGGCGGCCTTGGACTTGGCCGGGGCGCTGACGCTCTCCCATTTCTTGGAATCCTCTGCGCTCATCTTCGAGCGCTCGGTCTTGTCCAAGCGACGGTTTTTGTTGGTATCGTATTTCTCGATCAACTGCTTCCGCAGCGTCTGCTGTTCTGTGGTCAACTTGGTGCGCTTTGCGCGTTCGCTTTTCTTGGCCGCAGTTTCATCGGCATGAACGGCAAACGTCAGCCCGAACAGCAGCATGCTTACAATCAATAATGTTTTTTTCATGATCGCGGATTTTAGTTTTGACGTAACTTACGTTATCTGCCGCGAACAGCCGGCAGCCAGTGAATGACACGGAAATTAAACAATCTTCATAAAATTAGCAAGCAAATTAATACCGTTTTGACGGGGTCGGACTGGTTCAGACGGGATGAGGAATTTGCCAGTGAGCCACAAGGCGCATATCGCTATATCGCCTCTGTAGCGAACCATTCCTTGCGTCGAGGAGATTAGTTGGTAACATCACGGACATGAAGTTGACCGCAGCCATCGTGGTGCATCTGGCTCTGATTACCGCTTTCGTTTGGGGCATTTTACTGTTGGTGCAAGGAAAACCAGCGCTTTTGCTGGGAGCGATTGCGGTTTATGCCGTGATTTTCGGTAAAATCGGCTGTGCCGCGCACTGATTCACTGCTCCCGATGCGGAGCTATTTCCCTGCCCCCGGTACCGCCAACGTTTTCTGCAACGTCGAAATAATTTTACTCCACGGATCGCCGGTGGCCGCCGCTATTCCCGCCGCCACGCCGGCGGCAGAAGCCGACGACACAGAGGTTCCTTGCGAGCCAAAAACCAATCCGTTATAGCCAAAAACAACCATTCCGGGAGCCGCCAGGTCGGCGACAGTTCCCCGGTTGGCGTAATTCGCCAATTCCCCGCTCCGCTGAAGCGCGGTTACGGAGATAACTTCCGGATAGGCCGCTGGATAAAACGGGGTGGTGCTCGCATCGTTCCCGATCGCCGCGAAAACCGGAATGTTATGCTGCGATAATTGTTGCACGGCATCTCGCAAAACGGGGCTGTCACCATAGCCGCCCAGGCTGGCATTAATCAGGTAGGGGCTTTGATTTCCAGCGGTGATCAATCCCAACGCGACGTTAAAGGTATTGGCTGACCCGGTTGCGCCGAACACATCCACCGAAATGACGCGCACCGAAGTGCTGCCGTTACCTGAACTTTCGATGACTTGATAAAAATCGCTCACCATCGCGGTGGCGTGGGTCGGCACGCCATCATTCAACGCGGCCTCACCGGCTACGGAGATGCGCTCTTTCACAAATTGTTCCAGCGGTCCGAGTGGTTGCAATGTCGTATCCACAAACGCCACCACCACGTTGTTGCCGTCTGCTCGCGCCGGGTCCAAACTCAAGCGCGGCGATAGCGCGGCCAGTCCCGTCAACGATTGGGTGTGATTGGAAGTGACGGTCAAAGGCTAATTTTTTGTAAGTGATTTAGCCCTGGCGCCTTGGAACGATTTTGTATATTTGAAGTGGTTCATGAACGATGAACGACCGAAATCCAAAAACGTTTCCCCTTCCCGCCGATCCCTGGAAGAGCGGTTGGCGCATCGGCCCGACGTGCTGGCACGGCTGCACGAACTGGCCGATACGCTCGACCAATCCGTCACCGACGACTGCACCGCCGATGAAGCCGAAGCGCGCGTGAGCGCGCAGGTGCGCCAATTGGCTCAGGAGCTTTTGGGCCAGTGGGCCCGCGAAGCCGAGGCCCACACCCAAGCCCAGGTGCCCCAGCGCCATCCGGATGCCATTCACTACGGTAAAAAAAAAGACTGACGTGGCAGACCACCTTTGGGTGGGTGGAAGTCCAGGAGACGCAATGGCGGCTGGGCCGGCGCGGCCGGTTGTTGCGCCCCTTCTGCCAACGGGCCAGGGTGAATCCGCGCGGCCGTTCGCGGCGGTTGCAACGGGCGCTGGTGGATTTCGGGGCCGAGGAAAGTTTTGCCCGCGCCGCTCAACGCGTGCGGGAACACTACGGGCTGGACGTGACGGCCACAGCGGTGCGCCAGCACACCTTGGCGCACGGGGCGCGGATCAGCGCCTTGGCCGTCACGCCGCCCAAACGCGCGGTCCGCACGCTGGTCACGCAACTGGACGGCAGTCTGATTCCCATCATGGTGCCGCCCACCCACAGCGAAGATCGTCGCTGCGGCAAACAACTCATCTGGCGCGAAGCGCGTTTGTGTCTGGCTCGGCCCAAAGACTCGGCCACGCCCTGCTACGGCGCCACCTTGGGCAGCGTGACGCTGGCTGGCGCGATGTGGCGGGCCACGGCCCAAGCCGCCGGGCTGGGCGCACGCACGCACGTCCATGGGGTGGGCGACGGGGCGGCCTGGATTCTCACCCAGTTCCAGGAACAGTTCGGCGCGCAAGGTGATTACTTGTTGGACTTCTACCACGTGAGCGAATACCTCGCGGCGGCCGCGACGGTGATTCACCCCAAAAATCCCGAACGCTGGCGCCGCCGCCAACAAAGCCGGTTGCTGGAAAACAAGGTGTCGGCCGTGCTGCGGGCGTTGACTGCGCACCTCGAACCCGAAGGCGTGCCGACCGCGCCCGTGCGGGCGGCGTACCGCTACTTGAGCGAACGGCGGGCGCATCTGGACTATGCGGGCGCACGGACGGCGGGACTGGAGATCGGCTCCGGCGAGATTGAAAGCGGCCATCGGCATGTGATTCAACAACGGCTCAAACTGGCGGGCAGTTGGTGGAAGGAAACCAACGCCGAAGCCATGCTAGGCCTACGCGTGGCCCGCGCCAACCAACTCTGGTCGCGCTACTGGTCCACGCCAAAACTCGGCCTCAATTGACCGTCACTTCCAATCACACCCTCAACGATTGCGGTGCTTGTGGCAGATCCACGTAATAATTATCTTCCACCCCGACCACCTCCGGATTTCCGGCTAATTGGCTACGGGCCGATTCCGTTGCCGCTTCATCGTCAAACTGGATTCGATAAGCGTTCAATTCAGGAATGGTTCCCACAATTTTGCCACCCAACAATTTGGCGAGCGCTTCCGCGTCGGTGCCCGGCTTCAAACGCAGAACCAACTCATTCGGCACCCGGCGCGCTTCCGGTTTGCGCACGGTCTTGGACTCGGTCACTGATCGCACCGCGTTCTGCATGGCGGTGCGAAAGACGTAAAGCCGCGGCACGCCGTTCGTCTGCGGTACCACCGCGTAATTAATACTGCCGAACAATCGTCGTAACGCTTCACCCGTGCGCAGGTTTTGGAATTTTGCCGAGGTCTGAAAATTATCGTCTGGCTCCACGAAGACCTGCCAACCAGATTGGCCGGCGATGTCCTCCAACAGCTCCATGAGCCTCACTTTTTGCAGATCCGCAGTGACGGTGCCACTGGCGCGATCCCAGTTTAAGGAGTTGGAATTTCCCAGCGCCGTCGCCGCAGTCAATCCCAGCCCGAAACACAGCAGCAACCCGCACCGCTTGAACACTGGGCGGCTCCATCCCCAAAGGCCCGGCTGCATTTGCAAAGTCACGGCTTCACAATACGCCTCAAGGCGTTTTAACCAAATAAAATCGTTGTTGGTTCAAGACCGCCGTATCGAACCACTGCCCGAGCGCATTCGTGGGAGTAACCGTCGCCCGCGCAGCAAAAGGCTGGTTCAGATTGGTGGTGGTAAGAATTTGATACGTTCGACCGGCAGCCGCAGGCCAGGTGATGGTTGGGAACGGCTCGGTTACGGTCAAAGTGAACGGCATTTCGCGCCCGACAATCCGCGTCCAAAAGGTTTCAGTGCGGAATTGCGTTCCGTCAGTTCGCGTGACCAGGGCATGGATTGGATGTAACCCGATGCCCAGATCAACCGCGGCAACCGAAAAAGTCGCCTGATTTGAATTTTGAACAACGCCAAGCGAACCGCCCGTGCTAAATAGTTCAATCATGGCCACCTCGTTGGTGTTCACTGCCACCCCAAATTCCAGCGTCGCTTCCAACGCCGTCGTGCTGCCGCCGAGCAGCGGGGTCAGGGTTGCCGCCCAGTCATTATTCGTCACGCGGATGTTTTGTGTCGCGCGCGTCTGTGTCCGCACGTGACTGCCTTCGTAAGCCACCGCCAGCAGTTCATGGTTGCCATCCGGCAACGGTTGGGTATTCAGCGGAACAATTAAATTCCAATTGGTCAGTCCGGCGGTGAGGTACAGATGATTGCGCGGTCGCAGATCGTTGAGATTATCCTCCAGTCGTTTGGATGTCTCCGGATGCAGAGTGAATGTCCCCAGCAACTGCGCCTGAATTTGTGCCGCAGGCCACCCGTGATGCCGCGCGCGCAGATTGAATTGCGCGTAAGGAATGTTACCGTTCATCATGACCACCAAGTCTTCCGCTTGCACACCATCCGGCCCAGTCAGCGCCGGATGGGTGTTGATCCCAGTAATTAAATTTTGCACCAAGGTTTGCAGATCGGCGACCGAATTCCCGCTGGGAGGCGCTTGATTGGTCAACGTAATTGTAGTGGTGGCGCCGTTTGTAAGCGTGACGGTCAATCCCAGGTAGTCCTCCTCCACGACCTGCCCCATCACCTCGAATTGCAGCAACCCCACCGCGGCGGTATCCAAAAAGGTGCTGCGACTGGCGCGGATAAACGTGGTGAGAGGTTCTTCAGCTTTTTGCGCGCTGCCCACGCTGATCGTCACGTTCGAACCGCTGGCGTTGAGATTCAAACTTTGTAATTCGACTCGATCTCCGTGCGCCACCGCTCGAACCTTGGTCGAATTGGTGACGGCATTTAACTGCGCAACCAATCCCGTGACCACGGATTGAATTGTCGCCTCGGGCGGAACTTCGTAATGCACCGGAATATTATTGATGGTGGTCGAAAGGCGATTGCCGGCTTGCGGCAAGAGGTGGCTCACCGTCGTAAACCAGTTGCCGTCCACAAACAAATCCACCTGCTGGAAAGGCCGCGCCCACGTCGGTGACTCCAGATGCAGTGTCAGATTGGTATCGCCGTGCAGCGGAGCTTCATCCGGCAGCCCAATCCAATTTCCCGATCCGGGAACGGCGAAGGGCGCCGCCAGCGGTTCGCCAACCAGAATGCCCTGATAAGGGTTGGTCACGCTCTGGTAATAACCTTCCGCGATGGAAAATCCGCGCGCTTGATAAAAATAGTTTTGCGCGGCTGGAAATTTTTCCGCGTAGGCGCACGGCTCAACGATCGTGCCGTAACTGGCCGTGGCGCCGTGCCGGATAAAATCCATCGCGGTGGTGTGTTCCGTATAATTAAAAAGAATCCCGCCGTAGGACGTGAGGTTATCAATCATTGCTCCGGGCGCTGCCTCCAGATCGGTCACCGTGAACACTTGTTTGCCAATCTGCAAACCGGACATTGCCCCCAATCCCAGGGGACTCGAAGTATTGGTCTGCACAATCGGGCGATTGCCATCAATTCGGGTGTTGAAAACAACGTCATCCGCCTGGAGGTAGCGCAGGTTGCGGATTTTGTCCGAACTTTTGGTCAGGAAAACCGGTTGCGTCGGCAGCGAACCATCCGCCGCCACTCCCAAGTCCACCACCGCCTTGGCGCGGGCGAGATCGGGAGCGGTTAATAAAAACGCCAGCCAGGAATTGCTATTCGGGTTGATTGGCGGCGTGTATCGGAAAATCCCTTCACTGCCCGCGTAACGATTAGTGGTTTCCGTCGGCAGATTGCACGAGGGCAACCCTCCAGGGCAATTGATGCAGCCATCCGGATGAAACCCATAAAATAAAACCGACGTGGTGCTGTTCACGCCGCTAGTGACCGGATTTCCCGTGGTCTCCGTCACCTGATACGGAAGGTCCATGCACAGGACGAGATACTCAATTTGATTGGTCAACCGCCGGTCAGCCAGCGCATTGAGCAGCGGTGCGCGTAAAGCGCTTTCAAACTCCGACCGCGTCCAAGTGGTGTTGCCACCCGGCCAATTGATCCGCAATAGATTCTGTGCGGGCACGCCTCGCCGCTCACAATAATAATTTCCCAGCTCGACGGAGTTTGTGCTGTTCTGATTAACCACCACGAATGTGTTCAAGCCGCTCCCGCCGGCGAAGGCGCGCAGCGCCAAGACAACAAGTCCTACGATCACCATGCGGCAATAAACGGTCACTCGCGCAGAGTGACAGAATCAGCGGCACGGGTAAAGAATGAGAACCAAGCGACACCCAGTTGGCGATTACTGTATTTCGGAAACTTTCATGAACGCGAAGCAGCCTGATTTGCATCACCGCAGATCCACCCTTGATGGAACCTGGGAACAAGGGCCACGCCCGAATGGGAGCAAATCCGTTTTGGTGAGGTTGCCTTATTGTTTATCAATGGCCAGCGCCACTAATAATAACGCGAGGTAAACGATCGAGGTGCGAAACAATTTTTTGGCACTGCGCATATCCAAAGTTCGCGCGAACTGAATCGAGCGCAGCAGGTACAATCCGCCCAGCCCCAGAGCCGCCGCAAAATACAACCACCCCGCCAAATGCACCAACGTCGGCATGAGACTGACCAACAACAACACCGCAGCATTGCCGATCGCCTGTTGTGCGGCGCGATCGCCGCTTGGTTCCACCACCGATACCATTTTGTAGCCGGCGCGGGCGTAATCATCCTTGTAAATCCAGGCAATGGCGCAGAAGTGCGGCAATTGCCAGAGCACAATGATGGCAAACAACACCCACGCTTCGGTGCTCAATTGACCGCGCGTCGCCGTCCAGCCCATCAAACAGGGTAGCGCGCCGGGAACGGTCCCCACCGCAGTGTTCCACCAGGTCAGACGCTTTAGCGGCGTGTAAATGAACAAATAGCTGATGAAGGAAATGACTCCCAGCACGCAGGTCAGCGGATTGACCAACGCGGCGAGGTAGATCGTTCCCATCAATGCACAAGTGCCGCCAAACAACATCACCGTCAAGGGTTGCAATCGGCCCGAGGGCAGCGGGCGCCCCGCAGTACGCCGCATCCGCGCATCGTGCTCGCGCTCTAAAAATTGATTCAATGCGGCCGCGCCACCCGCGATCAACGCGGTGCCCAATACGGCGTGGAAAATTATTACGTACTCCGCACCAAATTGGTCACAACCGAGATACGCGCCCGCCAAGGTGGTGACCAACACCATCAGAACCAATCGCGCTTTGACCAAATCCGCATAGACGGAAATCCATCCTTTGGTCGAAGTCGCGCTGGTAATTCCTGGTATTACAGAGTTCATCTACAATTACGTCGTGACGGAACGAGGCGGGGTCGAGGGAGAATGAGCCATCGAACCGGGAGCTTCGCCGCAAGCAAAACGCCGGTAATAAATAAAACAACCGAACCCGCCTGTCACGAGCGAAAGTGCGCCGACCAAAACGTGTCCGGTGGCCACGTCGGCGGCTTTGTTGGACCAAATCGTCCATGCCCCCAGCGCCACCTGCACTAAAATTAATCCCAACCAGCATTGCGCCAATCGTTTCATCGCGCGATCGCGCGCCAGCCAAACGCACCGCCCCACGGCCGCCAAAATCAGCAAAGCAACAATGCGATGCGCCAGTTGCAGTTCAATTTGAAAGGCGGTAATGGGGTTCACCGCGGTCACTTCGAGCCGCTTCAAATTATATTCGGCCACGGCGGCGGAACTCATGTCCGGCCAGATTTTTCCGTAGGCCAGCGGAAAATCGGGGATGCTCAGACCCGCATGTTGATGGCGCATGGTCGCACCGAGGAGAAGTTGCAAAAATATCAGAGTCGTGGCCGCCACGAACCAGGGCCGCGCCCGAAACGAAGTGATCTGCGCGGAGGGGGCGTGCCACCAGCGACTGGTCATCAAGGCAATAACCGCCATCAACACAAGGAACAATTGTCCCAAGCAGCCGTGGAAGATTCCCAAAATGGTGCCGAGTCGCACCCCGGCAAAAACGCCGGCATCCAACACCACCCGCAAACCGCCGAGCAAACCTTGCAACTGCACCAAACCAAAGGCGATCCAGATCAGCATTGGCAGACGGTCGGGTGCAGCGTGGTTTTTCGTCCAGACCAATCCCGCCAGCAAAACCACACCGCCGATTCCTGAAAGAAAATGCCCCGCGCCTTTCCAATCGGCGCCCAATCTCAATAAAGCCAGCCCCAGTAAAATTTCCGCAAGCCCGATGAAGAGCAGCGGCAGTTGGGATTTTTTTCCGCCCAACCAGCGCGTCAGCGCCACCACCAAGAGGCCCACCAGCGAGGCCCATAAACGGTGGGTGTGTTCATGAAAAATCCCGCCAGTCAGCCAGGTGGAAATCGGCAGCGCAAACATGTTGTAACCGTAACTGGTCGGCCAGTCAGGCACCGCCATGCCCACGCCGTGACTGGTGACCAACCCGCCCATGCCCACCAGCCCCAAAGTGGCCAGCGCCGTGAACACCGCAAAGCGATGTAACCACGGCTTATATGCGGTTGCAGAAGAAACCATGAGGCGCGCCGGAAAAAGAAAACCGCTGCGGTCCTGACCACAGCGGTTTTCTGAAAGCAACTACTTCACTTTACTTCGGCCGCGAAATCCACTTTCGCACCGTCGGCCGTTACTTCAATGTCCTTCACAATACCCTTGGGAGCGGCTTTCCGATGGTAGGCCACCAGCTTGTATTTGCCGGGCGGCACGTCTTTGATCGTGAACGAACCATCCGTGCCCGTCACCGCGAAATAGGGATGATCCACCACGGTCACCCAGGCAAACATCCACGGATGCACGTCGCATTTGAAGCGCAGGAACTCTTCCGCATTCGGAATTACAAAGGTGAGGTCCGGTCCACCAGCCAACTGCGCGCGATTCTCTTCCTTGTTCCCCGCAGCCGTCGGCGTGGTATGCACGTTGTGCATCACCGGGTCAGAATTTTTTACCACGATTTTCTGACCGGTCTGCACCGCAAGAATCTGCGGCGTGTAAATACATCCGATTTGATCCAACTCAGCGGGGCCAGCCGTGGCGCCGGTGGATTTACCCTTGAGACTGTCGCCTTGCAACACGACCACTACATCGGACAATTCCTTGTTCGGTCCCACCACGAAAAATTGCGTTTTGGGTGTCGGTCCCGGATGCAACTTGCCGCACTGCGCGTCGTCTTTGAGCGGCGTGATTTCCTTCTCTGGCGGCGGGTTGCCGACCAGTGTAACTTTCCCAGTGATATTTCCAGCCGTCGCCATTTGAAACGCGATAGCCAGGCTACCGACTGCGGCGAGTGTTCGATTCAATTTCATATTTTTAAGTTCTGGTATTTCTAAAACCAACAGGGCATCTTATCAACCGATGGGATTTCAGGCAAGTATTCGAATCTATATTCATTCAAGCTCATTTTAGTTTTGATGCCAGCTAATTGACCCGATAATTCAATCGCTGATTTCGCTTTTCCTGACCGGTAACAATCCCTGAACATCCAACTTTTATCGCTGATCCAGCATGAACGAAACTGCTCTTCCATCTCACCCGATTTCCCACAACACCACAGACGCAAAAATCCGCGAGCTATTCAACCAGAACGTCATTCCGAGTTATGGCCGGCTCGATCTCACCCTGAGTCACGGCAGCGGCAGCCACGTTTACGATGTCAACGGCCGCCGCTATCTCGATCTCGGTGGCGGCATTGCCGTCTGCTCATTGGGCCACGCGCACCCGGCCATGGTGGAGGCGCTCACCGAGCAGGCGCGCCGACTCATTCACGTTTCAAATCTCTATTATACCGAACCTCAAGGGCGACTGGCCCAGGCGCTGGTTCGATTGATTGGTCCGGGGAAATGTTTCTTTGCCAACAGCGGCGGCGAAGCCAATGAAGGCTTGTTCAAGCTCGCGCGAAAATTCGGTCACGACGAAGGCCGGTTCGAAATCCTCACGACGGTCAATTCCTTTCACGGCCGCACGCTGGCGGGGATCGCCGCGACCGGACAAGACAAGGTGAAAAAAGGGTTTGAACCCATGGTCGCCGGCTTCCGCCAGGTGCCCTACAACGACCTGGCCGCGATGCGAGCGGCGCTCTCACCGGCCACCGTCGCCATTTTGGTGGAGGACGTTCAAGGCGAAGGCGGAGTGACCCCCGCGACGGCGGAATATCTGCTCGGGCTACGCGCGTTGTGCGACGAGAAAAAACTGCTCCTGCTTTTGGATTGTGTGCAAAGCGGTCATTTTCGGAGCGGCCGTTTTCAAAGTTTTCAACGGATTTTGGAAAACACACCCGGCGGTGAAAAATTTTTGCCCGACGGTGTCTCCATGGCCAAATCACTCGGCGGAGGGTTTCCCATCGGCGCGTTTTGGGCGCGCGCACCGTATGCGGATCTGCTCAGTCCCGGAACGCACGCCACGACTTATGGCGGCTCTCCCCTGGCCTGCGCGGTGGCGCTCAAGGTTTTGTCCGTCATTGAAAACGAAAAACTCGCGGACAACGCGCGACGCATGGGCGAGTTCCTCACCGCGGGTTTGCAAAAAATCATCCAGCAACATCCCCGACTATTTCGCGGCGTCCGTGGTTTTGGTTTGATCCTGGGACTGGAACTCGCCGACGACGTTCCGTCGCTCAACGTCGCCGGAAAAACGCCCGCAGCCGTCATGACCGCGAAAATGCAGGAGGCCGGACTTCTGTTGATCCCCGCCGGCATGCGCGTGCTGCGGATTCTTCCGGCGCTGAATTTGTCCAAAGCGGACGCGGAAGAGGGACTGGCGATTATCGCCAAGGTCGCCGCCGCACTTGACGCATAAGGGATTTGCGAGCGTCCATTTCAGCGTTAAAAAACGTCGCCAACCGCTTTGATAAAATGCCGCTCGAGCTTCACCAAACTTGAATCTGCAGTCACTCGCCACTATAAAGTATTGTCTCTGACTGATTAAGACCGGGCCATACGCCTTGATTACCAAAGAACGTGAAACATTTGTTAAGCATTGAGCAGCTTTCGCTGCGCGACATAAACGCAATTCTCGCTGACGCCGTTGTGATGAAACGCACCCGCGGCCATCACCGCGCCAAGCCACTGGCCGGCCAGACATGGGCGCTGATTTTCGCCAAAGCCTCGACCCGGACGCGGATCTCCTTCGAGGTCGGAGTCAGCGAACTTGGCGGGCGCCCGATGTTTCTTAACACCCTGGACATTCAAATGGGGCGCGGCGAACCAATCAAAGATACCGCCCGCGTCATGGGCCGCATGATCCACGGCGCGATTTTCCGCACCTTCGCCCAAACCGACGTGGAAGACTTTGCGCGCTACGCCAAAATTCCCACCATCAACGCGCTGACGGATCAGGAGCATCCGTGCCAGATCCTCGCCGACCTGCAAACGATTCTGGAGAAGCGCAAATCACTGCGCGGTTTGGTCGTCACCTTCATCGGTGATGGCGCCTGCAACGTGCCCATCTCCTGGATTTTTGCCGCGGCCAAACTGGGATTCGAATTACGTATCGCTGCGCCTAAAAAATTCCAACCCAGCCCGACGCTGCTAAAGCGCGCGGGGGGAAATATCATTTGCACGACCGACCTGCGAGCCGCCGCGCGTAACGCCGATGTGCTTTACACTGACGTCTGGGTTTCCATGGGCAAAGAAGCCGAAGCCGCCGCCCGCACGAAAGTGCTGAAACATTATCAAATCAATCGCGCCTTGGTGAAACTCGCCCAGCCCGACGCCCTCGTCATGCACTGCCTCCCTGCCTATCGCGGCAAGGAAATTGACGACGAAACTTTTGAAGCGCACGCCGACACGATTTTCACTCAAGCCGAGAACCGCCTGCACGCCCAGAAAGCCGTACTCAAGTGGGCGGTCAGTTGAACCGATGAACCGGCGCGAGCGGTGATTGCATCGCCTCGTAATTCGGCTTTGTTGTCGCCGAAACATCCGGCTGAATGGCACGCCACCACTCTTTCCGATTCCGGCGGCTTGCGTTGGACGCCTCAATTCGCGCAAGCTCAAGTGATTGAAGGTCCTGGCGTTGATTAGAAAATTCCATCGCCATCTGCTCGCCGTGTTGGCGGGAGTGGTGCTGGCTCTCGCTTTTCCCAAGTTCAATTTAGCCGGGGCGGCTTGGGTCGGTCCGGCGTTGCTGCTGGCCAGCGCGCATGGGTTGACTCCGGGTGCGGCCTGGCGCATCGGCTATCTCAGCGGTCTGGTATTCTGGCTGACCACACTGAGCTGGTTGCTGGCGATTCCCGTCACCGGCTTTCCCATACTCGGCTGGGCGGCGTTATGCGCTTTTCTGGCGATCTACCCGGCCACCTGGGTTTGGTTTCTGGCGGGGCGGATTGGACGCGGCACCTGGTTGTGGCGTTGCTTCTGGTGTCTGAGCGGCGCCGCGGCGTGGGTGGCATTGGAAATGATTCGCTCCCGCTTGTTCAGCGGTTTCCCCTGGTCGCCTCTGGGCGCGACGCAATGGGAGTTGACGCCGCTCATCCAAATCGCCGCCGTCACCGGCGTTTACGGAGTTTCCTTCCTCGTCGTGTGGATGGCGCTGGCGTTCTATTCCAGCGTCGGAACATTGCTGCGCAATCCCACCACGCGCTACATCTGGCTGGGCGAAATCATCTTCCCCCTGATCGTTGTTATCGTCGTCTTCAATCAAGGACTGTCGCGACTCCACCAAATGCCGGCCGAGGAAGCGGCATTGCGCGTCACGTTGGTTCAACCGTCCGTGCCACAGACCATGATTTGGAATCCGGACGAAAACTCGGCCCGTTTTGACCACCTCGTGTCATTAACGAAAACCGCGCTAACGAACAAAACCGACCTGCTGCTCTGGCCCGAAGCCGCAGTGCCCGATCTGGACTACGACACGTTTGCAACCATCACGAATCTGGTGCGGCACCGCCACGTCTGGATGCTGTTCTGCGCGGACGAAGTGCGACCGAAGCTCGGCCAGACGACGAGCAGCAACGCCTGGGAAGTCTTCAATTCCGCCCTGTGGCTAAACCCGGCGGGCGCGCTTACCGGCAGTTATCACAAACGCCAGCTCGTGATCTTCGGTGAATACGTCCCTTTGATTGACTACCTGCCGTTCGTGAAGTGGTTCACGCCCATCACCGGCGCCTACACCCCCGGACGGGAAGTGACACAATTCAATTTGGAACACCCCTTTGCCACGCACGACGTTCCTGACTATGAGGACTCTCCCGATCCAGAAACCGAATTGGTCGCACCGGCGCACACCCGCCTCGCGCCGTTGATTTGCTTCGAGGATGTCTTTCCTCACCACGTTCGCGAACATGTAAATGCGGAAACTGATTTATTGGTGAACCTGACCAACGACGGCTGGTTCGGCGACGGCGCCGCGCAATGGCAACAGGCGGCCAGCGCAGCCTTTCGCGCGGTGGAAAATGGCGTGCCGCTGCTGCGCGCCTGTAACAACGGAGTGACGTGCTGGTTCGACGCGGCGGGACGGATGCGTGAAGTCTTTCAAGATGCGGAAGGCAGCGAATACGGCCCGGGATTCGCCCATTGGCGGGTCACTTACGCGCCGGCGGCTAAACGCGCTCCAACGCTTTACAACGCCGTCGGCGACCGTTTCGGTTGGAGCTGCGTGGCGTGGTGCGGAATTTTGCTCTTGGAGCGTTTCAAACCCTTCCGTAAACGGCGTCAGGCGTGATCCAACAACGCGCGCTGCCAGTTCATCAATTGCGGCGCGTGCTGATCCCAGTCGTGCGCCAATTCTCCCAGCAGGGTGCGATTGGCGACGATTGAAGCTTCCAGGCCCAAGGCCTGCGCCGCCCGATCGCGCCGCGCTTCCAATTCCTGATAACGACGGCGCTCGGCTTCGGATGGACGCCGCGTGCGGTTGCGCAAAATTTGTGGAAACGCGTCAGGCGATTGCTTGAGCGCGGCGTGAACCGTTTTGCTAATCCCCTCCCGTCGTCGGGGTGAAAGATGACGTGGAAATACCAATTCCAAAGACTGCTGAGTCACCGCCGCTTGCGCCAGAGCAATCAACTTCTCGTGCGCGAGAATAAAAAATGGAGGGCGATTGGCCCTGAGCGCCTCGCCTTCGCGCCAGTGCCATAACGCTCGCAACACCGCCAAGCCGGCGCGGTTCAACGCATGCGCGCCCTTGATCCGCCACACGCGATCGGGGTCCTCTTCAGATGGCCGCGTACATTCTTCGATTAAACGCGCGCACCATTCGCGATGCCAGTCGAGCCGATGCTTCTCGGTCAACGCGCGAGTCAAATGATTCGCCAGCAGCTTGAGATGGTGCGTGTCGTTGAGCGCGTAAGTGATCATGCGCTCGGTCAACGGTCGCCGCGCCCAATCCGCTTTCTGTGGTCCCTTGTCCAGTTTGATGCCTAGGATTTGTTCCGCCAAAGCGCCAAGTCCAAACTCGCGGTAGCCGAGTAACCGCGCCGCCAGCATCGTGTCAAAAATCGCGTCGGGCTTGAACGCGTGATGCTTGAAGAGCAGCCGCATGTCGTAATCCGCCGCGTGCATGATGAGTTGGTGACCGGCCAGCGCCTGGAGCAAGGGGCTGAGGTCTCCGACGGCGAGCGGATCAATCAAACGGTCGCCGATGCCCGTCGTGATTTGGATCAGGCAAATTTTTTCCGGGTAAGCGTGCAAACTGTCCGCCTCGGTGTCCACCGCCAGCCAATCCGCCGCCCGCAGCGCCGGTACCAGCCCCGCCAACTTCTCTTCCGTATCAATCACGCCGCGCCATAAAAGGCCAAAGATACCCTCAAAGTCAAAATCGTTTTCCAGAGCCGGATCAGAAATCCGCCGCGCCATCCGTCGCACCCCGTCGAGCAACCTTGCAAACCGACGGCCAAAAAGTTTACAGTTTCGCCCATGAATTTATCTGAGGCCTTCGCCCAATCCGTGCAAACGCGCGCCGGCAAAATCGCGATTTACTGGGACACCAGCGAATTCACCTTTGGCGCGATCTGGGCTCAAGCGCTGGCCGTGGCGACAGAATTGACCGGGAAATTCGGCGTCAAATCCGGCGACCGCGTGGCGCTCTGGCTGAAAAACCGGCCCGAGTTTGTTCCCTCGTATTTTGGCATTCTCGCAACGGGCGCCGCCGTGGTGCCGATCAATAACTTTCTGAAACCTGCCGAGGTCAGCTTCATCCTCGAAGACGCGGGTATTAACCTGCTGATTACGGATGAGGAATTGGGAGCGGCGGCGGCAACGCTGGCGGCAAGTCGTCCGGGTTTGCAAATCGCCAAGGTGGAAACCCTGACGGCCTTCACACAACCAGCACCGCAAGGAACTCCGTCGCTGCCGGACGCCGCTCGGCAACGCGCCGAATCGGATCTGGCCGTCATCATTTACACCTCCGGCACCACCGGCAAACCCAAGGGCGCCATGCTTTCCCACGGCAATCTGCTGCACAACGTGGCGGGCTGTCAGAAGGTGCTCGAAGCCATGGAATCCGATCGCTATGCCGTCTTTTTGCCGTTGTTCCACAGTTACATGATGACGGTGGGCATGTTGCTGCCGATGCTCGTGGGCGGCAGCATGGTGTTGATCAAATCGTTGAATCAACCGCAGCAGATGTTGCGGGAGATGTATCAGCGCCAAGCCACGGTGTTACCGGCCATTCCACAGTTTTATCGAACCCTCACCCATGCGCAGTTGCCCGCCAAACTCCCCTTCCGACTTTGCGTCAGCGGTGCGGCGCCGTTGCCGGTTCAAGTGCTGAAGGACTTTGAAGCCAAGCACCACATCCCGTTGATCGAAGGTTACGGCCTGAGCGAAGCAAGCCCGGTGGTGTCGAAAAACCCGCTGCACGGTGTGCGCAAGCCCGGCTCGATCGGTCTGCCGTTGCCCAATCTGGAACTCACGATTCAAGATGACGAGGGCAACATTTTAGGCCCCAACACGACTGGTGAACTCTGCGTGCGCGGCGGCAACGTCATGTTGGGTTACTGGAACAACCCCGCGGAAACCGCGCGTGCGCTCCGGGACGGCTGGCTGTTGACGGGCGATATCGGTTATCGCGATGACGAAGGTTATTTCTTCATCACGGATCGCAAGAAAGACATGCTGCTCGTCAATGGCATCAACGTCTATCCGCGCGAGGTCGAGGAAGTGATTTATCAATTCCCCGGCGTGAAAGAGGCGGCGGTCATCGGCGTCACCGACGCGCGTAAAGGTGAACAACCGGTCGCTTACGTCGCCACTGCCGACGGGACCACTCTGGACGAAACGGCACTGGTGAGATTTCTGCGCGAACGCCTGGCCACTTACAAAATCCCGCGCCACATCACCGTCGTGCCCGCACTGCCGCGGAACGCCACCGGAAAAATCTTAAAGACCGAACTGCGCAAGCTGGCCGGCGCTTGAAGCCGCCACACCCCCGGCAATCCGGGAGCCTCACGACTCGTTGGCCAGCGCTGGCGCGCGCGGTGAAACCTCCCGTTCGTCCCCGTAGGCGTCCATGCCCATGATGGAAAAAATCTGGTCGCGCGTGGCGAGATACTCGGACGTATCCAAATCACGCGGACGCGGCAAGTCAACCGTCACCTCCGCCTGCACGGTGGCCGGACGCCGGCTCATCACCAAAACGCGATCCGCCAGTTGCACCGCTTCCTCGATGTCGTGCGTAACAAAAATGATGGTCTTGTGCTCGGCCTGCCAGATGCGGATCAAGTCGTTGCGCATTTTGAGACGCGTTAAAAAATCGAGCGCACCAAACGGCTCGTCCATGTAAAGCACGCGCGCCTCAGCCGCCAAAGCGCGGGCGATCTCCACCCGCTGCCGCATTCCACCGGAAAGTTCACGCGGGTACGCCGTTTCGAAACCGGTCAAACCCACCATCTGCAGATAGTGTTTCACCCGCTCCGCGCGTTCGGTTTCAGGCCGAGATAACAAACCGAAGCCGACATTCTGCTCCACGGTCAGCCACGGAAAAACGCCGTTCTCCTGAAAAACAAAGATGCGCCCCGGGTCCGGTCCCGCCACCAGTTCACCCTCCACCCGCACCACGCCGCGCGTTTCCTTGAGAAACCCGCCGAGGATGTTGAGCAGCGTGGATTTGCCACAACCGGAAGGCCCGACAATACAAACGAACTCGCCCGCTCGAATATCGAAATTCACGTTTTCCAAAACGTGGATCGCCTGCCCCGGCGTCTTGCCGGGAAAAGACATCCACGTATCGCGCACCTGAATCAGCCGTTCACTGTTGTCCATATCCCCACCGCACTTCATCGAATTTCTCCAAACGTCGCACCAACAAATCCAGGAACAGACCGATGATACCGATTAAGACCATGCCCGCCACCACCAAATCGTAACGCTTGCCGGCATTGCGCGCGTCAATGATGAGGTAGCCCAGCCCCGAATTGACGGCGATCATTTCCGCCGCCACCACCACCAGCCAGGCCACGCCCAAGGCGATGCGGACCCCGGTGATGATTTGCGGCAGCGCCGCCGGAAAGATGACGCGACGAAACAACCGAAAACCGCGCAACCCAAAATTCTGCGCCGCCCGGATATAAACGGATTGCATGTTCTGCACGGCGGCCATGGCCGAAACGGTGATGGGAAAAACGCTCGCGAGAAAAATCAGAAAGATCGGCGCGCTATCCTTGACCCCAAACCAAAGGATGGCCACTGGAATCCAGGCGATGGGCGAGATTGGACGCAAAATCTGGATCATGGGATTGATCGCCAGAAACGCGGGACGAAACCAGCCCAGCATCAATCCCAACGGAATGCCCACCACCACGGCGCAACTGAACCCCCAGCTCACCCGAAACAACGACGCAACGATGTATTTCACCAGCAATCCGTGGCGCGCCAATTCCACGATCCCATAAAACACTTCCAGCGGGGTTGGGAACAAATCGCTACCCGACCAGCGCACCGCCAGATGCCAGCCCACCAGAAACCCAACGACCACCAGTGCGGGCAAACCGACGTGGGCGCCCAACCAGGCGGCGGAATTTCCGGTGCGATTGGGATTCGTGCTCACTTCTTCACCTGAAAGGACGGGACGTGGATCGCTTCCGACTCGGGTGCGAAGGAGTCGTCCACATAATCATCGAAATGCGCCGTGCCGTTAAGCATACCGGCTTCTTTGGCCAGTCGTTCGATCTCTTCGAAGTCCGGGCGCAACGGCTGGAGGCGGCTGTAAGTCACGCGATCCGGCGGTTTGCTGAGCACGTAACTGAGCAAGCGCGGGTTCTGATTGTAATAATTCTTGGCCACGAACTGCGCGGCGTCCAGGCGATTGGTCAAACTTTGATCAATCCATTTGCCGCTGGACGCAATGCCGTCCACGAGCCGTTGAATTTCGGCGCGGCGGGTTTGAATGGCGCTTTCATGCACCGCCAGCACGCAAGAAATGAAACCCGGCCAGACATCTTTCGCCTGGAACAAAACCCGACCGTAACCGTCCAACTCGGTCTGCCCCATGAACGGCTCGCCGGAAGTGATCGCATCCACCGAGCGGGTTTGCAGTGCTGCCGGCATGTCCGGTGGCGGCATCTCCAGCACCGTCACGTCGTTAAAGGTCAGGCCCACCTTCTTCAGCTCGCGATACAAAATGAGCTTTTGATTCGCATACCGCCCCGGAATGGCAATGGTCTTGCCGCGCAAATCCGCCGTGTGAAAGATATTGGAATCCTTATGCACCACCACCGCCGTGCCGTCGCGATGCCCCAAATGGACGATCTTGATTTTCACGCCCTGTTCCCGCAACGCGATGGCCATCGGCGCGAGAATGAACGTGGCCGGCATCTCCTCGGGACGGCCGAGGAACATCTCCTTCAGTTCCGCAAACCCGCTGAAGCGTAACGGTTGAAAGAATCCGTGTCCTTCAATATTGCGATTAATGTAATCGGTCACCGGACAGGTCAGGTGGCAGGTGACGGGAATGAAGCCCACGCCCAATTGCTGCTCCCGGGCGCTTCCCGCGGGTTTGCGCTTGAACCACTGCAAGTTCAACGCGCCGTGCAGCACCGTGATCGCAATCAACCACAGCACCGCCGTTCCAACAATGGATTTACCTAAACGCACCCGTTTCAGTCTGCCTGAACGGTGGTTGAAATAAAATCTTATTTGGGAAGCGCTGAGACGCGCGCAAAGTCCGACCGCTGCCGCCGCGCAGTGTTGGCAAGGTGATTTCGAGGATTTTACGCCATAATCCCCAGCCGGAACCCAACTTTGAACCCGGGCCATCATGCGGCGAAGCCGTGGTGCGACACGACGGGATTTCCGCAGAATTCCCGAGTGGATTCCGGGCAATTCCTAGCTGCATTGCTCCGTGGTTTTCTCTATCGTGACCGAGCATGTTCACAATAGTGGCCACCGACGATCCGCGCGCCGTCAAATCCGAAGTACAAACGGCGTATCTGAGCATGTACCCTGAAGGCGATCCGCAATTCGTGAATCGCGTCTTCGGCTGGGTGGAAGACAGCTTCTCCGGGCAACATCCGGATTACCAGGCCAGCGATGCGCGCTACCACGATTTGGAGCATACCTTGCAAGGCACGTTGTGCTTCGTTCGGCTGCTCCACTGCCGCGCCAAGGCCGGAGCCACCCCGACGATTTCACAGCACAACTTCGAGCGCGGTCTGATCGGCATCCTGCTGCACGACACGGGTTACTTGAAACGTCGTCATGATCTGGAGGGCACGGGAGCGAAATATACGGCGACGCACGTTTTGCGCAGCCTCGAATTTACCAATCAACTCCTGGCCCGCAAGGCCTTCCCCCTCGCCGACATCCGCGCGGTGCAGAATATGATCCGCTGCACCGGCATAGATGTATTCTTGGAAAGCATTTCTTTTCTGAGCGCGGAAGAGCGGCTGGTCGGCCACGCGTTGGGCACGGCAGATTTGCTGGGGCAAATGGCCGCCAAGGATTACGTGGAGAAACTGCCGATCCTGCACGCCGAATTTCAGGAAGCCGCCCGCCACGACCGCGGCCACACCGATTTCATCACCAAGTTTGGCGGCGCGGAGGAATTGATTTCCCGTACTCCCGCGTTCTGGCGCGATTACGTACTGCCGAAATTACAAAAGGAGTTTGACGGCCTGTACCGCTTCTTGAACGACCCTTACCCCGACGGTCGCAATTGGTACATCGAACAAATTGACGCCAACATCGAGCGCATTGAGAGCCAGTTCGCCGCCAAGCGCTGAGGCTTCGCGAGTCAGCGCAACGCTCCCCACTCCAATCCGCAAGGTTCGTCGCCACATTTGCTCCTGCGCCGATTTCGCCGCATCATCTGCTCATGATCAAGGCTTTGATTTTTGATCTGGATAGTTGTCTGGCGGCGGCGACCGAGATCGGCGCGGCCATCGTGGCACCGATTTTCAACGCCATTCGTGAGGCCAATCAGGGTGACGTGCCCTCCGCTGATCTGGAGGCGGCGTTCACGGACTGTTGGCGTTTCCCCTTCGATTTCGTGGCGGAGAAATATGGATTTTCATCGGCAATGCGCACCGCTGGTTATCGCGGTTTTAGCCAACTGGAAATCACCCAACCGTTGCACGGCTACGGCGACCTTGCAGTGCTCGAAGACCTGCCGGGAAAACTTTTTCTCGTTACGTCGGGCTTTCGTCGGTTGCAGGCCAGCAAAGTGCGCGCACTCGGCCTGACCGCGCGATTCACCGATATTCTCATTGATGCGATTGACGCAGGTCCGACTCAAGGCAAGCGCCCAATCTTTGAAACGATTCTGAGGGAGCATCAGTTGAAGCCGGACGAAGTTCTTGTGGTGGGCGATAATCCCGATTCCGAAATCGCCGCCGGCAATCAATTGGGCATTACCACCGTCCAAATCCTTCGTCCTGGCGTGCCGCCTGCGGATGCGGCAACGCATCGCGTTCGTGATTTGCACGAACTAAAGGCGCTTTGCGCCACCCGGCGTGCCTGAGTTTGACCACCGTTTCTCCGCGATGAATTAAATGCCGTCGCCCTCATTCCGAATCTTGGAAATGGAGGCCACGTCCCCTACGCTGTCCGTATGTCGCGTGATTACGTCCTGCGGCCGTTTCAATCCGAGGTCCAACTCGCGATTGATTACGCCAAGGAACTGAATCCCCAGCAATGTGCCGCCGTCACCGCTCCGCCCGGAGCGGCGCTCGTCATCGCCGGCGCAGGCTCGGGCAAGACCCGCACGTTAATTTATCGCGTTGCCTACCTGCTCGAACAAGGCATTCCCGCCGACCGCATTCTGCTGCTGACGTTCACGAACAAGGCGGCGGGTGAAATGATGCGGCGCGTCGCCGAGCTGCTCGGGCAGGAATTGACCGCGCTCTGGGGCGGCACCTTTCACTCCATCGGCAACCGGATTTTGCGACTGCATGCGCCGCAGCTCGGCTTCGGTCGCGATTTCACCATCCTGGATCGCGAAGACGCCCGGCATCTGATCGGCACCTGCATCACGGAGGCCCAGATTGATATCAAGGCCACGCGCTTTCCCAAGCCCGAGGTGTTGGGCGATATTTTTTCGCTCGCATTGAATCGCCAAAAATCAGTCGCGGAAATTCTGGGTACGGAGTACGGCTACTTCGATACACTCGCGCCGCAAATTGAAGCCGTGGGGCAAAGCTACGTGGCCCGCAAACGCGCCACCAACGCCATGGACTTTGATGACCTGCTGAGCCTCTGGCTGCAACTGTTGCAAACCCAACCGGAGATCTGCGAGCTTTACCAGCGGCGCTTTCAATTCATTCTCGTGGATGAGTATCAGGATACGAACAAACTGCAAAGCCACTTGATTGATCTGCTGGCGGCCCGCACCAAAAACGTCATGGCGGTCGGCGACGACGCGCAAAGCATCTATGCGTGGCGCGGGGCTGATTTCCAAAATATTCTCAAATTTACCGACCGGTACCCCCAGGCGAAAATTTATCGGATTGAAACCAATTACCGCAGCACGCCGGAAATTTTACGAGTAGCGAATGCGGCCATTGCGGCCAACACCGAACAGTTCACCAAAGTGCTGACGCCCGCCCGCAAGCCCGGCGATAAACCGGTGCTGGTTGCGTGTCAGGATGCCGGACAGCAGGCGACCTTTGTCGCCCAACGCGCACTGGAGCTGCGCGACGCGGGCACGCCACTGAACCGCATGGCCGTGCTGTATCGTTCCCATTTCCACGCGCTCGAACTGCAACTCGAGCTGACGCGCCACAACATCCCGTTCAGCATTACCAGCGGCATCCGCTTTTTCGAGCAGGCGCACATCAAGGACATCGCGGCCCATCTCAAATTCGTCACCAATCCGCGCGACGAATTATCCTTCAAACGCCTGGTGTTGCTGCTGCGGGGCATCGGCGGCAAAGGCGCCGAAAAGTTGTGGAAACATTTCTCGGCCGCCCTGCCCGCCGCCGAAATCAGCCAAACACCCGCCGCGACATCCGAAGCCCCGGCGGAGGCGGATTCAAACTCATCCGTGGTTCCGTCGTTGGCGGTGGCCCTGCAAAAATGCGCGACGGTGGTTCCCAAGAAGACAGCTTTGGCTTGGGCGCAATTCGTTACGACCATTGCGCAACTCGAATCGGCGGACGTGCGCAACCATGCCGCCAAAATGATTGCCGTGACCATCGAAGCCGGCTACGACGATTATCTGAAGGAAAACTTTGCCAACTATCGCTCCCGGCTCGACGACCTGAAACAGCTCGGCGTCTTTGCGCAACAATTCGCCACGGTGGCGGAATTTCTGACCCAAATGGCGTTGCTCACCAATGTCGAAGCCGAGGACCATCAGCAAACGCCCGATCGGGATGACGAGAAGATCCGCTTGTCCACCATCCATCAGGCCAAGGGACTCGAGTTCGACGTGGTCTTCAGCATCATGTTGTGTGACGGACTCTTCCCCTCGGCTCGTTCCATGGAAACCGACGCCGGGTTGGAGGAAGAGCGCCGCCTGTTTTACGTGACCATTACGCGCGCCAAGAATGAGTTATACCTCTGCTATCCGCTATTGCGCGCCGGTTTTGGCGGAGAAGGCGTAACGCTGCAACAGCCTTCACGCTTCCTCAGCGAAATTCCGAAAGATCTGTTGGATGAATGGAATCTCCAGTCGTTTGGATGAATCGGAAAATGCCACGGGCGCAGGGATAACTTCGTCGGCACGGGCCAGGCAACGCCGTCGTTGACTCAACGCGCCGTTGCGGCTGGCCGCCAATCCAAGACTTTCAACTGCACCGAGCGACGTTCCTTGTATTCGTTGATGCGCGGCACGAAGGCGAGATCAAACCGTCCCACCGGCAGGTGGCCATTCCCGGCGTTCCACCAAATGGCTTCGTGCGAAACCGAACCATCCGTCACCCACATTTTGACGTGTTGTCGCTCGGCTCCCACCCGACGCAGCGGGCGCTGGTGCGATAGATTGGTGGCATAGAATTGCAGCGGCGGATTTTCCTGCCCCATCGGCTTCATCTGTTCCAATTCGGTCAGCAGCGCCAGCGAAAGGTCTTCCAACTTCACTGCGGCATCCAGGCGCAGGGGCGGTTGCAAATCCTCCCGCTTCAACGTGCGCCGCGCGATGTCATTCAACCGCGCGCGAAACGCGTCCAACCGGTCCGGTTGGATGGTGACTCCCGCCGCCATCGCGTGGCCGCCGTGGCGCACGAGCAGATCGTCACATTCGCGCAACGCCATGGCCAGATCGAAGCCCGCAACGCTCCGGCCCGAACCACGCCAGTTCTCGCCTTCACCGCCAATGATAAACGTGGGCCGATAAAACTCCTGCAAAACGCGCGCGGACACCACCCCCACCACGCCGATGTGCCAATGCAACTGCCCTTCCACGATGACGAAATCCGTTTCCGGATTGAAGCGCGCGCGAATTTGCGCGGACACTTCCTCGACGATGGTGCGCTCAATTTTCTGGCGTTCGCGATTTTGCGAATCCAAGCGCTGCGCGAGCGGCAGCGCTTCGTCCATCGTTTCGGCCAGCAACAAGTGCAACGAATCTTCCGCAGTTTCCAGGCGGCCCGAGGCGTTGAGGCGCGGCGCGAGTTGAAAACCAATGTCGAAGGTGTCGAGCACTTCGGGAGACTGCGCGACCTGCTTCAGGGCCATCAGTCCCGGACGGCGGGTGGTGTTCAATCGTTCAAAACCGGCCGCAACCAAAATCCGGTTTTCGCCGATCAGAGGGACCAGATCCGCCACCGTGCCCAGCGCCACCAAATCCAGAAAAGTGCGCACGTCAAAGTCGTTCGCGCCCGGCAGATTGATTTCCCGACCGCGCTTGACCAGCGCGTGCGCCAGTTTGAAAGCCAGTCCCACCGAGCACAATTCGGTGAACGAGCCCATCGCTTCACCGTCAGGCCTCGCGGTGTCCGGCGAAGCCGCGCGGGGATTGACCAACGCCAGGGCGGGCGGCGCCGGCGTCGAGATCTGGTGATGATCCAGCACAATGACATCCACGCCGCGAGCGTTCAGCCAGGCGATGGTTTCGCCGGCCGTGGAGCCGCAATCCACCGCCAATAAAATTTTGGCGGGATATTTGTGCAGGCAATTTTCCACGCCCTCGCGACTCAAGCCGTAGCCTTCATCCAGCCGGCGGGGCAGATACGCGTTCACCGCCCAGCCCAAGGCGCGCAGCGTTTGCAGCAATAACGTGCTGGAGGTGACGCCGTCCACGTCGTAATCACCAAAAATCACCAGTGATTCTCCCAGCGCACGGGCGTGAAGCAGGCGGATCACCGCCTGATCCATGTCGGGCAACAGAAAGGGATCGGCCAGGTGGCGCAATCGCGGTTGCAAGAAGCGCTGAATGGCGGCGGGTGTGCTCAAGCCGCGATTGATCAAACACTGCGTCAACAGCGGGGAAAGGTTCAACCGCGACGCCAACGGCTCAACCAACAAGGGTTGGGAGGGTGTGGGCAACCATCGGTATTTCATGGGGCTACAGAGTCACGACTCCGGGCGGTTTCGGCGAGTCTGTTTTTCGCGCCACTTGGAAAGGACTGAAAGCACCATGGAAATGGCGATGATGCCCGCCACGACCATCAGCGAGACGTTGCTGCTGATATGGACTTGGAACCACAGCGGCTCGGAGCCGGAGGGCGCGAGCAGCATCTTCACGCCAATGAACACGAGCACGAAGGCCAATCCCACTTTGAGATAACGGAAGTAACTGATGGCGCCGGCCAGGACAAAGTAAAGCGAGCGCAAACCGAGGATGGCAAAGACGTTTGAGGTGAAAACAATGAACGGCTGCGTGGTGATGGCAAACACGGCGGGAATGGAATCCAACGCAAAAATTAAATCGGTGGTCTCAACCATCAACAGCACCAGAGCCAGCGGCGTCAGCATCAAATGGCCTCGCTCGCGGATGACAAACTTCTGGCCGTGAAAATCGGCGGTGGTGGGGAGGAATTTTTGCACGAATCTGAGCGCCAGATTTTTTTGCGGGTGAACGCCATCGTGACCGGAGAACAACATTTTGATGCCGGTAAAAATCAGGAACGCTCCCAGCAGATAGAGCGCCCAACTGAATTTTCTGATGAAGGCGGCGCCGGCGGCGATCATTACGCCGCGCATGAGCAACGCGCCTAAAATGCCCCAGAACAACACGCGATGCTGATAAGGCGCAGGCACGCGGAAATAACTGAAGATCAGCGCGATGACGAAGACATTATCCAGGGAAAGCGAAAGCTCAATCACGTAGCCGGTGATGAATTCCACCGTCTCCCGCTTTTCCCAACCGGGAATGAGATGCGGCGCCAGGAACAAACCAAAGGCCAGGGAGAGAACCACCCACAAGCAGGTCCAGCTCAGGGCTTCCTTGAATTTTACGACGTGGGCCTGTTTATGAAAAACGCCGAGGTCCAGGGCCAGAAAGAACAGGATGCAGACCAAGAATCCACCCCAGTACCAAGGATTGATAGTGAGAGTGTCAGTCATGATTCAGTCGCCTTTCGCGCCACGAGCAACCCTATCATCCCCATCTCGGAGCGGATGGGAATTACAATTAAAACGTGGATTGGAATGGACCAACCCGGCTGCTCAAGCCTTGGCCGCCGCCGTGGCGCCGCCCCCGGAGGAAACCACGGGCGCACTGCCCAGCGCCGGACGTTGCCCCTTGTGCCACCACAGCACCAAGGCGCTCGCAATATAAATGGTCGAGTACGTTCCGACGATGCTGCCCACGAGGAAAGTGAAGGCAAAGTCGTTCACCGGCCCACCGCCAAAAATGTAGAGCGCAAGCGTCGCCAACACCACGGTGCCGGTCGTGATCAAGGTTCGGCTCAAAGTCTGATTGACCGCTTGATTGATCACCTCGCGGAAGGAGCCGCGCACGCCCAGCCGCAAATCTTCCCGGATTCGGTCGAAGATCACGATGGTGTCGTTGATGGAGAAACCGACGATGGTCAGCAGCGCCGCAATGACGGTGCTGTTCAGCTCCCGCGGCGTCATGAAATAAATGCCCGCCGTGATTAAAATGTCGTGCAAAATGGCGACGACCGCCGCGACGGCGAAGGAGAATTCATAACGGAAGGCGACATAGACCAGGATTCCGAAGAGTGCCAATAAAATGGAGGTGATGGCGCTGTTGCGGATTTCCTTGCCCACCAGCGGCCCGACCTTGTCAATGCTCTTCACCACAAATTCGGATTCAGGAAAAGTGGCTTGCAATTTTTCCACCACCAGCTTGTCAACATCGTTGACGTTTTCACTTCCCGCCGACTCACTGCCGCGCAAGGTCAATTGCAGCGCTTTCACCCCGCTGCCCAAATCGGATTGGTAGCTGATCATGGATTCGCCCACCTTAAGCTCATCAACCGCCGCCCGCAATTTCGCGGTATCCACCAAGTGCGCCTGATTCACCGAGAGCTGAATCGTGTCGCCGCCCGTAAACTCGACGCCGTAAATCCGGTTTCCTTTGTAAACCCCGAAGCCAAGGCCAATCACCATGATTGACACACTGGTGATCGCCAGCGGTTTGGCCCACTTGATAAAGTCCACTTTGGACGTACGCACCAGGTGCATCATCTTAATGTCCTTGATCAAGTTCTTGGCCAGCAACCAGTCAAAGATCAAGCGGGTGACGACCAGTGCCGTGAACAAGCTCGCGGTCACACCAATCGTCAGCGTCACGCCGAAACCTTTCACCGAGGCGGTGCCCATGAATATCAAAATCACGGAAGCGATCAGAGTCGTGAGGTTCGAGTCAAAAATCGTGCTGAAGGCCCGGTCATAGCCGGCGGCAATGGCCCCGCGCAACGATTTGCCCTTCTCCTTTTCCTCTCGAATGCGCTCATAAATGAGTACGTTGGCGTCCACCGCCATCCCGATGGTCAACACGATTCCCGCGATGCCCGGCAGAGTGAAGGTCGCGCCGATGGCGCACATGACTCCGAGCAAGATGACGATGTTCGTCAGCAGCGCGATATTGGCAATCACCCCCGCCACCCGGTAATAGACCAACATGAGCAACACCACGAGAATGACGCCTATTGCGGACGCCGTCATCCCGCTCCGGATCGAGTCTTTACCGAGGGTCGGGTCCACGTTCTTCGAGGACAGCAAGCGCAACGGCGCTTTGAGCGGATTTTCCATCACTCCCGCCAGCTCGCGCGCGCTGCCAACATCAAAATTGCCCGTAATCCGTCCGCTTCCCGTCAGAATTGGCTCGTTGATGTTGGGCGCGGAATATAATTGTCCATCCAGCACAATGGCCAGGCGGCGGCCTTTGTTTTCCTTGGTGACTTCGGCGAACCGTTCCGCGCCGGTGGGCGTCAATTCAAAATCAATTTCCAGCTCGCCCATGTTGCCGCGCATGGCTGCGGCTTTTTTAATGATGTTGCCGGTCAGCCCGGGTTCGCCCTTGCGCTTCACCACCACCTGCTCGAGCCGCTCGCCCTGGGTGGTGTGTTCCCGCCGTTTGAGCAACTCGTAACCCGGAGGAATTTCTCCCGTTTGCACCAATTCATCCGTGCGTTCGTGCGCGAGGCGAAATTCCAAAAAAGCGGTTTTCTGCAAATTGGTAACGGCGCGATTCCGGTCATCCTCCGAAAGCCCCGGCAGTTGCACCAGAATCCGGTTGTCGCCCTGCGGCAAAATCACCGGCTCGGCCACGCCGAATCGGTCCACCCGTTTCCGAATCACTTCCACCGCTTGAGAAACCGCTCCGGCGGTGTCGTTGGTCGAAAGCACACTCGTATCCAATTCCATGAGGAACGAGGTGCCGCCCCGCAAATCCAGTCCGAGTTTGATCCGGCCCGCCACCTCGCGTTGCAGGCGGTTCAGGATGTAAGTGGTCGGATTAGGTTGGCCCGCGGCGTTAAACGGGAAGAAGCCCGCGATGTCATTCGTGCCCACCGCCTCCAGCAGATTGCCGTATTGTTTGTTCGGCACGGTCTTTTCCAACTCGCGCGCGGTGGAAACGATGTTGGAAATGGTGGTGTCCCCGGGAATAACCCGCGCCTGCTTCTGAAACTGCGCGATCAGATCGCCCGTGGTGGGAGGATACGTTTCGTAAAGCGACCAGAGAATGAGTAGGATGACAATGGTCAACCGCCAGAATTTATTTCGGATCATGGGAAAAATCAGGACTCGCTTTTAGACTCGGACTTGCTGCCGCGCTCGGTGATTTCGGCCACCGCCGACCGCGTCAATTCCAACTTGGCATCGGCGGAGCGCAACGTCAGCGTGCTGTCACGAATGGAAAGCACCACGCCAATGATTCCGCTCGAGGTGAGCACTTTGTCACCGGGTTTGATGGTCTTGAGCATGGCGGCGTGCTGTTTGGCTTTTTTGGACTGGGAGAAAAACATGAACCCAATCATGACCACCATCAACACCAACATCGGCAGCATCGTCCAGGGTTGAGCCGTAGTTTGTGTTGCGCTGGCGTCGGCGAAAACCGCCGGAAATAAATCACAGTCCATATTTGAATAAACGGAGGTTCAATTTAAGAAAATCGCGACCGTTAGCAAGCGTATTACAAAGAATCTCCGCTTGGTTGTGCGGATAAACCGACAAAAAAGGCCGCGAAACGCGGCCTTTGAAATCAACCAGCGCGGGCAACGCTTAACTCCGCGCTGCCGGTCGGGCTTTGGCCGTATCCAGAATTTTCTCGGCGATGCTGTTGGGCACCTGCTCGAATGTCAGCGGCTCCATGGAGTAGGAAGCGCGGCCTTTTGAAAGCGAGCGGATGGCCGTCGCATAGCCGAACATTTCCGCCAACGGCACCTGCGCGTTCAAAATGGTCAGCCCTTGCTTCGCTTCAATGCCGTTGATGACGCCGCGACGACGATTGATGTCGCCCAGCAAATCACCCTGATATTCATCCGGCGTGGTGACTTCGACCTTCATGATCGGCTCCAGCAGGATTGGGCCGGCTTTCTTGAAGGCGTCTTTCAATGCAAAAATACCCGCCATCTTGAAGGCCAGTTCGTTCGAGTCCACTTCATGGAACGAGCCATCCACAACCTGCACCTTGAGGTCAATGACCTGGTAACCAGCGTAAACGCCGCCTTTGATGGCTTCCTCAATTCCGTCAATCACCGCAGGTATGTATTCCTTCGGAATCGTTCCGCCCACGATCTTATTCTCGATCTCGATCCCCTTGCCACGCTCGTTGGGCTGCACTTGGATGCAGGCATGGCCGTATTGACCGCGCCCACCGGATTGCCGGATGAACTTGCCTTCACCGTCGCTCGATTGCGTGATGGTTTCCCGATACGCAATCTGCGGCGCGCCCGCATTGGCTTCCACCTTGAACTCGCGCATCAAACGGTCGCGGATGATTTCGAGATGCAACTCGCCCATGCCCGCGATGATCAACTGCCCGGTTTCTTCATTGGTGAAGCAACGGAACGTCGGATCTTCCTCCGCCAGGCGCTGCAATCCTTCGGACATCTTATCGCGATCCGCCTTGGTCTTCGGTTCGATGGCCATGCTGATGACGGGTTCGGGGAAGGTCGGCGGTTCGAGGGTTACATCAAACGCCTCATCGCACAGCGTGTCGCCCGTGGTGATGTTGCGCAACCCGACCAGCGAAGCAATTTCGCCGGAATAAACCCGGTCCACGTCTTTTCGTTCGCCCCCTTGAATCACCATCAAACGGCTCACCCGTTCGCGCTTGCGAGTGCGCGGATTGTAAATTGAATCTCCTTTACCCACGGTGCCGGAGTAAACGCGGAAGAACACCAGCTTGCCGGCATACGGGTCCGTCCAGAGCTTGAACGCCAGCGAACAGAATTTCTCGTTATCGCTGGTGGGCACTTCGACCGGATTATCCGTGCCCGGCTCGATACCTTGCGCCGACGGAATATCCAGCGGGCTGGGCAAATAATCCACGACCGCATCCACGAGCGGCTGCACGCCTTTCTTCTTGAACGACGAACCGCACAACACTGGAACCAATTCCATTTTGCAGGTAAGCCGCCGAATGGCCGCCTTGAGCGACGCCGCATCCACCGGCTTTTCCTCGAGCACCAATTCCGCGATGGTATCGTCCTTGTTGGAAACTGCGTCCACCAACTCTGCCAGGGCGGTTTTCGCGCGCTCCTGTTGCTCAGGGGCCAAGTCCCGAACCTCGTATTTCAAGCCTTCATTTTGCGCTTCACCAACTCCCCACACGATGGCTTTTTGGTTAACGACATCAATCACGCCCTCGAGTTTATCCTCCGCGCCAATGGGCAGCATGATCGGATAAGCGTTGGCCTTCAACTTGGTCCGCATGTCGTTGATGACATTGGCAAAGTTGGCCCCGGTGCGATCCATTTTGTTGACGAAGGCGATCCGCGGCACCTTGTATTTGGTGGCCTGCCGCCACACGGTTTCCGATTGCGGCTGCACTCCGGCAACCCCACAGAACACCGCCACGGCGCCGTCCAGTACGCGCATCGAGCGCTCGACCTCCGCGGTGAAATCCACATGACCGGGAGTGTCAATGATGTTGATGCGTTGTCCGACACCTTCAAAGGACTTGTACAAACCCGCCTCAGCTTTTTGCGTCCAGAAGCAGGTGACCGCGGCCGAGGTGATCGTAATGCCCCGCTCCTTTTCCTGCGCCATCCAGTCCGTCACCGTGTTGCCGTCATCCACGTCCCCGATTTTGTGCGTGACGCCGGTAAAAAACAGGATGCGCTCGGTCGTCGTCGTCTTGCCGGCGTCAATGTGCGCGGCAATGCCGATATTACGGGTGTGTTCCAGCGTGTATTCGCGGTTGGGCGAATTCAACGATTTCGTTTCTGCTACAGGTGCGGTCATAATTATGTCTGTGGTAAAAAAAACGCCCCGAGCCAATGGCTCCCGGGGCGTGTTAAAATCTGGAGCCTACCAACGGAAGTGGGCGAAGGCCTTGTTCGCTTGCGCCATTTTGTGAACGTCGTCCCGCTTGCGGATGGCGCCGCCCTGCCCTTGAAACGCCTCCATGATCTCAGCGGCCAGCGCCTGGCTCATGGAAGTGCCTTTACGGCCGTCGGCAAAGCCCACAATCCAACGCAACGCGAGAGCCACCTGCCGATCCGAGGATACTTCCAACGGCACCTGATAGGTGGCGCCGCCCACGCGACGCGCCTTGGTTTCAATCCGCGGTTTGGCATTATCCACGGCCCGTTGCAGAATCTCCACCGGATCGCTGGCGGGATTCTTCTCCGAGAGTTGATCAAACGCGCGATACACAATGCGCTGCGCGGTGCTTTTCTTTCCAGAAATCATCACCGTGTTAACGAGCCGCGAGACCAGCGTACTCTGATATTTTCCATCCTGAACCAACGGACGTTTGGTGGCTTGACGACGACGTGACATAGCTTTCTAAAAAATCTCCTGAGGATTACTTCGCGGCGGCCTTGGCTTCCTTCGGACGCTTGACGCCATACTTGGAACGGCTGACGCGCCGCTTTTCCACGCCAGCGGCATCCAACGTGCCCCGGACGATATGGTAGCGCACGCCGGGCAGATCCTTCACCCGACCGCCTCGAATCAAAACAATCGAGTGCTCCTGCAAGTTGTGCCCCTCATCGGGAATGTAGGCAATGACCTCATAACCATTGGTCAACCGGACCTTGGCCACCTTCCGCATGGCGGAGTTCGGTTTCTTGGGCGTACGCGTCATCACCTGAACGCAGACGCCACGACGAAACGGCGCTCTTTCCAGCGCCGGAGACTTGGACTGGTACTTGATTTTATTGCGGCCCTTGCGGACCAACTGATTGATTGTCGGCATTTGCTAAATTCTTCAACCGTTGCTGGGAGCTTGTTTACCGCCAGATAAACGGAAGCGAGAGATTAACAAACGCCGATTCACTCGCAACAAGTTTTTTTACCAAAAACGCCCGGATGCGCGCTTTTCCGTCCGCGCCCATATGGATGAGCCGGAATTGCGCCTCCCCCTTGGATAGCCCAGCCGCCCGAAAGATGTTGTTGCCACCACCAAATCCATTTCGACCCAGCCATCGAAAACCGACCGCACCAGGCCCGATTCGGTGCGGGGTCGAAGATGGATGGCGGATTCACAATGTTTTTAATGGACTTTCCGGGCTGGTTTGGCGACAACTAGCCTGCGCATGTTTTCTTTCCAACAGTTGTTCGGCAAAGGCGATAAATTCCAGGAATTACTTCAAGCGGCCGCCCGCGAAGCTCACGAAAGCATCCGCCTCGTAATTGAATTGATGGAATCGTCGCGCGGCACTGAAACCCTGGATGCGCTCGCCCTGGCCCGGCGGATGGAGAAAAAAATCTTCGAGCAGATCAACGAAGAACTGGTGCATACCTTTGTCACCGGCCTGGAGCGCGAGGACATCGAAGCCATCGCGCGCGGGCTGTACAAGATTCCCAAGAGCGCGGAAAAGCTGGGCACCCGTTTTCTCATGGCCGGAGCGCACGTCGAGGGAGTTGATTTTTCCAAACAAGCCGAGATGCTCGAAAAAGCCACCGCCACGGTCCACCAAATGGTGGAACAGCTCAAGGCGATTGATGACATGGAAACCATGAAGCAACTCAACGACAAACTACGCAACGTCGAAGGGGAGGCGGACAAGGTGATCAACGGCTTCCTGCGTGAACTCTACGAAGGCAAATACGAGCCCTTGCGCGCCATGGTCCTGCGGGACTTATACGAGTTGATCGAAAAGGTGATTGACCGGTGCCGGGATGTCGGCAACGTGGTCATGCAAGTGGTGCTCAAAAACTCCTGATTCACGCCGATGACTCTCATTGTGACCGTCATCTTCGTGGCGCTCTTGTTTAATTACATCAACGGCTTCCACGACACGGCCAATTCCATCGCCACCGTGGTGGCCACCAAGGTTCTCTCGCCGCGCCAGGCCGTGATGCTGGCCGCCGTGACCAACCTGGTCGGGGCTTTTCATGGGACGGCCGTGGCCACCACGATGGCCTCCGGTTTGGTGGACTCAAAGATCGCCACCATGTCGGTGCTGTGTGGCGCGCTCATCGCGGCCATCATCTGGAACCTCATCACCTGGTGGGCGGGATTACCCTCCAGTTCCTCCCACGCCTTGGTGGGCGGCCTTTGCGGCGCGTGCCTGGCCGCCGCCGGCAACGATTGGTCCGTCATCATCTGGTCCATTCCCAACGCCGAACATTGGTGGTTGGGCAAGGGCATCTTGTGGAAAGTTGTCGTCCCCATGGTGATCTCTCCGGTTTTGGGTTTCGTCTTTGGCTTCGGCTGCATGGGCCTGCTGTACTTGCTCCTGCGCAACTGGCGGCCGACCACGGTGAATCGCACCTTTGGAAAATTGCAATTGCTCAGCGCCGCCTACATGGGTTACAGCCACGGTACGAATGACGCCCAAAAGACCATGGGCATCATTGCCCTGGCCCTCGTTGCCGCCACCACCGGCGGCGCTTTTCACCATCTCCCGGAGTGGTTGAGCTTTCTGAAAACGCCGGATGTCCCCGCCGGTGAATCTCTGCCCATCGCCACCTGGATCAAAATCGTCTGCGCCCTGACCATGTGCGCCGGCACAGCCGTCGGCGGTTGGCGCATCATCAAAACCCTGGGGCACAAAATGGTCAAACTGCATCCGGTCCACGGCTTCGCCGCTGAAGCCACCGGCGCCTCGGTATTGCTGGCCGCCGCCCACTTCGGCATGCCCGTTTCCACCACGCACGCCATCACGACCTCAATCATGGGCGTCGGTTGCGCCAAGGGATTCAATCACCTTCGCCTTAAGGTGGTGGAACGGATTGTTTGGGCGTGGCTACTGACCATTCCCGCCAGCGGCTTGGTGGCCTACGCATTGGTGCTGGCCGCCAAAAGCCTCGGGGCCATGTAGCTCTCGACGCTGGCGCGAAGAGCGTTCAGCTCTCAACCCGCAACCGCCGCAAACAATGCGTGAGGAACGGCAACAACTGTTTTTTCCGGGACACCACCGTTCGCAGATTGAAAATGCCGGACTCCAGTTTTGGATAATCAATGCGGGCCAGGAAATCGTCATTGCCCGCCACCACCAGTAGAGAATTCTGCGTGGTCACATCCGTCACAAGCAACGCCGAGAACAGGTACTGATGGCGCAGCCGATAATCCGCCAACGCCGTCAGCAACTCTTGTTTGCGCTTCCAGAACTGATCAAAACCCGTCTCCTCAATCTGCGCCACACTGAAGGACTGGCGGCCTTCGGCGTATTCCTTGCAATCCGTGGTGATGGCCTTGGGCGCGGCTTGCAACGTCAACAGCGATCCCGAGGCGAACAGCTTTTCGGTGAACGTCCGCGCATTGACGGCGGCCACCTCTTCCAGCTTTCGCAACACTTCCACATCGCGCGCCGTGGTCGTCGGCGAAGTCAGATTCAAGGTGTCGGAAACCAATCCCGCCAGCAACAATCCGGCGATCGCCTTGGGCAATTCCACGCCCTGCCGGAAAAAGCAATCCGCCACGATGGTGCTGGTTGAGCCGACGGGTTCGTTCCGAAACAAAATCGGCTGGTCCGTGCTCATCGGACTGATGCGATGATGGTCAATGATCTCCAAAATCTCGACTTCCTCCGCGCCCGGCACGGCCTGCGAAAGCTCGTTGTGGTCCACCAGGATCAGCTTGCGATTCACCGTCTTGAGGAAATCCGTTTTGGATAAAATCCCCACCGTCTCGCCCTGTTGATCCAACACGGGAAAAATCTTGTACCCCGATCCGGCGGCCTCATCGCGCACGGCGGTCAGCGGCGCATGTTCGCGAAAGCTCTGGAATTCCTCATTCAACACATGTCGCACCGCCACCGCCGCGCGACACAACGCCGCCGTGGTGGCGGTATCGTGCGGCGACGAAATCAAACTGATTTTTTTCTCCCGGGCGGCGGCGAAGGTTTTTTCCTCCACCTTCAAACCGCCCGTCACCACCAACGCGCGCACCCCTTCGCGAATCGCCAGATTTTGAATGTCCCAGCGATCCCCCACCACGATGATCAGTTTATTTCGCGCGAAAGTATCGAGCCGTCGCGAAAAAGATTCCACGCTCATGGCGCCGATCATCAGCGTCAGGTCTTCCTCCTGATCCGGATCATGTGCAATCAGCAAGTCCCCATGCAAGGTCTGCGCCAGATTGGACAACGACGACAACACCCGCCGCGAATCCACCAACCGATTGGCGGCCGGAAACAGAAACTTGCTCAGCTTGAACAACGACAACAATCCGCGACACCTGCGGTCGTCATCGAGCACCGGCAAAATCCGAACGCCGCGTTCATCCATCAAACCCAAGGCCGCCGCAGCCGTGGTCTCCGGCGTCACACTGAGAATGCGCGTTTGCATCACGTCGCGCACCTTGGGCGAGACGTCCGCGACGAACTTCGGGGCCGCAACGCCAAACTCGTTCAGGACAAAATCAATCCGGTCGTTGGTATCACCACAACGCGCCGCCACCGCTTCCGGCATGCCGGTGCGGCGCTTAAACTCCGCGTAACCAATGGCGGAACAGATCGCATCCGTATCCGGATTACGATGTCCAATGACCAGAATTTCATTCATGCGACAAAGCGCGCAGGGTAAGTCGGTAATGCGACTATTTCAAGGAAAACGGAGGCACAACGAGATTGTCCGTTCACGACCGGGGGCGGCGGCGCATTTCACATTCGGTCAGGGTTGGCGACCCGTATCCGCACCCACACTGCTGCGGTCAAGCCGCACTTCACCCAAGATTGACGGGCCTGACTTTCACTCATACTTTGTGCCCATGACTGTAACTAGCGAAGTCGAGCCGGTGGACTTGGGCGAACTGCAATTGCGCCCGGCTATGAGTCCGGAAAAATTCGGGCCGCTGGCCGCGGAAGTGTTCGAACTCAAGAAGCAACTCAACGCCGTCATCCTCGCGCATAATTATCAGGTCGCCGAAATCCAGGAAGTCGCGGATTACGTCGGCGACTCGCTCGGCCTCGCCCAGCAAGCCGCGCGCACGGACGCCCGCGTCATCGTCTTCTGCGGCGTGCATTTCATGGCCGAGACCGCCAAGATTCTTAACCCGGATAAAATCGTCGTCCTGCCGGACAAAAATGCGGGTTGCTCGTTGGAAGCCAGTTGCCCCGCGCCCAAACTCGCCGAATTGCAGGCCACCAATCCGAACTTTTGGACCATCGCCTACATCAACTGTAGCGCGGCAGTGAAAGCGCTATCCGACGTGATTGTCACTAGTGGCAGCGCCGAAAAAATCGTCCGGGCCGCGCCCAAAGACAAGGACTTGCTGTTCGTGCCCGACCAAAATCTTGGCGAATGGGTGATCGAGCAGACCGGTCGGCCGATGACCTTATGGAAGGGCAACTGTTACCTGCACGTAGATTTCCAACGTGCCGCCCTACTCCGCGCTCGGAAAAAATATCCGGACGCCAAAATCGTGGTGCATCCGGAGAGCTTGCGCGAAGTCCGCCAACTGGCCGACATCGTCTGCTCGACGCAGAAGATGATTGATTTCTGCAAAACTGATCCGGCCAAACAGTTCGTCATCGTCACCGAATCCGGGATCATCACGCGCCTGCAAAAGGAATGTCCGGACAAGCAGTTTTTCTGCACGCCCACGGAAGACGTGAACAACATGCCCGCCGACCGCTGCCGCTGCAGCGAGTGCAAATTCATGAAGATGAACACACTTGAGAAAGTGCGCGACTGCATGAAAAACCTCGCGCCCCGGGTCGAATTACCGGAAGACGTGCTCCAACGCGCGCGCCTGCCGATTGATCGCATGTTGGAAATCTGCGCGCGCCCCGCTTAAGGAAACGCTGAACCATTCAAATCAACCACGAATGAACACCAATAAAATCAAGACCATTGGGCGGGACATTCGTGTTGATTGGTGTCCATTCGTGGTTAAAGTATCGCTTCCTTAATGACCGCACCCGGCTCCCCGAGTCATGAAGACGGTGTTGCGCGCCAACACCATTCTCCAAACGAGATTGTATCGCCCTTTCGGGGCTTGGGGAATTTGGGGGACGCATACCCAGGGCGTCGCTGCGCTTTGCCCTGGGCTATCATCGGTCGCCCTTACCGGGCTTCGGTCATGCTCCTTAATCCATCGCGCCAAGCCTGAATGGCGAGCCGTCGGGCCTCCGCTTCGCCGTGTTTGCGGATGGAAAATTGTTTGCGCGCGACCACATACGGCTTCGGACTCCACGTCGCCTTCCAATACTTGCGCCACGGCTTGACGCGGCGATCAATGATCCGCCGCACCCCATGGAGCCCCGAGCGCCCCTGGCGGCGGCGCACTTCCTCCCAAAACAGCCGGGAGCGGGGTTCTGGCTCGCCCAGTTCAATCCGCAGTTTGCGGTAATGGTCCTGCGCGGCGGCGAACGCCGCTTCTTTCCCGCCGTATTTCTTGTCCGCGAAGAAGGCGGAATGAATCTTTTTCCGCCGCGCCAATCGCACGAAGAAACCGTGGTTATACTTGTGCGGTTGATCAATCCGGCAGATGCCTGGGGTGGCGGAAAACTTATTCATGGTTATTCATGGCTTACTTCTTCAAAGTCTCTTCCCACGGCGCGAAAAATTCGTGGCGCGGTTTGGGAGGGAAAATATCACTCATTGGTCAGCGCATACACCATGTCCGTCACGGAACGCCGGAACGATTCATTCTCCACGAATTGCTTGTAAACCTCCGTGTCATCTTTCAAGAACATCTGCATGATCTTTCCCAACGCCTTGTCATGGGCCAGTCGCGCCGTGTGCGGTGTGTTTTGTCTGGCATTTTGATAGGCCGGATTGGCGGCCACCTTGGGCGCGATTTCATCTTTGATGCGCTTCGCGATCCGATCGCTGTCATTGAACAACGTACCGAAATGTTCGTTGAACGTCTTCAAAATATTGCTCAGGCGATCCATTTCTGGCGCAAGTTTGTGCCCGCCCGCTTCGACTGATACGGGCGCAATCTCCGCGTTCTCATCCGCCACCGCAATCTTCATCACCGCCTTTTTCTCGACGCGGTAGCTGTCCATGTCAATGGCTTCCAGAATCCCCTTGGACAAGTCCTCCTCTTTTGGCGCGGGCAATTTCGGAATGAGCAGGTTCAAAACAATGGATAGCTTCTCCCACTCGCGCATCGGATACGGCATGACGGACGCCAGAAAATCATAGGTGCGCGCGAACGCCTTGGCCTTGCCTTTGAAACTTACCTGTTCATCTTCATCCAGCTTCTCTTGGTAAACCGCCACGCACACATCAAGCATCGGGTCGAGCTTGTCCCGCTCCGCGCCGGTGAGGAACAAATCCACCAGCGCCCGCACCTGTTCCGGCGCATAAACCTGGGCGTTGTCCAGCGCCGCTTTCAAGTCGTGCAATTTATTCGGGTCGGTTTCCTCGCTCAACACCGTGGTGCGGTAATAATCCGCGAAGGCAAACGTGATCGTTTCGGTGTTGTTCTGGAAATCCAACACGAACACGTCATGCTTTTCGGGATGCGCCCGGTTGAGGCGTGACAGCGTTTGCACCGCCTTGATTCCCGCCAGCGGTTTGTCCACATACATCGTGTGCAAGAGCGGTTCGTCATAGCCCGTCTGAAATTTGTCCGCGCAGATCAGAAAGCGATACGGGTCTTCTTGAATTTTTGTCGCGATGTCACCACTGAAAAACCCATTCAAGGACAACTCCGTTGATTTCACGCCTTTGAACTCGTGTTCGCCGGAGAAGGCGACGATGGGCAGATACGGACTCTTGCGTTCTTCAAGATACTCCTTGAACGCGTGGAAATACTGGATGGCGCGCTCAACGCCGTTGCACACAATCATGGCCCGCGCCTTGCCGCCGATCTTGTTCAGTGCCATCACCTGATTATGAAAATGGTCCACCATGATTTCCGCCTTCAACCGGATGGCGTGGTCGTGGCTCTCGACGTATTTCCGCAATTTCTTCTGCGCCTTCTTCACGTCGAACTCCGGGTCGCCCTCGATCTTCTTCACCAGCTTGTAATAACTGTCCACCGGCGTGTAGCTCTTGAGCACGTCGAGAATGAAGCGCTCCTGAATCGCCTGCTTCATCGTGTAACTGTGAAACGGATCGTGCTTCACCTTGCCGTCGGCGTCCGGTGGCAGCGCCTTGCCGAACATCTGCAACGTCTTCGGCTTCGGCGTGGCGGTGAACGCGAAGTAGCTCGCGTTCGCCAGCATCTTGCGCGCGGCCATGCGCTTCTCCAACGCATCGTTCACCGTGTCTTCCGGGTCGGCCAATGCCGCGCTCATCGCGGCGGAAGTCTTGCCGCCCTGGCTGCTGTGCGCCTCGTCAATGATGATGGCGAACTTCTTTGCCTTCTCCTCCTTCGCGATTTCATCGAGGATGAACGGAAACTTCTGCACCGTGCTGATGATGATCTTCTTCCCGCTCTCGATGAACTTCCGCAAATCGCCGGAATGTTCCGCGTGCCCGACGGTCGCGCCCACCTGCATGAACTGTTTAACGGTTCGCTGAATCTGGTCGTCCAGAATCCGCCGGTCCGTCACCACAATCACGGAATCAAAAACTTCCTTTTCGTTGCGCTTCACGCCAACGAGTTGATGCGCCAGCCACGCGATGGAATTGGATTTGCCGCTGCCCGCCGAATGTTGGATGAGATACCGCTGACCCGAACCGTGCGTTGCCACGTCCACCAACAGCTTGCGCACCACGTCGAGCTGATGATAACGCGGGAACACCTGCTTGCGCTTCTTCTTGCCGGTCCGGGGATTCTTCTCCTCCACGATCTGCGCGTAACCTTCGAGGATGTTCGTCAGGCTGCCCGGCGTGAGCACTTCCTTCCACAGATAATCCGTCTTCAAGCCGTTCGGATTCGGCGGATTGCCCGCGCCATCGTCCCAACCTTTGTTGAACGGCAGAAACCACGAGCCTTTGCCGCGCAACTCGCTGCACATCCGCACCTCGCCGTCGTCCACCGCGAAATGCACCACGCACCGCCCGAACTCGAACAATTTCTCGCGCGGGTCGCGGTCACGACGATACTGCTCCACCGCGTCCTCGACCGTCTGCTTCGTCAGGCTGTTCTTCAACTCGAACGTGGCGATGGGCAGGCCGTTGATGAACAGGCACAAATCCAGCGCGCGCCGCTGTTCATCCCGGCTGTAACGCAACTGGCGTGTGATGCTGAACCGGTTTTTAGCGAACAACGCCGTTGCCTTCGCGTTGCCCGGCGAGGGCGTGCCGAAGAACAAATCAAAATGCAGCGGGCCGTCCTCGATGCCCTTGCGCAACACATCAATCACGCCGCGCTTGCCGATCTCATTGGAGAGCCGCGCCAGAAACTTCTGCCGCGTGATGTCTTTCGCGTCCTGGTAATCGGCCGTGCCGATTTTCTTGAACGCCTCCGGCTGCGTGGCTTGCAGGAATTGGAAAAGCTGCGGTACATCCAACGCGTAAGCGCGATCGAAGTCTTTGGGATTTCCCGCCAGCCAACCGCTGCCGGTGGCCTTCTGCGCGGCGAGCGCATCCGGCGTTTCCGCGAATGTGCCATCCCCGGCAAAAGCCAGCCCGTCCCCGCCGGTCATGTGGCGCATGATTAGTGTTTCAAGTCCTTTCTCGCTGGTGTCAGTAGGCATCAGGTTTTCTTCCGTTGTTTGTCCGCCCCGTCCGACCGGTCCGATCCAAAAATCGGCTTTGTCCCCTCGCACTCCGGGTAGCCCGTGCAACCCCAAAACTGCCGCCCCGCCTTCGCGCCGCTTCGCACCGTGCGCAGCTTCATGGGCTTGCCGCAGCGCGGACAGGCTGGTGGTGTGTCCGTACCGTCCGACCAGTCAGACTTGGTTCGTTTCCGCGCCCCATACAATTTCTCCGTGAACCCGCCTTTCTCCACAAACGTCTCGCCCTGGTTTTCCAGTTGCCGTTTCAACAGGTAGGCCGCCTGGTTCACCGCGCACAACATCGCGTTGGCCGCCAGTTCCGGCGCGGCCCGCTCCACGAACTCCGACAACCCAAACAACCCGGTCAATCGCACCGTCCCCGGACGCCCGGCTGGCCGCACCGCTGCCCGGTCTTCCGCCAGCCGCGCCCGCATCGCCAGCGCCTCCCGGCAATCCTTCGGCCAGACCCGCAATCCGTTCTGACGCAAAAAACTCTCGTAATCCCGCAGCAACTCATCCGACAGACTCGCCCGCGCCACGTTGGTGAGTTTCATCTCGCTCTTGCGCGAGGTCGCGGCCATGCCGCTGCCCTCACTGATGTTCCGCACCCCGCTCCGCGCCGCCTGCACCATCTGATCCGTCATCCGGCGGTCCTCCGCGTAAAACCGGCGACAGAACACCACCGTCGCGTCATACACCGCCTCCGCCACCTTGTAACTCCGCAGCTTGCGATAACCGCCGCTGGGCAGCAGCACGCTCGGTTTTTCGGACGGTTGGTTTCCTGGCGGATTCATGGCGCACAAGTTAATCCATTTGTCCCTCGTCGGACGAGTCAGAACCATCCAACTGCTCCTCCGCCTCCCGCGCCTCCGGCGCGCTTTCCGGCAACTGGCGGGCGGCGGCGCGCACGTCCAGCTTGCCCGTCACCACGTCCGCCACCAGCCGCGTCCGGTATTCCCGCAGCAATTCGATTTCGCGTGCGGCGCGGGCGAGGGCAATGTTGAGTTGTTTTGTTTCAACAGCAATTCGCTCCACGATTTGTTTCTGCTCGGTTGCTTTTGGTAGCACGATTGGAAGACGAAAGAACTCTTCTGGATAAAGTCGCAAACGCGACGCCCGAACACCTGTTGAACGACAGCGAATGTTTGCAATGTAAGGCTGAGTGCGAAGAATCCCATCAATATAGCCGCCGACAATGCGCTCTGCGTTGCGTGGACGGTAAACTGCGTAGGCAGGGCTTATGATTCCTGTGTGTTCTGAAACGCCGAAGGCAGCCATCCATGCCCACATTGTATTAACGACGAGGTCGCCCGGTCGGCACATCTTGTGACCTACATACGATTGTGCTTTGAACATTGTGATGTTCTTCTGACTGCGCGGCGTGACTCCTGTAATGTGCGAGACGGAAAGAAGTTCTTCGTCGCCGTTTATCGAACGGTCATCAACTTCGCGGAAAAGATACTTCGCGCGCAAAACTTCCCAATGCTTCGGGATGTTGCCGAGCCAGGGGATGCCGGAGGGTTTGAGGGGGACGTTGGGATTCAAACCGCGGGTGACGGCGCGGTGGATGATGGCCTGCTTCTGCTCGTTGAGCAGCGCCATGAGCTTCTGCTTCGCCCGAATGCACCGCTCAATCCGCCCGTTCGCGTGGTCCAGAAACCGCACAATCGCCGCCTGCTCGTCCAGCGGCGGCTGTGGAGTGCAAATCAATTTGAAGTGCTCCGGACGGAGACTCCACATGTCGGACGTAATGCCGTAAGACCAACGCTCCGCTTCTTTGGCAAACTGCGGCGTGCGGTAAAGATGATGGATGTAACGCGGTAGATTCTTGGAATCCCGCAACCGCATCACAACGTAGGCGGGACTGATGATGCCACGAAGTTCCGACGCACCAACCGCACCCTGCCATGCCCGCATCTTGTTGTAGGCGATGTCGCGAGGCTGAACGAGTTTGTATTTTGATTTGTCCTGGTTGGAACTGTCCTTCTTCGAGCTATCGGCAAGCAAAGCCTTTTGCGGAACAATGCCGCGCGTGATCGTCACGGAAAGCATTTGCTCATCTGCATAGCCACGGTCTTTTACCTCGTTGAACATGGCGCGATTGGGCAGCACTGACCAATGACGCGGAACGGCGGCCAGCCACGCTTGACCAGAATCCTTGTATTCCGGGTAAGGCTTGAGGCCGGCCATCATTTCGCGCCTCCCTTGGGTTTGCGCTGGGAGAGTTTCTTCACCGCTTTGTCAAAATCCAGGTCCACCGCGCGCGGTTGCGCATCCAGCAGCTTCCGGTAGCGGTCGTATTCCAGCTCCGCCTTGATCTGTGCCTGCTCGGCGGTGGTTTTGCCCGCGTGATCCAGCAATTCGTGCTCCGAGAGTTTCAAGAACTCATCGAGCTTCGCGATCCAATCCCGCATCGTCATCGCCTTGCGTTGCAGCGCCCGCAGTTCGGCGAATTCGATGTAGGCGTTCACGATGCGGTTCAGCGTGCCGAGTTCCTCCGCGTCGAGATAGTTCTTGGCGATGGAGACATCCTCCTTGCGGATGATCCCGCCGGGACGCGTCGTCTGTAATCCCATGAACGGCTTTCCGGCATCCACCCGCGCGTGAATCACCTCCGCCGCGGTCTGCCCGTGCGCCGCCCAGTGCATCTTGTTCTGCACCGTGGCGAAGAAGCGCTGCGACATCTCCGTGTCTGGCGTGTAGTCCACACTCGTCGCGTAAATATCCAGCACCTTCTGGTAGAAGCGCCGTTCGGACGATCGGATGTCGCGGATGCGCTCCAGTTGTTCGTCGAAGTAATCCTTCTGCCCCTTGCCCGGGGGATTCTTGAGCCGCTCGTCGTCCATGGTGAACCCTTTCACCAGATACTCGTTCAAGCGGCCGATGGCCCACTGCCGGAACTGCGTGCCCCGATGGCTGCGCACCCGGAAGCCCACGGCCAGAATGGCGTCCAGGTTGTAGTGTTCGATGTCCCGCGTCACCTCGCGGCGGCCCTCGGTTCGAACTATTCGGAAATTCCGAATAGTTGCCGCTGCCGCCAGTTCTCCCTCGGCAAAGATGCCTTTCAAATGCTCGTTCACCGTCGGCACGGTGACTTGGAACAGTTCCGCGATGAGAGCCTGCGACAGCCACACGGTTTCATTCTGGAATCGGCATTGGATGCGCGTGCGGCCATCTTCGGTCTGATAAAGGACGAGGCTGGATGCTGGCGGGTCGTCGCTCATTTCGCGCCTCCGTTGGATTTATGGCGGGCGAGCCAGGTGCGGCCTTTGGCGGTGAGCCGGTATTTCTGAAGGCGGCTTTGGGGTGCTTCCGGCCGGGTCATTTCGATAAGCCCCAAAGCCACGGCTGACTGCTGGTAATGTTCCCGGAAATGTTTTTCGTCTTTCAAGTCCAGCCGGGTCATTAGCTCGGCCCGGCTCATCTCGCCCTTGATGATTTGCAGCAAGCCCGCGACTTCGGGGGTGACTTCGGGGGTGACTTCGGGGGTGACTTCGGGGGTGACTTCGGGGGTGACTTGCGTTTTTCGCCGCCACAGAGTCTGGTTAAATAGCCCGCCGTCCTGACGGAATTCAGGCGCGCGCAATCCGGCCCGGCGGCAGCGGGCAATCATGTCGAGGATGCCACTGCCGGCTTTTTCGGCGTAATGGGCCAAAAACATCGGCTCGGCAATGAGCGGGTTGCGGGGAATGGAGGCGTGTGGCCGGCTCAATTGCGGAATGGACAGGGCGAGCGGGAGTTCGCCGGGATTCCAGATTTCCAGCCGGTTGGCAAAGAGCATGACCTGCACGCTCGCGTTGCTGGCGTAATCGCGATGCGTCACGGCGTTGACGATGGCCTCGGCGACGGCTTCGCGGGGTAGTTCGTATTCGACTGGCGCTTGCGGGCCAAGCGCGCGCGTGCCCACAGCGCGGGTGATTTTGGACATGACGAAGTCCACGGCCTGATCCACGAGTTCGAAGACTGTGCCTTTGTAAATCTGGTAGGAGGGAATTGGTTTTCCGACTTCCGTGCCGTGAAAGTGCAGGCACTTGACTTCGGACGTGAGCAGGAAGCGCTGTGGCTGTCTGGCGAACAAGAGGACGGCGGCGTGGCTGGGCTGGCCGGCGTCGAGCAGGTTGAGGTGGGCCAAGGTCTGGGCGAGGGGCGTGTCTTCGCGCAGCGGATATTGCCGTTCGCGCCCGGCCAGACCGAGAAACCACTTCACCTTATCCGGGGACAGGTCGTCGAGAGTGGCAGCGGGACAGGCTGCCGCGTCGAACGGGCGGGTGCGCAAGCGTCCGGTGCGTTCCAGGTGCTCGACCAGACTGGCGTAGAGCGCCGCGTTCAGGTCGGTGATGTCATTAAACCGGCGGCGAATCAATTGTGCGCCCGCCCGGCTGATGAGCTTCCGCATTTTCGGGTGACGATGCTGATCATTTTCGCCCTTCACATAAATGAAGCGGGGTTTGCCAAGATGGGTGGCCTGATTGAATTCACGTTCGGTGGGCGACAGTCCGGCGGCATTTTCATGGCCATATTCCTGACCGAACAAACCGACGTAAATCGCGCACCGTTCGACTTCGTCGAGATAAACCTCATCGGCCCGGCGGTCGGAGGCGGGCAGTTCTTCAAACAGAAAAACGTCGAAGAAACGGCGGAACAGGGCGTCACCGCGAAGGTAATCCCGGATGCCGCAGCGTTCTTCCGCCAGTTCCTTCTGCACGCTGCTGATGAAGATGCGTTCGTTCATCCCGCTCTTATTTTGCGCCAACGATTTCGCCGAGCAATCCTTCGGTTTCCTTTTCCAGGGCCACGATGTCCGCGCTGATTTCGTCGAGCGAGCGCAGCGGTTGCGGTTGGTAGAAGTGGCGCGTGAAGGAAATCTCGTAACCCATCTTGGTGGCGGATTCGTCAATCCACGCATCGGGCGTGTAGGGCAGCACTTCGCGACGGATGAAGGCTTCGATGCCGCCGGGTTCGAGCAGCGGCACTTGCTCGGTGTCGCGCAGATCGGAGTCGGGTTCGTATTCCACCAACGCGGGCTTGCCGCGCACTTCTGCTGCGTAAACCCCATGCAACGCGTTTGCTTGACCCCGTCCGACCGGTCGTACCTTTGCGATCACGGGCGGAGCGGTTTCCACACGCCAGCTCACGGCGCGCAAAATCAGTTTCAGGTCGCTGGCGGAGAGTTTGAGCTTCAGTTTCTCCAACGCTTCGTTCACACGGTTGCGGAAAAGATTGTGGTCTTCAAACAGGTCGCCACCCAGTTCCTGGCGCAAGGCCGTAGCGGTTTCGACGAGTCGTCCGTCACGTTCCCAGGTCTTCGCATCGAGCAGTTTTTTCCGGGTGCGCTCCGGCAGGGTTTTCTTGGCGCTGTCCTCATCCGATTCGTCCGACCCGTCCAACTGCTCGGCCAGCCACTTTTCCACGGCAGCCTGCACCTCCGGCCACTCCTCAAACAACGCCTCCCCAAATTCCTCATAAAGCTCCGCGCGCAACTCTTCGTCACCGGAAGCGAACCGCAGGGCTTCGATGGCTTTCATCGTAAGCTGGCTGTGCAATCGCACGGGCCGCTCGACGGTCACTTTCCAATAGCCGAATGCTTTATTCGGAAAAATCTTCGACTGTTCAGTTTCCTGGAACGCGAGGTAGGTATCGCAGATGCGCTGGATGTCGTCGGGCGCGAGTTCGCAGTTTTTCTTGCCGAGATTTTTGCGGAGCGGCTTGAACCATTGCGTGGCGTCAATGAGCTGCACCTTGCCTTCGCGTTTCGTGCCCTGCTTCCGATTGGAAATTACCCAGACATAGGTGGCGATGCCGGTGTTATAGAACAGGTTCAGCGGCAGCGCGACGATGGCTTCGAGCCAGTCGTTCTCGATGAGCCAGCGGCGGATGTTGCTCTCGCCCTGTCCGGCGTCGCCGGTGAACAGCGACGAGCCGTTGTGAACTTCCGCCATGCGGCTGCCGAGCGGTGTCTGGTGATTCATCTTGGCCACCAGATTGGCGAGGAAAAGCAACTGGCCGTCACTGGAGCGCGTGACGAGGGAAAGTTCCTCGCCGTCGTGCATCACCTTGAAACGCGGGTCGCGCATCCCGTCCTTGCCGCCCATCGCTTCCAAATCCTTCTTCCAGCTTTTGCCGTAGGGCGGATTGGAGAGCATGAAATCAAATTCCATCGCGGGAAAGGCGTCGTGCGCGAGCGTGGACCATTCCGCGCCGCCGACGATGCGGTCGGCGTTTTCGCCTTCGCCTTTGAGCAGCATGTCGGCCTTGCAGATGGCGTAGGTCTCGGGGCTGATTTCCTGGCCGTAAAGGTGCGTGACGATGTCCTTTTTGCCGCTGGCGCGGGCGCGCATGGTTTCTTCCGCCACGGTCAACATGCCGCCCGTGCCGCATGCGCCATCGTAAAGCAGGTAACCGCCGGATTTGATCTTGTCGGCCACGGGCAGAAAGATGAGATCGGCCATGAGCTTCACGGCATCGCGCGGCGTCCAGTGTTCGCCCGCTTCCTCGTTGTTTTCCTCGTTGAATTTGCGGACCAGTTCCTCGAAGACCGTGCCCATCGCATGGTTGTCAATGCCGTGCGGACTGAGATCCATGTCGGGATCGAGAAACTTGGCGATGAGCGTGCCGAGGGCGTCGGCCTTGGACAGACGCGGCACGCGGTCGCGGAACTCGAAATTCGTCAGGATGTCCTGCACGTTGGAGGAAAAGCCGTCGAGGTAATCCAGAAAATCCTGCTGAAGCTGTTGTTGACTGCCGCGCGATTTGAGGTCGCGCAGGGTGAATTTGGACGTGTTGTAGAACGATTGCCCGGCGGCAGCGCAAAGCGCGGCCTGCTGCTCGGTGATTTTTAACTTATCGAGCCTGGCCTTGGTTTCGAGCACCGCCTTTTTTGTCGGCTCAAGCACGGCGTCGAGACGGCGAATGACGCACATTGGTAAAATAACATCGCGGTATTTGCCGCGAACGAATAGGTCGCGGAGGACATCGTCGGCAATGCCCCAGATGAAAGAGACGATTTTGTTGTGAGTGGCTTGGTCCATTTATGACTGAAAATTTTCAGCGGCGGCATTTCGCGGCTCGGCGCGCATTTTATCGGCGGCGGCCCAAAGCTGAGCTTCAAAGTTGAGGCCGTAATTATCGAAACTGGATTTTTTTGACGCCGTTGATTTGCCCATGAAAAGCTTACCGAGAAGCGTAAGCAGAAACTGGCCTTACGCAAGTCACGAATCGGACGCGAATGTGATCGGGGCTGGATTCACCGATCCAAAACAAACCCAGCCCGGTCAGAGCGAAACCCAATCGGCACAGCACCAACATCATTGCCGATTGACCTGTTTCCCGGAGCGTCCTACCGTCGGAGCATTGCAGGCAGAACATGATTACGCATCTTGTCATCGTCGAGTGGACGGGCTGGTAGCTCTGGGTTGATGATCACTATATGCTCTTCAACCTCACGAAGAAACCGTGGTTATTATCGCCCTTTCAGGGCTTGGGAAATTTTGTGAAACGCCAACCCAGGGCGTCGCTGCGCTTTGCCCTGGGCTATCATCGGTCGCCCTGGCCGGGCTTCGGTCGGTTGCCAGCCACTTTGTTTTGCGCTTTGACCGCGCTGCTTTCGCTCCCCATCTTGGCGGCGCCCATGAATGAACACGTCATTCTGCTCCACGGTTTGTGTCGCTCGAGCGCTTCGATGCGCCCGATGGAAAAGGCACTGATCCAGGCGGGCTACCGCGTCTGGAATCTGGATTATCCCTCCCGCACCAACACCATCGCCAATCTGAGTGAAGCCGTGCTCACCCCGGCGCTGCGGGACGCGCGCAACGCCGGGGCCACCCACATTCATTTCGTCAGTCATTCTCTCGGCGGCATTTTGATTCGCGATTACCTCGGGCGCCATCCGCAACCCGACGTCGGCCGCATCGTCATGCTGGGGCCGCCCAATCAAGGCAGCGAGATCGTGGATCACCTGGGTTCGTGGTGGTTGTTTCGCAAAATCAACGGTCCTGCGGGCAGCGAACTGGGCACGTTGGCGGATTCAACGCCGCGTCAACTCGGCACCCCCGACGCGGAAATCGGCATCATCGCCGGCAACCGTTCCATCAACTGGATCAACAGTTTCCTGCTCATTCCCGGTTCAGATGATGGCAAGGTCTCCGTGGCGCGCACCAAACTGGAGGGCATGGCCGATCATCTGGTGCTGCCGACGTCGCATCCGTTCATGATGAAGAATAAAACGGTCATCCAGCAAACGCTCCAGTTCCTCCGGGAAGGCCGGTTTCAGCACTGAATCGCGATCGGCCGTGCCGCCATTATTTTCCGATGCAGAATTGGCTGAAGACGGCATCCAACAAATCTTCCGTGGTCGTCTTGCCCACAATCTCGCCAATCGCGTTAATGCCCTGGCGCAAATCCAGGGCTACAAATTCCAACGAAGCCTCCGCCCGCAAAGCGTCCAATGCCAATTGCAAACTCACCTTCGCGCGTTTTAGCGCGTCTTCATGCCGCGCGTTGATGGTCACCTGAGCCGTCTCCGCCGTCACCCGTCCCGACCAAACCGCAGCTTGGATCGCTTCTTTCAGCGCCTCCAGTCCCGCTCCGGTTTTGCTGGAAATATCAACCAGCGGCGTGGTCTCGGATTCTACGGATGTTTCCTCAGTAGCGTGACTCCGGACGGCAGGTGGTAAAATCAACTGCGCCGGCAGATCCATTTTGTTGCGGATAACGATCCGATTCTTTCCGGCGAACTCGCGCAACAATTGTGCATCCGCCTCATGCAACGGCTCGCTGGCATCCAACACGTGTAAAATCAATTCGGCCCGCGCCAACGCGGCGCGACTGCGTCGCACCCCTTCGCTCTCGATTTCATCCTGCACCTCGCGCAATCCCGCCGTGTCAATAAACACCACGGGAATGCCGCGCACGTTCGCCGTTTCTTCAATCGTGTCCCGCGTCGTTCCCGGTACGTGGGAAACGATGGCGCGATCGTGCCCCAGCAATTGATTCAGCAAACTGGATTTGCCGGCGTTGGGCCGGCCGATGATCGCCGCCCGAATGCCGCGTCGCAAAAGCTGTCCCTCCGGTGCGGTGCGCAACAGCTCCGTGACCCACTCGATTGCGCCCGCCAGACGCCCGATCAGTTGTGCGTGCGTGTCCGGCGCAATGTCTTCCTCCGGAAAATCCAGATACGCCTCGATGTGCGCCAGCGTGCGCATCAGTTCATCGCGCAACCGATTGATGCGTTGCGACAACTTGCCCGCCAACTGCTCGTTGGCCGCGCTCAAAGCCAGTCCGGTGCGCGCGTGAATCAAATCCGCCACCGCTTCCGCCTGCGCCAGATCAATCCGTCCGTTGAGAAAAGCGCGCTGCGTGAATTCACCCGGTTGCGCCAAACGCGCCCCACATTCGAGCACGGTATCGAGAACCGTTTTGCTCGCCAGAATGCCGCCGTGACACGTGAGTTCCACCACGTCCTCGCGCGTGAACGTGCGCGGCGCGCGCAGCACCGCGCAAAGCACTTCGTCCACTCGCGCGCCAGCGCGCATCGCGTGACCGTACTGAATCGTGTGGCTCGGGGCCGCGCTCGGTTTGGACGAACTTTTGCCAACCGGCACAAACACGCGATCCGCCACGCTCAGCGCGGTTTTTCCGGAAATCCGAATGACCGCCAATCCGCCCTCGCCCAACGGCGTGGCAATGGCGGCAATGGTATCGTCCCACATGAATTGGAGTTTGCGGCCTGCGCCCGCTTCCCGCAAGTCACCGCAAATCTTTCGCAATCGCCGGAGCGCGGCGTCGCGCGGAATATCCCACTCTACTGGCGAGGAGGTTTTGCAAAAGTCTGAATACAAAACGCCGAACGCCCGCAACACTAACGCTGTTGCGGGTGGTCGTTTTTAAGGCCCCAACGGCGAATCCCTACCGCCGGCGCGTCACCATTTCCCGCACTGGCTCCACCGGCAACGCCTTGGCCGTGCCGCGATGACCTTTGACCGTCGTGGCGCAAAACAGGGAATTGAGAATCGCCTCTTCCGTGGCCTCCGCCACCGCGCGGAATAATGGCGACATCGCTTCATTCGACAATTCGACGACCGCATGTTGGTTCTCGCCGTTGCGCCGACGACATTCCGGAGCCGTTGAAAAAGCAATCGCGTAATCGCCCGAACCATTGGACAGACTCGAACCGGTGCGCGCCAACCCCACCATGGTGCGCGCGGCCAGACGTTTCAAATTTCGCGCGCTCAACGGCGCATCCGTCGCCACAATCATCATGATGCTGCCGTCGCCCGCGGGATTCGCGGCTTTCGCCCGCTTTTCCAATTCAGGTTCGATCTTTACTCCCGCCACCGTCAGATCCCCGCCGAAATTACTTTGCACCAGCACTCCGACGACATAGCCGCCCTGCGCGTGAGGTAATTGCCGGGAACTCGTACCGATACCGCCCTTGAAACCGAAAGCCGTTGTGCCGGTGCCGGCGCCAACCGTTCCCTCGGCAACTGCTCCGCTTTGCGCCGTTTCCAAAGCGCGCACGACGTGTTCAGGCCGGACGGGGCGCGCCCGAATATCGCTCAGGAAACCGTCATTTGTTTCACCAACCACGGGATTGATGGACCGCACCGCCTCCATGCCGGGCTGACGCAGCATCCAATCCACCAGCGCGTCCGCCGCCTTCCAGACGCTCAGCGTGCCGGTCAGCAGAATGGGAGTTTCCAACTCACCCAATTCCTCCACCTGCGTCACGCCCAACAGTTTTCCAAAACCGTTCCCGACAAAAATGGCTGCCGGCACCCGATCCTGAAATACATTTCCCGCGTGCGGCAAAATGGCCGTGACGCCCGTATTGATGCGTTCGCCCTCGCGAATCGTGACCTGACCCACACGCACGCCGGACACATCCGTGATTGCATTCAGCGGTCCGGTAGGCAGGTCGCCGATGATAATTCCCACCTCACGCGCTCGCGGGCGCGGCGGCGAATCATCCGCGCGGGTGGGCAAAGCGGTGGCCAAGGAAACCAATGCAGCCATGACGGTCAGTCGGAAGGCGCACGTCGAATTCATCATGCCGATTACTTAACGCCCCGCGTCTCGATTTGCATTAAAAAAGCGGACGCACTGCGGTTTTCATTATTTCATTACCCAACGCCCGGCAACCGGCTTATTCCGTGGCCAGTTCAACTCTCACCCGAAACATCCGCGCAGCAGTTGAGACCAATTCGCGAAACTCAAGGTCATCCCCCGTCCCATCGGTTATGGCGGCATCCATCCATGGCGCGACGCTGACCGGATCACGCGTTTGCACGCGATACGTCCGGCCCGGGACGGTTGCGTAGCGGAACAAGAAGCTGCCGTCCGCAAGTTGCGGCGAGCGTAACGCAAATACTGATTGGGAATCGTTGGGGTTCGTGCCGGCCAGGTATTCGGCGAAATTACTCAAGCCGTCATTGTCCGCATCAAGCGCGGCGTCGTTGGGATCGTCACGGTCCAGCCCATTGTCCGCCTCCCACAAATCCGGCATGAAATCACCATCCGCATCCACGCGATCCGGACGCGGTGGTTTCGCTTCGAACGCGCCGATGCTTGGCGGATTGGCGTAGCAATGCTCCAGGTTGTCCGCCCACACTTTGGGCAAACGCTGCCCCTTGGCTGCGGCCGGACTGTTGGTCGCGACCGCGAAATCCCCCGCAGCCGCATCCGCGAACAACGGGTCGAGTCCATAAACCCCGTTCGTTTCCGCCACGGGCAGTGATGGCTGCGATTGGCCGGGTTGATTGAACGCATACCAGAGGTTGTTCGCAAACCGGAACGATGCGGCGTCCGTATCTGCGCCCACGTTCACAAACGTGCTGATTTGCGAGCGATCAAAGTAAATCAGGTTGTTGACGAATTGATTGCTGCCACAGGACAAAAACGTGTAACCGCCGCTGGAAACGGTCTCCTGCAGAATGCGCAACACCCAGCGGGCTGGCTCGATGATGGTGTTGTTCGCGACCAGCGAATGGACCGTGCCGACGAACGCCACGGGCGCCTCGGACCCGCGAAACAGATTCGCAATCACCCGAATGTTCCGGGATTCCGAGTTCGGTCCGGCGGGATCAAGCGGTGGACGGAAATACTCGAAGCCGGTCGAGCCGCCGATGTTGATGGCGCGAGCGCCGCCGTTGGTAAAGCGATTCCAACGGATCTCCAGGTCTTCACTGCCGCCCTTGCATTGAATCGAATTGCTGCCCGCGTCCGTGAACGCGCAGCGCGCGATCAACCCGCGATGACACCCCACGTGATCAATGCCGCTGCCTCCCGCGCTCATTCGGGCGAATTCGCAATCGAGCACGAAGTAATCGTTCACGCCCGAAAGTTTCAAACCATCGTTGTTGCCGCCCGTGCCGATGTCGTGAAAGTAAAGATTGCGGAACATGACGTGATGTGTTGCGTTGCTGTTTGCGTAATCGCCGCCGTCATCGCAGTTGATGCCATTGGCGGTCGCGCCGCTGACTTCGAGATTTTCCAGAACCACGTAACGAACTTTTGAAAGCTGAATGGCCGTGCCGCCGCCACTGATTACCGGACGAGGTTGCCCCGGCACACCGCCAATCCAAATAGGCGACTCCGCCGTTCCAGCAAAGTTTCCAATCGAATTACCGGCCACGTGATTGCCGGGCAACAGCCGAATGGCATCGCCGGGCTGCACCCCCTGCAAAGCGCGGCCGATGGTTTTGTAGGGATTCGCCTGAGTGCCATTCCCGGTGGAGTTGTTTCCCACAGGCGAGACAAAAATCTCGCGCAACGGCTGTTTGCCGTCAGCGAAGGTTCGGATCGGGTCACATGAATCCGTGACCTGGCCGGTAGCGGATAGTGATATCCACACCAGAACTGGCAGCAACGAGATGAGGCGCAACTTCAGTCGCATGAAAGCATCGTGACGCATCCGCGTGCGCGCGGCGAGTCGGATTCTTCGAACATGCCCAAAGCGCAACCACGAATTTCATAACGACCTCGTCAGCAGCGGCGAGAAAAATGCCCAGCTTGTCCGGGAACGCGCGATCCTATTTTTCAAGCCAGACTTGGTCGCCGCGTAATACCAGCGCCGCGGCGCCGGTAATCAATTCCAATCCATCTCTTGCATGGTAAAATTGATTCTTGCTTCAGCCGGTTTGACCTCAAGAATTGGGGCGATGCGACCGAAGCCAAATCCCCGCTGGAAGATCATTCTCACCGCCTGGCCGTGGCAGGGAGCCCTGTTTCTCGCCGCTTCCTTTGCCTTTTCCATTTGGTGGCTTTGGGATGGTCTTGCGAGAGGAACGGCACAAGACGCGTCCAACTGGCTCGAACCGCTCGCATCCATTCTCGGCGGCCTCGGAGCGTTTGTGCTGGCGGCGATTCTGATCTTCAGGCGCGTTGATAGCGCGCGGTCGGAAACGGAGTCCTACAATCTCGCCCGCGGTCTGGCCGCCGGATATTACTTCAACTTCATCCGCCCGTTGATTCTGGCCATCCGGGATCGCCATCACCCGATTCATACCGAGGTGATCCGATTCGGAGACTACCGGATCGGTGGCGTGTTGATTGGGATTCCGACAACCCTCGCGGATGTGAATCCGGAGCGGCACGAGGAATGGCTCAAATCTTTGGCCAAAGAAAGTAACTCCGAATATGAATGGCAGGAACTCAAGGTCGCGGTCGCGGGACGACCCCGTCCGATTTTTGCCCGCCTCGCTTTGAACCCACGCCGCAAGACCGCGATCGTGTTGGACATTCCCACAACGCTTTCGGTGATTGCGGACTTTGCCGAATTCTTCGCCAACCACGGCGCCAATGCGGCGGCTTCGGACGACGAATTTGTCAATCAAGCCAGAAAAGAAACCGTGGTGGCTGCGGAAACGGCCGAGTTCAACGCCCGCCTCGGTCAGACATTGGAGGAGTTCCAAGACGTAGTCGGCAAGGTCGGCTCCATGGAGCCGACCGGAACCGCCGCTGCCGCGTTGGTTCATATTGTGCCATTGCCGCGCCTCAGGTATCGCCTGAACGAACTCACCAACGCTTAAGACGAGTCCGGGTCTCGATTACCCCTTCCGCTCCCGGATGTCCGCCAGGATTTTCGCTACGACTTCCGCCTTCGGCTTGGCGCCTTGTGGGCCGCCATGGTGCAGACGCACAGAAACATTCCCCGCTTCCACGTCCCGCGCACAATCATTGATCCGCAGCGTTATGACACGCATTCGATGAATCCGTATATCATAAAATCGACCGCTTTATTGCCGCAGTCCGCGAACACATCAATCCTGGTTCGTCGAACACCATGTGATAGCTCTCTGCCGATGTCTTGAGCCCTCGACAGGGAAACCCGAAGTGATACCCTGCGGCACGTTCTGTGAACTACATCGCTCAGATCATTAACTACGTTCGTAAAGCGCAAGAAATTGCCGCCCAGCATGGTTTCAAAAACCTGCTTCAGCCGGGTCTTGTGAAGGAGTTGGTGGTTGCGGACATTCTCGGCCACGAAGTCCATCGTACGAAACACGAACCCGATGCTTACGATCCGGCAAATCCAAACCGGAAATTTGAGTATCTTTCCTGTTTCGATGGCGGCACGTTTCAACTCGACCGTATGTTCAAGTCACCGGCGGACAAGCGGGCAAAATCACTAGAACGGATCACGCGCAACTCCGCGATTTACTGTGCGATCTTCGACAAGGAAGACCCATTGGCCGTCATCACCATTTACGAAATACCTGTAGCCGTGATGTTACGCGAGGCTGAACGACAATTGGATGCGAGCCGGAATGAAATTTCCCATGTGGGTTTCACCATCAAATGGGCGCAACAAAACGGCAAAGTCGTTCACACCACGCAGACCTGAGAAGTCACCGATTTCCCGGTTCGCACCGTGCCTGCTAAATCAAAAAGGTTCTCCGACGACTCATTACCAATCGCTGCCTTCGCAATCCGTTCCTCCGCAATCCGACGGTAATTAGGATTGATTTCACATGCGACGAATCCTCGCCGAAGCCGCTCGCAAACCACCGGTACAGTTCCCACCCCGCAAAAAGGATCAAACACCAGGTCGCCGAGCTTCGAACTGGCTTTGACCAAGCGCTCCATCAGCCGTTCCGGTTTCTGAATCGTGTTCAGCATTTCGCGGCTGACGAGTTCCTTCGACTTGTAGGTGAGCTGCTTGATGTCGCCCCACACGTCGCCTGGATTTTTGCCGTCGGGATGGAACGCCGTTTTGCCATACTTACCATTGCGCACGGATGGCACACGCTCGCAGCGCAGCCGATGCTCCAACTCCACCAATTGCGGCACCCGGATATCGTCGAGGTTGAACGTCTTCGCCTTCCCCTTAGTGAAGTAGCAAATCACGTCGTAATTGTTCGTATAGGAAATCCGCCCCTGCGCCAGCCGGCTGGGCTGATACCACACCAGCTTGGATTGCAGCGTCAGCCACGGACGGTAATCAATGAAATCCACGCACTCCGGTTTGCCGAACAAATAGGCCACGCCGCCGGGTTTGAGCAGCCGGGAAAAAGCTTTTAGCAATTCGAGATTGAAGTGCTGGATATCCCGTACGTTGTCCCACTCGTGCGTTGTGACCGCGTAAGGCCCGTCGCAAATCACGAGGTCAAACGACTCGCCGGGCAATTCGCGCATGAACGACAGCGCATCGCCTTGAAAAATCTTCCCGATGGCTGAATCAATGTTGCGCATGACGCTGTATTACCACGTTTCGTTGGCCATTGAAATGATAAACTCTGGCGCGAACTGGCCGCAGCAATCCCGCAACGCGGGATTGCTCCGCATCTGGTGGACAACATCCAGCTTTTGGCGGTCGAGGGTTTTCATGTTTAATCACACGAGACTGCAACTCCGTTCTCTATATCCATGGCAGCCACAGGTTCAAAAAACGGGCTGGTGAATGAATTCGCGACCAATGACGCTCCACACCTGCACATCAATCTTCGGGCCATAGAACGCCGCCTCGTTGGCGTCGGCAATTGAACCGGGACGCAAGCCATCACCGATTGAAAACGAAACATCGTAGGTGGCTATGATGCTCGCGGCCAAAGCTATCGCTGCTTTTCCCACTCCGTAAAGACATCCGGAAAGGAATACTCCCGACCAACTTCGAGAGTGCTCAAAAACTCAATTTCAATCAGTGTTGCTCTGCTTTGGCCAATTGCAAAAACCGTTTTGTCCGGCATTCGTAATTCTACACTCGCAATCGTGCCATCTCCATTTGGCCGTTTCTCGATTTGCTTCGAAACGACCGTCGCTCGGAATGGTGCGGCATTCGTTATGGTGCTCAGAGGCTTAAGAGTAATAAAAGTCGTCATTGTCTCGTGGTGTTGCCCTTCAGCCGAATCGCTTTTACGCGAACAGCCCAGATTACCGAATAGTAGCACTGCCAAAACAAATGGGAGGTGCGCAAAGCGTTTCATCTGTTCGACGGTGGAAAGCTCGTCGTAAACGGATTGCCCGGACCGTTGACAATATTGATTGCCGGATGAGCTTTTTCGCCTCCAATCGACCCTTTGCATTTAAGTGTGATGTTAAAGTTGGCCAAGATTTCCCATCCGCCATTATCTGTGGGTTGAGTCATCACTCTACCGACTTTTCCGCCGCAGCGGAAGACATCAGTTGCTCTACCGTCACGCCCTCACGGGCCGCGCACTCGCGCAGTTGGCGGGCGACCCCTTCGGGGAGTTGGATATCGAGGACAATTTTCATCCTGCCCTTCGCTCTTTGATGTCCGCCAGAATCTTTGCGATGATTTCCGCCTTCGGTTTGGCGCCTTGTGGGCCGCCATGGTGCAGACGCACGGAAACATTCCCCACTTCCAGATCCCGCGCGCCGATGATGAGCATGGTGTCACTCTCCTGCAACACGCGCCGCACCATGTCCTCGGTCTTCTGGCGATAACTTGGTTCAACTTGGGTAAAACTTTCCGCTGGTTTGGCAAAATGAATTCAGTTCTAACCCAAGCCCGGTCACTTTTGCTGTTCTGGCAACCGGTTTCTGCTGATGAAAATCAAAATTAACATGCAGACCGCCCACGCAATCAAACCGAGCACAACAAATGCGAACCAACCATAAAACACGCCAGACGCCATGCGAAAACCTTCATGCATTCCGTCGTTTGATGCGATATCTATGAATGCAGCTATGTAGGCAAATAAAAAAAACAGAACTTCCATCGCAAATAATATTGCGATGCCTCTTACGATCCCAACTTTGCGCCTATTTTGTTTCACAGCAGGGATACTTTTCTATCGTGAACATTTTGGCTGTAATGGGAGTTGGTGGTTTGCGGAGATCCCATGGCGATGAGCCGGGGGCAGGACTAAATTGTTCTGCTTGCCCTTTGGTTGTGGTGACTTCGTGCCACGGAAACGCTCCGTGCGACCCTGAAACGGTCATCTGTCCTTTTTCCACATCGAAAACAAAGTCGTATGAGTATTTGATGTGCGGTGCTCCGAAAATCAAAGGATTCCCGGAATTCGCCGACAAGCTCACATTCAGTTTGCAGCCGTTTCTTGTTATGGTTGCAACGGGCGGTGGATCAGCAAGTCCAGTTCGGGTTGTTTCAATGCCGAACGCTGTGTAAGTGGTAACGGTCGTTAAACCAGATCCTGAAATGTTCGCAACCCTTGGATTTTTACTCGGATCAGTTTCGACGACAACCCAATGCCACGCACGGGACGACATGGGCCTAGTTCCCGGATTAAAACCACGATCATCCCCATGCCAGAATGCGCGACGATTCGAGTAATACCAAAATTGAATTTCGCTTGGGCTGATAAAAGCAGACACCCAAAGTTCAATTCGCTCCAACCCAAAGGGATCAATGTAGTTTATTGGCGCATTGCCGATGAACGCATAAAGATTCGGTTCGCTCCCGATAAAATCAATCATTGGCATTGAATCACGCTCTACAAAACCTGCGCCTTCTTGAATCGGGTCGTGAGAAAGCCAGCGGCCAGCGTGGGCGTCGGCAACAGCGATGATTGTAGCGGTGATGGTGAGAACGACTTTTTGAATGGCGTTCATAGTCGGCCTTTCGCCTTCATTCTGTTTGGCTATTTTGGGCTTGCCGCCGTTTGAAGTTTCCAATAGCGACCCAAGCGTGCAGCGACGAATGCTGTCACAATGCAAATCACGGAGGCAACACCTCGCGACCATTCTCTGGTTACAAACGGCAAGCAAATGGGAATTGAAAACAAAATAGCAGACAACCACCAGCATTTAGGAATGGCTGCTCCTGCCGCAAGCGATAGTAAAAAAGCGACTGTCGCAACTCCACCGACTAATCCCCACGAAAAATCAACAGCGCAAATCCCCCATCCGGCAAGAATCAATCCGCTAAAAAAACCGACGACTATGCAAAACACGCTCAAACCAATTCCAACGACAGTGGCGGGAACTTTCACGGTTTTAAGATTTCATCCAATGTTCCTTGGAATTGCCCGCTCACTGAACCTTTAACCGAGTCGCGCATTCCTTGGTAAACCTGCATTGTTTCACCTGCTTCGTGCTGTTGAACATAATTCCAGTAACCGGAAGCACCAAATACCAAATATCCTTCCCACGGCTGGCAAGCCCCCATTTGTTGATCCAAGTGCAATGAGAGTTTTGGTTCATGGTTTCAGGGTTTCCGCGCTGGCGTGCGCAGGGAGGGGCGTAGCCCCGACCGGAGCGCGCCAGCGCGCCGCGAATACCGCCGGTGCCAGATACTCCAGCGCCGAGTGCGGCCTCGCTTCGTTGTAGTCCCGCCGCCACCCGGCGGCCAGGACTTGCGCCTCCAACAGGGAGGCAAATTCTTCGCGGTTCAGATGTTCGTCCCGCAACCGGCTGTTGAACGATTCCACATACGCATTCTCCCACGGACTGCCCGGCGCGATATACAGCGCCCCAATCGCGTTGGCTTTCAGCCACGCCTGCACGGCTTGGGCCACAAACTCCGGCCCGTTGTCGCTCCGCAAATGCGCGGGCACGCCGCGCTGGGCGATCAATCCCGCCAGCACCGCAATCACTTCCTTGGCCCGGAAACTGCGCCGCACTGCCAACGCCAGACATTCCCGCGTAAACTCGTCCACCACGCACAAAAACCTCAACCGCCGCCCGTCGCTCGTCTGGTCGCTCACAAAATCGTAGCTCCACACTTCGTTGGGTCGCGTCGCCACGCGCCGCTGGCTGCCGTTCGCACTCGTCCCCACCAGCCGCTTGAGCCGGGCGTTTTCCTCTTTCAAGGCTTTGAGTTCCTTCACGGTGTTCACATCCGCCCCGCCGTATTGCGCTTGCCAGCGGTGATACGTCGCCGGGCTGATCGCCAAGCTCTTGCAGACTTCCTCAATCTTCTTGCCCCCGGCCAGTTCCGTGGCCGCTTGATGGAGCTTCGTCACTATTTGTTCAGGACGGTGTCGTGTTCGTTTCATGCTATCAGAGTTCTGGGCGGCGCTTCGCGCCGCCCAAGTCTCTCATAACACCTGGCTCAATTTAAGGGGAGCTTTCCACGGCCCATACCACGTTTGGAAGCCAGTATGCGAAGGCGAAAGGCTGTCAGAGTATGCGTGATAGGCCATTCCCAATCGCGGACTGCCGCATACATGAACGCGCAGTCCTTCGGCGCACAGAAGATTGATGAGTGCGATGTCAACTTTTTCAAGCTGATCGGGCGGAAGCGCCAGAAGTTCGGCGAGCGTGCGCGGTTGCTTGAAATTTGCAGCGTTCGTTTCGGAATTTGCTGCGGGCCTATTCGATGGCTTTTGGTCTGCGGCACTGACACTCGCGGCTGCGACTGCGAGACAAACGGCGAGAAAGATTGCAGTTGCCGCTTTCACAATGACGCGAGAATAGTTCTTTTGTTGAAATTGCGGCAAGCGCGAAACGAGGAGCAGCCAATTCAAGCCCTCCGCTCTTTGATGTCCGCCAGAATGTCCGCGATGACTTCCGCCTTCGGCTTCGCGCCTTGTGGGCCGCCATGGTGCAGACGCACGGAAACATTCCCTGCTTCCAGATCCCGCGCGCCGATGATGAGCATGGTGTGGACGCGCAGTTTTTCCGCATCCGCGATTTTCGCCTTGAACGGCGTGGCGCCGAAATCGGAATCAACGCGCACTTGATTCGCGCGCAGTTCGTTCACGAGGGACCGGCCATAGTCAATCAACGCCGCGTCGTCATTGAGCGTGATGACGCGCACCTGATCCGGAGCGAGCCAGAGCGGGAAGTTGCCCGCGTAATGCTCGATGAGAAAACCGATGAACCGCTCGTGCGTGCCCAGCGGCGCGCGATGGATGCACAACGGCGTCTTGTTGGTATTATCCTTGTCGCGATACGTCAGACCAAACTTGGCGGGCACGGCGAAGTCCACCTGATTCGTCGCCAGCGTGAACTCGCGGCCAATGACGCTCCACACCTGCACGTCAATCTTCGGCCCGTAGAACGCCGCCTCGTTTTCGACCTCGACGTAATTGATACCCGAACTTTTCAGGACGTTGCGCACCATGTCCTCGGTCTTGAGCCACAACTCCGGTTCGTTGACGTACTTTTTGCCCAGCCCTTCCCGGCTGTGTTTGCTGAAACGCATCACGTATTTCTCGATGCCAAAAATCTTGAAATACTTGAGATACATCTCGTTCACCGCGTTGAACTCGGCTTCAAATTGCTCTTCGGTGCAATAGATGTGCGCGTCGTTCATATTGAGCGATCGCACCCGCATGAGGCCGAACAACTCGCCCGATTGCTCGTAGCGATAGCAGCAACCGTATTCCGCGAGGCGCAGCGGCAAGTCGCGATAGCTGCGCGGCTCCGCCGCAAAAATGCGGTGATGATGCGGGCAGTTCATGGCTTTGAGGTAGTAACGTTCGTCAGAACTTCCCTTGTTCAATTCCGTGTATTCATCACAGGCTTTCAAATACTCAGCTTCAACTTTTTCGTAATTTGCGTATGCCTCATCGGAGTCAGGATTTGACTCCTTCGTTTTTCGGACCTCATCAAGCTTTCCATTTAGACTACCTACAAAGAGCAAAGCTCCTTTGACCCTTGCTTCATGTGCTGCTTTTGCAGAACCCTCAAGTGGAAGCTGCATCGCGGGGAACATTGACTCCGCGTAATACGGCAGGTGGCCGGAGGTTTTATACATTTTTTCCTTCGCCAAATGCGGCGTGCGGACGCGGACGTAGCCGGCGGCAAATTCCGTTTCTTTCGCGAGCTTTTCCAGTTCCTCCACCAGCACCGTGCCTTTCGGCAACCACAGCGGCATGCCCGGTCCGACGTATTCCGTGTCAATCGCGAACAGCCCCATCTCCGCGCCGATCTTGCGATGATCGCGACGCTTCGCCTCTTCGAGCATTTTGAAATACTCGTCGAGCTGCGTCTTGTTCTTGAACGCCGTGCCGTAGATGCGCTGGAGTTGCGGATTGCGTTCATCGCCTTTGTAGTAGGCGCTGGCTACGTGAGTGAGCTTGAAAGCGCCGATGTTCCCGGTGCGCATCACGTGCGGTCCGGCGCAGAGGTCAACGAAATCGCCATTTTTGTAGTAGGTGATCGGCTCGCCTTCGGGAATGGCTTCCAGGTTGCCAATCTTGAACTTGCTAGGATTGCCGGGCCGCTCGGTTAACCCGCCAAGTCTTCCGCTTTTTGCGTCTCTTTGCGCCTCTTCGCGGCTGACCTCGATTCTTTCAAACGGATTATTCGCCTTGATCTCCTTTTTCATCTCGGCCTCGATCGTGGCAAAATCCTCGGGTGAAATCCGATGCGGCAAATCCACGTCGTAATAGAAGCCGTTTTCAACGGGCGGCCCGGCGGCAAATTGAGCCTCGGGCCAGAGCCGCAGAATGGCGGTGGCCATGACGTGGGCGCACGAGTGCCGGAGGCGTTCCAGTTCGGTCATCTTCGCGCGATCATCGAGCGTTTTGCGATCTGCGTTCGGCTGCGGCGGACGGGGTGGGTTCGATTGTTGATTCTCGTCGGGCATAAATTCAATCTAGGCTAAAGAGCAATTCCGCCGCAAAAATGCGGCAACCATCTCCGTGGTCGCGGCGCCGGGCCTGACAGCCGTCGCGCTGGCCAAAAAATCTTTGTCTATCAAAATCACAGACATGGCGGAGAAAATAGCCGTCCGCGAACCGCTTTGAAATCTCAATTTAACCGGCTCGCCGAGGGCACGTTTACTGGCTACATCCGCCGCATCAGATCCTCTTGAGCCACATCGGGAATAAGGCTCGCGCCGCAAAATTCTTCCACCCGATCCGCACGAGACACCCGGCTCATTCCAAAGGTTGCCCCGTCAATTACAACGCAAGCGCCGATTGGTGGCGGGGGGATCACACCGACCGGTTGTCAGGGGCAGTCCGGGTTCGAGCGTGATTTTTTCGCGGCGGGAGTTTAACCTGCCGGCATGATGCGGGTGGATCAGGCGTTGGTGGAGCGCGGCCTTTGCGCGAGTCGCGAACAGGCCAAACGTCTGGTGATGGCGGGTCAGGTGTTGGTCAACGGTCAGCCGGCGCGCAAGCCCAGCGATGCGGTCGGCGGCAAGACAGAGCTGGCTTTGGCGTCGCGCGAGCCGTTTGTCAGTCGCGGCGGACTCAAGCTGGCGCACGCATTGGAGCATTTTCAGGTGTCCGCGCAGGGTTGTCGCGCGATTGATTTCGGCGCTTCGACGGGAGGCTTCACGGATTGTCTGTTGCAGGCGGGCGCGGCGTTGGTGTATGCGGTGGACGTGGGGCACGGTCAACTCGCGTGGAAACTGCGCCAGGACCCGCGCGTGGTGGTGATGGAAAAAACCAATGCGCGGCACCTCACCCCGGCCGCCATGCCGCCGCCGTTTGCACCGGTGGACCTGGTGGTGATTGATTGTTCGTTCATTTCGCTGCAAAAAATTCTGCCGCCAGCCGTTGCTTTGCTGCGCTCCGGCGGTAAACTCATCGCGCTGGTCAAACCACAGTTCGAGGCCGGAAAAGCGGAGGCGGATCGTGGGGCGGGCGTCATTACCGATCCGGAAGTGCATGAACGGGTGCTTGAGGAAATAAAGACTTTCATTGCAACGCAACCGGGTTGGAGCTGGGTGGGAATGACGACCTCGCCGCTGCTCGGTCCGGCAGGCAACAAGGAATTTCTGATTTTAATTGAAAAAAACAACTGACAAATTTCGGCGGGTCGGATTGATCGGCAATCCCGACAAGGCGGCGTGCGCGCAGGTGGTGCATCGCGCCGCGCAACTGATTCAAGCCACCAAACGATCGCTTTACACCGACGCCCAGACGGCCCGGCGTTCGCGCCTCCAGATCAAAGTTTGCGACTCGATCGAGGCGCTGGCGCAGACGGTGGATTTGTTGATCGTCTTCGGCGGCGACGGCACGATGCTACGGATCGCGCGGCAGACGGCAGGCATTCCCACGCCGTTGCTGGGAGTGAACATCGGCGGGCTGGGTTTTCTCACGGAAGTGCCCTCTTCGGAATTGGAAGTGGCGCTGAGTCTCATCTGGCGGGGCAGCTTCAAATTCGAGCAACGGGCGCTGATCGAAGCCAATGCCCTGGTCGCCGGGCGCAAGCTGCGGCAACTGGCGCTCAACGACATCGTGGTGGGACGCGGCGAAGTGGCGCGCTTGATTGATCTGGAGGTGGACGTGAACCAGGACCCGCTGACGCGGTATCGGTGTGACGGTTTGATTGTCAGTTCGCCCACGGGTTCGACCGCCTATTCACTGGCGGCGGGTGGCGCGGTGGTTTTACCCACGGCCGAAGTTTTTGCGTTAACGCCCATTTGCCCTCACACGTTGACGAACCGTTCGCTCATCGTTCCGTTGAGCGCGAAAATCCGCATCCGCCCGGCCAATTCGCGCGCGCGGATGTTGCTGAGCGCCGATGGCGAAATCATCGGCAGCCTGTCGCCGGGCGATGAAGTCGTGGTGCAACGCAGCCGGCACACGACCCGGTTAATCCACCTGGCGGACAGTTCCTTTTTTGCCGCGTTACGCCGCAAGTTACACTGGCGCGGAACGAATTTTTAATTTACCAACCCAAAGTCATGGTTCGACTTGTTGACATAGCGGCCCGGGTCGGGGTTTCAGTGATGACTGTTTCCAAGGCGTTGCGGGATCAACCAGATGTCGCCGCCAAAACGCGGAATCTCATCAAGGCCACGGCCAAAGAGATGGGGTATGTGCCCGATTCGAGCGCGCAAAGCCTGCGCACCCGTGCCACCAAACTGTTCGGCTTGGTGGTTCCTTCCACGACCGATCCCGTGTTTTATCGGTTGATTTATGCGGTGGAAGAACGCGCCCGCGAAAGCGGTTACGACGTACTGTTGTGCCACACGCACGACAAAATTGAGCGCGAAGAACTCTGCATCCGGCGCCTGTTGGCGCGACGGGTGGATGGAATTTTTGTCGCGCCGGTGTACCGCATGGAAAGCACCGGCAAAATTTATCAAGCCCTGACCGCGAGCAAAACGCCCACGGTGGTGCTGGGTTCGCCCGCGGCGTTCTGCAATCAATTCCCGTGTGTGCAAACGGATGAATTGCCCGCCAGCCAGGCGGTGACGCGGCACCTGCTGGAATTGGGACATCGCCGCATCGCCTATTTCACGGGACCGCTCCCCGCACTTTGGGCGCAGGAACGCTACGAAGGTTTTCGGCGCGCGCACCGCGAAGCCAATCTGGAAGTGGATGACGCCCTCGTCTTTCACGCGGGCAGCACGATTGAAGATGGCGCGAAAGCGACACTTCAATTCGCCAACGAGAAATGCGCGGCAACGGCCATCCAAGCCGCGAATGATTTGGTGGCCATCGGTTGCGTCGAGACGTTGCAACAACAAGGATTGCGCATCCCGCAGGATTTGTCGGTGGCGGGATTTGGCAACGGTCTGCTGGCCAAACATTTTCGCGTCCCGCTGACCACCGCGCGCCAGCCGAAATACCGGATGGGCATTGTGGCGGTGGAAATGATGCTGCAATTGCTGCAAGGCAAGGCGGTGGAAAACCGGCGGTTACCGGCGGAATTGGTGCCTCGCGCCAGCACCGCCGCTCCGCCAGTGCCCGCGAAATAGCCGCCGCCCGCCGCAATACTTGGTATCACGCCTGCTCTCCAGCGGCATGAAGAAGATTCTGACCGTTATTGGAGTCATTACGGTGTTCTGCGGAGCGCTCTGGGCCACGAGCGCCTGGAAAACTTTGCGCGCCAACGCCAAAACCGCGCAGTTTAATCAGGATGTCGAAAACCTCTTTATCGGCCTGCAAAAATACAAGGAACGCGTTGGCTCGTATCCGAATGGGAGCAACGCTCAAATTGCGAAGGCCTTACAGGGTGAGAACAGCAAAAACGTGATCATTTTGGTGGGGCGCAAAACCGAGTTGAACGATAAGGGCGAATACGTGGACCCTTGGGGCACCCCGTTGCGAATTTACTTTACCGAGGGCGGCGTACTAATCCGCTCCGCCGGACCGAACCGCCGGTTTGATGACAGCACTGTCCTGGATGCGGACGATTTTATCCGTTCCAATTAACCCGTTTTTCTTCACCTGTTCTATTCGACAAAAAAGCCGTCCTTAACGGACGGCTTTGTCGTTGTCAAAAAACTCAGGCGGACGCTTTTTTGCGCTTGGCCTTAACCGTGGCTTTCTTCCGTTTCAAGTAAGCGCGGGCGCGTTTCCGTTTGATGATCTTGTTCGATTGTTTTCCCATACTAAGTCTTTACTTTGCTTTCGTATTACGATTTGGTGTCGCCACTATGGTGAGTCGGTTGGTGCAATTCAATCTCAAAGTGCTGCTGGTCGCCGGCGCGGCGGCGCTGGTGGGCTGTCAATCGCCGGAAAAAAAGGCGGAAAAGTCTCCCGCACTGTTGCGCCTCCACGTGGAAACGAACCTCCTGCCGCCCGGTCAAAGTGAGTCCGTCCAGGTGCTGCGCGCCGCGCCCATGACGATCAATGTTGAAAAACAACCTTTCCTGTACGAGTCCCAGATTCTTGCCGCGCAGCTCATTGATACGGATGATAATTTTTTGATCATGATTAAATTCAACCAGCAGGGCCAGTGGTTGCTGGAGCAATACACCGCCTCCAATCTCCGCCGCCGGCTGGCGGTGCGCGCCCAGTTCCGCATCAGCACCAACGTCTTTGATCGCTGGATCGCCGCGCCCTTGATCACCAAACCCATCCGCGACGGCGTGCTCTCGTTCACGCCGGATGCCGACCGTGCTGAAGCCAAAGCCATGGTGCAGGGTTGGAATAACGTCGCCGGATTCAAGGACCAGGACGGGTCATTCAGCGGCAAGTTTAGCGCCGCGCCAACCAACTGACTCCGTCGGCAAACCCGTTTCATGTTGAAGTATTTTTTGGGCACGCTGGCCGGTCTGGCCGGGGCCACGCTCTCCCTCGCGCAACCTTTTCAATTGCCCACCGCCAACCATGCGCTCTACGACGCGGACGGAGGCGGCGCGCGCTTTTTTGTCCCCACCGTGGGCAAGCCGTGGCCGAGTGGTTCCTTTGGCTGCGTCCGCACCGGCGGCTGGCAATTACACGAGGGACTCGACATCCGCTGCCGGCAACGCGACGGAAAAGGCGAGCCGATTGATCCCGTCCTGGCCACAGCGGACGGCACGGTGGTTTATCTCAACCGCAAACCGGCGCTTTCCAACTACGGCAATTATCTGGTGATCCGCCATCTGGTGGAGGGGTTGGAAATTTATTCGCTCTACGCGCACCTGCGGGAAATCCGCAAAGACCTCGTAATCGGAAACGAGGTAAAATCCGGCGAGACCATCGCCATCATGGGGCGGACGGCCAACACCCGCGAAGGCATTTCCAAAGAACGCGCCCACGTTCATTTCGAGTTGAACGTGATGTTAAATGACCACTTTGCGGCCTGGCATCAGCAACACGCTCCCAAACAGCGCAATGACCACGGCCAGTGGAACGGCCAAAATCTGCTCGGTCTTGACCCGCAAGCCGTGTTGCTGGAGCAGCGTAAATTGGGAACGAACTTCAATCTGGTGCGGTGGCTGCAACAGCAACCCGAACTGTGCCGCGTCCTGGTCCGCAAGACCGACTTTCCGTGGTTGCACCGTTACGCCGCGCTCGTGCAACCGTCCGCCGCCGCGGATCCGCAAGACGTGGCCGGTTACGAACTCAAGCTGAATTTCATGGGCATTCCCATTGCCGCCACCCCGCGCCCGGCGGCTGAAATCAAAAGCCAGGCGGCGGTGCAATTGCTCTCCGTAAACCGCGTGGAGTATCGGCAAAATCCCTGTCGCCGTTTGGTAACGCAACGTCAGGACCGTTGGGAACTGACGCAACGCGGACTGGATTTGATCAGCTTGCTCACCTATTAAACCGTTCGCATGACTGCGCCTGCCGCTGCCCGGGTTTCCTATCGCGGACGGATTGCGCCGTCGCCCACCGGCCACCTGCATCTCGGCCATGCGCGCACGTTCTGGATCGCGCAAGAGCGGTCCCGCGCGGCGGGTGGGGCGCTGATTTTGCGCAATGACGATCTGGATCAAGTGCGCTGCAAACCGGAATTTATCGCCGCGATGTACGACGACTTGCGCTGGTTCGGGTTCGCGTGGAGTGAAGGACCGGATTGCGGCGGGCGGTGGGCGCCTTACGCCCAAAGCCAGCGATGGCCTCACTATCGCGAGGCGCTCGAACAATTGCGCGCAGGCGGCTTCGTCTATGGTTGCCACTGCTCGCGCCAGGACATCGCGGCGGCCGTTCATGCCCCGCATCCGGAAGACGATGATGAACCGCTCTATCCTGGCTTTTGTCGCGACCAGCACCTTCCGTGGCCTAACTTCGAAAACGCCCGGTCGGCGCCCGGCGCGAACGCCCCGGCTCCACGCCGACCTTCGATTCGCTTCCGCGTTCCTGACGGCGAGATAATCAGTTTCGACGATGGGAATCTCGGTTCGCAAAAATTTGTGGCCGGAAAAGACTTCGGAGATTTCGTCGTTTGGCGACCGGATAATGTGCCGGCGTATCAGCTCGCATGCGTTGTGGACGACGCGGCCATGCAAATCACCGAAGTCGTGCGCGGCGCGGATTTACTGAAGTCCACCGCGCGGCAACTCCTGCTGTATCGCGCGCTCAAACTCGCGGCCCCGCGCTTTTATCACTGCGAACTGATGCTGGATGACCACGGCCAACGGCTGGCCAAACGCCATGCCGCGCTGAGCTTGCAAACTTTGCGGCAGAGCGGCGCCGCGCCCGAGACGCTCCGCGCCACGTGGGGCAATTTCGCCCACTGATTCAACCGGCCGAGAAAACTTTTGATTGCCGTCACACGCGCAACGCCCAAAATGAGTTCATGCGATTAGCTTGCTTTCGACGACTGGCGGTTTTCCTTTTCTGTGGCCTGCCGCTGAATTTGTTCGCGGCGGAACCGCAGGTCATTCCTCTGTGGCCCGAGGGCGTGCCGAACTTGAAATCCGACGCGGTGGAGGTCCGGGAACAAAACCGCTTCCGCCACGTGCAGATTCCCACGATGACGATGTACGCGCCCGACGTGGCTCAATCCACGGGAGCGGCAATCATCTACGCGCCCGGCGGCGGTTACGTGACGGTGGGTGAAGGCATCCGTGACGCACAATGGTTGAATTCCCTGGGCCTTACGGTATTCGTCCTCAAGTATCGGCTCTCGGACTACGGACATCCCGCGCCGTTGCAAGACATTTTGCGCGCCATTCGGATCGTGCGTTCGCGCGCGGATGAATTTGGCATCATCCCGCAGCGCATCGGCGTGATGGGCAGCTCGGCGGGAGGTCATCTGGCCGCTTGCGCCGCGACTTTATGGGATGCCCCGGAAGGCAAAACCGGGCACGCGTTGGATGCGGTGGACGCCCGCCCCAACTTCGCCGCGCTCATCTATCCGGTCATCACCTTGGAAGATCCATTCGCTCACAAGGGTTCCCGTCAGGCTTTGTTGGGTGACGAACCGACCCCCGCGCAAATCCAAGCGCTCTCTTTGGAGCAGCACGTTCGGCCGAACACGCCACCGGTTTTCCTGGTGGCCACCATGGGCGATACAACCGTGCCCATCGAAAATTCACTGGCGTTCTACGCGGCATTACGCCAAGCCGAAGTGCCGTCGGAACTGCACGCTTACGCGGCGGGCCAACATGGCGCGAGCCACGATCCACGCTATGGCCCCACCGCCGAATGGCCGGAACGCTGCGCCGACTGGATGCGTTTCAATCGCTGGATCGTTCCCGATCAACGCAACTTTAGCATCTGGGATAAAGACATGGCGGGTTTCGCTGCGGAAGATAAAACCAATCCGCCACCCCGGCACGGGATTTTGTTCACCGGCTCTTCGACGATCCGCTTGTGGAGCACCCTCGCGCAGGATTTTCCCGGGTTACCGGTGATTAATCGCGGCTTCGGCGGCTCGGAAATCGTGGATGCCACGCATTTTGCCGAACGCATTATTTTCCCCTACGCACCACGCCAGATCATCTTCCGCTCCGGCGGCAACGACCTGCAAGGCGGCAAAAGCGCCGAGAGCACGTTCAATGATTTCAAGGATTTCGTAACCACCGTGCATACGCGCCTGCCCGAAACGGAAATCGTCTTTATGGCGTGGAACAACAGTCCGAGCCGATGGAATTCCGCCGCCCGGGAACGCGCCTTGAATGAACTGGTCGCCGCCTACGCCAAAACGCAGCCCAAAGTAAAATACCTCGACGTGTTCGATTTTACTTTCGATGCCAACGGACACATCCGCCCCGAACTGTTTCGCAACGACCGCTTACATTTCAACGCGGACGGTTATAAATTGATGGCGGAACAAGTCCGGCCGGTGTTGATGCGATAGAGCCTGGGCCGAAGCGCAGGCCGCGCGGCTCCCCATTTGAATTTTCTTCGGATGGATTCTCTGCCACAGTCTGATGTGTGAAGCGCAAGTCTCGATCCGCAATTCGAGCGGCACCGCCGAAGCAACGTCCAACGCTCCGGAGCGGACGCGAAAAGTGGTATAAGCTCCTCGCGGCCACACTGATTCCCGTTCTGTTGTTGGGCGGATTGGAATTGGCGCTGCGGCTGGCGGGTTACGGCTACACCACCAGTTTTTTTCGTAAAGCGCAAATCGGCGGGCGCGACGTCTGGGTGGCCAACGACGATTTTGGTTTGCGCTTTTTCCCGCGTTCACTCGCACGAGTTCCGGCGCCCACGGTTTTTCCCGCCGTCAAAGACCGCAATACCTTTCGCATCTTCATCCTGGGTGAATCAGCCGCCCTGGGCGATCCTGAACCGGCTTTTGGTTTTGGCCGGTATCTCGAAGTTCTGTTACGGGAGCGTTTCCCGGACCGGCAGTTTGAAGTGATTTGCGCCGCCATGACGGCCATCAATTCCCACGCGCTGCTGCCCATCGCACAAGATTGCGCCCAACGCGACGGCGATCTCTGGATCATTTACATGGGAAACAATGAGGTGGTCGGGCCGTACGGCGCCGCGACGGTCTTCGGCCCCAAAGCGCCCCCGCGATTTCTCATCCGCGCGAGCCTGGTTTTGAAAGCCACTCGAACCGGACAATTACTGGATGCGCTGATTCACCGGGATTGGACCAGTGCCGCTCCGCCGGCCGCCTGGCAAGGCATGCGCATGTTTCTGGAGGCCAAAACCCGACCGGAAGATTCCGGGCGCCGGCGGACCGATGAGAATTTTCGCGCCAATCTCGAAGCCATTTTACGCCTCGCGCGTCAGCGCCAAATTCCAGTACTCCTCTGCACGGTGGCCAGCAACCTGAAGGATTGCGCCCCGTTCGCCTCGCTGCACGCGCCGCAATTCGATGCCGCCCAAAGCGGCAACTGGGAGACGCTTATCCAAGCCGGCGCGAACTTGGAGGCGACCCAAAACTGGAGCGCGGCGTTGGCCCAATACGAAAAAGCGGCGGCGCTCGACGGCGAATACGCCGAACTGCAATTTCGATTGGGGCGCTGTCATTTGGCCTTAAACCAACTGGATGCCGCCCGGAGTTGTTTCGAGCGAGCCAGAAATCTGGATGCGCTGCCGTTCCGCACGACGGCGACGCAAAACGAAATCATCCGGCAAACCGCTACGGCGTTTGCCAATGAGCAGGTCAGTTTGCTGGATGTGGCCCACGAACTCGGCCCCATCCCGGGAGCGGAAATGTTCTACGAGCACGTTCATTTTAACTTTGCCGGCAACGAACGACTGGCCCGGCTCATTGCGGAGTCCGCGCCGCGTTGGCTGACCGCACGCCAGGAGGGGTCCACCGTACCGGATTGGCCGACCCCGGCGGATTGCGAACAACAACTAGCCGTCACCCCGTGGGATCGTTACCGCGTCTTCCAAAATGTGTGGCAACGCGAGCAGCGTCCGCCTTTCACGCAGCAACTCAATCACTCCAACCAACTGGCCAGCCTGGAGCAGGAATTGCAAACTCTCCGATCGCAAATGAATTCCAACGCGCTGCCTGTCGCCCTCGGCACTTACACGCGGACGCTGCAGCGCCGTCCCGATGATTTTTCCATCCGAGGCAACTTCGCCAAACTCTTGGAAGACACTGGCGACCTGACCGCGGCCGCAACGGAATGGCAACAGGTGGGAGCATTATTGCCCTACCACTTCGGCCCCGCTTTTTACCTGGGCAGAGTTTTGGCGCGACTTGGGCGGCTTGAAGAAGCTGAGACTCAATTTCATCGCGCGCTGCAGCTTCGCGCCGATCTCCCGGATGCCCAGGTGGAACTTGGGCGGGTTTTGCTCCGGCAAAATCGGCCCGCCGCCGCGCTCGCACAAATCCAGCCCGCCCTCGCCCAGCAACCGGACAACGCGCGACTGTATCTGGATTTGGCCGAAGCGCAGGCCGCTTTGGGGCAGCGCGAGGTGGCCATGACCAGTCTGCGCCAGGCCATCCAGTTGCGTTCTGATTTCTGGGAGGCGCGCTATCTCTTGGGCGTGGAACTGGCCATGCGCAACGACCTGAGCGGAGCGCGGGAACAATTCGCCGCCGTAATCCGGCTCAAACCCGACCACACGCTGGCCCATTTGAATCTTGGCATTGCGCTGGCGAAGGAGCGGCGGCTGCCCGAAGCGATTGAGCAGTTCCGCCAAACCCTGCGCCTTGACCCTTCAAATCAAGCGGCGGCGCAATACCTGAAGCAACTGCGCGCCAACTGATCTGCTATCGCTCCGGTGCGTCATCGGTTGGCTTGACGCAATGACTCCAGCGCTGAGCCGGGCCGGCTTTCTGGTGACACCGCCCATTTGTAATTCGGAGCGGAGGTCATGTTGAACACCAGTTCGCCACCGCCGGCAATCTGCTCGTGGGTCAGAAATGTTTTTTCAAAAATCGTCCCGTTTAGCGTCGCGCCTTCAATGTAGGGACGCAGCGGGCCATTGCGCTTTGCCGTAACGACGAATTGTTTCCCCTGCGGCAGCGCAATCGTCACGCGATCAAACAACGGACTGCCAATGATATATTCGGTCGTGCCCGGGCAGACGGGATAAAATCCCAGCGCGCTGAACACGTACCACGCCGACATTTGCCCCGTGTCTTCGTCGCCGCAAAAACCGTCCGGAGTCGAATGATACAAACGCGCCAACGCTTCGCGCACCCGCGCCTGTGTCTTCCACGGTTGCCCGGCGTAATTGTAAAGATACAGCATGTGCTGGATCGGCTGGTTGCCGTGCGCGTATTGGCCCATGTTGGCCGCCACCATCTCGGTCATCTCGTGAATCATCGTGCCGTAACTGCCTACGTTCACGTCCGGTGGCGTGTAAAAGACGCCGTCCAGTTTTTTACCGAACGCTTCGTCGCCGCCCAGCAATTGGATCAATCCCGGCACATCATGAAACACGCTCCACGTCCAGTGCCAGGCGTTGCCTTCCGTGAACGGACCGCCCCATTCGGTGGGATCAAACTTTGCGCGCCAGCTTCCGTCCTCATTGCGACCACGCATGAAACCCACCTGCGGATCAAAAACATTCGTGTAATTCATGGCGCTGGTGAGAAACGCCGCCGCGTCGTTCACCTGACCTTGCGCCTGCGCCAACACGGCCGCGCAGAAATCGTCATACGCAAACTCCAGCGTCTTGGCCGTGGCTTCGCGATAGCGCGTCGGCACGTAGCCGTGCTCATGATAGAACGCCGCGCCGTCGCGTCCGATCGAGCGGCAACGCTCGGGGGCCTGCGTGTTGGCGTCATGCACCATCGCGTCCAACGCCGTGCGCGCATCGAAATTCGTGATCCCTTTCACCCACGCATCCGCCAACAGCGAGAAAGCGTGATTGCCGATCATGCAATCCCGGTGGCCGGGGCTGGACCAGGACGGCAGGAAGCCGCTTTGCTGATACGCCGCCACCAAGCTTTGCATGATCTCGGCGCTGATTTCCGGCACGAGCAAATTGTAAAGCGGGTGCGAGGCGCGGAACGTATCCCAGTAACCTGTATCGGTGTACATGAAACCCGCGTGAACTTGTCCATCGTAGGGACTGAAATACACCGGACGCTCTTGCGCGTCCAATTCGTGCATCCGATGCGGAAATAAAAAACTGCGATAAACCGCGCTGTAAAAGGTGCGTTGCTCCTCCTCCGTGCCCCCCGTTACCTGCAAACGCCCCATCAACGCATTCCACGCGGCTTCGGCGCGCTCCCGCACCGCGTCAAAATCCGCCGCGCCAATCTCCCGCGCCAGATTGCGTTCCGCCTGCTCGGGACTGATATAGGACGAAGCCACCTTGCAATTCACCACGCGGTTCGTCCGGGCCTCGAATTGCACAAACGCCCCGACGTGCTGGGCGGTCAACTGCTTTTGACCGGCGCGAACGCCCTCCGGAGTCCACACGCCGAACGCGGTAAACGGACGATCAAATTCAATCACGAAATAATTCGAGAAATTATTCGGCACCCCGCCATTGTTGTTGCGGCAAACTCCAATGATCCGGTTTGCTTCCGGCAAAATGGTGACGCTGGAGCCATTGTTGAATGCGTCCAACACCACGTAGGCGGCGTCCTCGTTTTCGTAAGTGAAACGAAAGCGCGCCGCTCGGTCGGTCGGCGTCACCTCCGCCGTCGCCTGCCAGGTATCCAAACGCACCCGGTAATAACCGGGCTGGGCCAGTTCGGATTCATGGCGGAACTCCGACGCCCGTTCCTCCTCGTTCACCGCCAATTTCCCGGTGACCGGCATCAGGGCGAAATTGGCGTAATCCCCAATCCACGGACTCGGTTGATGCGTCTGGCGGATGCCGCGAATTTTCGATTGCCGGTATTGGTAGAAAAACGAGTCGCGCTGCGGCTGCGTGTACGGCGCCCAGACGTTCATGGGGAACGGCAAGGCAATCGCCGGATAAGTGTTGCCGTGGGAATAACTACCCACCGAATCCGTACCCTGCAACGGATTGGCGAGGTGAACCGGCGACGGTGCCGCCCAACTGCTCCTGCCATTCCAGCCAATCAACAGGGCCAGCGCCAACCAAAAGATCTTCTTCATAACGCGACTAATATCCGCTGCAACTCCAAGCCAATTCAAGATTCAAAATCGCACCTTCAAATCACCACAGGCCGATACCAGACCTGCTCGCCCCAAGGTAGGCGAACACTCCCCTGCCCGCTGCTGACTGACTCCATCGCGTTCCGAACCGCCACGACGACACACTGCGGAGTGATGCGCGCGACCAACCATCGCCCTATTGCCGATAGGCAATCAGCACGATCACGCCGAGCAAAATCAATCCGGCCAGCACGGCGAAGAAAATTTTCACCCAGCTCTTCGGGTAATGGCCGGCAATCGTGCCGGTAAAACCATTGATGACCACTTGAAAGGCTTTCGCGCCGTAATGATAACTCAGCAGCCAGACCGGCACCAGGATGTGCTTGAAGGTTTGCTCCGAATAATTCGCGCTCACGTTCAGGTTGCGATAGGTGTCGCCGGGCACTTGCGCGCCGCAAAGCGCTCGCAACATTTGGTCCATCGCGGCCCGGGCGCGCTGGGCGGCGCTGATCAGGTCAATCTGATACCGCTCCACCACCCAGCCAGAAAGAAATCCCGCGTTGTAGGGAGTGAGTTGCTGCGTGGGGAACGGTTCGATCCGACGGAGCAAATCGGGTTGCACCCCGCGCGAGGCGGGAACGAGTTCGTCATCGAAGAAATGGCGTACGGCACCAGAAGACCATTCCCAGCGGATTTTACGCACCTGCCGACTTTGCCGTTTGCCATTGGCGTCCGTGTAGTACTCCGTTTCGTAATAGTAATAACCGGATTCGGCGGTCCACTGCGCGTGGGCCCGCGCGTCGAACGTCCAATACGGAATACATTTTTGAAATTATTCCCTTGCCGTTCATTCCCTTGCCTTTGATTTCGGATTCTGTCGTGCCGCAGAACGGGCAGACGAGCGATTGCTTAACCGGATTCCATTCTGCCGCTGCCCCGCACGCCGGGTAGGAGAATTTTTGGCGGACAGTTGCCTCTGTATTGGGACGATGATTGGACATTGGAACGGCTCATTCGTGCCGGAAATTTTTGTGTTTTCTATTTTGCCCCTCCTTCAAATAAATCGCTCCTGCTGCCAGCTTGTCCTAGAGGGTACAACTTATACCCGTCCTTAGTTGCCATACTCGTGAACGAAGATGTGTATGAGATTTGGGGAGGGAAAAGCCACTTTCTTGTCGATATTGAGTTTATCGTCACAGTTGCCCACCCGTCTATTAGTTCTCGATCGTAACCAATTACTCCACAGTCAATCCAAACTACATCCCAATTTTCGATTGCTCCGGCTGTGTCTGCCGATGCGTTGTAAAGCGGATGCATCGGATTCATTTTAAATTCAAAAGCGAGCGTCATGTCATTCTGCCCGAAAAACGACGTTGGCTTTGCCGTAATCAACTGGATTTTCCATTGATTCGAGTTGACGTGAGGAAATTGGCCTGTAAACAAGTACCCATACGGGACATCTTGTGGTGCTTGATGCAACAAATTTGTACCCCGCAAGTGTAAGAACGCGTAGCCTTCGATGGTTCTAATCGGCTGATTTTTCGGATCCAAGGCGGCAGCCTTGTCAGCAGCGTTCGAGGCCACTTGTCTTATTGCGAACGATGTTCTTTCCGAGGCGACAGTTTCCCAATATGTAAACGGTAAAGCGAACAGCGATAAAGCAGTTGATCCCCAGATTACGATTAGCCTCACCAATTTGGGACGCTTTTCGCTTTTAGATACATTTTTGTAAGCGGCCCAAGTTTCTTTCAATTACCCACAACTATTTGGTGAAGAATGAAAATTCTTTACGAATAAAATGTACAAATATCGACAGTTGTGGTGGATAATTGGGATGCAAACCAAAACCGCAGCCACCAAGTCAGAGCGAACCACCAACGACTCGACCCACAGCCCCTGGATTGATAATGAAGTGGGAGGCTGCCATTTTAAGGATGTGCGACTTGCCAAGCGGTTCGGCAAACTACTGGGGATGATGTCCGCGGGAATTGGCAAAAGTATCCCTTATGCCTGTCAGGACTGGGCCAACACCAAAGCGGCTTACCGCTTTTTCGCCAACGAGGAGGTGAGCGAGGACCAGATCATGGCGGGTCATTTCCAAGCCACCCGTGGCCGGTTGGCACGGACCGACCAAAAGATTTTGATGCTCCACGACACCTGTGAATTCTCCTTTCAGCGAGCGAAGGACTCGAAGATCGGAATCTTGAGCCGACCTGCCTGCGGCAAGGATAAGGATGGACGCCTGAAACACTTTACCGTACGCGGCATTTTGATGCACAGCAGTCTGGCCGTCACGCTGGATGGACTGCCGCTCGGACTGGCGGCCATCAAGTTCTGGAGCCGCAAACAATTCAAGGGCTGCGATGCCCTGAAAAGGAAGATCAACCCGACCCGGGTGCCCATCGAGGAAAAGGAGAGCTTCCGCTGGTTGGAGAACCTGCGCCAAGCGACGGCGCTGACCAGCGATCCCCGTGACTGTGTGCATATCGGGGATCGGGAGAGCGACATCTTTGAGCTGTTCAGCTTGGCCGACGAGTTGGGAACCAACTTTCTGGTTCGCACCTGTGTGAACCGGTTGGCGGAGGACGCCGGCACTACCGTGGCCGCGGCAATGAAGAAAGCCCCGGTCAAGGGGCGACACCGCATTCAAGGCCAAAACAAACAGGGCGAGTCTTATGAAGCGGACTTGGACATCAAGTATGAGCCGCTTCAGGTGCTTCCACCCAAGGGCAAGTGGAAAAACTATACCGACCTGACCTTAGTCTCAAGCAGAATCTTTGTCGTGTCACCGGTCTCCAGCAGTGCGCTTTCCGGATTATTGCGGAGGGTTGATCCGGTGAAATTTATGACACAAATCGCGCTTGAAAATTCAAGTGGGTGAGCGATGGTGGTCGCAGTTCTTTTTAAGTTTGAGTGTAGGCATCAGAGAGGTTCAGACGAAGGTCTGAATCCAGCAACCTGGCCGGAGAAGCCAAGGTGCTTTTCGCCGTAGCAAACGCAACGGCGGATGTGCGGAAACCCTGTGTTCCCGAAACCTTTCTCCTTGGAAACCTGATGCCGTCGCCTGTAGCGACGGCTTTTTTGTTTCATGGCTGATGTATGCACTCGGAAACCACTAAACAACATACAGCAATGAAACAACCATCCGTTCTCGCTACCCGCCGCGTTCGCGGCAACGCCAACCATCATCTGTGGAACAACCACGGCACATGGTGGTGTCATTTTACCCTTCACCAGCCCGATTTCACCAAGCGTCGCTTGCGCGTCACCCTGGGAACTTCCGATCTAATCGAGGCGCGCGAAATCCGTGATTTTCTTTTCGCGGTGCTGCCCAGTGCCGCGCCCACCGCTTCGATATGTCCCGCTTTGGCCAACGGTTAACCCTCAACCCTAATTGCAGCAAATGACTAATGTTAAACTGCTCATGCGAGCCTCCGAGACCGGCGTCAAAACGAAGTTCGTCACCCGCGAACAACAATTGGCGGAACAAGATCAATCCGCGCAGCCTTATCTGAGGCTGGAAGACCCGCTGTGTCGCTACTTTCTATCCGCCGGAACCACGGAATTGGAATTCCGCAGCGTCGAGATTTTGTTTCCTTTCGTGCGCGAGGCGTCGGTTCTGCAAATACCGCGCCACCTCAAATTGCTCAATGATTGGATGTACCAAGCGTTCTTCTCCGGTTACGACCTGGGAATTCAACATCCCGAACTTCAGTCGGAGGTGCTGCCTGACCACGAGCTGCGACATTCCTTGCAGCGGCTGCAGATACTCCGGGGATTTGCCGGTTGCCCGAGCGCCAGCGGGGCGGCGCTGGAACGAGCTTTCAGTTGCGTGATAGAACAGCAGCAGGGCACGATCCGCCCGGATAGACAAGATGAAAATTTCGCGGTGATGGCGTTGAAATCACTACGCGCCGGTTACGCGGCGGCCACCGTGCGTTTCCTTGATCCCGAATCCGAGGATTTTTATGAAGTCATTCCACCGGATGTCCGCCTGCAGTTCAGCAACCAGCTTTGGCAACACTGTTTGATAGCGCCCGCCGAGGCGGTTGGGGTGAATTTGTACGAGCGGTTGGAGCATCCGTTGGTGCGCTTGACACCCAGAATTTCCTCAAAGCGTCCGACAGAGTGCGCGTTGTTTCAGAACTTTTTACGCGAACAGCTCGGGGCATTCGGAGTGACGAGTGAAAACGAGGTGCGAGCTTCGGACCTGGATTTGATCGAATGGATTACCCACGCGATCAATTACGGCAAGCGCGTGCGACGAGAGCAGCCAAAGTTGTTGGAGCAGATTTTCAGGGAGGCTGAAGGAAAAGAACGACAAGATTTCATCAACGCCATGCGGACCGTGTTGTCGGGTTTGGACGCGGTTCAGCCGCTCACTTTATTGCCCGCATTCAAGCGGTGGCAACGAGACTTCTTCGAGATCGGTGAACCGGGTTTTTATGGCGAAGAGCTGCTGCGCGTGGCGCTGTTCGTCCACTTCGCCATCTGGATTCCGTGGTCGGAATGGCGGCCATCTCGAGTGCGATCCCGAGCCCGGCGCAAGTGTCGGGGGTTGAGGAACGAGAGACAGTTGGAACTGCCCTTGGAAATTTCCCGAACCGAACGTGAATCTGTTAATCGCAACATTCTTTACCGCAATTAAGATCATGAACCTGAAACTTGAAACAAACGCGCGCAATCCGCTGGACCTCGACTTTCATCTGCCGTCCGGCGCAATTCTCATGCTGACCGCTTCCGGTCCGGATGCGGGTTGGCGATTCCGTATTCGACTCACGCCAACGCTGGCGTTACTGGCAGTACCGCAGTTTGGCGGCACGGATATTTGTCTGCGTGCCGGGAGCGACACAGTTCTCTGTCTGCCCTACGAAACACCCGTGGCCGAGCTCATCAAGCGGATGCGCAAACGGGTGCCATCCGGGCGGGAAACGCAGTTCAAGGCTGCCGTTATGGCACTGCAGAGAGAAGTGACCAGATGGCGTTTGGGAAAGGCCAAACGCAGTTAAACAAGATTGAAACCAACTGAAAAATCGAAAGGAAGATCCTTATGAAGAGCAAAAGTCTATGTGAACCGAATGATGTCGCGTCCTCAGTAATTAACTTCATCCATGATCAGCTACAAATAGACGCCGAGTGGAGCGAAAGCCGTCCGCGCGGTTTCTGTTGGTGGGGGCACCGGGTGAAACAAACCGTCTGGAGCGACGAACCGTTGCAGGACCGCGGCTTGGTGGTCACGCGCGTCCACGCCCGCACCGACGTGTTGAAAAAAGTTTCGCTTGATCGGAAGGCGATAAAAACCCTTGCGTTTCGCAACACCGACGCTTCCTTGAGTTCGCTGCAATACGATCCGGTGGAGCAAACCATCAGCCTTTATTGTTCCGCCTGGGTTCACGCGGGAAACGTCCACTGGGTGCAGCCGCTTTTAACGCATGCCGTGGCGTTGCAGGCGGCCTGGGGATCCGTTATTGCCAATGGGCGCATGTCGGGAAGCTTCGGGGGTCAGATTAACGCATCGAAACCTGCCCATGGCCGCGCGCGCCAGAACAAGGACAACATGCTGGACATCATTGCTCAGGTGTATTTTCCGATGGGACTGATACCCCCGAGCGTTACCGGTGCTGACTACGCGCAAGCGTTGGCGTTGGTAAAAAAGCTGAGGTGGATCGGAACGGCGAGTGAAACTGGTTTCACTTGCGAAGTGCCGCCAACCAAACAAGTCGCGGCGACTTGTGAACGGACCGCCTTGATTCAAGTCAGCTCAGCGGAATCCCATCCCCTGCTGGGCAATGGCGTGTTCTTCCGACTGACTCTGCCGGAAAAACTGGACGAAGCGTTGGCCCCCAGAATGGCGATTGAACTGAATCGCGCGGAGATTACCGACGAGACCGGTTGCCATCATCTGGGGGCTTGGGGTGTTGGTCCGGCGGGACTCGCTTGGGTTACTTTTCTGCCGAACGCGGCGCATGGATCAGGTTTGGTTGCCGCGCTGGTGCAGAGTTTGGCCATTCGCGCCAATTGGGCGCGGCAGCGACTGACATCGCTACTGCCAGAGTCACACCAGTAGCGCGACGCGTTCAGAAATGAACGCCCAAGGTCACCAGCACCGCGTGACTCATGAATTTATAGGTGCCATCGGCGGTTTGACCGGTGAACAGGCCGGGTTGGGACGAAGGGGTGCTGCCGGTGACGCGATGCTCCGGACCGTAACCCAGTTGGTAGGTGAAATCGAAATCATATCGGCCTCCGCTGCGCCCGACGCCCAAACTGAAAAAGTGGCGGTCCAGGTCGGCGGCGAGCGGCGAGTAGTAAGTGTCCGGTACGGAGCTTTCGTTGAAGAGATAACCCGCACTGACGCGCCAGCCTTGTTCCAAATAGCGCGTGACGCCAGCGCAATAATTCCAACTGGCCTGCCATGCCATCGAAACCGGAATGTTTTGCTGCACGGGAAACGGCGGTGGCGCTTTTTGACGGAGCAAAATCGTTCCGAGACAACTCCAGTCCGTGTAGTCCGCGTTGATCTCCAGATTCCATTTCGGGGTCGGCCGGAACGAAATCCCGAACGCCACGGTCAGCGGGAATTTGAAGTCGGCTTCGGCATCCAGTCGCGTGGGTTGAATGATCGGTTGCTGTTCAAACTTGGTGTGACCGTTCATCGTGAACGACGTCGGGCTGCGCCAGGTGGCGCCGAGGGAAATTTTTTCATGCACCCGCCAGAGCAAACCCACGTTGTAGCCGAGGCTGAAGTCGTCGCCGCGAAAGAGAAAGTTATTGGCAAACGGGGTCGCGGTGCGCAACAAACCTTGTTCGAGCTGGATGTCGCCGTAATCCACCATCAACCCCGCTCCGAGCGAAAATCCCAACGGCAACTCGACCGCCGCCGCCGGATTGAATCGGAGGTAGGTCAGCTTTGCCTTGGTGCCGACCGAGCGAAAGCCGGTGTCATCCGGCCAGTTTACGCTGGCGCCGTAAGGCGCATAAAGCCCGACGCCCAAGCTCACCGGCACGGAGGCCAGGTTGTGCGCGTAGAAAAATTGCGGTGCCGCCGCGACGTTGTTTTTGAGGTGGTAAGTTTGACCGTGGTTCGGCGCGCCCACCGGCGGTTCGTAGGCGGGATCCAGATACAACCCGTAAATGCCCAAGCGGAAATCGTGCGTCCCGGATTGGGTGAGGCCCGCTGGATTGTAATAAACAGCGGAGGCGTTGTCCGCCGTGGCGACAAACGCTTCACCCCGCGCCGCGGCAAAACCGTCCTGGCTCACCAGACGCATTCCGTTCGCGAGCAGCCAGGACGGCGCGAGCAGTCCGAGGGCGGTCGCGAATAGCATTGCCGATGGCTTGAGTTTCATTCCGGGAAGCCGCTCAAATTGGCTCGGTAATTACACGGCGCACGGGTTGGGAGCAAGAAGGTTCCATGCCGAAACCCGCCGCTTCGTGACTTTACTTTGCGCCGCCGCCGGATAGCTTGGAGAGCATGAGCCGGCTCGTGCAATGGGGACTAGGTGTCTGGCTTCTGGCTTTTAGTCCGACGGCCTTCGGTGGCTCGTTCACCTCGCTTTACGCCTTCGGCGACGGCGTTTGCACCACGACCAATGGACCGGGCGGCGCCTTTTATTATGGAAATCGCTATTGCAACGGTCGGGTGTGGATCGAAGTTTTGAGCGAGCGTTTGGGCCTCGCCTACGACGCGGACAAGAACTGGTCATTCTTCGGGCATTACAGTCCGAATCTCGTCGCCAACTTGAACAACTTTGCCGCGCCGCCCGATGCGGCCACCGCGCTTTTTCTCGTCTGGGTGGCGGACGCGGACTTTGTGTACGCCATTACGCAATACGCGCCCTACACGGCAAACAACCTCGCGACCTGGACCAATGCCATCAACCTCTCGCTCTCCAATCATTGGGTGGCGATTGAGACGCTTTATCAAAAAGGCGCGCGCACGTTGATCCTGCCCAACGCGGCGGATTTAACCCGCGTGCCGTTTTACAACGGGCTCGCGGCGGCGAGCAAAAGTTTCATCCGACAGCGCGTGCTGGATTTTAATCTTCAGTTGGCCGCCTTGATCGAGCAGGCGCAGCAGACCCTGCCGGATTTGCGGATTGTTTCCCCGGATATTTTTCAACTGCTCGAAAATTTTGTGGCCCATCCGGAGGATTATGGTTTGACGGGTGCCCTCGCGAACGGAGAACCCATTGACGCGTTAAGCGATCCGGCCTTGTCGAACAAATCACTGACCGGACCGGGCGCGGACTATCTTTTCTGGGACTATCTCGATCCCTCCGCGCGCGCCCAGGCGGTGATTGCCGATGTCACTCTGCAATTGCTGGCGCCCGCCCGGATTACTGCGCTCGAGTCGCTCGGCGCGAGCAATCAATTGACTTCCGCGAGCCTGCCCATTGGTTTGAGTGGTTGGGTGGAAGCATCTGCGGATCTGGCACATTGGAACTCCGTCGCCTTCCTTGCCTCGACCAGTGATTCCGAGATCATACTCTTGCCGGCGGATCCGCCCGCCCGGTTTTATCGGTTGCGATTTCCGTTTGCGTGGTCCTGGCCGTGAGCTGAAGGGTTTGAGGCAACAGTTACGCCATCCGTTTGTTTTTCGAGCGACAGCAGTTCGCCGGCGCCGCCCGCCAGAATCCGCGCCGCTTCCCGCTTTGCTGCGCGACAAAATCCCCGTGCTTGTCTCGCGTTGCCTCTTTTCGCAAACTTGCCGCGTCCGAATAATAAACTAAAGACCAGAAAACCAATTTAACCAAAATCATTTCGCGTAGCTTCGGCTGCTGTTCATCACGAAACGGACAATTTCGACTCAACGAACGGCGCTTCGCAAAGCACGCCCAATCGGGCGTGCCTGCAAGCGTTTCGTTGAGGGCATGTCCGTGCCTGTGATGGAGCGTGAGTAGGTCACGCCCCTTCTATTTCAGGCACACACATCCCTCTCCGAAACACCGCCATTCTTAACAGGGCTGATTCGCGCGCGAGCGAACAGCCATGCCGATTTCCTGGAACGAAATCCGGCACAACGCGATCAAATTTTCTCGCGATTGGGCCGGCGTCAAAAGCGAGAGTGCGGAGAAACAGACTTTCTGGAACGAATTCTTTCAAGTCTTCGGCATCAAACGTCGCGTCGTCGCCAGCTTCGAGGAATCCGTCAAGAAAATCTCCGGCGACTACGGGCGCATTGACCTCTTCTGGCCGGGCATCATGCTCGTCGAACACAAATCGTTCGGCGAAGATTTGCGCAAGGCTGAGACGCAGGCGTTTCAATACCTCCGCGAACTCGCCGCCGATCCCCGCCGCCGCGACGAAATCCCGCGCTACATCATCGTCTCCGACTTTGCGCGCATCGCCATTCACGATCTGGAGCCGGAGGAACAACGCGACCTGCCGTTGTTCGACCAGAAGCGCGGCACCACGCACACCTTTCCGCTCGCGGAATTTCACAAACACGTCCAGCACTTCGCCTTCATTCCCGGCTACAAGCAACACACGCTTCAAGAGGAAGACCCGGTCAATATCGAAGCCGTCCAGATCATGGGCGAGTTACACGATGCGCTGGAGGCGGGCGGCTACACCGGCCACGATTTGGAACGTTTGGCGCGCACTACACCAGCGAGCGCGACATCCTCAAAGTCATCCGCTCGCTGTTCCTCGACGACCTCCGCGCCGAGTTTGAGCAACGGCAGAAAGACAAATCCACCGGACGCAAGGCGCGCCTCGAAGAATTCCACGCCAAACTCTGCAAGCTCACGTTCTTCGACCCTGCCTGCGGCTGCGGCAACTTCCTCGTCATCGGCTATCGCGAACTGCGCCAGCTTGAACTCGAAACCCTCAAGGAACTCTTCGGCAAACAGACCGAATTCACGCTAGCGGACATCAACAAACTCTCGCAGGTGGACGTGGACCAGTTCTACGGCATCGAGATCGGCGAATGGCCGGCGCGTATCGCCGAAGTCGCGCTGTGGCTAATGGACCATCAGATGAACCTGAAAGTGTCCGAAGCCTTCGGCCAGCTTTACCAGCGCCTGCCGCTCAAAAAATCGCCGCACATCCATTGCGCCAACGCGCTCCGGCTCGACTGGAAAACCGTCCTGCCGCCGGAGAAGTGCAGCTACGTCCTCGGCAATCCACCGTTTGTGGGAGCGAAATTCCAATCCGATGAGCAACGCGCTGAAATGGACGCCATCGCCGGCGATGCGGAGAGCAGCGGGCTGCTTGATTACGTGACCGGCTGGTATTTCAAAGCCGCCGAATACATTCAGAGCACGCGCATCATTGTCGGCTTCGTTTCCACGAATTCCATTTCACAAGGCGAACAAGTCGGCACGCTTTGGAATCATCTGTTTCGGCAATTCAAACTGAAGATTCACTTTGCCCATCGCACTTTTGCGTGGGTCAGCGAAGCGCGCGGCAAGGCGCATGTTCATGTGGTCATCATCGGATTTGCGGCTTTTGATACAACTAACAAGCGTATTTACGACTATGAAGGTAGGGCGGGCAGTCCTCTGCCCGCCGCGAGTGCAGATCACCTCCCGAAACGGCGCGCACGGAGTGACGCGCCCTACCAACCAACGGACACAATCACCGTTTTATCGGCAAAGAACATCAGCCCGTATCTTGTCGAAGGTTCTGACCTCGCCATTACGAATCGCTCGAAACCGATCAGCGATGTTCCCGAAATGGGAATCGGCAACAAGCCGATTGATGGCGGGAACTATCTTTTCACGCCGGAAGAAAAGGCCGACTTTCTGAAAGTCGAGCCCGCCGCCAAGAAATTCTTCCGCCGCTGGATCGGATCGGAAGAATTCATCAACGGGATTGAACGTTGGTGCCTCTGGCTTGGCGACTGTTCACCCACCGAACTTCGCCAGATGCCACACGCTTTGGAACGAGTCGAAAACGTGCGCAAAGTTCGCCTCGCCAGCAAGAGCGCGCCGACACGAAAGCTCGCTGAGACGCCAACGAGATTTCACGTTGAGTATTTCCCGAAGAAAGACTTTTTGGTGATTCCCGAGGTGAGTTCTGAACGTCGGAGATATATTCCGATTGGCTTCATGCGGCCTGACGTGCTCTGTGGAAATAAAGTCAGAATTCTGTGCGACGCGACGCCCTTCCACTTTGGAGTTTTGACTTCAGAAATGCACATGGCTTGGTTGCGCCAAGTCAGCGGGAGGTTGGAATCTCGTTTTCAGTATTCAATCAAACTGGACTACAACAATTTCCCGTGGCCGAACGCGAATGCGGAGCAGCGAGCGCGGGTGGAAGAAAAAGCGCGGGCCGTGCTCGCCGCGCGCGAGAAGTTTATGGAGTGCGGTGACGAGTCACCGCACTCCAAAACCGCCACGCTGGCCGACCTTTACGATCCGCTCGCCATGCCGCCCGAATTACTCAAGGCGCACACGGAACTGGATCGTGCCGTGGAGAAATGCTATCGCCCCGAACCGTTTCACTCGGATCGCGAGCGGGTGGAATTTTTGTTCGCGCGCTACGAAAAACTCACCGCGCCATTGCTACCGGTGGCGCCCAAGGCCAAACGCCGTCGGTCATAAACCGCCAACAACTCCTCCCCAAAATCCACGATTTACTTTACGACTACAAAGGTAGGGCGGGCGGTCCCCGGCCCGCCGCGAACGTGGAGAACCTTCCGGAACGGCGCACGCGGAGTAATGGGCCGTTTCGCAACTGAGGATTGTGAATACTTCCGGCTTTCCTGACTGCGAAATTTGCCTATCGTCTTGCCCGACATGGCTGGTTCGTTGAACACGTTGACCCGCGAGACGATTCTGAAGGCGCTGCAAGCGCTCTCGGATGAGTTGGCGCAGCGTCAGGTCACGGGTGAATTGTGCTTGTTCGGCGGCACGGTCATGGTGCTGGCATTTGCGGCCCGACCTTCCACCAAAGATGTGGACGCGATTTTTCAGCCAACTCAGATGATTCGCGCCGCCGCCCGGCAGATCGCCGCCAGCAATAATCTGCCCGAAACGTGGTTGAATGACGCGGCCAAAGGTTCTGTCTCGGCCCGGCATGAAACCATCACCGGCAGTCTGCCGCAATTTCCCCACCTGCGTTTGACCATGCCCACGCCGGAATATCTGCTGGCGATGAAGTGCATGGCCTCGCGCATCGGCTCGATGGCGGGCGAAGCGGACGACGTAACGGACATTCTCTTTTTGATTCGCCACCTCAAGCTGGCAACGGCGGCGGCAGTCATGGACATCGTCGCGGCGTATTATCCCAAAAACCAGATTCCCGTGAAGGCACAATATCTCGTGGAAGGATTGTTCGCGGAGGGCAAGGTATGATTCCGCAAACGCTGGCTGAAGTGGCGCGACTCACCGCGCACGGGGAATCTTTCGATTTCTCTCTGCGTAATTTTCTGGACGGCTTTTATGCCCATCCGCAGCCGGAAGCGATTGCCACCGCGCCGGCACCACTGGCGGAAAAAATTCCGCAACTTGGCGCAATCGAAGACGCTTATCTAGCCGCCACGGCGGAATGGCTGGCGTGGAAATTCAATCTTCCAGAGCCAGCCTGGGTTCGGGCGGAGCAACGCTTTCTGCGTCGGCCCTGGTTTGCTTCTTCTCTCGATTCCCTGCGAGCGGTGTTGCTGCTGGAAAGTCCGGCCGCGTTTCGGTCGCGCAATCTGTTCGTCAGTGAGAACGCGCTGACCCGGGCCTGAGCGTTTCAATTTCAATTATGTTTGCGGAAATTCAATCAGTTCATTTCGTGGGCATCGGGGGCACGGCGATGGCCGCCACCGCCGCCGCGTTGCAGGAAAAGGGCTATCAGGTCACCGGCTCGGATCAGAACGTTTATCCGCCCATGTCCACGTTCCTGGCCGAGCGTCAGATCGAGGTGGTGAACGGTTATGCGGAGCGCAATCTCGCGCACCAACCCGATCTCGTCGTCATCGGCAACGCCATTTCGCGTGGCAATCCCGAGGCGGAATATGCACTCGATCACAAACTGCGCTTTTGTTCGCTGCCGGATTTGTTGCGCGAGTTTTTCATTCGCGGCAAGCGCTGCCTGGTCGTCAGCGGCACGCACGGCAAAACCACCACGACCTCGTTGCTCGCGTGGGTGTTCGAGCACAATGGCCGCAACCCGAGTTTCCTCATCGGCGGGATTCCGACCAATCTCGGCCAGGGGGCGCGGTTCACAGACAGCGAATGGTTCATCATCGAAGGCGACGAATACGACACCGCGTTCTTCGACAAGCGCAGCAAGTTCATCCATTACCTGCCCGAAGTCGCCATCGTGAACAACCTCGAGTTTGATCACGCGGATATTTTCGAAAGTCTCGCGGCGGTGCAGAAAACATTTTCGCATTTCATCCGGCTCGTCCCGCGCAATGGCCTTTTACTCGGGAACGGTGACGATCCGAATCTCGCGCCGCTGCTCAATGTGAGCTTCTGCCCGGTGAAGCGATTCGGTCTCGGCGAAAACAATGCGGTACGCGCCACCAACATCCGGCTGGGGCCGACGGCGAGCGAGTTTGAAATCCCGAGCGCCAAATTTCACATCAACCTGATCGGCGAACTCAACGTGCGCAACGCGTTGGCGGTGGTCGCCGCCGCCAAACATTGCGGCCTGACCAATAAAGAAATCCAGAGCGCGTTCGACACGTTCAAAGGCATCCGCCGCCGGCTGGAAGTGCGCGGCATCGCCGGGGGGGTGACGGTGATTGACGATTTCGGTCATCATCCGACGGCGATTCGCGAAACGCTCCGCGCGCTGCGGGTGAAGTACGCGAAGGAAAAAATCTGGGCCATCTTCGAGCCGCGCAGCAACACGACGCGTCGCAATGTGTTTCAACACGAACTCGCAGCTTCGTTCGCCGACGCGGACGGCGTCATCATCGCGCAAATTGCGCGTTTGGAATTGCTCCAACCCGAGGAGCGATTGAACCCCGAACAGTTGATGAACGATCTCCGGGCCGGTGGTAAAAACGCCGCTTATCTTGCCAACGCCGAGGCCATCGTGGCGCACGCGGCAACCCAGGTGCAACCGGGCGATGTCGTTTGCGTTTTCAGCAACGGCGGCTTCGATGACATCCATCAAAAACTGCTCGCGCGGTTTGAGCAACGCTAACAGCCACAACGACGTCGTGTGTTGGCCTCGACTGACGCCAGCCCTGATCAACCGCAGCGTCAACAAAACCGGCGCTTTACCGTCCAGCTAATAAACAAATTACGGACGGGGACACCTATGCGTTGAGCGCATCGGCGTGAAATTGACCGAATCTTCGCGGAAACGAGATGATTACCTCGGCGTGCCGGGGAAAGGGCGACACGAGCCTGAGCACTACCGCTACTGAGCGAATTCAATCTGAAGCATGCGAAAGGCGGACGGTTTACCGCTCACCTTTTAAATGCAGATCTTGATTTTACTTTCGAGGCTTGGATAAAAAATCCTTAAATCGCCGTGACAGTATTTTATGCCGTTCAACGTGGCTAAGTTCGTCGTCCGTGCTTCTATACTCCTAACGAATCAACAGATTTGACCTTAACTGCGGGCATTGCCTGATCCTTTCCCTCGAACAGATGAAGCATGCTCGGCTGAATAATTTGCTCGTTGAGTTGAACCAACGGCTGCCTCCGCCAGTACCAACACTCCTTGCGTCGGCGTTGCGGGTTTGTGGACATTGCCGTTGCGCGGCGTGAGTTGCACGACTTGAAAAACGTCGCGCCGCAGATCGGCGATTTTACCAAGGAGAATCGCGTCGTATGCAGTCTTGAGTTCAGCGTTCGTGGCCGCGTCCGAAAAAAAACGGAACGAGGACGAGGCGAGGTAATCTAGGCGTTCGTCGAAGGCGAGCCATTGGCGGCCTTCGCACTCAGCCACCCAGCCGGTCGTGTTCGATCCGGCGAAGATGTCCACCACGAGATCCCCCGGTTCGGTGAGAAAACGGATGAAGAACTCCGGCAGCTTCGCCGGGAAACGGGCGGGGTGACCTTTCACGCCAACCGTCTTGCAGCCGCGCAGGTAGCTGCTATTGGACTCGGAGTTCGGGATTTGCAGAAGATTGGGTGGAATTGCGCCACCATTGTTCTTACCGAAGGCTTTGCCGATGTCGTGGCCGGACGGACGTTTCTTGGGCGTGTAGAAGCCTTCCGGGTCTTCGAGTAGTTTCTTCATCCGGTCGCTGTATTCGGTGAGCACTTTGGACACATTGGCTTTAGGCGAGCGGGTTTTGCCGAACCACCAGACGGTGTTGACAGCGTCTTTCGCGCGGAGTTTGCGTTTGTTGACCCATTCGATGGGACTAGGGAGTTTCGACGGATTGAACCAATAAAAATCCTCCGCGAGGTGGAAATCAAGTTCGTCACAAAAATAAATCGGAACGCGGAAATTGTACAGGCTGCGGGTGGGCCAACCGGATTCATAAGCGCCGCCGAGGTCGAGCACAAAACTACCGTCGTCCTTGAGCTTGCGATGAACGAGTCGAGCGAAATTCGCGAGCCAAGCGACGTATTCTCGCTGCGCTTTGTTCCCATATTCTTTCTCACGCTGGAGGGCGAACGGCGGGCTGGTGAGGACAAGGTTGACGCTGGAATCCGGTAGTGCCGTGAGCAGATCAAGCGAGTCGCCGCAATACGCCGCACCTCGGTTGGTGAGGTAGGCAGGCGTATGTTGGTCCAATATCATGCGCTACTTTAAGGCTGTAGCCGTAAAGTCGTCAACCGCGATAATCTGCCGCCGTTGAAAACCAAACTATCAGCCCGCCACATTTTCGCTGAAAACCTACGTAAGGCAAGACTGACGAAGGGACTGTCTCAGGAGGATTTAGCAGAACTGGCAGATTTGCATCGCACTTATGTCGGTTCGGTCGAGCGAGCGGAACGAAATGTCTCGATTGACAATATGGAGCGGTTAGCCGCAGCGGTGGAAGTGGCGCTGCCCGCGTTGCTACAAAAAGGCAAGTCGTGAAGTCGCACCCCGACAAAGCGGAGTTGGACCGATTGTTTCCTTACATTCGTGAGTACCAAGCCCTCGCTTCCAAGCACGGCATCGGTGACATCTTCCAAGACAACGGCGGAAAGTTGCTGCAGTTGCTATTAATCACCGGACTCCAAGGTCTTGGTAGCCGTGAAGGAAATGATGCTCACGATAGTTACGGGCGTGAATACGAATTGAAGTCGGTTAACACATTATTGACGCAGAGCTTCTCGACGCATCACCACATGAATCCGACGATCCTCTCAAAGTATCGGCAGGTGGATTGGGTGTTTGCCATTTACGAGGGCATTGAGTTGCAGGCAATCTACCGGATGAAACCCGCAAGTCTCGAACCTTACTTCACCAAATGGGAAGCCAAGTGGCACGAGTCGGGCGGAAAGGATATTAACAACCCGAAGATTCCAGTGAAGTTCGTCATTAAACAAGGCAAACTGGTGTACCAAAAATCCAAGGTATGATATGGTTAATTCCCAGACGAATATCGAGGTTGGAGACGGTAAGGATCAAGCCGTCGGTATTTTTCCTCTTCAAAAATCTATTCGTATTTTAGTGCTTCAACTTTCGATCAGGATGTCCCGGTAGGTGTCGGGATTGCCCGGATCGTGCGGCACGGTGCTGAAGGCCATCAAGAGCATCGGTCGCGACCCGATATTTTTCATCGCGTGAGCAACCAACGGCGGCACGGTAAAGCGCATCGCCTGCCCGTCCGGTACGGTCACGTCGCGGATGATTCCCGCCTCACGCAAACGCACGAGCGCCGGTCCCAGCAGCACGAAAATTTCCGTATGCTGGCGGTGAAAGTGATTGCCACGAATGGCCCCGGGAGCGGTGAGCGCCACGTGGCAGTTGCGTTGCGCATGAATTTCCGGCTCGCCAATCGGCTCGATTACCTGGCCGCGCGCGTCGGTGAAGAACGTAACCGGTTCGATGACGACGCTGGAATTCACGGATTCGTTCGATGCCATTGGCGCACATCCACGGCTTCCATGCCGGCGGCGCGGATGGCTTGCAACCCCAACTCCGTATCCTCGTACGCGCGACAGAATTCCGGTTTCACCCCGATGCGCCGGGCGGCTTCCAGAAAAATATCCGGCGCGGGTTTTTGTTTCATCACCATTTCGCTGGTCACGATCGCATCGAACCATTCACGAATCCCCAGGTGCTCGAGCACCTTGCCGACGATGGCCTGCGTTCCGCCGGACGCGACGGCCAGGGGAATTTTACCGTGATGCGTCCGGGCGATTTCAACGACCGCGTGAATGGGTTCCACCTCGGCCATCAACGGCAGATACGCCTCCTCTTTTTCATGCGCCACCGCAATGTGATCCAGCGAGCGGCCTTGTTCCTGGGCAAGCATTTTGAGGATGTCGCGCGAGGGCACGCCGCCGAGTGAATAGAAACGGTCTTCAGGAAAGACCAATCCATGTCGTCGAATCACCATCTGCCACGCGCGCCAGTGCAGCGGCATGGTGTTGGCCAGCGTGCCATCACAATCAAAAATCAATCCTTGGGGAGTCATAAATAGGAGTCAGAATTCAGAAGCCGGAAGTCAGAATTTTTGCCGCGTAGGCTTCAAGCAATTTGCTGACTTCAGCAAGTTGTGAAACCAGTTCGGTTGTGTCGCCGTAATTCAAATCCCGTGCGAGAATAAAATAGTAACGACATTCTTCAAGCGAACCCTGGGCGATATTCAAGAATCGGGCTTTGTCGGCGCGACTCCGCTTCTTGAAGCCTTCCGCAATATTCGCAGGAACGGAAACCGCCGCCCGACGCAGTTGCGAGGTCAGTCCGTAGGTTTCCTTGCGCGGGAAATTCTCAGTGAACCGGTAAGCAGCAAGAACCAATTGATGCGCCTTCCGCCAGACGATAAGTTGCTCAAAACTTCGCGCTGGCGCGCGCTGCTCCGAGGGCATTTCAGCTTCTGGCTTCTGGCTCCTGAATTCAGAATTCATACCCTCAACGCCTTCAACTTTTCCTCCATCTCATTCGTCATGAGCGGAACGATCAGGCCGTCCATGTCGCCGTCAATGAAGTTCGACAAATTATAGAGCGTAATTTCGATGCGATGATCCGTGACGCGGTTCTGCGGAAAATTGTAAGTACGGATTTTCTCGTTGCGCTCGCCCGTGCCCACCTGACTTTTGCGGTCGGCGGCGTACTTGGCGTTTTCCTCGGCAATCTTGCGTTCGAGCAAACGCGAACGCAGTACGGTCATCGCCTTGGCGCGATTCTTGATCTGCGAACGCTCGTCGGCGATGCGCACAATCAGGCCGCTGGCTTTATGGTGGATTTGCACGGCGGAATCGGTGGTGTTCACCCCCTGCCCGCCTTTGCCGGAGGCGCGACACACGCTGACCTCGATATCGTCCGGCTTGATTTCCACGTCCACTTCCTCGGCTTCGGGCAGCACGGCCACCGTGGCGGTGCTGGTGTGAATGCGCCCTTGCGCTTCCGTGGCGGGCACGCGCTGCACGCGATGCACGCCGCTCTCGTGTTTCAACGTCTTGAACACATCCTGACCGCTGATCTGAAAAACAATTTCCTTGAAACCGCCAAGATCGGAAGGGTTGGCATCCATCGTCTCAACCTTCCAACCGCGCGCCTCGGCGTAGCGCGTGTACATCCGATACAAATCAGCGGCGAACAACGCGGACTCCGAACCGCCCGCTCCCGCGCGAATTTCCACGATGGTATTCCGGGAATCCGTCGGCTCGGGCGGCACCAAACCAAACCGCAATTGTTGTCCGAGCTGCTCGGTTTCGGTTTCCAACCGCGCCACCTCTTCCCGGGCCAGTTGCGCCAGCTCGGATTCGGCAGGTTCACTCGCGAGCAGCGCCCGATTCTCCGCGAGATCATTCTGCGCTTTCACATAAGCGACTCCGGCAGTCACCAAATCCTTCAAGCGCGCGTACTCCCGGGTCAGCTCTTGCGCGCGCTGCGGATGATCAAAAAGCGTCGGCTCGCTGAGCGAAGCTTCCACTTCCGCAAAGCGACGACGGAATTTTTCAATATGCGGTTTGAAATCCATTGTTCACCGTGGCGGCGTTCGTGCGAACGCGGGCTGCTGAAATTGATGCGCCACATTCTCATGAATGTCGCCACCAAAAAAGAAACCGCCCGCTGCTTCCGGCGAGGAAAAGCGGGCGGTGGAAGGAAAAGCGCTATTTCTTTTTCTTTTTGCCGGCCTCGAACGCGGCCTGGGCGGCGGCGGTCTTGGCGGCGCGTTGTTGGAACTTGTCCACGCGCCCGGCCGTATCCACAAACTTCTGCTGCCCCGTGTAGAACGGATGGCACACGTTGCAGATGCCGACGATGACCGTGGACTTGGTGGAACGCGTCTTGATCACGTTGCCACAGGCACATCGGATTTCCGCATCCACGTACTTCGGATGAATGTCAACTCTCATAAAGAGCGGACAAAATAGCAGGGCCAAGCCGACTGACAAGAGGGATTTTAAGGGACTTGGGACTGTTCCGAGCGAACCGACCTCCCGGCGATAGTCATCAAGAGAGCGATCCGGCTCAGCATGTCCCGCAGTCTTGATTCAAAACCGCGATGGCCATCCCGCGCCGTAGTCAGCCATTGCGTGACCACGTTTTGTTTCGGCGAGCTTCACGGTCCATTATGGTCAAGCCTGTAGTAAACAGGGCCGAGTGCTTTCTTGGGGAAAACAGTGACCCGGCCAGTTCCAGGAAAAAACGAATCGAGATTGGTGAAGACCACCGGGTTTCGCAAAACGTATTTTGATTCGCGAACATCTAGCTGCAGCAGTTTTTTCGTTGGAAGAAAAAGCTCCACACTCGCTCCGCCAAATTTGACACGATCATCGTACGGCGTCCACCACACGAAGTATATCGGCGCGAAATCCCTTGTTGGCGCATTACCGAGTTTCCCAAGACCACTCCAGTGCGGAGAAACGGCCACCTGCGCCTTACACTCTCGATTCAATCTAGGCACGTCAACGCCAGCAACCGTCAGCCACTGCGTCGCCAACTGAAAGGCGGCATTGGTATCCATTTGCTCCAAAGGTACAAGCGCCTTGTTTAGTTTCAGACAGGTTTGGTCATAGTTAGCCACCACCAGTCCGCTGAATTTGTTGGCTCGGCCAATTTTATAAATGTAGTTTGACGTGTAAACGACTCCCCCTAACACGTTGAATTTATAACTGAAACCAAAGGGCGAGACGCGTACATGGATTACATTGGTTTCCGTGATGGGCAACACTTCATCATCAAACCGCATGTCTTCCGCCACCCGATTAGCCTCCTGCAACACCAATTGGATGGCCGCGCGCTCGTATTCTGGCGTGGTAAACCGGTAATCTAACGAAACCACATTGCCCTCGGAATCAACCCCGCGTGGAACACCCCGCGGCAGTTTGAGACCTTTTGGATCATCCTCACGCAGCGGTTTCATCACGAATGGCTCAGAAGAGGCGCAAGACGTGAGCAAGATCAGCGAGCCGGCGAGGAATAGTGATCGCATCAACATAATGGTTTCCGGCATGCCCCTCGAATCTCTCGACGCAAGCAACGCTCAGGGCACAGTCCGATTCTGCTCGCACCAAAAGGCCGTGTCAACCGGGAGGATGGCCCTTTGTCCGCATTATTGTTTTGCCCCAGGGAAGCCAGCGGCAGAATCATTCGGCTTGAAAACCAAACCGCGCCCAAGGCAACTCGTCGCCGGGACTTTCAAAAACATTTTCTTTACGCTCGGCTGATTTTTCCGAAACTGTCCTCCCGACAACTTGTTGGCCGCGCGTGCGCACTCTTTACAACATTCTGTTCCTGTTTGGCTTCATTGTCAGCGCGCCGTATTACTTTTGGCGACTCTGGCGTCGGGGTAATTGGTTCAAAGGTTTCGGCGAACGGTTCGCCCAATACGATACCAAGTTAAAGCAGGCGCTGACCAATCGCCAAACGCTCTGGTTGCACGCCGTCAGCGTGGGTGAAGTCGGGCTGTGCATTCAACTCATCCACGCGCTTGAAGCCCGCCTGCCCAACGCCAAAATCGTCGTCTCGACCACCACCACCACCGGCATGGGCGAATTAAAAAAACGGCTGCCCACCAGCATCAGCAAAATTTACTACCCGATTGACCGCCGCAGTTACGTGGCCCGCGCTCAGGCGGTGGTGCATCCCTCGGCGATTGTGCTGGTGGAAGCCGAAATCTGGCCCAACTTCATCTGGCGCGTCAGATCCCAACGCACTCCGCTCTTTCTGGTCAACGCCCGCATGTCCGATCGCTCGTTCCGCCGTTACCGACGCTACGGTTTTCTGTTTCGCTCCCTGTTTGCCACCTTCAACGGCGTGGGCGCGCAGTCCGAGGCGGACGCGAAACGCCTGCAAGCCGTCGGTTGTCGGCCCGAAGCGGTGCGGGTGACCGGCAGCTTGAAATTTGACGCGGCGCACGCCACCGAAGTCCACCATCCCGATGTGCCCGCGCTGCTGACGCAAGCAGGCGCGCGCGCAGGAGCGCCCGTTCTTGTTTGCGGCAGCACGCATGACGGTGAGGAAGCCTTGTTGGGAGAGATTTTTCTCCGCTTGCGACAACGGATTCCCGACCTGTTTCTCGTGCTGGTGCCGCGACACTTCGAACGCACCCGGGAAGTGGAACGCGTGGTGCAATCGCTCAAGATTGGTTATGCGCTGCGAACAGATTTACGTGATCACAGGAACGACCGCGCGAGCGTGGGAGATTGCTTGATCGTGAACACCACCGGCGAATTACGAGCCTTCTACGAACACGCCACCGTGGTGTTCGTGGGCAAAAGTCTCACCGCGCGCGGCGGCCAGAATCCCATCGAACCGTGCGCGCTCGGGAAAGCCACGGTGTTTGGGCCAAACATGCAGAACTTCCGGGACGTGGTGAACGTGCTGCTGACGGCTCAGGCGGCCCGCCAAGTTCACGACGCAAAGGAATTGGAAACCACCTTGGAACAACTATTGACGCAGCCCAAGCAACGGGAACAACTCGGGCAAAACGGAGCGATAATTGCGCAGAAAAGTCGCGGTGCGGTTGAACGCACCGTGGACATGATCGTGGCCGGACTGGAAGGCAGCGGGCTTTATGTTGCGCCCAAGGAGACTGAAGCGGTGGAAAATCCGACGCCGCATTAAGGCGTCGGCAACTCCGTAAAAATGCGTGTGGGTGCGCGTTGTTGCAACACACGGGCCAATGGCGTTGTGCCCATTGTCATCAGTGATTCTCGCAGCGCTGCTTCTTTTCCCGAACCGGAGGCGAGCACCCATACCTGCCGGGCGGCGCAGATCGCGGGATAACCCAGCGTCACCCGGGTCGGCGGTGGTTTGGGAGAATTTTCAATGACCCGGTAAATAGCGGGATCGTTCCGTTCACTTTCGGTTTCGCGCGGAAACAGGGACGCTACATGACCGTCCTCGCCCATGCCGAGGAAAATCAAATCGAGCGTCGGTTGTCCGGCGACATTCTGCGGCACCAGCTGTTTAAGCTCTGCTTCGGCCTGAACCGCAGCTTGCGTTGGCGCCAGCTCCCCGCGTACGCGATGAATCTGCGCATCGGCCAGGCCGAGTGGTTGAAAAAATTTAGCGCGCGCCACGCCATAGCTGCTCTCGGGATCGTCAGGAGGTACGCAACGCTCATCAGCCCAAAAGAAATGCACGTCCCGCCACGAGAGCTGAAACGCGGGCGATTGCTGGATGACTTCGGCGAAAAACCTCAGTGTAATGCGACCGCCCGACAGGGCGACGAAGTGCGGTCGCTTTGCCGCCGCGCTTTGGGCCAGTTCTTGCAGCCAAAGTTTCGCCACTTCATGCGCCAGCTCATCCGGCGTGGAAAATTTAACGACCTGAAATCGGTTCATTCGGAACGCAAGTTAGGTTTCAAGCGCACTCGCAGCAAGCGCGAAGGGTCTCCGATCGAGGAATGAGACGAAGCGCTGATTGATGAAGTGATGGGCTTCGATTCGTCGCTAACGCAGCGGCCACTTCACTTTCGCCAGGTAAATGCTGGATTTGCCTTCATGCGATGAGTAGTAGCTGACCCAGAGCCATCCGTCATGCCAAACCAAGCCGGGATAGCTGCAATCGCCACCACTCGGCAAGGCCAGGACCGACTTTAAACTATCGTGGGTCATCTCGAACAGGGCGCAGGTAACTTTGCCCGCGGCATAATCCCGTCCGCTGGCCACCAGAGTCCCGTCCGGCAGCTCGATGAAATTCGGTCCGCCAATCCGCACCGGCGTGGGCGTAAACTTCCAATCCGAATAGGGCGCGCGACTGGAACCAATCCACGCTCCTTGATCGCTTGCATCGCGACGCACCAACATCAGCGCCGTGCCGTCGCGCAAAAAGCGGAGCGTGGCCTCATTGGGAAAGCCGGTCAGGTCGAATGTAGCGAGGGATTTCCAATCCGATCCGTTCGCGCTGCGGAACAACTGGAGTGGCGGTCGGGAGTCTGGCGATTGCAGCGCGACGTGATAAGACACGCCATACGCCTGCCCCTCATGCCAGGTAACCCGCCACAACCATTCGCCATTCACCAGCACCTGCCGCGGCGACGACCAATCCCGTCCATCTTTCGAGAAGGCCACTCGCGGTTGTGCGCCCTGTAATTTCTTCGTGCCGCGATAAATCGAGCCGCCCGCCACGAGCATCAATTGCCCCGCGGACGTGATGGAAAGTTTGGGATCGCGCAGATCAATTCCCGTTTCTACGAGCAACGCCGCAGACTGCCAGCGTTCACCATCCGCTGATTCCAGAATCCGCAATTCACCGTCGCCGCCCACATGCGCCGCCGCCTCGCGGAAACAGCAAAACCAGCGATCTTGAAAGCGGATGATATCGGTGAACGCGTTGTGCGCGCCTTGATCCCAGATTTTTTGCACCGAGACGATTTCGGGTTGAGCCGCACTGGCGACCAGCGAGGCCAAGGACAGAAATGCCACCAGAACCGTTTTCATCGGACGAGTATCAACGGCAGCGTAGGCTTCGTCCAGCCGACAAGCGCGCCTCGAAGCGCTCTGCCGTATATTTAAGTATTTCTATAACCGCTGACATGACGCAGCGGGCCTTCCAACCTCAAGCCAAGCGTTGGGGTCAAACGGACGACCGCTCTGGGTTCGGGACGAGCACCGGCGCGACCGCGCTTTGAACTGCGGCAGTCTTCTGCCGCTGTGGAATCAGCAGCACGCGATCGGAAAGCGGCAGGGGACTGCCGCAGTCCAAAACCTCGCGGACAGAGGCGCCATTCCCCATCCGGACCCCACCTTCATGGGGTTACACTCGTTCGGGGCCACGGCGACAACTTTAATTAAACCGCTATAATCGTCCCATGTCGTTCAATCGCAGCAGTGATGAAAAATTCGTGTTCCTGCGCGTCGGTTCGTGGTTAAACTCTACCCGCCATGACGGAATACGAAGCGGTAATCGGACTGGAAACCCACGTCCAACTCAAAACGAAATCCAAGATGTGGTGCGGTTGCGCCAACACGTTTGGCGCGGAGCCGAACACCAACGTTTGCCCGGTTTGCCTCGGAATGCCCGGCGTGTTGCCCGTGCCCAATGAGGAAGCCATCCGCCTAACCGTGCTGACCGGTTACCTGCTGAATTGCGAGGTGCCGGGCTTCGCCAAGTTCGATCGCAAAAGCTATTTCTATCCGGACGTCGCCAAGAATTATCAAATCACCCAATACGACAAACCCAGCACGGTGAACGGTTTTGTGGAATTTGAATGGAACGGGCGGACGGAAAAAGTGCGCATCACTCGCGCGCACCTGGAAGAGGACGTCGGCAAGAACACGCACTTTGAACGGCATAGCGGCGTGGATTTTAACCGGGCCGGCGTGCCCTTGCTGGAGATCGTCTCCGAACCCGATCTCACCAGTGCGGATATGGCTTACGCCTATCTCAATGCGTTGACCGAAATTTTGCGTCAGGGCGGCATCAGCGACTGCGACATGGAAAAAGGCATGGTGCGCTGCGACGTCAACGTGAGTGTGCGTCCGCGAGGCAGCACGCGGCTCGGCTCGAAAATTGAGATCAAAAACATGAACAGTTTCTCGGGAGTGCGCCGCGCCTTGGAGCATGAAATTCCGCGCCAGATTGAGGCTCTGTCTCGCGGCGAAAAATTGCCGCAATCCACCCGCCGCTGGGATGACGTGGCGGGCATCACCGAGCAAATGCGCACCAAGGAGGACGCGCACGATTACCGTTATTTTCCGGACCCGGACCTCATGCCATTGGTGCCCGGTGCTGATTGGCTGGCGGGCGTGAAGGCGCGCGTGATTGAGCTGCCGCTGATCCGCAAACAGCGGCTGATGCGCGATTACCATTTGCCTACGACCGATGCCGAAGTGTTCAAAGGCAATCCAGCCTTGAGTCAGTATTTTGAAACGATTGCGCCCCGGGCAAAAAACCCCAAGTCCGCAGCCAACTGGCTCATCAATAATCTTTTGGCGCAACTCTCCGAGTTGAACAACGCCGAAAAGGCCGAGCAGGCAGCCCTCGGTTTGGAAATTGAGGACATGAAATTATCCGGCCTGGCGGATTTGAAATTTCAACCGGAAGCCTTGCTGGAACTGATCCACCTCGTTGAAGCCAAAACCATCAGCAGTTCCGCCGCGCAGCAGGTCTTTGCGGAAATGTTCGCCACTGGCAAAGCGCCGGATGCGGTCGTCAAGGAGAAGGGTCTGGCCCAGGTCAGCGACACGGTGACAATCGAGAAATTTTGTGAGGAAGCCATCGCGGCCAACGCGAAAATCGTGGCGGATTACCAATCTGGAAAAACTGCGGCACTCAATTCACTCAAGGGGCAGGTAATGAAATTGAGCAGAGGCAAAGCCAACCCAATCCTGGTGGGCGAAATCCTGGAGCGAAAATTAAAAGGCCAATAACTTCCTCGTGCGGCGCAGGCCGTGGCGTTATCCGGCCAGAACCGGCTTCACGGATGCTTGCGTTGCGAATAAACCGCTCCGAGGCTTGTTTTCTCAGCGGTTTTCCATTATACGTATCGTATAACCGACGGAACCCCGGTTTCCGAAAAAGTTAAACACATCAAATGTCAACGCCTCATCAAACCATTATAAACCGGTCACACCCCGTTCCACGCGAACGCCGTGGCTTCACGTTGATTGAACTACTGGTGGTCATTGCCATCATCGCCATTCTCGCCGCGATGCTGCTGCCGGCCTTGAGTCGGGCCAAACAGAAAGCGCACGGCATCTCGTGCCTCAACAATCACCGCCAATTGACCCTGGCTTGGCGCATGTACACCGAAGATGCCAATGACAACTTGTTGTTCGCGTACGGAGGCGCGGTGCAAAATGCCCTGACGCCGTACACCTGGGTGCAGGGAAACATGGTGTCGGACCCGACGAATACGATTTATTTCGACATCAGTCCGCTGGCCAAATACGGCGCCAATAGCCACAAACTGTGGAAATGCCCGGAAGACCGCACCAAACACGTCCGCAGCATGTCCATGAATTACATGGTGGGCGGCAATGGCGAAACCGCTCCGGATTATTACGGCATGTGGACCGATGCCAAACGATTTCGCCTCTTTCGCAAATACAGCGCCATCATCAATCCAGCCATGACCTGGGTTTTGCTGGACGAACGTCCCACGTTGATCAATGACGCATTTTTTGTCGTGGATTTGGGGAATTATGACAACCCTCGCGCCATGTCGCTGATTGATCACCCCGGCATCCAACATGGCCGGTCGTGCAGCTTTTCCTTCGCCGACGGCCACTCAGAAATAAAGCGGTGGCACGACGGCCCGTTTTTGACGCCCAACCCCACCGGTCGGGTGCCGGCGCCGAACAGCGCCGACTTGCGTTGGTTGCTGGAGCGTACTTCGCAAAAACTTTGATCCGTCTCACTGCTTAATCCCAGAACATCAAATCATACTTATGAAGAAAAGATACCGTTCCCTAAACCGCGTCTCCGCCGCCGCCCTGGTGGCTGTCGGCTTGGCGCTACTACCCGCCGCCTACGCGGATCAACTCGCTCGCTTCGACTTCAGTGAAGGCGCGGGCTACACCACCACCGACCCCAACACCGGTTTGCTCGGCAACCTCGGTCAGGCCTTTGATCCCAATGTGGATTACGCGCAACTGATGGACGCATCCCCTTCCGGACTGCCAGGAGACCGCTGCCTCACCAATTCCGGAACAGCATTCTTGATTGCGGATGCTTCCGCCACGCCAGTGCTCGATATCCGTGAGGGACCGATCACTATGGAAACCTGGATTTATATTGATGGCAGCACGGCCGCTCTGGCAGCACAAGGAATGGTCGCCTACGGCAGTTCTTACAAGATGGGCCTGAAAGGCGGTTGGCAGGTATTCACGCTGTTCGGCATCGCGGACATCACCAATACGGTAACGGGAATGTTGCCCACCGATCAGTGGGTGCATGCGGCGGCCGCCTGGGAGCCAGGGGTTGGCGTGCATTTCTATGTCAATGGTGACGAAACCTTTGTCGAATACACCAATAGCGTCAGCGCCCGTGCCCCGTTAAATCAGTACTTGGGGCTGGGATCGGAAGGTACGGGCAATGGCACCGTGGCGGCCTTCGACCGAATTCGCATTCACCACGCGCTGTTGACGGCATCCGATCTTGATAACGTCGCCGCCACAGTAAAAGCGCCTCTGCCTTCGACTTTGATCAGTTACAACTTTGACGAAGCCAATTTCCCCTGCAAGAACGCGATAGCTCCCGAGCTTCCGGCCGAGCCAGCGCCCGCCTTCCTGGCCGCCCAAACCGGGCCCGCGTGGTCCAGTGATTCGCCAACCGGACAAGCCGGTGATTTTTCGCTGGATTTCTTGAACCAGACTTTTTCTATTCGTCAATACATCACCTTCCCCGGAGCGGCGCCCCTGGATCTGAGCGTGAACGGCAACAGTTACACGTTGCAGGCGTGGGTCAAACTTCCCACCACGGGAATTGACGCGCGACGAGTCATCTACCGCACCGCCAACCCGACCCCGCAGGTGTCACTTTCCATCAATGTGGATCGAGGCTTGCACACCACGTTATATGGCAATGCGGATTTTGCCTCCTCGGTCATCGTTCCCAATGACAATCGCTGGCATCACGTTGCCGCCGTCATGGATTATGGCAATGCACAGCTTCACTTCTACCTTGATGGAATCCTGCGACAAACCGTGGCTCGCACCAAAGACGGAGGCTCCGCAACGGCTAACCCGGCGAGTCCACTGACCATTGGCAAAGAAAGTGACACCGCTTTCTTCCGCGGTTCACTGGACCGGGTGATCATTGACAACAACGCCTTGAGCGCAGCCGAACTTGATTTTCCGGCGATTCCCGGACTGGCCACGTTCCCCACGCTGGCCTCGCACCCAACCAACACAACGGCTAATTTGGGCGACACGGTAGTGTTTACGGCCGCGCCACATTCAGACACGCCCGTGTCCGTGCGCTGGTATTATCGCGAGCACCTGGCCGATCCAGTGGGCACGCCGCTTGACGAGCAAACCACAACCTTGACGCTGAACAACATCACCGCCAACGATCTTGGTTTTTACAGCCTGATGGTCACCAATGCGGTCGGCGTGGTCGAATCGTATGCGGCACGCTTGCAATGGACGCCGACGCCCGGCTTGATTGATTTCGAAGCCCCAACGTACGCCGTAGGAGCGCTGGACGGACAAAACAATTGGGTCACGGACGCCAACACGGACGCCGCCCGCGTACTGACCGCGACTGAAATTGCCGCCGAACTCAGTGCCGCCGGATTGACCGCAGGCGATTTCGTCCACAGCGGCAATCAAGCGCTGGTTGTCGGATTAAGTGGAGCGGGCAGTTCCTCGATTCGCCCAATCGCCGGACTCGAGAATACGCAAAACATCACCTTTGACTTCTGGGCGCGACCGCTGGCTGGCCCGGTCAACGGCAATATCTTCATCACCGTGGAAAATGCCGCTGGCACCCGAGCCGCGGGAGTGCGCTTCGGCCCCAATACCAGCATTGACTACGGCTTGGTTTCCGGCGGTTGGGTGCCCACGGGTTTAACCTGGGATTCCACCAACTGGTATCACTTGAAATTCGAGCTGGATTACGCCGCGCGCACCTACAACTTCTACGTGGACGACGTCCGCCAAAACCTCAATCCCGTGCCGTTCTACTCCGCCGCCTCTGATAGTTTCCGTCAAATCCGGGTTTTCCGAGGCGCTAATCAGGTCGGCGCTCTCATTGACGACATGAACATCACCTCGGGACTCCGCATCACTAGCATCACCACGGAAAATAACCAGGTCACAATCCACTGGGAAGGCGGCTTGGCCCCTTATCAACTCCAACGCCGTAGTGCTCTTGATGCAGGCGATTGGGAGAACGTGGGGAGTACCGTCAACGGCACGGAAGCCAGCGACACCATCAACAGTGGCGCCATGTTTTACCGCGTGCAGGGCAATTAATCAGGCCCACCTTTGATTCCGCGTTCGCCGGTGCAGTCACTCTGCACCGGCGAATTTTTTGCGCCCGAACGCAGGGCCATCCCATAAATGAAAAAGCCCGGCGAGAGCCGGGCTTTGAAATGTTGATCGGGATGCTTATCCCTTTTTGACCTTCTTGTCGCTTTTCGGCGCTTTATCGGCTTTGGCTTTTTCACCCGAAGCCGCCTCTTCTTTTCCTGCGCGCTTGCCCCGTTTCTCAGTTTTCGGCGCTTCGGCACTCGGCGCGGTTTCGGCTGGAGCAACCGCGATCGGAGTAGTGCTTTCCACGCGCACCTGGAGTACGCCCTTCACTTCCGCGTGCAGATGCAATTCAACCTCATGCTCACCCAATACCTTGATCGGGTGCTCGAGGTGAATCTTGCGGCGATCCAGCACGACATCAAATTGTTGCTTCAACTCATCGGCAATCATGCCGGCGGTGACGGCGCCAAACAATTTGCCGTCCTCACCGGTCTTGACCTTCACCAGACAAACCAGCTTGGTCAGACTCTTGGCAAGTTCCGTCATGGTATTGTACTCATGAGCTTCCCGCTGGGCGCGGCGCTGGCGCAGGGCCTCGAGGCGGCGCTTATTCCCGGCGCTTAACGGAATGGCCAGGCGTTGCGGAAGGAGGTAATTGCGGGCGTAACCGGCGGCAACTTTAACCTGATCCGATTCACCGCCCAAACCGACGATGTTGTGTGTAAGAATGACTTCTGTCTTTGCCATAAAAATGTTCGTTGAAACTACTTAATATTTTCAGAAGGGAACGTCGTCGCTCTCCAGCGGGGCATCGCCGTCTCCACCTTCATTGACTGGAGGCGCGGCCGGAGCGCTGGGGCGGCGACTGGAACCTTCCTCGCCTTCACCACCGCCTCCACCCGCACTGCCAAGAAATTGCACGGTCTCCGCCACCACCCCGAGCTTGCTCTTTTTTTGACCGGTTTGTTTATCGTCCCATTGATCGAGGCGCAATCGGCCTTCGATGAGAATCGGGCGGCCTTTGCGCATGTACTTGCCGACATTCTCCGCCGTGCGGCCAAAGATATCCACGTCCACGAACGTGACTTCCTCCTTGCGCTCGCCGGCGTCATTGGTCCAGACGCGATTCACCGCAACGCCGATTTTGGCAATGGCCGTGCCCTTGGGGGTGTAACGCAGATCCGGGTCGCGCGTCAAATTCCCCACCAAGATGACTTTATTAAAACTGGCCATGGCCTGCTTGCGGGTTACTGCGCCGCTTTGGGCGCGGGTGAATGGGTGAAGATCACCCGGAACACCTCGTCGTTACGTACGAATTTATTGCGTAACGCAACGACCGTGGCCGGGGTGCTGTTAAAAATCACGTTGGCGTAAAAGCCACTGCTGTGTCGTTTGTCCGCCACTCGCGCAAAAGTTTTGCGCTCCATTTTCTGCACGGTTTCAATGTGGCCGCCCGCTTCGGCGATCTCAGCGGAAATTTTGTCGAGGGCGTCTTTGACGCCATCTTCCTTACCCGCCGTATTCAAGATGAATAAACCTTCGTATCGTTTCACTGCTTCGTTCCTTCGTTGTTCGGGTCGGTTACCGCCCCGTTAAATTGACTCATGGCCGACTGCAACCCGCGATCCAGCCAACACTCTACCTGGGCCTGCGCCCGGATTAAAACCCTTTCCATCACCGTCAGTTCTTCGCCACTCAGGCGGCCCAGAACGTGACCCGAAATCTCCCGCCGCTCGTTCTGTCGCCCAATGCCAATTCGCAATCGGGCGTATTGGCGCGAACCCAAATGCTGCTCAATGGATTCCAATCCATGATGCCCGCCGCTGCTGCCGTCCGGTCGCAGGCGAATCTGCCCCAGTGGCAAGTCCGCATCATCCACCACCACCAGCAAATGTTCGAGCGGCAACTGATAAAACTTCACCAGCGTTCCAACCGCAATACCACTTAAATTCATGAACGTCTGGGGCTGGCACATCAACAAGCGCCAGCCGCTCCGTTCCGTTTTGCCCAAACGCGACTGAAACTTTTTCTCATCCCGCCACGTTACCCGCCAACTGGCCGCCAGTTGATCGAGCAACATAAACCCCGCATTATGCCGCGTCCTGGCGTATTCCGTCCCGGGATTGCCCAATCCCACGATAAGACGCCAATCTTCCATGCGCCGGAGGCGTTGCTATCCGCCCATCGCGGAGCGCAACAACAAACAATTATTTCTTGGCCGGAGCGGCTTTGGCATCCGGCTTCGCTGCGGCCCCCTTGGCGGCAGGCGCTGCGGCCGCGTCTTTCTTTTCCTTCGTCATTTCAACTTCGCCAGCAGCAGCCGTCTCAGCCGCCACGGGTTCCGCTTCAGCCTTGGACTTCACGACAGAAACCACCGGGGCCAGTTTGTTGCCAATCACTTCCACGCCCTCAGGCAGTTTGAGATCGCCGACGTGGATGGTCTGTCCCACTTCGAGTTCCGTGACCTCCACAACAATCCGATCCGGTAGTTGCTTGGGCAAAGCCCGAACCCGTAGTTTAAAAATGATGTGTTCGAGCACACCGCCACTATTCTTGACGCCGGAAGCCTCGCCGAAGGTATCAACAGGCACATTGATGACAACCGGCTCCGTCTCGCTCACCTCTCGGAAATCCACATGTACGACTTTACCACTCAACGGGTGATGCTGAACTTCCTGAACCAATGCGAGGCGTTTTGTTTTTTCGACCTCGAGATCTACCAAAATGTTTTCCGAGTGGGAACGGTGAAGCAGGTCGTTCAACTCAGCCCCGACCACTTCCAGGTTTTCGGCTTTGGATTTTCCACCGTAAATCGTGGCGGGCACGCGACCCGTGGCGCGCAATTTTTTCAGTCCGGTGCGCCGCACTTGCGAGCGCACAAAAGCATTGAATGGCAATGATTTCATATCAAAAATTTTCCGGCAAACGTCTTAACTGGTGCGACCGCCATTGGCTTCAAACAACGAGGTCACTGACGAATTATTATGGATTCGCTTGATGGCTTCACCCAACAAACCCGCCACCGATAAAGTGGTGATTTTCACTCCCCGAATTGTCGGGCGCACGACTGTATCAGTTGTAATCAACTCGTCAATCGCCGATTTACGCAATCTTTCGATGCCCGTATCCCCCAAAATCGCGTGGGAAACACAGGCGACAATGCTCTTCGCGCCCTTTTTCCTGAGCAATTCCGCGCCTTTGGTCAGTGTTCCTGCCGTTTCAGTCAAGTCATCCACGAGCAGCACATTTTTGCCCCGAACCTCGCCAATGATGGTGGTGGATTCCACTTCCGTCGCGCTTTTCCGACGTTTGGCAATGATGGCCAGTGCCGCTGAGAAATGTTGCGAATAGGCATAGGCCATTTTCAATCCTCCAACATCGGGACTAACGACGACAAGGTCCTTGAGCCGCTTTTTGTGCAAATACTTGTAAATTACCGGGGCAGCATAGAGATGATCCACTGGAATATCGAAAAACCCTTGAATCTGCTGCGCGTGCAAATCCATCGTCAGCACCCGGTTCGCCCCGGCTGCCACCAATAAATTTGCCACCAGTTTGGCGGTGATCGGCACGCGCGGTTGATCTTTGCGATCCTGCCGCGCGTAGCCATAAAACGGCAGCACGGCGGTGATTCGATTGGCGCTGGAACGGCGCAGCGCATCCATCATGATGAAGAGTTCCATCAAATGATGGTTCGTCGGCGGTGAAGTCGGTTGCACGACAAAGACGTCTTCGCCGCGCACGTTCTCCTCGATCTTTACGAAGGTCTCGCCATCGGGAAAGGCCTTGACGCTGCACTTACCGAGGCGGATACCGATGTAATCGCAAATGGCATACGCCAGCGGCCGATTGGCAGTTCCACTGAAAATTTTCACAAATTTACCGGTTCAGGCTGATACTTAAATGAAAACCGCCCGGAAGCCGGGCGTAGAGCGAGGAGAACTCTAGCAACCCAACCCGCTGGCGCAAGGTGAATGTTTGACCGCCAATGGAAAATTTCCCGCCGGGCGTTCAGCGGCAAATCCAGCCGCCGCCCACCACCAAATCCTCCTGATAAAAAACCGCGGCCTGCCCCGGAGTGATGGCGCGTTGCGGTTCGGTCAACTTCACTTGCGCCCGACCGGAATCCAGAAAGGTCACCGTGGCGGCAGTGCCCGGATGGTTGTAGCGAATCTTCACCGTGACTTCGCAATTGGCCGGAGGCGTTTCCCACGGAATCCAATTGCAATCGCGCACGGTAAATTCAGCGCGCGCCAGCAGTGAATCATCGCCCACCACGACGCGATTTCGCCCGGCGTCCAATTCCACCACGTACAACGGTTTGGATGAGGAGATGCCCAACCCCTTGCGCTGACCAATGGTGTAGAACGCCACCCCTTCATGCTGACCGAGCACACGACCGTGAATATCCACGATGTCACCGCGCGTGTTTTCCACCAGCTTGGATTGCCGGAGGAATCCGCCGTAGTCATTATCCGGCACAAAGCAGATCTCCATGCTCTCGACCTTGTCCGCCGTTTTCAGGTGACAATGCCGCGCCACCTCGCGCGTGTCGCTCTTGGTCTTTTCCCCGAGCGGAAACATGGCGCGCGCCAACTGATCCTGACGGAGGGAGAACAGGAAATAACTTTGGTCCTTGTGCAGATCACGACCGCGCTTAAGCAGCATCCGACCGTTGGCCGCGCGCTCAACCCGCGCGAAATGTCCCGTCGCGATGTAATCCGCCCCCAACTGGTTGGCGCGGTCAATCAACCGGCCAAACTTGAGATTCTGATTGCACATCACGCAGGGATTCGGCGTGCGCCCCGCCTTGTATTCGTCGGCAAAATACTGGATGACGTGCTTCTGAAACTCTCCCGATTCGTCAATCAGGTAATAAGGAATGCCCAGTTGATGACAAACGGAACGCGCATCGGTCACCGCTTGCGGGCCGCAGCACTTGTCCTCCGCGCGGTTCACACAGTCTTGCGGCCACAGTTTCAACGTGACGCCAATCACGTCGTAGCCCTGCGCCTGCAACAGCGCGGCGGTTGCCGAGGAATCCACGCCTCCGCTCATGCCGCAAATCACCCGCTGTTTTTTCGGTGCCACCATAGTGCGCCAGTATAGAAGCAATCACCATCGTCGCAAGAATTCGCTCCAACCACACCCGGCTTCGCTTAACGGTTCACTTCCACCATTTCCACGCCCGTCGCGGTTTCCTGATAAATGATGGCGGACAAACCCGGCTGCGACTCGATGAGCCTCCGTCCCGCCGTCACTCCCAAAATGCTGGTCGCCGTGTCAAAGGCATCCGTTTGCATTGCGTGCGCCGCGATCACCGAAACCTGACAGCGATTGGTCAATCCCATCCCCGTGCGCGGGTCCACAATATGCGAATAACGCACCCCGTTAATGATCACAAATTGTTCGGTGTCTCCGGCCGTGGAAACGGCGGCATTGGTCAACAGCAAGGTTCGAGCTTCGCCCTCACGCTGAAACGGGGTGCCGATGGAAACCCGCCAGCCTGCCTGCCCAGGCGGCGACTCCCCCGCCGCAATGTCGCCACTGGCCGCCACCAGCGCGCGCGCCGTTCCGTGTTGGCGCAACACGGTCAACGCTGCGTCGGCGGCATATCCCTTGGCAATGCTGCCCAAATCCAATTGCATGTTGGTCGCGAGCAAAGTCACCGTGTGTTGTTGCGCGTCCAGCGCCAATTTTCGCCACCCCACCGCTTGACGGGCATGGGCAATTTGTTCGCTGGTTGGTAAAATCTGCGTACGCCGCGCGCGCCGCCATAACCGCACGATCGGCCCCACCGTCGGGTCCAACGCGCCGCCGCTCAGTTCCGCCACCCGACACGCCTCGGCCAACACCGCGAACAACTCCGGACTCACCGGCACCGGTTGCCCAACCGGCTGCTGGCACAACCGCATCAGTTCACTTTCAGCGTCGTAATCGGTCAGCATGTCATCCAAAACCGTCACGCGCGCAAACGCGGCATCAGCGGCCGTCCGGGCGCTGACCGCGTTCGTGGCGTAAAGGGTAATGGTGAACAATGTGCCCATGGCCGGATGCTGAAATTGAAAACGTTCCCATTCCGGCGTTGGCTCCGCCCGACATCCCAGCAGCAGAGTGATCAGCAACAAAACCGCAATGCCGCTCAAACGAAACAAGCTCATGCTTCACCTCGATAAACGGCGCGGGCGTTGCACGTCTCCGCCACCACGACTTCCTTGAGCAATGGCAGCCGACGTTTCAGTTTGCCCCAGATCCAAGCCGCCAACACTTCGCTGGTGGGATTTTCCAATCCGGGAATTTCATTCAAATAGAAATGATCCAATTTTTTCCAGACCGGTTTGAACGCCGCGGTGATCTCCGCGTAATCCATCAACCAGCCCAGCTTCGGATCGCACTCGCCCGCCACCACCAGCTCCACTTTGAAACTGTGCCCGTGCAAACGACGACACTTGTGCGTTTTCGGCACCAACGGCAAATGGTGCGCCGCCTCAAACTGAAACGATTTTCTCAACTCAATTTTCATGATTCACAATCCGTCCACGTCACCAAATCCGCCAACGCCGGACGACCGTCATGCCGCCAAGTGAGCGGCGGGCGTTGCATCTGTCCCAGCGCGCAAATCCGGCTGGCCCCCCAACGCCCCAATTGCCGGGCCAGCGTCGGAAATTGCGAACGCGGCACGGCCAGTCCCACGGTGGAAATCTGCCGACGCTGCGCATCGGCCACTTGCAACACCTCCGCCGCGTCATTCACCGGCCGAATGTGAATGAACCGGTGCAGGCAGGAAATCGGGAACGGCGCCTCCGCTTCGCACACCACGGTCCAGGCCGTGGAATCTTCGCTTTGCCAAACGCGCGTCCGATCGCTCTGCGCCGCGCGCATGGCGTAAATCTGTCGTCGCGCCGCAATGGTCGCCGCCGCGCCCACCGGCAGCGCGCCGCGAGGCTGCGTTTGTTCGTGATGCGCCAACACTTCGGCCAGTTGCGCAGCAAACTGCTCCGGAGTGGCGATGCCGCCCGTTTGCACAAAAAACACATGCGGCGATAGGCAGCCTAATTGATCCCAGGCCACCACGTCCGCTGCCGCGTCACTGACAGTTTTTTTCAATTGCGCCGAGGTGAGCATGTCCCTGGCAATGTAACCGAAACTCAACCGATGCCCGTAACCCAGGAAGCGCACATGGGATGGCAACTCGCGTCGAATCTGAGCCAGCGTCTCATCCTGTCCGGTGGCCGTGACGCAATCCGCCGTCGTCCACAGAACGTGTTCCAGTTCCGTCGCGCCACCGGGCCATTCAACCACTTCCAGACTCGCGGCCAACTTCGGTTCAATTCGATAAAGCGAGTGGGCGAATAACCGCGGCAACAAGGTGGTCCCGCTCGCGCATTTCACCACCTGCGCGGAACGCACGAGCAGACCGAAGCTCATGCTCGTCAGCGTCGGATTGGGAATGTTTCCCGCCGCAATGTGAACCAACAGTTCCGGACCGGTAGCCATGGCCGTTTTTCCGCCGGCCCATTCCGCCCGGGTCGCGCCCCATTCATCCAACCGCTGCACGTCACCAAAATCCTGTTCCAACAGCCGCTCAAAATTTTCCCGCGTCAACTGACGGAAGAATTCATCCAAACCGTGCGCCAGGGTCTCGCGACTGAAGCCCAACTGTGGCGGACCGAACTCCAACGCCAGCCGCCGCAGCTCATCATCCGACTGCAACCAACTCGCGGCCATTTCGGTCAACACGCCGATGATTTCGTCGGTGGAACGTTGCGCCAGATAGTCGTGCCGATTGCGTTTCAAAGCGTCGCACGCTTCCGCCAGCAACTTCGGCGTGAGCGTCGCCGAGGCGGGCAGGTCGGCCAGAAAATAATGAGGCAGGTTCATGCGGACATCAGCGAGCAACCGCGTGGTTCAGCCGCCACCGCGCGACCGAGTAATTCAAATCCGAACGACCGGCGGACCGCTAAATCCTCGGTTTGCACCGCCAGCACGGAAAACACATTGGCCAGATCAAAAATTTGCAACAAGCCGGTTTCACCTTCATCCACTTCCTGACCTGTCTCGGGTGAAATCACGCGCACTCTTGCCCACGGCGGAAACTGAAAGACCCGACGCCGGGACGACTCTCGTGCATCCAGTGAAGCTTCAGCGGCGCCGGGTCGCCCCATCAAGTCGTAGGCTTGTGAACTCAACTCGCTCATTCCGTATTCGCAAATGATGTTGGTTTCCGGAACCCCCAATCGCTCGGCGATCAGTTGATACAAGCTGGCCTTGGGCAGCGCCCGCGAACGTCCCTTGTAACCACCAGTTTCGAGCACGAACGAACCGTTCGGCAAACACAGACGACCGTCACGTCGTTCCATTTCATCCAACAATTGCACGAACGAAAACGCCGTTCCCAAAACCAACCACGGCTGCGAGTCGGTGTTACCTTTTACCGCGCACGCTGTCGTTGAGCCTCCGAGCAAGGCAAAGGCGCGATCAAAATCCAACCACCAGGTGCCGTCGGCATCGGTCTGGCCAACGAAGCCATTCGCCGACGCGCCCATTTTTTGCCGCGCAAAATCAAACATGTGAACCAGGGACGAATGGGGCGCTTGTTCCGTACTGGGCGTCAACGAAAGGAAACGCGCTTTCGTGGCGGTGAGCGGCAGATGCCGCTTCAGCCACGGCCACAACGACGCTTCGTAAAGCGCCAACGAATCCGCATGATGAAAGTGTCGGCTGGGCTGCTGCGTGGTGGTCCCGCTCGAATGAAACACCCGCGTCCGTTCCGCCGGCGTGAGACAGGTCAAATCCCATTCCTTGAACGCGGCGGTCGGCACGGCGGGAATTTGCCCCCATTGCGTGACCGCTTCCGCAGTGACTCCCTGCGCTTCACACCAACGCCGGTACGGCGCGTTGCCTGAAAACTGCAACCGAAACAACGCCACCGCCAAATCATTGAACTCCGAGTCCCGCGATCCGGGCTCGGAGGCGGCAGAAAAACCGGTCGCGCAGCGCTGGATGAAATCGCGCACGCGCCGGGCAAAATTGGAAAGGTCCGTGGTCATTGCGGTTTTTATTGACAGGCTGGTTTTCCGCCACAGCCTGAGTCGGCAGTTTAGCAAAGGAACGTTGCGCGACAATCTCTTTGTAACGCCGCCACTGTTTCCATTCGTACTCCTTGGATTGCCACGAGCGGTGGTTTCACCTAGACATTAAGCCGTGACCGTTAAGCGCATTGTTAGAAATTTTTGTTTCCTGGTTGTTCTACTCGCCGCCACCCGTATTGGGGCCGCGCCAACGAATTGTGTCGTGCATCCCAAAGACACCGGCGCGGTGCTGGTCAATCCGGGCATGGGCTGGACCTTTCATTTCTTTTCCAACCTGCTGGAAAACTACGGCTCGAAGCTCGCGCCCAGCGACACGTTGGACGACTGGCCCGGGCTGTCGGTGGTTTATTTGCGCGTGCCCTGGGGATTCCTCGAACCGGAGGAGGGCAAGTTCAACTGGTCGTTGCTCGACACGCCAGCCCAACGCTGGATCGCCAAAGGCAAACGCGTCGCCTTCCGCATCACGACCTCTGAAAATTGGATGCGTTACGCCACGCCCGAATGGGTGAAAGCCGCCGGGGCCAAAGGCGTTCCCTACCAATTCGGAGAGGGACCCAAAGCCGACGGGCCGCAGTGGGACCCGGATTTCCTCGATCCGATTTATCTGCAAAAGCTGGAAAACTTTCTGAGCGCGATGGCGCGGCGGTACGATGGCAATCCCAACGTGGCGTTCATTGACATCGGCACGTTCGGGCTTTGGGGCGAAGCGCACACGCTGATGAGCAGTCAGTTGACCGAGGCACAAACGCTGGCGGCGGCGCAGCGCCACATTGATCTGCACGTGAAACATTTTCGACACACCCAGCTCTGCCTCAGCGATGATGCCGCCGGACATGATCGGCCCGGACGCGATTTCCCCATCATGGATTACGCCCGCGCTCGCGGCGTCACCCTGCGCGACGACAGCATCATGGTTCAACCGCCGCCACATTCCTGGTATCACGCCGAAATGGCGGAAGCCTTCTGGCCCACGCTGCCGGTCATTCTGGAGCACGAACATTATGGCAGCTCGAAACTGCGCAACGCCTGGGGCGATGGTTCGCTGTTGTTGAAAGCGGTGGAAGATTATCACGCCAGCTACCTCTCGATCCATTGGTGGCCGCGCGAAGAACTGAACGAAAACCGCGAACTCATCCAGCGCATCAACCGCCGGCTCGGCTATCGTTTGCAACTGCGCGAAATCGCCTGGCCCGCCGAAGTGCCCTTGGGCGCCGCTTTCACGGTGAGCACGAAATGGGCGAACGCCGGCGTTGCGCCCTGCTACGGCGGCGGATTTTGGGCGCTGACTTTGAAGGACGCCAAAGGCGGCATCGTTTCCGTGAACGTGGCGGAAGACTTCGATCTCCGGCAACTTCAACCCGGGCCACCGGACAACATTTCCACCACCGATCACACTGCGGAGTTCACCATCAGTCGCGCGTACGTGGACCCGTTTGCCCGGTTCGCGCCCGCGACCAAATCCGGCCCTTACGAAGTCTTCATCTCGGTAGGGCAACGAGATGGCACTCCCACCATCGCACTGCCGCTGGCGGGCGATGACGGACAACGCCGCTACCAACTGGGCCGGATGCTCGTGACGGAACGCCAATAGTTCCGTGGCATTTCGCCAGCGCCGCGCCCCCGCAACTCAGCGCCGCGGCAACTCGTTGAAGTGCGCGAAGACGCCTTTTTTATTGGCCACAATCACATCCGGACGACCGTCCGCATTCAAATCCGCCACCGTGACCTCCGTGCCGACGCCGGAATCATCGTCAATCAGATGCGGAACAAACCGCGCGGAGCCGTTGGCGTCGCGCCACAGTTCAAACCAGCAAACAATGGCGGGCGCATCCGGCTCCTGATCGCCCGTGGGACCGTGCGCCCAAAACCGTTTGCCGGTGACAAAATCCATCAAACCATCGCCGTTCATGTCCGCCAACGCCATCGAGTGCGGTTGACTGAACCGGAATTGATTCGACGTCACGTCAGGATGAGGCGAAAGAATTTCGTGCCGCTGCCAGGTGATGTTTCCGCCGGCGGCGCGCTGTTGCTGCCACCAGAGCAAACCGTACAGGTGACAGTGCCAGGAGCAAATCACATCGTTCAACCCATCCCCATCCACGTCGGTGACGAGCATGTGCGACGCCGCTTCGGCAAATTGGTGCGGATGAAAAATCCAAGGCGCATCAACCGCCGCGTTCACGGGTTGTTCCCACCAACCCGCCGCTTCGAGCAGATCCATGCGGCCATCGCCATTCAAATCGCCGGCGCCAATTCCGTGCGTGAACCGCTGGTAACGCTCGTGTCTTGGGGAAACCGCGTGAAACGTCCACGGCGCCTCCGGCTTCGCGAGCTGGTAGGCCGCGTAACCGATGTAACCATCGTTGTTGAAAATCAGTTCCGGTCGCCCGTCGCCATTCATATCGGCAAGGCTCGGAGATTCGTTCCCCACCATCGGGTAATAAAGATGCCGGGGCCAAGGCCCGGCCACCGCGCCCGGATTTTCATACCAATAGCCCTCCTTGCCGGGATACGGAATGCATAGAACGTCCGGCCGCCCGTCGCCATTGAAATCACCGGTGTAGGTCAAAAAATTATCGGAGTAATCACGCGGATCAAATGTCTGCGCGGGTCGGTACTCATGGCGCTGGGTGAAGTCCGGTCCCGCATACCAGAACGGCCCGGCCACAATATCCAACTGACCGTCCTGATTGAAATCGGCGCAGGCGGCACCCTCGGCATAAAATTGATCGGAGAGTTGCAGCTTGCGAAACGGATCCCGTCGGGGCAACAACGCGGGCACCGCTGGTCGCACCACCGGTGCGGCTGCGGCCGCCGCCCCGCCCTGCTCTTTCACGGTGAGTCCGGGAATGGGCTGCCCCTCCATCCCGACGAGGCGCGCGCAAGCCACCCATCCACCCGCGCCCTGGGTGATTTTCAACCGCAGCTCATTGACGCCTTGTTTCAATTCAACCAGCGCCACGTCTTGGTCCGCCACCAAACCGCGATCCACATTGTTGCGATGGACCTCCGCGCCGTTGAGCCAGGCTTTCACCCCATCATCGCTGCCCAGCAACAGCACGGCGGGACGAGCTTCGGGAGCATTTATTTCGGCCTTGAGATAAGCCACGCAATCCGTCTGGTTCGGAAAGAACAACGCCAGGTTCGCCAGATCCGCGCGCGGCAACGGTTTCCAATCCACCACCGCTTCCGGCGCTTCCGGGCTAAAGGCGACATCGAAAATAGCCGTGGCTCCGGTCACACCGGCCACGCGAAACGGACCGCACACCAACCAATCTTGAATGAATGGCGCGGTGATGCCGGCGGGCGACCGCAACGCCCAAGCCCGCTTGAGAACCGCGGGTGATTGACTATGCCGTAACACTTGAGCGGCGGCTTCTGCCGCCAGTTGCGACTGCGCAGCCGCAAGCTTTTCCGCGATGTTCATGGCGGCCAAACCCGCTTCGTTGGCCAGATCGGGATCCGCCAAAACGCCCAACACGATTTGCAACGCCGCGGGAGTTGGAATCTGACCCAACGCCCCGAGCGCTTGCCGTTTTTCTTCCGGACGTTGCGCCAAAGCCAGCGCCTGTTGCAACAACTTGAAGCGAGCGTCGAGATTCGGCTCTTGCTCCGCCACGGTAATGCCTCCACTTAAGGCCACCAACCGTTGCGTGGCTTCAGGACCGCTCTTCGCCAGGTCGAATAAAATCGGCGCGGCGGCGGCGTTCGGCCATTCCGACAAAGCGCGGATTCCCTCGCGCGCCAGCGTGACGTCCGGCGCACGACTGAGCGCGGCTACAGCCGACAAGGCGCTCGGCGTCGCCAGTTCCACTAACAACGGCAACAAAGCGACGCGCTGATCAACCGGCAGTTGTTCCATCCGGTCCATGACCTGTCGCGTTGGGGTCTCGCGATCCGAAGTCGTTTGACCGATGGCGAACAAGGCCGCCATCACCGGACTTCGTTCCGCGGCGGATTTCGTCCGAGCGACAATCTCCAGCAACGGCGCAAACGTGTCAGGCACGGCCAGTTGTTGCAAAGCGCCCAACGCCGCCCGGCGCACCGTCACCTCGGGATTCTCGGCGTAACGCAATAACAGATCCGTCGCCGTCCGATCGCTGCGCTCGCCCAACGCGCGCAGCAACGCCGCTTTGACCGGCGGCGTTCCTTGCTCAATCTGCTGTCGCAGTGCCGAGGCCACTCCCGGACCGTGCAGTTGCGCCAACGCCGCGCGCGCGACGGACTGCTCTTCGGGCTGCGCGGAAGCGGTTGCCTGTGCCAACTCCGGCAAGAGCGCAACGTCGCTCGTCTGTGCCAGCGCTTCCCAGGCAGCGAGGCGTACATTGAGTTCCGGACTGCGCGCCGCCGCATGGATGATCGCGACTGAATTTTTTCCCGCCCGAACGCTGGCGTCCACCAGGGCCGCTTGCGATTCCGACGGTAACTTGTCCCATTGTCGCCGGGCCGCTTCAATCACCTGCGCATCGGACAACTCGCGCAACAGTTGCAAGGCAGCCGCATGAGTCAAGCTCTCCGGGTTCGCCAGCGATTGACTGATCAAAGCAACCCGCTGGTCCGGCTGCGCCAGCACCAAACCGCGCCAGGCGGCAATCCGAATTTGCGCTGGCATGTTGTCGTTCGCTAAATCGCCATAAATCGCCACAGACTGGTTTGAATCACCGGCGGCTAAAAATTTTTCCGCACAGCGCAGTAGTGCCTCGTCAATTTCGAGGCGGGCTTCCTTGGTTGACGCCGCCGCTGCCGCCTTCAATGCCGCCGTGGCTTCGACTCCTCCCAGTTCTCCGAGTGCAGCCGCCGCAGCGGTGGTGATCGGCGCGTCCGCATCGGCCAGCAGCGGTGCGAGCAAAGGCAAGGCTTGCGGGTCGCGCCGATGGCCAAGCGATTGAATCACCCCGACTTTGAACATCCCGGTTGTTTGCCCCAAAGCGGTGCGCAAAGCGGCGCCTGCTTCCGCGCCGGGAATCGCTTCCAAAGCGTAACGTGCCGCGTGCGCGACGGCTTCATTCGTCAGCAGTGCGGCCAACGCGGGTACGGATTGCGCCGTGCCGACGACCCGCAACTGCGCGCAGGCGTTGCATTTTTCGACGGCGTTCGCGGACGACCGTAATACCTCAATCAACGCCGTCTCGTTCGCTGCCTGAAGTTGACCGCCGCCGAGAACCAGCAAACCAATCAAAAACCAACGGGATAAAAATTGCATTTTCATGGGAGGAAATGGAGCGACATGGTGCGGAAGTTAAAATGGCCACGGCGGACGCGGCGTGTAAGCCAGCAGACGATTCGCCTCTGCATCTCCGGAAAACTCACCCCGGGCCGGATCCCATTTCACGGAACGGCGGAGCGCCATGGCAATCCCGCCGATGAGAATCGAGGTCATGCTTTGCGCGGCCACAGTGGGATTGCAGATCGTCGGACGACGCGACCGCACGCACTCGAGGAAATTATCCGAGTGACCGCGATTTTGTTCCACGCGCGCGTCGGTTGGTTGCAACGGCGTCTTGAGAATCCGTTCCGGGTAAGTCACCAGGCTGACCCGATCCACGGCCAACCGCCCTTGGGTGCCGACAAAACAAGCGCCGCCGACATTGCCCACCGTTTCACCGGGATATTCCGTCGAGTGAACCACCACGCCGTTTGCGTAATGATAACGCACCTGACCGTCCTCGGGTCGCCCCGCGGCGCCGCCTGGAAAATCACCGGCGGACGTGGTGGCGGGGCCAGGTAGAAATTCGACTTCCACCGGCGCGAGCGGATCAGGATTCACGACCCATTGGATAAAATCGTAATGGTGCGGACTCCAATTCAGGTCGCCGATAAAAACACCGGGGAGCGCGTGCCCCGCTTCGCCGCCGAAAGGCCGCCACGGCAACGGCCCCAACCAACGCTCCCAATTCAAGCCCGCTGGAACGGGCACGCTCGATTCGGAAGTCCATTGCGTCGGAAAAAACGCGCCCGGCTGGCGATACGCGTAAACCTCCTTGAGCTGGCCAATGCGACCGTTGCGAACCAGCTCGCAGGCCTGGCGGAACTTGCCTTCGTACTCGGAACGTTGTTGCGTGCCCGCCTGATAGATGCGACCAAAACGCCGACAGGTCTGTGTCAATTGCCGCGCCAGATCAATGGTGATGGCGATGGGCTTTTCGCAATACACATCCTTCCCCGCTTGCGCGGCCAGGAGCGCCATGGGCGCCGCCCAATGGTACGGCAGCGCCAGTAACACGGCGTCAATGTCAGGTCGCGCCAACACTTGCAGAAAATCTTCGTACGCGCGGACGCCATTGTAGTTCGGCTGATTTAGCTGCGCCGCGTAAAACTCGTTACAGCGGAGTTGCGCGGATTCACGCCGTTCCGCGCGCACATCGCACACCGCCAGCACTTGCACGTCACCGCGCGAAACGTAACCGCCCGCGACATAAGTCCACGCGCCGCCAAGCAAATGTCCCGTCCCCTGCCCGCCCAGGCCAATAAATCCCATGCCGATTCGCTCACTCGGCGCCAACACGCCGCCGCGCCCCAAGGCGGTGGCGGGGATGATGGTCGGCAAGGTGGCCGCAGCCAGAGTCGTGGCGCTGCGTTGCAGAAATTTACGCCGGCTGATGGTGACTGATGATCTTGCCATGGGATTCAAAGCTACGTCCGGGAAGCGCAACCGGCAATCAAACAACGCCGCGACCGGCCCCCGCGCTCACTTCAACTTCGCCGTGGCCTCCCGCATTTCCCGCAAATGCACTTCAGCCGAGGGCGAATCCGTAACGTGTAAAATTTTACCATCTTTACCGATGAGAAAACTCACCCGACGCGCGCGAGATTGTCCGGGCTGACGCGCTCCGTAAGCGTCGGCAATTTTCCCATCGGTATCCGCGAGCAACCGAAAGTTCAAATCATGCTTCGCAATAAATTGGCGGTGGCTCGCGGCGTCATCAAAGCTCACGCCGACCACTTCCACCCCCTGCGTTTTCAATTCGCCCATGCGATCCCGCAAACCGCACGCTTCCTGAGTGCAACCTGGCGTGTCGTCCTTCGGATAGAAATAAAGCAGCACCACCTTCTCCCCCTTCGCGCTCGCCAATTTCCATTCCTGACCATCCTGATCCAGGCCCGCGACCGGCGGGGCCACGTCGCCAGCACGTAGTTTCGCCGCTTGCTTCTGCGCGAAGCCGGAACTGGGAACGAGCAGACTTACCAAGACTGCCAGCCCAGCCATTCGGAGTTTCTGCAACCATTGATTTTGCATAAGCAAAAGTTAGACGGGCTATGCCAACTGGCAATCGCCAAATTTCCTGATCCCCTGATAATTAACACCACGCCACGCCAAACGTGACGCACCTCGCCGCCGCCGACGTTTAGACGATTCGGAGTTGCATTACCACAAACACGGCGACCGCACGGAGGTGCGCGTCGGGTTGGTTATGACCTCGACAGCGCCGTATCGCGCCCCAGCAAAATCCAGCCGCCCGGCCCGGGTGGCAGAATGATGCGTTCGTCTCGTTTCATTTTGGCCGAGCGAAAAATTGTTCCCGTGAGCGGATGGATGACGTCCATTTCCAGAGTCGTGCGCGCCTCAAGCTGAAGTCCCTCCGGTCGGATGCCGATGGGCACACAGACAAAGCGATCTTCCTTCCGGCTGCCGACATTACGCACACACCCATCGCGACTGGCGGGACGTTCCGTGACGTATTGATTCGGCTCGCCTCCGGCAAACACCGTGAAGGGCGCGTCCTGTTCCTTGCCGTCGTTACGCCGCCAGGCGGGTAAATCCGCCGGGAGAATCTGTATCAGATCACGGAATTTGGTGATCGCCGGTGTGTCTTCAAAACTCGTTTTTCCGAATACTCCCGCTTGCGAGTGGAAAACGTACATCGGCAGTTTCGCCACATAAGCAAACGCCGCCGCCAGCACCAGTCGGATGTCCGAAGTTTCACTCGCCACCGAGGCTCCCGGGCCAATGGGTTCGTTGCTGCTCACGGGCGGGAAACCTGGACGCGCGCCCAAATCCCAACAATCATAAACCGGCTTCCAACCGCCGTCCGCCCGATCACGACTGAAATGCCACGTCGCAATGTCGGCGGCGCTGTGGGCGTACACTTGCTCGAACTCGTTCTCGTGATTGGAAGTTGTCGCAATCGGAATGGCCGTCCGTTCCGCCAGGTATCGGGTGAACTCACGCAATTCCTGCGTGCCGGCGTCACCGGGGAATCCATTTTGCCACGCTTCGTTGGCCACTTCGATGAGGATGATTTTCTGCTCCCGCCCCGGCACCACCTCGGTCAGCAGCCGGCGCAGGTGTTCCATCCGCTCCGCTCGTTGCGGCATGAGTTGCGCGTCGGCAAAAAGTGTGATTTGCGCGCGCAAACCATGACGGTCGTAGCCCAGGTCAATCAACTCCTCCAGTTGTCGCCAATAGTCGGGCCAGGCCGCCACCAATTGGCCGGTGCGATTCGTGAACGACACGGGGGCAATTTCCAAGCCACTCCACGCTGAGTGCCAGCCCACCATCGAAAGCAGGCGGTAATAGTTGAATCCCTGACGGGAAAGAAAGTGCAAATCACTTTCCAAGCGCGGTCGGTCGTAGCGACAGCGCCACAGCGCCGTGAAATAGGAAACTCCCAACCCGAGAAACGGCCCGGCGTCATCCTGCAACCCGTGATCCACCACCCGGACGACTCCCGCACGTTTGATCGGAGCGGCGCTGACCGCGACGCGCTCGGCGGCGCGCACGGCAAACGCACCTCCGAGGAGCAAAGCAAGGAACGCCGCTCCAAGGCGGCCAGGAGCGCGCCGTTTGAAACTGGAAGCTGCCGACCAAGACCAATCGTCCGGCGACTCGATTCCTTGTTTTGAACACTCTTGTTTCACAGTCATGTCATCGTGGGCTGAACTCAGAAAAGCTCGTCGGACAGATTCAACTACGGGTGGAAAGGACGCTCGTGGCAATCACACCCGCACCACCACCAACAACCGCTCCGCGTCTCAGTCATTTGCAATCTTTTGGGGGTTAGAGCATCAGTCTCCTCCTTATGGCCATTTTACGGCGGGCACTTAAATGCTCCCTCTTGGCGGAGAATAAATTCAAACTTCCTCTTCAAATCCATGCTCCCGAAAGTCTGGTTTAATGTAGCATGACAAACTACCTCGTTATCTTCTGTATTGGTACCTCCCTTCGCCTTGGGATTCAGGTGCTCAATGCTCGCCTTGTTTTCAAGCAGTACTTCGCCGCAAAAGAAACAGCGACCATGCTGGAGGTAAAGCATCTTCTGAAGCTTTGATAATGCTTTGGTCTTCTGAGCTGATTGCGGTGCGCGTGCTGGCTCAGCCTGAGCCTTAATTGAGAAGATTTTGACTACTTTATGTTTCGTAGCAATCTGGTCTCGGGCTTCTTTCTCTGATTTCGCTGTGATTTTTCCGCTTTTTGGCTTCCCGTCAGCGAGTTGACCTGTGTAAACAAATAGACTCATATTTTTCCCTAACAATCAGTTACCCGACAATTTTTGGGTGGAGTTTAACGTCATGTTTTATCGCCAAAACTATGGGGACTTTGCAAGCCTCTGTCCAACCAGGATTTCGGAAAACACGCCTCGGATTTTGTCGCTTGATCTGCCGCAAAACGCATCGGTCGCGGGGTCGGTTCCGCCCCTGATCCGGCCAGCCAGATCGAGCGCGGATGGTTGGTGACATCCGGGTGCGGTTGCGCTACCAATACCCCATGCAAACTTTCGCGCGCTGGGCGACACTTACCGCGTGGCTGATTTCGGCGGCGACCGGATGGGCGGATGGCAAAGTGTTCGCCCGACCGGAAGCCCAGGTGCGGGTTGAGATTCCCAACCAGCAGGCGCTCATTTATCACCGTGACGGAATCGAATGTCTGGTGATTGAGACGGCGTTTCTCGGAGCCGGAACGAACTTTGGCTGGGTCGTCCCCTTGCCGGCCGAGCCGAAGGTGGAGGCGGTTTCAGAAAGCTTTTTTCCCGCGTTACGCGCGGCCTTTCAACCGCGCCTGCTCCATTACGTGCATCACTATTACCTTGGCGTGCTGTTTGTCTGCGGAGTCGCCTGGCTGGCCTGGCGGTCGTTCAAGGACGACGCGGATTGGGGGTTGGATTTGCCGTTGTGTCTGCTGTTAGCCCTGGGCGTGGGCTTCCTGGGGAAAAGCCCGCTGTTAGGTGGCCTGGCGCTGGTGTTCCTGCTGGCGGTGCGCCTCTTCACCCGATCCAGCGCGAGCTTCACCAGCGTCGTGTTGGTGGCCATGTTGCTGGCCGTTTGGATGACGGCCACCCTTCACCTGGAGCAATTCGGTCTGGTGCAAACCTTGAGTGCGGACTCGGACGCAGCGCCCACCGCCCCAGCCGGGGTGACGGTTTTATCCGTGCAACGCGCCGGCCTCTTTGAAGCAACCACCCTCCGCGGGACCAACCCCCGCGCGGTGCTGGATTGGTTGGAAAATAATGGATTCGCCGCGCCGCCCTCGGTGGCTTCCGTGGTGCAGGACTACGTGCAACGCGGTTGGGTATTCGTCGCCAGCAAAATCCAGCGCGAGAATTCGACCGACGCGGTGACCGCCGCGCATCCGCTGGCCTTTACGTTCGCCACGGATCAACCCATCTATCCGCTGAAGCTGACGGGCGTGGATAATGGCAACTGCTCGATTGACCTGTATGTCTTCGGCGAGGCGCGTGCCGCCGCTCCGCATTTCCGCACCGTCCGTTGTGATCGCGTGGCGAAAAACATGCCGCCGGATGCGGTGAAGCGCTGGAAATCATGGTTGCGCCCGCGCGATTCCGAGGTGTTGAACCATATTGGCCCGGCTGCCGTTGGCACGCTTTTATCCGCAACGCTGACTCCACGCCAGATGGAGACCGACGCGCAAATCACCTGGCAAAGATTTTCGTCCCGAGGCGCCACCGTTTATAGCCGGGTCGGCGCCGCTATTGTCGCCCTGAATGTAGCCGTGCCGCTGGGAACGCTTGGCTGGTTGCTCGTCGGCGTCAGCCGGGGTGGCTGGGGTGTGGATGATAAATTCATTACCCGGTGGAGGGGGCGAATAATCCTGGTCGCTCTGATCGTGGGTTTGGGAGTTTTCTGGTTGCTGCCCAAAGTGGACATTATCCTCCCACCTATGGCCGGTGGATAGCCGCCCGAAGCGGTTGCCACGCCGACCGGTCGTCGGCCATTTGATTTCTTTACTATGAAACGCACCGCACAAATCGCTCCGCTGATGATCGCGGTTCTGGCAGTATGGATTTCCGGTTGCACGCACCGGGACAAGGGTTTCGTGGAAGACAGCGATCCCGAGATGGTTTCGGCCATTGCCAAGGCGCAGGAGACGCTGCCAGAGTTTTGGCAAACTTTTGACCATCGAACGCACGGAGAGAGCAACTTTACGCTCATCGTCAGAATCACCGACCACGGCCGCGTCGAACACTTTAACATCACCACTTTCGAGCCGCATCACGGCAGCACGATCGTCACCCTCAGCCAGGTCCCGAAGATTGTGACGAACGTGAAACTTGGCGACCGGATTGAGATTCCAACGGCGGACATTACCGACTGGAGTTACATGCGGGACGGGAAATATGCCGGTCTGTGGACAATGCCACCGCGATTTAAGTATATGCCGCCGGAGCAAGTCGAGGCGTTCAAGCAAGCGATGGTGGCCCCGTGAGTGAAGTCGTCAAACCAGTGGTGGCAAGAGCCGGATTCTGATTCACTGGTGTGTGGAACAACCGGCAGTTATTCATCCGAACTCAATCACAAGCCGAACCATCAACACGATCACAATCAAAAAAGCTGCTGTTAACATCGCCTCGAAGAGACGAAGAAACCAAGGCACACGGCCCGCTCTTTTTGCAATCAGCCTTGCCTTTCGATAGTCAAAAATCGGACTCCAATTGAACAAAGCGAACGATGGCTTGCCTCCATGTTTCCGAATAAAGTCCCGGATAAAAATCACCCACACTAGCGCGCTGCCAGCGATCAGCATCATTCCCAAGTAAACAAAGAGTAGTTCTACGTATTGCTTTTCCATAACGAACGCTATTTGCACGAGCACGTAAGTAGCGGCTTCCTACCCAGACCAACCAGCCCCAAATAAACCACTCCAATCAACAACGACCCGTCCCCTTCCGTACCGCAGACCGCCGCGACTTCGCGGCGGCCACAATGAGGTCACTGGCTTGCTTCGCACCGGCTGAGGCCGGGTTTATTCGCGGATAAAATAGCTCAAGTTTTCCAGTTCAATGGCCAGGTTCACATTGTTGACCATGACGCTCTCGGGAACGTGCAGGACCACCGGCGAAAAATTTAAGATGCCCAGCACCCCGCAGCGAACCAATTGATTCACCACCTCCTGAGCGGCCTCCGCGGGCACGGTGAGAATGGCCATCTTCACTTCACGGGCGCGGACAAATTCCGCCAACTGATCCATCCCATACACGGGGCGCTTGATCTCTTTGTTTCGCCGCCGACCGGGTTCAATGTCGAAGGCCGCCAGGATTTCAAACCCCTCCTTTTCAAATCCGCGGTAGGAAAGCAACGCCATCCCCAGGTTACCCAGGCCGATCAGGATGGCGGGACGCAGACGGGAAGCGCCCAGCTCATTGGTGATTTGTTGATACAAATCCTGCACGTCGTAGCCGAGACCGCGCGTGCCGAACGTGCCAAAATAGGCGAGGTCTTTCCGCAGTTGCGTGGGTTTGACCCCGGCGGCTTTGGCCAGGGCTTCACTGGAAATGGTCTGCGCCGCTTGTTCGCGCAACGGCGCCAGACAGCGCAGATAGGTGGACAGGCGGTACACCGTTTTGCGCGGAATTTCTGGTCGCTTGAGCTTCTTCAAGGTGCGCCAAAGTAAACCGCGACCGGAACGGTGGCAATGCGAGGGGCCGGATTTTTTCAATCGCCACGGGTTTGACGGATCAAAATGAATCAAAAACGGGACGTGACGGCGCGCCGGCGGTCTGCTTAACTGCGGTCGTCATGAAACGCCCTCTAATCCCGGTGGCGTTGTATTATGCGAGCGGGCTGTTGCTGGCGGAAATCGTCAGCCCGCCCCTGCCGTTGCTGTTCGGGATTTGTTTCCTTCTCCTTCTCGTCGGGTGGAGCCAGCGTGGCTGGCGCGCCCCGCTGCTGGGGCTGTTCCTGATCGGGCTTGGAATGACCAATCTGCTGCGACTCACCACGCCGATAGCACCAGACGATCTACGCCAGCAACTGACCGAGGCCCCGGTGCTCGCCACGGTCCGCGGCACGTTATCGGAAACCCCAAACTTGCGGCTGCATGAACATGACGGAAAAGAACTCGTCCGCACCTTGGTTACGTTGCGAGTTTCGGCACTGCGCACCAACGACGAATGGAAACCGGCTTTCGGACAGGTCCTGGTCACCACGCAAGGTGAATTGACGCAACCGCTTTTCGGCGGCGAGGAAGTCGAAATTTATGGCGTGCTGGGACCGCCGCCCAGCGCGATGGCCGATGGCTTGTTCAATTACCGCACGTACCTCGCGCGGCAGAACATTTACTATCAATTGAAAACCACCGCCGCAGACTGGCACGGATTGAATCCGAATGTCACCCCGCCGTTGGCCGACCGCTTTATTGCCTGGGCCAAAAATCAACTGGCTTATGGGCTGCCCGCGCCCGATGAACCGCTGCGATTGCTCTGGGCCATGACGCTCGGCTGGAAGACGGCGCTCACCGGCGAAGTGAGCGAGCCATTCATGAAAACCGGCACGATGCACATCTTCGCCATTTCCGGACTGCACATCGCGTTGATCGCCGGAATTCTGGTGAGCCTGCTGCGGGGGTTGCGCGTGCCGCGCGGCGGGTGCGGTTTGGTGGTGATTCCCCTGCTCTGGTTTTACACTGCGGCGACGGGCTGGCAACCGTCCGCAATCCGCTCAACGCTCATGATGACCATCGTCGTCGGCGGCTGGGCGTTGGCGCGACCAAGTGATCTGTTGAACTCGTTGGCCGCCGCGGCCTTCATCATCCTGCTCTGGCAGCCGCAACAATTATTTCAAGCCAGCTTCCAGCTTTCCTTTTTCGTGGTTCTCAGCATTGCGTTATTCGTGCCTCCACTACAACGCTGGCTGGATCAACGACTCGCGTACGATCCACTGCTGCCGCCGGAAGTCATTCCCCGCTGGAAACGCACCCGGCGCTGGCTGCTCCGGGCCGCGGCCATGAGCTTTGCGACTTCGCTCGCCGCCTGGCTGGGCGCGCTGCCGTTAACCGCGTATTACTTCCACATTTTCAGTCCCGTGACGCTGCTGGCCAACTTGCTCATCGTGCCGCTGAGCAGTCTGGCGCTGGCGTGCAATTTGGGCAGTCTGCTGTGCGGCGCGTGGTGGCCGTGGCTCAGCGAGTTGTTCAATCACGCGGCGTGGTTCTGGATGCTGGGCATGATTAAACTGCGCGACTGGGCCACGCTCATTCCCGGCGCCTACGCTTTCGTGCGCGCGCCCAGTCTGTTCACGTTCATCGTCTATTATGGTTTGCTTACCGGTTTTATGAGCGGCTGGCTGTGGCGACCCGGACGCCGCCAACGCACTTTGATCATTCTGGGCGCGCTCGGCCTGTATTACGGCGGTCAATGGCTCGGCGAGCGCCGCAACTTCACACTCACCGTCCTGCCGTTCGCGGGCGGTCATGCCGAATACTTCGATGCCGCCGGGAAATCGCAGGATTGGTTGGTGGACTGCGGCAACAGCAATTCCGTCGTGTATGTCACCCGTCCGTTTTTACGCGCCCAAGGCGTCACGCAACTGCCGCGACTCCTGCTCACGCACGGGGACTTGCGACAGGTTGGCGGTACGGAATTGCTGCTCGACGAATTTCGATGCCGTGAAGTTTTCGTCAGTCCGCTCCGGTTTCGCTCGCCGATTTACCGGCGGATTGTGGCGGATTTGCAAAGCGAATCGTTCCATCTGAAAACCAGCGCGCGCGGCGACTTTCTCCCGCCGTGGCGGATTTTACACCCCGCGCCAACGGACAGCTTCACCCAAGCTGATGATGGCGCTCTGGTGCGACAGGCGGAATTTTACGGGGCAACCATCCTGTTGCTCTCGGACCTGGGACGGCTGGGTCAGAATTTGCTGTTGGAACGCGAAGGCCAGCAGCTCCGCTCGGACCTGCTCGTCGCCGGTCTGCCGGAGCAAACCGAAGCGCTGACCGATGCGCTCCTCGACGCCATCCAACCACGCGTGATCATTGTGGCGGATTCAGACTTCCCCGCAACCGCGCGGGCGAGCTTGGAATTGAAAGCGCGTCTTGAACCGCGCCGCGTGCTCACGCTCTACACCCGAACCGTGGGGGCGGTCACAATTTCCTTCCGACCAGACGGTTGCAAACTGGCCACCGCGGACGGCCAAACCTTCGAGTTGGAAAAATTACCGGCGATGACACCAGACCGTCCGCAACCCCGGCCCGTCACGGCGGATCGGGAGTGGTGATTACGGCGTCGGCACTTCGCGAATCTGCAAGCCGTAACTGTATTCATCGAAGTAAAGATTGTTCGTGCCCCATTCCACTTCGCCGCGCTGGAAGTCCACGGTGTCGGAACGGAAGGATTGCTTGGGCGGCGTCAACACCTGGCTATGCGCGCTGTTCGCCGCCATGCGGTAGTAATCCAAACCACCAAAGTAAAAATCCCGCACCTCATGCTTTTCCTCCGGAGTCAAGGTCGGCGCGTATTGCATGGCGAAAATTCCCTTGTACGGATCCACCGGCATCCAGCCGTACGGCGCGAGATACATTTCGCACCAATCATGAATGCCTTTCACGCCGGGAAACAGATTCCAACCGGATTGCCAGCGCGCCGGAATACCGTTCAGCCGACAGAGCGTGATGAACAACAACGCCTCCTGCCCGCAATCCCCGTAACTTTTGTCGCGACAGTAATCGCTGATATTTCGAATCGTGGAATACTCCAACGCGTAGCTGTATTGGATGTGCTCCGCGATCCAATCGTAAATCCGCTTGGCTTGCCGCGCCGGATTGGTTTCATCGCCCAGAATTTTCTTCGACAGCGCGCGCATTTCCGGAGTGAACGCGACGTGCAGTTCCTCCCGTAAAAACGGTTTCAAGGCGGGGTCCAGTGCGTCCACGCGGCGCACCCGTTCCGGATTGATGTCAAATGACACGCCGGAAATTTTATACTCGTATTCGATGCTGAACCTGGTGGGCGCGCCCGCCTGCGCTTTTTGTTCCAGATAAACCGACCGAATCGAGCTGTCCGCACCATCCAGATGTCGCACCGGCGAGGAGGTGTTCAGCAACGCAAAACCCTGTTGAAACGGGTACTCGCGGGGAATCGGCAACCACGCGCGAACCACTTCTCCATCCGGCACCGCGTCCGCGTCCACGGTCACGGTCATGACCGCATTCAACCGCTTGGACAACACATAAGGTCGCCCTTCCTGACGCGCAGCCTTACGGATCGCGCGACAGGTGGCCAGACTGGCTTGATCGTGTTTGCTCGTATCTCGAAGTGGCAACCGGCGCGGATTCAACTCCGGATGACGAAAGAACAAATTGCTGACGCTCGCGCTCATGTAACGCCGTTCACCGTCGAAATCGCGCGCATCAAACCAGCCCTTGGCCACCCAGGTTTCAAACTCGCTTTCCGTCAAATCCCGCACGGCATCTTGCAAGCGTTTGAACAAGCTGGCCTGAGTGAAGGGATAATCCTTGCGGATGCGCTCCAGCCGATCGAGTTCAAACGCCAGCCGCCGCCGCTCCGCCGCGCTCAGCGCGGAATCAGCCGCCGCCGTGTAAAGCGTGTTGGACGCCGCCAGAAACCGACCTTGGGCTTCCAACATGCTGGCGCGAATGACCGCGGCTGGTTCGCCGGCGACGGGCGCGACGAGCAGCAGCCATAAACTCAAAAATCCGATCCAGCGTTTCATAAGCGTTCTCCGTTTTTGGTTGGTCAACTTGCGCAGCTTACGTACCCAGAGCCTCCAGCGCCATCTTAACGTGCGCCAATTTTTCCTTCCAATCCGCCAGGCGCTGTTCGTGATCGCGCAACACCTCCGCCGGCGCCCGTTGGGTGAAATTGGGATTGGCCAGCTTCTGTTCCACCTTGGTGATCTCGAGTTGAATCTTCTCCTTCTCCTTCGTCAACCGCGCCCGTTCCGCCGCCACGTCAATCAATCCGTCCAACGGCAGATATAAATCCCCGAACGCGGTATGCACCGTCGGCGTTCCCTTCTTCGCCACATAATCTTCCGCAAAATCCAGGGCTTCGGCGTTGAGCAGTAGTTTGATCACTTCACCATCGGGCGCGGGAATTTCGCGACTCGGCTTGAGCACGAACTTCACCTTTTTGCCGGATTGAATGTTGCCAATACGGCGGAGATTGCGCCCCAGCGTCACGACCTCATATTTCTGGCTGGCAAACTCCAGATGCGCTTCATCCAACCCGTACGCCTCGCAAAAATCCGCGTCAAACGGTTTGGGCCACGGCGCGTTCATGATGGTTTGACCGCCTTGATGCTCGGGCATGTCAGTGGCGTAACCCATCCCGTGCCACAACTCCTCGGTGATGAACGGTAGAAACGGATGAAACAACCGCAGCGTATGGCTCAGGACAAAGTCAATCACGGCGAGGGTATTGGCTTGTTGTGCTGTTACATCGTTAAAGCATTGCAACGTTACCGCGTCCTCTGTTGTAACGTTTTCACGATTCAACGTTGTAACGGGCCGCGTCAACACCGCCTTGCTCGCCTCCACGTACCAATCACAATACTCGTTCCAAAAGAATCGGTAGAGCGTTTGTACCGCCGTGCTGAAATTATAGGTGTGCAAGGCCGTGGTGATTTCCTGAATCGCCTGACTCAGCTTGAGCAAAATCCATTTATCATCGTTGGTCAGCAACGCCGGATTGATTTCACCCTGCACTTCGTAGGTAGTCGTGCGCGTGGCGGCGATGCCCCCATCGCCGGAAGTGGCCGCGACGCCCCCGTCGCGTTCCCTGCCCTGCGGCGACGAGGCGTCGCCGCCACCTTGGCCACCGACCATTTGCCGGAAGCGACACGCGTTCCACAGCTTGTTGCAGAAGTTGCGGCCCAGTTCGACGTCCTTCTCGTCGAACAACACGTCCTGACCAAGCGGCGCGCTCCGCATCGTGCCGAAGCGCAACGCATCCGCGCCGTATTTCGCGATGAGTTCGAGCGGGTCGGGCGAATTGCCGAGCGTCTTGGACATCTTACGCCCCTGCTTGTCGCGGATGATGCCGGTGAAATAGACGTTGCGGAACGGCAAATCTCCCATGAACTCGTAGCCCGCCATGATCATGCGCGCGACCCAGAAGAAAATGATGTCCGGCCCGGTGACGAGATCGGTGGTCGGGTAAAATTTCTTCAACGTCTCGGTCTGCTCGGGCCACCCCATCGTGGCAAACGGCCAGAGCCAGGAACTGAACCATGTGTCGAGGACATCGGGGTCTTGTTCCCAACCGTCGCCCGGCTGGCTCTCTTGGACTCGTGTAAAAGCACCCTCGCGGTTGACGTCCCGGATCAACTGGCGTAAAGGTACTCCAGCGTCTGATGTAGGCTGGTCGCGCAACACTCCGTCCGCGGAGCGCCGCCCCAGAGATTGACCGTCAGACGCTCTAATTTTTTCCGTCTCATGATCGTAAACGCGTGAACCATCCTGATATTCCTTTACGGTTATCTTCACCGCGACCAGCGCCCCCTCGAAACGCATGGCGGCAAACAACTGCAGCACCCGTTTAATTTCTGGAATCCGTGGTTCGTGCCAGGTCTCACCAACAAAAATCGCCGTACGAATCAAATCCGGGAGAACCGTGGCCGCGACGACATTTTCGACTCCCGGATGACTGAAGGCATGCTTGAGTCCGGCCCGGGTGACAATGAAATCATAACCGGTATCCAAATTGCGAAATGACTGATTTAGCCAACCCTGCTCTTCGAGATGCTGCCAGGCCGCCTCCCGGGCAACCCGTACGGTGCTGTGCGGAATCGGCGTCTGATCCACCTCAACCACGACCACGCTCTTTTGGTTCAAGATCGCCAGGCCCGGTCGGTTGTACCACACCGGAATCCGATGCCCCCACCAAAGCTGACGGCTGATGCACCAGTCCTGAATGTTCGTCAGCCAGTGGTCATAAACCTTCGCCCACCGCTGCGGATGAAACCGCATTTTGCCGGGGAGCGCACGCGCCTCGCGTGCAGCGGCGGACGCCCCGTCTGCCGCACGAGCCCGCGCGGACGTAGCAACACTTCCAGATTCTTTCACCCCACCAATGCTGCCCGCGAGGGCGCGGTCAGCCACGCCCGGGGCGGGCGTGCTCCCCGTTGCAACCTGCTCCACGCACGCCTTGGATTGCTCCACCGCCGGATACTTCAAAAACCATTGCTCGCTCAGCCGCGGCTCAATCGGCACACCGGCGCGTTGGCTGAAACCCACGTTATTCTCGTAAGGTTCGGTTTTAACCAGGGTGCCCGCAGCTTCCAGGAGTTCGACGGATTTTTTCCGGGCCACAAACCGATCCAATCCGACCAGATCCGCTCCGGCTCCGGCCGCCATCTTTCCGTCCGGCGTGATGATGTCAATCAACGGCAGTTGGTGGCGTTGCCCGATCTCGAAGTCGGTCTTGTCGTGAGCGGGAGTCACCTTCAACACGCCGGTGCCGAATTCAAAATCCACCTGCTCATCACCGATAATGGGAATGATCCGTTGCTCTTTCGGTTGATCGAGCGGCAAAGCCCGATAAACGTGTTTGCCGATGAGATGCGCGTAACGCGGGTCCTTCGGATTCACCGCCACCGCGGTATCGGCGGGAATGGTTTCCGGTCGCGTGGTGGCAATGGTGAGCCACGTAGCGGCGACGCCCCCGTCGCCGGAGGTGGTCGCGACGCCCCCGTCGCGCTTTTCTGCAACCAGCGCCGCAGACGTCGCGACCACTTTGTCATGCGACGAAGGCGTCGCATCTACCACCTGCACCTTGAAGTAATACATGAAACCCTTTTGCGGTTTCATTTCCACTTCCTCATCCGAGAGCGCGGTTTGCGATACCGGACACCAGTTGACCATCCGTTTGCCGCGATAGATCAGACCTTTCCGGTATAACTCGACAAAAACCTTCTGCACGCAGCGCGAATACTCCGCATCCATCGTGAACCGTTCGCGCGTCCAATCACACGAGCAACCGAGTTTCTTGAGCTGGTTGATGATGATGCCGCCGTGCTTCTCTTTCCACGCCCAGACGCGTTTGAGAAATTCTTCGCGCCCGAGATCGTGCCGCGATTTCTTTTCCTCCTTCTTGAGTTGTTTTTCCACCATCACCTGCGTGGCGATGCCGGCGTGATCCGTGCCCGGCAACCAGAGGACTTCCTTGCCATCCATGCGCGCCTTGCGACTGAGAATGTCCTGGATGGTGTTGTTGAGCACGTGCCCCATGTGCAACATGCCCGTGACGTTCGGCGGCGGAATCACGATGGCGTACGCGGGACGCTTTTCGCTGACGCGCGCGGGATCGGCGGTGAAGCAACCTTGCTTCAGCCAGAAGTCGTACCATTTGTCCTCAACAGATTGGGGTTCGTATGCTTTGGGAATCTCACTCATGCTAAAATTTTAACCACGAATGGACACGGATAAACACGGATGAAATCATAAAACCAGCCGATCCCATTCGAGACGCGGAGTTTTAAAATTCAGCGTCAGGCCAACCCGTAGTTTTGTAATCTTCAAATAGTTGTTCATCCGACCGCGCTCGTGATCGGTAATTTTCTCGATCACTTTGGTGTCCACGATGACCGAACGGAACGCTATCAGGTCCGGGACAAACTCAGCGACCAAGACGCCTTTGTAGATGATCGGAAAACGCTTTTGCTGTTCGTAGGGAATGCCACGCACCTTGAACTCAACCACCAGCGCATTCTCATAAACCTTCTCATGGAAACCGTGGCCAATTTCGTTTAAGACAGCAAACGCACACCCGAGAATCTGATGCGTCTCCTCTTTGAGCAGCAGCTTGGTGTTTTCGGGATGTTGCAGATCAATTTTAGAATCCGTGTCCATCCGTGGTTAAACATTACTTCTTCAGCAGCGCATACTCCATCGAATCCACCAAGGCTTGGAGACTTGCTTCGATGATGTTTTTGCTCACGCCAACCGTGCCCCACTCGCGCTTGCCGTCGCTGGAGGTGATCAACACCCGCGTCTTGGCGGCGGTGCCGGTCGTGCCGTTGATGATGCGCACTTTGTAGTCGGTCAAAGCGATGTTTTTCAATTTCGGGAAAAACCGGGCCAGCGCCAGGCGCAACGCCTCATCCAAGGCGTTCACCGGTCCGTCGCCATCCGCCACGGTGTGCGATTCCTCGGCGCCAACGTGAACTTTGATCGTGGCCTCGCAAATGTTGTCCGGACCATCACGCCGCATGGAAACGTGATACGCATTGACCAAAAACGGCTTTTCACGCCGCTTCAGCGCGTTCCCAATCAGCAACGCCAGCGAACCTTCCGCCGCCTCGTACTCGTAACCTTCGCTTTCCAATTGTTTGATCCGCGCCGTCATGGCCTTCAATTCCGGCATGTCTGGCGTCAACTGGAAACCGAGTTCCTTGGCCTTCATCAAGACATTCGTGCGCCCCGACATGTCACTGACCAGCACGCGCCGGACATTGCCCACCGCCTCGGGATTGATGTGCTCGTAGCTTTTCGTCAGGCGCTCGATCGCATGCACGTGCATACCGCCCTTATGCGCAAACGCGGATTCACCCACCCACGGCGCGCGCGAATTGGAACGGATATTGGCCACTTCATTTACGAACTCGGAAAGCTTTTTGAGTTTCGGCAAGGAACGGGCCGCCACGCTGGAAACGCCCATCTTCAGCGCCAACGTGGGAATCACGCTGGTCAAATTGCAATTCCCGGTACGTTCACCAAAGCCGTTGATGGTGCCCTGCACCTGCGCGGCCCCCGCTTCCACCGCCGCGATCGCATTGGCCACGCCAAATCCGCAATCATCGTGCGTGTGAATGCCGATGGCGCACTTCAATTTCGATCTCGCCAAAGCCACCGTCCGCGCAATCTCGCTGGGCAATCGTCCGCCGTTCGTATCACACAGCACCAGGCAATCGGCGCCCGCCTGCTCCGCCGCCTGCCACGTCGCCAGCGCGTACTCGGGTTCGGCGGCGTAACCATCAAAGCTGTGCTCCGCGTCGTAGAACACTTTTTTACCCTGATCTTTCAGGTAACGGATGGTATCGCGGATCATGGCGAGATTTTCGTCCGGCTTGACCCGCAACACCTCGGTAACGTGCAACAGCCAGGTCTTGCCCACGATGGTGACGACGGGCGTTTCCGCCTCGAGAATCAGCCGCATCAATTCATCGCGCTCCACCGTCACCCCTTTACGGCGCGTCATGCTGAAAGCGGCGATCTTGGTGTGCTTCCACTTGCGGCGCGCGGCCTGCTGAAAAAATTCCAAGTCCTTGGGATTGCTCCCCGGCCAGCCGCCCTCAATGTAATGAATCCCGAATGAATCCAGCTTCTCGGCAATGCGCAATTTATCGCCCACCGAAAAATTTATGCCTTCACCCTGCGCGCCATCGCGCAGCGTCGTATCGTAGATTTCAACTCGAGATTTCATGAAACATCCGTAGTTACGGATGGACATTATGCGCGGAAAACCGGCACATTGGCAAACTCCAAACCCGCTCCCCTCCGGAAGCGGAAGCGCGACTCGTATTACCGTCCAGCTCCGCCCGGCGGCTGAATCATGCGATCCAGGATGTTGCGCGTGATCCGCTGGACCCGCGGATCCGGTCCCTGGGGAGACGTGTAAACCGAGGGTCGCACGTAACCCGGCGGCTCGCTCAATCCATCGGCCCACCAGCAGGTGGAGGCGTTGAAGACGAAATTCCTTTTGGGTCCGGGATAAACCGTGGCCGTGAACACGCCGCCATTGGGCGAGCCGGGTTTATCCTGGGTGGGCGCGCTGGCCACAATTTCCAGACCCGGAATGTCCGCCGGATCGCCATGCCATTCCCAACCCACCAGACCGGGAATCCCCTCGCCCCGCTGCAGGCCCGTGCCCGCAAAAATCCAGTGCTCCGGCTTCACGCACACCCAGTCCGCGCCGCCGGTCACCACCCCCGTGCTGTGCGCGCCGACCAATTCATTGGCGTACGGTCGTTCGTGCAACAGCGTTTTCATGGCCACAAAATCGCGCATCCCGGCGGGTGGGCCGAACACGCCGATGCGTTCAAACGCGCGGCGGGGAATTCCGCCCGCGTCCGGCGCAAGCAGAATGCGACCGCAACAAGTGTTGCCCGAGAAAAAGCCCAGACTCACTCCGGCGCGCATTGCCGCCTGCAAATTCCGGAACATCTCGATGGTGTAATATTCATCGTGCCCGACCGAGAGAAAACCTTTCGCGCGCAACAGACCGCGTGGATCGGAATGGGTGTCGAAATTGGAAGTGTAAGTGACGTCGTAGCCCTGCGCTTCCAACCAGTAAACAAACGGAAATTCCCAGAGGAAAAAATCACCCGTGCCGGTGGATAACGGCGCATCCACAATCTGACAGTATTTTCCGTACGGCCGATTGAAACTTACCTGCACGTCGCCGCCCCAATACCACTGATTCTCGTCGTCATTGTAGAGGGCGTATCGGTCCGGCCAGCGGTTGTACGCCTGCCAGGTCGTATCAGAACACTGATAAATCAAATCCGCCGGACGATCATCCCGCACGATGAAAATGACATAACTTTGCAGCCCGTCGCGCGCGGCGGTCAGTTTGCCGACGTAAATGCCGCTGGGCCAATCCGCCGGAATTGTCAGCTCCGTGCTGGCTTCCCACCGGCAATCACGCACGCGCTTGGGTCCGACCGGAGGATCGGGTTGGGTCTGCCCGGCGAACGGACCGAGACTCGCAACCTGCCGCGCCCCAGCGCCGCCGTAGTAACCCATGCGAAACAGCTCCAATCGAAACGCCGACGCTGGATTGGTGCTGACGTAAAGCTTGAGTCGCTCGCCCGACCGGATGCTGGTGTGGGAACAATACCCCTCGATCCAGGGACACCGATATTGGGTGGCCGGATCAATCCGCGTGGTGGTCAGCATCCAATCGCGAGTGCCGAGACGTTGATTCTCCCGGCGCAGAAGGCCCGCACCAGTTTTTACGCGCGAAGACGAATCAGACGACGTGGCGCAACCCGCCAACGCGGAAAGGGCGCCGACTCCCAAAAATCCCTTGATGGCCTCGCGACGGCTGACGCCCGATTGCGACCGCTTTCTTTTTGATTTTTTGTTCATGGCTGATCGGATCTTAATTCGTGTGTTGAACGCCGTGACCACTCTCCATCAAGGCGACTGAATCCGCCTTGTTCTACACTTCGCCCTCGCCCGCAACCAGAACTATCTGCACCGCTACCACAAGCCTCAGCGCGCGGGGTGCAACTGCGACCAGGAAACATACGCGCCTCGCGTGTGCTGGCGGACGCCGCGTCCGACAGAAACCGCACCAGCTTAACCGGAACGATGCGGTTGATTCAGGTGGGACGGCCAACTTGGCCGTTCTGGGCGGCAACCTGCCGCCCAGCCGAGTACACGGAGATCGCACCCCATCGGTTTCGCACTCTTGGCGTCCGACTGCCGGGCTGGTAGCCCGACCGAACGGGCCAGTGGACCGTTCCACCCAAACTCCAATCGAATCACACCGGCTTAGCCTAATCCGAATCATCCGGTGTTCGCCGCGAGGCGCGTCGAACTGCATCCGAGGCGGATGCGCTCCCCGAATCCACTGCATCGTTCCGACTCAAGAGTTGGACCTGATGCGTCCAACGCCATCGGCAATCCAAACAGTCAAGCCCCGTTCACGGGTAACATTACAAAACGACGATAGAAGATGAAGGATGGTAGATCGAAGACAAAGCGCGACAGAATATAGGAAGACGATTCACGATTTACGATTTATGAAGGTCGTGACGATGTGAGCGTAGGTTTGGGGGAGCATACGCGCCTCGCGTGTGCCGGCGGTTGGCGTCTCGCCAACTGCACCTACCCCCACACGCCCACCAAGGACAGCGTGATCAGACAAGCCCAAACTCAGAAGTCACCCATTGAACCCCGCTACATTCGAGCCATCAGCGGGTTTGCGTTCACCTGCTCGCCGTCGGTGGCGACCAGACAACATCGTCTCCGTTGCCGAATTCGTTTGTTCCATTGCGCCCGCTCGACCACACAACCACATCGCAGGCCGTACTTGTCAGTCCTGGCGAAGCCCCATGCGCGACGACATTGGTCGTGAAGTCCACGTTCAATAGGTTTCCGTAGCCATCGCGGCAGAGGAACTCCCGAATGTCTTTCTCCTCCATCTGCAACCGCCCAGCGTCCTCCAAAAGCAAGAGTTCCCATTTGCGTTGAAGCGTTGTGTCTCCCGAAATTCCATGCAGTTGCTGACCGATGGTCGCTCGATTTGCTTCTTCAAGAACCTGAATGGCGCGCTGCACATTCTTCAGCCGAGAAATTGTCACCGCTTTCGGAGCAGGCGTTTCGGGCGAACACGACACCAGAATGCTGCTCAACAGCAAAACGGCCAAACACTTCGAGCATTGGCTCAACCGATTCAGATAATCATAACTTTTGGTCGTCGTCATCCGCAGCCTGACCAGCAGGTTTACTTGATTGGTTGTCGCGGTTCACCCTTAAACCCTTTGGTGTTGGTGTTCAGATCAAACAAAAAAGGAATCCACTGTGATTCCTGTTTTGTCTTGGGAAAAGTGGAAGTTATTAGATAGTCAGTTTTGGGATAGCGGTAGAACCCGGTTCGTTCAGTGAAGTAGGAACTGGCAAAGTAGTGAAACCCGGCATCGCTTCCAATGTAATAAAAATGTCCCATCCCTTGACGCTGGGTTAAGCGGTCAAAGTCCCCCTTGTTGATGATCCTAGGCGCAACACACCCGGTTACGAAAAGCACTGGCAAGAGTACCGTTCCTGCCAGAATCGCATAAGATAACCGGTGAACATGAGGGCAACAGAAAACATTCATCTTGTTCATGGTTTCGGAGTGAACCAGAGCGTGAAGCCGGTTAATCATAACTCTTGATCGTCGTCATCCGCAGCGTCGTGTGGTTCGTGAACCAAACATTGTTCACCAGCTTTCCGCATTTGAGCGGGTTCGTAAACCCGGATGCTGCGCCAGTGCAAGATTTTGAAGCGTGGCTGCATTGGTTGGCGTGGCGAGTTCAACTTACTTTCGGAATGCGGTGATTTCAAGCCAATGCCCTCTTATTAAGGCAAGAGCATTGCTGTCAGGAACCACGCAAAATGTTGGCGCGATGCTGTGGTCGGGAACTGCATAATCTGCTCCGCAGCAAGATGCTGACCGGAATCAGTTGCAGACGCTACCGCCGCGCCTGCAAGGTCAAAAACAACGGACCGACCGAGGATTTTGTCGTAATCACCAACAGAGGGCTGTGGAAGCCACCAACACAGAATACGTTTCCCATCACTTGAGAACTCCATGCCATCTGGGTTTCCGCCATAGTCCTCCAAGTTGACCTTCCCCAGGATTTTCCCAGCGACAGCTTCCGCCGCCGCCTGTTGATCCCCGGCGCGTCCAATGGACGAAACTACAAGCATTAAACTCAAAACTTGGATGCCTCGCGACTTCAACATAACGTTCAATCAACTGGCGTAACGCAGGTTGGCGCCCACGGCATCCCCGCCCGCCGCCGCGCTCTTCCGGTTGCCAATGTCATCAAAGCCATACTCGAACTGCTGCCCCGCAACGGGTGTGCCATCGCTCCAATACTTCTTGCCGGAAACCACCTGCCCGAGAGAGTCGTATTGATACACCCACCGCGAATTGTCCACGTTGGTGATGGCCGTGCGCTGGTTGGCCAAGTTGTTGGCGTAATTGAACACGGCCACGTTCGAGCCGCCGGCGGCACTCGTGATGCCGGTCAACGGATTCAGATAATCTTTGGCGCTATTCACTCCGTAATGTTGGGAGAACTGCACTTCATGATTTTCCACGCTGTATCCCTCTCCAACTCGAAATCGAATACAATCCCAGCAGTGGCAAAATAACCTGCACGTACGTGAGCTTTCTGCCCCTCAACACTCAAGCTCTTGATTTCCAAAGCAACACCATTTGCTCCAGTAGCCTTGTCGACAAATGGACCGTCCGAACTCCGTTTTGCTTCCGAAGGGGACTTGATTTCGCCGCCTTCCACCCGCGACAACAATAGGCGCTTTTCTTCCTCGTTTAGTTTGACAAAAAATACAAGATTCGATCCGGATGGGAGCAAATTCCGAATCAGGTGTTGGTATATCAGAACCCTAATTTCGCTGTCGTTTGAAAGCATAAATGTGCTTGGTGCTATTTTCCCGTCTGTTTTTGAAACACTTTGTCTTTGCCTTTCGCAGCCCAAAAGGCAGCCCAAAATCAGAACGATGATGACTTGCTTAAACATAATTGTCTTATTTCGCTAAAGCCGAAACTTTTTGACACCATTGACAATCAACTTTTTCTCCCCCGGGGGAGTGCATCAAATTCTCCACGTCTTTGGCATGAGAAGTATCACCAGGAGCGTCGCCGACATAACCAGCAAAGTGCCCAATTTCATGGGCTATCGTATGTGGCACAGCTAAACCGACAGCCAACAATGTGCCGTTCTTATCAGTATTTGCGCGTGCCCCAGTGCGCTCCCCGAGCCAAGTTTGGTGAATTGATGATCTCGTAATCAGAATCCGGATTGTGTAATTGGCAATTTTGATTTTCCCGAGATTATCGTCTCTCAGTTGACGATCGCTCGTGTCCATGTCGTAATCGTTGTCGGTTGGCTTTGGTTTGTTTTTAGTATCGTAGTCGTATGATGTCGCAACGGTGAAATCGCCTTTTAGGTCGGGACAATCGCAATCCGCTTTTTTAGCACATTCACTAAGTTTCGTTTTTAAATAGATTACGCTTTCAAGTATAAAGGCCATTGTCTTCTTATCGGCTCTAGCGCTTGAATCAAATCCGAAAGCGAGCCGAATCGCCTTTAGGCCAATGGGGTCAATCAGTCCTATGCCGTTGTTACATGCAAAACCATACAAATTTTCACCTCCATCCTCCTCGATTGGATCCCGGCTCAACCAGATAAAATGCCGCACGCGATATTCGTACAGTTCAAGGTCGGTTGTGCGATCAGTTCGCTTTGTCGAGAACTGGAAGCGGTTCTCATCCGCCATCAATCCCGTGCTGCGCAAGACGCCGCCAAAGGGGTCATACTCGTAATTCGCGCTCACGCTACCGTCGGTGGTTTTCACCAAAGCAGCGACATTTCCGTTGCCATCATAAGCATAAAAATGCACGCCATTGGCCACGCTGCTCAACATCAGCAAGCCCCCCACGCCCCCCGCAGCATCCAGTGTCCGGCCCATATCCAGTCCCCAAGAGTAAGAGCGCAGCAGCGCATTGTTCGTGGCGTTGAGTTCGGCAATATGCCGCCAGCCGTCCGCAAGGAACTTCAAGTCTTCAGTCGCTACGTAACTGCCACTGCTACCATTGTAGGTCGTTTGCCGGATGCGCCGCCCTTTGCCGTCAAACTCCCAAACCACTTTGCGTTTGGAAGCCGTAGGCGCACCACTCAGACTTTCCACCTTGGTCAATCGGTTCTCGGCGTCCCATGTGTAGGTCCAGTGGCCATCGTTGGTCAGATTGCCGTCCAGGTCGTAGTAAAACGCCTCGGGGGTTTTGGCCACGTAGGTCTTCCCAATCGTATTGGTCACAATGTCCGGGTTGCTGCCGTTATTGAGCACCGCCAGATTGGTGATGGTCAACCACACCGGATTGGCCGTGTTGGTTACGCCCAGTTCGCCCCGGAAATAATCCCCCTTGCGCGACGTCGCACTGTACGCCCCATTGTCACCCCACAACGAAACCGTGGCAGTATTGGTGGCCGTCCCCAACACATTCACAAACCCCGGCACCTCGCGGCTGGTGTATTGATTCAAGTTGTTGGCCGTGTAACTGGCGTAACGCAGGTTGGCGCCCACGGCATCTCCGCCCGCCGCCGCGCTCTTCCGGTTGCCAATGTCATCAAAGCCATACTCGAACTGCTGCCCCGCAACGGGTGTGCCGTCACTCCAATACTTCCGGCCGGAAACCACCTGTCCGAGGGCGTCGTACTGATACACCCAGCGGGAACTGTCCACGTTGGTGATGGCCGTGCGCTGGTTGGCCGCGTTGTTGGCGTAATTGAACACCGCCACATTCGAGCCACCGGCGGCGCTGGTGTTGCCCGTCAACCGGTTCAGATAATCATAACTCTTGGTCGTCGTCATCCGCAGCGTCGTGTTGTTCGTGAACCACAGTTTCTCCACCAACGGTGAATTGGCAAGATACGAATACGCCACCGGGTGCAGCCGGAACGCTGCGCCAGTGCAAAATTCATGGCACGTTCAGTGCAGTGGTTGGTCGCGTACGGTTCACTTCCCTTTATTACGGTTCATTTGGCTGTGACCTTTTGCGGCGGCAATGTGAAGTTGCGCCAAGTGATGCCGCGACAAACCTCATGGTTTCTCAGAAGGAACAAAATGAGTGGCACTAGACAAAAACTTCCCATGATGACGATGTTCTGCGGGGTATAGTTGGCTTTGTTGACTATCCAAAGCAGCCTTCCTCCTTCTTTGCGTTCTGAGGAAAAGCCCAAACCGTTCGGCTCTTTTTTCGCCGCCTCGAATTCGGCCACATATGCAGGATGGTTCGCCAACTCCGGCGCGGCGTAATGAAACGGCAAAAACTCGTGACGGAGTTTGAAGGCGCAGACCAAAAGAATCACGCCGAGAACAAGTGGCTTGACCGCCCTTTTGAACAAAATGTCCGGATAGGGAAGTATGCAAAGGAGTGCAAAGAGGCCGCTGAACAAAGGCAAATACCAGAAACGGCTCATGGGCGTAATCCACAAGCTTGGGCGATACACACTTTCAATCGCTGCGCCCAAAATCATGAGAGCAGGTGAGAGCACCACTACTCGAAGCAATGTTCCAACAAGTTTTGTCACGATGCCAGTCCGCATACGAATTATGGAATCCAAGGATTAGTGGTTGAGCCAGTATCGCGTTGAACAGGCGTCCCGCGTTGCGAAGACTGAAAGCACGAATCTCCCTTGCGCGTGGTAGGCGTGAACAACGCCGTGCTGTCCTTGCTCCACAAACTAACCGTCGCCGTGTTCGTGGCCGTGCGCAGCACGTTCACAAACCCCGGCACCTCGCGGCTGGTGTATTGATTCAACAACTTCATGCGCGATTACTTATTGGCCATTTCAACTCAAACCAACTTTCAATTCAACTCAAACTCCGCAGCACCTAAGCCGGAACGGTTCGATTGGAGTTTGGGTGGAACGGGCCACTGGCCCGCTCTGTCGGGCTACCAGCCCGATAGTCGAACGCAAATAGTACGAACCCCATGGTGTGCGATCTCCGTGCGCTCGGCTGGGCGGCAGGTTGCCGCCCAGAACGGCCAAGTTGGCCGTTCCACCTGGGCCAACTGCATCTTTCCGGCCAAGCTGCGCAGCAGGCGCGGGTGGCCGACTCACTCCGGCGCGGCCGCTATTCAATGTCTGTTTTCCTGATGGTGGCTTCAATGGGCTATGGACCATTTACCCATGAACCTGATCCGTCGTCATTCAGATTTTCCACGGTGGATAAAAGGGAATTTATGCGTGGCGATGCGCCGGAGCTTGGACCAAAACGATTTCGACTTGGACCAGTCGGAATCCAGCGCCGCAACCGGATGACTGCACAGCTTGCAAAGTTTAAGTGTCTTGCCGCCTTTGCGGCGGATTCGCGTGACACAGTGGTCGCACAAGACGGAATGACAGTGCGAGCAGCGATGGGTCACTTTGGCGTTCGGATGGCGTTGGCAGAGCATCACCCCATCGGGCAAAACCACGGGCGGCGCCGGCACGACGTGATCAATGGCCGGAATCGTAATCTTTACTTCCACGTCCTCGACTACGAAAGCCACACTGCCCACCCGCAGGATTTGGCCGGGCAGCAAAACCGCCTGACGCACCGGCGCATCGTTGACAAAAGTGCCATTGGTGGAATCGAAATCGCGCAATAACACTCCATCGGCGGATAAAATCAATTCACAATGGCGCGCTGACACGGACGCATGGTTGATGGGAAAATCACATTCCTGGTCGCGCCCGAAGAGGTTCGCTCCGAGGTGCAACTCCAGGATTTCGGCCGGGCCGCCGTCATTCAGTTTTCGCAAACGCGCCATGCGGACTTGGCTGGATTTGCGCCATGCTGACAGCCGACGGGGTTTCTGTCGATTACTTTGCCGACCGCGCAACCTTTCGCGAGGCAGCCCCGCGGTCTGGCGCAAGCAAGTCGCGGTGGTTTGAAGCCAACCACCCGCCCCTGACCGAGGCCTTGCGTCATCGGCTCAAGCGGAATTGGCTGTTACTTTTACGAGGTGATTTTAAGGCCGAGGATGCCGAGAATGATGAACCCAACGCACACCAGTCGGATCGGCGTGGTCGGGTCTCCGAGAAAGGCGATGCCGCAGAGCACCGTGCCGACCGCTCCAATTCCAGTCCAAACGGCATACGCGGTGCCAATAGGCAATGACTTGGTCGCGACGCCAAGCAATCCAACGCTGATGGCCAATGCGACGATGGTGCCCACACTCGGCCACAAACGAGTAAACCCATCAGTGAATTTGAGGCTGACCGCCCAGGTGATTTCGAATAGCGCCGCGATGATAAGAATGACCCATGACATACATCTTCTTTTGGTTGCCAGGGTCGTCCCTGATTTTACAGGTTAAAGCGTCGGGGTCGTCCCCGATGCAGACAGGCAGCAGGTTGGTTCAAAAGACGATGGTGGTCAATGGCTTATGCACTCTGTACTTTTGTCCCGTCACCGCATCTGCGCCGGTCGCGAGCTTCGGAAACGCGATGAGGTCGCCGATGCTTGCCGGTAGCGACAGACATTCTTGCCGGTCGTAGAGCCGGGCGGCCAATCCGGCGGAAAGAACCGCGCTCAGATATTTTCGCCAAAGGTCGGGGGCGGTTGATACTCGGATTCCAACTCCGGAGTCAGACGGGAATGTTCAGTGGCCAGCACCCGGTAGTTTTTGATCCGCAGAGAGACTTTCACTCCGTCATATAGTCCCAACTGCGAATACTCCTCCTTGGTCATGCGACTGCGCAGCACCAGCCCACTGGCCAGCTCCAATTCCAGCCGGAGCATGATCCCCAGGAAGTACGTGCGCCGCAGGACCGCGCGATAGGGAAGCAGATTCAGATTCGTGGAAATTTGCACGGCGTACGGACGGAAACCGAGACGCAGGCGCGCGCCTTCAGCGTAACCAGGAGTGATGAATTGCAATTCGTTGACGCGGGCCACGCCGCCCTGCACTTCCGCCTCCAACACATTCATCACGCCGACAAATCGCGCCACAAACTCGTTGACCGGCTGTTCATACACTTCCCGCGGCGCCCCGGTTTGTTCGAGCCGGCCCTTCGAGAAAATGACGATCCGGTTGGAGACTTCCATCGCCTCCTCCTGATCGTGCGTCACAAAAATCGTGGTCACGTTCAGATCGTGATGCAAGGTGACCAACCACTCCCGCAGCTCCTGGCGAATCTTCGCGTCCACGGCGCCGAACGGTTCGTCCAGCAACAACACGCTGGGCTTGGGCGCCAAGGCGCGCGCAATCGCCACCCGCTGGCGTTGTCCGCCCGATAACTGGTGCGGATAACGCTTGTCCAAGCCTTGCAAATCAAACTGCGCCAACAATTCGCCGACCCGCGCCACGATGTCGGCGCGTTTCCACTTTTTAACCTTCAAGCCGAACGCAATGTTCTTGAACACGTTCATGTTCCGGAACAACGCATAATTTTGAAACACGAAGCCGATGTTGCGCTGCCGGACCGACACGTCGTTCACCCGTTGTCCGCGAATAAAAATATCCCCGGCCGTCGGCTCCTCCAGTCCGGCAATCATGCGGAGCACGGTGGTTTTGCCGCCGCCGCTGGGCCCCAGCAAACCGACCAATTCACCTTCCTGGACGGTAAAGTTCACCTCCGCCACGGCCGTCACTTCGCCAAATTTTTTGGTGATCTGTTTAAGTTCGATGCTCATGGAAAGTAGAGGGTTGATGGTGGATAGTGGATGGGACGGCCGTGCCGATCATCTGGCCTTTAACTGTGAGTTGCGCAAACCGCTTAACATGCGCCCTTGTTCTTCCGCCGCAGCATAAAGTTTTTGAAAATCGGCGTCGTTCAAGAAACCCTGCTGCCGGGCGAGGAATGATTGTGAAACCACTTCAAAAACGGAGCCCGTGGCAAGCTCCAGGAACCGGGCAAAATCCGCCTTGGAAAAACGTGAACTGCCCTCGGCAATGTTCGAGGAAACAGAGACGGCCGCGCGGCGCATCTGGCTGGTCAGACCAAAGCGCTCCTCCCCGGGAAAGGAACTGGTCGTCCGATAAACCAAATCGGCGAAATCAATCGCCTTCCGCCACGTGTCCAATCGTTCAAAAACAAACATGTTTTTCCTTTCGTTCCAGCGCTGGTCTGCCACGGACGGGCCGGGCCGCGCGCGCCGACTCCGCCTTTCCACCATCCACCATCAACCATCTACTTGCTCCTGCTGCGCCCGTTCAAATTCCCGCTGTTGACGCCATTCCAATAAGGTCTTGAACGCCAAGGTCACCAGGGCGAGCAACGCCAACAAACTGGCGACGGCAAACGCCGCCTGTCCTTGAAACTCGTCATTCAAACTCTCGACCCGCAACGGCATGGTCTGCGTTTTACCGGCGATATTGCCGCTGACCACGCGCACGGCGCCAAACTCGCCCATCGCTCGCGCGTTGCACAAAATCACGCCGTACAGCAAACCCCATTTGGCTCCGGGCAGCGTGACGTGCCAGAAGGTTTGCCACCCGCTGGCCCCCAACGCCAGCGCCGCGTGTTCCTGGTCCGAGCCGGTGGATTGCATCGTGGGAATCAATTCGCGCGCGACAAACGGAAACGTGACAAACACTGTGGCCAGCACCATCCCCGGCACGGCAAAGATGACTTGCAAATCATGTTCGCGCAGCCAGGCTCCGAAGTAACCCTGCAACCCGAACAAGACCACGAACATCAGCCCCGCCACCACCGGGGACACGGAAAACGGCAGATCAATCAGCGTGATGAGCAAGGCTTTGCCGCGGAATTCAAATTTGGCAATCGCCCAGGCCGCCGCCAGACCAAAGATGACATTCAGCGGCACGCTGATGGCCGCGATCAACAGGGTGAGTTTCATGGCCGCCCAGGCGTCCGGATGCGATATGGCCCGCCAGTAGCCGCCCACGCCGTTGGCGCAAGCCTGCACAAACACGTTGGCCAGCGGTAGCAACAGAAACACGAGACAGAAAACCATCGCGACGCCGATGAGCATCCACTTGGTCAACGCCGATTCCTCCGCGCCGCGCTGAGATTTTGCGCACCCGGTGATATTTTGTCGTTTCAGAATTCCGGCCATACGTCACTCGCTGGTTCACCTCAAAAAGCTTTTCATGATCAGAAGGTGGCGGCTCATTCCTTTACAAACTTGCCGGCCCATTGCTCGATGATGTTGATGCCCACCAACAAACCAAAAGAGAATACCAACAACACCACCGCGAGCGTCATGGCTCCCGAGTAATCATATTGTTCGAGTCGCACCACGATGAGATACGGGGCGATCTCGCTCCGATACGGCAGGTTGCTGGATACAAAAATGACCGAACCGAACTCTCCGATTGCACGCGCAAAGGCCAGGGCAAATCCGGTGAGAATCGAGGGCAGCAAAGACGGCAAAATAACGCTGCGAAAGGTGTGCAGCCGCCCGGCCCCGAGCATGGCGGAAGCTTCCTCAACTTCACGTTCAAAATTTTTGAGAATGGGTTGCAGGGTGCGCACCACAAACGGCAGTCCCACGAAAATCAACGCGACCACCACGCCAAACCACGACAGGTACTGCGTGATGCCCTCCCGCCGACCGTCCGCCGTCGTCTGCGCTAAAAATCCGCCCAGCCAACCGTTGGCAGCAAATAAACTCGCCAGCGTCAAACCCGCCACGGCGGTTGGTAACGCAAAAGGAAAATCCACCAGCGCATCAATGAAACGACGTCCGTAAAATTCGTAGCGCACCAATACCCAGGCCACCAGCGTGCCAAACACCGCGTTGATCAATGCCGCGATTAAAGAAGCGCCAAACGTCAATCGGTAGGCAGCCAACGCTCGCGGGCTTACGGCCGAAAGCCAAAGGTCCACCCAGTTCGTTTTCTTGTTGATGTTGAAATGGAAGGCGTCTTCCAAAAGCGTCCGGTTCAACCACTCCACGGAGCCGCCGTGCCGGAGATACCATTGAGCTTTATCACTCAGAACGATTCCATCAAACCGCGCGGCGCTGTAAATCGTCTCTCCCGCGACCAGTTGATTTAAGGCGCTGATGAAATCCTGTTGCGCCACGGCCTGGGTCGCGCCGTCGGCAGCGATTTGCTGGCGCGTGGCCGCCGGCAACTTTTCCCAGAGGAACAGCGAGAGTTGGTCGGGATGCTCCTGAACGCGCTCGATCAGTTCGGGCAAATCGTCGAAATCCGCGGTGGTGAACGCCGCCGTGTTGGCGCCCGCCTGAAACACCCGCAGAAAAAGCGCGGCAATCGGAATCAACACGATCAAGCTCAGATAGAGCACCGTGTATCCCATCGTCAGGCCGAAGCCCGGGAGCACATTAGTTTTTTTTCCTGCCATCAGATCGCGAAAGTCTAGGTAAAATCAAATCAGCGGCAAAACCTTTCGCCCCGAACGATCCCGCCGCCAAGCCGGAGATTTTTTGAGATTCGAATCATCAATTCCATCGGGCTTCTAGCGGTTGGCTTGTTGAATTTGGTCATAGAAACCGCCATCGGCAAAGTGCGTCTTATGCGCCTTTTGCCAACCGCCAAATACGTCGTCAATTGTGAAAAGTTCCAGCTTCGTGAACTGGGCCGCAAATTGACTGGTCGGGGCTGGATGACGCGGTCGAAAGTGATGTTTGGCCGCAATCTCCTGCCCTTCCGGCGTGTAAAGATATTCGAGATACGCCTGCGCCACGTCCGTCGCGCCGTGGCGTTTGACATTCTTATCCACCACCGCCACCGGCGGCTCCGCCAGAATGCTGATGGAGGGCACGACCAGCTCAAATTCGCCGCGGCCCGATTCTTTCATCGAGAGGATGGCTTCGTTTTCCCAGCCTACGAGCACGTCGCCGATGCCGCGTTGCACGAAGGTTGTTGTCGCGCCACGCGCGCCGGTATCCAGCACCGGCACGTTCTTGTAAAACTGTTGCACGAACGCCCGGGCCTTGGTTTCATCGCCGCCATTCTGCTTCAACGCGTAACCCCAAGCGGCGAGATACGTCCAACGCGCCGCCCCCGAGGTTTTCGGATTGGCCGGGATGATTCGAATGCCCGGTTTCACAAGGTCCGCCCAATCCTTGATGCCCCTGGGATTGCCCTTGCGCACAAGAAACACAATCGTCGAAGTGTAGGGCGATGCATTTTGAGGCAATCGCTTTTGCCAGTCAGGGGCCAGCAGGCGCGCTCTTCGCGCCACGGCGTCAATGTCATACGCCAACGCAAGAGTGACCACGTCGGCTTCCAGTCCATCAATCACCGCGCGCGCCTGTTTGCCCGAGCCGCCGTGCGATTGCTCAATCTTCACCGTGACGCCGGTCTTTTCCTTCCAGTATTTTGCGAACGCGACGTTGTACTCCTGATACAACTCGCGGGTCGGGTCATACGAGACGTTGAGCAACTTGACGTCCTTGGCAGAAACGCTGAGCGCGATTCCCAACCACAGCAGACTCCAGATTGTTCTCATTAGGTTTGGCTTTTTGAAATTGATTTAGAATGACAGTTGCGCCCGGGTGAAAAGCACTTGTTCCGGCTGCCGCGTGATCGCAGCCAGCGGAGTTGCGCCCGTGCCGCCACCGTCAAACGTCGTGCGCGCGTAACTGGTTTTGACGGTCAGATTCTTGTTGGGATACCAGTTCAAGCCCACCGTCCAGACCTGCGCCGACCTGGCGGCCGCTGCCGGATCGGCGTAAATCGGAAACGCCGCCTCATCCAGATTCAGTTCACCATACCGACCCACAATCTGGAACGCCCCCCAGTTGCCATGGCGCGGATCAAAGGCGCGACGCGGCGTCACGCCGTTAAACGCCGCCGCCTCGCCCGTCAGCACCCAACCCACCGTCACCTGCCAACCCGTGTGACGCAACAGCGCGGATTGGAACGGCGCGACCGTCTGACGAACCTTCAGCGCAGAGAGAGTATATTCCCCCAGCAGACTGAACGGACCGAAATAATAATAGCTCTGCGGCGCCACCCGCCAGTGCGCTCCGTCAGCCACCGTCGTCGTGTTGTAAGCGAAAAATTGTTGCTGCCCAACCGTGTTATAGCCATGGCCCTCAGGCAAACCGGTTGCGCTCGCCGGGGAATAATCCGTCCAGCTTCCGCCCACGCCCAAACCCAAACCACGCAAGCCAGCCACTTCACCTTGCAAAAACGGCAACGTGAATAACCGCCCCGCAAATTCCTTGCTGTCGTCAAAATCCATATTGCCGGAATTGCGGCCGTCGCCCAAGCCGTTGAAAATCCCCACCGCGTAACTCAACGTCCCGCCGTTGACCTCGCCGCCAAGCTGGAAACCAACATCTCGACCGGACACCAACCCGCTTGGCAGGGCGCGCTCATTGAACGCGGTCACCGGATCCGGCTGCAGATATTCCAAGCCGATGGGAGTTTTGAATTTTCCGATGCGCGCCTGTAACCACGGCTGATACCGGTAGTGCAGGTAGGCATCGAAAATCTGCACGGTGGGGCCGCCGAAGTCCGGCGAGAAATTAAAATCAAAATCGCGATAGATCGTGCCGGAAAAAATCGGCCGCGCGCGCCGGAGCAAAAAGCCATCATTGCCCGCAATGCCACCGTCATCAAAAAACGTCCGGCTGTCCACCTGCAACAAGCCGTGCAGGGCAAACACGAAATTGGTATCCGCTGAACGAACCACCAATCCGTCGGCACCGACGGAAACCGTCGGCGCCGCTTGGGCCTGGTCCGTCGCGGCTTCCTGGTTCAATTCCGCGTTGCGCTCCAGGAGCTTCACTCGCTGCTCCAATTCTTGCAATCGTTGCAACAGCGCGTTTACGTCCACCTCCGACGGCTGCGCGACCGCGTCTCCGATTCCAATCCATGCTCCCATTAGTAAGATTGCGATAATTTTTACGTTCATTTGGCGAAGCTGACAATCCGTTGGATCTTCGTCCTTATCACCTACCATCACCGGACGTATAACAGCCTAAAATGCCTGGCACCGACGAGATTATATTAAATCTACAGTAAATCAATGTATTTAGAACAATATAATGCTAACACCCAAGCCGCACTGTCCGGCCAATCTTGACTTCATGTGTGTAGATTACTAACTTTTTGTATGAAGTTAACGGTCCGAGGCCAATACGCTTTGCGCGCCATGCAGGTGCTCGCCCATAATTTTCGGAACGACGATACCGTGATCCGGATTCAAGCGATCTCCAGCAAACAGAAAATTCCCAAGCGCTTCCTGGAACAAATCTTGAATGATCTCAAATCCGCCGGACTGGTCGTGAGCAAGCGCGGCGTTGCCGGTGGCTACCGGCTCAAGCGTCCGCCGCAACAGATCAGCCTCGCGGAAATCATCCGTCACATCGAGGGACCATTGGCGCCGGTCAGTTGTGTCAGCAAATACTTTTACGAAAAATGCACCTGCCCGGACGAAGCGCGCTGCGCCATTCACGGAGTGATGAAAGAAGTGCGCGATTGCGTCGCCGAAATGATGGAAAACACCACGTTGAATGATCTGGTGGAACGCGCGCGCAAACTCGAACAGCAATCGCAAAACTCCTACGACTTCGTCATTTGAAATCCGCGCCTCCCTCTCAAAAAAAATTCCTGACACTCCCAAGCGGTCCAACCGCGCTTTTCCGATTGGTTTGCGGGTAAAATTCCTTTAAGCTGTGCGCGTGTCCACTGAGCGTCACTATCGGAATCTTGCCCTCATCGGTTTCATGGGCACCGGTAAATCCACCGTGGGCCGATTGCTGGCCGAGCAGCTCAAATTCGATTTCCTCGATACGGACTTTCTGATCGAACAACGCTGCGGTAAAAAGATAACCGAAATTTTCGCGCAACACGGCGAACCAACCTTCCGCAAATTGGAGGCGCAACTGGTCACCGAATTGGCGAATCGCGATCGCACCGTCATCGCCACGGGCGGCGGGCTGCCGATCCACCCGGCCAATCTGGAAAGTCTCAAATCACACGCTTTGGTCGTCTGTCTTTGGGCTTCGCCCGAACGGATTTACGATCGCGTCCGCGAACAGTCCCATCGCCCACTCCTGAATGATCCGGACCCCTCCGGCAAAATCCGCGCGCTCCTTGCGGAACGCGAACCGTTCTACCGGCAGGCGGACATTCTGATCAACTGCGACTTCCGTTCCGCGCGGGAAGTGGCCCAACAGATTGTCAACCAATTCCGCCTCGGCCCGGCCACGAGTGAACGCGCGCCCACCAATCTTTGAACCGCCGCACCGCGCCGCCGCCCTTGCCACTTCGCCACACCGAACCCAATTTGAAAACCATAAAATGATCGCAATGCTTCGTCTCCGCCACATCGCTTGCGACGCTCAATTTGCTTTATGGAAATGAAAGAGCTGATCCGCCAGCACGCGCTGGCATTGGGTTTCGACGACTGTCGTTTTACCACTGCGGCCCCGACCGCCGGTGCGTTGTATTTCCAAGCCTGGCTGCAGGACAATAAAAATGGCGAGATGGCATGGATGGCCCGCAACGCAGAAAAACGGGTCAATCCGGACCTGGTCCTGAACGGAGCCAAAACCATCATCGCCTTGGCCATTTCGTACGCCGACGAAAATGAAGTTCGCTCCGACAGCAAAGACCACTCAACTGCCGCAACCTCCCCCGCCCCGACCGGTTCGCCTCACGGCGTGATCGCCCGCTACGCGCGTTACACCGATTATCACGATGTGCTCAAGGACCAGCTCAAGGCGCTCAACGAATTTGTGAATGCACAAGGCGGGCCGGAAACGCGATCGTTGTGGTACGTGGATACGGGGCCGATTTTGGAACGCGAAATGGCGCAACGCGCCGGCATCGGTTTCATCGGCAAACACAACAATGTCATCAGCCGCAAACTGAGCAACTGGATCATTCTGGCGGAAATCATCACGACCCTGGAACTGCCGCCCGACGAGCCGGAAAAAAACCGCTGCGGCACCTGCACCAGTTGCATCACCGCCTGTCCGACGGGCGCGATTACCGCGCCGTTCCAACTGGACGCGCGCCGCTGCATTTCCTACCTGACCATCGAGCTTAAAGGGGCCATTCCGGTGGAGCTGCGGCCGCTGATTGGCAATCGCATTTTTGGTTGTGACGATTGTCTCGCCGCTTGTCCGTGGAATAAATTCGCGCAATCCGGAAAAATCATGAAGGCTCACGCCCAACCCAATCTGGGCACTCAAGACCTCATTGAATTACTGTCGTTGGACAACGCCGGCTTTAAGCAACGCTTCGCCGGAACTCCGCTGATCCGCACGAAACGGCGCGGCGTTTTACGCAACGTGTGTGTGGCCTTGGGAAATGTCGGCGATGAACGCGCCCTGCCCGCCTTGGAAAAAGCCGCGCAGGATGTGGAGCCGCTGATCGTCGAACACGCGCTCTGGGCCATTGCCGCCATCAAAGCGCGTTGTGGTGAAGCCACAAAAAATCCGGCGCCGGACGCAACCGCTCAACCGGCTCAAGGGACCTTCAGCAATTGCTCGGGCGTAAAATTGCCGGGATGATCTTTGATGCTGGCGCGAACCGCCTCGGCATGAGCGGGTTTCACCGCGCCCGGAAGATCGGCAAAATGACGTCGCACGTAGGATGCGATCGCGGCGATCTGCGTAGATTTTTCCTTTTCATCACCCGGCAATGAGTCGCCCACGGCCAACATCGTGCCGGTATTGTACACCTTGCCATTCACCGTAATTGGCCCGGTCAAGCCCTTGGAAATCAGCATGATCATTCGATCCGGCGTTTCGTGGTCAACCCATTCGGAATCAATCAAAGGCGGACAACCGTTTGCCGGATTGCCCACGCCAGTATCCATGTGGCAAACCGCGCAATTCGCGGCGTAGAGCTTTTTGCCGAAGGCGATGAAATTTGCATCCGGATCGCTGTTGGGCTGGTAACGCGCCAGGTCCGGAATGGACCGATACGGGGCATACACTTTGGCGTCGAACCAACCGCCGTACAGGTCGAAATACCACGCGCCGAAATACAACAGGACCAACAGTGCCGCCATCAACCACACGGGAATGGGCGCCATCGCCACCGTGGGTTCAGCTTCGGCTCGATCCGATTTGTTGGAAGCATCGGTTTTCATTTCGTGACAACGGCAACGTCATTGGTGGCCGGCGGGACTGGCGGAGTCACCGGTGACTCATACAGCGGCGCATCGGCCCGCAAACTCAACAAATACGCCACCAGTGATCGGGCCGCTTCCGTCGGAACAATTTCATATCCGGCGGGAGGGGCAAAATCGCCGGTCAACGGCAGCGCCTCCGGCGTTGGGTTCCGTCCCCGCTTGCGTTGCTCAAAAAGAAAACAGTAACCCGGCATGGTGGAATCTTTCACCACCGTTTTCGGCGCATAGAGGTGCAACAATTGCCATTGTGCGTCGGGGTGCATGCGGCCCGCATCCGTCAGGTCGGGACCGAAGCGGCGGATGCCCGGCTGCACCACCGGATCGTAAATATAATCCTGCGCCACGCTGCGACGCGAACCCCAGTGGCGGCTGATGTCCGGACCGCTCGGCAAAATTTCCACCGTGGCCTGACCACCCGCCTCGGAAATGGCCGTGACCAGACTATCCGCAGCGGCGGTGTCGGCCACCTGCCCCAATACCTTGGGAACATTCGCCAGCGATTCAATCTGACCAAACTGTGGCGCAACCGTTCGAATCGCGTCCAACACGTTGGCGGAGTTCGTTCCGGCATTGACCAAAGTGACTTCAACCGTTGTGCCCTGCTGATTGATCTGCCGGCTATGACAATAAACGCAACCGAGCGAGCGATAAACTTCCGCGCCCTGCATCGCCTGCCCGGAACGCGCCAGTGGATAAGCATCTCCGGCGGGAATGGTCTTGGCCTGATCCACGCGCCCCAACTGCAGTTGCGTCACCAGCACGAAGCCGCTCCACGAAATCGCCAGCGCAACGAAGGCGGTTAGAAATACCATGCTGCCGGACTTCACGACTTCACCTCCACAGGTTGCAGCGCCAGCGCCACCTGCTGTTTCAGCAGTGTGCGATAATACGTCAGGATCAACCAACCGACGTTGACGCAAAAGACCAGGGTGCCGAGCGCGATCAGGGTTTCTCCCAACGTGCTGATCCGCACCCACAGCACGGCCGCCTGCGCCGTGGCTTCAAACGGCACCGTGGCATCCGCCAGGCGCAAGCCCTGACGCACTCCACCGACGAGCAACGGCAGTGCCAGGAGCAAACTCCCGGGCATGGCCAGCCAGAAATGCGCGCGAATGCGGCACAGGCCGATCTCCAATCCGGAGACGCGCGGTAAAATGTGATACACGGCGGCAAACATGGTCATGGCAAAAAAGCCGTAAAGCCGCAGCATGATCTGCCCTTCCGTAAACCAGGTAAAATCCGTCGTCCGGGCCACCACTGGACACGCGGCCACAGCGGAAACCAGCGTTGCCAGAACCAACATGAACGCGCCGAACTTGGCGAAACAAAGCACGCCGCCCATGCAGGCGGTCTGTCCCTCACCACTCGTGGTTTTCACCACCAGAATGCCCAAGGCGAGCGCGGGCACAATCATCAACGCAGCCGCCGTGCTGCTGAAGACTCCCATCCAGGCAGGCAGCGGCGCATGCACCGGCAGGCCGGTCCACGAGCCGAACAACGCCACCGTTACGAAGATGAACAGCGCCAGATAGTAGCTGTGCAACGGTTTTCCGGCGAGCTTGGGCAGCACATACACGGTCACCGCCAGCCCCGCCAACGTCAGCCAGACGTTCAGCAGGTTGCCCGCGAACCACCAAGCGATGGCGGCTTGCACCACGCCTCGAACCGGGTGCATTTGCAACAGAAAAACGGACGTGGAGAAAATCCAGATGAACCAGAGCGCAGCGCCCAAAACGAACCACTGGGACGGATAGAGATTGGATTCGTTCCGCCAGGAACAAGTCATGATCAGCCAGACGGTCATCAGCATGAACGCCAGAAACAGAATGACGGCGGCGTAGCGGGGCAACTCGAGCCACTCGAAACCGGAATTGTCTCCACTCAATATGCCGATCAACCCCACCAGCACGCCCACATGCCACAGTTTTGCGCCCACGGTGATCAAGGTTGGGTTCATCGCCTTGATGCGCCCCAATCGGGCCATCAACCAGAGGCCCGCTCCCCAAGCCGTAGGAACGCCGAAGCCGTAGATGAACAGATACGCCCAAGTTGGATAAGCCCGGCCAAACGTAAGTAACGGGCAATTGGCCAGCAGCGATGGATTATGAAAAGTCATCGCGGCCGCCAAGCCGAAGATCGAACTCAGTACCAGCCAGCCAGCGGCACAACCGAAGAGCGCAAACAGCGGCAATCGGCACGAACGATCAATCGGGCCGGGTACTGGAGAAATAGTCGCGGTCATTGAGACACAAACCGGAATTTATTCAAAGTCACTGGGCGGCGGCGGTGGTGGTGGCGCCACATAAAACGCCTTTTCCACCCGTTCCAATAAAATCGCGCGAGCTTGCGCCGGGTTTTGCCATTGGCGCTCGGCCAACTTCATGGCGTCGGCGATCGGCAAGCGCACGACCCCTTTGCCTTGATCCACCCAGCCCACATGATTGAGCGTTTGCGCCTCCGCCCCGCGCAGTTCGGCCAGAGCCGCGGCGCGTTCCGCGGCGCGTTGCGCATCCAAGGGCGCGGGCGTGGTGTACTGGCGGGTCTTCCACACGAGCGCGGCGAAGATCAAACAGGCGCTCACCACCGCGAGAATTCGCGGCAGATTCTTGCCGCAGCCGTGTCCTTCAGATTCGTAGGCGTCTGTCATCAGTGATTTCCTCCCGTTGGCGCGGTCGCCCCCAATCTGCCACCCGCGGCGGCGCTTGGGGCAACCGTCGGATGATACAGGCCCATCGCCTCGATCAGACGCGGGTCTTTTTGCGGGAACGGCGCGGTGCGCTTGAACTCCTTCAAAAATTTCAGCATCAAAACTCCAACCATGGCCGCAGTCAAACCGAACGCGACGAAGCTCCAGCCCACCGGGAAGCCCGCGCGGAAATGCGGCGGGAACACGCACCAGATCATGTCCACGAAATGCATCAGCCAGGACCAGATTGCCAGCGGGACCATGATGGCAAAATTGCTCTTCACATCAATGCGCAGCAGCGCGAGAAACGGCAGGAAGAAATGCCCGAAAATAATGACCATGCCCACCCAGAACCAGGTGCCCTTTTCGCGCACCACGAAGTAGAACGTTTCCTCGGGCATGTTGGCATTCCAGATGATGAAATACTGCGAGAAGGTGACGTAGGCGTAAAACACCGTAAACGCGAACAGCAGCGATCCCAGGTAGTAGTATTGGTGCTCATGCAACACGTCGGAGATGATGCCCTGCCGATCCAGAATCATCGTAATGACGTAAACCGTCGCCAAGACCAGCCACACGCAACCGGCGAAGTAATACACGCCATACATGGTGGAGAACCATTCCAATTCCAACGCCTTCATCCACATGATCGCGCCGAAAGTCAGCGAGAAGCCGTAGAGGAAAATTCCGATGCACGCCGTCACGCGCATCTTGTGGGTCCAATGCGCCGCCCCATCCTGATCCTGGCTGACGGATAACGAACGCAACCGCCAGGATAGAAACCAGAGGATTGCCAGCGTCCCGATGGATACCAGCCAGAAACCTGTGGTGGTAAAAACGGGTTGTTTGGCATGCAGCGCATGATTCAGATGCGGATTCCAGCTCAACCACGGATAAATCTGTTTTGCAAAAATTCCGATGGGGAGAAAGAACCCGGGCGCCAGACTGAAGACCGAGACCGAAAGATGTTCACAACAACGGCGGATCGGCACCGACCACCCCGCATCAAACAAATGATGCACCAGCACCAGGAACAACGCGCCCGCGCCCAGGCTGAGCAGGAACATGAACGCCACCACATACGCCAGCAGGAAACTGGTGGCCGCCTGTCGGGTCAGGGCAACGCCCAGCCCGATCAAACCGATGAGCAAACCCGCGCCGATCAACTTGAGCGGCAGGTTGCGCCAGCGCGCCAAGTCCAACGGGCGGGCCACCGGGTCAGTATTGGAAAATTCGTCTTGTTGACTCATACGCTTACTTGTTGAGTGTGGCCCGCAGTTCCGGTGAAAGGTCATCCACGGTGCCGAGCTGGCTGAGCTGCAACGCGCGCAAATAACCGACAATCGCCCAGCGATCGGTGACGGAAATTTGTGACGCATACCCCTGCATCACGCCCTTGCCATGACTGATAATGTGAAAGACCTCCCCATCCGTCAGTTCAACGATGCGCTTGTCGTGCAGGTTGGCGACCACCGCCATCGCCCCAATTTTTTTGGTGATGCCCGTGCCTTCCCCGGTCTTCCCGTGGCACGGTGCGCAATAGATGTTGAATTCGCGTTCGCCGCGCGCGAGGAATCCACCCGTTATCGGGAACGGATTCAACTCAATGAAATTAGTCGTGCCGGTCTGGCGCCCCGTGTTCATCGGCGCGTCTTCAAACGAGTAAACCTCGCGTCCCGCCACTTGCAGCGGTTTTTCCTGGGCGATGGTGCCGTCGGGCGGCAATTGCGAACTGAGTCCGTTCGGAAAAAATCCGTTGGCGGTTTGCGGGCGCAACTTGGCCTGACGCTTCATGTCCGGGAAAATCTGGATCGGGCGATTGCGCGATAGATCTCCGCGCCGCCCGGCAATCAGCATGACGCCCAGCACCAAAATGCCCAAAGTGATGATAAAGTAGCGCATTATTCCTCCACCATTTCGATGCGCTTGCTGCCGGCGCCTTCAAGCAGCTTGCGGGTTTCGGTTTCAGAATACTTGGGATCGGACGTTTCGATCACCACGAAAAACTTGTCATGCGTCACCAACGCAAAGCGACGGTGCTTCAGCAACGGATGATGCAGTTTCGGAAGGCGGTTCAGGAATAACATGCCGCCGATGGCGCCAAACGCGCCGAACAGAATGGTTAATTCGTAGGAAGGCGGGAAGGCGCCGAACGGACTGAACATCGGTTTGCCGCCGATGATGATTTGGTAATCCACCGCGTTCATCCACCAGATCATCAACATGCCCGTCGTGTAACCGGTCACGCCGCCCAGGAACGCGAACCAGCCGACCTTGGAGTTTTTCACGCCCATGGCGCGATCCATGCCGTGGATGGGAAACGGCGTGAACACGTCCCATTTGCGGAAGCCGGCGTCGCGGATTTTTTCCGCCGCGTGTAATACCGTCGGGGTATTTTCAAATTCAGCAAGAATGCCAAAAGCTTTTGCGTGAGTGCTCATCAATGATGTCCTCCGTTGACGCCCGCCTCGGGATGATGCGGATCCGCCTGGGGCGTAACGCCTTTAATTTCTGATACGGCGATCATGGGTAGGAAGCGCATGAACAATAGGAACAAGGTAAAGAACAAGCCAAATGTGCCGAGGTAGGTGCAAACGTCCACCCACGTCGGTTTGTAATAATCCCAACTGGAGGGAAGGAAATCGCGATACAATCCCACCACCACGATCACGAACCGCTCGAACCACATGCCGATGTTCACAAAGATCGAAAGAATCCAGACCACGACCAGGTTTTGGCGGATTTTTTTGAACCAGAACAACTGCGGCACAAGCATGTTGCAGCTCATCATCATCACCCAGCCCCACCACATCGGCCCCAGCGCGCGGTTCATGAAGTGGAAGCGCTCCATCGCCGAACCGCTGTACCAGGCGATGATGAATTCCATGATGTAGGCGTAGCTGACGATGCAGCCCGTTGCCAGCGTCACCTTGCACATCACATCAATGTGACGCTTGGTGATGATGTCTTCCAGATGGCACATGCTGCGCAGCGGAATCAAAAGCGTCAGCACCATGCCGAACCCAGAGAAGACCGCGCCCGCCACGAAGTACGGCGGAAAGATGGTGGTGTGCCAGCCCGGCAACTGCGAGACGGCGAAGTCCAGCGACACGATCGAGTGAACGGACAACACCAGCGGCGTGGAGAGACCGGCCAAAATCAAATAGGCCTTTTCGTAGTTGCTCCAGTGCCGGTTGGAGCCGGTCCAGCCGAACGAGAACAGGCCGAACAGGAATTGTTTGATCTTGGTCTTGGCCCGGTCACGCAACATGGCGAGATCGGGAATCAGCCCCACGTACCAGAACAAAACGGAGACGGTAAAATAAGTGGAAACCGCAAACACGTCCCACATCAAAGGCGAACGGAATTGCGGCCACAGACCTTGATAGGTGGGAATCGGAAACAGCCACCAGTCAAACCAGACGCGGCCGACGTGGATGGCTGGATAAATGCCGGCGCACATCACCGCAAAAATGGTCATGGCCTCGGCGGCGCGATTCACCGCCGTGCGCCACTTCTGCCGCAGCAGATAGAGAATCGCGGAAATCAACGTGCCCGCGTGGCCGATACCGATCCACCACACGAAATTGACAATATCCCAGCCCCACATCGTGGGATGTTGGTTGCCCCAAACGCCAACGCCCGTGGCGATTTGGTAGTACAGCATGGCGCCCAATAAACCGAGCAGACAGAGGCTGGGCACGAACGCCGCCCACCACCATTTGGGCGTCCGGCCCTCGGTTACGGCGCTGACGCGGTCGGAAATCCAGCCAAAACTGCGCTGGTTCGCAACCAACGGCTCCCGCACCAACTCCAGCGGAGTGACGGGCACTTTTGTGCGTGTGGCGGCTTCAGACATCAGAGCGCTCCTTCGTTAATCTTCGCGCCGGAATGTGACGACGTTTCACTGTCTCCATGAGTAAATGGATTTCCATTCTTTAATTCAAATTCCTCGAACGTAAACGGCGCGGTGTAATCCGGCATGGCCGGATTCGGATTGCGCACCTTGGCGAGATACGTGACCCGCGGCTTGGTCTTCAGGAAGTCCAGAACCGCATAATTGCGCTGCTGCTCCTTGAGCTGCGAAACCTGACTCTTCGGGTCCAACGTGTTGCCAAAAACAATCGCGCCGGCCGGACAGGCCTGTTCGCAGGCGGTCTTGATGACGCCGTCGGGCACCACGACGTCGCCCGATTCGCCCGCTTTGATCTTTTGCGCGATTTTCGCGGCCTCGATGCGTTGCACGCAGAACGTGCATTTTTCCATGACGCCCCGCATCCGAACCGTGACGTCCGGATTTTTGAGCATCCGGATCAAATCCCACTCCTGCTCCGAACGCATGCCGGATTCCGGGTCGCGCCACCAGCGCTTCAAGTCCCATTCATCATCGGTGGAGTGCAACAGCGCTGTGGCGTAGAACGGGCCTTTCAACTCGGACAGCGGGCGCTTGTTGTAATCCAGGTAATTGTAACGGCGCACCTTGTACGGACAGTTGTTGGAACAATACCGGGTGCCGACGCACCGGTTGTAAACCATCACGTTCAATCCCTCGCTGTCATGCACGGTGGCGTTGACCGGGCAGACGTTTTCGCACGGCGCGGCTTCACAGTGCTGGCACAACATCGGCTGGTTCACCGCCTGCACGTTGTCAATCCACTCGTTGAACTGCTGATCCTGATCGCGCTTGAAAGTCTCGTCATTGAACCACTGGCCCCAAGTGTGTTCCTTGGAACTCGCCGAGAAATAGCGGTCAATCCGCATCCACTGCATCTCGCGACCGCGCGCCACCAAATCCTTGCCGACGATGGGAATATTATTTTCCGCCTGACAGGCCAGCACACACGCGCCGCAACCGACGCAAGTGTTGAGATCAATCGCCATGCCCCACTGATGTAACTTCGATCGGCGCTTGGGATCGTCCAACGGATTGGGATACATCGGCGATTCGTCCGGCGCTTCCGGCGCGTTCATCCGCTGCGCAAAATCCGGATGCGTCTTGAACTGATCCAGGTTCGCCTCGCGGACAATCGCCCGCCCTTCCATGCTCCAGTGCGTTTGCGTGCAGGAAATCGGATATTTATGACCGAGCCGGCGCACTTTGGCGCCGGTGGCGATATAGCCGGTCTGGGTGCTTAGCAACGGATAGGCATCGAACCCGGCGCCCACGCCGACCCGACCCGCCTTGCGACGTCCGTAACCAATCGCCATGCCGAGCGAGAAATCCGCCATGCCGGGCTGCGTCCAAATCGGCCCGACCACTTTTCGATCGCCAATGGAAACCTCGACGACTTCGTTGTTTTGTACGCCCAACTCGCGCGCCGTCTTGCGGCTCACCAACACCGCGTTATCCCAGGTAATCTTCGTGACGGGATCCGGCAACTCCTGCAACCAGCCGTTGTTGGCGAAGCGGCCATCGTCCACTTTCGCATCCCGATACAGGACGACTTCCAAATTGTCCTTGCCGACAGTCACGCTATTGGCTTGCTGCACGGCGGCGCTGACCGCGGAACTCACCACGCTCGCGCTGACGGCCTTCAACCCGTTGCCAGCCGCGAAACCATCATGGAGAAACTTGTTCCATGCCGCTTCAGACGCATCGCCCGTGAGGCTGGCAAACGTCGCGCGCACGATCCGGTTTGGGTTTAGCTCCGCCAATCCAGCGAGCCGCGACAAAAATTCCAGATCCGTCACCCCGCCAAACAGCGGCGCAATCAGCGGCTGAATCGGCACTAGCGTGCCATCATTGGCGCGCGCGTCACTCCATGATTCCAGATAATGCGTCTCGGGAAAATGCCAGTCAGCCTGCTCGCCCGTTTCATCTTCGTAATAGCCCAGGCGAACGACCGTTTTGGCTTTGCGCTGCGTGGCGGCCCAATTCAAATCCGCAGGCGCGTTATGCACCGGATTTCCACCAAGAATCGCCAGCGTCTCCACTTCACCACGGTTCAACGACTGCGCCAACTCACTCAACCCGGCAGAAATAACGGACGGCGCTTCAACCAATGCCAAAGTCTTCCCAATCGCCCCCAACTTCTCATTGATGGCCGCAGCAAGCAGGTGCGCCACCAACGGCTGTCCCACCCCCACCACGACCAACGCTTTACCGGCGCTCGCCTTCAAGTCCTTGGCACATTCTGAAATCCATTTGGGATCCACCTGCGATTTGGCCGCCGCCGCCAGATTACCCACGGCAATTCCCAGCTCAGCCGCAATCGCGGCAGTGACTGAAAGCACCGTGCTCGCCGGAACGCGCAACCGGTGATCCGCGTTCATGCCGGTCACCGTGAACAACGATTCCACCGAGTAGAGCCGATTTAATTTATCTTTTGGCGAAGCAATTTTCCGGCGACTCGTGAATTTACGAATGCTGCTGAACGCTTCGTCCTCGTTCCCTAAGAAATCGCAATCAAGCGACAAAATCGTATCCGCCGCGTCGTAATGGAAAATGGGCCGCACGGATTTGCCGAACGCCTGACTGGCGGCGCGCTGATAAATTCCCGTGTCCACCGCGTCGTAGGTGTACCACTTGGCCTGCGGCAATTTCTTCGTTATCTCCTGCCGCAAACGCTCCCGCGAGGGCGAATGGGTCTGCTCGACCAGGATCGCCAAACCTTGACCCTGATTTGCACTGAACTGGCGCGCCTGCCCATCCAGAAAATCCGTCGCTTCACTGGCCGTCGCCACCGCGCGCCCCCCGCCCGCCCCTTTGGCGAAGCGCATGGCGCGGTCGGGGTCATACAAATTCAGAATGGATGCCTGCGCAAACTGATCCGTGCCGCCGTTGCCACCAGGGAACAGCGGATTGCCCTCCAGCTTGATCGGACGACCCTCATACGACTTGGCCACGAGCGGAATCGCACCGCTGCGCGTCGGCATGGCGGTGGCAAAATATTGCGCGGTACCGTGGATGTAATTCTCCGGCGCTTTGCCGAAGGGCATCAGCTTGTCTTCCGGACGCCGACAACCCGTTGCGCCCAACCCGATGCCGGCCAGCGCCAGCGAGGCGGACATGATTTTGACAAAGTGGCGGCGCGAAACCGGATCGGAGAAATCATCGGAGTTCGCGGGAAATTCACGTTCCAAAAACTCTTTGAACTCGGGCGTTTCGGACAGTTGCTCCAAGCCGCGCCAATAGACGCGACCGGACTGGAGTTGGCGATCAGGAGCAGGAGGATTTTTCATCGGTGACAGGCTGAACAGTTGTTCATTGACTCGACGCGAAAATCGTGGACGAACTTCTTGCCGAAGGCCTCCTGCCGTTTGGCAGCTTCGTTCGGATCTTCACTGGGAGTCCAACTGAGATCGGTAATCTTATCCGCCGGACGCACTTTGGACGCGGGATTATTATGGCAATCCAGGCAGAACGACATGCTCAACGGCTTGGCGTGATAAACTTCCTCCATTTGATCCACGCGCCCATGACATTCCACACAACTGATGCCCCGGTTGACGTGAACCGCGTGATTGAAATACACGAAATCCGGCACGCGATGAATCTGCACCCACGGAATCGGCTTGCCGGTGGCGGCGCTCTCGCGCACCAGCGCCAGCCGTGGATCGTCCTTCAGCACCTGGTTGTGGCAGTTCATGCACGTCGAGCTGGAGGGGATGTTGGAAAACCAGGATTTTTCCACCGCGCTATGGCAATACCGGCAATCAATGCCCAATTGCCCCGCGTGCGTGGCATGAGAGAAGGCCACCGGCTGGATGGGCTGATAGCCAACTCGAAAATATTTCGGCGTGAAATAATACCACACGCCCGCCGTGACAGCTCCGGCTGTCAACGTGCCGCCTATGATGATCATCAACGGCAGCTTGTTGGTCCACTTCGGAAAAATGGCTGACATCGCAAATCGCTTTCAGTCCGTCGCAATAACTAATGAATACAAAACACCCATAGAAAAATCGGCTCAACGCCAAGCCGACTTCACAGGAAAAAATCGCGGGGGAAGGAATAATTCAACCCAACCAACCCCGCAACGACAAAAAATGATTACTAAGCCCCTCACCCGACTGCAAGACTCTTTGTGAAATTTTTCACTACTTTCGGTCGGAGTAATGCAACCAATAAGTTTTTGATGAACGCACCACCGCTCCGTTTCGGAAACTCACTGAACAACTTTTTCTCGTAATTCGGCTTCTTCATCGTCCATGCCGCCCTCAACCGAATATCGCCAGCCCTGCGAATCTCTGCGCTTGGCCACTCGATCGGATTCTCAGCGCGACACCCGTGCGGAAATAATCTTTTGACAATGTTTAACCGCCTCATCAATCTATCCGCATCCGTTGATAACAACGGTCTCATGTAGAGTGGCTGAGGGACTGGCCCGATGACGCCACGGCAACCGGTTGAAGCGCGAGTTTCAATGCAGGTGCCAATTCCAGCTCGCTGCAGGCGCGGATGTTGAATCCACGCAGCCGACGAGAAAAATGAGATGAGCGTAAAAAATTTCCGCCCTGTCTCTCCATGAGTCAGGGCTTTTTGTTTGCCTGTAGAAGCGACGACCCGTCGCTTAAGCGTGGTGGCGACGCCCTCGCCGCCAATTACGAGTATGACAGATAGATGAAACATTGCGACGAGGGCGTCGCCGCCACGAAAAGATTTATGAGTGAAAAACACGATGGTTACATGAAGGCGCTCAAGTGTCGCGAGTGCGGCCGCGAATATCCGCTCGAAGCGACCCACGTTTGCGAGTTCGACTTCGGCCCGCTCGAGGTCGCCTACGACTACGACCGCATCAAGAAGTCTTTGACCAAGGCCGCCATCCAATCGCGCCCGAAGGCGATGTGGCGTTATCGCGAATTGCTGCCCGTCGCAAATGAACCCACCGTCGGCACGCAAGTCGGTTTCACGCCGCTCGTGAAGGCGGATCGCCTCGCCAAAGCGCTTGGCATTCGCGAACTCTGGATCAAGAACGACACGGTGAATTACCCCACGCTCTCGTTCAAAGACCGCGTCGTCAGCGTCGCGTTGAGCCGCTCGCGCGAACTCGGTTTCACCACCGTCGCGTGCGCGTCCACGGGCAACCTCGCCAATTCCGTCGCCGCCAATGCCGCGAGCGCGGGCCTGAAATCCTACGTCTTCATCCCGTCCGATCTGGAACAAGGCAAGGTCGTCAACTCGCTCGTTTATGGCGCGAACGTCATCGGTATCAAAGGTCATTACGACGAAGTGAACCGGCTCTGCGCCGAGATCGCGGGTAAGTTCGGTTGGGCGTTTGTAAACGTGAACATGCGCCCCTACTACGCCGAAGGCTCGAAGAGTCAGGCTTACGAAATCATCGAACAACTCGGCTGGAAAATCCCGCAACACACCGTCGTGCCGATGGCCTCCGGCTCATTGCTGACGAAGGTTCACAAAGGCTATCAGGAATTCGTGAAACTCGGCCTCGTGAGTGAAACGAAGTATTCCATTCACGGCGCGCAGGCGACCGGTTGCTCGCCGATCTCGGTCGCACAAAAGGCGGGACTGGATTTCTTCAAGCCCGTCAAACCGAACACGATTGCGAAATCGCTCGCCATCGGCACGCCGGCGGACGGCTTCTACGCATTGCGCGTGATGAAGGAAACCGGCGGCGCGGCCGACGACGTGACCGACGACGAAATCCGCGAAGGCATCCGCCTACTCGCCGAACACGAAGGCATCTTTGCGGAAACGGCGGGCGGCGTGACCGTGGGCGTGGCGAAGAAACTCATTGCGTTCGGGAAAATTCCGGCGAATGATTCCGCCGTCCTCTGCATCACCGGCAACGGCCTGAAAACACTCGACGCCGTCGTGGGCCACGTCGGCAAGACCCGCGAAATCAAGCCGAGCCTGCGGGAGTTCGAGACGATGCTGGCGAGTGAGGAGAAAGTCTCAGCGTAACCTGCGCTGAAAGAAAGCCCGTGGCCGCTCAACGCTACCAAATCAAATACGCGGAGTCCGCGCTGGATGATTTACGTTCCATCCCGAAGCGGGAAGCGGAGCAAATTCTCCGGAAGATTCAGCGACTTGAACAAGGTTTGCTCGGCAACATCAAGCGGCTGCAAAATGCCGATGTGGCTTTTAGGTTGCGCATGGGCGACTATCGGATTCTATTTGACGTGGTTGGCGACAGGATTTTGGTTCAAAGAATCGGCAACCGGAAGGACGTTTATGAGTAATGCGATAGCAGAGAAACCGACTGCGCAAAAGCAGCGAAAACTGGTGATTAAACAAATCTCCTCCCTGCGCGAGCAAGTGGAGGATTTGCACGACTATCTCGACGTGCTGGAAGCGCGTGCGCAGAACAAAGGCAAACGCTCTTATTCGACCGACGAAATTCGCAAACAACTGGGCCTCGCTTGAGCAAGACGCGTGAAATCAAGCCGAGCCTGCGGGAGTTCGAGGCGATGCTGGCGAGTGAGGAAAAGGTCAGCGCGTAAACCAAGATGAACTTTCAGTTTTCCAAGCACGCGGAAACTGAACTCAGCTTGCGGCAGATTCCGCGAGCAACGGTTGAAGTCGTTCTGCGCCAGCCGCAGCAAATCGTGCCGGAACATCCGCCGCGAAAGGCCTATCAATCCAAAGTGGATTTCGGCGATGGCCGGACGTTTCTGCTGCGAGTGATTGTGGACGACACCGTGGAACCTGCTATCGTAGTGACGTTGTACCGGACGAGCAAAATCAACAAATACTGGAAGCCATGAAAGTTATCTACGACTCCAAAGTGGACGTGCTCCACGTGCTTTTCAGCAACGCGCCTATTGAGGAGAGCGACGAGGACAAACCCGGCGTCATTCTTGATTACGACAAGGACGGCAACGTGGTGGGCGTGGAAATCCTTGACGCGCAAAAACGCCTCGGCGGCAAAGCCAATGTGCGCGAAGTACAACTGGAAGGCGTGGCCCTGAGTCAATGAAGGACAAGACGCGTGAAATCAAGCCGGGCCTGCGGAAGTTTGATGTGATGCTGGCGAGTGCGGAAAAGGTGAGGGTGTAGTCTTCGTGCATTTGTGAATCAGTCCCTTCAAAACTTGATAAAGCTGGCGCCACCGCCGGTCAATCCGGTTGCACCCGGATCATCAGATGCTTGGCAGCAAATTGAGTGCGAAATGGCCACACCGCTGCCCCAAGATTTCAAAGACTACATTCAAATCTATGGGGCTGGCCAGTGGGGTGATTTCTTCGGAGTGCTGAATCCATTTTACAAGTGGAAGCATCCGCAAGCACAAGAGAGTTGGCGCGAATGGATGCAAATGCGATTCACGGGATTCAGCGAGCAACAACGGAAGTATCCCAAGTATAACGCACCGTTCCAAATACATCCTGCTCCAGATGGTCTGCTTGCATTTGGTTATGACGATAATGGGGGCACTCTGTGTTGGCAGACTTCGGGCAATCCAGATTCATGGCGGATCGTCTGTCTCGACGGAAAACTGTCTGAAGAATATGATGTATTTGACATGACGCTGACAGGCTTTCTTGATTCCCTGATAAGTGAAAAGATTTCACCTAAAACTTTTGCCCCAGATTTTTTCCCAATCAGACAACCAGCATTTCGACCTTACACAACACAGTAACAGGCAAGTAAAAGATTTATGGCAAAGAAAGCCCGCATCCCCACGCCGCTCCGCAAGTTGACCCACAACGAGGAGTTGGTCGAAGTCAACGCCGCCACCATTGGCGAAGCGCAGAGTGAGGTTGTGATTCGTGCATTTGCTGGTATTTTTGCGACATGAGCGTTTTGGAATTAACCGACGATCAGGTACTGTCGCTGGTGCGTCAGTTGCCCTCCGCGCGCAAACGCAAAGCCCTGCTGGCCTTGGCCGAGGAAGCGGAAACCCGCCATGAGGAGCGGATGCGCTTCGCCGAGGCACAATTACGTCGTCAGTGCGCTGAACGTGGACTGAACTGGGATCGCCTCTCCGAAGATCAACGTGAGGAATTCGTGGACCGATGGTTGCACGAGGATTGATTGTGGCGCTTACCGTCGTTTTTGACACTAACATTCTTTTTTCAGCAACCGGCTGGCGGGGCAAGCCATTTGAATGTGTGGAGCTGGCGCGAGCGGGAAAAATCCAAGCGGTCACTTGCGCCGAGTTGATGGATGAGTGGGCCGAGAAACTGGAACTCAAATTTGGTTTTACCGCCGAACAAAGCGCCGAAACAATCGCCCGCTATTTGAGCTTTGTCCGTCTCGTCAAAATCCCAGGACGCTTGAGGCGGTGCCGTGCGACCCGGATGACAATGCGGTGATTGAATGTGCCATTGCGGGCAAAGCAACCTATGTCCTCAGTGGCGACAAGGATTTACTGGATTTGAAGAAGTTTCAGAGCATTGAGATTGTCCGCGCCAGCGAGTTTCTAGAGCTCATAGCGAAGCAAAGTTGAAATTAAATTTATGCCAAAGAAAGTCCGCATCCCCTCGCCGCTCCGTAAGTTGCCCCACAACGAGGAGCTGGTCGAAGTCAACGCCGCCACCATTGGCGATTGCGGCTTGGCAGGCAAGATTTGAACGTGTTAGGTTGCAATCGTGAAAACTCTGACTGTGCAGGAAGCCAGCCGCAACTTGAAAGAGTGGGTTCACCGCGCTGTTGAAGGCGAAGCGGTCGCCATCAATGATGGTGGTTGCACAGTTTTACTCCAACCGGTTTCCCAGACCGCCACAGACCTCACCAGAGGACGCGAGGCGCTGCGACGGTTGCAATCCCGGTCGCGGCTCACATCCAGTCTGGCTAAAAGCTACCTACGAGAATTACATGCCGAACGTCTGGCCCACGAAAATGTCAGCCGATAATGATCCATCTGGATACGAATTATCTGATCGGTCTCGTAGTGCGCGGCGCGACTCCGGCAGCCCATGTGGATCAATGGCTGGCCGATGGGGAAACTTGGGGGGCGAGCGCGCCAGCGTGGACGGAATTTTTGAACGGACCGGTAAGCGCGAATGAAATCGCCTTGGTGGAAACAGTTATTGGCGGGAACGTCGTGGGGTTTGAAAAAGCCACCGCAGCCCTGGCGGCACAGTTGTTCAATCAGACTGGTCGTCGCCGTGGTTCGCGATTTGATTGTTTGATCGCCGCCACAGCGATTGCATCCAACGCTGAGTTGGCCACCGAAAATGAGAAAGATTTTGCTCCGTTTGTTCCGCAAGGATTGAAGCTGAAAAATTGAAATTGAATTTATGGCAAAGAAAGTCCGCATCCCCACGCCGCTCCGCAAGTTGACCCACAACGAGGAGCTGGTCGAAGTCAACGCCGCCACCATTGGCGAGTGATTTGCAATTCAGCAAACCGTGCGCATCTACATCGAAAGCACCATTCCGAGCTATATTGTCGCGCGCCCGGCCCATGACCTCCTGCAAGCCGCCCGCCAACAGCTCACCAAGGATTGGTGGGAGATGAAACGCGGCAGCCATGAACTTTACACCTCGCAAGTTGTGCTGGATGAAGTCGCGTTTGGCGAGCCAGCCATGGCCCAACTTCGCCTCAAAACTCTGCAAAGTGTACCGTTACTTTTAGCGACCGATGAAATCAAGGAAGTCGCCCGCAAGATTCAACATTCAGGACTCCTGCCCATCACCGCTGACCGTGATGCCGTGCATATTGCTCTCGCCAGTGCCTATAACCTGGATATACTTTTGAGTTGGAACTGTCGGCACATCGCCAATGCAGCCATTCAGACAAGGTTGCGACGTTTGATGGAGTCGGCAGGTTTCGAGCTCCCGGTCATTTGCACGCCGGAAGAACTGATGGATGGCGATTATGAAAGCGACTGACATTAAATCAACAGACGAAACCGGCGATCTGGTGCTCAAAGAAGTGTGGCGTGCGAAGGATACGCTTTCCGCGTCTTACGGTCATGACCTGGACAAGCTGTTTGTCGAAACCCGCAAACGGGAACAAAATTCAAAACATCCTGTCGCCAAGCTACCCGTAAAGCGCCGCACTAATTCTTGATTTATGGCAAAGAAAGTCCGCATCCCCACGCCGCTCCGCAAGTTGACCCACAACGAGGAGCTGGTCGAAGTCAACGCCGCCACCATTGGCGAGGCGATCACCGAATTGCAGTCCCGCTACCCCGGCATCGCCGAGCGGTTGGTGGACGAAAAAGGCGAAGTCCGCCGGTTCGTGAATATCTATGTGAACGAGGAAGACATCCGCTTCCTCCAGAATTCACAGACCCCGCTCAAGGACGGCGACGAAATCAGCATCATTCCGGCAATCGCCGGCGGTTAAAGTCAACCGCTCCAGCTGCAGCAGGTAAAATTACGAGTGGCGAACGGGGCACGAGGCGGCCACTATCTACCCGGGCCTTTTGAATTTTTAACTCTGAACTATTAATTGTCATGGCAGCCAAAAAGAAAAAATCAGTTCGCACCACTCCGCAAACGCCACAACGCACGCGTCTCTGGCTGATGTATCCGCCCCGGCTCATCACCAAACCGCTCGTCTGGCAGTTGGGGCAGAAATTTCAACTGGTCACCAATATCCGCCAAGCCAGCGTTACGGACGAAATTGGCATTGTGTGTTTGGAACTGGCGGGTGAACGCGCGGAAGTAAAGGCCGCCATCAAGTGGCTGGAAAAAACCGGCGTCAGCGTCGAGCCGGTCGAGATTGGCGTCATCGCCAATTAAACTCGACTCCGAAAAGACTGCGAGCATGTCCTCGCCCGCCGCCAACGCTGCCGCCTCGCGCAAAGCAACAACGCTCGCCTTCACGTTGATCGAGCTGTTGGTGGTCATCGCGATCATTGCCATCCTGGCGGCGCTGTTGCTGCCCGCGTTGAGCGCGGCCAAGGACCGGGCCGCCCGGATTTATTGCCTGAATAATTTGCGGCAGATCAATCTGGCCATGCGCCTGTACGCGGACGATAACGCGGACACGTTTCCCATCCATGATGACTGGCCCACGTACGGCGGTCAGCGTGGCAATGATCCGAAATATATTGCCAGTAGTGTCTGGCCCACCAACCGCCCGCTAAACGTCTATGCGCAAAACCTGCAGGTCTTTCACTGTCCGCGCGATAAAGGCGATGCGCTCAACAACATGAGCGACCCGGTCTGGGTGGCTTACGGCAATAGTTATCTCGTGCCCTTTGCCCTGGATAGTTTCCGGATGAAATACGTGACCGCCGCCAAGAGTCTGATCAACATCAGTCCGCCGGTAAAATCGAGCCGCTTCACCCGCACGGACAACAAGGTCATCGTGGGCGATTGGCCCATCCACGGCAATCGCCCCACCTCCGATCGCCGCACTCAGTGGCACACCCGAACCCGCAAACGGATCCTGAACCTTTCGTTTGCGGATGGCCACGCCGTCTATTTTACCTTCCCGGAAAACTATTCGCCGGCCGACGAAAATATCGTTCCGGATCCCAATTACCTCTGGTGGTAAAACCGCCACGCCACCGCGACGCCGCTGCATCACCAAGCTTTCAGCTTGGGTTAAAGATTGATTTTGTTTCCAAAGCGGCGTTCAATGAAAACCGCTTTTGAAATGAACATTCACGAATATCAGGCCAAACAATTACTCGCTCAACACGGAGTCACGGTGCCTCCCGGTGAAGTTTGCACCACGGCGGCGGAAGCTCAGGCGGTCGCCGAAAAACTTTTTGCCGGCGGCAATAAACTCGTCGTGGTGAAATCGCAGATCCATGCCGGCGGACGCGGTAAAGGCACGTTCAAGAGCGGCTTTCAAGGCGGCGTGAAATTATGCAAAAGCGCGGCAGAAGTTCATGAAAAAGCCCAGGCCATGCTCGGCCAGGTGCTGGTCACCAAACAGACCGGACCGGACGGCCGCCTTGTGAAAAAGCTGCTCGTGGCAGCGGCGGAAGAAATCAAAAAAGAATTTTATCTTGCGGTCCTGCTGGATCGCGCCACGTCGCGTCCGCTCCTCATGGCTAGCACCGAGGGCGGCATGGACATCGAAGAAGTCGCCGAGAAGCATCCCGAGAAAATCATCAAGGAACACATTGACCCCGCCGTCGGTATCATGCCGTATCAGGCGCGCAAAATCGCGGCGGCGCTCGGCTTGAAGGGTGACGCCTTCAACAGCGGCGTGAAACTGCTCATGGGCGTTTACAAGACGTGGTGGGAATGCGACGCGAGCATGGTGGAGATCAACCCGCTCTGCATCGTCGTCGGTGCGGATGGCAAGGAAACGTTGTCCTGCGTGGACGCCAAGATCGGCCTCGATGATAATGCGCTCTATCGTCACAAAGATATTCAAGCGATGCGTGATCTGGGCGAAGAAGCGCCGTTGGAAATCGAAGCCAGCAAGTATGCGCTGAATTACATCAAGCTCGACGGAAACATCGCCTGCCTTGTGAACGGGGCTGGTCTCGCGATGGCAACGATGGACATCATCCAGCATTACGGGGGGATGCCCGCAAACTTCCTCGACGTCGGCGGCGGCGCAAGCAAGGATCAGGTCACGGCCGCGTTCAAAATCATCCTGCAAGACCCGAATGTGAAAGGCATTTTTGTCAACATCTTCGGCGGCATCATGGATTGCGACATCATCGCCAGCGGCATCGTTGCGGCCGTGCGAGAAACGGGATTAAAGCTGCCGCTCGTCGTGCGACTCGAAGGCAACAACGTCGTCGCCGGCAAAAAAACCTTGGCGGGATCCGGCCTCACACTCATCACCGGCGACACGATGGCCGACGCCGCGCAGAAGGTGGTAAAGGCGGTAACCTCGTAAAGGCGTACGGATATGTTGCTCTTGATCAAGACCGAAATGGATATGTACCGCTTGACCACTAAACTTAATGAGCTTCGCACTTCGGAAGAGCATGCACCCGTACATCTCGAAAATAATTCTGGTAAAGCACCTGTGGGATACTTGATGCCACCGGATATAGGCCAACTGGTGCTTTATCGAAATTCCGATCCTGTTCAATTCGCAGAAGTGGCGGAATGGCCTTACGTCCTCGAAGTCAGGAAGATGCCTGTTCAGTCCAAGGTCCAGGAAGAGATCGCTTGGACTCAATTGAAGATGCTTGGCGCCTACCTTCGCGTGAACAACATCGCTTCGGCGGTCTTAGCCGTCCAACACCCAAAGTCAGGGATTGAGCGAGTTCTTACAGAATGAGATAGAATCATGCTTGAAGTCACCGAAATCGCTTTTAATTGTTATCTCGTCATTGACATGGCGTGAGCGCAGAAGTTTTACGAAATATAGCACAGGTATAGTCAACAGGGCGCAATGGCACGGAAAGGCGAACAATGGGAACAACCCAAGCCGGTAGCGAACGACTTGGCGTCGTATCGTCGCTTGATTAAATTGCAGAAACAGATGATTGAACTGTCCCAGCGGCACGAATGTTCCCGGCGCGAATGCGAAGCGCTCCGCGATGCGGTCGCGCGGGAGGCCGTCGCCCGCCAAGGTTTGCTGGGACGGCTGCGAGTGTCCGCGACCAAGTTGTTCAAGCGTTCACCCATCGCCCTCGCGCGCCAATTATTTTCCTGAACCACAAACAACCGAAAGGCCCGTCATGTTGAAAGTCACTGAAATCGCATTTTGTTGTTACGCTGTCACGGACATTCCTCGCATGCGTAAGTTTAACAAAGGTGGATCGAGAGAATCCGCGACCAGGCGCGAAGGCCAGTGGATTGAATCCGGATTTAGCTCGTATGCGCTGACCACCGGCTGTTGGCCGGGAATGTCCGTCGTGCCAGATGGCGATGATTTTCGATCCAGACAGCAACACGGTTTGCATCCACAAGCGGAAGGCTGGGCATCTTTGATTTTGCCCAACGTGAGATGAAGCCGACGCTTTTGAATAAATCCGCTGAAAGAATCGAGAAGGCGGACGAGTTATTGCGTGCCATCCAACGCGACCTGCCGAAATTGGAAGTGATGCTGACCAATCTGGAAGACGAGTGGGGAATGGAGGACAGCTTCTATCGCTTCTACCACCAGTCGTTCAAGGTGTATGGATTGCAATTGATGACGATTGAAATCCGAGAAGCGTTCGCGCTATTGCTGCCAGGGCAGCCACTGAATTCCTGGTATCTTGAAATAGTCGCCCAAGGAACAGACCATGAGTTTGAACTCGCACACAACGACAACTGGCTTCGGCATACACGCCCGATAGTTGAAGCGGCGTTTCATTCTTATTTCTTTCTCAAGCAGATGGTCAAATACGGCAAGCAATTGAACACGCCCCCCGACCAAATGCCGAGCGGATGGGCGGCGGTTCTTTACCTATTCAACCTACGATGAAAGGTTCCTGGCGTATCTCATTAGCCCCGGGCTTCAGCCCGGGGTTGGTCGCAACGACCCAGCAGAGCTGTTTCAACAGCTTTGTCTCCAGCCGCGTGGGGAAACGGTTGAAACCGTTTCTCTCTGTTGCTGACCGTTACATCCGGCTGAAGCCGGGGGCTAATGAAAGATTACATCTTCCTCACAAAGGTACACCCGAAAACGAAATGCTGACTGTGCCTGTGCGAGTTGTTAGATTTTTAGCAATTCGTGCGACCGACTCATAAATCACAAATCTGAAATCGTAAATTTGACATGGCCATCCTCGTTCAACCCAACACCAAAGTTCTCGTTCAAGGCATCACCGGCAGCTTCGGCGCGCGGCACGCCCAACTCTCCATTGATTACGGCGCGCAAGTCGTCGCCGGCGTCACGCCCGGCAAAGGCGGTCAAGTCTTCGAGCACGGTGCCAAAAAAGTTTCCATTTTCGACACCGTGGCCGAAGCGGTGAAACAAACGGGCGCAACCGCCAGCGCCGTGTTCGTGCCCCCGCCCTTCGCCGCCGATGCCATCCTCGAAGGCGTGGACGCCGGACTCGAACTCGTCGTCGCCATCACCGAAGGCATTCCGGTCAACGACATGGTGAAGGTGAAACGCGCCATGGAAGGTAAAACCACGCGGCTCATCGGTCCGAATTGCCCCGGCATCGTGACACCCGGCACAGGCCCGGATTCGCACGGTGGCTGTCGCATCGGTATTTCGCCCGGTTATATTCACAAAAAAGGCAACATCGGCGTGGTGTCGCGCTCGGGCACGTTAACCTATGAAGCGGTGTGGCAACTTACTTCGCGCGGCGTGGGACAATCCACCTGCGTCGGCATTGGTGGCGACCCGGTGAATGGCACGTCGCACCTGGATGTCATCAAACTGTTCAATGACGACCCGGAAACCACCGGCATCATTTTGATCGGCGAAATCGGCGGCAGCGCGGAAGAAGAAGCCGCTGAATGGATCGCAAAGCATTGCCGAAAACCGGTGGCGGGATTCATCGCCGGCACGACCGCGCCGGCAGGTCGCCGCATGGGGCACGCGGGAGCGATTGTCAGCGGTGGCAAAGGCACGGCGGAAGCCAAGATTGCTGCTTTCCGTGCCGCCGGAATCGGCGTTGCCGCGACGCCCAGCGACATGGCCGAAACCTTGTTGAAAATGATGTAAGCGCCGAAGGTCACCAGCGCGCTGGCGGAGGAAACGGAAACCGTGTGAACCGACCGATTAACGGTCCGCCCCGCTGGAGATGCGAAAACTTACATGGTCCTGCTCGATTTCATTCTAAACCTGATCGGGCTGTTACTCTGGTGTAACTGGCGGGCGCGCCGCTTTGATCTGGTGGCCCGCACCCGGCCCGCCACGCTGACGGGCACGATCCGCCGGGCTGGAGACCGTCCCTTGCGACGCTGGCATCTGCCCCTGCTGCTCATTGGCTTGCTGCTCTTGCGCGCGCCGCTTTACGAAACCTTTGGCGCCGCCCTCGGGTGGACGGGCAAAATTGATGTCGGGCCGATCTCAGTACCCTTTCGCACCGATACCGGTACGAATCTCATGCTGCTCTATTCGGTTTTCAGTTTCGGCATCGTGTGGGTGGTGTTTCTGATTTGGACCTTGTTTTTTTCCACGCTGAAAACCACAACGACCGAACCCGACTCCTTCCGTTTTCTGTTGCACCTCCAGCTTGGAAAAATCGTCAACTGGCCATTTTTGTCAAAGGCGCTGCTGCCGCTGCTGGTCGTCAGCGCGCTTTGGTGGCTGGCAAGCTGGCCCTTGAATCACTTTCACCTGTTACCGCCGCCGGCAAGCGCCGGGGTCCGAATTGAACAGGCGCTGCTGGTCGGACTGGGCAGCTATCTCACGCTGAAATATCCTCTGGCAATTGTTTTGGCGCTCTACGTAATTCACACTTACGTGTTCTTCGGTCGCCACATTTTCTGGCGTTATCTTGACCAGATTGGACGGCAGTTGTTGCAACCGCTGCGCCGGTTGCCGCTGCAATTCAGACGGATTGATTTTGCGCCGGTGGTGGCCATTGCGGGGGCGCTGCTCGTGGCGCACGCGGTGGAAAATGGAATCAAAACTCCCCTGCGCTACAACGCGGCAGGCAAACCGGACGGACGATTGGTGAACCTTCCAGGATTAGTGGACCTTTACGCGCGCACGACGCGATAAGCTCAAGTCGCAAGTGGCAATTTTACCGTGACCGTGGTGCCGGCCTTCAATTCGCTCTGCACCACCAAACTGCCCCCGTGCAGTTCAGCAATCCGCCGGGCGATGGTTAATCCCAAACCCAACCCCTGCTGCTCGTGCTTGTGGCGATCGAACTGCATGAACGCGCCGATGCGGGATACTTGATCCGCGCTCATCCCGCGGCCCCGATCCGTCACCTGTAATACCGCGAGGTCTCCGGAAGTGATCAAGCTGACGTGGACTGGTTGGCCGGCGGTAGAAAAGCGGAACGCATTATGAATAATTTCGCCCACCAACTTCACCCAGTACTCATCGGAAATGGCAACGAGGACGGGTTGCAAAGATAATTCCAAATCCCCGGCGCGCTCGACCGCCGCCGCCTGCCGGCTGGCTTCCCGTTCGGTCAACAAGTCGCCCGCGCAGCATTGCTTTCGCAGCAGCTCCGTCTCCTTTTTGTTGACGCGCAAAATTTCCAATTGCGAGTACGCGAGGAACGTCTCCACCAGACGGTGCAATGCCATCGCGCTATCCACGATGGTTTGCCCCATTTCGGCAATGTCCTCCGCGGGATTCGCCGCGAGCACTTCACCAAAGCCGACGATGCCATTCAACGGCGTGCGGAATTCGTGCGGCAACATCATGCTGATGTTGTGACGCAAATCATGCAACGCCTCGCCGGCCTGCTCCCGCATCTGCTCGGCCATTTTCAAGCGGGTCTCCACCGCCGCGTAGAGATCCTCCAGGCTGAAAGGTTTGGGGAGATAATCGTTCGCGCCCAATTCCATGCCCTGGCGCATGCCGACTTGATCCGCCCGCCCGGTCATCAGGATGAACGGAATGGTGGCGGTGGTTCGTTCACGGCGCAACGCGGACAGCGTCGCATACCCATCCAGCGGCGCCATATTGACGTCGCACAAAACCAGATCCGGCAGCTCGCGCGACGCGATGGCGATGCCCTTCTCACCTCCCGTTGCCGTCAGCACCTCGTAACCACGCCCGCGCAGCGCGGTCTCCACCAGACCCCGCAGATCATTATCATCATCAATGACCAAGATGCGTTTCATGCGCGACAACCGACCTTTGCTCAGCACTCCATCTCGAAGTTACTTTCTCAAACTCCCGGCAACCCCGCGGGAGTTCGGCCTGGAAATTCAAACGCGTTGAGCCAGGGGCACGTAATGGTGTTGACTGGCCCCGACGTAAACCTGGCGCGGACGGCAAATCCGACTTTTCGGGTCATCGGTGATTTCCTTGTAGTTGGCAATCCAACCCGGCATGCGACCGATGGCAAAAATCACGGTGAACATTTCCACGGGAATCCCCAGGGCGCGCATGATGATGCCGCTGTAAAAGTCCACGTTCGGATACAGTTTACGTTCGATGAAGTATCCGTCCTGCAACGCGGCGGCTTCCAGTTTCTTCGCGATGGCGAGCAATGGATCGTCAATCCGCAGTGCATCGAGCACTTCGTCGCAGGCCCGCTTGATGATCTTGGCGCGCGGATCGTAATGCTTGTACACGCGATGGCCAAAACCCATCAACTTGCGGCCACTCGTCTTGTCCTTGGCCGCCGCGATGAATTTGGATCCGTCGTCGCCCTCCTGATGAATCTGTTGGAGCATCTCCACCACCGCCTGATTCGCGCCGCCGTGCAACGGTCCCCACAAGGCGCATACGCCCGCCGCACAGCTCGCGTAGAGATTGGCCTGACTGGAGGCAACCATCCGAACGGTCGAAGTGGAACAATTCTGTTCGTGATCCGCATGTAACAGAAAAATCAAATCCAATGCCCGCGCCACCTCGGGTTTGACCTCGTAATCGTCATTGGGATCCGAGAACAGCATGTGCAAAAAGTTGGCCGTGTACGCGTAACTTTTCTTGGGATAAATGATCGGTTCGCCCTTTGATTTCCGATAGGAGAAGGCCGCGATGGTGCGCACCTGGGAAATCAGTCGCGCCACCTGGATTTCAAAATCGCCGTGGTGACCGTGCATCAGTTCGGGGTAGAAACAACTGACCGCGTTGATCATCGCCGAAAGAATTGCCATGGGATGCGCGGACGGCGGGAATCCCTCGAAATGATGCTTCATGTTCTCGTGCAGAATCTGGTTCTCCTGCAACAGTTCTGAAAATCGCTCCATCTCGCGGCGGCTGGGCAAATGACCGTAGATGATCAGAAAAGCGGTTTCGATGAAGGACGATTGCTCCGCCAGCTCCTCGATCGGAATGCCGCGATAGCGCAGAATTCCCTTTTCTCCATCAATGAACGTGATCCTGCTCTGGCACGAACCGGTGTTCCCGTAGCTTTCATCCAGAGTGATGTAACCCGTTTCCGCCCGCAACGTCGCGACGTCCACCGCTTTTTCGCCCTCGGTGCCCACCACGACGGGAAGGTGATACGCTTTACCTTCCAATTCCAATTTTGCCTGCATACTCATTAACCCGTTTCGTAGAATCCGTTCCAGCAGTCTGCGAGGAAGTAAAAACTTTTTCAAGACACGAAACAGTCTTCGCGCGAAAAATCGTTGCCGCCAGCCTGCGCTCGCCCGCACTCCCATTGCCCTTCAGCCCGGCGACTGGGGGGTATGCGCGTCGGTTGTGCGCGGAAATGGGCACTTCTGAAAAATGCGTTGCCGCGTTCGGACCAAAGACTTACCGTTTTCGCGTGGCGGTTAAGTTGACCATCCTCGGCAGTGGCTCACAAGGCAACGCTTCCTACGTCGAAACCGATGAAACGCGGTTGTTGATTGACGTCGGTTTCAGCGGACGCCAGATCCGACAACGCCTCGCCACGTTGGGGCGCGTGCCGGAAAATCTCACGGCGATTTTAATCACGCACGAACACAGCGACCATATTGCCGGGCTGGTCGCCATCGCCGAAAAAGCGCGCATCCCGGTCTATTGCAACCGCGCCACGATGGAGGAAATCCAGCAAGCTCATCAGCGGGCGCAATTGGATTTTCGTTTGTTCGTCGCGGGCGGCGGTTTCGAAGTCGGCGATATCAACGTGGAAAGTTTTTCCATCCCCCACGACGCGCAGGATCCGGTCGGTTTCGTGCTACGCACCAACGGCAGCAGCATTGGTTTCGCCACCGACCTCGGCCACGTCACCAAGCTGGTGCTGGAACGCATCAAAAAAACCAACGCGCTCGTGCTCGAATCCAATCACGACGTGCGCCTGTTGCAAGAGTGCCCGCGCCGTCCGTGGAGTTTGAAGCAGCGCATCCTCAGCCGGCACGGGCACCTCTCGAACGAAGCGGCGGCGGATTGCGTTGGCGAAATCATGTCCGGCGATCTGCGGTATCTTTACCTCGGCCATCTCAGCCGCGATTGCAACCAACCCGAACTGGCGCAACGCGTCATGGCCCGACGGCTCGAAACGCTGCACGCCAATCACGTTCACCTGCATGTGGCGCAACAAAATGTGCCGTGCCCGACGCTGTGTTTGTGATCCTCATTCGCGTTGACCCAACCGGCTTTCCAACCACCATCCCGTCCGCGCGAAACGGTTGCTTGAACGTCCCAGCCTGATCCGCGCATGTATCACTTGGAACGCATCCACAGTCTGGACCAGCCGAACCTGGCGCCCTACCGCACGTTAAAGCGACCGCGCGAACATCGTGAACATGGCCTCTTCGTGGCCGAGGGCGATAAAGTGGTGCATCGGCTGCTGGCCAGTCCGTTGGCGGTTATTTCCGTTCTCTTGCCGGAAGCGCGGCTGGCGGAATATGCACCGGCTTTACAAAATCGTTCCGAGGATATTTCCGTCTATTGCGTCACCGAACGTCGGGCATTGGAAGCGTTGGTCGGCTTCACCTTGTTCCAAGGCGTCATGGCCATAGCCAAAATTCCATCGCCCACTCCCCTGCCCGAGCTGCTGGCGCGTCGGTCCAAATCAGGTTTCCTAGTGGCCGCCGATGGATTGACCAGTGCCGAAAACATCGGCGTACTGGTGCGGAACTGTGTCGCCTTCGGGGCGCAAGCGTTGTTGGTGGGTGAAACTTGCGCCAGCCCGTATTTGCGGCGGGCGGTGCGCAACTCCATGGGCGCCGTGTTTGAATTGCCCGTCATCGAAACGGCGAATCTGGCTCAGGCCATCACGCAACTGCGACAACACGGAATCCGTTGCGTCGCCGCGCATCCACATACGGAGCAATCGGAATTGCCCACAACCGATTTGCGCGCCGACTTGTGTGTCGTGTTCGGCGCGGAAGGTCATGGCGTTTCGCCGGCGGTGCTGGCGGCCTGTGACGCCGCCGTCGCCATCCCGATCGCGCCGACGGTGGATTCGCTCAACGTCGCAAGTGCGGCGGCGATTTTCCTGTATGAAGCGAGTCGGCAACGCCGTGGTTAATGCGCCTGACTGAAGCGTTGCAATTGCACTTCACCATTTGGTTTCGCCCCGGTCGGATGAAGTCGGGTAAACAGTCCCCGCCAGAAACCAAGACCATAAACCACATGCGTTTCCACCAGGAAGGGCAACGCGCACACACTGCGGATGATTCCGCCACGCGGCCCCAAAACCAACAACTGCGCGGCAATCACCAGCGCGTACGCCACCAGCGGCAGCCACCCCCACGGCCAGCGCCAGGCCAGCGCGAGCGCCGCCACCAAGTACGCGACAAACAGCGGCGGTACGAAATTGAGCAATGAACCCAGCGTCGGCGTGGAACGGAATTGTTCAGCGCGCCCGCGACCATAATTCCACAGCATCCGCGTGAATTGTTTTAACGAGCGTCGCGGACGCCGCCACACGAAAAGTTCCGGATCGTAAATCAGCCGACCGCCGTCGTTCTGGATGTTGTCCAGCAACGCATTTTCTTCGTTCGGATACAGCGCTTCGTTAAATCCGCCATGTCGCAGCAACGTCGCCCGGCGACCCAGCAGATTGCACAAGATCAATTCCTTCTCGCTCGTGTCCCGCACCGCGCCGACCGGCGCGTAACGCGCCCGGCTCGGACCAAACGCCAGCCAATTCGTCAGCACCAAGGCAAACACTTGTTCCAGGAACGACGCCTCGCGCGGACAAAGGTTGGGGCCGCCCACAATCTGCACCCGCGCATCGCGAAAATGTTCCACCGCCCGTCGCAGATTCTCCGGTCGCGCCAGCGCGTCATCATCGAGAAAATAAATCAATTCGCCGCGAGCCGCGCGTAACGCGGCGTTGCGTTGGACGGAAGGTTGTCGGCCGCGCGCCAGGATGATTTCCAACTGCGCCGCCGGATAATCCAGAGCCTGAGCGGCCGGCACCGCCGTCACTTCGGCGGCATCGGGACGCGCCGGAATGATGACGGTTACACTGGGCCACTCGTTTTGCACGGCGCTCAAACTAGAGATTTGCCCGTGTAACTTCAAAGTGGAAAGTCAGTCGCCAACACGAAACCCGACGGGATCCAGTTCCTTTTGCTACCCATCCGCAACGGGGTTTTGCTAGGTTGTCGGGCAATGACGCAACCATCAGGTCGTCCGCCAGTTCCGTTCACGGCCGGCCAACGAGTTTTTGAACGTTACTATTTGAAACGCGCGCTGGGCAGCGGCGGCATGAGTGTGGTGTGGCTGGCACACGATCGCGAGTGGGAGCGGCTGGTGGTGCTGAAATTTCTGGCCGCGCATTTACTGGCCGACGCCAGGGAAATCGAGCGGTTGCGCGTGGAAGCGGTGCGCAGCGAACAATTGATCCATCCCAACATCGTGCGCGTCTATGACTTTTTACGCGATGCACACGGCGTGGCGGTGGCGATGGAATACGTGGACGGCTGGTCGCTCTGGTCCATGAAAGTGGACAAGCCGGGGCTGCGGTTCAGCCGCGAGGAAATTTCGCCCTGGCTGCGGGACCTGGGCGCGGCGCTCACCTTTGCGCACGCGGCCGGTATCGTGCATCGCGACATCAAACCTTCCAATCTCATTCTCGATTCGCGCGGACGCTTGAAGCTCGCGGACTTCGGGCTGGCGCGGTCCCTGCGCGCTCACGATCACGACCCCGGATACCATCGCGTGATCGGCACGGATTGGTATATGAGTCCGCAACAATGGACTGGCGACGCGCCCGCCGTCTCCGACGACATCTATTCATTGGGCGTCACCATTTATGAACTGTTGACCGGTAAACCACCATTCCACGATGGCGACGTCTTTCAGCAACTGCACGAAATCATTCCGCCTACGATGTCGGAACGCTTGATTCAATCCGGCGTGCGCAAACCCAAAATCCCATTGGCCTGGGATGAAACCGTTGCCGCCTGTCTGGAAAAAGAACCGGCGCACCGGCCAGCCAACGTGGCTGAAGTCCTCACGCGCCTGCAAATCTGAACGCCATTCAAATCCGACGGCGCCGGGTGCAGGATCAAACCGTTTCCTTTGCGGAATGGATTTAGCCGGACGCCTCTGCTAATTTTCCCGCGTGTCAGAAACCGCTTTACAACTTCATGCGCCCGGCAGTCGGCTGTCTCCGGAACAAGTAACGCAACTGGTGCAACAAGCGCTGCCGGTGGCCGCATCCCGGGGAAAGAAAATTTTACTCATCGTCCCTGACCACACGCGCACCGCGCCGCTGGGTCTGCTGTTCCAGGCCATCTACGCGCAGATCGGCGCGACGACCGCGGCGCTGGACGTGCTGATTGCGCTGGGCACGCATCCGCCCATGAGCGAAGCGGCCATTTGCGATCGTTTGGAAATCACACTGACGCAACGACGCCAGGATTACTCAAAGGTGCGGTTCTTTAATCACGAATGGGACAATCCCGACGCGCTGCGGGAAATTGGCCGCCTCAGTCCCGCCGAGGTCAGCGAGCTATCCGGCGGCCGGTTTGCCATCGAAGTGCCGGTGGAAATCAACAAGCTCGTTTTTGACTACGACCAAATCATCATTGTCGGTCCGGTTTTCCCGCACGAGGTGGTGGGCTTTTCCGGCGGCAACAAGTACCTGTTTCCGGGCGTGGGCGGACCGCGCATTTTGAATTTCTTTCACTGGCTCGGCGCCGTGATTACCAACCCCATGATCATCGGCAACAAATGGACGCCGGTGCGCCGGATCGTGGATCGCGCCGGCGGCCTGGTCAAAATGCCCAAGGCCTGCTTCTGTCTCGTCGTTGCGCCGGATAAATCGCTTGTCGGTCTGACGTTCGGCTCCCCGGAAAGTGCCTGGGACGCGGCGAGCGATCTTTCCCGACAAACCCACATCACCTACAAGGAACGCCCGTTCCACACCGTGTTGTCAAAAATTCCGTTGATGTATGACGACCTTTGGGTGGCGGGCAAAGGCATGTACAAACTCGAACCGGTGGTGGCCGATGGCGGGGAACTGATCATCTACGCACCGCATGTGCGCGAGATTTCCGTCACCCACGGCCGGATCATTGAACAAATTGGGTATCATTGCCGCGACTATTTTGTGAATCAGTGGGAGCAATTCAAACATTACCCCTGGGGCATCCTCGCGCACAGCACGCACGTGCGCGGCATCGGCCGCATGGAAAATGGCGTGGAACATTGCCGCATCCGCGTCACTCTGGCCACGGGCATCCCCGAGTCGCTCTGTCGCCACATCAATCTGGGCTACCGTAATCCAGAGACGATCCGCGAAATGGATTTCATGAATCGGGAGGCGGAAGGAATTCTCTTTGTGCCCAAGGCGGGCGAAATGCTTTACCACCTGAAACACCAGCCCGAATGGGCGGGCGGCAGTTGAGGTTCAATCGTCCGCGCCAACTGCGGCGCCGTTTGCGGACAACAACAAACCGCTCTCCAATTCCTCAGCCGCCACATTGTCCACAACCAATTGCACCCCGGTGATGACGTGTTCGCTCGCGAACCGAAGCGCTTCCCACCGCTGCTGAAAATCCCGCGCCAACTCGGGATTCACGGTCCAATACCCCAAGCTCCGTAGATAAAGCTGGGAACGGACGTGTTGCAGCAAAACTTTCATGACGTAAACCAACGAGAATAGAGACAATAAGAAACCGCAGCGACTTAGCGTCGCATCGCTGCGACGATCTGAATTTTCCGCTCCGGATTTGGTAAGCGCAAAACGAAGTTATTGAAAGATATTCACCGGTTATCCGCGGCTGAAAATCGGGGCTTACGGAGGTCATCATCAACCGCGCCAAAAGCGATGGTGTGCGTCACCACTTGCTTGATCGCTATTTTGGCGAGCCGCTGGCGTGGGCGAAGTTGGTTTATGGCCCGTCAATGATGATCCCGCGTGCGGGGGCGCCGCCCGGAAAACCAGCCCAGTACAAATCGCGAAAACCGGGCGGATTATACTCCCAGTGCCACGGTTCATTTTGGTAGGGATACCATCCGAACGCCTCGCCGCGCAGCAGCAGCCATTTATGAACCGGCGATTGGCGCATCCGCACCAGTTCCGACATCGGACGGGTGAACCCTTCGCGCGTTTGAAATTCCCCGTCCTGACTCATCTTGAAATCAATCGCCAGCCCGAGCGAGTGCGCGGAAAAACTGGCCACGGCATTGGCATTGCCCGCGCGAGCCGCATTGGCTTGCGCCGTCTGCGGAGAACGATGCGACGAAAGGATGATCAAATCCACGCCTTCGGTTCGCGCCTGTTCGCGCATCCGCTCAAACGAAGACAGCGCGTGACGATTCAGCTTCCACTGCTCCTGTCCCGGAACGGCCAGCCATTGGTTGGTGATATAATTCCAAACGCCGTCATTGACCTCCTGCCGCAAAACAACCGCGGCGCGCGAACGGTTCGCCCGGCGCTCCGGACGCACCAGGTCCAAGGCGTCCACCATGACATCGGCAAACTGCTCATTCGGACCTTTCGGGCCACCCGGAAAATCATCCTCCTGCCAGTTGAAGTTGCGAAAGTGATCGCTCAACTCCGGCCCCAAAATATCCAGCCCTGAACATCCCGGATCGTGAATGAACTTGAACTCCAGTGCGCGTAACAACGCGCCTTGGGCCGCCCGGGTGGGACGGAGCAACGCGCGATCAAAAGCCGCTTGCACTTGGGGATCGTCAGCCCGATCCCGCAGTGTTGCCCAGATATAATCCGCCGGTAACCGCGACGCGCCCGCCGCCGCCAGATCGGCCGTGGCGGCCATCAACGCCATGGCCGACCCGTTCAGCGAAACGTCAGATTTTCGCACCGTGGTACAACTGGCGAGTAACAGGACCATCAGCAGCGACACAATTGAGTTACGGATAATGAACGCCATCCGTTTCATCCTGACCAAGCAGCCTCCTGCCGTCAATCGGACAGTCTGACCTCAAAGCCGTTCCTGCCCGAGATTTCATGTGGCTGGCGTATTTGGCGGGGGTGCTCGTGCAACGGCAACTGGGGAGCATACGCGTCCTCGCGTGTGCTGGCGGGCGACTCGCCCGACAGAAACCACACCGACTTAGCCGGAACGATGCAGTTGGTCCTGGTGGAACGGCCAACTTGGCCGTTCTGGGTGGCAACCTGCCGCCCAGCCGAGTACACGGAGATCGCACCCCATTGAGTTCGCACTCTTTGCGTTCGACTGCCGGGCTGGTAGCCCGACAGAACGGGCCAGTGGCCCGTTCCACCCAAACTCCAATCGAATCACACCAGCTTGCAGCTAATCCGCTTCATCTGGTGTTCGACGCGGGACGCGTCGAACCTGCACCCGAGACGGGTGCGCTCCCCAACCCATGACCTCGTTTTCTTAAAGTTCGTAGCAACGGGTAGCATTTGGTCACCACGAGAGTTCAGCTTGTGGTCAGAAGGTGCGAATCTATTGTCGTCGCCAGAGTCGTCACCCTAGCCACTCCGACTCCACGACTGACAACCACCGGATGAACCGCGAACCACGCGAAAGGAAATGGCAACCGGGAAAGCCATTGTTCCCGTCCCAGTTTTCGCGTGGTTGGCGTATTTCGCGGTCGCGATCGTGCAACGGCAACTGGGGAGCATACGCGTCTCGCGTGTGCTGGCGGGCGTCTCGCCCGACAGAAACCGCACCAGATTGGATCAATCCAAATCATCCGGTGTTCGCACCAGCTTGGGCTAATCCGCTTCATCCGGTGTTCGACGCGAGACGGGTGCGCTCCCCAACCCATGACCGCGTTTCATTGAAGTTTGTAGCGACGGGTATTAAGCCGTCCTGAGCTAGATTTTCCTCTTCCCACTTGGGCGGGACAGCCGGTTCAGGGCATCAGGATTTCAGCCCTTCGCACTTCAACACCCTTGTTGCCTCCGCGATCTTCGCACAAGGACTGGATCTGTTCCAAAATCTCTCTTACGGAGTCCGGGGGGTGTTCAGTGGCGAAGTGACTGACCCAAGAGAACGTTTCCACAAAACGAACTTTCTCCGCACCCCCGTTAACCCGCACGCAGACGTGTGGTTGGTCAATAACCAACCGTTCTCTACGGTAGATTTTCCAAGCACGCTTAAGCACGTCCTCAAGTGCTTTTTCTGCACCCGGCTTAACGTGGTAAATGATCAGGACAGGTTCTGGCTGCGTGGCAGAGTCGCCCCGGTGAGTCGGTGTCGAACAGCCATTCATGCAGACGACCAGTAGAGTCGCTAGGAATATCCTCATCGGGCTTAGGTATGACTTGTGTCTAGTGTACAGCATCACCAAAACCGTCAGTCGCCGTTGCAGTGAGGCTCACTACGCCCACAGCACAAACTTGTTGTCTTCCAGCTTCGCAATAGAGCGGCCGTAAAAGATGCTTTGAGGATCACCGTCCTTGTAAAGGCGGGTCAACACCTTCAGGTGATCCACCGGATCTGCGGCGCGGATCATTTGATATTCGAACTCGCAAGGCAGCTTCTCCGTCATGTTCTCTTGCCAGTCTGCTTCCACAACCCGAGTCAGTTCCTTAACAGTCGTCTCAAGGTTGCCAATCAGGTCAGCATCCCAAGATTCAAGCTTCTTGGCTTTCTTAGAGGCGTTGAGCGCTTGCATCTCGACGGCCAGTCGCTCGTAAAAGCTCGCGTCCGGCTTTCGCGCCGCGCAAATCAGTCTCTCAACTTCATCGGGCTTCATTCTTCTTCGGCTGCGAGCGTCGGATCATTTCCTGCCAACTCTGTAGCGCATATAGTTCTCGATTTCATCGTCGCTCAAGTCATCACCCGAATTCAGGTAGTCGTTCATTTTGGCTTGGGCGTCCATTGTCGAACCCAAAGCGTTCAACGATTCCTTAGCCATGTCCTTGGCGTATTTCGCGGTGGTGCTCATTGATTGTTGTGTCTTGTTTTACGCCTGCTGGTGGATTGCGTCAAGAACGCTTCTCAGTGAAGCAACGCTGCCGGCGGCTCAACTCAAATTCGGCCGGTTGGATGCGTTGCATCAAAGGGCTTTACCCGACCACGGTCCGGTCCGTCGGCGCTGAAGGTTCAGGCGCAATTAAAGCGCCAGCCATTTCAGTCCCAGGCGAATCCAAAGGGGCGTGGTAATCAGGGAAATCACGGCGGTGCTGAGAACGGTACGGATGGCGACGAGTGGTTCGCCGGGATACAGTTTTGAAAGCACCATCGGAAACACGGCGCACGGCATCGCCGCTTCCAACACCAACACCCGCTGATGCTCCACCGTCAGGGGAATCAATTTTGCCGCGAGCAGAAAACTCAGCGGCAGCAAACCGAGACGCAACCACGCGCCCGCGCCGATGACGCGGCCGCCCTGGCGGGAAACAAATTCCGGCAGGCGGTCGGCCATGATCGCGCCGATCAAGAGCAGCGCCAGCGGAATGGCGCAGCCGCCCAGCCAATGGATGCCGGTACTGAGGACGGCGGGAACGTGCCGGTCCGCACCGACGGCGTTGCTGACGATGGCGATGAGAATGGCGAAGAGCGGCGCGTTCAGCAATTTGCGCCAGTCCCGCAACGCGCCGCCGGAAAGCACCATCACGCCCACCGACCACATGGCCAGTTCCGCGCCGATGATGTGCAGGAACAGAACGCCGACGGTTTTGCCATCAAACAACAGGAGCGCCAGGGGCAACGGCACGTAGCTGTAATTATGCGTGCCGACCGTGACCGCAAAGGTGCGACTGGCCGCAGCGGTTGCCAAGGCGCGGTGCGGTCGCAGCAGCCACGCCAGCCAGACACCAAACGCCACCAGCAAATAACCCAGCAGGGGCGCCAGGAGGAGATTGCTCGCTTCCGACAGGGCCGGATTACCGAAGGATTTATCGAGGATCAGACAGGGCAGGAGCACGTTGACACAAATTTGCATCAGGCTGCGGTCCGCCGCTTCGGTCAACCAGTTGCGCCGGCGAATGACCATGCCCAGCGCCATCACGCCAAACACCGGAATGATGGCATTGAGGATGGTGCCGGTCGGATTCATGACCGCAACAGAAACTCCAGCAAGGTCGCGAACTCAAGCCGTTGCAGTTCACGCAAACCATCCAGCGGCAGGTTTTCGTTCACGGCGCGCTCACACAAATCCACGAACGCATCCGGAACCCAGCGCCCGTTGCGGATCAACGGCGGCGAAATTTTCAGCGCGGCGACCCCGGGTTGCGCGGCGAAGAGTTCTTGCGCGCGTAGCGCCAGCTCGGAAAAGACCGGATGCGCTCCCACCCGCCGCCACCAGTATTTGGAGTTCCAATAATCAGGTTCGCGCCGGTGCATGATGGCGTGGATGAAACTGGCTTCCGGATCGGGAAGACTCTGCACCAGCGTGTGCGCGGCATCCAAATGGTCGTGCCAAAGCAGGACCAGCGCGCGAACCAGTTGCCGGCGCGAGGCGGACGGCGGCGCTGGCGTCAGCAACGCGGTCAGGCGCGCTTCCAGTTCGGCCCGGGGCAAAGTGCCCGGCCGAGGTTGCGGACCAAGTTGTGCCGGGGCCGCGGTTGCGAGTAAGGCTTGAAATTGAGTCAGGTCTGACGCCATGCCGGAAGTCAGCTTGCCGTTCGCTCAAATCCTTGCCAAGAATAACCGCAACCCGCGTCGGCAACGTCCGGTTTTGGCCCGCTGCCCCCGGCCATTTCTTCCGAACAAAAGCGGCGGAAGATTGTCCATTCCTTCGTTGGGTGGAGCGGCGGTGAACGGAACCTTGCGTCGCCAACGGCATCTGACAAGACTGATCGTCCCAAATGGAAAGGTTTTCGCGGCAGAATAAAATCATCCGGCGGCAGCGCGGCACCGCAGTGTCGCGCGGGCTGGCGGGTGGATTGGGTTGGTGGCTCTCGATGATGGTTGCCACCGCCGTCACCTTTACGGCCAGTGTGGATCGGGACACGGTTTATCTCGGCGAACGCGTGGGTTTCTCACTGACCTTTGACGGAGCGCAACCCGAAGGCACGCCGCCGGCGCCCGCCGTATCCGGACTTCAGTTCGCCTACAACGGCCCTTCGAGCCAGTTCAGTTTTGTCAACGGCCAGACTACGGCCAAGATCACACACAATTACACCATCACCCCGTTGCGCGTGGGCGAGTTTGTCATTCCGCCGGTCAAGGTGACGCTGGGCCAACAGACGCTAATCACCCAACCCATCCACCTCACCGTACTCAAGGCCGGAACACCTTCGCCCGAGGCGGTGGCCCACGGATCGCAACCCGCCTTTCTGCAATTGCAACTGCCCAAGACCAATGTTTACCTCGGCGAAATCATCACCGGCGAGTTTCAGCTCTACCTGCGCGATGGCGTGAACGCGGGGCAATTTCAATTTACCGCCACGCCGGCGGAAGGCCTGACCGTCGGCAAAATGGCGGAACTGCCGCGGCGGCGGATGCAAGTCGGCAACGCGGCCTACACCGTGGTGCCGATTGCGGTGAGTTTGACACCCATCAAAACCGGGCCGCTCACGGTCGGTCCCATCACCGCCGCGATGGTAATTGAACTGCCGTCAAACAACCGGCGGCGCGATCTCTTTGATCCGTTCGGCATGTTCAGCAAAGAACGGCGGCAACTTTCCCTCGCCAGCGACGCGCAATCATTACAATGCCAGCCGTTGCCGGCGGAAGGTCGTCCGGCCAATTTCACCGGGGCGGTGGGAAATTTCTCCATGACGGTCAGCGCCGGCCCGACCAATGTCACCACGGGCGATCCGATTACCGTGCGGGTGGCGATCAGCGGTCATGGCGGGTTGGATGCGCTTACGCTGCCCGAGCAGACCACTTGGAAAGATTTCAAAACGTACCCGCCCACGTCGCGGATCGAAACCTCCGATCAACTGGGTCTGCAGGGCACAAAAACCTTCGAGCAAATCGTGTCGCCGGAAAACCCCGACCTGAAGGAATTGCCACCATTCACCTTTGCCTTCTTCAATCCCGAGACGAAAACGTACCAAACTCTGAGCCAACCCGGAACGCCGCTCATCGTTCGTCCCGGCGGAACGGTGGTCGCGCCAACCGTCGTGGCCAATCACCCGACTGCGAATCACACGCCACCGCCGCAACTCGACATCGTGCCCATCAAAACGCGACTCGGAAAAACATCGTCCGGCCCGGCCTCCGTGGGTTTCAGTCCGACTTTCGTCACTTTGAATCTCGCGCCAGCGCTGGCGTTGATTGGCGCGATGTGGTGGCGCAGACGCACTGAGGCGCTGACGAACAACCCGCGTCTGCGTCGGCGCCGGCAGGTGGAAGCCACGTTGCGGGACGGTCAGGAGAAATTGCGCGTCCTGGCGGAGCAAAACCAATCGGAGGCATTCTTCGCGGAACTCATGCGTCTGTTGCAAGAGAAGCTCGGCGAGCGCCTCGATCTGCCGGCCTCAGCCATCACGGAAGCGGTTGTTGACGAGAAACTCCGTCCGCGCGGCGTGACGGAAACCACGCTGGCCGCGACGCAGGAACTTTTCCAGGCCACCAATCTGGCGCGCTACGCGCCGATCCGTTCGAGTCAGGAACTGGCGGCTTTCATTCCCAAACTGGAATCCGTGCTGCGCGAATTGGACGAGGTGAAATCATGAGTAACCCGAGTCAAACCAGCATGGGTTGGACGCCGCTCAAGCGGACAGATGTTTCGTACCCCCACATTCTTCGCTTTGGGGCAACCGCCGGTTTCGCGCTGCTATTTCTGTTCAGCTTCACGCCCTTCAGCCGAGCAGCGGATCCGGCCACGCAATTTGACGCGGCCAATCAATTTTACGCGCAAAGCAAATTTGCCGAGGCAGCGGACGCTTACGAGCAAATCCTCACAAACGGGACCACCTCCGCCGCGCTTTATTTCAATCTCGGCAACGCGCGTTTCAAGGCGGGTCACCTCGGTCAAGCGATCGCGGCGTACCGCCAGGCGGAAGCGCTGACGCCGCGCGACCCGGATGTGCGCGCGAACTTGAAATTTGCGCGCAACCAGGTTCACGGCCCGCGTTTCATTCCATCAAGCTGGCAACAAAAACTCGGCGCATTATCCAACTCGGAATGGCTGGGACTGGCGACGGCGGCGATCTGGATCACGTTGGCGCTGCTCATCGCGCGGGTGCTCCGCCCGCACTGGCGCACGGCGTTGCGCGGCTGGATTGCGATGGGGGTCGTCGCTTCCCTTGCCTTGTTGATCGGAGCCAAACTGGCGGCGGCAACCCAGGCGCCGGGAAGCATCGCCATTGTGATTCGCCATCAGGCCGCCGTGCGCACCAGTCCGTTTGAAGAATCCGCCACGGCGTTCACGGCGCAAGATGGCGCGGAACTGCGGGTGTTGGATCAAAAAGACGCCTGGCTGCAAGTGACCGATGAAGCCCATCACCTCGGCTGGATCGAGCACAGCGCGGTCGCGCTAACCGGTCGCTCCTGAACTCACCACCACTCCAAAACGTTTGTATTGAGTCGTTCGTATCACGTCGCTTGTAGTTCCGCCTTCAGGCGGAGTTCCACAAGTCAAAGACGACAACTCATCTACCCCGCCGCTTTGAATCGTTCGTATTGAGTCGCTCGTATCGTGTTGTTCGTAGTCCCGCCTTTAGGCGGAAACTCCGCGCAGACCAACTATTTGCTCCGCCGCTTCAAGGGCTTGATCCGCCGCTGAAAAAATCCGAACGCCTTGAGTTCCTCGCGCAAGCGTTCCAAGGGCAGCCCCACCACATTGCTGTAGGAGCCAAAGAGCGCCGCAATAATGCGGTCGCCATGCTCCTGAATCGCATAAGCGCCGGCCTTGTCCAACGGATCAATCAACCGCAGATAAGCGCGAATCTGCGCAGCGGTCAACGGATGAAATTGCACGTCCGTCCAATCGGTGAACACCCGACGGTGCCGCTCGCGCAGGTGCAGCAGGCACACGCCAGTGATGACGGCATGGACGCGACCGGAAAGCGCTTTCAGCATGTCCGCCGCGTCGCGATGGCTGGTCGGCTTGCCGAACAGGCGGGTGTCCCGATCCAGATAAACCATGGTATCCGCGCCGATGACCAGCGCGTCGGGAAAACGTCGGGCGACCGCGCGCGCTTTGCGGTAGGCGTTTACTTGCGCCATTTCCCAGGCGGTCAGTTGTTTGTCGTGAACTTCTTTGGCCGCGCTGGGCACGACTTGAAACGGCAGGTCGAGCAGGTGGAGCAATTCCCGGCGGCGTGGTGATTGAGAAGCCAGAATTATTGGTAATGCCTTCATGGTTTTATTGGCTCTGCCAGCTTACCCGATGGCGGGAGATAAACAAACCTTCTTGTTTTTCCAGCTTGGGAGCGTGATTATGCGTCCCAGCCATCTGCGCTCATGAATCTGTCAATTTGGAAACGCCTTTACACGATGCTCGTGATCTTCATCACGATCATCCTGATCGCCGTGGGACTGGCCTTTTTCAGCCAGCACAGCCGCGAACGCAGTCTGCACAGCAGCGAGCAGTTGCACGTGGCGGAAACCCGCATCGGCTATGACCTGGTCGTGATCAGCGACGCCCTGCGGGCCACGGTGCTTGAATTCCGCAAACCCCGAATCGCGGAAGCGGAATACGCGAATATCAAAGCGGGAATGGAAGACCTCCGAAGTTGCGTGCTGGAATTGCGCCAACTTCATTCCCATAAAAGTGTCCAGGACGCCCTGGACGCGCTGGACGGCTTTGTAACCTTGACGCTCGAACTACACGTTAAAGGAGTGATCGAGCGATTGGAAAAGGACCCGCTGGAGGCGCGCGATTTCTTCCTGAAATCCAATCCCGCCGTCATTCAGCAACGGAAAGACGTGGTGGACAAAGTTAAAATGGCATTCGAGCAAGTGCGGCACGAGGCGGACCTGCAGGCCAGCCGGACCGGGTTGTTCGTGGTGCTGGGGTTGGCGGCCATGCTGGGTCTGGTTTTTCTGGTGTTCCGCTTTGTGCTTTCCTCAGCCATCACCATTCCCCTGAAGCAGTTGGTGGACGTCATGGAGCGGATGCGCAACGGCGACTTCACCAAGCGCGTGGTGTTGAACCGCAAGGACGAGTTTGGCGTATTGGGCGAGGGTTTGAACCGGCTGGCGGATGACCTTTCCATTCTGGTCGGACAAGTGCAACGCTCCGGCGTGCAGGTGAACATTACCGCGACGCAGATTGCCGCCACCTCGCGCGAACAACAAACCACGACGACGGAAATCGCCGCCACGACTGCCGAAATCGGCGCGACTTCCAAGCAAATTTCCGCCACCTCGCGCGAACTCGACCTCACCATGCAGGAAGTCGTGGACGTGGCGCATGAAACCGGAAACCTGGCGGGCAGCGGTCAAAACGGCATCACCCGCATGGAAAACACCATGCGCCAGCTCATGGCCGCTTCGGCAACCATCGGGAGCCGGCTGGCGGCGTTGAACGAAAAAGCGGGGAACATCAATGCCGTCGTCACCACCATCACCAAGGTGGCGGATCAAACCAATCTGCTCTCGCTCAACGCCGCGATCGAAGCGGAAAAAGCCGGCGAATACGGACTGGGCTTTGCGGTCGTGGCCATGGAAATCCGCCGCCTGGCCGACCAAACGGCGGTCGCCACTTACGACATCGAGAAGATGGTCAAGGAAATGCAATCGGCGGTGACGGCGGGCGTGATGGGCATGGATAAATTTTCCGAAGAAGTCCGGCAAGGCGTGGATGAAATCAACCAGGTCAGCAAGCAACTGGCGCAAATCATCAGCCAGGTGCAATTGTTGACCCCGCGCTTCACCACCGTGAGCGAAGGCATGCACGCCCAGTCCACCGGCGCGCAGCAGATCAGCGAAACTTTGACCCAGCTCAGCGAAGCCGCGCATCAAACCGCCGACTCGCTGCGCCAGTCCAATCTGGCCATCGAACAGTTGAACGAAGCCGCCCGCAGTCTTCAATCCAGCGTGGCGCGCTTCCAGCTCGAGGTGAAATGACGCCATGTTGTTTGTGTTGTTCCAACTTGGAAACGAGCGATTCGCCCTGGAAGCCCGGCGCGTGCTGGAGATTGTGCCGTTGCTGGAATTGAAAAAAATTCCGCAAGCGCCGCCGGGACTGGCCGGGGTGTTCGTCTATCGCGGCCAACCGGTGGCGGCGGTGGATTTATGCGCGCTGCTCCTCGGGCGACCGGCCGCCGAACATTTCAGCACGCGCATCATCATCATCCAGCACCAAACCGCAGCCGCGCCCGAACGGCGGCTGGGCCTCATCGTCGAGCGCGCCACGGAAACGCTGCGCTGCCAACCCGAGGATTTGGTGAAAACCGAGATCCCGGTGGTGGGAAAACCGCTGGCCGACAGTTTCTTGAAAGACGCGGAAGGCGTCATTTATCTCCTCGATTTGGAGCGGCTGTTGCAGCAGGAAAATTACGCGCCAAATCCAAACCCCTTATTGGAGTCCACGCATGTTACGGATTGAAACCTTGTTGCGCCGCCGCATCGGTTTGGAAGCCGCCGCCATCGGCTCCGGGCGCATCCGGCAGACCATCCAGCAACGCATGGAGCGGCACGGACTCAAATCCATCGCCGATTACGAACAGAAATTGCACGAATCGCCCGCAGAACTCGACGACCTGATTGAAGCCATCGTCGTCACCGAGACCTGGTTCTTCCGTGATCGCGCGCCGTTCGACGCCTTTGCCAAAATCGTAACGGAACAGTGGCGGCCCCGGCATCCGAAACAGACGCTGCGCATCCTCAGCGTCCCCTGCTCCAGTGGCGAAGAACCGTTTTCGGTGGCCATGACCCTGGTGGATGCCGGAGTGGCGGCCACCGCGTTTCAAATTGACGCGATGGATATTTCGCAAAACGCGTTGACCCGCGCGGCGCGCGGCGTTTACGGCAAAAATTCTTTTCGTGGCACGAACCTCGAATTTCGCGAGCGCCACTTCCGCCCGGTGAAAGGCGGCTTTGCGCTGAACGCAACGCTGCGCCGCCAGGTTTCCTTCCAACGTGCCAACATTCTGGATGCCGACTTTCTGGTGGCGGTGCCGCCCTACGATTTCATCTTCTGCCGCAATCTGCTGATCTATTTTGATCGCGCCACCCAGGTTTCCGCCCTGGCCAAATTGCACCGTTCGCTCGCCCCGGACGGAACGCTTTTTGTCGGCCCCGCGGAACCGCCCATCGCCGCCAAATGCGGCTTCATCCACGCTGGCTGGCCGCTGGCTTTTGCGTGTCACAAGGGAAAATTCCTTTCGCACCGCTCGCCGCGCCGTTCACGTTCCAAAACCATTCAGCCCGACCCAATCCCGGACCGATCGGGCCAACTCATTCCGTTGGTGCGACCGATCACGTTGGCTGCAGGCGCGGCAGGATCAACCGGTCGCGACGCGGCGCTGCTCAGTCACGCGCACGAACTGGCGGCCAGCGGGCGGCACGAAGAAGCGGTGGCCTTATGCTGGAGTCATCTGCGGCAACACCCGGATTGCGCGGAAAGTTACTACCTGATCGGTTTGATTCACGAAGTGCGGAACGATCAACCGGCGATTGATTTTTATCGCAAGGCCCTTTATCTCGATCCGACGCACTACGAATCACTCGAACGTTCGGCGGTTTGGTGGGAACAACAAGGCCACGCGGCCCGCGCCAAACTTTTCCGACGGCGCCTGGCCCGGGTTGCCCGGCAGCGTGAACTGGAAATCGGAAACAAGTCCAGCCCTTGAGGTTTAAGTGAAACGCGCCAAGCCCGATCCTGCCGCGCCCGCGAAACCCGACAAGCCGGGCACGCAACATTTGACGCGCGCCGAAGCGGAGGCTTGGGCGGCTGAACCGCCGCCCGCTGAGGATCCGCTTCCAACCAATTTGGTCACAACCGCGGATGCCGTCGTCAATCCTGCCACTCCGCCACCGCCGCCCAAACTCACACGCAATACCGGAACGGAAACCCATTTGCCCGATGAACCCGGCACCCAACATTTCGTCCGGGTCGAAGCCGAAGTGGTTCACGTTGAACCCGAACCCGTGGGGAAACACCTCCAGCGGATCGAGCGGACCATTGCCGGGCCGTCCTTCAAACTATCGGTCACCCAAACCGGCAACCTGCCCGCGCCGGTGGACGATTGTTGGAATCGCATCGGCGTGTATGGCGATCATTCCTGCTCGAAACTCGCGCAACATGGCCACTGCCATCACTGCCCGACGTATGCGCGAGCGGCATCGCAATTTCTCAATCGCCCCATTCCATCCGATTACCGGCGCGAATGGAGCTTGCATTTTGCGCCGGAAAAACGTGTCGCCACTCCGGCCAAAACCAGCGTCGTGATTTTCCGGTTGCTGGGGGAATGGCTTGCGTTACCCACGGAAATTTTTCAGGAAGTTGCCGAGCGCCGGCCGCTGCACACCATTCCACATTGTCGCCACACGGTGTTGCTCGGCATCGTCAACATTCGCGGCGAACTGCTGATCTGCGCCGCGCTGAATCGTTTGCTTGGATTGGAAACAGCTCCCAGAGCCTTGATCCACGGCCAGCGGCAGGAGCGATTGATGGTCGCCGAATGGCGCGGGCAACGCGCGGCGTTCCCGGTGGACGAAGTTTATGGCGTTCACCGGTTTCACAATGCCGATTTGCGCAAACCACCCAGCCTGTTCGTTCAGGGTGGACGCCATTGCGCCAACGGCATTTTTCCGTGGCGTCAACACACCGTCGGATTACTCGATCCGGAAGCACTGATGGCGGCGTTGAACCGAAACTTAACGTAATCACGGCCAGACTTTTGAAATCGGATTTGACCTGTAAACCAAGCGAAGTCAGTTGATGAAGAAACCCGAGTCAAACCAGGCAAGCTCTGTGGCCGACCTCACGATGCTGGAACTTTTCCGCACGGAGGCCGAGAGCCAGACGGCCTTGTTGAACGCGGGCATCCTGGCGTTGGAGCGCACTCCCGCCACCCCGGAACAACTGGAATCGCTCATGCGCGCGGCCCATTCCTACAAAGGCGCGGCGCGGATCGTCAATTTGGAAGCCGGCATCCAGGTGGCGCACGCCTTGGAGGATTACTTTGTTGCCGCGCAACAAAACCGGCTGACGCCGCGACCCGAGCACACCAACGCGCTGCTCCGCGGCGTGGATTGGTTGGCCGAGCTTGGCAAACAAGCCGACAAAAATCCGGCGAACTGGGAGAAGCGACATCAGGCGCATCTGGAGCAATGGCTTCTGGAAATTCACGCCATCATCGCCGCGCCCACCGGTGAATTTCCGCCCATTAAAATCACCGACGCCCCGGCCAGTGGCGATACCACCCACTTCCGCAGCGCGGAAATTGCCACCGCCACCGGCGCCGCGCCGCCGGCGGAAACCACGGAGCGTTATTTGCGGCTGTCGGCGGAAAATCTCAATCGCCTGCTGGCGCTGGCGAGTGAGACGTTGGTGGAATCGCGTTGGCTGCGTCCGTTCACCGCGCAGTTGCAACGGATCAAACGCCAGCAAACCGCGCTCGAAGCCACCCTCGACCAGTTGCGCCACAACGACGTTGACCCGGTCAGGCAACAATCGGCGGCCAACGCCGCGCAACAAATTCGCGAGCTGTCGCAGCAATTGGAGGAGCGGTTACAGGAACTGGATCAACACGAACGCCGTACCGCCCAACTGGCGAACCGCCTCTACCTGGAAGCGCTGCGCACCCGGATGCGCCCCTTCGGCGATGGCGTCCAACACTTCCATCGCATGGTGCGTGATCTGGCGCAAAGCCTGGGCAAACAGGTCCGTTTTGAAATTCTCGGTGAAACCACCCAGGTGGACCGTGACATCCTCGAGCGACTCGAAGCGCCTTTGACCCACCTGTTGCGCAACGCGGTGGATCATGGCGCGGAAACTCCCGCCGTCCGGCTCGAACAAGGGAAACCGCCCGAGGCCACCATCCGCCTGGAAGCGCGGCACAGCGCCGGAATGTTGCAAATCACCCTGGCCGACGACGGGCCGGGCTTGGATCCGCAACAAGTTCGCGAGGCCATCAACCGGCGCAAGCTCATCGCGCCGGCGGCGGTGGAAACGATGACCGAACCGGAGTTGTTGCAATTCCTCTTTTTGCCCGGGTTCACCCTGCGCGAAACGGTGACGGAAATTTCCGGACGCGGCGTCGGCCTCGACATCGTGCAAAACATGATCCGCAGCGTCCGGGGGAGCGTGCGCGTGTCCACCTTGAAAGGGCGCGGCATGCGCATTCAACTGCAACTGCCGTTGACGCTTTCCGTATTGCGCGCGTTGCTGGTGGAAATCGGCGGCGAGCCTTACGCATTTCCGCTGACGCAGATCGTGAGCAGTTTGAAACTGCCTCGCCCGCAAATTCTGACGCTCGAAGGACAGCCCCATTTCCGACGGGGCGACCAGTACATCGGCCTGCTCAACGCGCAACAAATTTTGGATGTCTCGGGGGCAACGCCAGACAGTTCCGGCGATCTGTCCCTCATCATTTTGAGCGGACCGGATCAACATTACGGTTTGCAAGTGGATCGCTTCCTGGGCGAACGGGAACTCGTCGTCCAACCGCTGGACCCGCGGCTTGGCAAAATCAAGGACATCAGCGCCGCGGCCTTGATGGACGACGGGGCGCCGGTGCTGATTGTGGACGTGGAAGACTTGCTGCGCAGCATTGACAAATTTGCCACCAGCGGTCGGCATACGGCCATTCCTCCCGCGACCGGGCCGGCAACCGGTCACCGGCAGAAACGCGTGCTGGTGGTGGAAGATTCCCTGACCGTGCGCGAACTCGAACGCAAATTGCTGGACGCCGCCGGTTACGTCGCCGACGTGGCCGTGGACGGCATGGATGGTTGGAACGCCGTGCGCGCCGGAGATTACGACTTGGTGATTACCGACGTGGATATGCCGCGGCTGGACGGCATCGAGCTGACCACTTTGATTAAAAATGAAGAGCGTCTGCGGCTCATTCCGGTCATGATTGTTTCCTATAAAGATCGCGAGGAAGACCGGTTGCGCGGCCTCAACGCAGGCGCGGACTATTATCTAACCAAGGGCAGCTTTCAGGATGAAACCCTGATCCGGGCCGTGGTGGATCTCATTGGGGAGGCCGGCTGGTGAAAATCGGCATCGTCAACGATCTGGTGCTCGCGGCCGAAGCGTTGCGGCGCAGTATCAACGCGCATACGCAACACGAAATCATCTGGATCGCCAAAGATGGCGCGGAGGCCGTCGCGCGTTGCGAGCAGGCTCGCCCGGACCTGATCTTGATGGATTTGTTCATGCCGCGATTGGATGGCGTCGAAGCCACGCGACAAATCATGGCCAAAAACCCTTGCGCCATCGTGGTAGCCACGGCCAAGGTCGAAGACCACATCGCCCACGTCTTTGCCGCGATGGGCGCGGGTGCCGTGGACGCGGTGGACGTTCCAATTTTCGGAGCCACACAAAAACCGAAAGAGGTTGCTCCATTGCTGGCGAAAATCGGTACCATTGAAAAACTGCTGGGCGCCCCCAAGTCGCTGAAATCCCGTAAAGCCAAAGCCCCGTCACTTCCTATTGAAGCGCAACCCCGCCAACTCACCAAGTTGGTTGTGATCGGCGCCTCAGCGGGCGGGCCGGCGGCGTTGACCACCATCCTGGGCGAGCTGCCGGCCACCTTCCCTGCCGCAATTGTCGTGGTGCAACACGTGGACCAACAGTTCGCGCCCGGATTAGCGGGTTGGTTCGCCGCCCGCACTCCGTTGCGGGTGCGCGTGGTTGCGGAAGGAGATCGTTTGGCGCCCGGACGCGTTTATCTCGCCGGGAAAGATCGTCATCTCGTGATGTCCCACACGATGCACCTGGGTTATTCCGCACAGCCGGACTCGAGCACTTATCGTCCGTCGGTGGATGTGTTCTTCCATAGTGTCGCCCGATACTGGCGCGGTTCGGTCACGGGAATCCTCCTGACCGGAATGGGGCGCGACGGGGCCGAGGGATTAAAAGCCTTGCGCACTGCGGGCCACCTCACGATTGCGCAAAACCGACTTAGCAGCACGGTGTACGGCATGCCCAAGGCCGCGGTGGAATTGCAGGCGGCCCGGGAAATTTTAGCGCTGGACAAAATCGCGCCACGCCTCATTTCTATCTTGGGTCAAGATCATGGCAACTGAGCACACTGAAACCAACTCTCCGGAGGGAAACCGCCTCACGTTTCCCCAGCTCCCGGATTATCACGTCATGGTGCTTCTGGTGGACGATCAAGCCATGGTGTGCGAAGCCATCCGCCGCGCGCTCGTCACCGAACCGGACATTGATTTCCATTACTGCGCCGATGCGCGCGAAGCCTTGACCCTGGCGGCGCAACTGCGCCCCACGGTGATCCTGCAGGATTTGGTCATGCCCGGCATTGATGGACTCAGCCTCGTCACGCAATTTCGCGCCAATCCCGTCACCCGCGAAATCCCCATCATCGTTTTAAGCACCAACGAAAATCCACAGATCAAAGGCCAGGCGTTCAGCCTGGGCGCCAATGATTATCTGGTCAAACTGCCGGACCGGCTGGAACTCCTGGCGCGCATCCGCTATCACTCGCGCGCCTACCTCAATCAAATCCAACGCGACGCCGCTTACCGCGCGCTGCGGGAAAGTCAGCAACAATTGGTCAACGGCAACTCGCAATTGCTGTCCCTGAACCAGAAGCTCGAGGAAGCCACGCTGGCGAAGTCCGCGTTTCTGGCCAACATGAGCCACGAAATCCGCACGCCCATGAACGGCGTGGTCGGCATGATTTCGCTGTTGTTCGACACCGACCTGTCCGAGGAGCAGCGCGAGTACGTGGAAGGCGTACGCACCAGCGCCGATGCCTTGCTGACCATCATCAACGACATCCTGGATTTTTCCAAAATCGAAGCCGGCAAACTGGAGCTTGACCATCATCCGTTTGAATTGCGCGGCTGCGTGGAAGACGCGTTGGAGTTGCTGGCCACCAAAGCCGCCGAAAAGCGGTTGGATCTGGTTTATACCGTGGACGATTCGCTGCCCAAAATCATCCTCAGCGACATGATCCGGCTGCGCCAGGTCTTGGTCAACCTGCTCAGCAACGCGGTCAAATTCACGCCTTCAGGCGAAGTGGTGGTGGAAGTAACTCCAGCCACGGCCGCCATTCGTGAATTGGACGGCGCCACCGACGGCACGACCGTCAGCCGCGAGGAATGGTTGCTGCACTTCAGCGTGCGCGATACGGGCATCGGCATTCCGTTGGAAAAGCAGCATCGCCTGTTCAAATCCTTTCACCAGGTGGACGCATCCACCACGCGCCACTTCGGCGGAACGGGATTGGGGTTGGCGATCAGCAAGCGCCTCGTGGAATTAATGGGCGGCCGCATCTGGGTGGACAGCGACGCCAACAGCGGCGCCACGTTCCATTTCACCATTCTCGTGCAGAGCACCGGCACGGTCACGCCGCCCGCGTGGGTCGGAAAACAACGGCAGCTTGCCAACGAATCCGTGCTCCTGGCGGAACACGGCACGAGCAACGCGCGGGTTTTGCGGCAACTCCTGGAAAGCTGGGGCATGCAGGTTACCATCGCCGGAACGGCCGACCAGACGCTGGCCTTACTGCGCGAACCCACCGGATATTCAGTCATCATCCTGGACGCGCAACTGCCGGGCATGGATTGTTTCGCGTTGGCGCGCGAAATTCAAAAATTACCCACCCGAAAGTCGCTGCCGCTGCTCTTGCTTTCCACGGCCCGTTTGCGCACCGAAGACCTGCACGCGGCGGGGATGACCGAAGCCCATTTTCTTCACAAGCCCATTCGTCCCGGTTTGTTGCTGGAAACGCTCGGCCGCATGCTCGGAGTGCGCGTGCAGCCGGATCGCAAACCTCCGTTCACGCCCGGACTCGATTCGGATTTCGCGCGCCGCCTGCCGCTGCGCATCCTGCTGGCCGATGACAATCCGATCAACCAAAAGGTCGGCATCAGCGTCCTCAACAAATTGGGGTACCAGGCGGATCTGGCCACCAACGGGGTTGAAGTCATCAAGGCGCTGGAACAGAAACCCTACGACGTGCTTTTCCTGGACGTGCAGATGCCTGAAATGGACGGCTACGAATGTACCCGGACCATTTGCGAACGCTGGACGCGGGACAAGCGCCCGGTGATTGTGGCCATGACCGGAAATGCGCTGATTGGCGATCGCGAAAAGTGTCTCGCCGTGGGCATGGACGATTACATTTCCAAACCGGTTCGCGTGGCGGATTTGCAGGCCACCCTCGAACGTTGGGGGCCAACCAAGGTGGTGAAGTACGACACCAATTACTTCATGCGCAATCCCGAGTCGCTGTCGCCCGGACTGCTCGACGCCAGCATCATTGCCGACCTCCGCGAAATGGCGCCCACCGAAGACGTCAGCATGTTAAGCGAATTGATCAGCCTCTATCTCGAGACCGCACCCACGCACATCAAACAACTGGTGCAAGCCGTCGAAGACCCCAAGCAACTCGCCTTTCACGCTCACGCGCTGAAAAGCATGAGCCTGAACATGGGCGCGCGCCAGGTCGTGGAATTGAGTCAAAAACTGGAAGTGCTGGGCAACTCCGGTGAAGTTTACGGCGCCATGAAAATCATCCAGGATTTGGAAACCACTTACACTCAGACCAAGGCGCTCCTGATCGGATTACGCGACAAGGAAAACCCGCCGCTTGATCCGCAGATTTAACGGCGCCTTCCCTTCGGACCCCCATTGCCAATTTTTACTGATGAAACTTGTCTTTCCGCCTCGCCTGAATCCCGGTGACACCTTGGGCATCGTCGCTCCCGCCAGCGCGCCGCCCGATCCGAAAAATGTGGACCGCGCCATTGCCGTGCTCGAAAAACTCGGCTACCGAACCAAGCTCGCGCCGAACGCGCACAAACGCCTCGGTTTCCTCGCCGGCTCCGACCGCGAGCGCGCCGATGATTTGATGCGGATGTTCACCGATCGCCAGGTGAACGCGATCATCTGCGTGCGGGGCGGTTACGGTACCGCGCGATTACTGCCCCGGCTGAACTACCGTTTGATCCGGGCCAATCCGAAAATTTTCATCGGCTACAGCGACATCACTTCACTGCACGGCGCGTTTCTATCCAAGGCCGGTTTGATCTCCTTCCACGGGCCAATGTTGAACTCCGACTTTGCGCTCAAACGGCTCCCCGCGTTCACGGTGCAAAGTTTTTTGCGTACCCTCGCTTCCGCGGCGCCGCAAAACGACATCGCCACCGGCTATCCGGGTAAAACGGTGAAAATTCTACGGCGCGGCATGGCCCGCGGTCGGCTCATCGGCGGCAACATCACCATTCTGAACACGCTGATCGGCACCCCGTGGCAACCGAACTTCAAAAACGCCATCCTCTTCCTCGAAGACGTGGGGGAAGAACCTTATCGCTGGGATCGTCTGTTGACCCACCTGCTGAATTGCGGGCGGTTGCAACAGGTCGCGGGTATTGCCATCGGAATCAACGCCAACTGTCAGGATCCGCGCGCCCAAACCGCCAAGGAATATCGTCAGACTTTGGAGGATGTTTTCCGCGAACGCCTGCTGCCGTTAAAAATTCCGATCGTTACCGGCCTGCCCTTCGGTCACGTGGCGATGAACGCCACCTTGCCCGTCGGCGTTCGGGCCACGTTGGATGCAAATCGCGGACGACTCCAACTCGACGAGGCGGGCGTACGCTGATCTCAGAGCTGCAACCGCGCCCGATCGTAGGCGAATCGCTGCTGCGAATTCATCCGGGCAAAGTCCGGCGAACCATCGGCCTGTCGCGGCCAGTCGGTTGCGGTGCCGGTCGAACTTGCAGGACGACTCATCTCACTTCGCGCTGATCCGCTGCGACCGTCCGACGCGGGCACCGTCCCGGCATAATTCATGGACTGCCCGGTTAGTTGCAAATCATCCGCCAACGCGCGTTGCGGCTTGATGCCCTTGCCTTGCAGCACGCCGTGATAGGCACGGACGGCCTCCTCGGGACTGATTTTGCCGTCGGTGATCAAGCGCAGCATTTCGATAAACGCCAGTTGGTGCTCCGCGTTGTTGATTTTGCGACCAAACAACGCCGCCCGCGCGCCGTGCTTTTGCGCGTCATGAATCAACTTGAACGCATCATGCGTCGTGCCCGCGCTGCCTCCCATGATGCCGACCACCATGTTGGGATCGTATTGGCAAAGTTCTTCCATGGCGCGCGGACCGTGATACACCACCTTCAGAAACAACGGTCGCCCCGCCTCCGGCACGCCCGCCAGGGTGCGCAGGATGTTGTCGTTGACGAACTCGCCCAGGTTTTCCGCAGGAATGCCGCTGTCCACGTTGGGATCGAACACTTCCAAAAAGTGCCGGAACTGCTTGCGCTCCGCCTCCTCGCGAAATTCCTTGTAAGCCAGCAACGCCTCGCGGTCCTGTTCCAAATCGTTCACGTAAGTGATCGAATACAGTCCCAGATTGGCGCCGGGAAAATCGGGAGTCGCACCCCGCTCACATTCCACTTCGCCGCATTGAATGTGATCAATGCTCGCCGTCCGAAACGGTTGCGACGCTTCACCCATGTAACAACCGTGCCGCGCGGCCCAGACATCGGTGGTATCGTTCGCGCGAGCGGCAGGCGTAACGTGGGAATTTTGAAACAAGCCTTCCTTGATCGTGAGTTGTTCGTTCACGTAGGCCGACATCAACATGATGTCCACCAACCCCTGGTGCGTCACTTCACGAATGATGTCCAAGAACTCCGGCAGATTGCGAAAGCCAAACTCTTCCCGAGACCAAACCTCCGGGGAGAATTGGGCCGGGCGCGCACCGCGCCGGGCCAAGTAGGAGCGCGGACCGGTGGCGCGCACGCCATACGCCATGTCGGCGTCTTTGGCGTCGGCTAGAATGAACGCGCGCGAATTGGGGTTCGCTTTAATTTCAGCCAGTTTTTGATCGAGGGATTTGGTCATGGTTTCTCGTCAACATCCTTCAGTGCCGTCGCAATCAGTTCATCCGTGCAACGGAAATTTGTTTCGCCCATCAAGCGGTCAAGCTCAGGCTTGAGGCGCGGCAGGAATCCCCGCCGGATGGCCTGAACAAGAACCCCCAAGGTTCCGGTCAATTTAACGCTAAGCTTCAGAGCCACCGCCCGGCCTTCCGCTTCGTCAATAATAAGCAGCGCCTCCAGCCTGATCGCCAGCGCAATGGCTTCCCGCTCGCCATCGTCCAGTTGCGTAAGCAGCGGATTTTGGTGCGCGGACGCCGCTGTGGAATTATCCACCCGAATCCAGCCCGCGGTCGCAGCAGCCCGGAGTGACCGGCCTTCGATAAGCTCCGCACCTTCGACCGCCACTTCACGCCACACGGCCGCCGGAATAAACACCTCCGAATAAAGCCGCCGGAGCAGTTCAAGCCGGTTAATCCGCGCCAGATAAACAATCGGAGATGAGTCAGCTACAACTGCGGGCATAAGCCAGGTCTTGCTCCAACATCTCTCTTGTGTACGGCATCGGAACTTTGCGATCTCGCAGCAAGTCCATGAATGCGATGCGCGTCATTCCACAGAATTTCCCAGCCTTGCCCGTGGACCACTTGCCCTCGCGATACATCACGATGGCGAGTTCGAGTTTGGCGTTGCGGCGGATTTCCTCGTCCGTCTCGCCAAAGCTCTTCTTGAAGCCCTCGGGAATTTCAATGGTTACAGCATTCACGTGACAACGATACCATGCCTGTCAAAAAACTGAAGGGCACGTTATACTTCGTTTGACTGGAAATCTGCTCCTTAATCACCCGCACGCCATACGCCATGTCGGCGTCTTTGGCGTCGGCCAGAATGAACGCGCGCGAAGCGGGATTCGCTTTAATTTCAGCCAGTTTTTGATCGAGGGATTTCATTGTAAAACCACAAGCCAACTGATTAGTGCGATGACGCCTCTTCGGTTGGCAACGGCGTCGGTTTCCACGTCAGGTCAAAAGGCAACAGCAGCGTATCCAGAACCAACGATGGCCCCAAATCAACCAGCCCTTCAATCGTTCCTAAAAACCCCATCGCTGCGGGAGCACCCAATGCGCGGCTGTTGGCGATCGGATGCGCTATAAATTGCCAGTCATACTGCACACCACCATATACTTTGGAAAAATCACCATCCGGATTGGCTTTGCGTTCTGAACGAGCCACGAGTGATCCGCAACCGGAAACTGCCAGTAACAAGGCCAGCAACCCCCAAGTCGCCCGCCCCACACTGGCACTTAATTGCAAAACCCAACTGCTCATTTCATCTGCTTGAGAATTTGGTCCGTGATGGCCTGCACCGCCTTTTCCGCTTCCGGATCAAAGCCCGCGCCCGCCGCCTCGGGGCGCGGCACGGCGCACGTCACGCCCGGACGCCATTCGCCACTGTCGCACAACTCACATTCCTTCATCTCGAACCGCGGGTCCACGAAACCCAGCTTCTCCTTGATGTTCAACAAATCCTTCATTTGCGGTCCGGTGAAGGTGTTGATCGGATGGCCCAATTGCCCGGCCACCACAATCGTGCGGCAATACGCTTCCACAATCTCCATGCGCCAGTAGGCTTCTTCGAGATTGTTGTGCGACCAGGTCACCACGCCGTGATTCGCCATCAAAATCGTGTTGTATTGATCCGTCAAATCCGCCACCAGCTTGCCCATGTCCGAGGTGCCCGGCGTGCGATAGGGCGCGACGCCGACCGAGCAAAACACTTCAAACTCGGGCAACATGCAGGTGGGCGGCGCGACGTTCGCCACCGCAAAGGCGGTCGCGTAGGGCGGATGACAATGGCAGGTGGCGATTGCCTTGGGCTGCCGTTTCATCATCTGCAAGTGCATGAGAATTTCGCTCGTGCGCTTTTTCATGCCGAGCAATTGATGGCCCTCAAAATCCACGAGGCACATGTCTTCCGGCTTCAACGCGCCTTTGCTCACCAGCGTCGGCGTGCAAATTGCCACGTCCTCTCCCACGCGAATCGCCATGTTCCCGCCGTTACCGTCCACATAAGCGCGCTGCCACAAGCGCTGCCCCATCTGGCAAATCTGCTCCTTGAGACTGTGCGCGTAGGGTGAATTGAAAAACGTCTCCAGCTCGGCGGGCGACGACTTGGAATTGATCGGTTGACGCGGTGGCAGCGGTTTGGCCGCGGCGACGCCGGCGGACTTGACTAGAGTGGAGGGCTGAGGCACGACCGAGCGAAGGTCGTTCAGAAAATCGCGCGCCGAAGGCGTTAAAATGGCGTCGGCCGGCAAACTACTCAGGCTGCGACCCTCGCGTTGCATCCGTTCCACATCCTTCAAACTGATGACATTTTTCATAACTTAAAAGTCCTTCCAACCCCGATCACCCTGACCACGGGCGATAAAACATGTCGTCCACGAGCGCGGCATTGATCGCATCCACTGGCGTCGGCACGACAAACGGCTGCGCCGCTTCGCGCCCTTCCACATAACCAATCACCTGCCCCACGCCACCGCCGATGGCGTCATACACCACCAGACTCGGGTCTTTGCCCAGCGTCGGCGGGGCCGCCAATCCAGCGGCGTATTGTTCGCGGGAAAACGGGCTTACGATCAAGAACCGCCCGCCTTCAAATGACTTGATCGTCTTGCTCAACGTAACGCGACCGATGACCGTGCCCAGTTTCATACGCGCACTCCCGGTTCACGCTCGTCCACAATTCCAACGATCAACCAACGCACGGGGCTTTGCGCATCGCCCACGGCGCGACGAGCCGCCGAACCGTCGGACGAAATCACCACCTGCTGATGCATCCCGGCGCCCAACGCATCAATCGCCACCTGCGGCGTGCCTGCGTTCTGACCGTCGGCATTGACCGGTTGACAAATCACCAGCCGCCAACCGTTGAGACTCGGATGTTTCCGGGTCGCCACGATGTTGCCTTCGACGCGCGCCAATAACATAAAATCAAACCACGGATAAACACGGATAAACACGGATAAACACGGATGAAACCGGAACGCTCAGGAGCGCGGCCTTCAGGTCGCTTCAATTTTCGAACGCCGTTGACGCGCGAACACTGAAGCGGGCCAAAGCCAGCGTCCCGTACTAATCCGTGTTCATCTGTGTCCATCCGTGGTTAATAAATTCTCAGATTGTCCACCATCACACATCGCCGGACGCGCGTGAAGGTGCGCGGATTGGTCACGCCTTCACCAGTTGGGGTGGCGATGGAGTAACTCAAATAACCTTCGCCACCCAGGCCCAGGCCTGCGGGTGAAGGACCGTTCTTTACAAACAACGTGGTGTCCAACGCCCGCGCCATCGCGGTCATGTGCTCCACGTCATGCGAATGAATCACGCTGGTATGGCGATAACCGTGCTCGGCCTGCACGGCCAGTTGGATGCCTTCGCGCACGCTCTTCACCCGCACAATCGGCAGAAACGGCATCATCTGTTCCTCCTGCACGAAGGGATGGTCGGCGGACGTTTCGGCGAACAACAACTGGGTGCCCATCGGCAGATTCAGTCCGGCCGCTTGAGCCAGCACTTCAGGATTCTTGCCAATGAATTCCTTGTTCACGCTGGCGTGAGAACAACCGCCGCCCTGCCCCGGCTTGAAGGTGAACGCCGCCTGCGTCAGTTTTTCCAATTGCGCGTCGCTCAACTTCACCGCGCCGTTCTCGGCCAGGCGCTGCATCAACTTGTTCGCCACGCTGTCCAAAACGAAAACCTCCTTCTCGCCAATGCAGAGGAGGTTGTTGTCAAAGGCGGCCCCGGCAATGATCGCTTTCGCCGCGCGAGTCGCGCAGCAGGTGTCATCCACGAGCACCGGCGGATTCCCCGGTCCGGCACAAATGGCGCGCTTGCCGGTTTGCATCGCCGCTTTCACCACACCCGGACCGCCAGTAACCAGCAGCAATTTCGTGTACTCGTTTTTGCAAAGCGCGTCGAAGGATTCCAGCGTTGGTTGCTCCACCAGACACGCGATGTTCTCGATGCCGGTCTCGCGATAAATCGCTTCGTTGTAAGTTCGCACCGCCGCCGCCGCGCAACGCGCCGCGCTGGGATGCGGATTGAACACCACCGCATTCCCGGCGGCGACAATGTTGACAATGTTGCCACTCAACGTGGGAATGGAATGGGTGCTTGGCGTAATCGCGCCCACCACGCCAAACGGCGTGAATTCCTCCAGGGTGATGCCGTGATCGCCGCTCAAAGCTTCCGGTCGCAGCCAATCCACACCGGGCACCAGCCGGATGATTTTGAGCTTCTCAATCTTGTGATCGAGCCGACCAATTTTCGTTTCATCCAACTCGAGTTTGCCCCAAGCCTCGGCGTTTTTCTCCGCCAACGTCTTGACGATTCCCTCGATCTTGCGCCGCGCCGCCACGCCCTTTTCTCGCAACAACAAAAAAGCTTCCTGAGCCGCCGCGCACGCCTCGTTCGCCGTGGCAAACACACCGAATTTTCCGCGCGACGCCGGCACGGTCACCTGCGGCGCACGCACATTACGCGATTCACTTTTGGCCGGAGCTGGATTCGCCGTCGTGGTGCTGGAGGCAGTCGCGCCGCCGATGCGTCCCAACACTTCCGCCACCACGTCGCGGATCAAAGTTTCATTCACTGTGCTCATAAATAGTTGCTTTTTAACGAAGGGAATTCCGAGCTTGGACACCCCGACCCACTTCTGCTAAATTCGGCCTCAGAAACGGAAAGTAAATATGTCTCAAGCCATCGAACTGATAGTTGAGATGCCGGGCGATCTGGCAAAGTTTCGCCTGCCAAAAGGCGTGGAGAAACGGCTGCACGCGTTGCTGGACAAGCAAGACCAAGGGAATCGCCTGACACTCGCCGAAAAGCGGGAGGCTGAGGGGTTGGTTGAATTGGCTGACCTGCTTTCCCTGTTGCGTTTGCGTTCGCAACGATTGAGCAACGGACGCCACTGATCACATGACCATCCCGGCGCAACTGCGGCGTCAGGCCATCCAGCGTGCCGGAAATCGTTGCGAGTACTGCGGACTTTCGCAGGTTTCCCAAGAGGCGACTTTTCATATTGACCACGTCATCCCGACGGATGCTGGTGGCGCAACGACGCTGAACAATCTGGCGCTGGCGTGTGTTTCGTGCTCGCTTCGCAAAGGAGCGCGAATGAAAGCCATTGATCCCAAAACGGGGAATGAAGTCAGATTGTTCAGTCCCCGCCGTGATTCTTGGCGATTGCATTTCCGCTGGGACGGCGTCCGCGTGGTCGGCATCAGTCCGACTGGACGCGCCACCGTTGCCGCTTTGAATTTGAACCGCGACGTGGCCCAAGCCATCCGTCACGAAGAAATTCTCCGCGCACGGCACCCCCCACCGAAGCACATTTGAATTAGATTGGAATTTAGAAAGGAGGGGGACAATTTGTCCCCCCCCTTTGAAATATCTTTCAAAGCTTGGAGCATTCCGGTTCAAAGTCTCGCTCGCTGTGCTCATAAACTTACTTGATCAAGCATTGGATCCCGAACCTATCCTGTCCCAGTTCTCATGAAACTCAGTTTTTTCGTAATGCTTTGGCTGCAACCAAAAGCTGGTTTTGCCGTCCTTTTCTCCTTTATGCACTAATCGCCTGACTTCTTCTGGCGTAAGAACATAACAGGCTGGCTTCTTCGTCGTTACACTCTGGCAAACAACGATGAAATCTCCGAAAAGATTGTCCAGGTTGGAACCGAGAGGCACCGGACTTCTCCTAGAGAGCGCCTTAACTTGGATAGTTTTAACCCGTGTTGCATCCTGGCTATAAATCAACGCGTCTATCCCTCGCGCGTTTCTAGCAGTTGGCATCACATTCCAACCACGTTGAGACAAGCGATAGCACACGTAGTAAAGACCAATGTTTCCTACAACTTGATTGTTGTTTTGTTTACTCACGTTCTACCGCTATAAATCTGTTTCCCCAGCACGTCCACGCTGTCCACGATGCCGATGATGACGGCATCCACCGGGGCGTCTTTCATGCCGGGCGCGAGCCGCGCGCTGCTGCCCTGCGTGAACATCACCATCTCGTCCAACCCCGCGCCGAGCGCGTCCACGGCCACGATGGTGTTCGCGCCGGGGCGAAATTTCGTCGGGTCTTTTTCATCCACGAGTTGCGGACGAAGCAACAACAGTTTGCGCCCCGACATGTTCCGGTCTTTCTTGGTGGCGACCACCGAGCCTTCGACTTTGGCCAAGAACATAGTTTTGCCTTTGTGGCGGCGACTCGTGAGAGCGCCGCATTTTACATGCAAGTCAGCCGCGCTCTCACGAGCGCAGCCACGCTTACTTCTTCTTCGGCAACACCGCCGCCACGTCGTTGTGCGGACGGGCGATGACATGCACGCTGACCAGTTCGCCTTTGATGGCTTTGATGGCTTGCGCGCCGGCATCCGTCGCCGCCTTGACCGCGGCCACGTCGCCCACCACACACGCGGTGACCAAAGCGTTGCCGACCTGGGTCATGGGGCCGACGAGTTCCACGTTGGCCGCTTTCAGCATCGCGTCCGTGCCCTCCACGAGAGCCACGAGTCCGCGCGTTTCAATTAATCCAATTGCTTGAGGCATAGTTTTATTTTGTTTGTTGATTACGTATGAATTTCAATTTCTTGCTGTTTCCAATAAGCGTTTGGTTTCCCGGGCCACCACGAGTTCTTCATTGGTGGGCACGACCATGATTTTAACCCGCGAATTGGCGGTGCTGATCGTGGCTTCGTGCGCCGGGGGTGCGTTATTCAAAGCCGGATCCAGTTCGATGCCCAATCCGGTCAGGTTCGCGCAGATGGCGCGACGGATCTCCGCCCGGTTCTCGCCAATGCCGCCAGTGAACACCAAAGCGTCCGCGCCGCCCATTTCGAAAAAGTAGCCGCCCATCCAGTGTCGGGCGCTCGCCACAAACACTTCCACGGCCAGCCGCGCCTCCACCTTCCCCTGCTCCGCCGCAGCCGCCACATCGCGCATGTCGTTCGAGGCGCCGCTCAAACCTTTTAACCCAGATTCCCGGGTCAGTTGACGCTGCGCTTCCTCGATGGTGAGTCCCAGCGTTTTCACCGCGTAGGGAATCGCTTCCGCATCCAGATCGCCGACCCGATTGTTTTGCGGCAAACCCGATTGCGGACTCATGCCCATGCTGGTGCCGATCGCCACGCCGTTGTAAATTCCGGTGATGCTCGAACTGCCGCCGAGGTGACACGAAATCACGCGCAACGGCGGATCGTTGACCGGAGTCTGGCCACCGTTGACGTAGAGGTTGCGCACGCGTTCGGCGACGTCATCGCGGCCCAGCAATTCCGCCGATCGTTCGGCAATGTATTTATGGCTCGCGCCGTGAAATCCCCAACGGCGAATGCCAATGTCGAGCCAGGCTTGCGGCACGGCGTAACGCATCATCGCCTCGGGTGCGAATTGATAAAACGCCGTCTCGAACAGTCCCACCAACGGCACCCCCGGCACGCGTTTTCCAAACAGGCGGATGCCGGTGATGTACGGTGGATTATGCGCCGGAGCGAGACCGTTGTAAGCCTCCATCGCGCCCAGCACGCGTTCATCGAGCCGCACGCAACCGGTGACGTTCTTGGCAATCACCGTTTTGAAGCCTACCGCCGTGAGTTCACTTTCACTGGCCAACGCGCCGGCATCCTTGAGCTGCGTCAAGCAACCCTCGATTGCCTGCGAATAATCAGCCACGCGCTCGAAGCCGCCTTTGTGCAACAGGCGCGGCAGTGACGCTTCGCCGCCAGAACCACGCGACGGGAGCGTCGCGTCCCCCGCACGGCGACGGGATGTCGCAGCCACGGTGTTCGCGAAATCGAACAACCGCCACTTCAGCGAGGTGCTGCCAATGTTGGCGACGAGAATCTTCACAATGCGGAGTGCAGATTGCGGAGTGCGGAATGAACTCGGCGCGCAGCTAATTCCGCACTCCGAATTCCGCGTTCCGCATTTATTGCAGCCATTTGCCCAAAATTCCCAGATCATCGTGCGGCCGCGGAATCACCTGGACGCTGATCACCTGCCCCACTTGCGCGGCGGCGGCGGCGCCGGCATCGGTGGCGGCTTTCACGGCGGCGACGTCGCCCCGGAAAAATCCGGTCACGTAACCGCTGCCGACTTTTTCCCAGCCGGTCATGGTGACATTCGCGGCCTTGAGTGCGGCATCGCACGCTTCCATGAGCGCGCAAAGCCCTTTACATTCAATCATTCCAACTGCTTGTTGTGCCATAATGGTTTCGGTTGTGGTTAAACTGGTTACTTGGCGGCGACTCCGCTATTGACGAACGCCTTTAACAAATCCTCGTGCGGCCGCGCAATGATGTGGGAACTGATCAGCTCGCCCACCTTGGCCGCCGCCTTGGATCCGGCATCCACCGCCGCTTTGACGCTGCCGACATCGCCCTTGGCGAGGACGGTAATCAGTCCGCCGCCGATGGGCACCGTTTTGACCAACGTGACGTTGGCCGCCTTGACCATGGCGTCGCTGGCTTCCACGCTGCCAACGTAGCCTTTGGTTTCAATCATTCCTAATGCTTCACTCATTTGTTTTTTCCTGTTTGGGTGTTAATTGACGGTTAAATAAAAAATCACAATGCAGCTTCGTGTTTACCTTTGCCGCTGCCATTTGGGTGACGGTAACACGTATTTATCGTCAATAGCGATAGGCTCGAGAAATTTGAACCACAAAATTTGCAAGTGTATTGCTTCTTTTCGCCGCCCTCGTATAAAGCATGCTTTCCCTTGGCTGCGCCGTCTGGATGACGATGACACGTGTTAGCGGTTAGAGCAGAGACGCTCGCAAAGGATGAACCGCAATATCGACAATAGTACCTCATAATTATTCTTGGCCGTTATGTAGCCAGTTGCATTGGATTGGAGGCTTTGATTGATAAAAAATTTGAAATGATTGACTGGGTCTCGACCCTAAACGGGCTGAACCCAGGCATGGATGGATGATAAACGCGCAGACATCGCATCACGATTCCATTACCAACATCGAGCGAACAAGATGAAAAGCCGCTTTTTTCGAGGGCGGTTTTGGAAAGTAGTCTGAAGCCTTCCATTCTCTGAACATATTCGTAAACAGGTTTGCCCCAACAGATACAGTGAGTGACGCCAAGAACTTTGAGAATTTCACGGTTAACTTTTATACTCAACTCAATTTGTTCTGGCTTGGCTATTGCAATTTGTGTTTCGCTCTTGACCAAACCTTGAATAAAGTTGGCGTAAGAGATCCGTTTGATAAACGATTCGACTTTATTGAGGATTTCAACATCCGACTGCTCGTCAAAATCTTTCTGCAACCCAACCGCTCCCTTCAGAAAAGCTCGGAAGGTTTTCGTCCACCATCCACGACAATAGGTATATTCTTCAATCGTCTCGGACGTTGCCCAAGCGTCTTTCGCTTTCCATTCCTCCAACTTGGCGTCGTAGTCCTTTGCAGGTATGGGGATATTGTGCGCAAAAATCATTATCCGCGCCTCGCTTTTGGCGAAGTTCTTCCCCACATAAGGGTACCAGCGAAGACCTTCAATTCTATCGAATTGAACATCAAAAGCCTGGTCCCTTTGGAATTTCATTTTTCTGTAATTTCTGCGCTTAAATTCTATTTCAGCAGTTCCACCGGCGTACCGGGCTGCAGGTTGCAGGCATTGCCTTCATCGGTGTCAATGTGAACCTCGAGTTTGAAACTCGGGTCCACGCGGCACAACATCTTGTCCAACGTGATCCCGCAATCTCCGCCAATCTTCAACTTCATCGCGCCGCCATTCTTCACCCCGTAAAATTCCGCATCCACCGGACTCATGTGAACGTGCCGCAACGCGCGAATGATGCCCTGGTCCATCTCAAAAAAACCGGCCGGCCCCATCAACATCGCACCCGGAGTGCCGTCAATGTTTCCGGATAACCGCAGCGGAATCTCAAACCCCAGCGCGATTGCATCCGTGTAAGATAGCTCCACCTGATTCAGACTCCGGCACGGACCGAGGATGCGCAGATTGGAAATCACCCGACTGCGCGGCCCGATCAAGGTCACCGTCTCCTTCGCGGCAAACTGCCCTTCCTGATAGAGCCATTTATGAACCGTAAGTTTATGCCCTTTGCCAAACAACTGTTCCACCGCCGCTTCAGTGAGATGACAATGCCGCGCGCTGATGTTGACCACGAGCGGGTGAGGAGCGGTCGCCATCCGGGGAAGTGGTTTACCCAGGCGCGAATAAACCGCCTGACGAACCATGTGTTCGATAACTGCTCGATGAGGCACAGGGGCAGCAACAGCCATAACTTGCACTATTCTGATTATTTTTAATCAACCGTCAACTAAAATCTTGCAAAATCTTCCAACATCTATCACGATACACTTCAAAATGACGGCAGAAGAGCGAAAACACCGTCTGGAAGCCTACCTGCAAGAGGTCGAGTTTGCCGCATTGGAAGATTTGGCAAAATACGTCGGCTCGTCCGTATCCACCGTGCGCCGCGACCTGACGGCGCTCGAAACGGCGGGCACGGTGAAGCGCACCCATGGCGGCGCGCGGATTATTGTGCCCAAGTCGGACGAATTTACCTTCTCCACGCGGGAGACCTATCAGTTGGAAGCCAAGGAAGCCATCGGCCGCGCCTGTGCCGAACTGATCAAACCCAACCAAAGTGTCATCGTTGACGCCGGCACCACCACCTTCTGCGTCGCCAAGTATCTGGAAGACAAATCTCCGCAGATCGTGACCAATTCCCTGCCGGTTGCCAACCTCTACTCGGCCGCGGGCAAAGTGGAACTCGTGGTAAGTGGCGGCGTGATTTATCCGCGCCTCGGCGTGTTGGTCGGACCACTCGCCGTGGAAGCTTTTGCCAAGATTCACGCGGACGTGGCAATCATGAGCGCGGGCGGCATCACCCCGGATGGATTAACCAACTCACACGGTTTATTGATTGATATTCAACGCGCCATGATGCGCGCGGCGGCCAAAGTGATCATGTGCCTCGATCACACCAAATTCGGACGACGCTCGGTATCGTCGCTCAGCGATCTGGCCCGCATCCACACCATCGTCACCGATCACCAAGCTCCGAGCGACTTGGTAACGCAATTGCGCGCTCAAGGCATCGAAGTCATCGTGGCCGCCGGCACCTGAGCCACCACGACAAACCACCGTCTCGATAGTTCGTAGCGATGCTGGGCCGACACCACCGAGCCGCCATCGGGATAAGCTTCATTCACCTCGGACCAGGTAATTTTCAAAATCCCGAAACCGTTCTCGACAATAACTGAACCCTGTGCGATAAAGGTTGCGTCGTTTCCCCGTTCGTGTGCTGTTCCCGGCACAAGCCACAACCGCCACGGGTAAACGAAAGCCGGTATGATGACCTCGCACGTCAAAACCGAAACCTGCCCGGCAGCGGCCTGGATCGAGCCGTTGCCAGATAAATTGATTCCGCCATCCGTCAGCTTGGCGCCCGCCCCGGACCGGTTGCCGGAGCGCATATCATTCAATCCAAAGGCTTGATATGAAAACGATCGGGCGCGCGTTCACTCTGTTGGAACTACTGGTGACGATGGCGATCATCGGCATTCTCGCGGCGTTGCTGTTCCCCGCGTTGAGCCGGGCCAAGGCGCGGGCCCGGCAGATCAACTGCCTCTCGAACCTCAAACAATTTGCCACCGCCCTGCAACTTTACGCCGGCGATTTCAACGATCATCTGCCGCCCAATCAGGACGGACAAAACGTTCCGCTCGGACAAACCTGGGTGGAAGGCTGGCTCGGGTTGCCCGGACCGGATTGCACCAACACGACTTATTTGCAGCGCAGTCTGGTGGGACGTTATCTGGGAGGCCGGGTGGAATTATGGCGTTGCCCCGCCGCCAGGCCGGTCACCGTCGCGGGCGTCACCCAACCCCGCGTGCGGACGGTGTCGCTCAATGGTTTCATGGGGTCTCCCGGACAACAACCGCCCGCCACCACGTACCGAAAGTTGAGCGGCCTGACCGGACTGACGCCCGCCCTGGCGCTGACGTTCCTGGAAGAAAAGGTGGAGACGATCAACGATGGCGCTTTTGGTTTGCAGAGAGATTTTGACGCAAACGCCAGCGCGAACTGGACGTTGCGCGACAAACCGGAGACGTTGCACACGGGCAGCGGCAATGTCAGTTTCGCCGACGGTCACGCGGAAAATCACCGTTGGCGCGACGCGCGCACCCTCAACGCGCCACGCGACGACGCCGTAATGCCCGGCAACGCGGACGTGCTCTGGTTGCAACAACACGCCACCTGGCGCCCAACCACCCCATGAATAGCGCGCCACCTTTTTGGACTGCGAGCCGACGAAAATGGCTGGGAATCGTGCTGGGCTTCAAAGCGGTCACGTTTCTCATCGCGCTGATCGCCATCACCTATTTCCCCAATCTTAATGAAGCTGAATATCAGCGTGACCTGCATTGGCCGCGCGAAGGCCCGCCCACGCTGGCCACTCATTTTGCGACCTGGGACGGCGCGCATTATCTGTTCTTAAGCGAGGTGGGCTACCAATCGGGTTCGCCCTCGTGCGCCTTCTATCCGCTCTGGCCGTATCTGAGGCGCTGGCTCTGGTCACCGAAGCGCGTTACTCGTTTTCCGGTAAAAATGGGGCGGACCTGTTCTGCGATCTCGTGATCCAAAGCGCGCTCAGAAGCAACTGGAAGGCATCTCCATTTCTGCGGGTCTCTGCACTGGATCCGGAAAGATTAAAGGAAGAAACCCGGAGGCTCGCCGAATTCCCCGATGGCTTTGTAAGCACCTCAATACACTTTACCAAGTTTACGAACATTGCCGGTTTTCGGCTACCTCGCATGGCAGGTCTCTGGCTGATCTGGCTTTGCGCGGTGATCGCAATATACCGCGCCGGGGTGATGCTCTTTTCGCCGCGCAGCAGCTGCCACTGCTTGGGAGTACTAGGAACATTAGTAGGCTCTGCTGGGCGCAACGAGAACGCAATTACATTCGTGATCTGGCTAGGGTTAACGGGGATGGCGTTGACGTTACTGGCTCTTGGTCACCATTCTAAACGTGCTTTGGCGCGGGCTCCGTATCCGTTAGTGTTAATTTCCTTAGTGGTGGGCCTGGCCAGCCTGCCCTCAGGGAACGCTTGCGCAGCCATCCAAATCTCAGGTGAGATCGCTGCGGATTATTACTCTCCTCAGGGCCACCCGATAAACCACGGACTCAGCAAATTCCGGGTCGTGCGGGACGGTTCTCGCTGGCAGCTGATTACGGAACAAGCCGGTTCGGAATCACTGAGCATTACATCCGACGGAAACACGACATTCACAGTCATTTCCGCGACAAATACTGCTCCAGTGCGGGTTGCTCGTGGCGCCACCAATGTCAACGCCCGCATGCAAGTGGGGATTATCGACCCCTGGAGCTTTCCTCTCCACACTCCCGCAGCGAGCCTTCCTTGGTGGTTCTTCGTCCTCTCCCGAGAAACCGATTTAAGACTTTCGGATTTGCCCGCGCCATGGAGTAACCCAAGATCCGATCCGAAGGCCTATTTTTGCAGCAACGTGGTAACTTGGTCGGGTGCGCATCCGGGGGTTGTAGCGTCGGCGGCGTTCTTCTATTCAGCGGACATCCTGTGCTCATGGCCATGTCGCTGGCCAACGCGTTGTCGCTCATTGGCCTGCTCCTGCTCTACCGGTTGATGGTCCGACAGTGCGGAGAAATCCCGGCGCGTAACGCCTTGATCCTGCTGCTCGCGTTTCCCGGCGCGCTGTTCTTTTCGTTTCCCTACAGCGAATCGCTCTTCCTGGTACTTTTGATGGCGTTCTTCTGGGGCTTGGAGTTGCGGCGATGGACTTGGGTGGTTGTCGCCGGGGTGCTGCTGCCCTTGGCGCGGCCAGTGGGCATCTTCATCCTGCTGCCGCTCGCCTACTTTTTCTGGGAACGCGGCTGGCCAGCCTGGCCAACCCTTCGCGCCCGCTTAAATCAACTGCACCAAATCATCACCACCCGACGGCGTTCGAAGAACGGAAACAATTCGACTCCAACGCCGCCATCGGTAGCGCCTCAAGTTGCCGCGCCCCGGACGGTCGGTTCGGCGCCGTGGTTGTTGCTGGCGCCCCTCGGCGGCTATGCCGCGTATTTTGGACTCATGTATCTCTGGACCGGCAATGCGTTCGAGGGATTCGCCGCGCAAAAGCATTATCCGTATTCCCCTTCGATTGCGAACATGTTCGATCTACCGGCGTTCTGGAGCGCGTTCACCAACCTGCAAACCCTGGACGGGATGATGGATGCGGCGCTGGATCGGGGGTTTTTCCTGTTATTCCTCGCGTTGCTGCCGCTGGTGTGGAAGCGCAATCGGCTGTGGTTTTGGTATGTGCTGCCCGGTGGCTTGATTCCGCCGCTGACCAGTTATTTCATGTCCTACCGGCGCTATATCATGATGCTGTTTCCGCTCTTCGTCGTCATGGCGCAACTATTGACCAAAGGGCCGCGTTGGATGTTTTGGTACTATGTGATTTTGATGGCCCTGTTACAGGCGTGGGCCGTATTCCAATTCGTGAACTTCAACTGGGCGGGATGAAGTCGGCTAACCTCCGAGGCTCCATAAAACGTGAGGCGGACGCCGCAGGATTCTCCCAATGATGTTTATGAAAACGCGCGTTACCGTGACCACCCGGGAGACGCGGACCAGGCCACAAGGCCAACCGTCTCAAATCGTTCTCGACAATAACTGAACTCTGCGCTTCGGCCCGGCCCGCCCATTCGCGTTTGTAGGTGGCGTGATCCCCCGCTCCGGATGGCGGCGCGCTGATCAAGACCTTGATGACAACGATCAATGCCGAGGAAATTATTCCGTTTACCGCGAACAGAAGATTGCTCTTCCCGCTGAATCCGCTCATCATGCCACCCGGTTCCAAACCTGAAACAGGACAGATTGATTATGAGCAAAAAATTCAATATCGCGATTGTCGGACTGGGGTTCGGGGCGGAATTTATTCCCCTCTGGCAAAAACATCCACACACTCATTGTTACGCCATTTGTCAGCGTAACCGGAAGAAACTGGACGCCGTGGGCGACTACTTTGGCGTGACCAACCGTTACACGGATTTCGCGCAACTGCTCAAGGACCCGAATGTGGATGCCGTTCACATCAATTCGCCCATCCCGGATCACGCCTGGATGAGCATCGCCGCGCTCAAGGCGGGCAAGCACGTGGCCTGCACCGTCCCGATGGCGACCAGCATCGCCGATTGCAAAAAGATCGTGGAGCTGGCGCGGCGCACGGGATTGAAATACATGATGATGGAAACCGTGGTGTACGCCCGGGAATACCTTTTCATGAAGGAACGGCTCGACAAGGGCGAGTTGGGCAAACTGCAATTTGTCCAAGCGAGTCATCAACAGGACATGGACGGCTGGCCAAATTATTGGCCCGGGCTGCCGCCGATGTGGTACGCCACGCATTGCGTGGGTCCGGTGGCCGGACTGATTGGTAAACCGGCGGAGTACGTTTCGTGTTTCGGCTCGGGCACCATCCGCAAGGAACTGATCAAGTGCTACGGTTCGCCTTTCGCCGTGGAGACGGCGCACATCAAATTCAAGGGGACCGACGTATCGGGCCGAATCATCCGCAGCTTGTTTGACACCGCGCGGCAGTATCGTGAGAGCATTGACGTTTATGGCTCGAAGCGGACGGTGGAGTGGCCGTTGATCGAACACGAACCGCTGGTGGTGCATGCGGCGAAGAAACCCGAACCCAAGATTCCGCAACGCGTTACCTGCCCGGACTTCGCCAAGCGCCTGCCCAAGAGCATCGCCAAATACACGAAACAAGGGGTCTATGACGCATCAAAGAAGACCCACTTGAGTTTCACGCAGGGCAGCGGTCACGGCGGCAGTCACCCGCATCTGACCCACGAGTTCGCTTCGGCGCTGGTCGAGAATCGCGATCCCTTTCCGAATGCCAAACAATCCGCCAACTGGACGTGCGTGGGATTGTGCGCGCATGATTCGGCGTTGCAAGGCGGCAAGATTATCCGTCTGCCACAGTTCACTCATTAAACCCGGCGCTCCCAGGTTGAAGCGATCCGAAGCTTAAACAACAACGCCCCGGAATCATCCGGGGCGTTGTTGAACCGAAATAAGCAGCGCCGCTTCGGCGGCCTCAGCACCGCCGGCCAAAGCATTGCCGGCACATCACCCAAATCAAACCGCTCACCAACGCGATGGTCATCGAAGCGGGTTCAGGCACAGGGCTGGATTGGAAGTTCACGCCATCAAAGAAACCGTAACTGGCATCGTTATTGGCGTCACTGGTCGAAACACCCAGTTGCAATAAATACGAACCAGCCGCCGGTGCGGACCATTGCCAGAGACTCCAACTCGGCGCGGAAGGATCAAGCAAAGCGGCCGCGACGGCTCCCGAGGTTGCCTGCCAAGGCGTCGCCACGAGTTCACCTTGTGAGTCGAAAATCCGCACCCAAGCCGAATCGGAGGGAGTATCGTCCCCAGCAAAAAAGGCCGCCCAGCCGGACAAAGTATCGCCGATCCCGAAATCAAGCGTCTGGCTCACGTAAGTTTGATAGCTGTCGTTACCCAGAAAATCGCCAGCGGCACGCGTGTTGAGCGCCAGAAAGCGCTGTCCGGCTGCGGGAGTAAGCGTCGAGCTGAGATTGAAATTTTCGCCCCAGGAAGACATCGTCCGGACCAGTCCGGCGGGTCGCAGGGACAAATCTGACGCCCGGGTGCCCATGTCGTTGCTAACGGACCAGCCCACGACATCCCACGATTCGAAGCTTCCGTTGTAAAGTCCCGCGAGGCTGGAGTACACTCCACCCGACATCATCATCGCGGCAGCCAGACAAACAACAACTGGACGTTTCATTGAGTCTCAGTCTTTTCCCAATCAGGAAAATCCGCAACTACGGGAACCACTGATTTTTACATCCGTATTTCTACAAAAAATGCCCGCAAAAAGCCCGATGCGAAAAATCGCGGAGAGGCAACTGCACGCTGTGGAAATGCGATGACTTAATTCAGGGAAATGCCGCGACGCACGTAAGTGGGCAGGTCCAAATCCTCTCCCTTGTGAATTGTCGGCTCGCTCTTATCGAAGCGTCCCTTGCTCACCAGGTCCAGGGGCAAAGTCGTCTGTTTCATGCGGGGGCTGGCGACGCGTTTACGAACGCGCCCCGATTTACCAACCTGTTTGGTCAAAATGGTGGCGCGTTGATCCGCAGTCAGCGGCGTCGCCGCCGGCTCGAGTCGCGATTCCGGGCGAGTGGTGTCTTCGGGATTCAACAGTTCGACATCCAACTGAGTGGCGGCGGCTGGTTTCCGCTGACCGTCCGGCCCGCCCGCGGCGGCGCGTTCCGCTTTGGCAGCGCAAGCCACAAACACGGTGACACTGAGGCGATCCTGAAAAGCCGGATCAATCGTGGCCCCCATCAGTATGCGGGTGCCGATGCAGCGTTCGGAAAGTTTTCGCATCAATTCATCCACCTCGGCCATCGTCAGATCCGAGCCGCCTACAATGCTGACCAGCATGCTCGTGGCGCCGGTGAAAGCTTCTCCTCCCGCCAGCAACGGATGAGCCAGTATTTTCTCAAGCACCAGCGGCCCTCGCGTGGCGCCCTGAGCCTCCACCGTGGCAAAACAACTGGCCTCATGATTTTCCCGCAGGACGGCGCAGAGGTCCTGAAAGCGTAATTGAACCAGACCCGAACGTTGCAGCAAACGCCACGCGCCGCGCACGGCTTCGATCAACAGTTGCGCGCCGGCGTGAAAACTTTCCAACACCGTCGCGCGCTCGTTGAGCAGCGGCAGCACTTTCTGGTTGGCGAGGCAAACCGCGGCGTCAGCTTCGCCATTAAGTTCCGCCAAGGCTTGTTGCGCCTGTAATTGGCGGCGATTCCCTTCGCAGGCAAACGGCAGGGTCACGAAGGCCAGCACCAGCGCTCCGCTTTCTTTCGCGGCTCGAGCCAACACCGGAGTCACCCCGGAGCCGGCGCCGCCCCCCAATCCCGCCAGCAGAAAGACAACGTCAGTCTGGGCACAGATGGCCTGCAAATCCGCATAACGCTCCTCGGCCAATTGACGGCCCAGCTCGGGGTCGCCTCCGGTGCCCAAACCCCGCAGCGGTTGCGACGTCAGCAACAACTGCGGTTGCGGCCCGACCGGAATTGAAGCGTCGGTGTTCACGAACGCCAAACTGGCCGGGGCAAATTCCGACAGTGGCAGCGCCTTGACCAACATCGCGCCCGCCGTGCCGACCCCGATGATTTTAACGCGAACGGTTGCGTCGGGGTTCGCCGCGCCTGAGGTTTTTTCAGCTTGGGCTTCCATAAAATTGCAAGGTTAACGAGGCAGTAATTTTCCCAATGCGTGTTTGAGGCTGCCGAATAGTGAGGGGCGTTGTTGTTCCCGCCGACTTTTCAACGAGCCGAAATAAATCAGGCCAACCCCCGTCGCGAATTCAGGCTCGTCAATGGAGGACTTCAAACTGCTGACCCCGGTGATCTTGCCAACCGTCACCGGCAACCCAAACACCTGCTCCGCCAGTTCCGTGATGCCACGGCTTCGCGAGCCGCCTCCCGTCAAGACCACGCCGGCGCGCAGATATTCCAGCAAACCTTTTTGCGCCACGTCCTGAGCAATCAATTCAAACGTTTCCTCGAGCCGCAGCGACATGATCCGCCGCAAATGATTCAGGTTGATCCGGTTCATCGGCAACCCGAGATCATTCTTGATTTCGACGTTCAGATCCTCATCTCTCGCGGCCATCAACGCATGACCGTGGGCAATCTTGAGTTGTTCCGCACGACCTTGCGGCACCTTCAAACCGTAAGCCAGATCGTTGGTCACGTGATCGCCGCCCACCGCCAAAACGCCGGTGTGCCGCACCACGCCCCGCTCGTACACCACGTAATTCGTCGTGCCCGCCCCCAAATCTATGAGTAACGCGCCGAGATTTTTTTGCACCGGCGTCAGCACCGCCAGCGATGACGCCAGGCCGTTAAAAACCACCTCCTCCACCTCCAGTTGCATGCCGCGCACCACACGCACGGCATTCTGCAGGCGGTTCAAATGTCCATGCACGACATGAACGTCCACCTCCAACCGCGCCCCCAACATGCCGACGGGCCGTTTGACGCCATTCTGGCCATCCACAAAAAAGTCCTGGCGGATGGCATGAAGCACGGTGTGCTCCTGCGGCAGATTGATGGCTTTGGCGTTCTTGACGACATCCGCAACGTCCTCGTGACTGATTTCGCGATCCGCTGAAACCACCGGGTGCATGCCCCGATTATTGAAACCGCGGATGTGGCCGCCCGATACACCCAAGTAAACGCTGTTGATTTCAACTTTGGTCTGGTTTTCCACGTCGCTGATAACCGTGCGCACATCTTCCTCCACCGCCCGGGGATCTATGATTTCGCCCTTGCGCACTCCGCGAGACTTTAAGCGCGCCACCCCGATGATGTTGGGGGCGGATTCACCATTGACCTCGCCCACAATCACGCAAACCTTGGACGTTCCGATTTCCAGACCAACGACGATTGAAGAGGAATCAAACATTGCGTTTCTTGTTTCGAATGGGTTTAGGGGGCTTGGCGGGCGGCGGCACAATGTTCGCCTCGAGCCAGCGCACCGGGACATTGTTCGACACGGACAAATCAATGCTGGCGACGTTCCGATGCGTTCGCACGCCGAGATCATGGATCTGCCGCCAACGCCGTAATTGCTGTTCCAAATTCTCGAACCCGAGGGTTACCTCACTGCCTTGCGCCGTCGTCACCACAATGACATCCACCGCGCTGACATCAATCCGCCGCAAGTCCACCAAACCCGCCAGCGGCGAATAAGCAAATTCATTGACCAATCGCAATGCCGACTGCACGGCGGGCGACGCCAGCCGCTGGCCCGGTCGCACGTCTCCCAGGTTCAAACCGGATAATTGCGGCAATCCATCGTCCGCAGCCAACAGCGGCCGGGTGCGCCGCCTTGCATCCAACGGCAGCATCACCACGCCGTCCGTTCCGATGTAGAAAACAGCCGCTTCCAAGTGACCTGGAGCGCGCACCGTGGGCACGCTCACCTGCAAAACCGGCTCGCGCTCGGCCACCTGGATGCGCAACGTATGCGGAAGGATGCGTTCGACCATGACCGTTTCCAGCGCCGGGGACAATTGCAAATCACGTTTTACGCGCGCCAGGTCCAGCGCCAGAAGATTCTGACCGGGACGGACGTTGGCCCAACGACGCAGTTGATCCGGCGCGATCGCGCCATCCGTATGCACTTCGATGGTGCGAATCGCGAACGCTGAATTTCTATAAACCAATTCGCCAACCACCCACTGTCCCGCGTGCCACAGCGCGAACGCGCCAACCACCGTGCCGAGCAACGCCGCCAGCGCCAGGCTCGTCTTGCGCAAACGCGCGCGACGCACTTGATCCGAGCGCAATTTCACATCCAGGACGTGAATGCGCCCAACGCGTCGGTTGACAGGTTTGCGTTTGATCCAACTCATTTGCGTTTAAGCGCCAGGGCAACCATGCGCTGGCACAACTCCGGATAAGTGATTCCCGCCGCCGCCGCGGCCTTGGGCAACAAGCTGGTTTCCGTCATCCCCGGGAGCGTGTTGATTTCCAACACCACCGGATCACCGTTGGTGCGCACCATCACATCCACGCGGGCATAATCGCGACCACCCACCGCCTTAAACGCCGCGCGGCCGGCAGCCTGAATGCGTTCCGTGGTGGCCGGATCAAAATCAGCCGGGCAAAAATAATCCGTCCGGCCGGCGGTGTATTTATTTTGATAGTCGTAGGTGCCGGATTTCGGTCGCACTTCCACAATCGGCAACGGTTGATCGTCCAGGATGCCCACGGTCGTTTCGCGGCCGATTATTTTCTCCTCAACCAACACGCGCGAGTCGTGGCGCAAGGCTTCCGCCAAAGCGGTGGACCATTCCTCCCGTCGTTCGACAAACTGGAGGCCAACGCTCGAACCCTGGCGCACCGGTTTGATGACCAGCGGCGGATTCCACCCCGTCGGCCAGGGTGTGTCCGACGTGGCCACCACGAGGGATCGGGCGGTCGGCACTCCGGCGGCAACCAACGCTTCCTTCGTCAACGCCTTATCAAATCCGATCCGGCTGGCCGCCGCATCGCACCCGGTGTAAGGCACGCCCCGTTGCTCCAATTCGGCCTGCACCGTACCGTCCTCACCGTAGGTCCCGTGCAAAGCCAGAAAAACCACGTCCGTCGGCGACGGCAGTTTCCAGTCCGGCGATTGCGGATCGAGTTCCGCAACCCGATGCCCCAGTGAACGCAACGCCGCCGCGACGGACGCGCCGGAACGCAGCGAGACTTCCCGTTCCGCACTCGGGCCGCCCAACATGACCGTGATATTCAGCTTTTCAATCATCGCCACTGGTTCAATCCTCCCCGACGATCTGGACTTCCGTCGTCAGCTCAATGCCGCGCTCGGTTTTGGCTTTGGCCTGAATCAGCGCCAGCAAATTCAAAATGTCCCGCGCCGTGGCCGTGCCGTCGTTGATGACAAAATTGCCGTGCTCCAGGGAAACCATCGCGCCGCCAACTTTCGTTCCTTTCAATCCCAATTCATCCACCAATTTGCCCGCGGGGACGTTCGGCGGATTCTTGAAGCAACAACCCGCGCTGGAAGCCGCCGGCTGCGAACTCCAACGCTTGAGGCTGAACTCCTTCATCCGATGTTCAACTTCCTCACGAGTCGAAGCGCGGCATTTGAAAACCGCGCCCAACGCCAGATGCGTTTTCAGCAATGCGCAACTGCGATAGGTAAATTCAATTTCGCTCGCCGCCAAATCGCGCCCAACTCCGGTTGCATCCATCACGCGCACGGATTCCACCACGCGGAAAGTTTCACTCCCCATCGCGCCGGCGTTCATGCGCAACGCGCCTCCCACACTGCCGGGAATGCCCTCAAAAAATTCCACGCCCGTCAAACCGGCGCGCTTTGCGTCAACCGCCACCTGCTTCAAGCGCGCCCCGGCCCCGCAACGCAACCGTTCGCCATCCACCACCACCGCGCTAAAACTTGGATGCGCCAAACAGATGACGACCCCGCGAAAACCGCCATCGCGCACCAGCAAATTTGAGCCGCGACCGAGGACAAAAAAGGGCACCGCAAATTCCGCACACCAACGCAGCACCGCCGCCAACTCCGTTTCCGAAGCGGGTTCGACATAAAAGTCCGCAGCCCCCCCGACGCGGAACGTGGTGCGTTTAGCCAGAGGGGCATTGCGCCGGATGACCGTGGCGGCCGAAACGACCGACTCCAACCCGCGCAACGGCGCGTCACAATGCGAGGCATCGGCGGCGGGCGGAAAGGGTGACACATTCATACCACAACCACACTTTCGATTTGCATCAATCGCGATTCCTCGTCACTTCCCGACAGCTTTTCGAGCGAAAGTTTTTCCGCCGCCACCGAACGACCAAGCGTTTGCAAAATCCGGCCCACAATCATCTCAGCAGCTTTCGAGTGATCCCACTTGGCCAACGCGGTTTGCATGGTGGCCCGGGCAATCGCGTCCTCAATCAGCCCTTGCAACGACTTCACCAGCCGCTCGGGAGTCACGGTGGGTTGCTCCAGTAAAATGGCGGCACCGCTTTCCGCGTAGGCGTGGGCGTTATGCCATTGATGATTATCAGCAGCACTGGGCAACGGAATCAAAATGGCGGGCAAGCGAACGGCGGCCAACTCCGCCAGCGAAGAGGCGCCGGCGCGGCTGACGCAAACAGTCGCGGCGCGCAAAGCCAGGGGCATTCGGTTCAAAAACGGATGCACCATCGCCGTCACTCCGCAGGCTGCGTAAGCGGCGCGAACCGTTTCCACGTCGCGCGTCCCGGCCAGATGCAGCCATTGCCAATTCCTGGTTGGCCCGGTCAGATGCGGTAAAGTTTCCAAGATCAGGTTGTTGATGCGGCTCGCCCCCTGACTGCCGCCCGTGATCAAAACGACCGGGCGATCCGGGTCGAGACCCAACTCCATTCGACTCGCCGCAGCGTCACCGCGGCGCAGTTCCGCCCGCACCGGCGTGCCAGTAACCGCAAATTCCCGCGCCGACAAACGCCGCGAGGCTTCGGGAAACCCGACGAACGCCACGTCCACCCGCGACGCCAACCAACGGTTCGCTTTGCCGGGAATGGTGTTGGATTCGTGCAGAAAAGTTTTGCAGCGCAACCCGCGTCCCGCCAACACCGGAGGCGCGGCGGTGAAACCGCCCATGGCTAAAACGGCGGCAGTATTCCGGGAACGAAACAATCGTCGCGCGGCACGCCAGGATTGGAAAAATCCGAGAAAAAATCCGAGCCGACTTCCCCGTTGCCAGGCCACCGCCGGCAGCGTGGCCACCTCGACTCCCGACGCGGCGCGCACCGCTTGTTGATCCACCTCCTTCGGCGAAATCAAAACGCTGACCGCGACTCCGCAAGCCCGAAGTTGTTCAGCCACCGCCAGTCCCGGAAAGAGATGTCCGCCCGTGCCGCCACAAGCAATGGCGACATGAAGGGGAGCGGATGAGGTCGCCGTCATGTGGTTTGGGCCTCGGGGAATTCGTCCGCGGTGAAGGGATTGACCGGTTTCGGTTCAGGGGCGCGACCTTGCCGCGCCACACTCAACAACAGCCCGACCGCCGTCAACATGACCAGCAAACTTGATCCGCCATAACTGATGAACGGCAACGCCAATCCTTTGTTGGGCAGCGTGCTGGTCACAACGCCGATGTTGATGAAGGCTTGCAACCCAATCAGAAAACTGATGCCCGCGGCGAGCATCATGCCGAACGTGTCCCGGGCGCGCGACGCGATGTAAAATCCGCAGATAAAAATCAGCACAAAAGCCAGCACGACGCCCAAGGTGGCAACCAATCCCAGTTCTTCACCGATGATCGAAAGAATGAAATCCGTGTGGTGCTCCGGCACGAAACCCATTTTTTGGCGACCATTCCCCAAGCCCAATCCAGACCAGCCGCCGGCGCCGAGGGCGATCATCGCCTGGTACGCCTGATAGCCAACGCCCTCACGATTTTCCTCCAAGTAGAGCCAGCTAAAAATCCGCTTCATGCGCATGGGATCCTGCCAGATGGAAAAGGCCAGTCCTGCCACTGCCAACAAGGCGGGCGGAACAAAAAACCGCCATTGGACTCCGGCCATGAGCAGCATGGTCCCGCCAATGGCCGCCAGCAAAATGGTGGTGCCGCGATCGGGTTCGACAAAAATCAGCCCCAACAATACCGCCATGATGCCGCCGGGGATAATGACGCCGCGCGTCCAATTACGCATCCGGCGCTGGTAACGCTCGCAATACCAGGCCATAACGATGATCAAAGCAAGCTTGGCGAATTCGGAGGGTTGCACGTTGCTGAACGGCAAATTGAGCCAACGTCGGGCGCCGTTGATGGGTTTGCCCCACGGTTCGGGCAACACCAGCACGGCCAGGAGCAACCCCGCGGCCAGGGCATACAAAACCCAGGCGTATTTTCGCAGCAGCCGATAATCAACCAACGTCGCCACAAGACACGCGCCCAATCCCAGGCCGCACCAAACCAACTGGGAGACGAACAACTTCGGACCGGTGAACTGCCCCGTGGACCGGTTTAGATCGTTCATCGTCGAGCTGTACAACATCACCAGCCCCAACACGAGCAGGGCGGCAACGCAAGCCATCAGTGTGGTTACAGCGGTCTTCATCTTATTCCGGGCGACCCTGACGTGGAGGCCGCCCTCACAACGGCCCACCTAGTTACTGGCAGGAATTTTCAATTTTTGCCCCACCTTGATCGTCGAATTTTTCAAACCGTTGGCGGCTTGGATGGCCTTGACCGTCGTATGGTACGTGCTCGCCAAGGCGCTCAAACTATCTCCCGATTTAACCTCATGAATTCTCATCCCATCCGCCGCTGGAGCCGCTGCGGTTGTGGGCGACGGCACGGCGGCCGGCACCGGAATCACCAGCTTCTGATTGATCTGCAGCTTCGTCGGCTCGACGTTCGGGTTCGCTTCCTGCAACGCCTTCGTGGTGATGTGGAACTTGGGCGCGATGGAGGAAAACGTATCTCCTTTTTTCACGACGTATTCGGAAGTGCCCGCCTCCGGTAGCGGCGGCGGCGTTGGCAGGGTCGTGGGTTCCACGACGGGGAAAGACGTTGTCCCGGTCTCGGTTTGCGGAGTCAGCGCGGGCGCGGCATTACTGCCAACCAGTTCCGGTTGCCAGTTCGATTCCACCTCGGTCACCGGCGGATTGCTTTCGGTGTACACTCCGGTGTTGTAAAAATCGTCCATGTTATTATCCACCGGTGGCGGTGGTGTTTCGCGTTTGCATCCCGGCATCAACAACAACCCGAGCAACACGGCGACATTCACGCCCAGGGCGCAAAAGATTTTGGTTTTGAGACTGGCTCGGGCTTGGTTTTGTTGCTCCAGATTGGAGCCTTGGGGAATCAGGGGGCTGACATTATTCATTTTCTTGGCGCGCATCGCGTCCTTTCATTGAGGTTTAATTTGGTTAATTTTCAGTTGTCCACTCCCGCCTCAACAAGAGCGACAACAAATTCATTTCCGTGCTTCCGTCAAACGGGTCGGCTCGCACCAACCCACCTTCCAATTTGTCGTGCATGTTGTGGTGCGGTTTCAACGCACCACCACTAATTGATTTGTCCCACTTCGTATGGATTTGCGCAATAATTTAACATCGCGAAAAATTCTCGAAGTGGAACCATCACAAAACCGGTAATCGTCTCCTTCAACCTTCGCTCGGAAAACGGCGCCGTTTCGCTGAATTTTTTAACAACGCCAGCCCGTCGCCGCAAGCAGGAAAGCTCGTTTTGAACGCGTCTGTTCCAACTGAACCACGTTGATTGTTGCTGGGACGGCTTCATCGGATTTTCAAGGTGCTCAAAGCGACGACCGCAAACAGCACGCATAAAATGTAAAATCGCGTGACGACCTGGGATTCATACCAGCCCTTCTTCTCGAAATGGTGATGAATCGGGGCCATCAAAAAAACCCTTTGTCCAACCCCGTGCCGCCGGCGCGTGTACTTGAACCAACTCTTCTGGATGATGACCGATCCCGCTTCCATGACGAACACGCCACCAGCGATGACGAGCAAAAATGGTTGATGAATCAAAACCGCCACCAACCCCAACGCCCCGCCCAACGCCAGCGATCCCGTGTCGCCCATGAACACTTGAGCGGGATGACAGTTGAACCATAAAAACCCCATCCCCGCCCCGAGCAGCGTCGCGCAAAAAACCGTCAGTTCCCCGGCCCCATCCACGTAGGGGATTTGCAGGTAGGTGGCGTATTTGAAATTGCTCGCCAGATAGGTGAGCACCAAAAACACAATCGTGGTGATCAGCGTGCAACCGATTGCCAGACCATCCAGGCCATCGGTCAGATTCACCGCATTCGAACTGCCCACGATCGTCAGCGTTACGAGCAGCAAACCAATGACCGCTCCGCACGGAATCGGATATTTGTAAAACGGCAACATCAGGGTGCTGACCAGATTATGATGCTCCGGCGTCTGCGTCTCGGTGAAACGCAGCCAGCTATCCTGCGGTAGTTTCCATAAATACACCGCCACAAAGACCGCCACGGCAAACTGCACCCACAACTTCACCCGCGGGGGCGCGCCGCCACCTTGTTGTTTCAGGATTTTTGCGTAATCGTCATAGAATCCCAGGCCCGCCAACACCAACACGGTCAACAAGGTCAATTCCAGCAGCGGATTCATCTGCGCCCACAAAATCGCGGTCAGATTCAAAACCAACACAATCAGGATGCCGCCCATCGTGGGCGTCCCTTTCTTGCTCAACACCCGCGTTTCAAACGCGCCGGATTGATCGGCCAGATCCTTGTATTCCTGGCCGAACTTCAATTGTTTCAAGCGCGCGATCACTTTGGGTCCCAGCCACCAACTCAGCAAGAGCGCCGTCACCGCCGCCCCCGCGCTGCGGAACGTGATGTACCGGAACAACCGCAGGAAGGACACGCTCGAGGCGTAGTCCGTGCCTTCGGCCCAGTTCATAATGGCTTGACTGAGGTAAAACAACATTGGGTTTCGATCCTATGCCCGCCCCGAAGCGCCGCCCGGCCTTCGGTCACTCCCGCCCCGATCACCGTCGAGGAGGTCTAATTCCGTTTCGCGCTCTCACTCGCTTTGAGCGCTTGCGCAATCCGTTCCAACCGCGTGCTCCGCGAGGCTTTCAACAACACCGTATCGCCCGGTTTCAAAAATGATTTGATGGCGGCAGCGGCGGCTTCGACATTCGCCAGCTCGATCACGCGGCCCAAACCCGCGTGCCGCGCGGCCTGTCCCATCACGCCCGCCATTTCGCCGACGGCAATCAACTGTTCCACGCCCAGTTCCGCCGCGTAACGACCCACCTCCGCGTGGGCGTTCTCCCGCTCCACGCCCAGCTCCGCCATGTCGCCCAAAACGGCCACCCGCCGCCCGGCACAAGGCAATTCCTGCAACACGCGTAACGCGGCGATCATCGAATCCGCGTTCGCATTGTAAGCGTCATCAAGCACCTGCACGCCGCCCGCCTCGTAGCGTTGCAAACGCATTTTCGCGGGAACACAATCGGCCAGTCCGCGCGCGATTTCGGCGCAGCTCAAACCAAACTCGGCGCCGAGCGCGATGGCGAACAGCGCGTTACTCACCTGGTGGCGGCCCAACAGACCAATGCGATACGAGCCGCTGAACTGCGGTTCGGGCGCCGTCACCGTAAAACTGGTTCCGTCGGATTCGAATTTCACCGCGCTGACGCGCCAATCACAATCCGGCCCGGCCCCCACCCGCGTGATCGCCGCTCTCGTGCGGCGGATCAGTGCGGCGCTCCATTCATCATCGCCATTCAAAAACAATCGGCCATCGGCAGGCAGCGCTTCGGCCAGAGCGCCTTCCTCCTCCGCCACTCCCGCGAGGTTTCCGAAAAATTCCAGGTGTTCGCGACCAATGTTGGTGATGACGCCATAGCGCGGTTTCACCAATTCCACCAGGCCGGCCAACTCGCCCGGATGGTTGGTGCCGACTTCCAAAATCGCCACTTGATGCGCCCGATCCAGTCGCAACAAAGTGGCCGGCACCCCAATGTCATTGTTAAAACTCGCCTCGCTCCACAGCGTGTGGAGTCGCTGCCGCAACACCGCGGCGATCAATTCCTTGGTCGTCGTTTTGCCGTTTGAACCGCCCACCGCAATCACCGGGAGCGAAAATTTTTTCCGATATGCCATACCGATTTGTCCATAAGCTTGTCGCGTATTCGCGACTTGAATCACCACACAATCCGGCAGCGTCGGCGTCCCTTGCCCGCTTTCGACGAGGACCGCCGCCGCGCCTTTTTGCACCACTTCGTTAAGGTAATTATGTCCGTCAAAATGTTCCCCTTTCAGCGCAATGAACAGGTCCCCGGCCTGCGCGCTCCGGGAGTCCGTGTTGATCCGCGAAAACGTCGCCGCCGGCGAACCTCGAATCAATTCGCCCGCACACGCTGCCATCACAAATCCCACCGTTTCCATTTCCATTCTTCACCCCGAATTCATCCGCTGCGCCGGTCCGCTGCGGCGAGCCACCCGACGTCACAGCATCGGATGCTGCCAACCGCTCCAGGACCAGTCCGCGGATTTTGCCGCCGCCACCTCGGGAGCCGGCAATTCGCGACGGACCACTTCCTTCCGCCGCGCGGCATCCGGGCTCCGCTCCGCCCCTTTCGCGACCCCGGCGGGCACCTGACTTAACGCCGCGGCAAACAACCGATGGGAGATACTGTTTGGATTCATATTCTCATGTGGTTTTAGTTTCCATTTAACGTCAGCCGACCCGAGGCCCGGGCCGGTTCAGGATTCAAATGCGAAATCGTGGAATTGGTTGAGACCGATTCGATGTCCGGTTGCACGTGTAAATACCCGGCCACCGCACTGGCGACTTGTTTGAAAACCGGCGCCGCGACGACTCCGCCGTAGTAACCGTTCTTCGGTTCGTCCAGGACAATGGAAATGCAAACCTCTGGATGGTCCGCCGGGAAAAAGCCAATGAAGGAGGCAATGTATTTACCGGCCAGGTAACCGCCCCGCCCCGGTTTTTGCGCGGTGCCGGTTTTGCCGGCGACAGTGTAATTGGTCAGCGCCGCGCGCACCGCGGTCCCGCCCGGTTGCACCACCGTCTTCAAGGCTTCCACCATTTGTCGGGCGGCGGTTTCGCCAACCACTTGACGAACGCGTTGCGGCTCAAATTGGGTGATCAACTTGCCGGTATTGTCCTGTAACCGGTTCACGATCATGGGGTGCATCAACCAACCGTCGTTGGCCAGGGCCGCCATGGCCATCGTCATTTGCAAGCGTGTCACCGCCACACCGTGCCCCATCGGCAATTGAACGATGGAAACTTTGCTCCAATCCTGCGTCGGACGAACAATACCGCGCGCCTCGGCGGGCAGCGCAATGCCGGACGGCCAGCCAAATCCAAAATCGGTCACGTAACTGAAGAGCCGTTGTTCGCCAAGGATCAGGCCGATCTTGGCGGCGCCGATGTTTGACGATTTGGTGATTACATTCCGGGCGGCCAGTAATCCGTACCCTCCGTGCGCATCATGCAGCGTTTTCCCGGCATACCTGAACGCGCCTTTCTCGCAATCAATCGGGGTGTCCAACGTGATCAGGGCGTCTTGCAACGCTCCGGACACCGGCACGACTTTGAAGGTTGAACCCGGCTCGTACACGTCGCTGATCACCCGATTACGGCGCAACTCGGGATCGCGCGGCACCTGGTTGGGATTGAAGTCTGGCAAACTGGCCAGGCCCAAAATTTCACCCGTGCGCGGCCGCATCACAATACCGGTAATGTTCACCGCCTCCGTGTTGGCCAATCCCTCCCGCAGCGCTCCCTCCAAAATGTTCTGCACCACGGCGTCAATGGTCAGCACGACGTTGAAACCATCTCGCGCCGGCACGTCTTGATCGCGCCAGGCCACCATTTCATCGCCGCGCCGATCGCGTTCAATCATCCGCCAACCTGAGGCCCCCGCCAGTTTTTTGTTAAAGGTTCGTTCGATACCTTCCACGCCCAGCAATTGCCCGAAATCAATGGAATTGGTGTCGCCATTGCGACCGACAAATCCAAGCACATGAGACGCCAGGCTGCCTTGCGGATACTGGCGTATCTGATCGTCCGGGCCGTCAACCGCGATCGCGCGCTGGCGCAATCCTTGCAGAAACAATTTTTCCGAACGGGTGCGATGCCGCTTTTGATCCAGCTCCGGCACGGGAAACGCCGCCATGATTTTCTTGACTTGCTCCCACTTCTCGACGGGCACCCGTTGCGCCACCGGCACGTAAAGGCGCGGTACTACTTTACCCGCCTGGTTGATCCGGTTGGTGGCGAGCAGTTTTTGGTAAAGCTGGGCTTCGTCCACCCCGAGCACCGGGGCAATGGCGCGCGCCACCTCCGCCTGTAAGTTCCCGATCAACGACGGATTGGCGCAGATGTTCTTTACCTTGAGGCTCGAGGCCAAAAGCGTGCCGTTGACGTCCAAGATGTCGCCGCGCCGCGCGGGAATCCGCACCCGGCGAACGGTGTTTTGTTGCGCCAGTTTGGACAACTCATCGTGCCGCCACACTTGCAGATCCACCAATCGAATCGCCAACAAGGCGAACGCGCCGACAAGCAATGCGCCCATCAACACGAACCGATAGTGTTGCAGTTTCTTTTCCATCGAAAATCTCTACTGTTCGTTGGCGCCGCTGCGCAGCCAACGGATTGTTCTCCGCTCCCGTTCAGTCGCCCCTTCACTCCGTGCCCCGACCCGTCTTATTTTGCGCGCCACCCGGGGCAGTCGGTTCCTCACGACCGCAGCCCGGGCGGCGGCAAAAAATCAATGTTTCGCCACTTGGGGCGCCGTCGCCGCCGAATAATCTCCGGCAGCAATCTCCACAGGTTCGGCTACTTTCCACACGTCACCGGGGTGTGGCTGTACCAAACCCAAATTCAGTTGCTGCAATTTCAACCCCAATTGTCCGGGCGATTGCAGCATGGCCAGTTGATCCCGCAGTTTCTTGTTTTGATCCCGCAGCTCGACCAGGCGAATTTCGCGCTGCTTGATCTGCCGCCCCAGCACATCAATCTGGTTCTTCTGCCAGACGTACCCCACCGCCGCCGCGCCCGCGAAGGCGCAAAAGGCCGCCACCTTCAGCGCGGTCCCGAACCGCAACGCCACCGTTTGATTTTTCCGATTTCTGGCCATTTAAATTTTCTCCACCACCCGCAACTGCGCGCTCCGACTGCGCGGATTCTCGCGCTGTTCCACCGCGCCCGGCTGAACGGCCTTGCGCGTAATCAATTTCACCACCGGCACCCGGGGCCGGCGCAACGCGGGCACATCAACCGTCTCGAACGTGTAATCGCGCGCCTGTCGGCGCGCCCACTGCTTTACAACCCGATCCTCCAGGCTGTGAAAGGTAATCACGGCCAACCGCCCTCCGGGTTTTAGGATTTTTAACGCGCCATCCAATCCCCGCTCCAACGACCCAATTTCGTCATTCACCGCAATGCGCAACGCCTGAAACACTCGCGTGGCCGGATGCGCCTTCCGCCCGCCGCGCGGCGCCAATCGCTCGATCAGCTCCGCCAGTTGCCGCGTCGTCGTGAACGGCCCCGTTTCCCGCTGCCGCACCACGGCCCGCGCCAACGCCCGCGATCGGCTCTCATCGCCGTATTCCCAGAAAATCCTCGCCAACTCTTCGGCGGATCGCGTATTCACCCACATGGCGGCCGTCTCGGCCTGCCGCTGATCCATCCGCATATCGAGCGGACCGTCTTTCTGAAAACTGAACCCTCGATCCGCCGTGTCCAGTTGCGGGCTACTCACTCCCAAATCCAACAAAACTCCGGCGCAACTTTCCGCCGGCACCCAGGCGTTCAATTCCGCAAAATTCCCGCGCCGCAACTCAAACCGTCCCGCAAATTCAGCCAATCGTTCTGCCGCCGCTGCCAACGCCGCCGCATCATGATCGCAAGCCCATAACCGTCCGTTGGGCGCCGTCGCCGCCAATACCGCCGCCGCATGTCCCCCCGCGCCCAGCGTTCCATCCGCAAAATCCTGACCTGGCTGCGGACGCAAAGCCTGCAACACCTCGGCTAACATCACCGGCTGGTGGCTGAATTCGGTCACGGTTCATCCGGGTTAATTCACTTGTGTCCGCCACCCAGCGACACCACTTCCAAATCCGCATGCGTCAGGTCGTTCCGCGCCATCTTCACCCGATCCAGTGACAACTCGCCTTGCACCTTCGGATGGCCCAGCCGGGGAACGCCCGCGAGCTTGGATTTTCCGATGGATGAAAACGGGTTGTGATCCACGCAAAACAAAATCATTCGCACCAGCGTCGCCCCGGTTTTCTTGACCCCTCCCAACAACACCAGTCCGGCTGACCGCAACTTTTCCCTCCCGGAAAGTCGAACCGGCTCGGGCTGCCCCGACTCCACCAACGGAGTCGGCTCAATTGTCGTGCGGGTCGCCGTGACGGTAACCGCCGGACGCGCGACCACAACTTCAGCCGGCTTTTCCAGCTTGAACGGATTCTTCGGCGAAATGAACTTGGGCAGATCAAATCCCTTCCGCATCTGATAGCGTCCGCTACCCGGTTCGCCCACCCAACTCCTGCCGACCGCCAATAATTTTCCAAACTTCATGTTTAACCCATTAACTTAAGCGCGTCTTCCGCCAGGACGTGGTCCGCCGCACTGATCAGTGCGTAGCGGTCTGCCGCCCAAATCTCGAAACGATCCAGCAAACCAACCAACACCACTTCTTCCCCCGCCTTGAGTCCCGCCGCCGCCGCGAGCGTTTCCGGCACGCAAATCCTTCCCGCTTTGTCCAGGTCCACCTGCACCGACTTCGAGCCAATCAACCGTTTCAAAATCGGTTTGTTGGGATTGCTGTTCGGTATGGCATCCAACTCCACCATCAGCTCCCGCATTTTCTGCGGCGGCAACCCGCGCAAGCATGTGCCCTCTTTCCGTTGCGGCCACACAATCAGTGTGAACTGCGCGTTCGCTTCTTCCGTGCGCCACGCGGACGGGATTTGAATACGCCGCTTCTCATCACATCCGTGACGAAACTCGGAGTTGAAAATCACTCCAGTCATGGCGGCGATCTCAGACATTACTCAGAGCCAAAGGAAATAGCCAACACTTTGCCACACATTGCTACACTTCATGCCACTGTTAAACACTGAGTCACACTTTTAGTCAATACCTAACGCGAATATTTTTTGGAAAGTTATTCACAGCCAATTTCTGTCGTAAAATTGGGTGGCATTTGAAGAACTGCGAATTACCAAAAATCGTGTTTTTAACTACCACCAGTAGTGGGGCAGTTCGCGCTGCCACAATACGTTGAAACTTCCTATCTTTGGTTCTCGCAACGAGCCAATTTCGATTCGCTCAAAGTGCGGTGGCAGATTTCCGTACGTTCTCGAGGCAATTCTCAATTCACGGTTGGCATTCCGCGCGTCACCATTACTCTCCCACCGTGCGAACGGCTGATTTTTATTTCAATTTACCACCAGAATTGATCGCACAATTCCCCGCGCCCCAACGCGACACTTCCCGACTGATGGTTCTGCATCGCGACACCGAACGCCTGGAGCACCGCACGTTTCACGACTTGCTGGACTACCTGCATCCCGGAGACGTGTTGGTGTTAAACAACTCGCGCGTCATCAAAGCGCGCTTGCACGGCGTCAATGCACGGACTGGCGGCGCGTTTGAAATTTTATTGCTGGAGGAAAATTCCTTGAACGATTGGTGGGCCATGCTGAAGCCCGGCAAGCGCGCGCGGGTGGGGACCGAAATCCAACTCACCGAAAAAATCCGCGCCACGGTTACCGACACTAATTCGGAGGGACATCGTCGCCTTCAATTTTTTGGCTCGCCCAACATCTTGAACGAGCTGGCGGAACTCGGCGAGATTCCATTGCCGCCTTACATCCGCCGCCCGGCTCGCGACGCCAAAATTTCATCCGCCGCAAACCCGGCGCCGCCGGATCCATTCGCCGCTGCAGCCGCGCTGGATGATGTGCGGTATCAAACAGTGTTCGCGACGCCACCCGGCTCCGTAGCGGCGCCCACGGCGGGATTGCATTTCACCGAGGAGTTGCTGGCGGCGCTGCGCGCTCGCGGGGTGGAAATTCATTTCATTACCTTGCACGTTGGTCTTGGCACTTTCGCCCCGGTGAAAGCGGACACGCTCGAAGCGCACACCATGCACGAGGAACGTTACGAAATTTCCGCAGCCGTCGCGAGTGCGATCAATCGCGCCAAACGCGAGCGCAGACGGATCGTCGCCGTTGGTACCACCAGTGTTCGCGCTCTGGAAAGCAGTGTTGTGAACGCGGACGGCACAGCGCGTAAGCCGGATCAGATCGAAATTCAACCGGGTCTGCGTCGCACGAAAATTTTCATCTATCCGCCTCATGACTTCCAAGTGGTGGACGCGCTGATCACCAATTTTCACCTGCCCGGTGCGACCCTGCTGATGCTGGTAAGCGCGTTCGCCACACCGGGAAAAATGGAGGGACGCGAAAAAATTCTGGCGGCCTATGACGAAGCCATTCGCCAGCGCTATGGCTTCTTCAGTTACGGCGACGCCATGCTGTTGCTATGAAAACCAACTGGGCCGCTGCAAAATCCAAGTGGTCGGACGCACGATTACTCCGCAGATAAAATTGAGCGACATGAAATCCAAGCCCTCCACTCTCAGAGCGCAACCGACTCGACCTTTCATTTTGATCAATATGGCGATGACCGCCGACGGAAAAATCGCCACGGCCAATCGCGCCATCTCCACCTTTGGCAGCCGTCACGATCACGATAATTTAATGGAGCTGCGCACCACGGTGGACGCCGTCATGAGCGGCGCGCGAACCATCAATTCGGGGAAAATTACTCTGGGTCCGGGTGGGATTCGGTATCGCCGCCGGCGTCTGAAGCAAGGTCTCGCCGAATTCAACTTGCGCATCGTGGTCAGTGGCAGCGGCTCGGTGGATCCGAACGCCGAAGTGTTTAAGCACAGGTTTTCTCCCATCATCGTCCTCACCACAAAACGAGCGGATCCGGACCAATTACGGCAACTGCGAACGCGGGCGGACGCGGTGAAAATTTGTGGCGATCGGGAGATCCATTGGGGCGCGACCCTGCGCTGGTTGAACTGCAAATGGGGAGTGCGACGACTGCTTTGCGAAGGGGGCGGCAATCTGAACGATGCCATGTTCCGCGCGGGATTTGTGGACGAACTGCATCTCACTATTTGTCCGAAAATTTTCGGCGGGCGCACCGCGCCGACCATAGCTGAGGGGATTGGGTTTCCCAGTTTGGCGGCAGCGGCCGGATTTCAGTTGCAATCGCGGCGCCGGCGCGGAGACGAACTGTTCCTCATCTTCAGCCGACGGGCCACCACCCGTCAGAATGGTTCAACTCCGTCTCACTTGGAACGCGACTGATTTTCCACCCAACGCGCCAGCAACCAAAGCAAATCCGCCAGTCGGTTCAGATAAATAATGATTTCCGGATTGGACAATCGCCCGGCCTCCGGCAGCGCGCAGACGCGTCGCTCCGCGCGACGGCAAACCGTGCGCGCCAGATCCAACGCCGCCGAACTTACGCACGACCCCGGTATCGCCCACTCTTTGGGGTAAACGGTCTGCGCTTCGAATTGTTCCGTCCACTCGTCCAATTTGTGCGTGAGTTCCGGAGTGGTCAGGGAATAACCGTCCTTCACGTAGCGCGGTAAGTCTTCGGGTGCAGTCGCCAACTCGCCCATCAGCACGATCAAATCTTTTTGAATCGCAAGTAAATGTTCCCGAATCTGGTGATTCGCGGTTTGAGCCCGGGCAAGCCCCAGCGCGGCGGTAAGCTCATCCACGCAGCCATAGGCTTCGACCTGCGGATGACTTTTGCCAACCCGTCGCCCATACATCAGTGCGGTCGTTCCCTTGTCTCCGGTTCGAGTTACAATGCTCATGGTCAATCGTCATTCCCGCTGACGCGCAAAAAATCCCGCGCGAAAGCCAACTGAATTTTTCCGCGTGGACGGCATCCTGCGTTGCCTGTCGGTGAGACATCCACCGGCGTTGCTTGCGAACAGGAAAAGCCGTTGCCGCCACATCACACAAGCCAAATCCATAAAGCTGAAGTCTCGCTGGTCGCGAAAGTGAATATCTAGTTTATCGCTGGAGTTTCAAATGCCGATTTGAGTTTAAGCCAAATAATCCTTGCAAATGTTTGCGCTTTTAATCCAGACTGTTCTCCTAGATAAATACAATCGTATAATAACTATGAGTCATTTCTACAACAACATCCTCGAAACCGTCGGGCGTACGCCTTTGGTTAAACTCAACAAGGTCACCGCCGGTCTGGAAGCGACGGTTCTGCTCAAGTGCGAATTCTTCAATCCGTTAAGCAGTGTCAAAGACCGTATCGGCCTGGCCATGATCGTAGATGCGGAAAAACGCGGTTTGATCAATAAAGATACGACCATCATCGAGCCGACCAGTGGCAATACCGGGATCGCGTTGGCTTTCGTCTCGGCGGCCAAAGGTTACAAATTGATCCTCACGATGCCCGAAACCATGTCGCAAGAGCGGCGCACCTTGCTGGCGATGCTCGGAGCAAAATTGGTACTCACGCCCGGAGCGGAAGGAATGAAGGGCGCGATCGCCAAAGCCAACCAATTGGCCCAGGAAACACCAAACTCCTGGGTGCCGCAGCAATTTAATAATCCGGCCAATGTCGAAATTCACAAGACCACCACTGCCGAAGAAATCTGGGCCGACACGGATGGCAAAGTGGATATCGTGGTCGCGGGAGTCGGCACTGGAGGAACCTTGACGGGCTGCGCCGAAGTCATCAAACCGCGCAAGCCAAGCTTTACAGCCATTGCGGTAGATCCGCAGGGTTCACCGGTAATTGCGCAAACTCTGGCCGGTCAGCCGCTCAAACCCGGGCCGCATAAAATTCAAGGTCTGGGCGCGGGCTTCATTCCCAAAAATCTGCATTTGAAAGATGCACAAGGAAACCCGTTGATTTCCGATTGCGTCATCGTCTCCGACGAAGAAGCTCTCACCATGTCGCGCCGACTGGCCAAAGAAGAAGGTATTCTGTGCGGGATTTCCTCGGGAGCCAACGTCGTCGCCGCCATTGCGGTGGCCAAACGTCCTGAGAACAAAGGCAAACTCATCGTTACGGTTGCCCCCTCCACTGGCGAGCGTTATCTAAGCACGGTTTTGGCTGCGGAAGCGCGCGCCGCCGTGGGCGGTTGAGCCGTCTTAAATCCTACATCCGCAAATAATTGGGCCTCACGCCGATTATTTGCGGATTTTTCGTTTTTGGGGCAGCGCGCGAAATAAATCCGAAAAAATAGTTGCATTAACCCGTGATTCCGCCAATTTAAGCAGCGAATCGAAGGTTTGACGCTGTGCGAGGAAGGTTTTCCCCTTAGTTTGTGGATGGCACTCGCTTGGCAACTTCCAACCATTCAAAGTTCACAATAGGTCAACAGGGGCATTTCCCAGCCTTCGATAAAACAACGACGGTATGAGTAAACAAAATAAAAACGACAATCAAAATTCGGGACGGCCAGCGGGTCAGAATCCCGGGAATAATGCCCCAACGGGTGACCACGGCGCCGGCTATCTGGAAATCGCCGAAAAAGGATTCGGCTTCCTCCGAACCGCCGCCGCGCATTTCCACCCCAAACCCACGGACATTTTCGTCACGCCAGACACCATCAAGCGCAATTTTCTGCGGGAAGGCAGTCTGGTGGAAGGACCGACGCAACCTCCGCATCGCGGCACCAGTCCGCAGTTGCGCGCGGTGGAAAAAGTGAACGGGCTGAGCTTCGAGGATTACACCAAGGCCGTTCGGTTTGAAAACCTGACGAGCATTGATCCGATTGAAAAATACAATTTGGAAACATCACCTGACCTGATCGAGACCCGCGTCATTGACCTCGTCACGCCAATCGGCAAAGGCACGCGCGGATTGATCGTCGCGCCGCCCCGCACCGGTAAAACAACCGTGCTCAAGCAGATTGCCAACGCCGTCACCGCCAATCACCCGGACGTGCATGTGCTGGTCCTGCTGATTGACGAACGCCCGGAAGAAGTCACCGATTTTCAGCGCTCGGTGAAAGCGGAAGTGGTGGCGTCCTCGAACGACCAGGATTTGGAAACGCACGTCCGGCTCTCTCGCTTCATGATCGAGCGCTGCCGCCGCATGGTGGAAGCCGGCAAGGACGTCTTCGTGCTGCTGGATTCACTCACCCGGGTGGCTCGCGCCTACAACAGCGTCCACGGCGGCAGTGGTCGAACCATGACCGGCGGTGTGGATGCGCGCGCGTTGGAAATCCCGCGCAAGATGTTCGCTTCCGCGCGCAAGATTGAACATGGCGGTTCGCTCACGATTCTCGCGACCGCGTTGATTGACACGGGTTCTCGGATGGATGAACTGATCTTCCAGGAATTCAAAGGCACCGGCAACATGGAACTCGTGCTCGACCGCAAGCTGTCGGATCGTCGGCTGTTCCCCGCGATAGACATTCCCAAGAGCGGTACCCGAAAAGAGGAAAAATTGTTCGCGGCAAAAAATATTGATTCGCTGCGCAAGCTCCGACGCATGATGGTGGACTTGAATCCCATCGAGGCGATGGAAACGCTTGTCGCCGCGTTAAAGAAGCACAAGACCAACGACGAATTGCTCGCCAAGCTCGTCTGACGGCGACCTGTCTCTCAACCCCGGCTGACCTGGTTCAGTCGGGGTTTTCTTTTATCACCCGCCGCGCAAGTCTCAGGTTGCCGCTGCCGCGCAACTGCGCTATTTCATCTGGTCATGGCATCACAACCTGCTGTCCCCGCCCTCCCGCGACACCGACCGCCGCTTGAACGGATGTTGCGCATTCATCAAGCCATCCAATCCGAACGCTTTCCCAATGCCACCCAGCTCGCCGCCGAACTCGAGGTCAGCACCAAATCCATTCAGCGCGATCTGGATTTCATGCGCGACCGCCTGTTGCTGCCCATCGAATACCAACCCCAGCGCGGCGGCTATCATTACACTGCCGCCGTCACCTCGTTTCCCACGATGCACATCACGGAAGGCGAACTGGTGGCGCTGGTCATTGCGGAAAAGGCGTTGCAACAATACCGCGGCACCCAATTTGAAAAACCCCTGCTCAGCGCCATTCGGAAAATTGAGCAATCCCTGCCGGACACCATCTCGCTGAATCTCGCGGATATCGAACAGACGATTTCATTTCGCACCCGCGCGGAGCCGATTCTGAATCTGGAAATTTTCGATACGCTGGCCAAAGCCACGGCGCAGCGTCAGCAGTTGAATCTGACCTATCGGAAAGCCGGCAGCGCCACCGAGGAGACGCGGTTGATTGACCCGTACCACCTCGCCAACATCAACGGCGAATGGTACTTGTTCGCCTACGACCATGCGCGCAAGGACCTCCGCACTTTCGTCCCCGCGCGCGTGCAATCCGTCAAGCTCACCGGTCGCCAGTTTGCGCGCCCGCAACAATTCTCGCTGGAAAAGCGATTGCGCGACAGCTTCGGCGTTCATTCGGGTGCCGAAGCGCAGGAGATCGTGTTGCGCTTTAATGCCCGCGTGGCCGATTACATCCGGGAAAAGAAATGGCATCCGTCACAACAACTGCGGGAATTAAAGCAAGGGCACATCGAACTCCGCCTGACGCTCTCCAGCTTGATTGAAATTCAGCGCTGGGTCTTGAGCTGGGGCGGCGACGCGCAAGTGATCAAGCCGCGGGAATTGCGGGAATCCGTCCAGCGCGCCGCCCAAGCTATCTTAAACCAAAGTCCATCACGCTGAACCGGCGCGGAAACGCTTGGCTTTCGTGTGACTTCTACAATACTGCTGGTATGGATTCGGTTTTGAATTATCTGGCTCGGCATCAATCCCGCTTCGTGGAGGAACTTTGTGATTACGTCCGCTTTCGCAGTGTCTCCGCACAACCACAACACGCGCCCGACCTGAGCGCCTGCGCCAACTGGCTGGTGAAACATTGCCGCGCCATCGGCCTCGAAGCGGAGGCGCGCAAAACGCCCGGCAACCCCATCGTCATCGCCAAAACGCCGCGCAAGCAAACAACGCCAAAGCGCCGTCATTTTCTAATCTACGGACACTACGACGTGCAACCGCCCGAACCCTTCGAGTTGTGGAAGACGCCGCCCTTTCAACCCACCATTCGCGGTCGCTCACTTTTTGGCCGCGGCGCGAGCGACAACAAAGGACAGAACCTGGCGCATTTGAAGGCCGTCGAGGCTTACCTTCAGACGCAAACCGAATTGCCCTGCGACCTCACGTTCGTTCTCGAAGGCGAGGAAGAGGTGGGCAGTAAAAGCCTCGCCGGATTCCTGCAGAAAAATCGAGCCGAACTGAAATGTGATGCCGTGGTCGTTTCGGACACCGGAATTCCCAGTCCCAAGTATCCCGCGCTAACCTACGGCTTGCGCGGCATCGCGGCGTTTCAGATTACTCTACACGGCCCTTCCCGCGATCTGCACTCCGGCATGTTTGGCGGTTCCGTGGAAAATCCAGCCATGGCGCTTTGCCGTTTGCTCAGCAAAATCCATGACGCCAAGGGCCGCATCACCATCCCGCATTTCTATGATGGAATTCCGGTTTTGACCAAGTATGAGCGCCGCCAGATTGCGCGCGTGCCGTTCAACCGCAACGCTTACCGAAAATTTCTTGGCGTGCCGGAATTACACGGGGAATCCGGATTTACGCCCGAGGAACAACGCTCCGCGCGACCGACGTTTGAAATCAATGGTCTCACCAGCGGTTATCAAGGCGAAGGCAGCAAAACCATCGTCCCCGCCTGGGCGCGCGCCAAAATCACCACGCGCTTGGTGCCCGGTCAGCAGCCGCAAAAAGTAGTCCGGGCGGTCAAAGCGTTTCTTAAACAGCATTGCCCCAACACGGTGCGGCTGGAAATCAAGGCCGGGCACGGCGCGGAAGCGTATGCCGTTGCGCCCACCAGCGCGGACGCGCAAGCCGCCTTGCGCGCCTTGCGACAGGCTTTCGGTCATGAACCCGTCTTGCTGCGCGAAGGCGGCTCGATCCCCATCGTCAATCAATTCAAAAAGATTTTGGGCGCGGATACGTTGTTGCTCGGTTTGGCACTGCCGGATGACAACGCCCATTCGCCCAATGAAAAATTCGACCTGGACGTTTTTGCCAAAGGGCAACGGCTGGGCGCATTACTCTGGCGCGAGTTGGTCAAATGACTTCACGATTGTGAGCGCGCCCGCCTCCAAGTTGCGCCGCCGCTTCGGCCTGGTCTGCCTCGGCCTCGCGCTGCTCATGCTGATCGCCGGAGAAACCGTCCTCGCCCCTCACTTGCGCGGACTGGGGCTGCTGCTCTACTGGTTGGGTTGCCTGTTGCTTACCATTCTGGCGGCCGTCACCGCGCTGCTCGAAGTTTTACTCATCGGGGTGAAAGCCCGGGAGGAACAACGCGCGCTTTTGGAAACGACACTGCGGGCGGTGGAGCGCGAAAAATCCAAACCTCGCAAGCCCCGTTGATCGGCGTGGTGGCAAGCGGCCCGCCTGCTTTTCAACCTTCTCAACTTCCCGCAACCCGGGCCATTCGCATCCTCCCGGCGTAGCGGCTACCCGGAAAATTCCGGGGCGATTATCCGAACTCGACTGGATTGTTGCGCAACACAATTTGCGGTTTAGTAGGAGCGGAGAATTTCATGCTCACTACGACACTCAGAAAAGCTGTTGCCGAACCGACGCCACCGGTGGTGGATGCGGAACACCTGGCGTTGATCAAACTACTTGGTGATGAGGACCCCTTCGTTTACCACGCGGTACGCGAAAAAATCATTTCCATGGGCACCGACACGCAAATTTGGCTTAAACCTTGCCAAACCAGCAACGACGCCACGGTCCGGCGGCACGCCAAGGAAATCGTGCGCCACTTCGATCAAAGCGGCGCCGATACCCGCTTCATGTCCTATTGCCTGCAGGAGCCGAAATCCATTGACCTGGAACAGGGCGCGCTGCTGTTGGCGCAAACCGAGTATCCCGACCTCGACGCCGTCGCCTATAGCGCCGCGCTCGACACGCTCGCGCAAGAGTTGCGCGAATGGCTGGCGACCACCGATCCGCAGCAACGCCTGCTCCCCCGCGTAAATCAATTTCTGTTCGACGAAAAGGGGTTCACCGGCAACATGGAAAATTATTACGATCCGGAAAACACCTTCATCAATCGGGTCCTGGACCGGCGCACCGGCAATCCGGTGAGTCTGTGTCTGCTTTACACGCTGTTGATGCGTCGCTTGGATTATCCGGTACACCCCATCGGATTACCCGGCCACTCCGTGTGCCAATTCAAGGACGCCAACGATGAGGTTTACATTGACGCGTTCAACCTGGGTAAACTGCTTACGCGGCACGACTGCATCGAACATCTCAAGCGTTGCAAACATGAGGTTCGCGACGAATACCTCGAGCCGATGACCGCGCGCCGCGCCCTGGCCCGCATGTGCGGCAACCTGGAGCAAATCTACATGGAACTGCGGCGCACGGCGGATTCCGGCCGCTATCAGCGCTACCTTTTCGCGTTGACCCGTTGACCGATCATTTCAATCCGGCAACGCCTTGAACTGGCGCCCGGCAATTTGAGGGTCAATCTGCACGAGGAAAAAATACGCCAGCCGCTCTTTCAAGCGCGTCCACATACCTCGCGATGCGCTCCACTGCTCCAGGCTGATCGCCCGCGAGTGCTTCTGGATTTGCGCAAAAATCTCCCGCGCCGCCGCGGCCACCTCCGGACTTTCCAGGCGCAGCATCAGTTCGTAATTGATGCTCAAGCTGCGCGGATCCAGGTTGGCTGACCCCACATAAACCGCGTCATCGAGAATGATCAATTTCGCGTGCAAAACTTGGGGCTGATATTCGCTGATCCGCACTTCCGATTTCAACAATCGGCGGTACAAACTGCGGCCAGCCAACTGCGACAAACGTACGTCTGATTTGCCGGCCAGGATCAACTGCACTTCGCCACCGTCGCGCGCAATGCGCATCAGCGCCCGGCGAATCCGCCAGGTGGGCAGAAAATACGCCGCCACAATTTGCACCCGACGCGCCCGCCGCAAATCGCGATAAAGCGAGCGGCGAATCGGGTTCGTTCCCCATCCCGGCCCCCCGAGCAGCAGTTGCGCACCGCTGCTCCCAACCGGGCGCTTCCGCTTCGCCTGCCACAGACGCATTAACCGCTTGCGCCGGAAATCCGCCAACGCGAACATTTCATCAAACGAACTCCCCAGTTCCTTGACCAGCTCGCCCTCGAAGCGGAACCCAAGATCGCGCCAGCCGGACGCCACGCCGTCACCGCCATACTCGCGAGCGATATTGAATCCGCCGATGCAGGCCACCTGATCATCGCACACCAGCAACTTGCGATGGTTGCGAATGCCGAAGCGCCGCCAGGTAATGGGATTGAACACGCGGAACTCACTGTTCGCGCCGGTCAGTTTCGCAAAGAAATGTCGCGGCAAACTATACGAGCCGATGCCATCAACCAGAATGGTGACCTTGACCCCGCGATAACGGGCTTGCAGCAACGCTTCCCGGATCTTTCGCCCCGCCTTATCGTCGGCAAATTTGTAAAACTCGAGCCGGACGGATGCTCGCGCCGCATTGATCATCGCCAGCACGGTGCGAAAAGTCGCATTGCCATTCGGCAACCATTGCCAGCGCGTGATTCGAGGCGACGTCACGCTCCGAGCCTATTGATTCGACCGGGCGTTGGCAAACCGACGAACTGAAAGAATCAAAAATTGCAAAACCGGCCATTGCGGCGGCCGACTGCGGCCCGCTACAGCAGTTTAATTAGAGTTGTAGCCGTGGCCCCGAACGAGTGTAACCCCATGAAGGTGGGGGACGGATGGGGAATGGCGATTCTGTCCGCGAGGTTTTGGACTGCGGCAGTCCCCTGCCGCTCCTATGGAGCTTGTGATTTGTTGCGGGTGAGTTTCCACACGTATGCCGCGGCGCTGGCGCTGGGAACGGAGCGCGGGCGGTCCCGCGCCCGCAGCGCGGCGCCAGACTAAAAGGCGTTGATTGATCCGCAAGCCGAGCTTCCCGTTCACGCGCTGCGGACGGAGACCGTCCGCGCTCCGGGAACGCCTCGGACTTTATTCCGCTGCCAATGGTTCCTCGGACCGAGCTGGAGGTTGACCACATCACCGGTCGCGCCGGTGCTTGTCCCGAACCCAGGGCGGTTGTCCGTTTGACCCCAACGCTTGGCTTGAGGTTGGGAGGCCCGCTGCTATAAACGAAAAAATCAAGCGGCCACGGCTTTATTTAATCCGCTCTAATCAGGCAGGCGCAATCACATTTCCCCACCCACTGCGCGCAAAAATTTCCAAACTGGTTTCCACGTAAAAATATAAGTTCAAACAAGCTGCTGTTTTTGGCATCTATATCCATGTGAACCGCATGTTCGCTTGGTTAATGATTTTGCTGACATTGGCTCTTCCAGCCAATGCGCTGGCTATCGCGACGCAAGCGTCCTTGCAACTCTCGGCGCGCGCCGCCAAACCGGGTACGACGATTACCGCCGCCGTGCGGTTGGAAATGTCCCCCGATTGGCACACCTATTGGGAAAATGCGGGCGCTTCAGGCATCGCGACCGACCTCAAGTGGGAATTACCAGATGGCATCACCGCCGGGCATATCAATTGGCCCGTGCCCGAAAAATACATTCCCGAGAAAATCAACGACGACGGCGAAATCATCCCCGGCACGCTGGATTATGCTGAAACCACCTACGTATTTCACAACGAAGCGGTGTTGTTGGTACCGCTGACGATTGATCCGCAGATCGCGAACGGAACCGTCGAAATCAAGGCGGTCGTGAACTGGCTGGAGTGCAAGATCAGTTGTGTTCCAGGCAAACAAATCGTCACGGCAACACTGGAAATTGGCCCGACGGAAACGCCTCAGCACGAGTCCGACTTCACAACCTGGCACAAGCAACTGCCTCAATCCGCTGCGCCTCTGCAACCAAGCGCAGAGTGGGAACCCGGCAATCGCAAACCGGAGGTTCGCTCGGTATTGATTTCGTGGAAACTTGATCCCGTTACAAGTGATTGGGATTTCTTTCCCCAAGCCAGCGACGACTTCGAAGTTCTGCCGGAGACCGGATTGGTATCCACCAACGGTGGCCGCGTAACCATCCGAAAGCAGATCACCAGTTCCCACGAAACCTGGCCCGCCCGTCTTTCCGGAGTCTTGGTTCAGAAACGCAATGGCCACCAGGAAGGCTACGCGGCGGAATTATCCATTGGCGGTAACACCCCGGTAATCGTTTCCGCATCCGAGGTCCCCATCCAGCCCGAGAGCAAACCATTATTGCTCTGGTTGCTCTACGCTTTTTGCGGCGGATTGATTCTCAACATCATGCCCTGCGTGCTGCCGGTCATTGCGCTGAAAATTCTGGGGTTCGTCAATCAAGCCAAGGAAACTCCGGCGCGAGTGCGCTGGCTGGGATTGGTTTTCGGCGCCGGGGTGCTGGTATCGTTCCTGGTGCTGGCGATTGCCGTCATTGCCATCAAAGCCGCCGGTCACAAGGCCGGTTGGGGCATGCAATTCAGCAATCCATTGTTCATCGTCGGCACGGCGGCTTTAATCACGCTGGTGGCGCTCAATCTCTTTGGGGTCTTCGAGGTTTCCCTCGGCAGTCGCACGCTGGGTGCGGCGGGGCAACTGGCTTCGCAACATGGCGCCACGGGCGCGTTCTTCAACGGCGTGCTGGCAACCATTCTTTCCACCCCCTGCTCCGCGCCATTTCTCGGCGCCGCCCTGGGTTTTGCCTTCGTGCAACCCGCTCCGATTATTCTGCTGATACTGCTTACAGTCGGACTCGGACTGGCCACCCCGTACGTGGTGCTGTCCTGGCATCCCGCGTGGCTGCGGTTTCTGCCCAAGCCCGGCGCCTGGATGGAAAAATTCAAAATCGCCATGGGTTTTCCGATGCTGATCACGGCCATCTGGCTGGCCAGCCTCGTGACTCCATTTTACGGCGAACAATCCTGGTGGCTCGGCGTCTTCCTGGCCTTGCTCGGCGCGGCGGCCTGGACCTTTGGCGACTTCTACCAGCGCGCCCAACGCGCCCGCAGCGTCGGATTACTATTCACCTTGGCGCTGCTGGCCACCGGCTATTTCTGGGCGCTGGAATCGGGTTTGAATTGGCGAAATCCACAAGAACAACATCAACTTGTCGCGGGCGACAAAATCCTCAATGCGCCCAAAGGCTATACCTGGCAGCGCTGGAGTTTGGAGACCGTCAATCAAGCGCGCGCCCAAGGCCAGATCGTCGTGGTGGATTTCACCGCCGCCTGGTGTCAAACGTGTAAAATCAACGTGAAGCCGGGGTTTGAAGCGGCAGCGGTCGTGAACCGGCTCAAGGAAATTAACGCCGTGGCGCTCGTGGCCGACTACACCTCATTCGCTCCTGCCATCACGGAGGAATTGGAAAAACACGGTCGCTCAGCCGTGCCGATGGTTTTGGTGTATCCACGGGATGCCGGCAAACCGGCCATTGTGCTGCCCGAACCGTTGCCGTTTGCGCCGTATGGTCCGGTAATTTTGCGGGCGTTGGATCAGGCGGAACCGTGAGCGCGGCCCGAGTCATTGCGTCCCAGCCAAAAACAGAACGGGAGGGACGATGACTCGCATATCGTCCCTCCCCGCACTGCCCATCTGATTCCGCTAAGAACAGAAAAACCAAACAACCAACCGCGAGAGAAGGCTAACCCATTCCGAGTTCCGCTCAATTCCGCCGAAGACCTGAACGTAATCCAGAGGCTATCCCGGGACGGAGGTGTGCGGCTTCGTAATTATTGCGGACAAAATCCAACGCGTTCTACGGACGCCATTTCCCTGGGAGGGACGCGTTCCTGCGCGTCCTTGAACCGCAACGAGCATTTCTACAGAGTTCTGGAGCGTCCCAATGCACAGTTGACGTTCTTATGACGGCATTTTAAGGTTCGATCATGCTAAATCTCCGCGCCTGGGTCGCCCCTGTGGTGGCCATTGTGTTGGGATGCGCCGTTGCCGGTGCGCGGGCGCAGGTGAGCTTGATCAACGTCGGCCACATCAATAACACCAATAACAACGGCAGGGCATTTGATGTGGCAGTATCGGGTAACTTCGCCTACGTCGCCAATTACATGGACGGCCTGCGAGTTTACGACATTTCAGATCCATTCAACCTGGTGAATGTCGGCCATACGAACAACAGCGCGGAGAATGTCGCCAGTTCTCAAGGGATTGCGGTCGCTGGAAACCATGTTTTTTTGGCGAACGCCAATGATGGCTTGCGCATCTACGATGTCTCGATTCCCGCGCAGCCGAAGAATATCGGTCACACTAACAACAGCACGGCAACCCGGGCGTATGCTGAAGATGTGGCGGTGGTGAACGGACTTGCTTTTCTTGCGAACGGGACGGACGGCTTGCGCATTTACGACATCTCGAATCCCGCGTTCCCGCAGAACATCAGTCACACGAACAATGGCTATGCATCGTCCGTGGCCGCCACGGAGGGACGGGCGTATCTGGGCAACGGGGCGGTGCTGCGCATCTATGAAATTCTCCCACCGGCCATTCCCGTCCAGCAGGCCTTTGACAGCGTCGCGGTCAACGATATAACCGTTTCCGGAGATTACGCGTTTGTGGCCATCGGCTCGGCTGGTTTGCGAATCTACAATATCACCAACGCGGCCAGCCCGGTGATCGTCGCCACGATCAACACCGGCAGCGGAGCGGTAGGGATCGCGATTTCACGGCACTATGCTTATGTGGCCAATTGGGGGGACGGCGTGCGCGTCTATGATATTTCGAACCCCGCGCAACCGTTGAACGTCGGTTACACTCCCAGAATTGGAAATGGATTTGCGCGGCGTATTGCCGTGTCGGGAAGTTATCTTTATCTGGCAAATAGCACCGACGGACTGCGCAGTTACGCAATCCTGCCAAAACTCGCCATCCAAACGGCGGCTGCAAACACGCTCCACTTCTCCTGGCCCGCGACGGCGGACTTCCGGTTGCAGGCAAAGCCGGTCAGCGGCGGCGAATGGGCCACACTCCCCGATGTGCCGGTGAGCGCGGGCGCGTTCGACGAATTGATTTTGCCGCAACCCGCCGCCCCCACGCTGTACCGGCTCATCTCGCAATAAATCCCGCGCCGCCGAGATTATTGGACGCCCCCCTCGGCCTTGCATCACCGCCGCCGGATGAACAAGTTCCGAATCAAGCACACCACCAGAACTTTAAGGTATTTCCCTGGGAGAGACGCGTTCCTCCGCGTCCCTGAACCGCAACGGAAGCAACTGACAGGATAACAGGATGGCAGGATTGGATGAACCGCGAAATACGCGGACCACGCGAAACCACAGGGGTAAAATGAAATGCTTTGTGAGTTTCCGAGTTCCGGCTTGGTTTGAAAACCCACTCCAGGTTGCGGCCGTGATTCAGTCAGGGACACGGTGGAACGTGTCCCTCCCAGCATGATAACGCGCCCACCCTCTCGCCGCCTCCGTCCTTCGTTAATCATCCCTCGTAATTCGCCTCCCCTCTGCGCCTCGGTGGCGCTTAACTTCAGCACCGGATGTCGTTCGCGAAGGCGCGAATGACCCCGTCACAGCGGAATGGGTTCAGCTTTGCGACCGGCAAATTGCAACGTCTCCCGATAGCCAACCGAACGGGCCAGTTGCACCGCCGCCGCAAAGTCCATTCCCACTTCTTCGGGCCGATGCGCGTCCGAACCAAAAGTAATCGGTACACCAGCGGTAAAGGCCGCGGCCAACAATTCGCGCGCTGGATAAATCTCACGACAATCTTTCCTCAGCCCAGCCGTGTTAAGCTCAATTGCGCAGCCCTGTTGTTTGGCCGCCGATAACAGTTGGCGGTAAAGCGGAGCGCAATCCTGCTCCGGTCGGTGACCAAATTTCTTGGGTAGATCCGCGTGACCGATAATGTTGAAAAGGCCGGTCGCGGCGGCCTGGGTCAGCCGGTCAAAATACGCGGACCACACTTGAAAAACTTCCTGGTCCTGCCATTTGGAAATCTGATGCGGGTTGTCGATCGCCCAATCGTCCGTGACGTAATGCACCGAGCCAATCAGATAATCCCACGGTTGTTGCGCGGCCAGCGTTTGAATCCATTCCTCCTGCCCCGGCAGATAATCCACTTCCAAGGCGAGCCGGATGGTCAACTGCGGAAACTCGCGTCGCGCGCGTTGAACTTTTTCCACATACTCCCGCAACTGCGAACTCGACATGCGCCAGTCGTCAAAATCATCGCGGGCCAGGGGCGCGTGATCGGAAAATCCAATTTCGCTTAATCCCAACTCGACCGCTCGACGCGCATATTCCACCGGTTCGCCTTCAGCGTGGCGGCACAACGGTGTGTGCATGTGATAATCCGGCGGTAGTTTCATCGGTTTACTCTCTGAAAATCATCGCTCCTCAGCCCGCTTGAAATCCGGCCAAACTCCTTATTCATAGCGCAAGGCTTCGATGGGATTAAGTCGCGCCGCTTTGAAAGCCGGAAAGGCGCCCGCAATAAGGCCAACGGCAATGCTGCACAGTACGGCGACTAAAATCGGTTGAGCCGTGATGACCGGCAAATTCAGCGTCGGCGAGATTTGACTGAGAAAATCCACCAGCGCGAAGGAGGCCCCCACACCGATGGCCGCGCCCAGCAATGCGATGACCGCGGCTTCCACGATGATTTGCAGGAAGACGGTTTCCGGGGAGGCGCCGATGGCCTTGCAGATGCCGATCTCACGAATCCGCTCGTTGATGCTGGCCAGCATAATGTTCATGATGCCAATCCCTCCCACGAGCAAGCTGATCCCGGCAATGATTCCGCCGCTAAGCCGCGCGTTCCGGATTTGTTGATTGATGGTTTCCACGCGGTTTTCCTGAGTGCGGAAGCTGAAATCCTCAATCCCCTTGTGCGTGAACATCAACACATTTCGGGCCTGTTGCAAAGCCGCTTCCAACTGCCCGAAATCCGCCACCTTGATGTCAATGTCGTCGAGCCGGGGATCCGGCAAGCTGTTAGCGGAGGTGCCTCCCGCGCGAAATTTAAGCCACATGGTGTTCAGCGGAATATAGACCGTGAGGTTCTTGCGATGAAACGCCCAATTGCCGCGACCCCAACCGCGCGAGCGGGCGGGGCCGCTTGCTGCGGCGACTGGTTGTTTCCGCGCCAATTCGCGTTCGCGTTTATCCTGTTCGCTTTCGTACCGCTCGAACATGCCCACCACGGTGAACGGTTGCTCATTAATGAAAATCACCTCTCCGAGCGGAACAACTTCGTGACCGGTTTTATCCGGATCGCCAAACAACTCGTCACGAATCCCGGTGCCAATGACGCAAACGCTGGCGGCGGATTCTTCATCCAACGAATTGAAGAACCGCCCGTGCGCAACGGTATGCAGGTTCATTTCCAGAACCGCGGGCCAGACCCCGACGCACTCGGAGGGGCTGACCTGTTTTTGGCCGCGCGTAATGATGGTGTTATTGAGGGACATTTCCGGAGACACCAGGCGAATCAACGGCGCGCTATCCCGCAGGGCGTACACGTCCTGCATGGTGCGGCCCGGGGCCTGATCGGCCAAATGTTCCTGTTCGGGCGGCACCTGGGAATCGAGAATCAGCACCTTGTCCGCTCCGCCCATGGTGACCATGGTTTCCTTCATCCCGTTTTCCATTCCCTTCACAATCGCCGCCATGCCCACCAAACTCGCCACGCCCAGAATGATGCCCAGCATCGTCAGGATGGAACGCAGCTTGTGCGCCCAGACATCTTTCAGTCCCGAAAGGAGAGCGTTGAAAAATTTCATGGTCAGTCGTATCGCAACGCACCGATCGGGTGGAGCCGCGCCGCTTTGAAGGCCGGCACCAGTCCCGCCAGGACGCCCACGGCCACGCTGAAAGCAAACGCCACCACCAACGCCATCGAGGTGATGATTGGTTCATTTTCGGTGGGAGAAATTTCACCGATGATCTTGACCAGCCCCCAGGCGCAGAGCAGCCCGGCCAATCCTCCCAAGACGGCCACCACCACGCTTTCGATCAAAATTTGCAGGAACACATCAAAGGTGGTCGCACCCACGGCTTTGCGAATGCCGATCTCCCGGATGCGCCCCGAGATGCTAGCGAGCATGATGTTCATGATGCCGATGCCACCCACCAACAAGCTGATTCCCGCAATCGTTCCGCCGCTCATCCGGGCGTTGCGGATGAATTCCTCGATCTTCTCCGCCCACTCCTCCTGCGTGCGAAATTGAAAATCCCGAATTCCCTTGTGCGTGTTCATCATGACGTTCTGCACCTGCTGAATCGCCTCGTTCATCCGGCCCAAATCAACCAACTGCACTTCGATGCTGGTCAAGTTGGGAGCGCCGCCCGCAGGATCGGCCGCCAGCTTGATGCGCGCCGTATTCAACGGAAGATAAACGCTGTTGTTTTTGAAGCGATAAACAAAGCTCCCCTGACGTCCACCCCAACCGCGACTGCGCGTCGGACCGGTTTGCTGGCCCTTGGGCTGCGCGGCGGCGGCTTCACGTTCGCGCCGCTCCTGCTCACTTTCATAGTGCTTGAACAAACCAATCACCGTGAACGCCTGACCGTTGATGTGGATCGTCTCGCCCACGGGATTGATCTCCCGCCCCATCTCCTCGGGCGAGCCAAACAAGTTATCCCTCACTTCCGTACCGATGACACACACGCTGCGCGCCATCTCATCATCCAACGCGTTAAACATTCGTCCCTTGGCAATCTCGTGCTCGTAAATTTCCAAAATTACGGGCCACGCTCCGGAGCAATTCCACGGCCGGCTGTTTTTGCCTTTGGCCGACAAGGTCACGCGGCTAATGGAAATCTCGGGGGAGATATTCGTGTAGAGCGTGGCGTTCGCCGCCAGAGCTTCCACATCCTGCAGGTTCAATCCGACGGCCTGATCCTGAAGGTGCCGCTGTTCCACCGGCACGGGCTGCGTCTCGATGCGAAATTTCTGCAATCCACCAATCGCCACCAACGCTTCGGTCGCCCCGACTTCCATCCCCTTCACCAAGGCGGACATGGCGACCAGACTCGCGACGCCCAGAATAATTCCCAGCATGGTCAGCAGGGAGCGGAACTTGTAGGCCCAGATTTCTTTGAACCCGGTCAAAATGGTGTTGAAGATATTCATGGGGACTGGGCTTGCGCGGTCGCCACCCGATCCAGCCCCGCCAGTTTCGCGTCCAGCTTCGTCGCGATTTTGCCATCGCGGATTTCAATGCGGCGCGGAGTGACGGCGGCGATTTCGGGATCATGCGTCACCAGGATGATGGTGCGACCCTCGGCGCTTAACTGGTGAAACAAACTCAGGATCATGGTACCGGTGTGCGAATCCAGGTTCCCCGTTGGTTCGTCGGCAAAAATAATCTTCGGATTGTTGACCAGCGCGCGCGCGATGGCCGCGCGTTGCTGTTGCCCGCCGGAAAGTTGCGAGGGACGGTGGTGCGCCCGGTTGTCCAGGCTTACCGCCCGCAACGCCGCCAAGGCGCGTTCGCGACGTTCGCGTCCGCCCACCCCGCTGTAAAGCATGGGAAGTTCGACGTTCTGCAGGACGTTCAATTTGGGAAGCAGATTGAAGAATTGGAATACGAAGCCGATTTTCCGATTGCGAATGGCGGCCAATTGTCGCGCCGTCGCGTCATGAATCATCGTGCCGTCCAACTGAATGGTGCCACTCGTCGGAGAATCCAGACAGCCGAGAATGTGCATCAGTGTGGATTTGCCGCTGCCTGAAGGTCCGATGACGGAAATGAACTCGCCGCTTTCGATATCCAGGGAAACATCATCCAGCGCCCGGATTTCCTCGCCGCCCAACAGGTACAGCTTCGAGACGTTGCGCAGTTCAAGCAAGGACATGACGCTCACCTCATCGCGGCCGACCCGCTCCACTTCCCACCGAAGCCATGCCCGGCGTCTTGGTGGATTCATCCGCCGGTTGTTCCAGCGCCACCGTTTCGCCGCTCTGCAAACCGCTCTTTACTTCCGCGTAAAAATAGTCCGATACACCGACCTGGATGGTGCGGCGCTCAAAACCGCTGCCTTGCTGCACGTAAACAAACCGCTCGTACTGCTGTGTTTTGGGGTCCAACTCCGAAAACACCGCCGCGAGCGGCACGGCCAAAACGTTGTCGGCGGAAGCAACGGGAATCCGGATATTGGCCGTCATGCCGGGACGCACCCGCTTGTCCACGTTGGCGAGTAGAATGCGCGTTGCGAATCCCTTGATGTTGTTTTTGATGGTCGCTTGTGGAGCAATCCGCTCGATCTTCCCCTGCACTTCCAGACCCGGCACCGCTTCCACCGAGATTTGAACCATCTCGTTCAATTTCAAATAAGCGACGTCGGCCTGATTGATGTGCGCGTTAATGATCATGTCATTCAAATTCGCAATGGTCAGCACTTCCGTTCCACCGCCGACTCCGCCCGAACCGGAAACCGCCTGGCCAACGGAGACTGGTCGCGTCAACACCGTGCAATCAAATGGCGCATCAATCCGGGTTTTGCGAATCCGATCTTTGACCAAATCCAGGGCTTTTTCTCCCTGCAACAGGGTGTTTTTGGCCAGGTCATACTGGGTCTTGGTTTCTTCGTACAGCTCCTTGGAAATTAGTTTCGCATCATACAGTTCCCGGCTGCGCGTGAAGTTTCGCTCGGCTTGTTCCAGTTGCAAACTGGCGCGCGCAATGTCCGTTTGGCGCGACTCGATCTCGATCTGGAGGTCCTGGTCATCCAATTGAAACAACAAGCTGCCCTGCTTGACCGAATCTCCCAAATCCACCGGCAGCACGGCGATGCGCCCGTTGATTTCCGGTCGCACCGAAACCTGATCGGCGGGACCAATCTCTCCCGCGGCGTTAATGATGAACTGGATGTTTCGCGATTCCACCTTTGCCGTGTTGACGCGGGAAGCCTTCGAGCCGTTTGACGTCAGCAACGGCCGATCTTTGAAATAAACAAAGCCTCCTCCCAACAAGGCAATCAATATGAGGACCCACCACCAATGCTTCATGTCACTAGTCTTTCTTCACGTTAAGCCTAACGGGTATCGAAGCGACCGCAAACCATTTGTTCTCCAAGCCGCTAAAAGCACCCTCCCTTTCGGCCAATAAACACGTCCGCGCTTCGGCCCGCACGCGACTCAATACCACCACGTCAACCGTTTGATCAGCGCCCGGTAATGAAAAAGGCGCGAAGTGAACCCACTCCGCGCCTGATGAAATTTACCGTGCCGTTTTTAGGTCAGCGAAATTTTATCGCCTTTTTTGAGCGTCACGATGGCTTTTTTCCAATCTGGTGCCTGGCCCGCCTGAGCGGTGCGTTGGCGACGATACTTGCCGCGCACCTGAAGCGTGTTGACGCGCAGCACCTTGACTTTGAACAACTCTTCCACGGCGCGTTTGATCTGCGGCTTGCTCGCCAGCCGATCCGCCTTGATGGTGTACTGGTTGTATTTCTCGCCCTGGCGCGTGCCTTTTTCAGTCAGCCGGACGGTTTTGACGATGTCGAAAGCGTTCATGTTATTCCTTGTTCAAGCGGGCTTCGACCTTTTCAAAGGCGCCACGCGTGAAAATCAATTTGCTCGGACGGAGCACGTCGTAGGTGTTGAGCGTTTCGCTGGTGGCCAACGCGACTTTCGCCAAATTGCGCGCCGCCAATGTGAGGTTCTGGTTCGCGCCAGTGGAAATGACGAGGGCCGTTCCTTCCACACCGAGCGCCTTGATCACGCCCACAAATTCCTTCGTCTTGGCCGAGGCCAGCTTCAGATCATCCACGAGGATGACATCGCCCGCCTTGAGCCGTTCGGTCAACGCTTTGCGCAAAGCGAGTTGCTTGGTTTGCGCGTTCACCTTCTTGGCGTAACTGCGCGGCTTCGGACCAAACACGACGCCGCCGCCCACCCAGATGGGTGATTGGAAAGAGCCGGCGCGAGCGCGGCCCGTGCCTTTCTGCCGCCACGGTTTCTTGTTCGTGCCGGCGACTTCGCCCGCGGTCTTGGTGCTGGCCGTGCCACTGCGTTGCGCGGCGCGATAAGCGGTGACGGTATCGTGGACGGCCTGCGTGCCGCGGCCGCCTTCCACCAAGGTGAATTTTACTTCGTGTTCACCCGCAGCCTGACCTTGAATGCTTTTAACGGAAATTTTCATTGCTACTCCTTATTTCTTCGCGGCCGCTTTCTTCTTCGCAGGAACTGCAACCACGGCGGGCTTCCATCCCTTCGGACGTTTCTTTGATTCACGAATAATGACGTAATCGCCCTCCGATCCCGGGAACGACCCCTTGATCAACAGCAGATGGTCCGCTGCGCGCACTTGAATGACTTGCAAGTTTTGCGCGGTGCGCCGCACCTGTCCCATGTGGCCAGGCATCCGCATACCGCGCATGACCGTGCCGGGAAACAACCGCTGACCAATGGCGCCAGAGCGGCGATGCCAACCTTTAGCTCCGTGCGTTGAATCGCCACCGGCAAATCCGTGACGCGCAACCACCCCTTCGTAGCCGCGACCTTTCGTCACGCCAATGGCATCCACATAATCGCCCACGGCGAACAAGTCCGCGCCCACCACTTCCCCCGGTTTTACTTCCTTGGAGAAATTGCGAAACTCCCGGATGCGCTTGACCGCCACGCCATTGTGTTTCTTGACGTGTCCCAGCAAAGGCTTGGTCACGCGCTGTTCCTTCTGGTCATCGAAGCCCAATTGCACGGCGTTGTATCCGTCCTTGCCTGCCTGCGTTTTTACCTGCAACACGCGATTCGGGCCGACGAGCACCACCGTCACCGGCGTCATCACGCCGTGGGCGTCATACACCCGCGTGTGTCCGAGTTTTTTTCCTATAAGTCCGAGTGGCATGAGATAAAGTCGTTGCGGTTAAATCTTGATGGTGATGTCCACGCCCGCGGGGAGATTGAGTTTTTTCAACTCGTCCACGGTTTTGGCGGTTGGCTCGAGAATGTCAATCAGCCGTTTGTGGGTGCGTTGTTCAAATGTTTCCTGGGATTTTTTATCCGCGTGCGGTGAACGATTTACGGTGTAGCGTTCCACGCGAGTGGGAAGAGGAATCGGACCGGCGACTCGCGCTCCGGTTCGTTTTACCGTATCAGCAATTTCGCGCGCTGATTGGTCAATGACGCGATAGTCGAAAGCCTTGAGCCGAATACGGATGCGTTGTCCTGCCATACAAAGAGCAATTGTCTATAATCTTCTTTCCGGTTAACCGCCGCCCAAAGGGAAACGGGGCGCAAAGAGTATCAGACCGCCGCGCGACCGCAATATGTTTTTGCAAGAATTTTGGGACAGATGCCAATTCCTGAGAATTAACCACGGATGGACACTGATGAACACGGATAAAACAAAAGACTTTACGCGAATTCTCACGGATGGCAGACGAAGTTTTGGAATTAGCGATCATCCGTGAAATTCGCGTCACTCCCCTTCCCCATCCGTGTTCATCAGTGTCCATCCGTGGTTACCCCCCCCCTCTCCTTTGAACACTCGGGCTGGATTCGCTGTCCATCCGTTCGTAGTATCGAAGTCTTTCATGAATACTGGAATCAACGCCATCAACGAAGCCGTCAAGGAAGCCAGCGCGTTCACCCATCCGCTGTTTAACGAGCTGGGCAAAGTCATCATTGGGCAAAACTATCTGACCGAACGGCTGGTCATTGGCCTGCTCGCCAACGGTCACGTCCTGCTCGAAGGCGTGCCCGGTCTGGCCAAAACACTGGCCGTGAAATCGCTCGCCAACACCATGCACGTGAAATTCTCGCGTTTGCAATTCACGCCCGACATGCTGCCCGCCGATGTCGTCGGCACGCAGATTTACAATCCGCAATCCGGCGGCTTCACCACGCGCAAAGGCCCGGTGTTCGCCAATTTGGTTTTGGCGGATGAAATCAACCGCGCCCCGGCGAAGGTTCAATCCGCGCTCCTCGAAGCAATGGCCGAGCGGCAAGTCACCATCGGCGATCAATCGTTCAAGCTCGAAGAACCGTTTCTCGTGCTCGCCACGCAGAATCCCATCGAACAGGAAGGCACGTATCCGTTGCCCGAGGCGCAGGTGGATCGCTTCATGTTGAAATTGAAGATCGGTTATCCGACGCGCGCGGAGGAACGGCAGATTCTTGAAGTGATGGCGAAAACTTCCGGCACACCCAGCGCGGCGGCGGTGGTGGACCCGAAGGACATTCTCAAAGCGCGCGAAGTCATCAACGACATTTACGTGGACGACAAAGTGAAGGATTACATCGTGGATTTGGTCTGCGCCACGCGCGATCCCGACCATTACAAGATTGCGGTGAAGGATTTCATCCAACTCGGCGCGTCACCGCGCGCGACCATTGCGCTGACGCTGGCGGCCAAGGCGTATGCGTTCCTCAAGGGTCGCGGCTACGTGACGCCGCAGGACGTGAAGAGCATCGGCATGGACGTGTTACGCCACCGCGTGGCCGTCACCTACGAAGCCGAGGCGGAGGAAAAGACCAGCGAAACCGTCATCCAGAAAATCTTTGATGAACTGCCGGTGCCGTGACCTGATGGTTGACCGATGCAATCGAACGCAATATCGTTTTACCAACTAAACAACGATATGGATACCGTAACCCTATCTCCAAAATTTCAAATCGTCATCCCACGGGCAATCCGTGAGTCTCTGCGGCTAAAGGCGGGACAGAAACTGCAGATAATCAATTTTGACGGCCAGATTGTCGTCGTCCCTTTGCGCCCCATCAAAGAGATGCGCGGCGCGTTTAAGGGGATGAACACCAACTTTGAGCGCGAATCAGACCGTCTATGAACGTCGTGGATTCCTCCGGCTGGATTGAGTTTCTTGGCGGCGGCTCAAACGCGGATTTCTTTGCCGCAGCCATTTCCGACGCATCCCGGCTGGTCGTCCCCACCATTTCGGTGTTTGAAGTCTGCCGCTGGACACGGCGCGAATTAGGTGCGCGCCAGGCGCTGGAAGTCATGGCGTTAATGCAGCAGGGCAACATCATCGAACTGGACACCGCCTTGGCCATGAGTGCCGCGCGCTTGAGTCTCGAACTGAAACTGCCGATGGCGGATTCCATTATTCTGGCGACAGCCCGCGCCCATGACGCCGTTCTCTGGACTCAGGACGACGACTTTGAAGACCTGGACGGCGTGAGATACGTGGCTAAAAAGAAAGGTGGAAAGTGAAAAGGACGCCCCACGAAGCCAAGGCCCCGCAAAGGCGACCTGCGAAACCGTCATCCAGAAAAATTTTGATGAACGGCCCGTGCCGTGAGAACAAGCGCCGTAGGCGCGACATTTTTGTAGAAACCGATAAACAAATATATCGAGCTCCGTAGGAGCGGCATATCGCGAAACCCAAATGGCAAACACCTACACGCAAATTTACATCCACATCGTGTTTGCCGTCGAAGGCCGTCAAAACCTGATCGCTCCCGAACACAACGGCGAATTACAAAAATACATCACTGGCATCGTTACCGCGCAGAAACACAAATTGATTGCGATAAACAACATGCCTGACCACCTGCACATGCTCATCGGTTTGCGCCCCGACGCGGCGTTGTCTGATTTGGTGCGCGATGTGAAGGCCGGCGCGTCCAAATTCATCAATGAGAAGCATTGGGTAATGGGCCGGTTTTCATGGCAGGAAGGTTTTGGCGCGTTCTCACATGCCCGCTCGCAACTTGACATGGTGATTCATTATATTCAGGACCAGCAAAAGCACCACGCCAAGCAATCGTTCCGGGATGAATACGTGGAGTTGTTGGAAAGGTTCGGCGTGGAATACGACCAGAAATACATTTTCAAAACTAACCGAGCACCGTAGGTGCGAAATATTTGTAGAACAATGAAGCGAGAAAGATTTTAAGCTCCGCAGGAGTGACATATTGAAATAAAACAGATTTTAACGCGGACGATGAGCAAAACCAATTTTTCAAAACAAATGAAAATTAACAGCCAGAATATGCCGCCCCTACGGGGCTTGAATTTGCTTGGGGCTGGTTTCTACAAAGATGTCGCGCCTACGGCGCTTGGGATTGGCCGCGCACAGGTGAGCGGCGAAACCGTCATCCAGAAAAATTATGATGAACTGCCTGCGCCGTGAAAAATTACGCGTGAACGGTCATTGTCGAAACACCCAATTCAACGAAATCGCTTTTGCTGAAAGCATTTTCCAAAGCCGTTAAATTAGATGCAAGCAATCTGGACAAATCATGGTTTGAAATGTTGCCGGTCGAAATCAAAAGCAATTTCGGCGGCAACCCGCGCAGGAGAAATGAAATCACAAAATCATTGTCCTTCGTCACGACGATGCGACTTTCTCGCATCGCCAGCGCAACAATGTCGTTATCCTGCGTCCGGTTTGCAGCGGGCAACTCCAAGGTGTGAATGGCGTCATGGCCGGAGACGGTCAACTCGCGCGCAAGCCGGCGCGGCAGTTGCGCGTCCACGACGAATTTCATGCCGTCATGGATTCGACGCTTTTAATGCGGCTCAAGCGCGCGGCGTAAGCGATGGCGGCGCGCAAATCAGCCGCTTCAAGGTCGGGATAATCCGCCAGAATCTGCGGCTCGGTCATGTCGCCGCTCAACAATTCCAGCAGAAATTCCACCGGATAACGCAACCCGCGAATACAGGGCTTCCCGTGGCAGATGTTTGGATCCACCGTAATGCGCGAGAGCAATGGTTCGCTCGACATGCCCCGAAGGTTACACCGACCGTTTCCCGCCGCAAGCGCGAAGCCGAGGAAAAGACCCGCGAAACCGTCATCCAGAAAATTTTTGATGAACTGCCTGAGTTATAAAAAGATGCGTTATTGAATTTCTGGCATGAAAAAGAACACCGCCTTCGTCGCAATGAAATTTGATGGCGATCATTGGAAGGATAAACGGTATTTGGCGATTAGTGAAATACTGAAGGAAGCCGGATTTTCCCCGATCAGAGCCGATCAGATTAGATCGTCTGGCCCAGTAGTTGATGAAGTATGCAACTACTTGGAAAAATCTCCGTTGGTAGTTATTGACGATACAGGTGATTCTCTGAGCGTTGCCTACGAGATCGGCTATTGCCACGGGATAAGAAGAGCGCCAGAAAAAACTATCTTGCTTCGTCATGGACACGAAATTCCTTTCAATTACCGACATTTTCGCCATCACTGCTACAAAGATTTGCGCCATCTGCGCCGCCTATTAAGAGACTGGCTGAATTTGCTTGTGCCGCTGCTAGACGAACATTTCGGCTACACGTTCACGTTCGAGCTCACACCAGAAGCATCAGACTACGGAGCGGTGGTGGCAGATTGCGTTTTGAAGTCGCTTCATGCTTGCGAGTTTACTGGACGTGCTGAATTCTTCGCTACCCAAAACCGATTTGGCAAAGATGAGTTTTATAAGATCGGGATCGGCCTCAAATTTGCGAATGCGAAAATCCGAAGAAAGCTTACCCCTAACTACGAATGGTGGCAGAAGCTTCAGGCTGATTTAATAGATCGAGTTGATGTGACTAGATGCGGATTGCGACTCGCGAGCACTTTATCGAAAATGAACGAAATGGGTGCGATTAGACAAACAATGTTACATCGTGCAACAGCTCAATTTGAAAACGGCCTGCCAACTCTTTTGGTTGGAAACGAAGCGAACCCTGAAGAGAGTTGGTTTGCTCTAGCGATTAACGATTCGATGGTAAACGAATCTGGCATTAAAGAGAATTGATTCGTATGATCCTCCGCGAAATACTCAAAAAGATCCGACCGATCGAGCTGCGCACGAACCGCATCGCGACCGAATCGCTCGCGGGCGCGTCATTGCAACCGTTGTTCCAGAATCTGCGGGTTTCGCGAAGCGTGGAAAACCGAAAGCACGGCAAACACATCGTCCTTGATCGCGAAGTAGATGGCGTATTGCTTGAATCGGCGCAGCCGGATTTTTTGCGCCCGACCGCGAACTCTTTGAAAATGTCCCGGCTGGGCCAATGCCCGCTTGAGGGCCAGTTTTACTTCCAACTTGAATTCGCGCCCGAGACCGGGGCGCTCCTTTTCATACCACGCAACCGCTTCTTCAAATTCCAAGCGCGCCGCCGCTTTGAAGATGACCGGCAGGCTCATCGCCAGCCGAAGCGTTTGTTGAGATCGGCTTCGACCTGTTCCCACGGGATTCCTTCGCGGGGATTTTTTTCAAATTCAGCAAGGCGACGATCCAGTTCGGCGACCTGTTCCGGGGTGAGGGCGTCGGCAACTTCAATCGCTTCGCGGATTTCCGCAAAAGCCTTGTGTTGCTCCGCAGCGGGAAGCTTGCGGAATTGTTCAACGACTTCGATTGCGCTCATGGCGGCAATCTACACCTTCGATTTTTCGGCGCAAGCCGACTTATTCCGCCGCGCGGATTCGTCATTCACCCTTCATCATTCATCGTTTTCCGCCGCATGATCCCCCGCGAGATGCTCAAAAAAATCCGGCAGATCGAGATTCGCACCAACCGGATCATCACCGAAACTTTGGCGGGCCAGTACCAGAGCGTCTTCAAGGGTCAGGGCATGAACTTCGACGAGGTCCGCGAATACCAGCCCGGCGACGACGTGCGCGCCATTGACTGGAACGTCACCGCGCGCATGAATCATCCGTTCATCAAAAAATTCGTCGAGGAACGCGAACTCACGCTCATGCTCGTCGTGGACGTGAGCGGCTCCGGTCGCTTTGGCTCCCGAAATCAATCCAAGCGCGAGCTGGCGGCGGAAATCGCCTCGGTGCTCGCCTTCTCCGCCATCCGCAACAACGACAAGGTGGGGCTGATCCTCTTCAGTGACGAAGTGGAAAAGTTCATTCCGCCGCGCAAGGGTCGCAGTCACGTTCTGCGGGTCATTCGCGAAGTTCTATTTTTCACGCCGAAACGGTCCGGCACGGATTTGAATCGTGCGCTGGAATTTTTGCTGCGAATTCAATCGCGCAAAGCGGTCACGGTGATCGTCTCGGATTTTATCGGGTCGCCGGCGGTAGTGACGACGCCCTCATCGCGGAACAATCCTTTGGCCAGACGCGGCGCTTCCACGCGACTGCGTCCGCAGATGATGCTGCTCGAATCGCTCGCGCAAGCCTCGTTCACGAAGTTGCGCCAGGTGAACCGACGGCACGACGTCGTGGCCGTGCAGATTACGGATCGCTTTGAACTGGAACTGCCCGCGCTGGGGCGATTGGTTTTGCGCGACGCGGAAACCGGCGAAATTGTGGAAATCAACACGGGCGACGCGCGGCGCCGCGATGCATTCGCTCTGTGCCAGGCCAAGGCGCAGGCGGAAACCGAACGCCTGTTTCGGTCCGCGGGAATTGATTCCATTCATCTGCATACCGATCAGCCCTACGGCGCCGCGTTGGCGAAGTTTTTTGAAACCCGCGAAAAACGGAGGTCACGCGGATGATGACCAACTCGACTGCCACCATCACCAACGTTACGGACATTCGGGACCTGGTGCCGCCCGTGGAAATTCCAAGCGGTTGGGAATGGCTTTGGTGGGCGCTGGCCGCCTTGGTAATTGTGGCGCTACTCGCGTTTTGCTGGTCCTGGTGGCGCAAACGTGCCCAAGCGCCAATTGTCATCCCCGTCATTCCCGCGCACCTGCGCGCCCGGCAAAAGCTGCAGGACGCGTTGGCGCTGATCGGACAACCTAAACCCTTCGTCACGGCGGTTTCGGATACGCTGCGATTGTACCTCGAGGAACGCTTCGATTTTCACGCTCCCGAACGCACGACGGAAGAATTTCTGAACGACCTGCAACGGACCGATCGCTTGACGGAAACGCAAAAGGACGGTCTGGGGCATTTCCTGACGAATTGTGATCTCGTCAAGTTCGCCAAATACGAGCCGGGCGAACCGGAGTTGCGCGGTCTGCACACGTCGGCCGTGCAACTCGTGGCGGAAACCGAACCCGCGACCACGGCAGACAATTCCACTCCATGACCTTTGGACACCCATACCTTCTGCTCCTGCTGTTGCTGCTGCCTTTGGCCGCCTGGCTGAAAGGACGGCGAGGCCGACCGGCCGCTTTCATTTATTCTTCCGTGCAACTGCTGCGCGGCATGCAAAGCATTACGAAATCGAGCGCGGGCAACCTGCTGCTCACGCTGCGCTGGCTGACGCTGGCTCTGTTCATCGTTGCGCTGGCGCAACCCCGGCTGACCAAGTTTGACACCACAAAAGTAACCGCCAGCGGCGTGGACATCGTGGTGGCCTTTGATCTCTCCGGCAGCATGGCGGCGGAAGATTTTGAAATCCGCGGCCAGCGCTTGAACCGCGTGGCGATGGCGCGCGCCGTTTTGGAAAAGTTCATCGCCAAACGCCCCAATGACCGCATCGGGTTGGTTGCGTTTGCCACCCAGGCTTACATCGCCGCGCCCATCACCCTGGATCACGACTTCCTGCTCAAAAACCTGGATCGGCTGGACCTCAATACGATCAACGGAAACCAAACCGCCATTGGCTCGGCGCTAAGCGCCTCCGTCAACCAACTGCGCGAGCTTAAATCCAAGAGCAAAATCGTCATCCTGATGACCGACGGCCAAAACAACGCCGGCAAAATTCCCCCGCTCACGGCGGCGGAAGCGGCACAGGCGCTCGGCGTGAAAGTGTACACCATCGGCGTTGGCACCGAAGGCCAGGCGCCCATGCCGACCACGGATTTTTTTGGCCGGCGCGTTTACCAGATGGTGCCAGTGGATATTGACGAAGAAACCTTGCAAAAAATTTCCGACCTGACCGGCGGCAAATACTATCGCGCCGACAACGCGGAAAAATTCGCCGCCATTTATTCGGAAATTGATAAACTGGAAAAGACCGAGGCCGACGTGAAAAAATTTGCGCGACACACGGAACTGTTCCCCTGGCTCATCGCCGCGGGCATCGTGCTGCTGACAGCGGAATTGGCGATGGGACAAACCGTGTTGAGGAGGCTGCCATGAAAACGTTACAAGGTTACCGCGTTAAATCGTTACAACACACCGCGAGCGGTGACGATCTCATCCGTTGTAACACTGTAACATTTCAACGTTGTAACGACCCAATATGACTTTCGCCAATAAACAAGTGTTGTGGGTGCTGATGATAATCTTGCCAGCTTTGGTGGCGTTTTTCTGGTGGGCGCTGCGCGAACGGCGGCGGTTAATGACCCAATTCATCCAGGCACGACTGCTTTCCGGACTGACTTCCGGAGTTTCGCCCGAACGCCAAAAACTGCGCTTCGCTCTGATCATCAGCGCCATCATTCTGCTGATCGTCGCCCTGGCCCGCCCGCAATGGGGTTTCACCTGGGAAGAATCGAAGCAGAAGGGACTCGATATCGTCGTGGCCATTGACACCTCCAAATCCATGCTGGCCGAGGACATTGCGCCCAACCGATTGCAACGCGCCAAGCTGGCCGCGCTGGACCTGATGCAACAAGCCCGGGCGGATCGGCTGGGACTGGTGGCGTTTGCCGGCGGCGCCTTTCTGCAATGCCCGCTGACCATTGACGATAATGCGTTTCGTCAAAGTGTGGAAGCGCTGGACGTGAACATTATTCCGCAAGGCGGCACCGCCCTGGCCGAAGCCATCAACATCGCGCTCACCGCCTTCAAGGAAGGCGACAATTTCAAAGTCCTGGTCCTGTTCACCGACGGCGAGGACAACGACGAAAATGCGCTCGAAGCGGCGCGCGCGGCGGCCAAAGCCGGAATGAAAATTTTCACAATCGGCATCGGCACCGCCGAGGGCGAATTGCTGCGCTTCAAGGACGCCAAAGGCAACACCGACTATATCCGCGACGATCAAGGCAATGTGGTCAAATCCCGGTTGAATGAAACCCTGCTGCAACAAATCGCCGGCGCCACTTCGGGCGGCTTCTATCTGCCGTTGCGCGGCGCAAAGACGATTGACACCCTTTATGAAAAAGGCCTGGCACCGCTGCCTAAATCGGAGGGACAGGAAAAACTGGTGAAAGAAATGCGCGATCGTTATTACTGGCCGCTCGCCGCCGCCGTCCTGCTGCTGCTCCTCGAAGTGCTGCTGCCCGATTACCGCCGCACCAAAACTTCCAGTGCGTTCACTGCGCGAGCCGCAACCATCGTTTTATTGACCGCAATGCTCGCGATGGCTTTTGCGACCGCTTCCGTCCGGGCCACGCCCGCAACCGCTTTCAAGGATTATCGGAACGGCAATTTCACCAACGCGCTGACCGAGTACGAGCGATTGATCAGCATTGCCGCCAAAGAGCAAAAACCAGCGGACCCGCGCCTGGATTTCAACGCCGGCGCCGCCGCCTATCAAGCCACGAATTACCCCGCCGCCTTGCAACATTTCAACGCGGTGCTGACGGCGCGCGACGTGAAATTGCAGGCCAAAGCCTACTACAATTTGGGCAACGTGCATTACCGCCTTGGTCAACAGGCGCAGGACCTGGATAAATTGGAGACCGCCTGGAAGGATGCGGCCCAACAGTATCAACATGCGCTCGCCTTGGAAAAAACGGATGCGGACGCGGCTTTCAATCTGGCCTTGGTGGAAGATCGTTTGAAACAAATTGCCGCCCTGCGCGAACTGGCGCAACAGGCCAAGGCTGCTGCCGACGCCGCCACACGCCAGCGGAACTACGCCCAAGCGCTGCAAATCATGGAGCAACTGAAACAGCAGGCGCCGATCGTCGCCCAGCCGTTTGAAGCCTTTACCGAAAAGTTGAAGCAAATCAATGAAATCGCCCATCCGCATCCCGAAACCGTTCCGCCTGCTCCTCGGATTTAGCCTCGGGGTCTGGTCCGGAACGAATGTTCCCGCAAAGAACGCCGATAATTTTTTCCACGGCGGCGCGCAATGGTATTTATCGAACAACGTCCCCGCGGCGCTCGAAGTGGTCACCAACGGCCTGCAACAGTTTCCCGATGACGCGAAGTTGCAGAAGCTCTACGAACTGCTCCAACAACAAAATCAGCAGAATCAGCAAGACCAATCCAACCAGGACCAGCAACAGCAGGAGCAGCAGCAACAGAATCAAAAGCCGAATCCATCCAAGGACCAGAAAAACCAGGACGAGAAGAACGATTCATCGCAGTCGCCGGACGAGAAAAAGCCGGACCCGTCAAAAGACCAAAATCCGACTCCGCAAGATCAGCGACAAAACAAATCTGAAAAGCAGCCTCAAGACGGCAACCAGGATCAGGAAGCCAACCCCATGGAAGCGCACAAGATGACGCCGGAAGAGGCGAAGCAATTACTCAACGCGCAAAAGGGTGACGAACAACTGCTCCTCTTCCAACCGCAAGGCGAACCCAAGAATCGCAATAAACCGCTGAAAGATTGGTGAACCGACGGGCGATTTCGGAGCCGTCCGAAGCCGGAAGGATGCAGTTGATCCGGGTGGAACCGCCAACTTGGCCGTTCTGAGCGGCAACCTGCCGCCCAGCCGAGCGCACGGAGATCGCACCCCATTGGGCTCGCACGCTTTGCGTTCAGCCATCGGGCTGGTAGCCCGACAGAACGGGCCAGTGGCCCGTTCCACCCAAACTCCAACCGAATCGTTCCAGCTAGGGCACTTTAAGTATTCCTATAGCCGCCGACATGACGCAGCGGGCCTTCCAACCTCAAGCCATGCGTTGGGGTCAAACGGACGACCGCCCTTGGTTCGAGACGAGCACCGGCGCGACCGGTAATGTGGTCAACCGCCAGCTCGCTCCGGGGAACCATTGGCAGCGGAATAAAGTCCGAGGCGTTCCCGGAGCGCGGACGGTCTCCGTCCGCAGCGCGTGAACCGGAAGCTCGGCTTGCGGTTCAATCAACGCCTTCTGGTCTGGCGCCGCGCTGCGGGCGCGGGACCGCCCGCACTCCGCTCCCAGCGCCAGCGGCGCGGCATACGTGTGGAAACTCACCCGCAACAAATCACAAGCTCCGTAGGAGCGGCAGAAGCCTGCCGCAGTCCAAAACCTCGCGGACAGAATCGCCATTCCCCATCCGGACCCCACCTTCATGGGGTTACACTCGTTCGGTGCCACGGCTACAACTTTAATTAGAGCGGATTAAATAAAGCCGTGGCCGCTTGATTTTTTCGTTTATAGCAGCGGGCCTCCCAACCTCAAGCCAAGCGTTGGGGTCAAACGGACAACCGCCCTGGGTTCGGGACAAGCACCGGCGCGACCGGTGATGTGGTCAACCGCCAGCTCGCTCCGGGGAACCATTGGCAGCGGAATAAAGACCGAGGTGTTCCCGGAGCGCGGACGGTCTCCGTCCGCAGCGCGTGAACCGGAAGCTCGGCTTTGCGGATCAATCAACGCCTTTTGGTCTGGCGCAGCGCTGCGGGCGCGGGACCGCCCGCGCTCCGTTCCCAGCGCCAGCGGCGCGGCATCTGTGTGGAAACTCACCCGCAACAAATCACAAGCTCCGTAGGAGCGGCAGAAGCCTGCCGCAGTCCAAAACCTCGCGGACAGAGGCGCCATTCCCCATCCGGACCCCACCTTCATGGGGTTACACTCGTTCGGCGCCACGGCTACAACTTTAATCAAACCGCTATAAGCGGTAGAAGACGACTGCCAGTCCAAGACGCTGCCGCACGGAGGCTCGCCTCCAATCAATGACGAACGGCAGTTGGATGCCGCCTCGTGGCTAAAAGTTTAGTCCGCCGCCTCACGGGGACCGCAACCATATTTGAAACGCTCTGGATGAATTCGACCAGTTGAAAATCCATCCCAACGTCGAAGGTTGATCATAAAAAAACCACGGCATTCTTGCGAATGCCGTGGCTGAAAAATGTCCGATTTCGATTTACGGGAACTGCAAGCGATTCACGCCCGGCCCTTGAGAGCCTGCGGCCAACGCGAACACTCCTGGAGTACGACCGCTATCGCTGGTGTTGTTCAGTCCTTGGCGGAATGCCGTGGTGCTGAAGCCTTGCACACTGCCGTCAGCCAGACCAACGTTGCCCGCCTTCGAGTGTACGTTGTCCTGATAGCCGATCGTGGTTGCCGCCCAATTGTTATTGGTACCAGCGCTGACGAACTGAGGCGTCTTTGTAATCTGATTAGCACCAGTTCCCAGGTTGTGATCACCGGTCAGAAACATGCCGGGAGCGGTATCAATCGCATCCACGCCCACAAAGTAGCTGGCATATTGATCGTTCTCGAAGCCTTGAGCCGCACCCGTTCCAGTCAACGTCGGACCAAAAACCGTGGCCTGCATGTGGTTCCCCTGCCCCGCCAACGTGGCGTTATGTGACGGCGCATTGTCCGACGGGCAGTTCAGAATCTTGGGAGTATTCAACTCGTTGGACATGACCAGGAACATCTGCCAGACGCCACCTTGATTGGGCACGGTGGCAGTCTTCCAAGGTAACGCCGCCACGGTTCCGACCGCTTCGGCAGCACCACCGCTGGCCCGCGGGACGCTCATGGGGTTTTGATCGTTGTTGTCACCCGCCCAAATCCGGAAGGCCAGACCGACCTGTTTCAGATTGTTGGTGCAGGAGATACGTTGCGCCTTGGCTTTGGCCTTGGCGAGTGCCGGCAAGAGCATGGCCGCCAGGATCGCGATAATCGCAATCACGACGAGCAACTCGATGAGCGTGAACGCTCGGGATTGTTTACGTAGTTGTTTCATTGTTGTTTGTTCGTTTGGTTTTTTTGTTTTTTGGTCAAACAGTGGATGCACTCTATAAAACTTGCACCACCAGTCAAACCCGTTTTCGATTTTTATTTAGCACGGTCAATACCAACTCAATTTCTCGATGAAAACCGAGTGAATCGCGGCGGCACGATCAAATTCACGCGGGAACTTCGCGCACTTTGCGTGAGTTGCACGCAGACAAAATGAATGATCCCGTGGAAGCAAATTATCTCAATTCTCCGCTTGCGATGCTCTGCTCGCAAAAGAGGGCGCGGGCATCGGTCGAGAAAGCCGTGAGCCGGTTGAATTGGTCCGATCGGACGTTACGCAACGCTCTGACAACCCACCGCAATGCCGCAAATCTTCTAAACTGTTTTCGAGTGACGGCGCTCGGCGACAGGCGCAAGGGTGTTGTCAAAACACATCGCGATGTTGCGAATGAAGAGTCGTCCGGCATCCGTCACTTCCACGCCAGTCGGCGTCCGGCGCACCAAACCATCCGCTTCGTAAGGCGCCAGCGCGGCCAGTTCGTTGGCGAAGTGTTGCTCGAAGTTGAGGTTCAACTGCCGCGACATATTCGCGAAATCAAGCGACAAATCGCACATCACGCGCATGATGGTTTCGCGGCGGATTTTATCCTCTTCAGTGACAAAGTAAGCCTTGTGCAACGGCACGCGTCCCGCCGCCACCACTTGCTGATATTGCGGCAGCTCCTTTTCATTCTGCCAATAGGCCTCGGGCGTTTGCGACACGCCCGACATGCCGAACGCGTAAATATCCGCTCCGGCCCGCGTGCTGTAGCCCTGGAAGTTGCGCTGCAATTGTTTCCGACGTTGCGCAATGGTCAGTTCATCCGTGGGCCGGGCAAAATGATCCATGCCGATATAGACGTATTGATTATCCGCCGTCAGCCGTTCGATCACGAGCTTGAGGATGGCCAGCTTGGTTTCGGGCGACGGCAGGATTTTATCCTCCAGAATTTTCTGCGCGGGCTTGATCCACGGCACGTGCGCGTAGCTGAACACCGCGAGCCGGTCCGGTTTCATGCCGAGCACAATGTCCAGCGTTTCGTTGAACGATTCCCGCGTCTGGAATGGCAATCCGTAGATCAAATCGAGATTGATCGAAGTATAACCGAGTTCGCGCAACCAATCCAAAGCCTGCTGCGTCATCTCGCGCGGTTGAATGCGATGCACGGCCTGCTGCACCTCGGGATTAAAATCCTGCACGCCCATCGAGGCGCGGTTGAAACCAACCTCCCGCAACGCCACCAGATGATCCCGCGTCAGCCGGCGCGGATCAATTTCCACGCTCGCTTCGATATCCGCCGCGAAGGTGAAATGTTTGTGGATGATGTCGCCGAGGCGGCGTAATTCATCCGGGCGCAGGAACGTGGGCGTGCCGCCGCCAAAGTGCAACTGCGCCACCCGCCGTTGCGGATGCAACAGCGTTTTCATCCGGGCCACCTCGCGTTCGAGATAATCCAGATAATCGGTCCCCTGACCGTGGTTCAGCGTGATGACTTTGGTGCAGGCGCAAAACCAGCAGCGCGTCTCGCAAAACGGAATATGAAAATAGATGGACAGGTCCCGCGGCGTCTGGTTGTTCACCGCAATTTTTTCCGCCAGTTGCTCCCACGAAATGGTGTCCACGAACTTGGTGGCGGGCGGATAGCTCGTATAACGCGGCCCCGCCACGTTATACTTCCGCACCAAATCCAAATCTACGTTTAGTATGTTCATCAATCAGTTCTCAATCCGTCCGACCCGGCCGCACCAGCGAAATCCAATCCGCGCGAATCACGACGACGAGGTCAAGGTGCGTCGGCGCGAAATTGCTTTACGGTGTCCACCAGCGCTTGAATGTTCTCCAGCCGGGCGCCGGGCGTCAAACCATGACCCAGATTGAAAATGTGCCCGGGCCGCCCATGCATGGTTTCCAAAATCCGCAACGTCTCGTGGCGCACCGCTTCGGGATCGGCCTCCACCAACAACTGCGGTCGCAAATTTCCCTGAATGCCAATGTGAGCGGGAATGGTTTGACGCGCAACCGCCAACTCAGTTTGCCAGTCCACGCCAATCACATTCGCCCCACTCGCCGTCAACTCCGGCCAGTTCCCGTGCGCGCCGAGCGAAAACACAATCACCGCCGGGGCAACGTGATTTTCCGCTGTCGCGGCGGATCTCTCCCCTGCCCCGACTTTTGGCGTGGAGGTTTCGCCCAGTCGGGCGATGATTTCACTGATCCAACGTCCGCTGGCTTCTGAAAATTCGGACGCCGCCAGATGGCCGCCGTGGCTGTCAAAAATCTGCAACGCGTCCACTCCCGTCGCCGCTTGCATTTTCAAATACGCGCTGATGGCCTCCGTCAATTTTTCCGCCAGTAAAAAATAAGTTTTCGGGTCTTCACGAAATAGCGCCAGGGCGCGACTGTATTTCGGCACGCTCGCGCCTTCCATCATGAAGGTGGCCAGCGTCCACGGCGAACCGCTGAAACCGATCAACGCGGTTTGATCGCCCAGTTCCTGCCGCAACGCTCGCAACGCCCGCTCCACGTAGCTCAAGCGTTCGCCCACGGCGGCGACGGAAAGTTTTTCAATATCGGCACGACTCGTGACCGCAAAATCCATCTGCACGCCGCCGGTTTCCTTGAAGTAATACCGCTGCCCCAGCGCTTCCGGAATCACGAGGATGTCACTGAACAAAATGGCCGCATCGAACCCAAAACGCCGCACCGGTTGCAGCGTGACTTCCACCGCCAACTCGGGATTTTGCACCAGCTCGACAAACGTGTAGGTCTGCTTCAAAGCGCGGTATTCCGGCAACACACGGCCAGCTTGGCGCATCAACCAGACCGGTGGCCGGTCGTTCGGCCGACACCGACAGGCATTGATGAAGCGCTGCCGCGCCGTCAGCGGCGCGTTCACGATTTTTGCAGAAAAGCGTTGGCCATGTGTTCAAGCGCAATGATCCACTGCGGATGCTCGTTGAGACAGGGAATGCGCGTAAATTCCTGCCCGCCCGCCGCCTTGAAATCCGCCTGCCCGCGCAAACCGATTTCCTCGAGCGTCTCCAAACAATCCGCTGCGAACGCCGGACAAATCACCAACAGACGCTTGCGACCTTCCCGGGCGAGACGGACGAGTTCCCGATCCGTGTATGGTTGCAGCCAGGGGGCTTTGCCAAGTCGGGACTGAAACGCTACCGAATACTTTCCCGCCGGCACACCGGCCTGTTGCACAAAGGCGCGTGTCGTCGCCAAACATTGCGCCCGATAGCACGTCGCGTGCGCCGGACTGGCAACCTCGCAGCAATTCTCGACTCGCAAACAATGGCAGCCGGTCGGATCGGCTTTATGCACGTGCCGTTCGGGAATGCCATGAAAACTGAACAAGAGATGGTCGTAGTTCGTTTGCAGAAATTCCCGCGCGCTGGCCACCAAGGCGCTGATGTAATCCGGCGCGTCATAATACGGCGGTTGCACGGCGAGCTTCAAATTCGGCGCGAGCTTCGCCGCCACCTGGCGCGCCCGCACCACGGCGGTTTCGTAACTCGACATCGCATAGTGTGGAAAGAGCGGGATCAGCAGCGCTTCCTGAATTCCCCGCGCCACCAGTTTTTTCACAGCGGATTCAATCGAAGGATTCTGGTAGCGCATGGCCAATTCAACCGGCACCGGCAAACGCTTTTGTAATTCCGCCTGCACCCGCTGACTGATGACGATGAGCGGCGAGCCTTCCTTGGTCCAAATCTGCCGATAGGCGTGCCCCGATTCCGCCGGACGCTTGATTAAAATCATGCCTACGATCCAGCGGCGCAGCGGCCACGAAACATCAATCACCCGCTTATCCATCAGGAATTGATTCAAATAGCGGCGCACGTCCGGAACGGACGGAGAATCAGGCGAACCGAGATTGGCCAGCAAAATGGCTTTGCTCATGCGCGGAAAGAGTAAGCCGAACCCAACCCGGTGGCCATCTTAGAAAACACCTGCCCGTCGCGTTTATGCCGGGGAGAATGACAACTGATACGAAGATCAGCAGCGGGCGACAGCGTTAAATCAGTCCAGACAACGACGCAGCGCAGGTTGCCACCCGCTCGGAAATTCTAATTCCCGAGAGCATCGAGTCGCTCAAAGACACGCCGTCACGATAGTGGCCCGCGAGGAAGAATCCCGGCCAGTGTTGTTCGAGTTGTTGCATCCGCTCCTTGAACCGACCGTACCCCACGTTGTATTGCGGAATGGCTCGCGGATACCGCGCCACATGACGGAACACCGGCTCGCCCCGCACTCCCAGCAGCGTCCGCAAATCATCGCAAACCAACTGCACCAACTCATCGTCGGCAAACTGGGCCGACTCGGGGTGCCGCGCGCCCCCCACATAAGTCGTCAACGTCAGATGCCCGCTCGGAGCGCGATTGGGAAATAGCGATGAGGAAAAAATCGTGCCCAGACTTTTGAAGCCCTCAATCTTCGGAATCAACATCCCGAACCCGGAACAATCATGCGCCACGTCCGCGCGCCGAAAACCCAGGACCACGCTGCTCACCGGTGGATAATGAATTTCCGCGAAGGCCGTCAAATCGGGTGGGAGTTTGGCGCCGTCGGTCGGCGGGTTCGATTCGCCTTCCAATTGCAACTCCGCCAGTTTGGTCGCCGTTCCACAAAATATCACCGCGTCGTGGTTGGCCGTAACCGCGCCTTGAGTCGTGTGGAAATGAACCGTCCAGCCTTGCGCCGTTCGGACCAGTTTGGTCACGGCGGTTTTCAACCGCACCGCGCGGCCCAGATGTTCGGCCAAGGTATCCGGTAAAACCTGCAACCCTTCATCAAACGAAAATTTCGGGGCGCGATCCTTGGCCACCTCGCCGCGACGTTTCCGTTCGCGCGCGCCAAAAATCTGCCCCTTGATCATCGAACCGTAATTGTCTTCCAGTGCTTTGAGCTTGGGGAAAGCGTGCGCAACCGAGAGTTGATACGGATCACCGGCATACACCCCGGCCACCAGCGCATCCACGGCGTGATCAAGAAATTCCTGGTTGAAGCGGCGCGTCACAAATTGCGCGATGCTTTCCTCCACACCATCGCGACGGGGCGGCACGAACGGCTCACGCAATGCCGCCAGCTTGGCTTTCCAGGTGAATAATTTCGTGGTGAGAAAACCGGGCGGCGAATGGGGCATCGGCACCGGGCGGCCATTACGAACCACGTAACGCGCCCGGGCCTTGGGATCGGTATCCAGTCGTCGCGCTTGCAGCCCCGCATCCCGGATGAGTTGGGAAATTTGCCGCGTCGTTTCCAGCAGGGTATTCGGGCCAAACTCCGCCAAAAATCCATCCGCGCGCAACGAACGAATGACCCCGCCCACGCGATCACCAGCCTCATAAACGGTGACGTCAAAACCGCGCCGCTGAAGATAAAACGCGGCGGTCAGTCCTGTGATTCCACCGCCAATGATTGCCACCGCCTTCATCACCATCAAACTGGTAGAGCCTCTCCTCCGGGGCAAGCGCAGAGTCTGACGACTCGATAATTTAACTTCGCTTTCACTCCACTTTGTTGTTGCGCCTCCATTTTATCGCGGCTTGAATCCCCTCGCTTTGCAACCGCGCACCCCGGTCGGACGCAGATTGAGTGCGCGAGGCGAACCAATTTACTCGGCCATCATGAAATACTCTCCCAGCTATTTTACCGCTCAGACAACCGGTCACTGCCCCGTCCGGCTAAGTCCTAGCGTTCGGTTCAAGCGTTTGGCGAAACCTCGCTCAAACTCCGCGTCACTCGGCCTCGGAATGGTGCTGGGGATTCTTGCAACCATCACCGCCGCCGAACCACGGTTTCCCAATCTCGCGACTCAAAGCGCGTTGCCGCAAGGCTCCGGCTTTGCCGCTCAATTCAAGGCCGACGCGGGAATCACCAATCATCCCGCCGTCATCTTTGCCGACGATTTCGAGCAGGGTGAACTGGGCGCGCGTTGGGACGAGAAAGGACGCACGGAAGGAAAAGCGCTGAGCTTGGTCCCGAGCGACGACCGACTCGGGGGGCAGCGTTGCCTGCGTGTCGAAGCCATCCTGGGCCAAAATACCGGTGACGGGTTAACCCAATGGTTCGAACCTACACCTCGGGTGTTCGTGCGATTTTATACGCGCTTCGATCCGAACTGCGATTACGTGCATCACTTCGTAACGTTGCGCGCCAATCAAGGTTTGCACGGCGGCGCGCGCTGGAGCGGTTTCGGCGGCGCGGGCGTGAAACCGAAGGGCGACGACCGCTTCTCCACCGCGCTCGAACCGTGGGGCAATTGGGCTCGCTGGCCGGCACCCGGCAAATGGAATTTTTATAGTTATTGGCACGAGATGGAAATTTCCGGGGACGGCAAGTATTGGGGCAATTCGTTTGCCGTCGAATCCCAACCGGTCATTCCCAAAGCGCGTTGGATTTGCGCCGAGTTCATGCTTCAGGAAAACACGCCCGATCAACCCGACGGCGAACAGGCGTTCTGGATTGAAGGCCAACTGGTCGGCCACTGGCGCGGAATCAATTGGCGCAAGGCGGCTGATCTGCACGCCAACGCGCTGACGCTCGAAACCTACATCACCGATATGTGGACAAAAAACGTGACCAATGTAGTCTGCTTCGACAATCTCGTGATCGCCCGGGAATATATCGGTCCGGCGGGCGCGGAATAAATCGTAACTCTCAGCGCCAGGCCGGACCCGGACTGTTGCCCGCCTGGGGTCACCGAAGCCAAAATCACAAATTCGCAACAACTTATGAAAACCTGGCAAGTTCTATCCCCCGGCGGTCTCGACCGTCTGGCGCTCAACGAAACCGCTGACCCGGGTGCGCCGGGGCCGGGCGAAATCCGTGTGGCCATCAAAGCCAATTCGCTGAATTACCACGATCTGCTTGTCGCCAACGGCGGCATTCCCACCGAACCCGGACGCATACCGCTTTCCGATGGGGCGGGTGTGGTGGAAGCGGTTGGCTCGGACGTGAACGAATTCCAAGTGGGCGATTCCGTCGTCTCCACGTTTTTTCCGGTTTGGCCGGCAGGCGCGCCAACTCCGCAAGTGGGCGGCTTCAAATACAATCCGGGCGATGGCGTGGATGGAATGGCCACCGAATTCGTCGTGCGTCCAACCGCAGCCTTCACTCATACCCCGCGCGGTTGGTCCCATCTGCAAGCCGCCACCATTACCACTTCCGCTCTCACGGCCTGGCGCGCGTTGGTGGTGGACGGAAAATTACGGGCGGGAGAAACCGTCCTCACTCAAGGCACGGGCGGCGTTTCCATTGCGGCGCTACAAATCGCCAAAGGCATGGGCGCACGAGTGATCGTTACCTCATCTTCCGACCAAAAACTTGAACGCGCCAAAAAACTGGGTGCGGATTTTACCATCAATTATCGTCAGGAACCGGAATGGGGCAAAAAAGCCTTTGCCTGGGCTGGCGACCGGGGTGTGGATCACGTCATTGAAGTCGGCGGTCCGGCCACGTTGGCGCAATCGCTCCAGGCGGTCAAGGTCGGCGGACACATCGCGCTGATTGGCGTATTGACCGGGATGAGCGGCGAACTGCCCGTCATCCTGGCCTTGCTCAAACAAGCACGCATTGGGGCGCTCATTGTCGGCAGCCGCCAGGACCAACAAAACTTTGTGCGAGCGCTGGAAGTCATTTCCGCCATGCCGATTGTGGATCAAGTCTATCCGGCCACAGAATTGGTGGCGGGATTCAAGCACCTGCAAAGCGCCCGCCACTTCGGCAAAATTTGCATCGAATGGTGATTGGAGATGGATTTCAATTTTCCGGCCAATTTCACGCTGGGCATCTGCCAATAGCGTTTAACGCCGGCAACTGCTTGACCATCACCCGATGGGCGATTTGGAAATCCGAGTGACCCGAATGGGTGACGACTCTGCGCCAGCGGCGGCAGCGGGCGAATGAAAAATCAGGAGCGACAAAATCAACATTGCTATTCGGCGCCGGGATTGCATAGAGTATCGCCCCACGTCGGGGCGTAGCGTAGCCTGGCTAGCGCGCTTGTTTCGGGTACAAGAGGTCGTGAGTTCAAATCTCACCGCCCCGACCATTCTTTCCAAGGGTTTTTGAAGATTTACTTGAGATCCTAACAAAATCCTAACACAATCGAGGCATGAAAAAAGCCCCGGCAAAAGCTCCAGCGTGGCCTAAAACCATCCGCAACGGATCGGTCATCGTTAAAATCTACCGGGTTGAAAACAAAGGCCGGGAAAGTTTCACCCTCTCCTACCATGCCGACGGTCTCGTATTTCATGGCCGGCAGAATCCTTCCCAGTGACGCAAGGCGTTGGCTTGCTCCGGCCCGCGCAGACCGGTGTTCTGCAGGTCGAGATAAATTTGCGCATCGCTGGCGAGCGGCGGGTCTTTGATGGTCTGCGTTTCGAAGAACACTCCCTCGTCGTCAGGGATGAGGAGACATACCTTACCGGTCTCCTCAAGGCTGTCCCAAACTTTCACGACATCATGGAAGGTGGGAGGTGGATTCGCCTTTCCATTAAAACAATCGGCAGTGAATGGGTCCACCTGACTCCGATTTTATTTGCATCTGAAATAGTCCGGGTCGGTGGTGTTTGTTATGCAACACAAACACCGTCAGCGGGAATGTATCAATTGCAAACGAGCCTTTGTTCCTGATCCCCGCAGCCGCCATCGCCAAATGTTCTGCTCAAATCCCGTCTGCAAAAAAGCCAGCAAGGCGTTGAGTCAAAAATTCTGGCACGCCAAGCCGGAAAACCAAAATTACTGGCGCGGGCTGGATCAACTTGAGCGTGTGCGTGCCTGGCGCAAGCGCAACCCCTTCTATTGGAAAAGGACCAAAAAATCAAAGTCCTGACGTTGCGTTACAAGATGACATAGTCACTTCGCTGCCAATTCATAAAATGGACCATAAAAAATATCCGTATGAAAAATGACGATGATCAAAATTCGCAAAATCGGGACGCCGCGTATGTCAGAAATGCCGTCGGTCAACCCAGGGGCGCCATTGCCGACCAGAGGGCGGCCATCCGGAAAGAGGCCCAACGCCAGAGGTGGAAAATCCCGAGGACGCACCCGGATGGCGGCGAGCCGGATTGAGCCGTTGTTTCGCAATGATGAATGAAAAATCAAACACTTTTGAAAACGTGGCCAGAGAAGATAAAAATGCAGTACTGAATTGCGCCGCAGCCTACGTGCGCATGTCCACTGAGCATCAGCAATACTCCACCAGCAACCAGATGGATGTGATCCTCGAATATGCCAAACATCGAGGGCTGGAAATCGTCAAAATCTATTCGGACGAAGGCAAAAGCGGGCTAAACATTGAAGGCCGGGAAGCGCTGTCGCAAATGTTGAATGATGTCCGCGGCGGGCAGATCAATTTTGCCAATATCCTCGTCTATGACGTAAGCCGGTGGGGAAGGTTTCAAGATCCCGATGAAAGCGCTCATTATGAATACACCTGCCGCAATGCGGGCGTCGCGGTGCATTATTGCGCTGAGCAATTTGAAAATGACGGCAGTCCCGTGTCCACCATTGTCAAAGGTGTCAAACGCGCGATGGCTGGCGAATACAGCCGTGAGTTGTCATCAAAAGTGTTCCAAGGCGCGTGCCGGTTGATCAAGGAGGGGTTCAAACAGGGTGGCCCAGCTGGATTTGGTCTGCGCCGGATGCTCATTGACCAGAGCGGCCAGCGCAAAGCGATGCTGAAAATGGGCGAACACAAAAGCATCCAAACTGACCGCGTAATTTTGGTGCGTGGACCGGACGAAGAGGTCAAGGTTGTGTACTGGATCTATCGCACATTCCTGGACGGCAACAACGAGTCCGAAATTGCTCAAGCGTTGAACGCAAAGGGAATTCGCACTGATTTTGGCCGGGCATGGACGCGCAGCACCGTTCATCAGATTCTCACCAATGAAAAATACATCGGCAACAATGTCTATCACCGCACGTCTTTCAAACTGAAACGCAAGCATGTAGAGAATCCGCCGGAACGATGGGTGCGCGCCGATGGCGTTTTCGAGGGCATCATCGCGCCGGAGCAGTTTTTCAAGGTGCGCGAAATCATTCTGGCGCGCAGTCGGAAGTTCACCGATGAGGAGATGTTGGAAAAATTGCGCGGCCTGTTGAGCCAGCACGGCCATATCAACGGCATCCTGATTGACGAGGCCGAAGGTTTTCCATCGAGCGCAGCCTATCGGCATCGCTTCGGCAGCCTGGTTTCGGCCTACAAACTCATCGGTTACGATCCCGGAATTGATTTCGCTTTCATCGAAGAGAACCGCCGCTTGCGCAAACAGCGACCGGATCTGGTGGCGTCCGTGATACAAAAAATCATCGCACTGGGTGGGACAGCGATCGTTGACGACGAAACGGATTTGGTGCTGGTGAATGGCGAGCTCCGGGTTTCCATCGTCCTGTGCCGACACACCACGACGCTGGCGGGTTCGTCGCGTTGGCTGATCCGGCTGGATGCCGGTTTGAAACCGGACCTCACCATCGCCGTCCGCATGGACGCGATCAACGAGGGGATCCGAGATTACTACATCCTGCCGGGCATCGATCTGACGTGGGAAAACTTGCGTATTGCTGAATGCAACGGCGTTTATCTGGACACCTATCGATTTGACACGCTGGACAATTTTTTCGCCATCACAGAACGAGTGAAACTGGAGGAGATTATATGAATGATGAAATCAAGATGATACCCATCGAGCGGATCCACATTTTGAATCCACGCCACCGCGACCAGAAGAAATTCGCACAGATAGTCCAAAGCATTAAGAACGTTGGGCTGAAAATGCCGATTCAAGTCAGCATCCGATCCGAGCGCGAGGCGGCTGGTCCGGAATATGATTTGATTTGCGGCCAGGGTCGCCTCGAAGCGTTCAAGGCGCTCGGTCACAAGGAAATCCCAGCCATCGTAGCAGACATCCCCAAGGAAGAGCGGCTGATTCGCGGTCTGGTTGAAAACATCGCCCGGCGTTATCCGCAGCCCATGGATTTGATCAATGAAATCGAACGGCTGAAGGCGCTCGGTTACAACCTTGGAGAAATCAGCAAGAAATTGGATGTCAGCGACCATCTGGTGCGCGGACTGATGAGTCTCAAAAAGGCGGGTGAAGGGCGGCTGCTTGAAGCGGCCATCACGGGCAAAATCCCGATCTGGGTCGCAGTGGATATTGCCAGGACCGATACGCTCGAAACGCAACGTGAACTGCTCAAGGCATACGAAAACAAGCAACTGGATTATTTGTCACTGAAATACGTCAAGGGACTAATTGTGCAGCGGCGGCTGATCGGCAAGCAACGCGCTGGCAAAGTCCAACCGGCAAAACCTAAAACCAGCGTCGAGACCATGGTGAGCGCGTACCGGAGAGAGAGCCAACGTCAGAAATTGATGATCAAAAAGGCACGAGTGTGCGAAGCCCGATTATCCTTCATCGTGACGGCGTTCAACAAACTGCTGGCCGACGAAAATTTTTTTAACCTGTTGCGGGCGGAGTCGCTGGCCACGGTGCCAAAATATTTATCGGCAAAACTCACACTCGGAAATCAGGAGGCAACAGGAAAATAATGAAAATCGGATTTGAGTTACGGAAAGTTCGGCTGACGCTGGATGCCATTTCACCGATGCGACAAATCAAAGATGTGCATAAGGGTATCCTGCGCTACCAAAAGATTTTGTCCTCCATCAAGACGGTGGGGTTGGTTGAACCGCTCGTGGTTTATCCTCAAAAAGACGCCCCGGGAAAGTATTTGCTGCAAAACGGGCATCTGCGATATGTGGCGCTTAGGGAATTGGGCGAAACGGCCGCCGACTGTATCATCGCGACCGACGATGAATGTTACACCTACAACGCGCGGGTCAGCCGGTTGCCGCCGATTCAGGAACACCAAATGATCGTCAAAGCGGTGCAAGAAGGTGTGAGCGTAGAGCGGATCGCGGCAGCACTGAACCTGCCCATCCATGTTGTGCTGGCGTCCATGAATCTGCTCAAAGGCATCCATAAACAGGCGGCGGAACTGTTGAAGGATAAAAATATTGCTCCCCAGGCCATCCGCCTATTGAAGCGAACCAACGGGATGCGGCAGATTGAAATCGCGGAAATGATGGTGGCGGCCAATAATTTTTTAACCGGCTACGCCGAGGCATTGGTATTGGGAACGCCCCAAAACCAACTGGTCAATCCCCACGATGCGAAGAAAAAGAAAGGCATGACGCCAGAGGGAATCGCGCGGTTAGAGAACGAGATGGAGACATTGGAGCGAGACCTGAAATCCATCACGGACAATTACACGGAAAATATGTTCACCCTGCAAATCGCGCAAACTTACATCAAAACGCTGCTGAAAAATTCCAAGGTTGTCCGGTATCTGACCGGCAACCACGCGGAGATCCATGCCGAATTTGAAATAATTGCTGCCGCTTCAGTCTGACCCCAAAACCATTTCATCCAAATGTTCCCAGCCCTCGGTCGGGGGATCAACGATTTGCCAGAGTAAAAAATCTCCATCGAGGCAGAGGCGGGAGACCTCGCGGACATAGATTCCATTCATCCATTCGGGTTCAGCCTGCATTGGGTGACGCGTTATCTGATTCCGTTCTGCTTGGACGACAGCTTTGATTGAATCGCGAAAGAGATGTTCTATTTCGCATCGGCTCTGCTCGACGCTGGCCCCGGCTGAATCCATAAGGCGTCATTCATGTAAGCGCGGGCGTATTCGTAAGGCATCTGGCCATCTCGGGAAGGACCATCCGAGTTGCGGAACAATAATACGCCTTCATCCGGCTTGGCGCCATCGCGGTAGCCCACGAGTAAGAGGCTGTGCCCGTCAAAGACTTGATCGGGTGGACACATCTGCAACACCCCCGCCTGCCAGCGTTCCCGTTGCGGCCAGCGGAATCCACCGCACACCGGCCAACCGGCAGCCAAGGTTTTTTAAGTCGAACCAACTCCGCATCGGTCAATCCGGTGGTGGGATTCCAGCGTTTGATCCAGTGTACGCGCAATCCCAGGTCCAGTTTCTGTTGCGCATCCATTTGCGCGACAGCTTCCGGTTTGCGCGCCGGCTCGAATTTCGGGGTGTAAGGCATGAGGTCCTCGCGGCACACACCAAACCGCGCGAAGCCTCGTTCGAAATCGGAAAAGAAACCGCCATCGCGCCGATTCTGACGCGTCTGATTCGCCGCCCAATTTAGAAAATCCACACTGAACAATTCCCCATGGTGCGTTTGGCTGGCGGCGGCAAATTCCAGCGCGCCGATATAGGTGAAAACCGAACAGGTCGGGCGCGCGCCCTGACGACGTGGCGACAATTGCCAGGCTTCAAACTTGGGACGCAAATCCACCGCCGCTGGCAGGAGAGATTGATTGGTGGTGATCGCGAGCGTCGCGTCGCTTGAATCCGCCGCCCAACTGAAGTCCACGCCAACGCAGGTGAGCATCAGCGCGAGGCGGCCAAGCAACCTGAATTGAAGTGGTACTCTCATGGGCGATACGCCATTGGCAACTGCGGGCAAGATAACGACGCACGCGCCAACTGTCGAGTTTGCGGCCCGATGACGCTGGCGTGATGAAATTACCGGCTGGGTTGGTAAAAGAAAAATGGCGGATGGCATCCCTACCATCCGCCGAACTCCACACCAACCAACTAGTACCTCAACCGGAAAAATACTGCCGGATTGGTCGGATCAATGGCAACGCTAAAAGGCGGCACGGCATTGCTCACCACCTGCCATTCACCCGTCAAGCCGATGTCCAGGTGATTGGTCTGCGCTTCCAACAACCAGCCCTGCTCCGCCGGCCAGTCCAGCACCATCTGATCGTCGGTGATCGTCCAGGTCAGATCAATCGGCTCCGGAGTATCCGGAAGGAGAACCTCAAGCACCACGGTATCCTCCGTCACCACAACGCTTGCTGACGCATCGGCGATCAGGCCGGCTCCGCCAATGCTCAAATGGCTCAGTGCTCCCGCGCCGCCGAGGTTGGTGAAGTGGATCACGGGATATTGCCCCGGACCAAGCGGGACGTCGGTGGTGACGGCCAGATTGACGTCGCCATTTACATTCAGAGTGCCGACGTTGAATGGCGTCCCGATGTGGTTGGTGAAAGTTGCTCCCGCCTCCAGGTTCAACGTCTGTTCGATCGCGCCGGCTCCGCCAAAGACCGCGCCGCTCTCCACGGTCACGACACTGTTGACGTTGGTGCCACTGGCCACGTAAAGCGTCCCGGCTTGCACCGTCGTCGGACCGGAATAAGTCCAATCCTTGCCGTCGAGATCGAGAGTTAATTGCGCCGGGCCAGCTTTGATAAATCCGATGGTGCGTCCGCTCGTGCCGTCCCGCAGGTTACCGGAGAAAACGCCCGTCTCCGTCTGATTGACCTCGAGCGAGCGCAAGCCCGAGTCGGGATTGAACGTACCGCTGATATTACCCGTGCCGCTGAGATTACCAATCTTTGCCGCACCGCCCACAAATCCGGCTCCGATCGCGAGCGAACCGTTCAGCACCACATTGGGCTGGCCCAGCACGGCGTTGGCACCGGAAAGCCCGAGGGTGCCCGCTTCCACGTAATAGGTGCCCGAGAAAGTATTCGTGCCGGTAAGTCCGAAGTTGCCGCCCCGTTTGCGGATGATGCCAGAACCCGAAATGTTGCCGGCAAAAGCATTGGCGGCATTCCCCTGCTCGTATTCAAAAACCCCGGCGGCATCAACAAACAGCGCGCCGCGAATCGCACCGTCATTAGGTCCCGTGGCAACATTAACTTGCAACGTCCCCGCCAACACCTCCGTCCCGCCTGAATAGGTGGGCAAGGCAGTCAGGCGCAACGTACCCGGACCGGTCTTGACGAGTTTTCCCCGGTTGATCCCATTTTTACCACTGTCAGCAATCACCGCACTGATGGTCAGATCCTCGGCCTCATCTCCAGACACGTCGTCCACCGCAAAGGTCGTCCAGTCCTGATCCGGATAGCTCATCGAGGCATTGCCAATCCCCACTCGTCCCGTGCCTGACGTTATTGTCGAAGGCAGCGTGCCTTCGACCGAGACGGTCCCGATCAGTTCGTACGTCACATAAGTCGAGAGGTCCTTGGTCGCTTCCAGCACTGCGCCGTTGCGCAAGGTCGGATCCACCAAGCGGTTCAACGCTCCCGAAGTCCCGTTGGTCCCTTCCACCCGCCCTCCGTCAATCACCACACGACTGGAGATTGGAGCGTTCGCTCCGCCAAAAGCGTTTCGATAAACAAACTGCAAGGTGGCGTTCGTATTCACAACCAGCGTCCGCGTCTGGTCGGCGCTGAAATAGGGGTTGACATTATTCTCCGCCGCGCCAACCCGCGTGAGACCGCCATTGATCACCAGATCGCCCGCGGCAAAAGCATTGGCCGCACCGGACAGCGTCAGGGTGTTGTCTCCATTCTTCACCAAAGTGCCCGTCCCAGTGATCGTGTTGGGGAACAGCAGGTCGTCACTTCGATCCAGCACTAAAAAGCCATCGTTGACCAGCGCGCCACTGCCCCACATTCCAGTGGTGCCGCCGTTGCCCGCTTGCAGCGTTCCAGCCGAAATGGTGGTGGCGCCCGTGTAATCATTCTGGTTCACCAGAATCAGGGTGCCGGCGCCCGATTTGGTCAAGCCCACGTCGCCCGCAATCGAGCCGGTGCCGGTGAAGGTGTAGGTATGTTCACCCGGATCCACGCTAACTTCAGAGCCGCCGGGAAATAACATCCCCTCCAGAGTGACTTCCGCATCCACGCCCAGATCGCCAAAGCTCACGAGGTCACCTTGATAGTAAAGCTGGTCTTCCTCGACCCAATTGGTCAGAGCCGCAAACCGGTTCCATACGCCATCGGTGACGTTCCAAGTCCGCGCCCGTCCGGCCGCAGCGGTAAAGGTGACTTTGGTGTTCAAGCTGTCGTCGGCAAGCTCACCTCGCGCCAGCGGAATGAGGTTCTCGAAATTTGCCAAGCCGCCCGCGCCGTAGGTAATCACATCGTAAGTGGTGTTCGCCATCGGCATGGTCTCGAAGTCCAGATACGTTGGCCCGTAAAAATCCACGCCATTAAAGGTGCTGCCGGTCGTGTCAAACCCCCCGACCAGATTCAACGTGGCTTGATTCGAAGTGGTCAGGCTGCCCGCACTGACGCCACTGCCGCCCAGCGTCGTTTGGGAGCCCATCGTCACGTCGCCACCCAACTGACCGTCTTGTTGCAATCGGCCTCCCGTGATCACGGTGTTGCCGCTGAAGTTGTTGCCATAATTTTTGAGACTGAGGAGCCCGGCGCCGGTCTTGTGCAAAGCACCCGCGCCATTCAACAAACCGTCCACCTCGACCGTACCGTCGCCGGCCACGGTCAATACCGTGGCATCCGGAATTTCCAACGAGCCTTGGTCCGTCAGTTGTAACGCGCGCTCCGCTTCAATCGTCCACGTCTGATTGGCCGTGACTTCCAAAGGAATGGAACTGGTCAGATTTACGCCCGCGGAATCAATTGTTAACCCGCCCGCTCCCAGGCTTAGTTTGGACCCACCCGTCAAATTGATCGGTTCGGTGGCGCCCTGGATATGCAGTCCGCGCCAACTGGTGTCTCCATAATTAAGCGTCAATTCACCTCCCAACGAGGTGGACAGCCAGTTCGCAATGTCATCACTGCCGGGCAAAACCCAACCGATCCAACTGTAGGCGTCGGCCAATTCGGTACCGTCGTTCGCTTTAACCACGGAACCCTCGGTCACGATGGAAAGCACTCCGCTCGCGGCGTCAAACGACCAGGCCATTCCGTCCCCAGGCGCGGGGGTGATGCTTTCCCAATCGCCATAACCATTGGGTCCCAGAATCTGAAAGGACTGGCCGCTGGCGAAAGCGCCCGAGATATTGCTGATCACGAGACGACCGTAATAGGCGCCGGAGTAAAATCCGGTCACCAAATCCGATTCTTGAGTGTCGGCGTTCACCTTGGCCACATAGGTTGCGCCATTCAAAATTTGCAGGTAGTTGCTGACGGTCAGCGTGCCCAGTTCGGGACCGAGCGCGATGGTGCCACCGTCATTCAGATAGACTGAAGCTCCGATAACGCCCGTGCCTCCCAGCGTTCCACTCCAATTGACATACACGTCGTTGACCCCGGATAATTTGCCGTCCACGATCAAGGTGCCTCCGTCAATCGCCGTTGGACCGGAATAGGTGTTGGCCGCCGTCAACCGCAGGGTGCCGGCGCCGATTTTAGTGAGCGATCCCGGCGCCACGCCTTTGCTGCCCGCGTCAGCAATAACGGCGCTGATCGTCAGGTCCGGCGCGGCGTCGCCACTCGCATCGGCCACATCAAAAATAGCGGTGGCAGAACCATAGTACGCCGGGTCACCAATCGCAATGCGCCCGCCTGCGGAGACGATGGTGGAAGGGATTGTGCCTTCGACCCGGATCGTATCGCGCAACTCAAACGTGGTGTAGTTGGCCCCCAAGTCGCGCGTCGCTTCCAGCACCGCGCCATTCCGTAAAATGGGATTCACCAAAACATTCACGGACCCAACGTTGTCCGTGGTGCTCTGAACTTTACCGCCGTCCACGATCAATTGAGTCGTCGGCCAGGGAGCAGCAGCCACCGCCCCCAGCGCATTGCGATAATTGAACAACAAGACCGCGTTGGGGTTCACCGTGATCGTGCGCGGCTGCGTTTGATCGAAAATGGTGCGCGACACGATCTCATCGCCCACCACGAACCACCCGTCGTTCACCACCACGTCGCCCGCCGCAAAATTAGTGGTTGCCCCCGCGAGTACGACCACATTGGTCCCGCTCAACACCAAACCGCCCGTCCCGATGATCGGGCTGCCCAATCCGATCAACCCCTCGCTCGCCAGAGTCAGCGTGTGGTCACCCAAATTCAGCGCGTTCGTTCCGTTCAGTATCAGACTTCGTTCCGGCCCGACGCTCCACGTCTGAGCCTCGCTAAGTTCCCAGGCCATATCCGCGGTCATACCCACCCCGGTTTCCGCGAGGTTCAATCCTAATCCACCCAACGTCAGCAATCCCTCGCCGCTAAAACTGATCGGGGCCGTGGCGGCCTGTACGTCCAATCCCAGCCAGACTATTGGGCTATCAATGATGAACGCACCGCCCAAAGAATCGGTAACCCAAGTGGCGACGTCCGCGCCGCCGGGGGCACTGCCATCCACCCAGCTCGCGCCGTCGGTTAAATCAGTACCCGTATCCGCCTTGTTAATGGGATCAGCCTGAGCCGCGCTGCTGAGGAGACTCAAAGCCACCGCCCAACTCGTAACCTGTCCAAAACTTGATGTCGTCATTTTCTTAATGGTGTTCATGATTCTCACTGTCTGCCGATGTTAACGCGATATTCCACTCGTTGGTCCCGAGTTGATGATTGGATGCTTTGGTTTGACATGGCAACCAAATTTCCAATCTGGACGCAACGATTCCAATCCTTAAACTCCCGCGCATGACGCTCCCGCTTCCGAACTGGATCATGCGAACCAAACGACATCAATTCCAACCCATGCATCGCTGGGTCAACGCGCTTTGCGCGCTGTGGATCAGTTTCCTCGGCGCTTCGAGCGGTCTGGCTAAATCCGATGACACGGAGGCGCAGCGGCAGGCCGATCAATGGCGGATCGAGCGGCGAATTATTGATATGCACCAGCATCTGCAATACACGCCCGCGCTGCTGGATCAAGCCATCCGGGTGATGGATTGGTCCGGTATCGGCATCGGCGTGGATTTGACGCCGGGCACGGTCACCCCCGGTCCGAACGGCGCCCCGAGCAGCTTCGAGCGCAACCGGCAATTACAGGAGGAGCGGCATCCCGGACGATGGATTCAATACATGAATCTGGATTACAAAAATTGGGATCAACCTGACTTCGCCGAACAAGCCGTGCGACAGGTCGAGCGCGGTTACGAACTCGGCGCCGCTGGCTTGAAGGAATGGAAACGTCTGGGGCTGTTTTTGCGCGATGGCGCGGGAAAGCTCATCAAGATTGATGACCCCAAACTGGACCCGATGTGGGAACGCCTGGGCGAATTGAACCTGCCGGTCAGTTTGCACGTCGGCGATCCCAAGGCGTTCTTTGAACCTTACAACGAACAGAACGAACGCTGGGCGGAATTAAAAGATCATCCGAGCTGGTGGTTTGGCGACACGAACAAGTTTCCCACCTTTCACGAAATTCTGGAGGCGATGCTGAATGTCGTCGCCAAACATCCGCACACCAAGTTCGTTTGCGTGCATTTCGCCAATAACGCGGAAGAACTGGATTGGGTGGACGCTGCCCTCGCCCGCCATCCAAACCTTTACGCGGACCTGGCAGCGCGGATTCCGGAGATCGGCCGGCACGACCCCGACCGAGTCCGTCGCCTGTTCGTGAAGTATCAGGATCGCATTCTGTTCGGCACGGATTTTCAATCGTTGTCCAGCCGCATGATTCTGGGTTCGAGCGGCTCCGAACCGCCCCCCTCCGAGGCGGACGCCGAAACGTTCTTCCTCAAGGAATGGCGTTGGTTGGAAACGCGCGATAAAAATTGGCCGCACATGACGCCCATCCAGGGCGATTGGACCATCAGCTCCATCGGACTGCCAGCGAGCGTTCTGCGTAAAATCTATTTTGATAACGCGCGCCAGTTACTCGGTCGCTCGATGCCGTTGCCGCACCTTCAAGCGCGCCGCATCAGTCAGGATTTTGATCCCGCGCAACAAACCGACGAAACGCTCTGGCAAACCACCTCACCCGTGACGCTGGAATATCAGGCCAAGGATTATGCGGCGCGACCGGAACTCGCCACAACCGTTCGCGCGTTGTGGTCAGCCAAGGCGCTTTATTTGCGCTATGAATGTCCGTACACGAAGCTCACACAATTTGAACCGGTCCAATTTGACCGCGAACGCCACAATATGAACGAGCCGGGCGTGAGCCTCTGGGATCGCGATGTAGTGGAGGCGTTTATTGCCGGAGATCCGAACGACCTGCACCGCTATGTGGAACTTCAGGTGGCACCGACCAACGAGAAACTCGATTTGACGCTGAACCACGGCCAACGCGACTTTGCCTGGAGCAGTGGTTTTCAGACGGCGGTGCGAGTGGATCGCAAAGCCAAGGTTTGGACCTGCAAAATGCGCATCCCGCTCAGCTCTCTCGCCCCGACCCAACCCAAGGCCGGCACCCAATGGCGCATCGGACTGTATCGGGGCGATATCGCCAACCGCGCGGGCCTGGCGTTCAGTCCGACGCTGAGCAGCACCTTTCACAAACCGGAAAAATTCGGCGTGCTGGAATTTGTCGAGTAGGCGGGTTTAGACACGGGCACATTCCGCGCCGCCAACGGGAGCTGGCCGTGAAGCCATAAAGAATCCGGTCAGCCCCACCAACGCGCCCAATCCCAACAGCAGCCAGGAGTAGTTGACTCCATCATAACCGTGCGTACGGATATGGCTTGAATCCTTGACGAACGAGCCATACCAAATTACGAACGCGAGGAGTTGGGTGCTGACCAAGCGGAGGGACGATCGAAGCGGCACCCCCTGAACTTCCCGCGCATGAAGCCAGCCGCATCCAACGATGAAGTAAACGCTGATCAGCACCGGCGCTAAAACCGGACCGTACCACGGCACGGGAATCAGAAACAAACAATCCCAGGTGAGCAATGATTCCGGCCAACCCGCCAGCCACCAAAGCCCCGCATAATAAAAAATGTCCCAGAAGCCAAACGCGTAGAAAAAGCAACCCACCCGCAAACGAAAGTTGTCCGCCGCCAACCACGCCACTGCGCCGAGCATCACCAGGGTGGCGGCTTCCCGGATGAGTTCAATCCGCAACCGCTCCAATGGCGAGGCTTCCGCACCCGTTTCAATTGGAAGCAACCGGCGCAGATAAATCACGCAGATGGCTTCGAGCAATCCCATCGCCACCGCGTAAAGTCCCAACCAAGCCAGTCGCGATCCGACCGCGCGAGCCTTCACAGAAAGAGTCAACATCCGGCGAAACTAAGCCACGGCGCGCACCGGTGCAATATTGCGTCCCCTCCAGAAATCAACCACGCCACAAGCAACTACATGCGCACTCAACTTCAAGCCAGCACTGAAACACTCCGCAGCGGCACAAATCAATCCGCTGTCGAAACAAAAGGTTCTGTTCCTCCACGCGCGGCTGCATAACGACATCAAACGCTCGCGACATTAGGCGAATCATTCACTTTCACATTATGGCATCACTTACGCTAAAAAGAGATTGAATTGCGAATCGCCTTGAGCACACAATGAACGCGCATCGCGAGGTTGGAAGTTGGAGTGGCGCGAGCGGAGTGGATCAAAACCATTACCGGAAAAATCAAGATGAACATCGCCGGTGAAAATAACCGCTTCAGTCGCCGAACCGCAGTGAGGAGCGGACGGCGCTGGCAGCCAATTTTTTCCGCTTTCATTGAAACGCCACGCCCGGCACCTTCCTCTGACGACCAAATAAAACCAAATCGAACCGGCAGCCCAGCGGGCGGCCATCAAGACTGGAGGCCAATATGAAAATTGTATGTGGAACTGATTTCTCGATACACGCCGCCACCGCCGCGGATGTCGCCGCCGCCATGGCCGCGCGCGCCAAAACTCCGCTTGAGCTGGTGCATGGACTCGAACCGGCCAGCCTGGAATTTCTCTCCAAAGAAGGCGTGGATGAAGTGTACGCCCGGCTTCGACGCAAGCTGGGCAAGGAAGCGACCCGGCTCCGCGCGGCCGGCGCGGAAGTGACGGAGAAAATGATCCTTGGCCGTCCGCAGGAAGTATTGGTCAACGAAGCCTCGACCAACCATGCGGATTTGATTGTGGTCTCCAGCATCGGACGGATTGCGCCAAGTCGCTGGCTGGTTGGCAGCGTCGCGGAGAAAGCCGCCCAACTTTCAAAGGTCCCCACGCTCGTCGTACGCGATCACGACCGGTTGATTGCCTGGGCCAAGGGCAAACGCAAACTCAACGTGTTTGTCGGTTACGATTTTTCGCCCAGCTCGGATGCCGCGCTGGAATGGGTGGCGGCCTTGAAGGAAATCGGCGTCTGCCGCACCGTGATTGCTTACATCTCCTGGCCTCCCAAAGAAACCTGGCGCTTCGGCATCGGCGGCCACAGCGGACTGACGGAAAACGAACCCGAAGTGCGCGCCATGTTGGAACGCGATCTTAAAGAACGCTGCACCGAAGTGTTCGGCCTGGGTCTGCCGGAATTGCGCATCGTCTCGAGTTGGGGGCCGGTCGAGGAGAAGCTCATTGAACTGGCCAACGCGGAATCCGCCGACCTGATTGTTCTGGGCACGAATCAACGTCAGGGACTAAGTCGCTTCTGGCTCGGATCCGTCTCGCGCAACGTGCTGCATCGCACCGTCACAAACCTCGTGTGTGTGCCCGCGCCGGAGGAAGTGGATTTGAATCGCGGCCAGCTTCCCAGCTACCGCCGCGTGCTGGTGCCAACGGATTTTTCCAAACCGGCCAATCGCGCCATTGCCTACGCCTATGGCGTCGTGCCGCGCGGCGGCGAAGTTTGCCTGGTCCACATCATTCCGCCCGCCAACGTGTTTCAAGCGTCAACTCCGGCCAACGGCGGCCCGCAGGACAAACGCAAACAAAAGCTGAAAACCCAATTGCAGGCGTTGATCCCCAAGGAAGCGGAAAAACGCGGCATCAAAACGCGCATCGAAGTGGCTGAACACCAACATCCGGACCTGGCCATTTGTCAGGCCGCCGAACGTTTCAGCGCCAGTTTGATCTGCCTCGGCTCGCGCGGCCGGTCAGGATTGAAAAAGAAACTGCTTGGCTCGACCACCGAAGGCGTGATGCGGCGCAGCCCCCACCCGGTACTCGTCGTCCCGAAATAATCCGGGCTGACCAAGCACTTGGGCATGTGGCTTTGTTGCCTCGCCTCAAAATTTTGCGCGCCGCCGGAATGTCGCGAGGATTTTGCGTTGAGCGGGAATGGGATTTACAAGGCAACCGGCAACTCCCTAATCTGTCACTGATTATTGTCTCGAAGGTTACTGATGCGACAATTTGCGACGATTGCCTCAAATGCGTTCATGGAGCTGATTCGGCAGCCGGTCTTCCTGCTGCTGACTACGGCGACGGCGGCTTTCGAGATTTTTCTCGCCACGCCCTACTACTTCGCCTTCGGGGATGAACCCAAGCTGGTCAAAAATTCGGTGCTCGCCGTGATGTTGCTTTCCGGGTTGCTCAGCGCCGTTTTGAGCGCTTCGGCTTCGGTGGCGCGGGAAATTCGCACTGGAACGGCGCTGGCGGTGCTGGCCAAACCCATCAGCCGCACCCAATTCATCCTCGCCAAGTATCTCGGTTTGATCGCGGCATTGAGCGTCGTAACCTATGTAAATCTGGTGGCGGCCCTGGTGGCGGGGCGAATGACCTTCGACGCTTACGGCGGCACGGACATCCACGCGGTGTTGATTTTCGGTGCGGCCATTCTGGTCGCGTTTGCGTTGGGAGGCTTTAGCAATTTTTTCCTGAATCGCCCCTTTGTCAGCGACGCCGTGCTGGCGTTGGTGGTGACGGTGACCGCCGGCGCGGCCATTATCTTCCTTTTCACCCAACAAACCCAATCGCTCGGCGAGATGGCGCACGTGGACTGGCGCATGGTACCGGCGGGAGTATTGATCCTGTTTGCGCTCTGGATCATTGCCGCCGTGGCCCTGGCGTGCTCGACGCGACTGGACACCATGGCTTCACTGGCCATTTGCACGGCGGTTTTCCTCATTGGTTTGATGTCGGATTACCTGTTCGGATTGCCTGCCGAACGGGGCGAATGGTGGGCAAGGATTCTTTACACCATCATACCGAACTGGCAGAATTTTTGGCTGGCCGACGCGTTGGACGCGGGTCGGAGCACCTTTCACTGGGGTTACGTGAGCAAGGCGTTCGTTTATGCCGCCAGTTACATTGGCGCAACGCTCGCCATCGCCGTGGCCCTGTTTGAGGATCGGGAGTTGAGTTGAGTGGGGATGGTTCGTGGGTTGATGGCCAAAGGCAAAACCTCCGAGTTGTCAAAACCAAATAAAGCGACGTAGAGATATTAACCGTTAACGAATTTTTTGTGGACCGGCATACGATAAAACGGAACGGATTGGTCAACTTCCTGACCTTGTTGTTGTTGGGCGGCGCGATCCTGGCGGCAGGACGATACGCCAACGCCCTGACCGGACAGGTCGCGGCTATTTTCTTCGGGATTGGCGCTTTGATCGCCTTCGTAAGCTGGTTCCAAATGCGGCTCGAAGAGCGCGAAGCCACGGAAAAACTGGAGTTGGACGAGCTGGCGCGAACCAAGAGCAGCTCCGCGCTGTTTGAAAACAAAGAGGCCGCGTTCCTGCCCGCGCAGCGGGCGCGGCACAGTTTCGAGAAATACTTTGTCCCCAGCTTCATGGTGGTTTTGCTGCTGGTGGAATTGACCGGAACGATCCTGCTGTGGCGCGGGTTGGATCGGGTGGATTACACCGGCATTACTGCCGAGCGGGTGTTGGTGTCATTGGGACTGCTCGGTGGACTCGCTCTGATTTTGTTCATGCGCGGGCGGTTCGCGGTGACCTTGGCGCGTCTGGAAAGCAATCGCCTCCTCCGTCCCGCTTCAAACTTCGTTTTGTTGGGTTCGTATCTCGGCGTCGTCACGGGACTGGTGTTGCTGGGCGATAAAGTTGACTTTCCCCGCGCGGACCTGATTGGAGCCAAACTGTTCACCATTCTGCTCGGCTTGTTGACGCTGGAAACCTTGATCACGCTGATCTTGGAAATCTATCGGCCCCGACTGAAAAACAAGGTGGCCCGGCCGCTTTACGATTCCCGGCTGATCGGTCTGCTGGCGCAACCGGAGGGCCTGGTGGCCACCGCCGCGCAGACGCTCGATTACCAGTTTGGTTTCAAGGTTTCGGACACCTGGTTCTTTCGGGTTCTCAAAGAAAAGCTGCCGACCATCCTACTGATTCAGTTGGGCGCGCTGTTGCTCTCGTCCTGCTTCATTTTTATCGAGGCAGGCGAACAGGCCATTGTGGAACGTTTCGGCAAGCCCATCGCAAACGGACGCGCCTTGGGGCCGGGCGCGCATTTGAAATTGCCGTGGCCGATAGATGTGGTTTACCGCTATGACACCGAGAAAATCCAGATCCTGCGGATCGGCTCGGCGCCCAAGGATGATACGGACGACCACAGAGTCGTGCTGTGGAACGTTTCGCACGTCAAGGAAGAGGTGAACTACCTCGTGGCCAACCGTAACGAGCACGAGGACCTGATTCCGGCGCCGGAGGCCAACGCGCCGGATCACAAAAAAGTTCCGCCCGTCAGTTTGTTGACGACCAGCATTCCCATCCAGTACCAGATCACCAACATCACCGAATGGATTTACGGCCATGAAAGCAGTTCAAACGCGTTGCTCAACGTGGCGACGCGCGAAGTGGTGCGCTTCCTCGTCAGCGTGGACACCAAGGAACTGATGTCCACCAAGCGCGAGGATTCCGCGCGGGCTTTGGCGACGCGCATTCAAGCCGCCGCCAACGCACGCGCGCTCGGCGTCAAAATTCTGCACCTCGGTCTGCAAGACGTGCATCCGCCGGTGAAAGTCGCGCCTGAATACCAAAAGGTTGTTGCCGCCATTCAGCAGAAAAAGGCGAAAATCGTCGCGGCGGAAGGCGAGGCCATTGTCACCAACGCCCTGGCCAGCGCTGAGGCCACCGTCATCACCAACAGTGCCGAAGCCGCGCGGTTGAATCAGGAACTGGTGACGGTTGCGCGCGCCGCCGCTTTCACCAATCAAATCCCCGCGTTCCGCGCCGCGCCCTCGGTCTATAAACGCCGGCTCTACACCCAGGCTTTTCCCCGGGCCACGAAGGAGGCGCGCAAATACATTCTCGTGACGACCAACACCGACAACGTCATCACCTTTGATCTGCAACACAGCGCCATGGACAACATGATCCAGCAACAGGCCGAAGCCATTTTGAATTCCAAGTAACCCGTTCATTTAATCACGCCATGAAAAACAACCCCCTTACCATCATCGTCAGCCTGGTGCTGGCCCTGATCTTTGTGATGGTCTTGTTCGTGTTCCAGGTGCGGCAATCCGAAGTCGCCGTCGTCACGCGTTTCGGCAAACCGGTCAAGACCTACACGGAGCCAGGATTCCGCTTCAAACTGCCGCCCGGTATTGAAAGCGTTTACAAGCTCGATCAACGCATCCAAAACTTCGAGGACACCTTCAGCGAAGGTTACACCGCTGACGGCAATAACTTGTTGAGCAGTGTTTACGTCGGCTGGCGAATTGCGGATGCGCAGGCGTTCTTTCCGAAGTTCAAAAACGGCTCGGTGAAGGAGGCGGAGCGCAATCTGCGCGACATCGTGATCTCCGCCAAGGCGGCGGTCGTGGGCAAGCACCCGCTCAGCGACTTCGTCAATGCCAACGACCAGGATTTGAAATTTGACGCCGTCGAACAGGAGATCAAAACCATCGTTCAGGAAAAGGCCGCCGCCAACAATTCCGGTATTCAGATCGAATACCTCGGCATCAAACGGCTGGGTCTGCCGGAAAGCGTGACAGAGTCTGTTTTCGCGTTGATGACAGCGGATCGCAAGAAGCTCGCCGATAAATACAACGAGGAAGGCGCGGCGGAAGCGCGCAAGATTCGCTCGGCAGCGGATCGCGAGGCGGCGCAACTGATTTCCACCGCCGAAGGCGAAGCGCGGCGCATCCGGGGCGAAGGAGACGCCGCCGCCGCCAAGGTTTATCCCGTTTTCGAACAGGCGCCAGACCTGGCCAAATTTCTCGGCGACCTCGAGGCGCTTGAAGCCTCGTTGAAAGAACGGTCCACGCTGATCTTTGACTCGCGCACGGCGCCTTTTAACCTGCTGACCGAAAGTCTCACCAATCAAGTTTCTCGCTGACCATGGCCACCGAATCGCCAGCCCCCCCGCCGCCGCCCGCGCAACCGATTGACGCCGGATCACAGGCGTTGGCGGATGCGTTGCACAGCAGTTTCGGCATCGTCAAGTTCGTGATGCTGCTGCTGTTCCTTGCGTTCCTCTTCTCGGGTTTCTTCACGGTCGGTCCGCGCGAGCAGGCCATCCTGCTCCGCTTCGGCAAACCGCAAGGCGAAGGCGACAAGGTGTTGCTGGGACCGGGCATTCATTTCGGTTTGCCCTATCCGATTGACGAAGTGGTGAAAATTCCGATCACCGAGGTGCAGGAAGTCCGTTCCCGGACGCACTGGTTTTTCCAAACCCCGGTTCAGGAAGCGCAGGGGGAAATTCCCTTTGCCGGTCCGACGTTGAACCCGGAACAGGACGGTTACGCGCTGACCGGGGATGGCAACATTCTGCACACCAAGGCGATCTTGCGTTATCGCATCGAGGACCCGGTGCGGTGCGTATTTAATTTTTCCTCCGGCGCGGATCAGGCCTATGGTTTAACCGGATTGTCGAATGCCGTGTTGAACGTCCTGGATAACGCCCTGGTTTATGCCGCCGCGCACCGCAGCGTGGATCAGGCGCTGTTTGAGCGCACCGCCTTTCAAGATGCGGTCCAGCGCCGGGTCAACCAGTTGGTGCTGACGGAGAAACTGGGGATCGCGGTCGAGCAATGCGTGGTGGAAACCCGGCAGCCGCGCCAGTTGGACACCGCGTTTGCCAACGTCACCACCGCCGGACAACAATCCCGACAGGCCCTCACCGAAGCGCTCACGTATCGGGACAAAAAAATCAACGAAGCGATTGGCGAAGCCGCCGCGCGGCGCAATGCGGCGCAAGCCGAGCGCAACGATATGATCGCCAAGATCGAAGGCGACGCCAAAACCTTTCAGGAAGTGTTGCCGCGCTATCGGGCCAATCCGGAACTGTTCCGCCAGCAACGCCTGACCGAAACCCTGGGCCGCGCCATCGCCGGGGTGGATTACAAAATGTACTTGCCCACCAGTCCGGATGGCAAACCGCTGGAACTGCGCTTGCTCCTGAACCGCGGGCCGGTCAAATCCAAAACCGAAACGCCCCACCCTTGAACTGGAAACTCCTGTAACTCTTTTGGCGTATGCAAGTCACTTCCCTTCTTACTCGCGAAGCCTCCGATTCGCATCACGGCGACGGTTGCGGTTGCGGCCATGATCACGAGCACAGCAACGTCGGGTTGACCTGGATGCTGCTCGGGCTGGTCTTCGTCGTGAACGCTTTCATTGTGGACTGGGTGTTCACCGGCGCTCACGTCGTTGCGGGCGCCAGCGCGATGATCGGCGCCATCATTCTCGGCTACCCCATCATGGTCACGGCCATTCAAGATTTGCGCAAAGGCCGGTTGAGCATCAATGAACTGGTCGCCATCGCGGTGTTGGCGGCGTTTGCCTCCGGCGATTACAAAACCGCGGGCGTCGTCGCCTTCTTCATGCTGTTGGGAGAGGTCATTGAAACCCATACGGCCGAAGGCGCGCGGGCTTCCATCGAATCTCTCATCAAACTCACGCCCACCAAGGCGCGGCGCATCAAGGCTGATAAATCCGAGGAGGAAGTGCCCGCAAGCGAACTCGCCATTGGCGACGTGATTCGGGTTCGTCCGGGAGACAACGTCGCGGCGGATGGAGTGATTTTGAACGGCCAAGGCTCATTCAATCAGGCCACCATCACCGGCGAATCCCTGCCGGTGGATAAGAAAACCGGGGACGAAGTTTTTGCCGGCACCATGAATCTGACGGGCGTGCTCGAAATCAAAGTCAGCCGCGCCGGTCAGGACACGACGCTGGGTCGGGTGCGCGAACTGATTCTGGCGGCGGAAAAAACCAAACTGCCGATCATGAAGATTGTGGATCAGTACATGGCGTTCTACACGCCGCTGGTGCTGGTGATTGGCGCGTTGGTTTGGGCCTTTACGCGCGACCTCGACCGCGTCATTGCCGTGCTGGTGGTTTCCTGTCCGTGCGCGTTCATCCTCGCCACCCCCACCGCCATGGTCGCCGCACTTTCGGCCGCCGCGCGGTTGGGCATTCTGATCAAGAACGTGGCGGACATTGAAGCCGCGGCAAAGATCAACGCTTTCGTTTTCGACAAAACCGGCACGCTCACGACGGGCGAGCTGGCCGTCAGCCGGCTCAATCCGCTGGGCGAGGTGAAACCGGCGGAGTTGCTGCGAATCGCGACCAGCGCGGAAAAATACAGCAACCATCCGACCGCCAAGGCGCTGACCAAAATCGCCGCCGAAGCCGGCGTGCCGCTGGTTGAACCGCAAAACTTCGTGGAAACCGCCGGGCGCGGCGTCAAGGCCGACATCGGCAACGCCAAAGTGCTGGTTGGCCGCGCCCAATGGCTCAAGGACAACGGCATCAGCAGCGAGTTCGAAAAGTCCGTGGACTTGAACATCACCGAAGGCTGGAGTCTGATCTTTGTGGCGCGCGATGGAAAGTGCATCGGCTGGATTGGCTTGCAGGATCAAACGCGCGCCGAAGCCCGCGAAGTGCTGACGGACCTGCGCGAATTTGGCGTACGCCGCATCGCGATGGTTTCCGGCGACCGCCAGCCGGTGGCCGCGCGCGTGGCGGCTGAGATCGGTTGCGAAGAGGCGCAGGGTGATTGTCTGCCGCAGAACAAGGTGGATTTTGTCCATCACGTAAAATCGAAAGGCTACAAAGTGGCCGTGGTGGGCGATGGCGTGAATGACGCCCCGGCTTTGGCCGCCGGCGATATTGGCATCGCGATGGGCGCCGCCGGCAGCGAAGTGGCCATCCACAGCGCCACAATCGCGCTGATGAACAACGACCTGCGCCGCCTACCGTTCCTGGTCAAGTTGTCTCAGAGCACGCGCGGCGTCATCAACCAGAATTTCCTCTTTGGCGTGCTGTTCATCGTCAGCGGCCTGAGCGCGGCCGCCTTTGGTTGGTTGACGCCGATCGTTGCCGCCATTCTGCACAACGTCGGTTCGTTGATTGTGATTTTTAACAGCGCGCGACTGGTCCGCAAGGGCGAGGAACTGGAACATTATCAACCTGAAACAGTGAACCCCGGCAGCACTGGCGGTTCGTCCGCCGCGCCAGCAGGACAACTGACGCCCAAGGCGGCGTGAGGATCGGACTGATGTTGTATGACTCCAAGCACGCTATTTTGTCCGTTGTGCGGGTTGGTGATGCAGCGGAAAAGTGATTCATGGCATTGTGTTGCTGGTGATTTGACTCTACCAAAGTATGCAGTGGATGAAATAAGCGCGGCGCTGGACAAGAGTGAGGTTAAGCAACTGGAAGATTGTGATGGCTTGGAATTGGGAATGGCAGGCTATTGTGTTCGGTGTGGAAGCGAATTTTTGATAAGAAAGCCAGCGCTGCGAGTTTGCCCGCAATGCAGCCTTTCTTTGCACCACGGCGTTTTTTACACGCTGCAAAAGTATAACGACCACAAGCTCACTGATGAGCATTACGTCGTAAAATGGCAGAAGCTGAAAGCTAATAAAAAATGACCGCGACTGAAACAAATCCGCTGGCGTGGTCGTCTCGGTGCGCGGGCTTGATGAGGCGGCAAAATTAGTTAAATTCAAAGTATGAGTGCCACAGAAATCATGCGGCAAATTGAAGAATTGTCCGACGAGGAGCAACGGGAACTTTTTGTTCTGTTCACCAAAAAAGTGGTCGGCGGCATGAGCACAAATTCAAAACCGTGGCTTGGAAAAAAACTTTCGTTTGACGAAGCGTGCGATGTCGTCTTCCGGGAAAACCGGCAACTTTTAAGCGCGCTGGCCAAGTGAACGAACCGAATTTTTTAACGCTTGATGAAGTTCATCACATTCATACCCGAAGTCTGGCTGAACACGGTGGCGGCGAAGGCGTGCGCGATGCCGGATTGATTGAATCCGCGCTGGCTTCGGCGCGAAACACTTTTTATTACGCCAATGGTGATTTATTTGACGTGGCTGCGGGTTACGCTTTTCATCTGGCGGAATCACAGGCGTTTATTGACGGAAATAAACGCACTGCCGTCACGTCGGCATTGGTTTTTCTAGCGATGAACGGTATTTATGCCAAACCGTCGCCATGGGAACTGTATTCCGCAATGATTGACATTGCGGAAAAGAAAAAGACAAAAGCGGACTTGGCGGAAATTTTCCGCAAATACGCTAACGAATAAAATAAATTTGCATGACTGCCATTGAACCCAATCCCCAATCCGCCGACGTGGTCGTCTCGGTGCGCGGTCTGACCAAGGTTTTCAAGGACTTTTGGGGACGACCCAAGGCGCGCGCGGTGGATAACGTGGATTTCGACGTGAAACGCGGCGAGGTGTTTGGGTTGCTCGGACCGAACGGCTCGGGGAAATCCACCACTGTCAAAATGCTGCTCGGTTTGCTTTATCCGACCAAGGGACACATCGCCGTTTTCGGCGAATCTCCGCGGCACGTGCAAACCAAGGCGCGCATTGGTTATCTGCCCGAGGAATCCTATCTCTATCGCTATCTGGATTCGCGCGAGACGCTGGATTTCTTCGGCAACCTGTTCCACCTCGATAAGGGCGACCGCGATAAACGCGCCGAGCAATTGCTGGAAATGGTCGGCTTGAACCAGACCCGCACCCGGGCGGTGGGCGAATTTTCCAAGGGCATGCAACGGCGCATCGGTCTGGCACAGGCGCTCATCAATGATCCTGACCTGGTCATTCTCGATGAACCCACGGCGGGCCTCGATCCCATCGGCTGTCGCGAGATCAAGGATTTGATCATCGCCCTCGCCAAGCGCGGCAAGACGGTCATTCTCAGCAGTCACCTGCTCTCGGACGTGGAAGATGTCTGCGATCGCGTGGTCATTTATTACGGGGGCAAGATTCAGGCGCTCGGCACGTTGCAGGAATTACTCGCCAAGCCGGACACGTTGCGCATCACCACGCCCGTGCTGCCGCGACCGACGATGGAGCGCGTGCTGGAAATCATCCGCAAAGACATCGGCTCGGGCGAAGTGCGGGTGGATAATCCGACGCAAAATTTGGAGAGTTACTTTCTCGAAGTGGTGGAACAGGCGAAGCAGGCGGACCAACAGACCAGCGGCGCGCAATCCGGCGCGCGCGTGGCGGAATACCTGCGGGCCGGCGCCGAGACCGCACCGACCTCCGACAAGTTGCTGGAGAAATTGACGCTGCCGACGCCGCCCGTTGCCGCGCCGGAATTATCGTCACCGGCCCAACCGACCGTGGACGAAAAGAAACTGGAATCGCTGACCAGGACCGAATCCACCCGCTCCTCACCCGCCCCGAAAATTGCGGAGGAAAACCCGGCTGACCTGTCGCAAGCCGATGCGAAGCTTTCCTCGTTGCTGGGAAAGAAGGATGGCAGGCAACCCTGATTGAGCAGCGTGAAACAGATTTGGACCATCGCGGTGTTGACGTGGAAGGCCGCCTTCCGCTTCCGACTGTTTTTGGTGCTGGCCCTGCTGCTGCTCGCGGCGGTGGTGGGCTTGCCGCTGTTGATCAAGGACGACGGCACGGCGCGCGGGTTCACGCAGATTTTACTCACCTACACGCTGAGCAGCATCACCGGGCTGCTCGGGCTTTCGACGCTCTGGCTGGCGTGCGGCACGCTGGCGCGGGACATCGAGGAATGTCAGATGCAAATGGTGGTGGTGAAACCCATCGGGCGCTGGCAAATCTGGCTCGGCAAATGGATCGGGCTGATGTCCTTGAACGCCGCCTTGTTGCTCATCTCCGGATTGAGCGTCTTTGTAATTCTGCAATGGCGGGCCGCGCACCTGCCGGCGGCGGAACAACAAAAACTGCGCAACGAGGTGTTGGTGGCCCGCGCTTCGGCACGACCGCCTTCGTTGGCATCTGAAATCGCGCAGGAAACCGACCGGCAACTCCACGCCGCGCGCGAAAAGAATCCGCACCTGACCACGGCGGAAGTGGCGCAATTACGCGAGCAAATCCGACAAAACTTGTTGAGCTTCATACAAAACGTTCCGCCGGGTTATCAGCAGAGCTGGAAAATTGATCTCGGTTACGCCAAAAACTTTCTGCACGGCCAACCGCTGTATTTGCGGATCAAATTCAACACGTCCGATCAAAATACATCGCAAACCTTTCCGGTGCTCTGGCAGGTGGGCGTGCCGCAGGAAACGCACCTCTGGCAAACCGAGGCAGCCATGAGCCTCGCGCCGGACACCTTCCACGAGTTTGAGATTCCACCGGATTTATATGATCAAGACGGCATCCTGACCGTGACCGTTGTCAACCCCAACGACCTGGCGCTGTTGTTCACCACCACGGATGGAATTGAGGTTTTATATCGGGATGGCAGTTTTGCCCTGAACTTTGCGCGCGGTTTGGGCATCATCTTTTGCTGGATGGCATTGCTCGCGGCGCTGGGACTGGCGATGGCGAGCTTCCTCTCCTTCCCGGTGGCCGCCTTCGCATCCTGTGCCGCCTTGGTGGTGGTTTTTTCCTCGAGCACATTGAAGAACGCGGTCACGGAAGGCACGTTTATGACCTACAACCAGGAAACGGGTGAACGCGGCTCGCCGCTGGATCCCGTCGTCATCCCGGTCTTCAAAGGCGTTTTAACCATCATCAACCTCGCCAAGGGCTTTTCGCCCATTGACCAATTGAGCGCGGGTCGGAGCATCACCTGGCTGGAACTATTCCGCGCGGTGGTGCAGATCATTCTCGTCCTGGGCGGAATCCTGGCGGCGCTGGGCATCTGGGCCTTTACGCGACGCGAACTGGCCACGGCGCAACCGCAATCGTGACGTCATTCCCATGAATTCCCGCGCGAAAAAAATCCTGCTCCTGCTGCTGGCCGCCGTCATGTTGCTCGGCGCGACCTTTACGCAGCGGCAGTTGAATCGCGACCGGGAAAGTCTGGGGCTGACGCGCGTCACGCCGTTGGAGAACGCGCCGCCGTTGCTCGCCTTCACCACGGTGGCCCTGGGAGGTTTCCGCGGTTTGATCGCCAACTTCCTCTGGATTCGCGCCTCAGAATTGCAGGAGGACGACAAGTTTTTCGAGATGGCGCAACTGTCGGATTGGATCACCAAGCTCGAACCGCACTTCAGCGCGGTCTGGGTGTTCCAGGCCTGGAACATGTCCTACAACATCTCGGTGAAGTTCAAGGATTACCCCGACCGCTGGCGCTGGGTGGAACGCGGCATTGAACTGCTGCGCGACGAAGGGTTGAAGTATAATCCCAACGACGTCCTGCTGTATCGCGAACTGGCCTGGCACTTCCAGCACAAGATGGGCGCGAACCTCGATGACGCGAACGTCTATTACAAAAACGAGTGGCTCAAGGAAATGTCCGAAGTCTTCGGCAAGGGCGAACCGAATCTGAACGAACTGCTCCATCCGCAAACGCCCGAGGAATTTCAACGGCTGGGAATCCTGACCAACCGGTTCAAGATGGACCCGGAGTTCATGGAACAGGTGAACGAAAAATACGGGCCGTTGGAATGGCGGTTGCCGGAAACACACGCGATTTATTGGGCCGCGCTCGGACTCGAGAAAGCTCGGGAACATCCCACCAAAGTGAAACCGGAGGACTTGATCCAGTTGCGGCGCGTCATCTACCAATCCATGCAGTTGAGCTTCCAACGCGGCCGGTTGCTCGCGGACCCGTTCACCAAGACGTTTGACACGCTGCCCAACCTCGACATTGTGCAAAAAGTCAGTGATGCCTATGAACAGGCGATGGCGGATGAACCCAACATGCGCAACAACATCGAGAGCGCGCATCGCAATCTGCTCATCAACGCCGCCTATTTCCTTTACGAGAACGATCGCATTCCGGAGGCCTTGAAATGGTACCGCTACCTCGGCCAAAAATATCCGGATAAACCGCTCATCGCGGATCGCCCTGATTCCCTGCCCGGTAAAATCACCCTGGAAGAGTTCGCGCTGGATCGTATCGCGGAGGACGTCAGCGAGACTTCCCGCGACCGCGTCCGCGCCGCCATTCTTGGTCAGACCATCATGAGCTATCGGGAGTTGATCCTGGGCAACCAACAACGCTACGAAGGGCTGCGGCATCTGGCGCGAATTCTCCGCGCCACCTACATGAAGAAAATTGGTGGCGGTCAGGGCCGCATTGACGCCATTGGTTTGCCTTCGGATGAAGAGATGGAAAAAGAAGCGTTGCAGGCCGTCTTGGACCCCAAAAATGAAATCTGGCCCTACGAGATGCGCGCCGCGCTTCGCGCCGCGTTGAATCTGCCCCCCGAACCGCCGCCCACTGAAAAGCCGGAAGCCTCCTCCACAACCACAACCAACGCGCCAACGGCCACCTCGCGGTAGCCCGTTGCGACGGCATCCGCGCCGCATTGAAAGCCTGCCAACGAAGAACCATTGGCGCCGATTCCTGTCACCAGCTAAAGCGGTTTAAGTATTCCCGCAGTCGCAGCCGTGAGACGGCGGACCTCCCAACTTCAAATCAAGCACCGGCATCAAACTGATGATCGTCATTGGTTCGGAGCGGGTGCTCACGCGGCAGGGGCGCAGACACAAAGGCCGCTTGAAATCCCGCGCTTGGGCGCGGGGCATCACGACTTACTACACGAATAACAATGCCGGGGAATTGTGGGTGGTGAACTATTCCGACAGCACCCCCGACGTGACCAATAGCTACGACCGGCGCGGGCGGTTGACCAACATCCTCTCCGGCGCGACCAGTCTGACCAAGCGGCTGGATAATGCGGGCAATCTCTTACAGGAAGCCTACGCCGGCGGCCCGCTCAATGGCGTGATCGTGACGAATCATTACGATGCGTTGCTTCGGCGCGACAGTTCCGGTCTCCGCGTCTCGGCGGCTCTGCGGTTCAACCACGGTTACAGTTATGGCGATGCTTCCCGCCTGCTGACGGTGGGTGACGGCACGCATAGCGCCACGTATGATTACCTTGATAATTCTTCGTTGGTGGAACAGATTGTTTTCGCCAGGAACGGCACCACCGTGATGACCACGACCAAAGGCTATGATTTTGTGAACCGCCTCACGAACACCGTGTCGTTGGGAGGGACAGGTGCCACCCTGTCCCAATTTGATTACCGATACAACACCGCCAGCCAGCGCACGAGCGTGACGAACCTGGACGGCAGCTATTGGGTGTATGGCTATGACAGCATGGGGCAGGTGACGAGCGGGAGGAAGTATTGGAGCGATGGCACACCCGTCGCCGGGCAGCAGTTTGATTATGCGTTTGACGACATTGGCAACCGGCAGACCACCACGCGGGATGGGCGCCAAGCCACGTATTCACCCAACATCTTGAACCAATACACCAGCCGCACCGTGCCGGGCTTTGTGAACGTGCTGGGTACGGCGACCAACACGGCCACGGTGAGCTTGTGGAGCCAGGACAATCTTGCGCTCTACACGCCGACGACGCGCCAGGGGGATTATTTCCGCGGAGAAATGTTGTTCAATAACAACACGGGCGCGCTGTGGCTCTTGGGGGTGTTTCAAGTGGTTGAAGCATCTCTGGGCTTTTGGGACTGTTACGAAAAACACTGCAAAAAGTGTTTGGAAACCTGCAATGAGTAGCGCATGAAGCCAATCACAAATCCGCACGTTATCAACTTGGTTTTGCTCGGAGCATTGGGTTTTGTCATTTGGAATCTATTTTTGGCGAAACGGAGAGGAAGGGTCTATGTCGGTTTTGCTCGGTTTGACCGAGCCACAGAGCCTCGATGGTTTTGGGGTGGAGTGGTGATTAGTGCGATATGGGCTATCGCTCTAGTGTGTGGAATAAGCCTCAGAATTGTGAGGGCGATTACGACAACGTAGCTTAAAAATGAACTCGCGCGCCAACCAAGGCATGAGTGATGCCAAGAAAAAAATAGAAAGGGGTTCTTGATATTGGCTACTGAAAGAATTGAGTTTTGCAGTTGTTTGCTGGTGGAACAGATTGTTTTCGCCACGAACGGCACCACCGTGATGACCACGACCAAAGGCTACGATTTTGTGAACCGACTTACGAACATTTCATCTTCCAGCTCCCAACTTCTAGCTCCTACGCGTATGCGTATAATTCCGCCAGCCAACGCACGAGCGTGACGAATGTGCATGGCAGCTAGCCGCCTTGCGACACTTTCTTGCCTGGGATGTTTGATGGGCTGGGCATCGGTAATTTTCGGCGGTGAAAATACCGCACACGGCTATTTTCAGAAAACCTATAGCGGTTTAATTAAAGTTGTAGCCATGGAACCGAACGAGTGCAACCCAATGAAGGTGGGGTCCAGATGGAGAGTTGTGTCGCTGTCCGCGAGGTTTTGGACTGCGGCAGTCCGCTGCCGCTGTGGAATCATCAGTACGCAACCGGAAAGCGGCAGAAGACTGCCGCAGTCCAAGACGCGGTCGCGCCGGTACTCGTTCCGAACCAAGGGCGGTCGCCCGTTTGACCCCAACGCTTGGCTTGAGGTTGGCAGGCCGCTGCGTCAGGTCGGCGGCTACAGAAATACTTAAAATGCCCTAAAAGACGATAATAACGCCTTTTGCTATTTGCGCGGCTGAAAGCAGGGATAGCGATATTCGCTGGACGCTTAAGAATCCCGGTCGCTTTGCGCTTGCCAAGTTGGCGATTGTGGATTGAATCGTTCGGTGATGAAAACCGTGGTGAGCCTTTGTGTGATTGTACTTTCGCTTTTTGTGCCCCAGATAACCACTGGTGCGGAGGAGCTGTTCCGCGATGAGTTCAAAAACCAGTTAGGACAAGGCTGGTCCTGGGTGCGGGAAGACGCGGCGAATTGGCGCGTCAGCACCAATGGATTGGAAATTCGTCCACGCCCCGGCAATCTTTGGGGGCCGCCCAATGATGCGCACAACGTGCTCGTGCGCCCGATCACGCTGCCGACGAACGCCGCCCTGGAAATCTCCGTGGTCGTGGAGAATCATCCGACCAACCAATACGAACAGGCCAACCTCGCCTGGTATTATGACGACAGCCACATGGTCAAATTGGGACTCGAATTGGTGGACGAAAAATTGTGCATCGTGATGGGGCGCGAGGAGCGGGACCGCGCGCAAACCGTGGCGCTGCTGCCCAGCTCCGCCAATCGCGTGCAATTACGTCTGACGGTCAGGGATAATTCCATTCGCGGCGACTATCGGCTCGGGGATGAAACGCATTGGCGCAAGGCGGGTCAATGCACCCTGCCCCGCCACGGCGCACCCCAGATCAGCCTGCAAGTTTATCAAGGCACGGAAACCACCGCGCATTGGGCGCGCTTCCGCGATTTCATCATTCGCCGCGACTGACCCCGAGCAACGCCGCTGATGGCTTCGACGCGTTCCAACGCGTTAATTTAAGGGCGCGCCGCAGGTCCGGTTGTAATCCCTCGGCCATGCGCAGAAAGCCCAGGTCCGTGGGATGCACTCCATCCACCGTGCCCAATCCGTCCGTGCCGATCAACCGGGCGGCGGAAACATAAGTCAACTGCTTGACCCCGGCTTTTTTCAAGCGTTGATAAACCCGTTTCAACTCGGCGTTCTTGGCGGCGATCAGATCGCGCGTTGCCGCCACAAATTTTCCCGCCGGATAATCAATGCTTTCCAGGAGCAAGATGGGCGTGCGGGGATGGGCCTGACGCAGCGTTTGGACAAACGTCTCCAACCGCGTCGCCACCATTTCCGGGCTCATGTTGGGCAAGGCGTCGAGCACGTAAACCGCCGGCTCCAGTTCCGCCAGCAAAGTGGCCAATTCCGGTTCGCTGCGTCCGTTGCCGGAGAAACCCAGATTGATCGTGGGCCAATCCAGTTGCCGACCCAGAATCGCCGGATACGCCATGCCGGAGCGCGACGCGCAACCGCCCTGGGTGATGGAAGTGCCGTAAAAGACAATCGGCTTGGCCGTGGCGGGAGCGGCGGCGCGCAATTGCGCTCCGGGATTGACGCCGATCCGCACTTCCTTGACGCCGTTGTAGAGCGGCAAATAGAGCGCAAACTCCCGCAGCTCGGCGGTCAGTCCGCTGACGAGCGGCTTTTCATTCGTTGGCGACTGATCGGGGCGACCGGTCCCGATCCAATGCCATTGGCCGTCGGCCTTGAGATACAAATCCAAACCGCTGACTCCGGTGGCCGCCATGTGCGACATCGCCAGTGATTCCTTCCGCAACGTCCAACGGGCGGACACCGTTGTGGCGTCCGTGACAAAGCGGACTCGCAATCCGGCGGAATCGTGGCTCAAACTCCATACTGGAGCGCGCACCAACTTCCCGGCTTTAGCGGGCAGCCGATCATAAAAATCCTTGGTCTCAGTCCAGCCTTTGCCTTCAACGGTCAGCTCGCGAGCGTCAAACCACACCGGGCCGGATTGCGTTTCAGTCGTTTGAGCGGTCGCCGGAAAAGCAACAACCATCCAGCCCGCCATAAGGAAGCCAAACAATCCCAACCTCCAAGTGGAGAGATTTGGTTGGTTTAGGTGAGAAGTGTTTCGAGTCATCGCGCACTATTCAAAGGCACTTGTTGAGCGGCGGCAACCTTGAATCCGTGTTGATCGGCAGAAAAACCTTATCGCCACCTGACCCTCGCGCATGAAAAACAAAACGGGCGTCCAGCAAAGGACGCCCGGGTGAAAACCAACTCGACCTCAATTATTGATCCACGATCTGCAACGTGTAGGTCTTGGAAGAGGCGCTGCCTTTTCGCGGCCCGCCAAAACCATTATACAAGTAATCGAACTTGTAGTGGTAACGAACCGAACTCACCCCCGCCGGCACGGGAATCAGCACTTCCCAGCGATCACTCATCAGATGCGTCCGGCGCATGGGAAAGGTTTCCTTGCCCACAATGGCTGTCGCTTGAATGCTGTCCCAGCGCAGGGATTGTTGTTCCGAAGTAAATTTCACCTCCACCGGATAGAGATCAGTGGGATTGCGCGGTTGCCGTTGCGCCGAAATGTTGGTGCTGACCGCAGCGCAGCCCGCCACTAAAATCAGCGCGGGTAGCAGGAGCAATGTTTTCTTCCACATAACGGTGTTAGCCTGACATGACGCCCGCGCCTTTGTAAAGGTGGATTTCGACCTGGAAAACTCGCGCCCCAGCGCCCTTGCTGGAGCCGCGTCCCCGCAACGCCAGCGGCAATTTATCCCGGGCGCACTGGCTACGGGAAACTTCGGCCGTTTCGGTTGCCGGGCTACCGTCGGGCCGGAGCGGGCGCGCCCGGGGCGCGGGGTTGTGCCGGAGGTCGGCGCGGCCCTTTGTAATCCAGATTGGCGGCCAATTGGTCGGGCGTAACCCGACTTTGGAATCCATCCGCCGGAACATCCACGTGCGCCGTCCAGAGGATGGCGTTCAAAACCAATTTGCGCATGTCGTCGTTACCCCAGTTCTTGTGGAAATGTCCACCGGTCAAACCAAAGCCGCGGCCGCCGCCAGGTCGTTCCGCCGCCCAGGCGACGTGTTGAATCTCGCCCCGCGCCACCTTGGCGCGCATGGCGGGATTACCCTCGTGCGGGCCGTCGTTGCGATTGGTCGTGCTGCCATCGGGCACCGCGCTCAACAGCGGGGTGACGCCTTGCATCTGATCACGAAAACGCAGGTTAAAATACCACTCGTCCACAATGTGAAAGGGCTTTACCCCTCGAGCCACCGGATGCTCCGGCAGCGATTTGAAATGCGCGTCCCAGTGCGGATTCACCGACCAATTGATCTCGAACGCACCACCGATCCATTCGAGAAATTCCCGCTCGCCTTTCTCGAGGGTGGGTTCGGTCGCATAGTGCAGACAAACCAGCCCGACGCCCTGATCCATCAAAGCCCCAATGATTTTCAGGTGGTCTCCCTGGAGCAGCGGGTGGCCGCCGCCGCCATCCGCATACACCACAATCGTGGCCGCGTTTTCAAACGCTTTCGGATCGGCGGGCCAACCGTTGGAATACACCACGGAAGTAATGCCGGGAGTGTTTTGCAAGCACGTTTGAAACAACAGGCAACCCGCCCGATGCTCGTGCTCGCCCGGGCCGTGGCTGGGCGTGCCGGCAATGAACACGATTTTTTTCTCCGCGGCCTGCGAACCGACTCCCGCCAGCAAACCCAGCATCGCCAACCCCACAATGATTTTTTTCATGCGCTTTTCTTTTCGCGTGGAGGCTGCCTGATCTATTTCCGTCGGCACGTAATGATCGCTTCACCAAAATCCGGGCTTCCGCTGAAATTGGCGGGCCGACCCGCGCCATCCTGCGTCGAGAAACGGATGCGCAGATTCTCACCGCTCAACTCATAAATCGCCGGGATCAACCGTCCAGCGCCCGGGCCGGTGTCGGGGTAAATATCCAACCGCTTCGGCGTCTGACTGGCGTCCAAGGCAATCGTGCCGACATCGCCCTGGCCGTATTTTTCAGTCGTATATTGCTTGCCCTTGATGGTGATGGTGAGTTTTTCAAAATCGTCCTTAAGCGTCCCCACGTCGTCCGCCTTCACGTCGGTCACAATCCAGGTGCCGCTCAAGGTCGCCAAATCATCCGTCAGCGATTTGATCCGCAGGTCCTTGAACTCGACCGTCATGGGGCTGCCCGCGTGCAATTGCAACGCCACCACGCCGGAATGTAGCGCTTTATCGGCGCAATTATCGGTTACATCCACTGTCAGGCGGCCATTGACGAAATGTTGCAGGTGATTGCCTCGGGCAATGATCGTGTAGTCATTCCAGGCGCCGGGTTTGATGGCGGCTTGAATTTCCGCCGAGTCACCGAGCGAGCCGGTGACTTGTTTTTTACCGTCAGCGTCCCAAACCACCTTTTCTCCGCGCAACGCCATGATGCCACGATTTCCCGCGCCGCCTTGTTCGTCGTAAAGAATGCCGGTGTAATTCGGCCCCGCTTCCATGTCCGCCTGGTAGCCGCCCACGACCCAGCCGGTGCGATTCAAAATTTTGCTTCGGTACTGGATGCCCGAATTGGCGAAACCTTCGTTATTGTTCGGGGTAATCCGGAATGAACAACGCAGCTCAAAATCCGCGACTTCGCCATTGGTCCAGATCAGGAAGGTGTTCGCCTTGAGTGGATTTTCCGCCGTCGTTCGGCCCACGATGACGCCATCGCGCGCCGACCACAGTTTCGGATCGCCCTCCCAGCCGTCCAGATTGTTGCCGTTAAAGATGGGCGTGAACCCATCCGCCGCCAGGACCGGCACGGTTAAGAGCGCGCCCAGTGCCAGTGAATAAAACCAGGATATTTTCATAAGTGTTTAACCGACGATTTATTTGAGAGTTCGCTTCAAAAAGGCCAGTCCTTTGACGGCAATTTCATCCCGGGTCGGCTCAATTTGCCGCCAGATGGCCGCCGCCCGCGCAATCACCTTTACCTCGGTGGTGAAGGATTCGATGGTGACGTTGCCTTGATAGCGAATGTCCTTGAGCGCTTTGGCGATGGAGGGCCAGTCCAGATGGTCGTTGCCCGGAGTGCCGCGATCACTGCCGCAGGCGTGGAAATGCCCCAGGTGTTTGCCCGCCCGGCGAATGGCTCGAGCCTGAAATTTCTCCTCGACGTTCATGTGGAACGTGTCGAGATGCAGCTTCAGCACCGGACTGCCCACCGCTTGAATCAGTTTCAAGCCTTGATCGCAGGTGTTGATGAAGTCGGTTTCAAAGCGGTTCAACGGCTCAAAGCAAATTTGGCGGCCGCGTTTTTCCGCGTAAGCACACAGCTCCTTCAAGTTCCTCACCACGGTGGCCCACTGCCGGCGGTATTCCACCGGAGGCACCGCGTCGGCGCGGCCCACGGCGGAATAAACCGGACCGATGAGCGAAGGACAATCCAGCACCACCATCTGATCCAGCAACCGCTTCATGTAGGTCATGCCGGTCTTTTGCTGTTTGGCGTTGCCGCGCAAATCCCGATCCGGACTCATGGCCACACACACCGAGCCGCAGATCAGCCCGTGCCGATCCAGCTCGCGCTTCACGCGCACCGGATCAATATGCACCGGGTCTTCAATCGGAATTTCCACCGAATCAAACCCCCATCGCTTGAACGATTTGAACCAGCGGGTGCTGGCGGTGGTGAACGGTGACGTGAACAGGAAGGTGTTGATGCCGAACTTCATGACGAATTTTTGTGACACACTAACCAAGTGGCCGGACCGACAAAAGCAATTTTTCGCGCGCGCAACCCCTCGTCAGCTTCCGGCTGGTGGCCCTGCGCTTCAAAGTTGCCGCGCCGCGGGCGGCGGGAGGGATTGCCGCGTCAGTGGGAAACCAGATATTTCAGCAACTCGATCTGTTCCCGATCGCTCAAGCTGTCAAGCAGGCCCTCGGGCATCAGCGATTTTTGGCTCAACGTGCGTTTCGCGATGTCCATTTTCGGGAGCACCGTCTCCCCCGTGATCGTTCGCAAAGTGACGGCGCTGGAAGTTTCGGCGCGAATCAGCCCAGTAATGAGATCGTTGCTTTTCGTCTCAATCAATGTCGCCTGAAAATCCGTCCCGATCACCGCATCCGGATCAATGATGTTCTCGAGGTAATAACGCACTCCGAGCTTGCCCGCGCCGGTTAATTCCGGTCCGAGCTGCGTGCCGTCTTTACCGAGCTGATGACAGCTCGCGCAAAGGGCCTGGAAATGTTTGCGCCCAGCGTTGCCATCGTACGCCCACAACGGCGCTTCATTAAAGGTCTTCTCCAATTGCGCAATTTTCGCCTGCTGCTCCGCCGGAGATTGTTGAATTCGCCCCCAGGTGGCGGCGACGCGACGATCCACCTCCGCGTCATGCAGATCAGTCAACTGGCGGATTTGAAACGCGCCCAACCGGTCGCGCGCGATTTTCCTCGCCGCCACCGCGTCCAGCAGCGACACCGCAAACCTCGCGCGACCCGTTAAAGCACTTAGCGCCGCGACCTGATCCGCCGGTTTGAAAGCGTCGAACCGGGCGATCAATTCCGTGGGAATTTCCGGCGCATCGAACCGCGCCAGCAAGTGGATCGTCTGCGTCCGAAAGCCATCATCGTCCAACAATCGGAGCAAAACCGGGAGCGTTTCCCGATCGGCGGCGCGACTCAACAAAGCGAAAGCATGTTGCCGCGCGACTTGGTTGGCTTTGGAATCCGCCAGCGTTTTGCGCAGCTCCGGAAAAACCGTGCGATCGCCAAACGCGGCGGCCAAGCGCTCGGCTTCGCGCCGGACCCGCGCCTCGGAACTCGCGTAAAGTTTGGGCGCAATCGCCGGCCACGCCGCCGGCATGGGCACATTCGCGCGAGGTTCAAGCGCCAGCCACAGTCCCGCCAGACGACGGCGCAAGGCGTCGCCCTGCAAATCGGCCAATTCGGCCACCACGCGATTGAGCGCGTCACCTTCCAGCGTGGCCGTGTACCAATAAATCCAGTCGGCCAGTTGCGGGAGAGCGCTGTGGCGGGCCAGCTCGAGTCCGGATGCAAAATCCGCCGCGCAAAGCGGCGCGAGATTATGCCAGAGCAGAAACGGCAGGTTGCGATCCTTCTGGTCTTCGTCGTGTTGGGCGAGCGCTTCCGCCAGACGCCAGGCGGTGGCGTCCGGCATCCGCGCGATGGCTGAAGCCAGATGGCGGCGCACGATGGGCGAAGGGTCCTGCCGGGCCAGTTGCACGCACGTCGTCTGGAACGACGCGTCTGGATTCCGACCTTCAGCAGCGAGTTGAATCGTCCAACTGCGCAAGTAGGGATCGGCATCGTGCAACCCCCGCTGTTGATCGGCCTCCGTCAATCCGCCGGTGAGATGCAGCGCCCAAAGCGCGCTCAACCGCGCTCCCGTCGTCGTTCCGTTCGCAACCGCGGCGCGCAAGGCTTCCCCCGTGTCGCTCGCCAACGTGCCGTTGCCGGCGCGCTCGTGTAACAAGCGCCGCGCCATGCGACCGTACCACTGATTTTTGTGTTTCAACAAAGCGATCAATTCCGCATCCGATTTGACGGCCAGATTTACTTTCACCGGGCGATAGGTTGGCTGCCATTGCAGGCGGTAGAGTCGGCCATTGCTGCGATCCCATTGCTCCGTGTTGGGATTGTGACAATGCTGCTGATCATACCAATCAATGGAATACACCGCGCCATCGGGGCCGGTTTGCAAATCCACCGCCACATACTTCGGATCGGTGCAGAAGAAAATATCCTGACCGGCATGCACGGTGTCGAAGCCCGAGCCGAGTGGTTGATTGATCTGCTGGTTGATTTGGTGACCGCCGAGGTTGTGCGTGAACAGGTGGCCGCGATATTCATCCGGCCAGTTGTCGCCCTGGTAAATCAATGTCCCAACGTGCGCGTGACCACCGTAAATCGCGTCGCTACCCGGTTTGCCCGCGCCGCCCGCGCCGTGGCCGTAACGCGCCGAAGCCAGCAGGTAATTGCGAAATTGAGGAAAGCCCTCTGGAGGATTGGCCACAATGAACGGCGCGTAATTGCCATTGACCTGATTCCAAAACTGCCCGCCTTGCATGACGTGCGTCGTCGGTCCGCGCCCCCAATAACTGCGGCAGTGCGTCATGAAAAGTTGACCGTGCTCGTCGTAATCCAAGCCCCACGGGTTGCTGCCACCAGACGCGAAAATTTCGAATGTGTGTCGCACGGGGTGATAGCGCCACACGCCGGCGCGGAGTTCCGGTCGTTGCTCCTGCGGCACTCCGGGTTTGCCGATACGCGCGGTGTTGAACACCCCTTGATTGCCGTAAAGCCAGCCGTCCGGCCCCCACAGAAAACTATTCATCGTCTCGTGCGTGTCTTGGAAACCGAAGCCATCCAGTAACACCTCCGGCGGACCATCGGGTTGATCATCATGATTTCGGTCGGGAATAAACAACAGCTCGGGCGCCGCGCCAATCCAGACGCCGCCGTAACCCACCGCAAGTGCGCTCGCGAGATTCAACCCCTCGGCAAAGACCTGACGGGTTTCAAATTTCCCATCGCCATCCGCATCCGAAAAAATGACCACTTTATCCAGTCCCTGCCCCGCCGGGCGTTTGGTGGGATAACTATACGCTTCAATCACCCAAATGCGCCCGCGCTCGTCCCAGGTGAAAGCGACCGGTTGATGCAGATCCGGCTCGGCGGCCACCAGTTCCACCTTGAATCCCTCGGGCACGTACATTTGCGCGACGGTTTGTTCCGGTCCGGTAACGGGCGGCCGATCCGTGGGGTTGGGCTGGAGCTGCCGCAGGACCGGACTGGTTCGCAATCGTTCCACTTGCGGCAACGGCTCTTCCGCGCGCACCGGCCAGAACCAGCCTGGCAAAATCATCAGCGCCCAACAGAGCATCAACTTGAACGCCTGGTTTCGGGAAACAATTCGCATGGTGGGGAATTAACGAATTTGGCGGAGAAAGTCAAAATCCCTGCGTGCCGGACGATCCGGGCAAGCGCAACGCCGGCCCACCGCCGGGTGCGCTTCGATTTTGCGGCGGACTGAATTCTTCCGACTTGCGCTGACCGGATAGTTCCTGAACCCTGCCGTTATGAAGAAGCTTTTATCGTTGGCTGGCGGCGGGCTGGCCTGCTTGGCCGCGCTCACGGCGTCGGTTCAAGCCGCACCGTCGGATTTGCCGCCGGGCGCTCATCTGGCGGTGGTCGGCAATGCGCTGGCGGATCGAATGCAGTTCGATGGTTGGTTGGAGACGCTGCTTTACGCGAAATATCCACAGCACGATTTCGTTTGCCGCAACCTCGCCGCCGCGGGCGATGAGGTCGCCACCTGGCATCGCTCGGAAAATTTTGGCTCGCGCGATGAATGGTTGCGGCGCGTTCAGGCGGACGTGGTGCTGGCTTTCTACGGCTTTAATGAATCCTTCAAGGGCGACGCGGGATTGGCCAAATTTCGCGACGACCTGACCCAGTTCATCAAACACACTCGCGCCACCGATTACAGCGGCAAAGGCGCGCCGCAACTCGTCCTCTTTTCCCCCATCGCCTGCGAAAAGCTGGCGGACCCCGACCAGCCGGACCCCACGGCGAACAACGAACGCCTGCGCGCTTACACCGCCGCGATGGCCGAGGTGGCCCAGGCGCATCAAGTGCGCTTCATAAACCTCTTTGAAATATCACAGCGACTCTATGCGGAAGCCGCCGAACGCGGACAATCACTGACCTTTAACACGTTCATGCTGACCGAAGCGGGAAACCAGCAACTGGCAACGGCGATTTTTCAGACGGTGTTTGGCGAAAAACCGTCCACGCAATCACTTGAAAAACTTCGCGGCGCCGTGCTCGATAAAAACGCGGAATGGCACGCGCGCTATCGCACGGTGGATGGTTACAATGTTTACGGCGGTCGTTCACAACTGAGTTTTCCCCGCGCCGGCAAGGATTCGGACAAAATCACCAATTACGAAGTCATGCAGGAAGAGATGACCCAGCGCGACGTGAAAACGGCCAATCGCGACCGCCGCATCTGGGCGGTGGCGCGCGGCGGAGACCTGACTGTGGACGATTCCAACCTGCCGCCCGTTGCCACTTTTCAATCCAACAAACCCGATATCGCTCCGTTTGTGAGTGGCGAAGCGGCCATCAAACACATGACGGTGGCGAAAGGCTGCCGCGTCAATCTCTTTGCCAGTGAGGAGATGTTTCCCGAATTGGCGAGTCCGGTGCAGATGGCGTTCGACACCAAGGGACGGCTTTGGGTGGCGGCCTGGCCCAGTTATCCGGAGCGGCGGCCCACGGATACCGTTGCCGATAAACTGCTCATTTTTGAGGATACCGATGGCGACGGCAAAGCGGACCGCGTGAAAGTCTTTCTGGACGGATTGAATTGCCCGACCGGTTTTCAATTTTATCGCGACGGCGTGCTGGTCATGCAGGCGCCGGATCTGTGGTTTGTGCGCGACACCGACGGCGACGATCGTGCGGATTGGAAGGAGCGGGTGTTGATGGGCATGGATTCGGCGGACTCGCATCATACCGCCAATTCCATGGTGCTGGATCCGGGCGGCGCCACTTATCTCAGCGACGGCGTGTTCCATCGCACGCAAGTGGAAACCGCAACCGGCCCGGTGCGCAACAACGATGGTTGCGTCTATCGGTTCGAGCCGCGCCCCGGCAAGTTTGAGCGTTACGCGCCCTACGCCTTTCTCAACCCGCACGGTCGCGTGTTTGATTATTGGGGCAACGACATCATCACCGACGCCACCGGAAACAACAGTTATTTTGGACCGGCCATCAGCGGGCATCTCGATTACCCGGCCAAGCACCGCGAAATCAAAGAATTCTGGCAGCGCCCCTCGCGACCTTGCGCCGGCACCGGACTGCTTTCGAGCCGACATTTTCCTGCTGAATTCCAGGGGAATTTTCTCAACTGCAACGTGATTGGTTTCCAGGGCATCTTCCGCGTCAAAGTCACTGAAGCCGGCGCCGGCTTGAAGGGCGAGACCATCGAAGACCTGGTCAAATCCGACGATCCAAATTTCCGCCCCTCGGGGGTCGGCGTGGCGCCGGACGGATCAATTTATTTCCTCGATTGGGCCAAACCTTTGATCGGCCACATGCAACATCACATCCGCGACCCGCATCGCGATAAAACACACGGTCGCATTTACCGCATCACTTATGAAGGTCGCCCGTTGTTGCAACCGCCCCCCGTGGATGGCCAGCCCATCGCCAAACTTCTGGATCTGCTGAAGTCACCGGAGGATGGGTTGCGTCTGCGCGCCAAGATCGAACTGGGCAAACACAACCGCGCCCAAGTGATGGCCGCGCTGCCGCCCTGGATCGCTGGATTGGACCCGCAAGACCAGGATTATCAACACCACCTGACCGAAGCGCTCTGGGTGCATCAGTGGCATAATGTCGTGAACCAGGATTTGCTCCGCCAACTGTTGCGTTCGCCGGATTATCATGCGCGCGCCGCCGCCACGCGGGTGCTTTGCTACTGGCGGGATCGCGTCGAAAATCCGCTCGATTTGCTCGCGGCTCAAGCGCAGGACGAAAACCCGCGAGTGCGTCTGGAAGCGGTGCGCGCGTGCAGTTTCTTTCCAACCGCCCACGCGGCGGAAGTGGCGTTGCTCGCTTTGGATAAGGAAGCGGACCCCAGCCAACCGGATTACTACATCAAGTATTGCCTCGATGAAACCATGAAGGCGCTCGATCCGTATTTGAAATAATGTTGAACGCGCGGCAAAAAGCGGATCGGAAAACCAATTGCAGAGGATGAGTTACGCGCGGCTTTGGATTATCTGCGGGGTATTGGGCGGCGGTCTTTGGCTCGCTCAAGCGGACGAGCCTTCCCCCGCCAAACCCTTCTTCCTGCCGAAAAGTCCGGTGGCCGCCGCTTATGTCTTGGGACGCCTTTCCAACCAGGAACTGACCGCCGCCCCACGTAGCGAATTCGTTTACGTAGCCTTGTTGCAACGTGCTGGCCTGGCCCGGAAATACCGCGTGGAAGCACTCAACGGCCTGGCAAAGCTGCGTCAAACGGATGCGCTCACCGAGCTGCTCGCCGGTCTGACCGAGTTGGATACCAAAGGCGCGACCGCCGAACCGGTGTTGCACGATCTCGCGCCCTTGTTGCTGCAATCGGATGCCGATGCGCTTAAAGCCAAATCCGCAACTCTGGCTCAGTTGGCCCAGTCCGCAAAGCTGCCTTTCACCCGGCAACTGGCCTACGCCGCTCTGCTCACCATCGAAGGCGCTGGCGGCCCCACCTGGCAACAGACGTCTGCTCACCCGGGGCAATTCGCCGACCTGGTGTCGGGCATCGCATTGCTGCGTGATCCCAATCAACGCGCGGCGTTCCACCCGCAATTGGCCGCGCTCTTGCAGGCGGCGACATCCGACGAAGTCCGGCGCGCCGCCATCAGCAGCAGCGTCACCCTGCCCGGCTCGGAAGCCGAAGTTTTCAACACGCTGGCGGACTTGGTTCGTGCGGGCACCGAGCGCGCCACAGCCATTGCTGCGTTGCAAAAAATTCCGCGCTCCTTCTGGTCGCGCGACCAACTGGAGCCGCTGGTGACCAGTCTCGTGGCGTATCTCCAAACCGTGCCCGTCGAACAACGCACCGGGCCGGAAGCGTTGAGCGCCTTTCAATTCGCCACCGACCTGACGGCGTTACTGCCGACCGAAACGGCGGCGACTTTTGGCAGGACGCTGCGCTCGCTGGGCGTGAGTGTTTTCGTCATTCGCACGATTCCGGAACAGATGCTCTACGATCAATCGCTCATCGTCGTGGCGGTGGGCAAACCAGTCGAGTTGGTGTTGATCAATGACGACGCGATGCCGCACAACCTCGTCATCACGCAGCCGGAGGCGTTGGAAGCGATCGGGAGCGCGGCGGAACGTCTGCCGCCGACGCCTGACGCGCAGGGACGGCTTTACGTGCCCAATTCGCCCCAGGTGCTGCACGCCACCAAGCTGGTTGAATTCGGTCAGCAGGCGCGATTGAGTTTCACCGCTCCGGACGCCCCGGGCGACTACCATTTTGTTTGCACGTTCCCCGGACATTGGCGACGCATGAACGGCACGCTGGCGGTGGTTCAGGATGTGGAAGCTTATCTGGCCAGTCACGCGGCCCAAAAGACGCCCCAGATGACCGAATGGAAAATCGAGGAACTGACGCCCGCACTGACAAAACTGAACTCGGGACGCGATTGGCGGCGCGGCCAGGAATTATTCACGCAACTCTCGTGCGCTTCCTGTCATCGGATTGGCAACGAAGGCGCGACGTTCGGCCCGGACTTAACTTCGGTTTTTGCGCAGTTCCAAAATGATCCCCGGGCGGTGTTGCAGCAAATCCTCGAACCCTCGCTGGTCATCAGCAACGCGTATCGCGCGTTTGATTTTGAACTCGCGGATGGCGAGGAGATTTCGGGTTTGATCGTCAAGGACGATGGCCAATCGCTGACCGTGCAAGCGGGCGCATCCGCCGCGCTGACTCATACCTTTGCCAAAGCCCAAATCAAAACGCAGCAACCGCAGCGCTCCTCACTGATGCCCGTTGGCCTGCTCAACCAAAGTTCCGCCGAAGACATTCTGGACCTGCTGGCCTTCATCAAGGCGGGGGGCGCGTCCGCCGAACATTCACATCAGCCTTGACGCCTTTGCGCTTGCCTGATGCGCCATCACATCCAACACTTTGAATCGCGCATGAATTTCACAACACGATTGGCCGTTACACTAAGCTTGGGACTGATTGGCAACGTCGCCAGGGCGCAGCCGGGAGTGACTTACTCGGGCACCGAGGGACCGGGGCTGGGCAAACGCATCGTGTTTTTGAGTGGCGACGAGGAGTACCGTTCGGAGGAAGGATTGCCAATGCTGGCCAAGATTCTGGCCACGCGTCATGGCTTCACTTGCACCGTGTTGTTCGCCATCAACCCCGCCGATGGCACGATTGATCCGAACAACCAAACCAACATCCCCGGCATGGCGACGCTTGATAACGCGGACCTATGCGTGCTGCAATGGCGCTTTCGCGAATTGCCCGACGCGGATATGAAGCATTTCGTGGATTACTTGCAGCGCGGCAAACCCATTATTGGACTGCGCACGGCCACCCATTCGTTTGCCTACTCGCGCAACCCCAGCAGCCCTTACGCAAAATACGACTGGCAAAACCAAGACTGGCCGGGTGGGTTTGGTCGGCAAGTGCTGGGCGACACCTGGGTGAACCACCACGGCGAACACGGCAAGCAAAGCACGCGCGGAGTCATCAACCCGGCATTCCGGACGCATCCGATTTTACGCGGGGTGACGGACATTTGGGGGCCGACCGATGTTTATGAAATTGCGCATCTACCCCGGGACGCCTCGGTGCTGGTCTGGGGACAAGTGCTTCAAGGCATGCGCCCCACGGACCCGCCATTGGCAGGCGCCAAGAACGATCCCATGATGCCACTCGTTTGGGTGCGGAATTACTCTTGGGATAACGGCCAGACATCGAAAGTAGTCACCACCACGATGGGAGCTGCCACCGATTTGCAGAGTGCGGGTCTGCGGCGTCTGCTGGTGAACGCCTGCTATTGGGCGGTGGGTTTGGGCGATGCCATTCCGGCGGCAACGGTCGTGGATTACGTGGGTGAATTTCAACCCACACCGTTCGGTTTTGGCAAATTCAAGCGCGGCGTGAAGCCGGCGGATTTGGAGTGACCCAAGCAACTGCTGCCGCCCGGATACGTTCCAAGCATCCGTGAAAGAGCATCCGGAAGACTCGACGCCGACGTCGAGCTCAGGGCAAAGTCTCCTCGTCGAACTCTCGAATCCGACCGATTTCGACGATCCACAACTTTCCGGTCAACGGAGCCCCCTTCAATCCCTCAGCCAAAGTGCGGAGGGCGGAAAGCAAATCATCGGCAGCGGCTTTCTTCGGCAGACGCAGCACCACGATGCCGGGATACAAGCTGGGGCGAAATCGAAGCGGGTTCGCGAAATCCAAATCCAATGTGACCAACGCCCGGCTTTCCAGACGGCACGCTTCAATTATCTCAGCGTCCAATGCGGCCTGCATTTGTTGCCGCGCAACTGTGGAAACATCGTGACCAGCAGCAACCAGCAACGCGAGGCCCCGCTGATTGAGATTCTCATCCAGCTTGAGTTTCACGCGCGCGTTTCCAACGGAATGTCCACGTAGCGTTCCCGCGCCATTTCCGAACCGTACGCGATGCAGGCGAGAACATCCGCTTCCACCAGCCCTGGATAATCCGCCAAGACTTCCGCGACGGTACTGCCGGAAGCCAGCAAATCAAGGATCAGCGAGACCCAGATACGATGTCCACGAATGCACGGTCTGCCGCCGCATCGTTGCGGATCAATCCAGATGCGCTTGAGTAATTCCTCTCGCGGCAGGTTTTTCATACGGGTTTAATCTACCAGAGGCGCTTCTACTTGGCCACTCCTCCCGCGCGTCGTTACGGTGGCGACGAATAATTCAAATCAGCCTGATTCCTGATCCATCAACGCCTTGACCTCAGCCGATCAGATCACTGGTGTCGAAATCAAAATCCCGGCAAGTGATTACGTAAATTACGCCGGCAAATATCGTCCCACCCCGCCCGATTTGGAGTGAAAAAAGTAGCGCGACCTACTTCCCTTTCGGACCGTATCCGGCAGCGGGTGTGCCATCCGATTGCAAATGGTCGGTGGCCCAAAGCACCCCGCGCGTCACCAAATCCAGATAACGCGCATCGGCCACCGTTTCCGTGTTGTGGCCAATGGTGGTGCTAAACACGCGCGCCCGCTTTGGACCGTATTCATTGGTCCACACCACGACGGTGTCATTGGTTTTCAGGCTCCCGTCCTTCTGCTGGGTAATCTGCCGGCCACGCGCGAGCGCCTGCGTGGCGGCGAAGATGTGAATGTTGTTGTATAGCTCCTCGCCAATCGTGGTCCAGCCACTCAGCCCGATGGTCGTCGGATGTTTGGCATCCACGTAGTTGATGGTGATGGGAAGTTGCGGACTATGCCCGCTGGATTGCAGACCGAGGTATTCAAACCACAACCCATGCGGCGTGCCCAAGGTGACCGGATCATTGGGATTGCCGATGCGATACGAGTGCATGGCGCAGTGCAGATTGACTCCAGGCACACCGTCGCGATGCGGCTGCAGCACGGCCTCAACCAATTTCGGATCGGAAAGGTCCGCGCCACATTCATCGTGAATGACCACATCGTAACCGTGCGCGTAATTTGGATTGCCGAGAATGGGCAACGGCGGCTTGGTGCTGCCGTCACTGGTGTGAACCTGATCCACCACCGCGTTGGCGCGCGCTTCGATGCCTTGTTTGAGCACGTTTTTCTGATGTTCGTAATCATGGCAACAGCCGCCCGTGATCAACAACACCCGCAACGGCTTCGGGAGTTCGGCGGCGCGGCCGGATAACGCGCCACCCCAGAACCACAGCGTGCCGACGAGGATCAACCGGGGCAACCCGCGACGCGCGTTTTTCATTTGGCGACCTTTTCCCAACGATGCGTCCGGGCCGACTTCAGCACCGCATCGCAGACGTTTTGCGTTTCCAAGGCATCGCGGAACGTGGGGCTGACCGATTTTCTACTGGCCAGACCTTCGAGAAAATCCGCCACCTGATGCACGAAGCTGTGCTCGTAACCAATCTGCAAACCGGGCACCCACCACTTGTCCATGTACGGGTGCTCGCCGCCGTGATCAGTCACATGAATGGAACGCCAGCCGCGCAACTTTCCTTCATCTTGATGATCAAAGTATTGGAGCCGATGCAGGTCGTGCAAATCCCACGCGATGGACGCTTTCTCGCCATTGATTTCAAACGTGTACAGCGCCTTATGCCCGCGCGCGTAGCGAGTGGATTCAAACGTCGCCAGCGACCCATTCTTGAAACGCGCCAGAAACGCGCAAGCGTCGTCAATGCCCACTTTCTCCACTTTGCCGGACAGCGTGTGTTTCCGCTTTTTGATGAACGTCTCCGTCATGGCGGTGACGGAATCCATCGCGCCGTTCAGCCACAGCGCCGTGTCAATGCAGTGCGCGAGCAAATCACCGGTCACGCCGCTGCCGGCGGCTTTCACATCCAAGCGCCATAACCCCGCGCCGCCTTGGGGCAGGTCCGGACTGATCGTCCAATCCTGCAAAAATTTGGCCCGGTAATGAAAAATTTTTCCGAGGCGACCTTCTTCGATCAAGCGCTTGGCCAGCGTCACCGCCGGTACGCGCCGGTAATTATACCAAACCAGGTTGGGCACTTTGGCCTGTTCCACCGCCTTGACCATTTTGACGCCTTCCGGTCCGTTCATCGAGAGCGGTTTTTCACACAAAACCATTTTTCCCGCCTTGGCGGCGGCGATGGCGATGGGCGCGTGCGTTTGGTTCGGCGTGCAGATATCCACCGCATCAATATCCTTGCGCTTGAGCAGTTGTTTCCAATCCGTCTCCACCGATTCGTAGCCCCACTTCGCGGCGAACGCGCTGGCGCTGGCCCGGTTGCGCGCGCACACGGCGGCGAGCACCGGTCGGTATTTCAGGTCAAAGAAATTATTGACCTTGCGATAAGCGTTCGAGTGAGCGCGGCCCATGAAGCCGCAGCCGATCAGTCCAATGCGTAGTTCTTTCATAAAGTTTTTCTGGTTCGGCAATTACGGCGCTTCAGGCGCGCCAGCCGTGGTTTTCGCGGACTTGAATCATCGCCGCGAGGATGTCATTCCACGTTTGCTGTTGCGCCATGACCTGATTGGGGAACATGCAACCGTCCCAACAAATGTGTTTCGTCCGCTTCGTCACGCGGCCTTTCTCATCCCGCAACCAATAGCCGGAATCGCGAACGATATTGAGCTTCCCGCGCGGATCGGTCGCCAGACAATGCCGCCCGGTTTTCTCGTGCGAGCCTGAGCCAAACACGCTGCCGTCATTCTGCGCCACATGAAAATCAATGGTCCACGGTCGCAACGCATTCGTGAGTTTGGTCATTGCGTCGTGAAACGCCGCCGGTTCGTAATGATAATTTTTCGGCACGAGCCGGTGCGCCTCGGCGTTGTAACCCAGCGTGTACAGATGGGTGTGCGACATGTCCGCCTGAAAGCCCACCAGCTTCGGCAAACCCACTGCTTCGAGCAATTGCACCATGTATTTCCACGAGTGCATGCCGCCCCAGCAAATTTCACCTTCCGCCGCCAGGCGTTCGCCGTGATCCTTGGCCACCTTTGCCGCTTCCCGAAAAGTTTTGGCAATCAACTTCGTGTTACCTTTCGGATCTTTGTCCCAATCCGTCACACTTGCCGCAGAATCAATGCGTACCACACCATACGGTCGAACTCCCAGTTCGCGCAGCCGCTGGGCGATGCGACACGCCTTCCGCACGGCGGTGATCCAGTTGGCGCGCTGGGTTTCGTCGCCCATGGCGGAACCGCCAAACCAGACCGGGGCCACCACCGAACCGACCACCAACCCCTTCTTCCGAATTTTGGCCGCCAGCTTTTTGATGCCGCCATCGGTGAGGTCAATGCTGACGTGCGGATCGTAGAGAAACAGGTCCACGCCATCGAACTTGACGCCATCCACTCGGGCTTTGGCCGTGAGGTCCAGCATGGTGTCCAGGTCAATGCACGGCTCGGCGCCGGGGCTGCCCTTGCCGACCAGGCCGGGCCACATGGCGTTGTGCAATTTGGGAAAATTGTTGGTCAACGGAGTTTTGCTCATAAATTCGGATTTGTATCTACCCGCTAACCTAAGCAAAGAACATTTCCGCAAGCAACGCGAAAGTGCCACCGACCGGGATTCGCGAAATGGCTAAAAGCATGAATCCATTCCTCCAGCCATCACTGGTCCGTTGGAACACGCCCCGGCTCGCGTAGTCCGTGGCCGACACGTTGGGTGAACGTGTCGCCCAGATCGTCGCGCGCCTGCTCCGCCAGCGCGAGCAAACGTTGAACGATTTCCGGATGTTGCGCGGCAACGTCGGTGGTTTCGCCAAGGTCATTTTGCAAGTCATACAGTTCCGGCACGCTGATCTTCGCCGGTTGATATTTTACCGGGATTCCGTTTGTGCCACCGGGATGGCCCGCAAGCGTTCGATATGAGTGCGGTAGATATAGTTTCCAGTGGCCGTCGCCGCTGGCCACGGCCTGCAAGTCGCCTTGGAAATAGTAGTAAAAATACGCCTCGTGCGGATTGACGGCGCCTTTCTTGCCCGCGAGCAACGGCCAGACGTCCAGACCATCAATCTTGTGCGCCGGGAGTTGCGCTCCCACCAGATTGGCAATGGTAGGAAACAGATCAATGGTCATGAACATGGCGTCACTGCTTTTGCCGCGAGGCAGCTTCCCCGGCCAGCGCATGATGCAAGGCACGCGCGTGCCGCCCTCCCAGTTGGTCCCCTTGCCTTCGCGCAGCGGTCCTGTTGAACCGGCGTGATTGCCGTAACTGAGCCAGGGACCGTTGTCGCTGGCGAAGATGACGAGCGTGTCCTTCTCGATGCCGCAGCGCTTCAACGCCCGCATCACCTCGCCCACGCTCCAGTCAATTTCCATGATCACATCGCCGTAAAGTCCTTGCTTCGATTTGCCCTTGAATTTGTCGCTCACAAACAACGGGACGTGCGGCATGGAATGCGCGAGGTAAAAGAAAAACGGTCGCGCTTGGTTTCGCTCGATGAACCTCACCGCGCGTTCAGTGTACCAAGTGGTGAGCTGCGATTGATCTTCCGCCGTGACTTCGTCGCGAATGACCTGATCGCCCTCGATAAGCGGCAACGGCGGATACGTACCCTTCCGGGCTTCCGGATGGTGCGGCCACATGTCGTTGGAGTAAGGCAGACCAAAGTATTCATCGAACCCGTGATGCACGGGGAGGAATGGCCGAGGTCGCCCCAGATGCCATTTGCCCGCCATACCCGTGACGTAGCCCTTTTGCTTGAGTAACTCAGCGAGCGTCATTTCGTTGGAGCTGAGTCCGTGTTTGGCTGCCGGCCCCAATGCCCCATGAATCCCAATGCGACTCGGATAACATCCGGTCAACAACGAAGCGCGTGAGGCGGAACAAACCGGCTGCGCCGCGTGGAAATTGGTGAACTTGACGCCTTGGCGGGCCAGCCGATCCAAATTGGGCGTCTCAAATCCTTGCGCGCCGAACACCCCGACATCTGCATAGCCCTGATCATCGGTGAAAATGACGATGACGTTGGGCAATCGCGCGGCCAGAACGGGCGCCATTCCGAATAGAACGCCGCCGAGCAGCAGGGCCAGCCGGAGCAACGGACTTTTCACGTCGAAAGAATACGGCACTGAACGCAGAGGGCGCACCTTAAAAATCATCACCGATTTTTGCAGGACTTGGCTGGGCCGATGGAGTAAGGTTCGCGCCGTGAAAAACGGGATATTAATCCTCTCCTTAGCCGCCATCCTGGCCGGTTGCGCGACCAGTTCGATTGAATCGCGCCGCCGCGAACGGGTCTCGAGTTACGAAGCGTTGAGTCCGGAGTTCAAGACCTTGGTGGACCAAGGCCAGATTCGGCGCGGAATGACGCCGGATGCGGTGTACATCGCCTGGGGAAAGCCGTCGCAAGTGTTGCAACAGGAAGACGAGCGTGGCGCGGTTACGATCTGGTTGTATTACGGCGGTTGGTTGGAGGAAACTCGTTATTGGCCGCGTTCGGCGCGACAACCGGTTTCCGACTTTCAATCGCGCACCTACGTCAGCGCGGAAATCACTTTTGCCAACGGCGTGGTTACGGCCTGGCGGACGCTGCCGAAGCCAGTCGAGTAACCCGTCGCCCTCACTTCAGCAGCCGCGCCGGAGCCACGCTGATTTTGGCATTAATGGCGGCGGGAATGTTTGTCGCCTTCATTTTGCCCCCGACCATTTTCACGCACACAGCGGTGACCTTGCCTCGAGCAACTTCGTAAGGTGGTTGCGCGTTCAGCTTCCGCAAGCGGAACGCATAAGTCAGCGCCTTGGACTTTTTTTCCATCACCAGAAGTTGCACCTCCACTTCATCCCCAAAGCGGAGCGGCGCCAGGTAATCGGCTTCGGTATGAACGCGCGGCCAGCCGACCGAACTGGCATGTTTGCCGGGCGCGAAGGATAATCCCAGCGACCGGAAGAAAGCATGCTCGGCGGCATCCATGTAACGGTAATACATGGCGTAGTACACAATGCCCGCCATATCCGTATCCCCGAATTCCACGAAGCGCCGAATCTTGAATTGATAAGCCATGGCGGAATCCTGACTTCCGCCGGACCAATTGACGATGCTAAAATTCTGTGAACTGCGAAGTCGTCGCGCGCCCCGCTTGAAGCGCGTTCGCGAACGCCGAGATGAAAAATCGTAGCAGCAAACAGTTGCGACTTTAAGCTGGCTCTGTTAGAAGAAGTTCGGGCGCGGGTGTAGTTCAATGGTAGAACACGAGCTTCCCAAGCTTGATACGAGGGTTCGATTCCCTTCACCCGCTCCATTCATAATCAACGACTTACGAGTGAGTGCAGTAAAAGTGCAGTAAATTAACCCTCCCAAATCAAAGTTTTTTCTCATGCAATTCCCCTGTAAAACGAGGTGCGTTATTGAGGCGGTGTGGTGAACCGATTCGTTAAACCCGAATGATTCAGGCTTGTTGGAGAATTTGCGCGGCGCGCGGAGACGGGCTTGATGGGGCATCGGCAGTATCGCCGTTGCGAAGCGGGAACTTTTCGGAATGAAATCCATTTTGACTGTTGCGCCACTGGACAAAATCTTGCCAGAAAATTACGCCACGAAATACAGGAAAACCAGGAAGTCGAAACCACTCCCGTGCCGTCGAATATGAGATGCCGACGGCAACGAAAAATTCCTTTGCATTCAGTGCTTGATCCAACCGGCGCTTCTCCAAAACATTCTCTAACTTGATACTACGAAGCTGTTTATCCTGCGGCATATTTACCTCCGCCCCGTGTTCATACCTTTGGCTTATTGAAATTGACTTCGATGTCCTTCTTTTTCTGTCGCCGCGTCAGCCGTTCGTAGCTCTGCGGATTTTGATTCTCGCAAAGCGCATGGAACTGATCACGGGAGACGTTCTGCTTTAATCCCAGCCTGTCCGCCCCCACACCGATCCATTGGCGGGGACGGATTTCGCCCGCCGAGTAGTGATCATTCTGCTCCAGACACTCGTCGAAATACTTCTCGGCATCGGCCAGATTTTTCTGGGCCACGGCAGTAAACATACGACACGGCAGATCAGCTAATGACCGTCATGCCGGCCAGAATGGCCGAAGTCAAAGTTGCCGGGGTGTATGAAGCACACGTCTTACCCCGCTCACAGTACGGCCGCCAGTTTGCTTCCAGTTCCAATTTGCTGTATCTATTTCGTCAGTGCAAACGGTGTCTTTCAATGAAGTGAAGAGACAGGAAGCGCAAAGCCGGATGGCCGCAATGCGCCGGGCTCGGCGCAGTCCGACTGCCGCAGCGGCACAGCAACGGCGGGCATCATTGATCGGCGCTGGTGCGAAATGGCGCATCACCAATTTCAAGCAAGTTGCGCGGGCCATGTCCAAATGGGCGTAATTCGCCACGGCATACCGAACGAATGCCGATTGCCCGCCGCGCCACCCTTGGCTATATTCACGCCGCAATGATTCCCGGACACAGCAACAGGACCTGGCATGAAATTATGGATGACCGCAGCCTCGAAATGGATCGCGTCATTGCGGACAAAATTCGTGTCAACCCGAAGCTGGTCCAAATCGCCCTGACCAACATCCACCGTTGGCTGGCCAACCCCGATTACTCCGAGAGCGGCCGGCAAGCCGCCCTGGAATGGAAGCGGATCATTGAGAACTTCTCGGTCGGGGCACTGGTGACCTTGTTGGCAAGCAACTCCGAAGAAGCGCAACGACTGCGCCAATCGAGTCCGTTCTGTGGCCTCCTTACGCCGGACGAACGACAGGCCATTTTCAGAAAGTATGCAGCGCTCCGAGATCGAGCATGTCTTGCGAGCCGCTAAGGGGATCGCCGGAGAAGACGAGTTCATCCGGGTGCATCCGCTGTGGCTCGGAAGCAACGTGACCGAACCCACAAGCCACCAAAGGAGGATAGCTTGGCATGTGCTGTCTCGCTGATTTGATGAATGGTCGGCGCCTGGACTGGACGGCTTGCTTCCAGGTATTCAGCAACCGACCAGACCAATCGCCTCCAATAGAAACCTAGCGTCGCACTCAACGGACGTTCCTGAAACCGCGCGCCACGTCGCCGTCGTCCGTTCACCTCACTCCCGACCCGCTCCGTTTCGCTGGCGGTTTCAGAACGCTCGTTCAGTGCGTGGTCATCAGCACATCAGTGCGCGAATTTTGACACGTTCAACCGAACGAGATCGGTGGCGGCTTTCGGGAATGGGAAAGCCGGTATTTTGGTTAGACACCATCCCCTTACATCAATATAGGCCACCAGCCGCGCAATGGTCGCGCCGTGTCCGCGCCCCGGCCCCGCAGCGTCGGGCGGAAGGTCCCAGGCGATTTCCGCACAGTAGCCGCGCCGTAGCTGGGCGACATGCGGGCGGCATCCGCGCATGGCCTGAAAAGGTCTTTGCAATAGTTGCGGTTCACTCGCATAACGTTCACACAATATCCGTGTCCGCAGTCTGTCCACGCCCACATCCAGTCCACGACTACATCCGGGATTTGTCCATGTCCACGTTCCGTCCATGACCGCCGCCGCGTCTGTAGCCGTAGTCAGTCCGTGCTCGCACCGCATCCCGAGCCGTGTCTGAGTTGTTGCCGGGAAACACCTCGCATTACACTGCAAGTATCCGCACGGAGGTTAACGCAACAGCCGGAGGGCGTCCCGGCAATTCCCGCTGGAATCCGCGCAGCAGTTCGCTTGGCAGACGCGCAGCGTCCAAGTTGGCGTCCAGTTGAAAGACGATATACCCGACGCTAGGCACGCACACGCTCAAGTTGATCCGGCCCGTGCCAGTAATTTTGGTTTTCCGGCTTGGCGGGCCAGAATTTTTGACTCAACGCCTTGCTGGCTTTTTTGCAGGCGGGATTTGAGCGGAACATTTGGCGATGGTGGCTGCGGGGATCGGGAACAAAGGCTCGCTTGCAATTGATACATTCCCGCTGACGGTGTTCGTATTGCATAACAAACACCACCGACCACAGCTATTCAGGTGCAAATAAAATTGGCGTCAGATTCACTGAGGCGGAAAAAGTCACCGACCGAGCGTGCCTCGCGCTGGAATCATATGGCTCGCTCACGCCGTCAAGGACGCTACAAAAAAAACGACTCAAACAAAAATGGCTCGCCGTTTTTCGTTCCTCCCTGACCGCGCTCGCTGCGCCAAGAGTTTGCGCTTAGGAATCACGCTCGGAGTCTGCATCTCTGGTTTTGCGAAATGGATGGCGCAATACCGCAGGCAACTGGCCGATTGAGTGCCAGTTGAAATTATTCATGCGAAGTCAACCGTGCCGGCTCTTCCAAAATATCGAGCAATGCCTTGGCGCAATAAACCCGATCGCGTTTCGCATCTCCTGATTGCTTCACAATTCCAAGCCGCTCCAATCGCTCAATGGCTCGTTGCGCCGTGGTGAAAGCCACGCCTAGTTTTTCAGCCGCGCCTTTGGCGGTGATGAACGGATTCGCCATCAAGAGTTCGACCACACGCAGCGGTGCATTTGTCGAATCCCCGGCGACCTTTTTTTGCCATTCGATCAGCTTGCTGTTGATGCGCGCCGCCCGGCTCAACGCATCTTCTGACATCCGGGCCACGCCTTGCAAAAAGTATTCCAGCCATTCATTCCACTCGCCATTTTCGCTGACGCCGCGCAGTCCGTCGTAATAATCACGTCGCGCGGCTTCAAAAAATGCCGACAGATACAGCAGTGGTGTCGGTAAAATCTGCCGTTCAATCAAGAACAAGGTAATCAGCAAACGACCAACGCGCCCATTGCCGTCCAAAAACGGATGGATGGCCTCAAACTGGTAATGCGCCAGCGCAATCGTGACCAAGGGTGGCAGCTCTGATTCGTGCAGAAATTTTTCCCATGCGGCCAAACAGGTTTCCACCTCTTCCGGCGGTGGCGGAACGAAGGAAGCCGTTGCCAGCGTGCTGCCCGGTTTGCCAATCCAGTTCTGAATTTCACGAAATCGCCCCGGTGTGGCTTGTTGCCCGCGCACGCCGGTCATGAGTTTCTCGTGCAATTCGCGGATGATGCGGACACACAGTGGAAGTTCCTTGAGGTGGGCAATGCCGTGTTCGAGTGCCACGACATAATTGCCAACCTCCCGCAAATCGTCGGGACTACGATCCACGGCTACACCGGCTTCTGCTGCCAGCAATTCGCCCAGCGTCGCTTGCGTGCCCTCAATCTTGCTGGACAGCACGGCTTCGCGTTGCAGAAACGGACGCATCAAAATATGCGGATTGGGCAGGCGCCCGCCTTCGCCGGCCAATTTGCCGATTAGGCGGTCGGCGTCGGACAGCACGCGGATCAGCCGGGGCGTCCAATCGAGCTTCGGCGGCAGCGGCGCAGGCACAAAGGCGGCATAGCCGCCTTGCGACACTTTCTTGCCCGGAATGTTTGATTTTCTTGGCATCGGTCACTTTCGCTGATGAAAATACCACATATCGCTATTTTCATAAAAGCTTAAAAACGATAATAGCACGCTTTTCTATTTTCGCGGTTGAAACCGCGTTAAGCTGCAAATTGAACTGCTGTTACCGCGTCGCTGGATGGTGGAGCGCACATTTTTCGCTTTCGCAGACTCGCCCGCGCTTATGAGCGACTGGCGTCCACATTGGCGGAGTATCATTGGCTCGCTGTGGCGATGCTCATACTCAAATCCTTCCTCGTCAAAAGTGCATCACAAACTCTAATCAGAACATTTTTCTCACCTTGACGCAAACTTCACCGCTTGAATGTGAAATTGTTTTTTAGTGGAATTTTGTGTTGCATGTTGTTCACAATTATTATATGTTCGTTAAAAATAGTTCATTATATGAACTTTCTTGAATAATATGAGTATTGAAGAACACGAAAAGCGCTCGCTTGACGATCAGGAACGGTTGATTGTTCGCGCCCTGATTCGCGATCCGCGGCTCAGCGACAATCAAATCGGCAAGTTGACGTCGGTGCCAACTCCGACCGTGCGGCGCAAGCGCAAGAAGCTCGAGGAGGAAGGGTTGCTGAGTTACTACTGCGCGTTGGATATGCAGGAACGCGGCACCGCCCGTTTTAGCGCGCGGCATCTGTATGTGATCAAGTTCCGGATTGGCATCACGGTCACGCAAATCGTGGAGGAGATCAAACACGAGCCAAACATCCGCACGATTTTTACGGATTTGATCTACGAATCACACATCGCGGAGACCGAAGGTCGCGTCGCCTTGATCATGATCGTCGAGGGTAAACACGCGACGGACATTGTGGAGAACATGCACGCGACCATCATTCCCTCATTGCGTAAGAATCATGGGCCGGATTCCATCGAAGAAGTTTCCTCGATTCGGCTTCTCGCGCCCATCCGCATCCTCCACAACTATGTCCCGCTGGTGAATATGCGGGGCGGCGTGCTTCGGGAAGACTGGCCCAAGGACGCAATTTTTGTTGGCTAAACGTTATGACTCCTCCTGGTTTTCCCTCTCGGCAAGGATTGTACGATCCCGCACTGGAACATGATGCCTGCGGCGTGGGCTTTGTGGCGGACATTCGGGGCCGTCAATCTCACGCGATCGTTCGTCAAGCGCTGCAAGTTTTGAATAATTTGCAGCACCGCGGCGCCAGCGGCAGCGAAGCCAATACCGGCGATGGCGCTGGGATTCTGCTGCAAGTGCCGCATGAGTTTTTGGCGGCTGCGTGTCGGCGAGAACAAATCGTTCTGCCCGGTCCGCGGGAATACGGCGTGGGCATGGTCTTTTTGCCGCAGAACCGGACGGACCGTTACAAGTGCGAGAAGTTATTTGAAGAGATCGTGGACGCGGAAGGACAGACCTTGCTCGGGTGGCGACCGGTGCCAACCTGTAATGCGGCGTTGGGCGGTTGGGCGCGACAAAACGAGCCAATCATCCGGCAGGTTTTCATTGGCCGTGACGCGAGCCTGACCGACGATCTGGCGTTCGAGCGCAAGTTGTATCTGATCCGCAAGCTCGCGGAAAAAGGCATCCGCTATTCCGGCATCAAAGGCGGCGGGCAATTTTACATTCCCAGCCTGTCGCACAAAACCATCATCTACAAAGGCATGCTGTTGCCTGATCAGTTGGACGCCTATTTTCCCGATCTCAGCGATCCGGCGCTGGCCTCCGCGCTGGCGTTGGTACATTCCCGATTTTCGACCAATACCTTTCCGAGCTGGGAGCGCGCGCATCCCTACCGCTACGTCGCGCACAATGGCGAAATCAACACTTTGCGCGGCAACGTCAACTGGATGCTGGCACGGCAGGCGACGCTGGTTTCCGAGGTGTTTGGCGCGGACCTCAAAAAACTGTTTCCCATCATCAATGAGGATGGCTCCGACTCGGCAATGTTCGACAACGTACTGGAGTTTCTGGTGTTGGCCGGACGGTCATTACCGCACGCGATGATGATGATGATTCCGGAGCCGTGGGCCGGTCACGAAAGCATGAGCGACGCGAAGAAGGCGTTTTACGCTTATCACTCCTGCTTGATGGAGCCGTGGGACGGACCGGCCAGCGTGGTGTTCACCGACGGAGTCCAGATCGGCGCGACGCTCGACCGCAACGGCCTGCGTCCCGCCCGGTATTACGTTACGAAAGATGATCGGGTGGTGCTGGCCAGCGAAGTGGGGGTGCTTGACATTCCGGCATCGGAGGTGGTGCGCAAAGGGCGCTTGCAACCGGGGCACATGTTCCTGCTCGACACCGCTCAGGGACGGATTATTTCCGACGAGGAAATTAAAGCCACCGTGGCGGCGGAAAAACCTTACCGGCTGTGGTTGAACGCGCAGCAGACCACGCTTGAAGATTTGCCGGAGCGGGAAACCCCGCCGTCTGACCCCGCCACACTGCTGCCGCGGCAACGGGCGTTTGGCTACACGTTCGAGGATTTGCGCCTGATTCTGGTGCCGATGGCGCGAGACGGCGTGCAACCCATCGGCTCCATGGGCACCGACACGCCGCTGGCGGTGCTCTCCGATCAGCCGCAGTTGCTCTACAACTATTTCAAGCAACTGTTCGCTCAAGTGACCAATCCGCCGATTGACGCCATCCGGGAGGAGATTGTCACCAGCACTGAAACCGCGCTTGGCCCTGGAGGCAACCTGCTCCAGTCCGCGCCCGAGAATTGCGCCAATATCAAGCTTCGCACTCCCCTCCTGTCGAATGAGGAATTGGCGAAGCTCCAGCACTGTCAGTTGCCAAAATTCAAGCCGGTCACGTTGCCGCTCTTGTTTCCGGCCGCCGGCGGCGCCCGGGGTTTGGAGCGCGCCGTGGATCAGCTCTGCCAGCAGGTCACGCAGGCGATTCGGGACGGACACACGCTGATCATTTTATCCGATCGCGGCATCAGCCCGGATCAAGCGGCGATCCCGGCGTTGCTGGCGGTGTCGGCGGTCAACCATCACCTGATCCGACAGGGCACGCGCACTCGCGCCAGCCTGATTTTGGAGTCTGCCGAACCGCGCGAGGTGCATCATTTTGCGTTGTTGCTCGGCTACGGCGTCAGCGCCATCAATCCCTACCTGGCGTTTGAATCAATCGAAGATCTGATTCGACAAGAAATGTTGATCGGTATCGAGTACCCACAAGCGGTTCAAAACTTTCTCCAAGCGGCCACGAAAGGCGTCGTCAAAACGATGGCCAAGATGGGCATTTCCACGATTCAATCGTACCGGGGCGCGCAGATTTTTGAGGCGATTGGATTGAACTCGTGGGTGATTGACAAGTATTTCACCTGGACCGCTTCGCGTATCGAAGGCATCGGCATTGAAGAGCTGGCCGAGGAAGCGCTGCGGCGGCACCGGTGCGCGTTCCCGGAACGCCCCGGGCAGGACTCCACGCTGGATACCGGCGGCCAATATCAATGGCGGCAGGGTGGCGAACGGCATCTATTCAATCCCGAGACCGTCCAAAAACTGCAACTCGCCGTGCGCACCGACAACTATCGGGTCTTTCAGGAGTATTCCGAGGCGGTCAACAATCAAGCGCGCCGACTTTGCACACTACGCGGGTTGTTTCAATTCAAGTATGCGCCGACACCCATTCCGTTGGAGGAGGTCGAATCGGTCGAGAGCCTCGTGCGACGGTTTAAGACTGGCGCGATGAGTTACGGTTCGATCAGCCAGGAAGCCCATGAAGCCCTGGCGATTGCCATGAACCGGCTCGGTGGCAAGAGCAATACCGGCGAAGGCGGCGAGGACCCGGCCCGCTACGTCCGCGAACCCAACGGGGATTCAAAGAACTCCGCCATCAAACAGGTCGCGAGCGGGCGATTTGGCGTGACGAGCTTGTACCTGACGCAGGCCAAAGAACTTCAAATCAAGATGGCGCAGGGCGCAAAACCGGGCGAGGGCGGCGAGTTGCCGGGCACGAAGGTCTATCCGTGGATTGCGAAGACGCGCGGCACCACCGCCGGGGTGGGGCTGATTTCGCCGCCGCCGCATCACGACATTTACTCCATCGAAGACCTGGCCGAACTCATCCACGATCTGAAGTGTGCGAACTCGGAAGCGCGGATCAGCGTCAAGCTCGTGGCCGAAATCGGCGTCGGCACCATCGCCGCCGGAGTGGCGAAGGCACACGCGGATGTCGTGTTGATTTCCGGTCACGATGGCGGGACTGGCGCGTCGCCGCTTTCATCCATCAAACACGCGGGCGCCCCGTGGGAATTGGGGCTGGCCGAAACGCAACAAACCCTGCTGCTCAATAACCTTCGCAGCCGCATCGTGGTCGAGGCCGACGGCCAGTTGAAAACCGGTCGGGACGTGGTGATCGCCGCGTTGTTGGGCGCGGAAGAATTTGGTTTTGCGACGGCGCCGTTGGCGGCGCTGGGTTGTATTTTGATGCGGGTCTGCCACTTGAACACCTGCCCGGTGGGGATTGCCACTCAGGACCCGCGCTTGCGAGCCAGGTTTGCCGGCGCCCCGGAGCATGTGGTCAACTTCATGCGCTTCATCGCCCAGGAAGTTCGGGAACTGATGGCGCAACTCGGCTTTCGCACCCTCATCGAAATGGTGGGGCGGGTGGACAAACTGGAAATGCGCTCCGCCGTGGAGCATTGGAAAGCGCAGGGGCTGGACTACGAAAGGATTTTTCACCAACCAGAGGTGCCGCCCGAGGTCGGCCGCCATTGTCAGATGGCGCAAGACCATGGAATTGAGGCGACCTTTGACCGGCGCGAGTTGTGGGAGCTGTGTCGCCCGGCCTGGGAGCATGGCCAGGCAGTTCAAGCGACTTTACCGGTGCGCAATATCCATCGCGTGGTCGGCACGCTGGTGGGCAGCGAGATCACCCGACGGCACGGCGCGGCGGGGCTGCCGGCGGATACGGTGCGGTTGAATTTTCACGGCAGCGCCGGTCAAAGCTTCGGCGCGTTCGTGCCGCGCGGGCTGACGCTCACGCTGGTGGGCGACGCCAATGATTATCTCGGCAAGGGATTGAGCGGCGGCAAGATCATCGTCCGCCCGCCGGACGAGGCTCCGTTTGCGGCGGAGGAAAACGTCATCATCGGCAACGTCGCGCTGTATGGCGCCACGGGCGGCGAGGCGTACATCCGCGGGGTGGCCGGGGAACGGTTTGCCGTGCGGAACTCCGGCGCCCAGGCGGTGGTGGAAGGCGTGGGCGATCATGGTTGTGAGTACATGACGGGCGGGCGGGTGGTGGTGTTGGGCGTCACCGGTCGCAACTTTGGCGCGGGCATGTCGGGCGGTGTGGCGTATGTATTCGGCGAGGCCAACGCGTTTGCGCGCCAGTGCAATCGGGCCATGGTGGAATTGGAAAGCCTGACCGATCCGGCGGAGACGGACCTGGTGCGACAGATGATTGTCCGACATCACGAGGCGACCGGCAGTGTGCGCGCCGCGGAAATCCTCGCGCAATGGGACCCGGCGCAGTTTGTAAAAGTGATGCCGAAGGATTACCGCCGCGCGTTGGCGGCGCTGCAACGCGCCGAGGCCAATGGGCTGGACGGCGAAGCCGCAGTGCTGGCGGCTTTCGAGGATAATGCGCGTGAACTCGCGCTCGCAGGAGGACATTGATATGGGCAAGCCAACCGGATTTTTGGAGTTTTCACGAGAGTTGCCGGAGGACCGCGCGCCGCTGGAACGGCTCAAGGACTGGCGGGAATTTCACCAGCCGATGGCGGAGGATAAACTTCGGCATCAGGGCGCGCGTTGCATGGATTGCGGCATTCCGTTTTGTCACACCGGCAACCTGCTGGCGGGCATGGCCAGTGGCTGTCCGATTCACAACCTGATTCCGGAATGGAACGATCTGGTGTATCGGGGGCTGTGGCGCGAAGCGCTTGAACGGCTGCATAAGACGAACAATTTTCCCGATTTCACCGGCCGCGTCTGTCCGGCGCCATGCGAGGGTTCGTGCGTGTTGGGCATGAACCAACCGCCGGTCACGATCAAAAACATCGAGTATTCCATCATCGAGCGGGGTTTTGCGGAAGGCTGGGTCACCGCCGAACCCCCAACGCAGCGCACCGGCAAGACGGTGGCGATTGTGGGCAGCGGTCCGGCGGGACTCTCGTGCGCGGCACAGTTAAACCGGGCGGGCCATCGGGTCACGGTGTACGAGCGGGCGGATCGGATTGGCGGTTTGTTGATGTACGGCATTCCGAACATGAAACTCGATAAAACCGTGGTGCAACGGCGGGTGGATTTGCTGGCGCAGGAGGGAATCCAGTTCGTTACGCGCTGTGAAGTCGGTAAAGATTTGCCGGCCGAAAAACTGTTGCAGGACTTTGACGCGGTCGTTTTGTGTGGCGGCGCGACCCGACCCCGTGATTTATCGGTGCCGGGACGCGAACTCGCGGGGGTTCACTTCGCAATGGATTTTCTCACCGCCAATACCCGGCATTTGTTGGATGCGCGCGTGCCGTACATTGACGCTGCGGGCAAGGACGTGATCGTGATTGGCGGCGGGGACACCGGGACGGATTGTTGTGGCACCGCGCTCCGACAGGGTTGCCGGAGTTTGATTCAACTTGAAATCATGCCGCAAGCGCCGGCCCAACGCGCGGCGGACAATCCGTGGCCGCAGTGGCCGAAGGTCCACAAGCTGGATTACGGGCAGGCGGAAGCGGCGGCGTTGTTTGGCGCGGATCCGCGACAGTATTTGGTGACGGTAAAGCGGTGTCTGGGTGAAACCGAAGTGCAAGGCATCGAAATCGTGCGCGTCGAATGGAAGCGGGATGGTCAGGGGCGGTTGACCCCGGCGGTGGTGGCGGGCAGTGAGAAACAGTTGTCCGCGCAATTGGTCTTGTTGGCGATGGGGTTTTTGGGGCCGGAAGATGTGGTGTTAAAGGCGCTGAAAGTCGAGCAAGACGCGCGCAGCAACGTCAAGGCGGAAGCCGGCAAGTTCACCACCAACCTCCCCGGAGTGTTTGCCGCCGGAGACATGCGGCGGGGACAGAGTCTGGTTGTTTGGGCGATCAACGAAGGTCGGGGTGCGGCGCGCGAATGTGACCGGTATTTGATGGGCGAGGTGTCGGAAGCCTTGCGCTGAGTGGCTGGGTCCCGGACGCTGATAGACCGTATGGAGACAACGCGTGAAATCATTCGCGAGCGAAAGTAAACCGGAGTGGGTTGGCTTCGCGGAGGAGGTCTGCACTTGGGCGGCGGAGAAGGGCTGTCGGGTGACGGACGGATTGAGTCTGTTGCTGCACATTGCTTACATGCTGGAAAGCCGCCCCAATCTGCGCGAGGTCCTCGCCCCCGTTTTGCGGCAGATGGAACAGGCGATAGCTTTTCAACGCGGCGGCATCATCATTCTCGACCCGAACCGAAACGCCATTTCCATCGCGGAAACGGTCGGGCTGTCTCCTCAACTGACCCAGACGGACTATCTGAAGTGGTGCCGTCCCGTGACGGACCAGGTGATCCGTTCCGGCGCGCCAGTAGTGCTGCCAGATCTTGCGGCGGATCTCCAATCACCAGTCGCTGAAGTTGTTTCCGAAAAAATGGCGTTGCTTTGCGTCCCGCTGAAATGCGGCGAAGAAGTGGCGGGTTGTTTGATCGTCGAACGGCGGAGCGACACAGAAGTAAGCCTGGCGGCGGATCGGCGGCTGTTATCGCTGGTGGCTGATGTCATCGCTCAAAGCGTACATTCTCACCGTCAGACCGCCGCGCATTTGCAGACGTTGCGCCTGGAGAATGAACGACTGCAGGAGCAGTTGGCGTCGAGTCTTCGGCCGCCGAACCTGATCGGCAACTCCACCGGGATGCGGTCGGTGTATCTGCACATTGAACAGGTGGCGGGCAGCGGCACCACCGTGTTGATCCGCGGCGAATCCGGCGTGGGCAAGGAACTGGTGGCTCACGCGCTACACGAGCAAAGCCCGCGCAAAAACCGGGCCTTCGTCAAGTTCAACTGCGCAGCTTTGCCCGAATCCATTATCGAGAGCGAACTGTTCGGCCACGAACGGGGCGCGTTCACCGGGGCGATCTCCATGCGTCGAGGCCGGTTTGAAATCGCCGACGGCGGCACGTTGTTCCTGGATGAAATCGGCGACGTGTCGCCCGTTACGCAGGTCAAGCTGTTGCGCGTGTTGCAGGAAAAAGAGTTCGAGCGCGTCGGCAGCCACACGCCGATCCGCACCGACGTGCGGATCATTGCCGCGACCAGTCGGAATCTCGAAGCGATGATTGAGGAGGGGAAGTTCCGCGCGGACCTTTACTATCGGCTCAATGTATTTCCGATTTACGTGCCGCCGTTGCGGGAACGCAAATCAGACGTGCTCCTGCTCGCGGATCATTTTGTCGAAAAGTTCAGCCGGAACAATCGCGCGAAGGTGCGGCGCATTTCCACGGCGGCCATTGATCTACTGATCAGTTATCACTGGCCCGGCAATGTTCGCGAACTGGAAAACTGCATCGAGCGCGCGGTGCTGCTTTGCCCGGGCACCGCCATCGAGGCGCATCATCTGCCGCCCACGTTGCAGAAACGCGATGCGACTGAGAAGAGCGCCGGGGGAACATTGCAAACCGCGGTGGCGGCGCTCGAATATGAAATGATTGTGGCCGAGCTGAAAACCAACGACGGCAACATGGCCGCCGCCGCGCGGAATCTGGGTCTGACTGAACGTCAAATCGGGCTGCGCGTGAAACGCCTCGGCATAGATTTCAAACGGTTCCGACCGGGCGATTAGTCTCATCGCGCCCAAGCTACATTCGGGTAGCTTTTTTCGCGCACTCCTACCTGAAGGTAGCTTTGTTCCGTGGATCAGCTGCTCTCGCCATGACGACCGCGACTTTTTCTTTTTGAGTTTTTACGGGGGTTTCCGCGTGTTTTCGACCCTGACGCATTTTACTTCAGCGCGTGGCACAGGCCCTGCAAAGAGCGGAGACGGATTGGCGATGAACCCCGCTCAACCCGTGCAACGGAATAACACGCAGTGAAATCCATGAAGCGCATTTCTATTTTTAGGTGGCCGGCAACTCTGGCGCTCTTGGCTGCTCCCGCCTGGTCTGCGGAGTCTCCCTCGTCCGAAGCGACAGCAGCGAGCGACTGGAAGGTGGAAGCCGGCGCGGATTACTACAGTAAATACGTCTTTCGCGGAGTAAATGTTTCCGGTCACGATCCGCTGGCTCAAGCGCGTCTCCTGCTTGAATACAAAAATTTCACCGCCGCCTACACCGGTTATTACAGCCCGGTGGATCAACCCGGTTTGAAGTGGTACACGGAACACAATTACACGCTCGATTACACGGCGACTCGGGAGAAACTCTCCCTTACCGCTGGAGCGCTTTATTATCAGTATCCCAACGGTCGTTCCGGAGTGGATACCTGGGACCTCTATGGCGTCCTCGCTTACGATTTTCCGCTCCTGAACCCCAAAGCCACATTGAACTGGGACGTGGATGAATTCCATACCGGCTACGGCACCCTCGGGGTCAGCCATGAGTTTGATCTCACCAAGGTGGTGGGCCTAAAAGATCCCACGGCCATTACTCTCACTCCGTCCGCCGCGCTGGGAATTGACTTCGGTTACAATTCCAGAAAAACGCGGGCCAACGTCAATTGGAACGACATCCTGCTCGGCCTGACCGCCAATCTCGCCATCACGAGGAACGTCTCCCTCCATACTGGTTTGCTGGCGTCTTTCGCCCTCGATTCACTTCACGAAATCAATCAAGGCAACGAACTCATCGGCAACCTCGGCGTCACCATTACGTTCTGAAAGGAAAAACAATATGATAACCTTTGGCTTTTTTCCCCGTTTGATCACCGGCCTGTTCGTGGCGGTGTTGGCGCTGAGCGTGACCGCTGTCGCCGGGGCGGACGCGCTCCAGGAGCCGACCATCGAACAGCGGCTCGCCGATTTGGAAGCTTGCGTCAACAATGAGGCGCGCACTGCGGATGTCGCCAGCAAGATCAATGGCGCGGGGCCGGGTCACAACGCCTGGATGATGACGGCGGCGGCGTTGGTGCTGTTCATGACGTTGCCGGGGTTGGCGTTGTTTTACGGCGGATTGGTTCGCAAGCGGAATGTTCTGTCCGTCCTTGCTCAATGCCTCGGGATTACGGGGCTGGTGACGATTCTCTGGTGGGCGGTGGGGTACAGTTTTGTGTTCGCACCGGGGAATGCCATCCTCGGCGGCTTCAAATTTGCCTTTCTGCAAGGGGTGGGCAGCCTGCCAAACCCGGATTACGCGGGCTGGGTTTCGCAGAACGTGTTCGCGATGTTTCAAATGATGTTTGCCATCATTACGCCTGCCTTGATCATCGGGGCCGTCGCCGAGCGCATGAAATACGCCGCTGTGCTGCTGTTCGTGGCGCTCTGGATGTTGGTGGTGTATTTCCCGCTGGCCCACATGGTCTGGGGCGCGGACGGGTTGATGAATGGCGTCTGGAATTCCGCCGCCCGGATCAAGGCGATTGATTTCGCCGGTGGCACGGTGGTTCACATGTCCAGCGGTTGGTCGGCGCTGCTGCTCTGTTTGATCGTCGGTAAACGCCTCGGTTTCGGCAAAGTCATCATGGCCCCGCACTCCATGGTCTTGTGCATGATCGGCACCGGCATGTTGTGGGTGGGCTGGTACGGGTTTAACGCCGGCAGCGCGCTGGCGGCCGATGGGGTTGCCGCCAACGCGTTCATGACCACTACGCTCGCGGCGGCGGTGGCCAGCGTGGCGTGGGCGGGCGCGGAATGGATTTTGCGCGGCAAACCCAGTGTCCTCGGCTTCTGTTCGGGAGTCGTGGCGGGGCTGGTCGTGGTCACGCCGGCGTGCGGTTTCATCACCGCGAATGGCGCCATCATCATCGGCTTGCTGGCCGGCTTTGTCTCCTTCTGCGCGTGTTGGAAACTGAAAGCCGCGCTCGGTTATGATGACGCCCTCGATACTTTTGGGGTTCACGCCGTCGGGGGCACGCTCGGCGCGTTGTTGACCGGACTGCTGGCGACGACTGAAGCCAACGCGAATCTGGCGATCAATCTCAAGGAAATTGTCGGTCGCACGCTGTGGTTGCACCAACTCGCCGCGATGGGGATTACGCTGGCCCTGGCCTTGATCGGCACCGTGGCGATCGCCTACCTCGTGAAGTTCACCGTCGGGTTGCGTCCCAGCGCCGAAGAGGAAATGCAAGGGCTGGACCTGGTGGACCACGGTGAAGCCGGTTATCTCCTCGACTAAAGAAAGGAACCATCCGTATGAAAATGATCGAAGCCATTATCAAACCCTTCAAACTCGAAGACGTAAAGGAAGCCCTGGCCGCCATCGGCGTGGAAGGCATGACGGTATCGGAAGTCAAAGGGTTTGGGCGACAGAAGGGGCATACTGAAATTTATCGCGGCAGCGAGTACACCGTGGATTTTCTGCCGAAGATCAAACTCGAAATCGTGGTCACGGACGCGCAGGTGGAGGCGGCGCTCAAAGCCGTCACCGCCGCCGCGCACACCGGCAAGATCGGCGACGGCAAACTCTTCGTCCTCCCGGTCGAGCAGGCGGTGCGGATTCGGACCGCGGAACGCGACGATCAAGCTGTCTAACGCAACCTCAATCAAATTAACCATAAAGGAACGACGTGACCTCTCAAGAAATACTGGCGCTGTGTAAAAGTAAAAACCTTCAACTCGTGGACGTAAAATTCTGCGACTTCCTCGGCACCTGGCAACACTTCTGCATCCCGATTGCCGAACTGGACGAAGCGGTGTTCGCGGATGGATTGGGCTTTGATGGCTCCTCCATTCGCGGTTGGAAATCCATCGAGGCCAGCGACATGCTGCTCATTCTGGATCCCGCCACCGCCATCGTTGATCCCTTCCCCAAAACACCGACGCTGAGTCTCGTGGCGGATGGGGTGGACCCGATGACGCGCGAACCCTACAGCCGCGACCCGCGCAACGTCGCGCGCAAAGCGGAGGCTTATTTGAAAAGCACCGGCATCGCCGACACCGCATACATGGGACCAGAAGCGGAGTTCTTCATCTTCGACGAGGTCCGCTACGGCCAGACGGCGAACAGCGGTTTCTATTTCCTGGATAGCATCGAGGGCATCTGGAACAGCGGCCGGGAGGAAGGACCAAACCTCGGCAACAAAATCCGCTTCAAGGAAGGTTACTTCCCGGTGGCGCCGGCGGACACGCAGGTTGAAATCCGCAACGACATGATCAATGTGATGCGTGATTGCGGGCTGCGCGTCGAGCGGGAGCACCATGAAGTGGCGACCGCCGGCCAGGCGGAAATTGACCTGCGATTCAACTCGTTGGTGAAAATGGCCGACGACATGATGTTGTACAAATACATCGTCAAAAACGTCGCCCGTCGCCACAACAAGACCGTCACCTTCATGCCCAAGCCGTTGTTTGGCGACAACGGTTCCGGCATGCATACGCACCAATCGCTTTGGAAGAAAGGGAAACCCTTGTTTGCCGGCAGCCAATACGCCGGCCTGAGCGAAATGGCCTTGTACTACATTGGCGGAATCTTGAAACACGCCCGGGCGATGGCGGCGTTCACCAACCCCACCGTGAACAGTTACAAGCGTCTGACGCCCGGCTTCGAAGCGCCGGTCAACCTGGCCTACAGTTCGCGCAACCGGTCGGCGGCCATTCGCATTCCGACGTATTCCCCAAGTCCGAAAGCCAAGCGCGTCGAATATCGCCCGCCCGATCCCACGGCGAATCCGTACCTCGCCATGGCCGCCATGTTGATGGCCGGCCTGGATGGCATTCAAAACCGGATTGATCCCGGCGAGCCGCTCGATAAAAATATTTATGAGCTGCCCCCGGAAGAACTGAAGCAAGTTCCCTCAATGCCCGGCAGTTTGACCGAGGCGTGCGACGCCCTCGAACAGGATCACGGCTTTCTCCTCAAAGGCGACGTCTTCACCCAGGACGTCATTGAAACCTGGATTGGGATGAAACGCAAAGAGCAGGACCAAATCCGATTGCGCCCGCATCCCTGGGAGTTCAGTATGTATTACGACGCTTAACGCGTTTGGAGATTCTAGTTGATGTCGCTCGCCTTGCTTGCGCTGGAAGATGGCTCTCTGTTTTACGGAGAGTCCATCGGCGTTCCCGGGCAGACCGTGGGCGAGGTGGTGTTCAACACCGCCATGACCGGTTACCAGGAAATCCTCACCGACCCTTCCTACGCCCGGCAGATCGTCACCCTCACTTATCCCCACGTCGGCAATACCGGCGCCAATGCCGAGGATCTGGAGTCTGATCGCGTGTACGCCACCGGCCTCGTCATTCGTGATCTGCCGGCCGTTCACAGTAGTTTCCGCGCCACCGAATCGTTGCCGGATTTCATGCGCCGTCACCAACTCGTCGGCATCGCCGGTCTCGATACCCGCCGCCTGACGCGCCGGTTGCGCGAGCAAGGCGCGCTGAACGGCTGCCTCCTCGCGGTGGAGCAAGGCGCCAAGCTCGAGGCCAAGACCGCCGTGGACGCCGCGCGCGCGTTTCCGGGTTTGAAAGGCATGGACCTCGCGAAAGTGGTAAGCGTCAAGCAACCCTATCATTGGGATGAAGGGTTATGGCGTCTGGGCGGTAACCAGGTCAAGACGCCGCCGCCTCGGTTTCATGTCGTGGCGTACGATTACGGCATCAAGCGCAACCTCCTGCGGATGTTGGCGTCGCGAGGTTGTCGGCTCACGGTGGTGCCGGCGCAGACTCCGGCCGAGGCCGTGCTTCAGTTGCAACCGGACGGCGTGTTTCTGTCCAACGGTCCGGGAGACCCGGCGGTTTGCGATTACGCGATCACGGCAATCCGCCGCATCCTCGCCACCGGCCTGCCGGTATTTGGCATCTGCCTCGGACACCAATTATTGGGTCTCGCCGCCGGGGCGCGCACCATCAAAATGAAATTCGGTCATCACGGCGCCAACCATCCGGTGCTGGAAATCAGCAGTGGCCGCGTGCTGATCAGTAGTCAGAACCACGGCTTTGCCGTGGACGAAGCGAGTCTGCCTCCGAACCTGCGCGTGACGCATCGCTCGCTGTTCGATGGCTCGGTGCAGGGGCTGGAATTTACCAACCAACCGGTGTTCTGTTTTCAAGGGCATCCGGAGGCAAGCCCCGGGCCGCATGACGTCGCCTCGCTATTCGACAAGTTCATTGCCAGCATGGAACAACGGCCGCGCGCCGGCACCGCACCGTCTGAAAGGAGAATCCCCCCAGCGTGATGACTTGCGGCCCAAGCTTGTCCACCGGCCACTGACGTTATGCCCAAACGCACCGACATCAAAAGCGTCCTGATCATCGGGGCGGGTCCGATCATCATTGGTCAGGGGTGTGAGTTCGACTATTCCGGAGCGCAGGCCTGCAAGGCGCTCAGGGAGGAAGGTTACCGGGTCATCCTGGTGAACTCCAACCCGGCCACCATCATGACCGATCCGGAGATGGCCGACGCCACTTACATCGAGCCGATTACCTGGCCCACCATCGCCCAGATCATTCAACGGGAACGCCCCGACGCACTGCTGCCCACCATGGGCGGGCAGACCGCGCTTAATTGCGCGCTCGACCTTGATCGCGAAGGCGTGCTGGCGAAATTCAACGTCGAGATGATCGGCGCCAAACGGGAAGCCATCGAGAAGGCGGAAGACCGCGAGCGGTTCAAGCGGGCGATGGAAGCGATCGGACTCGAATGCGCTCGAGGGGCCATCGCCCACAGCCTGGAAGAAGCGCGGCAGGTGCAGGCGGCCATTGGATTCCCGGTGATCATTCGGCCCTCGTTCACGCTCGGAGGCACCGGCGGCGGCATCGCCTACAACCCGGACGAATTCATCGCGCTTTGCGAGCGCGGCCTCGAGGCCTCGCCCACGCACGAGTTGCTGATCGAGGAATCCATCATCGGTTGGAAGGAGTTCGAGATGGAAGTGGTGCGCGACCGCCAGGACAACTGCATCATCGTTTGCTCCATCGAGAACTTCGATCCCATGGGCGTGCATACCGGCGATTCCATCACGGTGGCTCCGGCGCAAACGCTCACGGACAAGGAATATCAACTCATGCGGAACGCCTCCATCGCGTGTCTGCGCGAGATCGGCGTTGATACCGGCGGCTCGAATGTGCAGTTCGCGATCAACCCGCGAGACGGACGTTCGATCATCATCGAAATGAACCCGCGCGTGTCGCGTTCGTCCGCCCTCGCCTCCAAGGCCACCGGTTTCCCGATCGCCAAAATCGCGGCCAAGCTGGCCATTGGTTACACCCTGGACGAGTTGAAGAACGACATCACCGGCGGCGTCACGCCCGCCTCGTTCGAACCGACTCTGGACTACGTGGTGACCAAGATTCCGCGTTTCACTTTCGAGAAATTTCCCCAGGCCGATGCCACGCTCACGACCCAGATGAAATCCGTGGGCGAAGCCATGGCCATCGGCCGAACCTTCCAGGAATCGTTGCAGAAGGCGTTGCGCTCGCTCGAAATCGGCAGCTACGGTTTTGAATCGAAGCTCGATCCGGCGCTGGACCAGGACGAAGCGCGTCGCCGCGTGACCCGGGCGCTGCGAGTGCCGGGCGCCGAGCGAATCTGGTACCTGGCCGACGCGTTCCGCCTGGGCCTGAGCGCCGCGGAAATTCACACGCTCTGCCACATTGATCCGTGGTTTCTTGCGCAGATCGCCGACCTGGTCGCGACCGAGCAGACCATTGCGCGACACGGCAAAACCGAGCCGTCAGCCGATTCGCTGCGCGCGTGGAAGCGCAAAGGTTTCTCCGACCGCCGGCTGGCAGCTCTCCTCGGCCAAAGTGAATTACAAGTGCGCCAGTGGCGCCACGCCGCGAGGGTGCGACCGGTGTACAAGCGCGTGGATTCCTGCGCCGCCGAATTTGCTTCATCCACCGCCTACCTGTACTCGACTTACGAGGAGGAATGTGAAGCGGCCCCGGAGCCGAAGAAAAAGATCATCGTGCTGGGCGGTGGCCCGAACCGCATCGGCCAAGGCATCGAATTCGATTATTGTTGCGTGCATGCCTCGTTCGCCCTGCGCGAGGACGGTTACCAGACCATCATGATCAACTGCAACCCGGAGACGGTCTCGACGGATTACGACACCTCCGACCGGTTGTACTTCGAGCCGCTCACGCTCGAGGACGTGATCGAGATCATTCACCTGGAACAACCCGTCGGCGTGATTGTGCAGTATGGCGGCCAGACCCCGCTCAAACTGGCCCGTGGACTTGCCGCCGCCGGCGCGCCGATCATCGGCACCAGCCCGGATTCCATTGACGTGGCCGAGGACCGGGAGCGGTTTCAGAAATTGATCCAACAGCTCCAACTGACGCAACCGCCGAACGCCACCGCGCGCACTCCCGAGGAGGCGGTCAAGCTGGCCGAACGGATCGGCTACCCGCTGGTGGTGCGACCGTCCTACGTGCTCGGCGGGCGCGCCATGGAAATCGTGCCGGCGCGTGAGGAACTGGAAACCTACATGCGCGTCGCGGTGCGCGTGTCCGAAGATTCGCCGGTGTTGCTCGATCACTTCCTCAACGACGCCACGGAGGTTGATGTGGACGCCGTGAGCGATGGCCGGCAGGTGCTTATTGGCGGCATTATGGAACACATCGAGGAGGCGGGCGTACATTCCGGCGATTCCGCCTGTTCGTTGCCGCCGTTTTCATTATCCCGAAAAATCCAGGATGAATTGCGCGAGCAGACCGCGAAGATGGCCCTGGCGCTCCAGGTCGTGGGACTGATGAATGTTCAATACGCGATTCAGAACGGCAAAATCTACGTGTTGGAAGTGAACCCGCGCGCCTCGCGCACCGTGCCGTACGTGTCGAAGGCCACCGGCCGGCCTCTGGCCAAAATCGCGGCGCGCTGCATGGCGGGGCAATCGCTGCAGAGCCAGGGCGTCGTCGGAGAGATCGTGCCGCCCTATTACTCGGTGAAGGAAGCGGTGTTTCCCTTCATCAAGTTTCCCGGAGTGGATACGGTGCTCGGTCCCGAGATGAAATCCACGGGCGAAGTCATGGGCGTGGGGCGCAGTTTTGGCGAGGCCTTTGCCAAGTCGCAACTCGCCGCCGGCAGCCCGATTCCCAAGGGCGGACGCATTTTTATCACCGTTCGCAACGCCGACCGGAACGGCGTGATCGAGGTTGCGCGCAGTTTCAGTCAGCAGGGATTTGAAATTCTCGCCACGCGCGGCACGGCGGCGGTGCTGGCCGGTGGAGGCGTCGCGGCGCGGGCGGTCAACAAACTGTCCGAAGGGCGTCCGCACATCATTGACATGATCATGAACGGCGAGGTGGACATCATCGTCAACACGGTTTCAGACCCGCAGAGCCTTGCTGATTCCTACGCCATCCGACGACAGGCCCTGCAACACAAGGTCACTTTCTACACCACCTTGGCGGCGGCGCGCGCCGCCAGCGCGGCGCACCGGGTGGCAACCGCAATCCAGGTCAACCGCTTGCAGGATTTGCACCGGGAATTATCCGTCCCATAGCCGCCCCATAGCCGCGCCATCCGCCGCCCGTCCGCAGCGGCGCCTTGGGATTGGGCTGAAAGCGCCCCACTGGGCGCACCCTTGGAACGGTCGTGCGATGGGACGTATTCCGGGCGGAACTTGTGGAGTTCATAGATTGACAGGCAGTTCAGAAAACCTCATTGTCCCGACACAATGATCTACCAACAACCAACCCGTGGCAACCATCGCAGACTTAGATTTTAGGCCACTTCGCACACGCATGAGATTTGTGGCACTCCTCGGATTTCTCGCTTCGCTATTCGGCGCTGGCTGCAAGCCAGCAGCGACCCCTCCGGCGCCACCACCACCGGAGGCAGACGCCATGAAGGGGTTGCGCACCATGATGCTGACCACGCCAGCATCCAAAGCGGGCATTGAGCCCAGCGAGAGATTCCCGAAGGTTTTCGGCATCGTGATGGATTTGCCAGTCTCAGGCGGGCACACGGCTACGGTCGTTTCGATGTGCGACGGACATGCGAGCCTTTATACCACTTCCACATTCGGCGTTCTCGGCGGCATCGGGCACGAGTCGGTTCGCATTGCATCCACCAATTTTGTCACTGCGGCGCAGGCGCATTACGATGCGGCGACACCGACTACCGATTATCCATATCCAGTGCCCGACCACGTTCGGTTCTATCTGCTTGGCTTCGATGGCGTGCGCGTTATCGATTCGGAGATTTCTGCAGCAGAGAAGCGTGGCGGTCAGTATTCAGCGATGTGGGCGGCCGGTCAGGGCGTTCTGACTGAGTTGCGATTGGTTACCCAGAAGAAGTGAGATAATCGGGTGCTGCAGTGTCTATGAGGGTCTTCAAGCGGGTCGCTGAGTTTCCGCCGGTTTTCTTTCCATGAGGTTTTGGACGCGCGGAGCGTAACGGAGTGAAGCGGTGGCGCGCGCGGTTGCGGTATCTGGAAGAACTGTTAATCATCGAGAGGTTGCTCACAGTTTTTTTTTGGGGGGGGGGCTGGCAAAACTTAGCCCGAACAATGCGATTGGAGTTTGGGTGGAACGGGCCACTGGCCCGTTCGGTCGGGCTACCAGCCCGATTGCCGAACGCCAAGCGTGCGAACCCCATAGTGTGCGATCTCCGTGCGCTCGGCTGGGCGGCAGGTTGCCGCCCAGAACGGCCAAGTTGGCCGTTCCACCTGGAGCAACTGCATCCTTCCGGGTTAGCGCGGAGCGCGTCCGAAGGTAGCCCACGGCGAGAGCCGTGGGTTGAATGTTGCACCACCCCAAGCCCCAGCGGGGCGACAGAAAGGGCGCGCAAAATTTCAGCGGGTATCGGTTCTGGACGGACCCGCGAATGTCCCTCCCGATATAACGTCGCCGTCGCCTTGAGCGCGTGCCCGGTCAATAATGTGGCTGCGGCGTCCCGCCGCAGTTCCGATCGAACCAAGTCGAGACGCTTCGGTGGCCCTTAACTTTAGAACCCTTTGTCGTCCGCGAGACGCGAACGACGACCGCCGAGACGGCGGTGCTCCCCCAATTCCCATCCTCTGCCAATCATTCCCTTGCCTTTCTGGGGAAGTGGATTGGCATTGCGATAATTCCCGTTCGTGTATTTCGTGTATTTCGCGGTTGTATTTTCCTTGGGAGGGACGCGTTCCACCGCGTCCCTGATGAGTTGGGGACGACGTGGAAGTCGTCCCTCCCGACACAACGACGGCGATGCGAGCGTATGGGTAGGGCGGGCATGATTTTTGACAGGATGAATAAGATTTACCGGATCAAATTTTTGATTGGTGGCTGGATTGCGTTCCGCGTTTGAACTCCAACTGCTTCGCGCCAAGATTCAGCAACAATCATCCCTTGTAATTCGCCTATCTCTCGGGGCCTCGGCGCCTCGGTGGCCTTTTACTTTGGAGCCTGAATGTCGTCCGCGAGACGCGAACGACGACCGCCGAGACGGCGGTGCTCCCTCACTCCCCATTCCTCTGCCAGTCATTCCCCTGTCTTCCCGTTCGTGTATTTCGTGTATTTCGCGGTTGTAGCCACTTTGGAATTAAACGCTTTCCCCTCTCCCGGCCTCGCTCATCCATTTGGGCGTTGCGTTTCAAGAATCGTCAGACTGGAAAAAAGCTTCATAAACCTCGCGCACGGCGGAGCGCCATTGCGCCAGGGCCGCGCGAAACGTCGCGGGCGCAGCAAAGCCGCACCGCACGGCCACGCGATAATACGGCGCCGGATCATGCGGCAGGACGGTTTCTCCGACGTAGCTCCAGCGGCGCAGGATGCTTTCCACGCGGCGAAGTTGCCGGTAATTCTCCAGCAACTTTTCCGCGTCGGGCAATAGTCCGGCGACGGCGGCCCGTTCGAGTGCTCGTAAGGTGTGCGCTTCCTGCCAGCCGTGTTCGAGGCACAGAGCCTGGGCGATGAACTCGGCATCCATCAATCCACCCTTGCCGGTCTTGATGGCCAGTTCATCCTGACCGGCGGGCGTACGCTCGTTCTCGATGCGCCGGCGCATCTCATGAATCCGACGCTTCCAATCCTGCGTGGCGCTCACCGGCAATATCGAAGCGGCCTCGCGCCTGGTGTGGTTGGTGCGTTCTGGTGACTCTGCTCCGGCGTGGGAAAAATCCGTCATTTGCGCGGCCAGTTGCTGGAAGCGCGCACCGAGTTTAAGGTCGCCGGCCACCGGTCGCGTTCGGGTGAGCGATTGAAGCTCCCACAACTGTGCTCGTTTCAAATAGTATTCGGCTGAGGCGTTCAACGAGTTTACCAACGGCCCGTTGTCTCCATCCGGTCGCAACCGCGCGTCGGTTTGAAACGTGATACCCTGATCCGTCCGGCGGGAAAGCAAGTCCATGATCTCGGCGGCCAGGCGTTGCAGGGGCGGGAGTTTTGACGGTGGAACATCCGCGACAAATACGAGATCGAGGTCCGAGCCGTAATTGATTTCGTTCCCGCCCAGTTTCCCGAGGCCAATGATCACGAACGGCGGAGTCTTGAGTTGGTATCGGTGCATGACGACCTCCAAAGCGTATTGGAGGCAGGCATCGGCCAGCGCCGACAGTTCTTCCAGGTTCTGCTCGAAGTCCGCCAGACCGAGAATGTCGCGCAAGCCCAGCCGCGTCAGTTCGGATTCGTGATAACGGCGCAGCCAGACGTGTTGGTCGGCATCCCGCAGGCCGTGGCGGAGGTCATCCAGGATTTTCGCCGCCGGTTTGCGCAGCGTCAGACGTCCGCCGTAAACGAGATCGTCCAGCAATTCAGGCGACCGGATCAACGCTTCAGCCAGGAATTCCGAACGGTCGAACAACAACAGCAGCAGTTCGAAAAAATTGGGATGGTTGTGCCACAGCTCGAACAGCGCGGCGCGCGCGCCATAGACCGCGATGAAACGGTTCAGGCGCGTGAGCACCCGATCCGGATCGGAAAGAGTTTTGGGCGGCAGCATCAGCGCTTCGGATTGGCCATCATCGGTGCGGCACAAGCCCAGGAATTGGGGCAGAAGGTTGCGGGCCAGTTCGAGCGTGCGCGTGGAAACATGCCCGAACCCCGGGCCTTCCATGAATTCCTTGAGCGCGCGAAATGAGTTGTCCACATCCTGAAACCAATGTCGCGTCAGGACGGCTTTCCACTCGGCTGCCGTGCCGTCAAAGGTTTGCGGAAACGGTGAGTCCGATGGAGCATCTTCACCTCGGAACATTTCGTCGAACACGCGGCGGACGTTTTGGCAGTGGGCTTGGCGGGTCGGTTCAAAAGTTTCCCAGGTGGCAAAACCCATCAGCCGGGCCAGCCGCTCCTGCGCGCGGCGATCCTTGGGAATCGTGTGCGTCTGACGGTGCTCGTCCATTTGGAGGCGGTGCTCTACGTCCCGCAAAAAGAGGTAGGCGGACGGCAACTCGCGCGCATCCCGCTCTTCCAGCAGATGATATTGCGCCAGCTTGGCGAGGCACGGGAGCGTTTGCGCGGATTGCAGAAACGGGATTTGGCCCGCATAAATCAGCTGCCGCGCTTGGGCGATGAATTCAATTTCCCGAATGCCGCCGCGCCCGAGTTTCACGTTGCGTTCCAACGCCTCCGCGTCCAACAGTTCGCGTTCGATGCGCGTTTTCATCGCCGCGATCTCACGCAAGACGTTCGGATTCACCGATCGGGGAAAGCGAAACGGCTGAATCATCTCCAGGAACTCGGCGGCGAGGCGGTTGTCGCCCGCGACGCCGCGCGCTTTGATCAGCATCATCCGCTCCCAGGTTTGCCCCCACTGACTGTAATAATTTTCGTAGCTGGCCAGGGAGCGGCACAGGGGTCCTGTGGCGCCTTCCGGGCGCAAACGCACGTCTATTCGGAACAATGCGCCGTCCTCCGTCAGCCGCAACACTTCCGCGATGAACGCCTCGGCCAGCCGGTTGAAGAATTGGTGATTGGACAACGCGGACGCGGGGGCATTGGTCTTCGTGGGCCGTTCCTTGAACACCTGTCCTTCCTCGCTATAAACGAAGAGCAGGTCCACATCCGAATTGTAATTCAATTCCTGCCCGCCCAATTTGCCCAGGCCGAGAACGCAACCCGCCGTCGGCTGCCAGCGCCCCGCCGGGTCCTGGTGATGGGGCTGACCCAAACGCTCGTTGAACTGTTGCCAACACGAGCGCCACACGAATTCGAGACAGACGTCCGCCACATCAGAAATTTCCTGAAGCGTCTCGGTCGTACTTCCGAGCCGCGCCAGATCACGGGCGGCAATCCGGAGCATTTGCGTCTGTTTGAAACGGCGCAACCCGCTGAACCCCGCGTCGTAATTCCGCGCCGCCAGCAACGACTCCAAGCTCGCCGCAATTTCCTGGCGCAGCCCTTGAATCCGTCGCGGGTGGCGAAGGTTCTCCAGCTCCAGCAATGCCAGCCATTGCGGATTGGCGATCAGCAACGCACCGAGCGCCTGCGACCCGCTGAACAGCATGGCGAGGACTCGCGCCTGTTCCTCTGTGGCGTCGCTCAACCTCGGCGCGGCGTCGGTCGCCGCCAGCGACTCCCAAACGTGCCGCGCGCGTGGCGGATCGGGACAGGCATTGATGATTTCGGACCACACCGGATTCTTCATGCGCTCCTCCGTCCAGGTTGAACCGAGGAAGCCGGACACGACCTTGGAGTTTCGCCGCTTAGCGCTCTGATCCGCGGACACCAGCAAAACTTTGCCTCTGACCGAGCTTCCTGGCGCTCTGGGGTCAGGGACATCGGCACGGTCTGCCGGCCTTGGAACGACCAGAAGATGCGGCGGCAAGCGCATTTCTCCGAAGTCAAAACGATATTCACACAAACGGAAAACTGGTGACATGATGACCCCAGTGGAGGGGGTTGGGCAAGTAGAAGTGGTGGCGTTTGGCCAGATTGAGGGGTTGCCAGTTCAGAACCGCCCCGGCTAGTATCATGGCACGTAAATTACGCATGGGTGCCGTAGTTGTCCAGGATCAGGTGCAGCGTTACTGCTCCTGAAAATTCGGTATCTAAGCGCCGCAGGAATTTCAAAAACTCCTGGTGGCGGTGTCGCGGAAACACGGGCCAATGACCCGCCCCTCGACGACATGCAGTGCGGCAAACAAGGTGGTGGCCCTCGCCTGCGCCAGCACGGACGCCTTCGGCCAACTTCGCTCGCGCTGCGTGATGACCTAGAGCAGATTGCGCGAGGATCAGGTGTGCCGCGTTGGTGGTGTCTAATGGTGATGGTTACAACGTCGGCAGTCAGAAACTTTCGTGCCTGGGACGTCAGGCAACATTGAAACCACAGAATGGAAAGATTGCGCTGCGCATTTTTGTGGATCGCGGTGCGGTGGATATTTTTGGCGCGGCGGGTCGGCTCTACATGCCCATGGCCGCGAAGATGTCGCCGGAAAACCAAACGCTAAAACTTTCGTGTAAAAATGGAGCGACTGCGGTTGAATCCTTGCAGATTCACGAGTTGAAGTCCGCTTGGTAGCGACGCGTTTCCTGGTGAACGTGACAGCACGGGCATCGCCCCTGCTTAAGGTGATCGAAAAATTACCGGTGGGAGTCTGATTCCCCTCGCCGCTCCAGCTTCAACCGCGTTGCCGCGCGAACGCTTAATGCTCAAACACCTCGCGCACGGAACGACCGGTCCACACCTGCGGCGGTTGCACGCCAAAAATTCGCGCCAACGTCGCGGCGGTGTCATAATGCACCACGCTCGAATTGATTTTGTGTCCGGGCTTGATGCCTGGTCCGGCGATCACCCAAGGCGTCTGCATTTCGCGCAGCGTTTTACCACCGTGCCCTTTATTGATGCCACCATGATCCGAAATGATGATTATGAGCGTATCCCGATCCATGTCGGCCGCCTGCAACGCGGCCATCAATTTGCCGAATTCCGCGTCGCACTGTTTCAGCATGTCATAATACTGCGGCGTATCGTGACCTTCGCCGTGTCCGACGCCATCGGGTTGATCGTAGCAGACAAAAGTGAACAGCGGTTTCTTCTCGGTGAGATAGCGCACGGTGGCTGTGGTCAGTGATTCCGGAGTCTGCTCCTGTTTCTCAAAATTCACCGCGCCGTTTTCAAAGACGTAATGAATGCCATCCCATTGATAGAGGACACCCATTTCCGCCGTTGGATACGCCTCGCGTACCAGACCGAAAATTCCTGGAAAAATCCCGTACTTGCTCACGACGCGAGCGGGCGGCATCGAGGTTTTGGAATTCCACTCGGTATAGCCATGCAACTCTGTTCCCGCGCCCATGAGGTGCGTTGCCCAATTGGCCGCACTCGACGAGGGAAGCACCGTCCGGGTCTCCAAAGAAATGGCTCCGCGCGCCGCCAGCGCTTTCAGGTTCGGGATTTCGGCCTGCTCCCAGGCATAAGCGCCAAATCCATCAAACCCAATCAGGAGCACGTGCTTGACCCCTGGCAACAGTTGACCGCTCGCGTCGCCGTGGTGGTAATGATGCGCCGTCCGACACGCACTCAATGAACCAACGACCAGCAAAGCGCCCAGGCTAACGAGCGCTTTTCGCCACAAATTAAAACGCGATTGAGGTTGGCCGTCAGACCGGATGCCCGGCGCGACGGTACGGCGAGATCGAGAATTGAGTTCGTATCGCATGGAAGCAATGCTGCCAACGAGTAACGCAACCTGTCAACGCTTGCTTTCCGACGGCTTCCCGACGCTCGTGCGGAGCGTAAAAATGACCTAACCCGGGACGAATTTGATCTTGAAGATTATCCGCCGCGGTGACCTTCGCGTGGATCGAAAATAAACGCAGAAGACTTAAATATCCACCACCACCGCTCAGAGCATTTCACAGGCATCCTACTACCGAATGACTGTGTCTCAAAAAGACACTTCCCAATGTGGTTGGTGATCGAAATTCCAACGCCGCCGATTTGCTTCACCGTTGCTCACCAAATCGGAATTTTTCATCGTTACCACATGCCCATCAGCAAAGGAAACATTCGAGCCGCCATTGTGTCGCTCCGACGAGGGCGTGCTGCTGATGGACAATAAAAATGCGAAAATATTGGTAAAGCCGGGCTGCGGGAATGAATCGGTAATGGCGATCATGGCGGCGGGCGCCACCACGTCGGTCACCCGCACGGCGGGTTTGGTCTGCCCAGGATTAACCTGCACTCCCAACCCCAGATAGACAGTCCAACTGACCGCGTCGGCGGAACCGATCCCGAAGCCGTTGTAACCATAACTCACGCCAGCCACGCGTCCGGGCGTGGCCGGATCACGATGGTAGGCGTTACCGGAGATCCACACGAGCGATTGCTCGATCGGCCACTCCCCCTTGAAAGTCGGACAATTCATCACGTTGAAGTTGTTGCCGTAATAAGGCGCGAGGAAGTGAAACCACGTCTTGGAAACATTCGCATCCACGGTGTAAGGGTAGAGCGCCCCATCCGCGAGATACATTTGCAGCGCGAATCCCAACTGCCGCAGATTATTTTTGCAAACGGTATTCTTACTCGCGACTTTGGCTCGCTGCAAAGCCGGCAGAAGCAGCGCCGCCAGAATCGCAATGATTGCAATCACCACCAACAACTCAATGAGCGTAAATCCGCCTGGCCTGCGGAACGGTTTACGCCACTGGGAATGTCGAGCCGCACTGGTAAAATCAAACTCCATCCCGCCCTCAGATAGCACGCGTTACTGGCGTTGGCAAAAGTAAACGAGGCAGATTCACCCGCGTGCGTTGATTGATTGGGTCACCAGGTCGCAGACATCGGCCAGCGAGCAACCTCGCGTTGCCGAGAAAACTCCGCGGCACTTCATGACGCGTCCGGAATAAAGTCGCCTACCAGGGGTCTCTCCAGGACACAAAATGGTTTGCGGAAAAACTACAAAGACGACCCTGTGTGGATCGGCTTTGCTCGATATTTGAAGAATGGTTAATTGCCGGATTTCCGTCGCCACGAAGCGACGATGGCCGCCAGGCCCAACAATGTAAGCGCGGTCGTGGTAGGCTCAGGCACTACCGGAGTCACCAAAGTCTTGTCTTTCAAAATCTCCACGCTCTGTCCCGCTTCAATTACGAAGTCCCATTGGAAGGCCCAGGTTACATCGCCCGTTAGTGGTCCGCCCTTGTCATTCAAATTATAGCCTTTTTTGTGCAAAAGCTTATCCAAGGTGCCCCCCGCACCAGCGAGACGCGTCTCGAACCGGGAAGAGGAAGGCGAAATAATCGCTTCCTGGATCCCGAACGATAATTCCGTTTGCCTCACGCTATCCCGCCCCAGAAACTCAACCGTATCGTTCTGCGCGGTGCCCAATAAGTTAAAATCCGAGTATTGGAAAAAATGAAGGTCAAGGTCACAGCCGCTGAGGTTTTCAATTGAAATACTTTCCTGGATGTCCGCGCTACTCACCCCGAGTCCGGTAAGGACATAGGTGATCGTGAGCGACACCTCTGAGTTTGCGTAGTTGAGAGCCAATGAATTGGCGGAGCCACCAAGCAAAGAGGCGGTGCTAATCGAATTAATGGGCGCCGCATAACCGGAGTTGCCAATCCGGTAATAAAACCACTGTTGGTTAAGTTGTTCCTGATTTCCAACGATCCAGGAATACATTCCCGCGCCGCCATCGGCATCAATTTTGGCCGTAGAGTATCCGTCATTCAGGGTGTACTCCGCGGCATTCACCGCGGTGGCAAAGGCCATTGAGAGCGCACCAACCGCCAAAACGGATCGTGCGCCGGTTAGGAAAGTGACAAATTTAAGTTGCATATGACTTCATTGAACTGAATTGACGGGTTTTCGCTTCTGTTGTTTTCCAAGTCTGAGTCCGGTTTTAGTTTCTAATTCAAATCGTTTTTCGACGGCGTGTGAGCAGTGCCATTACACCAACCAACAGCAATGATCCTGAAGTTGGTTCGGGCACCAAACTGATCAACTGACTGATGACCAGGCTATCGCCCGCTTCTCCATGCGCCGCCAAGATGGCATCCCATTGAAAGCTAAAGGTGACATTCCCCGAGGCGCTGGCAGCGTCACCGAGAGTCGTGGCGCTCGCATCCAGCAAACTGCTCAATGTGGTATTAAATGGCGCTGCATCGAAATGACCAACCGGAGCCGTGCTGGCATTAACCGTTGCGGTCAGGGTTCGCATGCCGTCAGTTTGGGTGACTTGATATGATTGATTTGCGCCATCAAAACTGAACTGGGCCGTCTGCCCACCTGTAACTCCCATGAGATCGAAGTCAGAATATTGAAAAAGATGAAAATCCAATGGCGAGGCGGAGAGATTCTTCACCGTTACGCTCTGGCTTAGACCTGACTTTCCCGAACCCGCCGTACTCCCAATGAGTTGATAGACCGTACGCACGCTGAACAATGAATTCGCATAGGTGACATCCAAGAAGCTCAAGGCATTCGGAATCTGGGTGACCGAAACCGTGGGATTACTGGAAATGCCTAACAGAGAAGATTCAGCACCGGAGCCAACCCGATAGAACAAGCCTTGGAAATTCAATGAATTGACGCCATCAACGGTCCAATTCACCAATCCGGTATCGGCACTTGTAACATTGATGTCCAGTGACGAATTCCGATTAACCAATGTAATCTCGCCCCCACCCGAGCATGGCGATGTGAATGCCACTAAAACTAACAACAGAATGCCAGCGGCGAAATGGTTCCAGCGCATAGACTTAGGCTACTTTTATGTTCTTCTGAATTCGAACTTCACCCACCACCACCAAGGCGTCAGGTGTGTTACATGTTACCTACAACGCTAATTGCAGGTAACGGCTGCATTTAACCAGATAATCAATGTAAGTCAAGATTTTTTACACTGGCGCCTTCTTTTTTGACAAATAAGCGTAAGCACCTTTTTTTAGGAAACTAACGAGCTTAAATCCATCAAGATTGACGGTGGTGTAATCTACGGATTTCTGCCATTTTTGCGGGCAAGATCATGCTCTCTCTCAATATCCGACAGCCATGAAAAGCATCGCAGTCCCCAAAAAGCCTGCCGGTTCGCGTGAGTCCACCGCGGTGACAAATCCATCCAAGCTGGTAGGATGGTGCTGCAAACGCGCTCAGCATCGGTTTACAGTCAGCTCCTTTTCATTCGTTTGGAGAAACGGGATTCTTGGTTGTTGGTTGCTCGCCGTGTCGCTGGCACTGGGCGGAGAGAAAGTCGGCGTGCTTACTTCGGGGCCGCAGGCGGGGCATTATCTGAGCTGGCGCGGTCAGCCGTTGTTGTTGGTGGGCGATTCGGTGACGCAGGGTTGGATGGAGTGCGGCACAAACTTCGATCAAGCCGCTTATGTGAAGTCCCTGGCCGAGCGCCGCATCAATCTGCTCATGCTCTGGGCGTATAAGGGCACGAACGCAAAAATGCAACAGCACGATCGGCGCATCGGCTACGACGCCCCGGAGTTGTGGCCGTGGCGCGGTTCGCCCGATGCCGGTGATTTCGACCTGTTGCAATTCAACCCACTTTATTTTGAACGGCTCAAAGCGCTGGTAGCACTCGCGGAGAGTCGCGGTATTGTGGTGTTGATCACGGTGCACGATGGCTGGACGAAGGAGGCCTTTGCCGGGCATCCGTTCAATGGGGCGTTGGGCAACGGGCCGTTGTCCGATAAACGACAATACGTTCAGTTGGCAGATTATGAGCGGGAGATGCCGTCGGATTTTGACGCAGCGTGGAATTGGCGGCAGCGCAACCAGTATTTCCAGGAACGGTTCTGCGCCAAACTCATCAGCGAACTCGCGCCGTTTTCCAACGTCATTTTTGAGCTGTTCAACGAGGGGGAATGGTATGCTGCCGTCGCGCGCCGCCACCACGAGCAGCACTTCCTCGAGTTTTTCCGCACGCGTTGCGACAACCTGCTGCTCTCGAACACGGACGGCATCCATGGTGATGCTCCGCATCAGGATGCCCGGGTGGACGTCATCACGCTGCATCCGCAAGGTTGGATTGGGAAGTTCCCGGTGTTCGCCAAAGGTTTCCATACGGCACCGCCCAAACCGTATCTTTACAGTGAACCGGTGCCCGAGTTCGATGGCGTGAAACCGTCGCTGGCGGAGGTTCGTCGCAGCGTCTGGGAAACAGTTTTAGCGGGGGCCGGCTGGGTGAATCAGAACGATCCCAGCTTTGGTTGGGATGTGCGTGCGGCCATCGCGAAGCAGGCGTTGGCGCGCGATCACGCCTACGACCTGGCCGGTCATTGCGCCCGGTTTTTCCACGACTTCGGTGTGCGTTTCTGGCGGATGCACCCGGACGAGAACGTGGCGAGTACCGGCATCTGCCTCACGGCGCCGGGCGAGGAATATGTGGTCTATACGCCAACCAACGCGCCGTTTACCGTGGATTTGTCATCGGCGGCGGGCCATAAGTTCAAGGTGCAATGGATGAATCCAGCAACCGGCGAATTTCTGATTGATGCAGCGGAAATCGAAGGAGGCACGATCCGCGCTTTTCAATCACCGGAGTTACGTGACGCGGTGTTGCATCTCCGCAAGCTGGAGCCATGAGGCGAATGGAGCGCAGCCGCTCAATCATCCGGCATCGTCTTCCACCGATTATGGCCCGCTCCTGGAAAAAGCGTTTGCGATTCTTTCACGGCGCACCACAAAATGTGATCGAACAAAATCGCCGGAGAATTTATTTATGAAATCCAGACCTTCTCTCACCGCGCTGCTTCCCATTTTGGCGCTCGCCGTTGTGACTGCCAGCTTGGTCCACGCGACGGACGCACTGGAGCAGGATTTTCATAACCCGCCCCCGGCGGCGCGGCCCTGGACGTATTGGATGTGGATGGATGGCAATTCGAGTCGGGAAGGCATCACCGCCGATCTGGAAGCCATGCAACGCGCGGGACTGGGCGGCGTGATCATGATGGAGGTGGACGTGGGCGTTCCGAAAGGACCGGTCAAATTCATGAGCGCCGAGTGGCGACAAAATTTCAAACATGCCGTGCAGGAAGCGGAGCGATTAGGTCTGCAAATTACCCTGAACGCCGGCCCCGGCTGGACCGGCAGCGGCGGGCCGTGGGTAAAGCCCGAACAATCCATGCAGTTCCTGGTGGCCAGCGAAACCGAAGTGCTTGGGCCAACCCATTTCAACGCGGTACTGCCGCAGCCCCCGCCGCGTAAACCGTACTTCGGCACGGGCGGATTGCCCGCAGAGCTAATCAAAGCGCAAAACGAATTTTATCGCGATGTCGCCGTACTCGCCTTTCCCACACCGGAAGGTAACGCGCGCATTTCGGATTCAGAACAGAAGGCGCTCTACGTGCGCGATCCATTTTCTTCGAGGCCCGGCGTCAAACCGTTCATTCCGATGAATGTGGAGGACGCAACGGAGTCGGACCCGGCGGCCATTGCGCCGAACACCATGCTGGACCTCACGAGCCATCTGGATGCGCAAGGGCGATTGACGTGGAACGCGCCACCGGGCCGTTGGACCGTCATGCGCTTCGGACGCACGAGCACCGGAGCCAACACGCGACCGGCACCGGCACCGGGTCTGGGGCTGGAATCCGATAAATTCGATGCCGCCGCGTTGGACGCGCACTTCGAGCATTTCGTCGGCGCGTTGCGGCGCGAGCTTGGTCCGGACCAGCGCCGCGACGTCGGTTGGACTTCGCTGCACATTGACAGTTGGGAAATGGGCGCACAGAACTGGAGCGCGGCATTTCGGCAGGAGTTTGAAAAGCGGCGCGGTTACGATCCGCTGCGGTTTCTGCCGGCATACACGGGGCGCATCGTGACCAGCCGGGAAATCACGGAACGCTTTCTCTGGGATGTGCGCCAGACCGCGCAGGAGTTGGTGATTGAAAACCACGCCGAGCACCTCAAGGCATTGGCTCACCAGCACGGCTTCGGCCTTTCCATTGAACCTTACGACATGAACCCAACCGCCGATTTGAATCTCGGTGCGGTGGCGGATGTGCCGATGGGCGAGTTTTGGGCAAGCGGCTTCGCCACCTGGTTCAGTTGCTTTGAAGCGGCATCCCTCGCGCACACCGGCGGTAAAACCATTGTCGCGGCAGAATCCTTCACTTCGGACGACAGGGAACGCTGGCGTTTGCATCCGGGCAATTTGAAAGGGCTGGGCGATTGGGCCTTTGGCGCCGGGGTGAACCGCATCGCGTTTCATCGTTACGCGCATCAACCGTGGCTGAATCGCTGGCCCGGCATGACGATGGGGCCGTATGGTGTGCATTGGGAACGCACCCAAACCTGGTGGGACCTGAGCGGCGATTATCATCGCTACCTGGCTCGCTGCCAGGTGCTGCTGCGCCAGGGCGAAGCGGTGGCGGACATTTTGTATCTCACTCCGGAAGGCGCGCCGCAGGTTTTTCGTCCGCCTCCATCCGCCGTGGTGGGCGATCCGCCGGATCGCCGCGAATACAACTTTGATGCGTGTTCCCCGGAGACGTTGAGATCGCGCGCCACCGTAAAAGACGGACGGATTACTTTCGCCAACGGCACAAGCTATCGCGTGTTGGCCCTGCCACGGGTGGACCTGATGACGCCGTCGTTACTCGCCAAAGTGAAAGCGCTCATCGAAGCCGGAGCAACGGTCTATGGCGTGCCGCCGCGGCAATCGCCAAGCTTGACGGACTATCCGCATTGCGACGCGGAGGTACAGAAATTGGCGGCGGAGATTTGGGGCACGACGGGAGAACGCGAGCGGCGTTTGGGTCAAGGCCGCGTCGTGCGCGGCAGCGGGTCCACCCAGCGCAAACCAGTCAACGCATTTGCCGGGGATCCGTTGGCGGACGCAAAATGGATTTGGTTCAAGGAAGGCGACCCGACTGTGGCTGCGCCGGTTGGCAAACGCTATTTTCGCCGGACGGTGAACTTGCCTGATATCAAAATTGCCGCCGCACAAATTGCGCTCACCGCTGACAATTCGTTCACGCTTTGGCTCAACGGACATGAGCTGGGGGCGGCTGATAATTTCCATCAAGTGCAGAAATACGACGTCGCTGCGCGGCTCAAACCAGGAGCGAATGTGATCGCGGTTCTGGTGGCGAACAGCGGTAATGCGCCAAACCCGGCGGGCTTGATCGCGTCCCTGCGCGTGCAATTTGCGGACGGCACAAAACTGGAAGTGCCGTCGGCAGCCACCTGGCAGGCGACAACGCGCGTCAGCGCCGATTGGCAAACCGCTCCCGCAAGTGATGGCGACTGGAGTGCGGCGATAGAACTGGGCGCGTTGGGTATGTCGCCTTGGGGTCGCCCGGCGGCCGTGGAAGAATTTCCCGAGGTTTATCCTGACTACGCCGAACTCGCGGCGTTACTGCGTGCTGACGGCGTGCCGCCGGATTTCGAGTCGGACGGACCGCTGCGCTACACCCATCGCCGCGACGGAGCGGCGGAGTTCTATTTCGTCGCGAATCGCAATGCTGAAACCTGCATCGCCACGGCGGCGTTTCGCGCTCAAGACAAAGTTCCCGAACTATGGAATCCGCTGACCGGAGAAATTCGTCCGGCGCGATATTGGGAACAACGCGAGAGACGAACCTTCGTGCCGCTGCAGTTCGGTCCGCACGATTCGTGGTTCGTGGTGTTTCGCAAATCGGGCCAACCCCCCGGCGGCAGTCACGAGCGACGCAATTGGGATGAGTTCAACTCCGTGCTGGAATTGACGCGTCCGTGGAGCGTGCAATTCCAAGCCCACCGCGGCGCCCCCGCGCAAGCGACCTTCGAGGCACTCACGGATTGGTCAAAACACACGGATGCGGGCGTGCGCCATTTCAGCGGTGTGGCCACTTATCGAACGACTTTCAAAGCCGACCGGGAAGCGGGCGCGTCCGGGCAACAATGGCATCTCGATCTCGGGCGGGTGGAAGTCATGGCGCGAGTTAAACTAAATGGTCACGACGTGGGCACGGTTTGGAAAGCTCCCTTCCGCGTAAAAATCACGGATGCGTTGCAAGCCGGCGACAATCAGCTCGAAATCGAAGTGGCGAACTTGTGGCCGAACCGACTGATCGGTGACGCCGCCTTGCCGCAGGAAAAGCGCGTGGCCTGGACGACGTGGAATCCGTTCACTCCGGACACGCCCTTGCTGGAATCCGGTTTGCTCGGTCCCGTGCGCCTGCTCATCGCGTCCGACGCGGCACAATGAGCCGCCTCATTGTTCACGGCGAGTTTTCGAATCAGACACAACCGGGTCCTGTAGGGAAAACCGGGTTGCCTTGGAACGCGCCGATGATGAAACCGTCCGTCAAACGGTTTACAGGAGTCCAAGTTTGGCAATATGCTTCTCCCGTTGACACGAACGAACCAGACCGAACCATTCAAAATTGAAATGAAAATTGGCCATCACATCGCTTGGGGATTACTTCTCGCACAGTTGGTGTTAGTCGCCGCAACGGCGCAAACCGAACCCGCCATGGATGACTCGATCTATTCCCGCGCCCTGGTGAGTCAAGGTGATACGGCGAGAGTTCAACGGGCGCTTGCCAAGGCGCAGCGCGGCGACGTCGTAACCGTGGGGGTCATTGGTGGCTCGATCACTCAGGGGGCATTGGCGAGTCAGCCGGAGTTCCGCTACGGCAATCACATCGCGGAATGGTGGCGCCGGCAATTTCCGCAGGCCACAATCAACTTCGTCAATGCGGGCATCGGCGCGACGGGTTCGGATTATGGCGCATTGCGGGTATCGCGCGATCTGCTTTCCAGTCATCCGGATTTCGTGGTGGTCGAGTTTGCGGTGAACGATCCCCAGCAGGCGCGTTGCGCCGAAACGTTGGAAGGGTTGGTGCGTCAGATTCTGCAAGCACCGAGTCAACCCGCCGTGCTATTGCTGTTCACCATGCACCACAACGGCAGCAACGCCCAGGAATGGCACGCGCAAATCGGACGCCATTACGCGCTGCCCATGATCAGTTTTCGCGACGCGCTCTGGCCGGAGATGCAAGCAAAGCGCCTCCAGTGGAGCGACGTGGAGGCGGACACGGTGCATCCCAACGATCGCGGGCACGGTTACGCCGCGCAGTTCATCACGCGCTTTCTGGCGGACACGTTGAAAACGATGCCGAACCAGGCCGCGGCACCCGTGGTTAAGCCACTCCCACCGCCGTTGGTGTCAGACGCGTACGAACACGTCACACTCCGTGAAGCCAACGTCAGTGAGCCGGTGGAAAATCACGGCTGGGTGTTGGATGCGGACCGGCAATGCTGGAAAAGTGATCAGCCCGGCAGCGTGATTGAATTCGAAATCGCCGGCACGACGGTGCTGACCATGCACCACGTCATTCGCGGTCCGATGGGACGGGCACGCGTGACGGTGGATGGCAGCAACGCCACGCAACTGGAAGGCTGGTTTGATCAAACGTGGGGCGGCTACCGTAAAACGCAGGAGGTGGCGCGAGACCTGACGCCGGGCCAACATCGCGTGCGCTTCGAATTGTTGGCCGATAAAAATGAAGGCAGCACCGGCCACGAATTTCACATCTACGGCCTCGGCGCGGCGGGCGTCGCGGCATCAACCGCCGCACACCCGGATGCGACCGACCCGCATCCCATCACCGTCGCGAGTTATTATTTCGGCAATTATCATCCCGGCGACGCGCGCAACTCGAAGCTGCCAGGCAAGGGTAAAAACTGGAGCGAATGGGAACTGGTGAAAGCCGCGCGACCGCGTTTCCCCGGTCATGATCAGCCGAAGGTACCGCTCTGGGGTTATACCGATGAATCCGATCCGAACGTCATGGCGCAAAAAATCGCGGCTGCCGCCGATCACGGGGTGGATGCGTTCATCTTTGATTGGTATTACTACAATGACGGCCCGTTTCTGGAGCGCACGATTGATCGGGGTTTTCTCAACGCCACCAACAACCACCGCCTCAAATTCGGTTTGATGTGGGCGAACCACGACTGGTTGGAAATCCACCCTTACCAACGCGGCACTCCGCAGCAATTACTCTTTCCCGGCAAAGTGACCCCGGCCACGTTCGAAAAGATTTGCGATCACCTCATCAAGGATTACTTCCAACATCCCTCCTACTGGCGCATCGCCGGCAAACCGTACTTTTCGTTCTACGAACTCACCAAGTTACTGGAGAGTTTTGGTTCCGTGCCCGCCACGCGTGCGGCCCTGGATCAATTTCGCGCCAAAACCATTGCGACGGGCCTACCGGGATTGCACCTGAACGCGGTCGTTTGGGGACAACCTATTCTGCCCGGCGAAGGCACTCCCACCGATCCGGCGCAACTCGTGCGCGATCTGGGTTTCGATTCGGTCACTTCCTACGTCTGGGTGCATCACGTGGCGTTGCCGGAACAGCAAACCGATTACAATTGGGTGCGCGATCAGTATTTTGGTTACTGGGATCAGGCGGAAAAGATGTTCAGCGTGCCGTATTATCCGAACGTGACGATGGGTTGGGATTCCAGCCCGCGCTGCGAGCAAAGTGACACGTTCGGCAATTTCGGTTATCCCTTCACCAACACCATCGGCGACAATACGCCGGAACGATTTCGGGCCGCGTTGGCGTTGGCGAAACAACGGTTGCTCGCCCGTCCGGACGGACCGCGGATCATAAACATCAACTGCTGGAACGAATGGACCGAGGGCAGCTACCTCGAACCAGACACCGTCCACGGCATGAAATATCTTGAAGCCGTGCGGGAGGTTTTTGGCGTGCGGGAATGAAATTTGAGTTGCCGAAGTGGTGATGGAGCCAACTGGTTACAAAACGGGAACGTTCACATGGCTAAAAAATTGCGATTCCGCCGAAAAGTTCTTTCTTAATTAGTAACGAATCAGGACTGCTCTGGAAGAATTGCAACCCGTGTAACAAATAGCTTGATCTAAAAATCGAGCCCTTGTAACAAGTGGTCGCGTTATGGCGCGTTCACCCACAACTTACCGCTCCAAATGGGCAGCCGGTCCTACTACGGTGATCCGAGTTCCGGAAATTTTGGCGACAAGGATTCTAGAGTTTGCGCGCCAACTCGACTCGGAAACTGGAACTGCGGCATTAAAGGAGTACGGGCGCCCTTATCGGACTGCAGAAGATCTGGATACTCGCAAGCCGGTTAATGTTGCTTCAGTCCCGCAGCGTTCACCTTTCCGGTATCCTGGCGGTAAGACTTGGTTGGTACCTTACATCCGATCGTGGTTGCGAAGCAAAACTCCACGTCCGGCGATACTGATAGAGCCCTTTGCTGGTGGAGCAATCGTCGGTCTAACAGCTGGATTTGAATTCTTGGCAGAGCATGTTGTCCTTGTCGAAAACGATCCGAATGTGGCCGCCGTTTGGCAGGCTGTTTTTGGAGGTCAAGCCCGCTGGTTGGCGGACACAATCGAGCGCTTCGAATTGACCGAGCAAAATGTCATGGGCGTTTTGCGCAATAAAGTAAACAGCCTGCGCGAACGCGCCTTTGCCACAATCTTGCGCAATCGCGTACAGCGCGGCGGCATCATGGCGTCTGGGGCCGGATTGGTTAAGAATGGAGAAAATGGCAAGGGGTTGAGTTCGCGCTGGTACCCCAAAACGCTGGCGCGGCGAATTCGCGAAATTGCTGAGATGCGGAGCCGGTTTTTGTTTATTGAGGGCGATGGGTTGGAGATCATCCGGCGTTACGCTGACGTTGAAGAAGCCGTCTTTTTTGTGGACCCGCCCTATACCGTTGCGGCTCGACGCCTATATCAGCACTGGCAGGTGGACCATCGCGCCCTTTTTGAACTGCTGTCGAAAGTAAAAGGCGATGTGTTGCTTACCTACGATAACACCCGCGAGATTGTGTCTTTGGTGCGCGAGTTCGGTTTTGAACTGGAAGCCGTCGCAATGAAGCAGGATGGACAGGCCAGGATGGACAAACTCATCATCGGGAGGGATTTGGCCAATTAGTTCACGCTTAGAAGCACAAATCGTCTCAACATAATAGAAAGGACACCAATGCCGGTTGACGATCAACGAATTCAAAGGCTGCGGCGGATTCAGCAAGAGGCCGACACGCTCCGACGTGAACTCGAAATCAGCCCGCCCAACGCTGTAGTTTTCATGGCAACAGCGAAAGCAAATGCGGACGAACTCCTCGTGGTGGAGGCAGATGGTTTTGGTGGCGCAACGACATCAGTCGTCGAAGGCAACTTTCCCTTGGACTACTTCACGAAAGTGGAAAGAGCGTTTGCATCTGAAAGCGAAGCGGTCACGGCTGCTGAACAGATTGTCACGGGGCGGGCGCTCGCAGCGGACGTTCTGACTCCCCGAGATTAGGAGCGCCTACTTGATGCTGCTCGAATACTCGCGACGAAACTCCTCGTAAACAATTCGAAGCACTTTCTGGCGGTCTTCTGGTTCATCGAAGTTGGCTGCAAGCTTCAGCAACTCATCCTTGCTGATGGACTGAACTTTCATGTCGATGAGATATTGCTTTACGGCTTTTGAAATGTCGTCGATCACAAGGATTACATTGCCATCCTGAAGTCGCTCTTGATCAAAGTTTAGCTTGAGTTCCGCGTAAAGCCGGTCGGCATCCGACTCTGTTTGAATCCGCAGCTTCTTGATCTGGTAAACGACGCCGAAGTTGGTGGAGAGGTCGACGCCTTTGTCATGCGCGGCAGTTCGTGTGTCTCGGTAGATTTTGCACGCAAATTTCTCCAAGTGAATCTTGATCACTGCAAAGCTAAAAATCTCGAAGTTGGCTGGCATCTTGTCGATTTGTTCTCGGAGCAATTCTACAAACCGTTGTCGGTCGTCGGAGTAAGCCATGCGGATTGTGGGGCTGTTCAGCATCGGCACTACACCCAACCGTTCTTCAATGTGGCGCTTAATCCGTGAAGGAATCCATTTGCAGAGCGCTTCCGCGTGGTCAACGTAAGGTGGCAGTAACTCGTATCTCAAATGCCCAATTGACTTGAGCACGCTGTAGCGGGACATCCGTAGGCCATAAGCGTCGTAATACTTTGCTCCGACATGCACGTCGTGGCCCAAATATGCTTTCATTCCCTTGACTGCCGATTCGTATGCTTTCCTAACTTCTGAATCCGAAAATTTTTTCTGGCCTGTCTCCTTGAAAACGGTGAGCAGCCCCAGCGTGACAACGGGCATGATGACCTTCGTTTGTGAATACTTCAGCATCCGGTCAACCTCACTGTGACAGAATGCTTCGGTGTTCGCTGGTGGTGTTTTTAGGCTTTTGCCCATGTCCTCAGCTGTTCCACTGGTCGCCGCGCGGCACTTTGATTTGCAGTTGTGGCATGAGTCGTTTGGGTCCGGAAGAGCGGAAATCAGGACGCCGTTGAGCCTGTGGGAACGGAACGCCTGGGCCAGTCCAAGTGCGCATCAACGCAAAATCGTTCTCCATACTCTTACCAGAAAAGTACACGGCCTGGATTTCCAACGCGCACCATTCCAATACACCACCGGCAAAGTTGACCAGGACGTTATCAATCTTGCCAACGGGATTCTCTCCTTCACCGGGGATCGTTTCCTCTTCCATTAAAAACGGCACTTCAGAAATAACGATTGGATTTTTTGTGCCCAGTAACGACTTCCCAATCCATTCAAAAATGACGTTGTTTTCAAGAAAACGATACGGACAGGTAGTCACTGGCATGCCGGAAGGCACTACAAGGCCGTGGGTGTTCTGGGTGTATTGTCGCAGCGAACAGACTCCACCTTTTTTACTGCACGTTGGCATGGGTTTGCCAGCCTCTCTTATCTTGAACGGACATGGAGTATTTTTATGATTAGCAGACGAAAGCTCGCGCACGCGTTGTGGAGATAACGACGCGAAGTCAAATCCGTAAAGTTCGGCAGTTCCGTAGCGAGTCATTAATTTCCAAGTGTAGAAGAGTCAAAGGTCAGTAAAAGCGAAAAGTTAGTTCGGTTGGCTTTAATAGGTGAACGCGCTTTGTGGCCGCCCCAATATCTCAAGCGGAATTAATACTGCGTTATACATCTTCTCGCTCGTTAGGCGGCTGGCGCACTCGACAATATCCGGTGTAACGTCTAAACAATTGTGACGAGTACTGCAATGAAATCGTTCTACCTTCTGGCTTTTGGGTTGGCTGCATTGGCGGGACAGGCTGAATCCGTGCTGCACGTGGTCAAGCCGGCCGAAGGCGGCGGGGCGCAATTGCTCCAGAACGGCGGGTTCGAAGCTCTGGCGTCGGGAAAATTGGAGTCCTGGTACGGTTGGCAGCAAGGTTTTCGTGCTGCGCCCGGCGAAGGCCGCAACCATTCCCAAGCCGTCGTATGCGAGCGTCACGAAGGCGAGGGCGAATTCGGCGCAAGCCAGACCCTCACGCTCAATCGCACTCACGTGGCGCCGTTGATCATTCGCGGTTGGAGCAAGGCGGAAAACGTCACCGGCAGTCCGGACAACGGCTACTCGCTCTACGTGGACCTCATCTACGCGGACGGCACGACGCTTTGGGGACAGACGGTCAGCTTCAATTGCGGCACGCACGACTGGGAACATCGGCAGTTTGTATTGCTGCCGGATAAACCCATCCGGTCGCTGACGCTGCATTGCCTGTTCCGTGGACACACCGGCAAAGTGTGGTTTGATGAAGTCTCGCTGGAAGAGGTTTCAACTCCGGCGGGTGCGTTCATGTTTCAAGGGACGCCGATTCAACCTCCAGCGGGTGGGCCGCGCCAACCAACGGCGTCTCCGCGCACTTACACAACCGAAGACGGCCTGAAACTGACCACGCGCGACAACACCATCACGTCGCTGCAAATTGGCGGCACCGAGCTGGCCTCCACGGCGCCGTCCGGTTTTCTGGTTCGCGACTTTGCCGCGAACTCGGACTTGTTTGATTTCGCCAATGGCCTTTGCTCCGAGCTAAAACTCAAGCTCAACGCCAAAATTGAAAACGAATCCGACCACCTCGTCATCACCGGTCGCCTCACCGATCTGTCGGGTGAAGATCGAGCCGTCACGTTGTTGTTTGCGCTGCCGGTGGACGCAACCGGCTGGCAGTGGGGCGACGACATGCGCGCGAGTCGTCAGATTGGCGACAACTATGAGTTTGCCAATCTGGTGAATGTCGGTTGTGGCGCGGACAACAAAATGTCGCGGTATCCATTGGCGGCGATCTGGAATAAATCCGTCGGTCTGGCGCTGGCGCTCGACATGGCTCAACCGGCCCAATATCGGCTCGTCTATCACGCCGGCACGCGACAGTTCTTCATCGCCTACGATTTTGCTCTGGTGAAAGATACGGTCCACTTTCCAAGTCGCGCGGATTTTCGCCTGGTCTGTTTTCGGTTCGATCCGCAATGGGGCTTCCGCGCCGCGTTGCAGAAGTACTACGACATCTTCCCGAAACAATTTACCAAGCGCGTACGCCGCGAGGGCCTCTGGATGCCCTTCACAGACATCGCGAAAGTGCCAGGTTTTGCGGACTTCGGCTTCGCGTTTCAGGAAGGCGCACCCAACGTGGCGTTTGACGATCAGCACGACATCGCCAGCTTCGTCTATGTCGAGCCGATGAGCTATTGGATCGCGTTACCGCCGGAAGTACCGCGCACTTACGAGAGCGCCATGCAGGTACTCACCAACGATCTCGCCGGCGCGCGCAGCGCGGAGCAACAGGCCATGGCGGCGGCGACGTTGACCAGCGGCATTCACACGGCGGACGGAAAATTTTCGCTCTACCTCGTCAAAGCGCCCTGGTGCGACGGCGGCGTATTCACGCTCAGTCCGGACCCGGATTTGGCCCCGTCGAACGAACTCAAATTCACCAAAGCCTCGATCATGCGCCGGGATATTGCCGCCGCCTTCAAACGGAACGCGCCCGCCGCTACCAACGCGCCGAACGCCGGACTGGATGGCGTGTATCTGGATTCGCTGGAAATGTCCGCCACGCAGTTGAATTATCGTCGCGATCATTTTCGCACGGCCACGGTACCGCTCGGGTTCGATCGCGAGGCACGCCCGGCGCAGTTGATGATTTTCAACACCTGGGAATTTGCGCGCGACATCGCCGCGCAGATGCATCGCGAAGGCAAACTCATGTTCGCCAACGCGGTACTTTGGAATTACTCCTTCCCCGCGCCGTGGCTGGATGTGCTCGGCACGGAGGTCAACTGGCTGCCGCGCGGTGAATACCTGCCCGACTCCGACGCCGTGATGAACTTCCGACGCGCACTTTGTTACCAGAAACCCTACTGCCTCCTGATGAACACGGATTACGAGCAGTTCACGTCGGAACGGGTTGAGCGTTACTTTCAACGCTGCCTGTTTTATGGCGTCTGGCCGGGATTTTTTGATCAGGACGCCGCTTCAAAAGATCCTTACTGGGCCTCGACCAAACGCTGGTATGATCGCGACCGCGCGTTATTTAAAAAATACATTCCAATGTTTCAGCGCCTCACGGCGGCGGGCTGGCAACCCATCACCGCCGCCACCGGCGACAATCCACAGCTCTGGTTGGAACGCTTCGGCAGTTTCGGCCAGGACCCCAGTTACCTGACGGTGTTCAATAACACCGCCCAAGCACAAGCTGGATTCATCACGTTGAGCGATGACGGGAAAAGCACTTCGGACCGCTTGATCAAGGAATTGCTCACCAACGCAACGCTTAAACGCGAAGGCAACCGTTGGCAAATCGAAGTCGCGCCACAATCCGTCGCTGTTTTGGAACTCCAGCATTGATCCGCACGAAAGCGGTGCTCGCGGCGACCGATCGTAAATGACGACCCAAGCCATTCCCCTGCCTCATCAGCAGACAACGGAACATCCCCCTCACCGCCACGCCAGCTACGGTGTGATCCGGCGCATAAACGCAGCGCTCAAACACCGAGTGTTTTACGATTGTGAACGCGGCCGCGCGCGGCCCATGCGTTGAATCAGAATTTGTTGTTGCGATACGCGCCCATGACTGGCGCGTCGGGATTCACGTCCGGCCCGAAATAGCGCAAGGTGACCAACGGCTCGGTTTCACTGGTGTTTTCAAAGGTGATCCCCGCTCGCGCGCCATCCGCCGAGCAGAAGTATTCGTCCTCGGTCAATTCGTGGAAGCGGATCAGTTTGGGCGAATTGAGCGGCAGCCCGTTGATCGTGCCTTTGCCTTGCACGCAGATCAGGCCGTAGGCGCCGCGATCCTTGATGGTGCATTTGGCGCCGGGGTCCACCGTGAGTTCCTTGGCGGTGAAGTATTGGCGGCCTTTCACTTTGCCATAAACAATCCAGCGATCCACAAAACCTTCCTGGCGCGTATCGGCCACGGGCACGGGTTCGAGGTAATGGTTGTCCTTGAAGTTCGGGTCCACGTTCGCTTCCCAATCCAATTGGTTCACGATGAAGTCCAGGTCGCGATGCTTCGATTTGGGCATGTCTTTGACCAACAAATTCCACGGCACGTAACGCCCTTCCACCAGGCTTTGGTACATGCCGAACACATCGCTGCCCCATTGCGGCTCGTAGGTGCAGAGCGAGCCGGGCGCGTGCAAAATACACGGACCGATCAGCCAACCCGTGCCCGGTTTGAGGCGATAGGCTTTGGACAAATCGAGCATGCCATTGTCGCCCCGATTCCAATTGGCGAGGCACTGACGCACCTGCGCCCGGGTTGTGCCCGGCTCCAATCCCATGAAGGTATAAGGAAAGTTATTGCCCACGTTGTTGTGTTGCGGCGGGAAGTAATAGCTCTCCGGCTTGCCTTCCTGACCAACCAGTTTCGCCTGCGCGGCGTTCTGGTGCATGTGATGCGGGATCGGCCCCATGTTGTCGAAGAATTTGGAATACACCGGCCAACGCCCGTATTTGCCCCAAATGGCCTTGCCCACCAGCGCGGCACCGGAATCCTCCACCGCCTGACGCAAGGTGAACCGCTCCCGACCAACCACGCAATAACTCAAGCCTTCATCCGGCACGCGACCTTCGTTCGCCGCCTCGGTGGTCGAGGCGAACCAACGCTCGTCAATGCCGCCGCGATTCGCGCCATAGGCGTACGTGTCGTCCGGATGCAATTTGAGGCGCAGACCGGGTTGGAGGAAGGAACGCGGCACCCAGTTGGGCGCGAGGCGCAGCAAACCGCCGGTGCGCGACAATTCCGCCGCGACCTTGGCTTGAGTGTGACGAGTGATGGTTTTCAGTTGTTTGACGGTATTCATAAATCAAAGCCGCAGGTTATTGATTATGGGCGCACAACTCACGGCTTAAAGTTTGGCGCGCCGGCCTGCCCCATGGCCTGGAGGTAAGCCAGCAAATCCAGAATGTCTTCCCGGCTCAAACTATCCAATAAACCGCTCGGCATCGCTGAAACTTTGGATGGCTCGCGGCGGGCAATTTCAGCGGTGGGCACTTCGACGGTGACTTCCGGCGTCAGCATGTTCGGCAACACAATGATGCGCTCGGCGTTCTCATCTATAATCCGGCCGGAAACATCGTCACCATCCTTTTTCCAGATGTTCGAATTCTGATATTGATCGGACACAACCTTCGACGGTTCGATGATGGATTCAAGAATGCTCTCCAACGAATACTTGCTGCCGACCCCGGTCAACTCCGGCCCCACGGACCCGCCGGCGTTGGCGAAGCGATGGCAGGCGACGCATTGCGCGTCGTTGAAAGCGGCTTTGCCATTCGCAAAATCGCGACCGTGCGTCACTTCGGACAAAGCCGGCAGCAGATCTTGCATGGACCATTCCTTGACGAAGCGGCGCTCCTTGGTCGGCTTCCAAACGGGGCCGTCCAGATTGATTTCCAACAGCGATTGCAATTGCTGGCGCTCGGCACTGGTCAACGTGGCGATGGCGTCCTTACGAATTCGCACCAGATATTTGTTGTAACTGGCGCCGTCGCCATAATCGCGGCCGACGTCTTTGAACCATTGAATCAGTTCGGGCGGATGCACCTGACGCGCGTGGGCCTGGTTGGTCCAGACGTTGTAAACACCGCCGCGCGGGTAGGTGATCTCGGGATTGCTCCCCTGACGCAACGCGCCGAACCAGCCGAAGTATTGTTCCCGTTGGGCGAGAGACCAGCCCGATTTCACCTGACGCAGGGTGTAGAGGTAATAAACCTGTTCCTCCTGCGTGCCCGCCTGGTCCAGCAACGCGAGGGTTTTGGTAATCGCATCGGGCGCTTGCAGATAGACCAACAATTGGGACAGTTCACGATTCAACCGGAAACTGGAGGCCGGATAATGCGCGTTCAGCACTTCGATCACGCGCGCCGCCAGTTCGGGATCGGGGCGTCCCTGCCGGATGAAACTCAGTTCGAGAATCCGCAGCTTTTCCAACGTCCGCTCCTCTGAGGCTGCCGATGGAAATTGCGCGAGCGCCTCCAGCAGCCGTGGCTGCGTTTCGGGGCCGCCGCACCGGGCCAGCGCCAGTAACGCGGTCAACGCGGTTTGTTCGTCGGCCTCACGCAGAGCGCGTTCCTGCCATTGATGAACCTCCTGCCATTCGAGCGCAATGCGCGCGGCATAACGGATGAACCGATCATTGCTGCCCAGGTGCGGCCAGACGAAGTCCACCGTTTTCGGATCCCGCTGCCCTTGGAGCGCCTCGAGTTGATGGCGGAGCTTGCGCGCCTGCGCCGCTTGTTTGGCTTCCGCGCGCGGCACCAGCGGTTTTTCCCGGGTGAAAAGTCGGGTGAAAAAGCCCGGCTTTTTGCCCTCGTAACTGACACGATACAAGCCCGACTGCGTCCCGCGACCGCCCGTTACGAAATACATCGCGCCATCCTTGCCGAACTCGAAGTCCGAAACGTTCAGTGGTTTGCCTTTGACAAATTCCTCCGTGGTGCCGGTGTAACTCGCTCCGTCCGGTTGCAAATGCACCGCGATGATGCGGCCGTAAGACCAATCGGCGGCATAGAACGCGCGCTGATATTTCGTCGGAAACTTGCTGTGCGTGCCAAACTTCACGCCCGTGGGCGAGCCGATGCCGATGTCCACCACCGCCGGCAAACTGTCGGGATAGTATTCGGGCCATTTGCTGGAACCCGAGCGCCAGCCATATTCGCCGCCCCGCACCGCGTGCAGAATGCGTGTGGGCCGATACCACGGCAGCCCCCAATCCCATTCCATGTCGCTATCGAACGTAAAAACTTCCCCTTCCGGACTGAAATCGAAGTCATAGGAATTGCGAAAACCCGCCAGCAATAATTCCCATTTCTTCCCTTCCGGATCCGTGCGCAGCAACTGACCGCCCGGCGCCATGATTCCCACCGCGTGACCATTCGCATCCCAAAGTCGGGGCAGCAGAAAATCTTCCTGATAATTTTTGTGCGGCGAATTGGGTTCAATGCCGTCAGGCAACTTCGTATGATTCCCGTTCATCATGTAGAGCATCCCGTCCGGCCCGGGCAACACCGCGTGATAGCCATGTTCGCCCTCGCCGGGAATTTTCTTCAGAAACTGGACCTCCTCCGGATCGAAGCGGTCATTGTGATTGGTATCGGTGACCCGATACAACCCGGTGCCGTCCGGTCCGTGACCGTTCACGTACAGACTGCCGAAGGCGTAACACATGCCCATGGCCTGATGCAGCGGTGCGGGAATCGGTTCGATATTCTTCACCTGTCCCTTCCGATCCAAGGTAAAGCGCAGTAACGGTTGACTGTCGCTTTGCGGCGAAATCGTCAGCCGCCCCTGCGGATCCACCGCCATTGAAATCCATGAACCCTCGTCCGCGGCGGCATTGTGAATCAATTCCACTTTGAAGCCGGGCGGCACCACGAGATCTTCCGCAGGCGTGGCTTGCGCCGACTTGAAGGGATCGCCCCACGGCGCTATCCCCACCGCGCCCAAACTGCGGGCCGCCACCCAACCATCGGCAGGAAGATGAGCCACGTCCCAAGTCGCCGCTGGCGGCAACAACGCCTGCCAACTGGTGTCGCTGACGATGGTTTGGCGTTTTCCGTTCGCCAGGGAAATATCCAGTTTGACCAATAGCCCGGCTACTCCCTCGTCGTTACGTCCTACGATGGTGATCACGTTTTTGCCGGAGCGCAGCTCGGCAGTGACATTGATTTGCGTGGCGCGTTCATGTCCGTTGACGGTTCGGGCGCCCGACTGATTGACGGTCACGTCGGCGTGATTGTCCGCGGCCACGCTCAGGACGGCGCGCTCCACCTTGCCATCAAGCGTGAACGCTTTCCGGAAAATCCGCTGCTCCTGATCGGCGGTGGCCTGGCCGTGATTGGGATGCCAGATCCATTCTGCGGTTTGGGCGGAAATGGTTTGCGTGAGAGCGACCACGACCCCGAGGGTGACCAGCGAGCGGCGAATCTTTGAACACATGATATTTAATGGACGTATATTCGGACTGGGGATGCAGTGTAACGATGTCGCGCAACGAATCAAGGTTGCGAACAAAAGATATTGGCGGTCGGAGACCGACACATTCCGAACTTCCGCTTCCGGTTTAATCGCGCCCATTTTTAATGGATTCAACCTCAACCCGGCTGATTCAGGCCGTCACCAAAAACAGGTGCTGGCGACCTCCGGACGACGACTTGAAGTGGAGCGTGCCATCCGCAATGGTGCCGGCAACCGCCGCCCCGACGGAGCCGGGCCGGTCCCCAGCATTAAACAAACGCCCGGCATTGACGCCCTCAGCAAGGGGGATTTGAAATTCAGCCGCGCCTTGCACCCACAGTTCCAAAACCGCGCCGCCGGGGACCCGCCGTTCGCGTTGCACCGGCGCCCAAGCCGCCAAGGCCACGGGTTGATCGGCAAAAGTATGCGTCCGACCGTCAATGGCAATCTGCGCACAATCGTAACCAGCAAAGGCGATCAACTTCTCCCGCGCATCCAAACGGAACGCGAACGCCAGCGTTCCAGTAAAATCAACCCGATGTCCACTCACGGCCAGGTCGCGTAGTTCGAGCCGGTCGGAAGGCAACGGATTCTGCGCGAGCGCTTCCTGGTCTTTCTCCGCGTCACGGTGAAATCCGCCCGACCAGCTTTCTTCGTGCGAACGGTAATGTACCGCAACCGCCGTTGTGCGGTTCGGGAACTGGCACGCCACGTAGGGCGTGGTGCGCGAGACGACGCTGGGATTGTCATTTCGGGACAGCTCCGGACGCGATTTCGGATACGCTCCCAGCGCAAGCAGAATTTCAAACCACGTCCGCACCTCCTCGCCCAGCGACGCGGCCTGATCGTCACGCGGACGAAAACCGAGAAACGTCGTCGAACCGCTGTTGCCGACGCGGCGATGCACCCCGACCGTCTGTTGATTCACCAGCGCCACGCTCTCCGCCGCTGCCTCCGCTTCGACCGGATAAGTCAAATCCACGAGGAAATCCGTGAGTACGGTTTGTGACGGCACCGACTGCAGCGCGCCGCCGAAACGAATCAACCGCCCCGGTGCAGCTTGTCCTTCGAGCCCAAAGGTCGTCCGTTTCACACCGAAAAGTTTTTGCCAGCGATCGAGAACCGGCTGGCCGGCAAAGTCGAGGCGCGGCGGCGGACCGGACCAAACCAGTTTGCCCCCACGGGCGACAAACGCTTCCATGAACGCCAGCAGCTCGGCGGGCGGCAACGGTTCAAACAAAACCACCAGCGTGCCGAAACGGCGTCCAGCCATCTCAATGCGCCCGTCATCCAGCACCCGGCCGCGCTCCAACAATTTACGCGGCGTCACGTAATTTGCGTAACCGTACTGGACCATCCATGAGCCGAACCGTTCTTCGCAGGCAACCAGCGAAAGCGGATAAAGCATCAACACGTCCACGTCGCGATGTTCCGAGTCCTGCACCATCTGAAACCACGGACTCGCCGACGCTCCGAAAGCATCGCAGACCGCTTGATGCCGACGATACACTTCGCCCGGCATCCCCCACGCCGCCGCGTAAGCGTAGGGGACCTGATTCAAAATCCCGGTCGAACACGCCAGCGCAACGCCGTAGTAATTGCGATCCGACCAGCCGCCCTCCGCGTGGTCGTTGCCGCCCCCGGTGAGAAAATCGTTCCACGCGAAGTAATCGCTGCACGCGGACGCCGATTGCTGCACGGTGTTCGACCACAAAAAATCAGGCGTGTACTCGTATTGACGCGGCGGCTTGCGCAAACCGCCGGTGTGCCAGTAATCAATCGTCGGACTCTGCGCCCAGGTGGCATGAGCGCGCGACTCCAACTCGTGGCCGTACTCTTGCTCGGCGAAGCGCTTGGCCTGAACGAACAGATCCACGACGCTTTGCTGGAGCAGATCGAAGTAACGGTGCCGCAGCAGAAAGGTCTTTTGAATTTCATCAGCACCCGCACCCAGGACGTGTTGCGCGGGAAATCGCGCTTCCAAGTCCGGCCGGAAACCGTGTTGACCGTAGCAGAAGTAAACGAGGTATTTTTCCAGGTCGGCAAACTCGGCGCCGTAAAGTTCCGCGAACCGCCGCGACAGATTGGGCGTGAGATAACGGAAGGCGAATTGTCCCGCGTCGTGGTGACTGAAATAGCCCCAGTCCTGTTGAATGTGCATTTCGTCAGCGTAAAGGCCGTTGAGCGGCACGCCCGCCGCGTGGTAACGACCAACCAGGGCCTTGAGAAACGGCAGCGCCTGGGGACTGAAGTAATCCATCTCCGGCGTCGCATAACGCACCACAACCAGCACGCGATCCAACGCGCCGACGTTCGTATCACCACGGCCTTGCACAGTCAAACGTCGCGCCTGCGTGCTGCCCACGGATGAAGCGTCCGTCGCGATTTGCGGCGCGGCTTTCAGTTCCACAATGTCGTCGGGATTCACCACGTAACTATTCGTTCCGCCCACGCGCCGTTCCCGAAACGCAAACACGCGCACCCCGGTGCGCTTGATGTCGAAAGCGCCTTTGTTATTCGTCCAACGCCGCTGCTCCCAGAGCGAAACCGTGTATTGTCCGGTGGCCGGATCCCGGTAGCCCTCGCGATATTGCACCCAACAACCCGATTCACCGGTTTGTCGCTCGTAATCTCGGCCAATTTCCAACGGACTGAGCAGACTCAATTCAAATCCCAACCCATGATGCTTTAGTGTTTCGCCCAAGCGCGCCACGCATTGGATGTATTCATCGGTATCCGGCGTCAGCATCCGCGGCTGGCCGCCCTGCCCGGCGCGATATTGGGTCCAGAATTCGTCAAACGCCAAAATAACCGTGCGCCCGCCCGCCGCCTGGGTCTGTTCACAAACCTGACGGAGCGATTTTATATTGGGCGTCGTGCTAACGCTTAAATCCACGGCTCGATCCGGATCCTGTAAATCGCGAAGCTGTTGATCACTCACCAGAATGATGGAGCGACGAGGCAATTGAAACTGCCACGGCCCCGGAAACGTGAGGACGGAATCGGGAAGTCCCGGTTGCGGGTCCGCCCCGGCTCGACCCACCAGCAGCGGCGCGGCAGAAATGGTGAGGCTCAAGCCGCCGAGCTGTTGCAGAAACTCGCGACGCGTGCGACGAAATCGGCCCGCCGGCCCATGCCAGATGGAATCGTTCATAATTTGCCTCAGCTTGGCGGACAAGCCCATCCGAGCGCAACCGCCGAATCCACTCGTCACGGTTTCCCGTCTCACTCGACCGGCATTTGCATATGCAAGTGCTTCAACAAGTTGGCGAAGCGCTAACCATTGCGGCCGAGGTGGTCACATTCCGTTAACCAGACCGTGTCAAACAATTCTTCGAGTCGCCGCACTCATCTGTGACTTCAACATTATTTCTGCTATTCATGCGCTTCCCAAAGTGAATATGGTGTGATTGCTGCTTTCCTTCACCTCGCTATTTGTCATGCAAACATTATTTAGTTTTCTAAACGTGGCTTGGGTAAGGGCTTTGGTGATCGTCTTTTTTACCGCCCCATGCCTCACGCTTTTCATTGGATGCTCCACCAGTTCTTCGATTATGGCTTCAAGTGGAGGAACATACACAGTAACCAAGACAGGCACGACAGGATTTACACCGGTTGGAGTGCTTCGATCGAAAGCTTATGAAGCTGCTAATAAATTTGCTGCTTCTAAGGGCATGGTCGCTGAAGTCGTTTCCGTGAACGAAACTCCGCAAGCTTTTGGTAGGTGGCCGCAAGTGGATCTGCGGTTCCGTTTGGTTAGCACTACCACGGCCACAAAACAATCTGGCCAGAGTGCCCTATCAGTATCGGTTAGCACACAAGCCGCCCATGACGCTATGGGAAGGCCGTCCGATATCGAAACCGCCTTAACCGTTTCAAAAGATCAAGATTTTTACACCGAACTTAAGAAACTTGGAGAACTGAAAGAAAAAGGGCTGCTCACTGACGAAGAGTTTCAACGCGAAAAGCAACGCTTGCTCGACGCACGAACCCAATAGCTGCAAATTCAAACTCGACGTAATGGCTTCGTCCCCACTTTGCATCGCACTATCGCCACCTGTAACGCAACGCATCCGCCACACCTTCGACTATTTCAATTTCACCAGGAGTCATTCCTTCGCTCATCCTTAGCCTATTTCTCATCAATCCATTCTGAGGTTGCTACGTGAAAACGAGACAGTTTCAAAGAGCGCCTCTTTTCAGTAACATTTCTTTTCGCGCTTGAGCGGGACGGCTATCTCGGCTTACAAGAAGCAGCGACCATTATCCCGAAACCGGATGCGCCAACACGAATTGTCCATTTCATGACCGCCACCAACCTTCCTCCTTCGTCCCCCATCACTGAAGATTCCGCGCCGCCGTTCTGGCAACCCATGCTGCTCGCGGCGTTGGCGGGCGGCCTGGGTTGGGGCATTCGCGGTCAGTATGGTCACGAAACCGGCGCGATGATCGCGGGTCTGCTGGTGAGTTTGGTGTTGGTATTTTTAATGACCCCGCGCGCCTCGCTGCTGGCCGCCACGCGGGCCGTGGCCTTTGGCACAATCGCCATCGGGATTGGAGGCTCAATGACCTACGGGCAAACCCTCGGTCTGACCCAAGCCCCGGCGCTCGTTGGCCATTGGGATGCGTGGCGCTGGGGAATGCTCGGAGTCGGCATCAAAGGCGCGATTTGGATCGGCTTTGCCGGACTGTTCCTCGGAATGGGACTGGGCGGACGCCGTTATTCGTGGCGCGAAATCCTGTTATTGATGCTGGGGCTGGGCGCAAGCTACGGCCTGGGCTGGTGGCTGTTGAATCAACCTTACGATCCCGCCAATAAAATTCTGCCGCGCCTTTATTTTTCCAGTTCGTGGCACTGGCATCCCGTCGCCGGTCCGGAACTCAAACCGCGTCCGGAAGTCTGGGGTGGATTATTATTCGCGTTGCTGGCGGCGTGGCTTTGGATCGGTTGGGTGCGACGCGACCGGTTGGCGCGAAATCTGACGTTGTGGGGAATGTTGGGCGGTATTGGCTTTCCACTCGGGCAATGCCTTCAATCTTTTCACGCATGGAATCGGGAAATGTTCCAGTCCGGTTTTTGGGCGCAACTTGATCCGCTGATGAACTGGTGGAACTGGATGGAAACCACTTTCGGTCTGGTCCTCGGCGCGAGTCTGGGATTGGGGCTGTGGCTGAACCGGCGGTTAATCCGCATGGATACCGAACCGCTGGTGACGATCAAGCCGCCGGTGGAATGGCTGCTGGTTCTCGCGCACGTCACGATGTTGATCATCGGCGAGTTTACCGATATCGCCTGGGCCAACGAACTTTACGATCCGGGTTTGATCATTGCGTTCATCCCACTCGTCGCTGTGGCGGGCGGACGTTGGTGGCCGTTATTGATCGCTTTGCCCATCACGGTCATTCCGATTGCGGGCAAAACCATTCTCCGACTTGTTTACGAAGAACACGCGATGGGCGGACTCGCCGGCTGGTTATGGTATGGTGCGCTTCCGGTGGTCGCCACCACTCTGGCGGCGGTTTGGTTTGCGCGCCGGGCCAATGGCGCAACGTCGGGCCGGGAGTTCGCGCGATACGCCCTGCTGTTAAATACGTGGCTGTACTTTGGATTGAACTTCGCGTTCTTCCATTACCCGTGGTTTTGGGCGAAGTGGACGGCCCGTACGCCGAACGCAATCGTTTACACGCTCTGCGCCGTGGTGCTGACGGTTGCCGGCTTGACGATTGGTCGGGCGCGGTCCTCAGCTAAACCGGTACCTGCTTAAAATTCACCGGCACGCTGGCGAAGCCGGGACGCGGCAAACCCAAAGGCCACGAACCGTGTTCTGCTCGTGGCCTTGGCGAAAGCGAATTTATTTGCCGAGCAGATGTTCGATCACCATTTGATCGAGGTCGGCGTAATTACGATCCTTGATCAACGCCTGGGCCTGCGGCTCGTTGAACGTCCGCGCCTTTTGCACCAACCGCAGGAAGGTGCGCCGGCTGTTCTCCAGATGCGCAAGCCAGTGCTCGGGTTTGGTGGGACGGAACGGATGCACGTCAAACGCCACGTACTCGCCGCGCGTTCCGTAACCATTGCGTTCCAGAGCGCGCACTTGATTAAAGGCCACGCGCAGGTTGGCGCTGCCGAAAGGCTTGTCCTGGTCAAACTTCAGTCCGTTTTGATCGTTCAAGTGAATGGACCAGAGCTTGCCGAACGCCATGGCGAAATCAATTTCATCCGCCGGATCCAATCCCGCCAGAATCGCGTGCGCGCTTTCGATCAAACATCCCACGCGCTTCGGATCGTCGGTAAGCTGGGCCAGCGCCAGCGCGTGCCCGATGGTGGGAATGTAGGCGTGATCCATCGGCTCGTTGGGTTTGGGTTCGATGGAGATGCGGATTTTTTTGTCGTAAGCCAGCATCCGGTTGACGGCCTCGACCAGGTAATCCACGCACTTGCGGGCGTTTTTGGATTCGCGAATGTAACTGCCCTCGCGCGCCAGCCACAGCACAATCAATTTCGTGCCGAGCTGATTCGCGATGTCAATGGTGCGCAGGGAACGCTCGATGGCATACTTTCGGCACTTGGGATCGTTGCTCGTGTAGGCGCCATCAATCGTGCGGGGGTCAAACCAGAGCCGCGGGGCCACCAATTCGGCCGCCACGCCGGCGTCGTGCAACTTCTTCTTCAGCTCCCGCGTCTCCTTGCGCACTTGCGCGTCGGATTTGCTGCTGACCTCCGGCACGGCATCATCGTCATGGAACATCATCGCGTCATATCCGAGTCGCTTGAGCGCGGCGAGTTTCCAATCAAAAGTTTGCGGGGTGCGGACCGGCGGCCCGTAAGGGTCCTGACCTTCGCTGATGTTCCACGGTCCGAAACAGAATTTGTAAGTGTGCTTTGCCATAGATTACCGCTGCACATTAACCAGCCCGGCAATGAAAGGAAGTCAAAAATTGCCGGGCGTTGACTGAACCACCATTGCGGACGTGACACCGGACGCCAAACTCGCTACCACTGCCGCCATGCAGCACGGATGTCATTGGCGGTTTCATCTCCGTCAAATGCTTGGAGTGGTTGGTCTCGCCGGTTTAATGGGCGGCTACGGCGCGGCGGCGGATTCGATCACCCACACGCCATCGGGAAAAGCGGCGATTCAGCCAGTCAAGTTGCGCTGCGAATATGCCGTGAATCCGGTTGGCGTGGAGGCGGCACAACCACGACTTGCTTGGGAATTGGAATCCGCATTACCCGATCAACGGCAGTCGGCCTATCAGATTTTGGTCGCGTCCAGTTTGGAACGCCTGCAGGCCGATGCGGGTGAGATTTGGGATTCTGGTCGGGTGAGTTCCGCCGCCTCCGTCCACGTCAAATTTGCCGGTCAACCGTTGCAGTCGCGACAACGCTGCTGGTGGAAGGTGCGGGTTTGGGACGGCGCGAACCACGTATCGGACTGGAGCCAGCCCGCCCGCTGGGAGATGGCTTTGTTGCGACCCGAGGATTGGCGGGCGCAATGGATCGGCAGCGGTCCGGTGAAGGAACCGCGTCCGCCGGAAGGCTTTTTCATGAGCGTCAAAACGCACACCAATCTGGTCCGGCAAGTGCAGGTGGACGGACGCTCGACGTTGTTGCGAAAATCGTTTGTTGCGGCGAAACCGATTCGCCGCGCGGAAGTTTATGTAACTGGGCTGGGTTACTACGAACTGCATTGCAACGGCCAGCGCGTCGGCGATCAGGTATTGACGCCAACCAAGAGTAATTACCGGCAGTGGGTGTATTACGACATCTACGATGTGACGGCCCAATTGCGGAGCGGCACGAACGCGCTCGGCATCCAGCTTGGCAATGGCTGGTTCAATCCGGAAAAGAAATGGTGGGAGCCGTATCGCATGCAGTGGTTCGGCGCGAAACGCGCCTGGTTGCAACTGCACCTGGACCACACCGACGGCACGTCCGAATTGATCGTGACGGACAGCTCCTGGAAAACCGCGCCCGGCCCGATCCAATCCAGTTGCGTCTTTGACGGCGAAGTTTATGACGCGACGCAGGAACGACCGGGTTGGGATCAGCCAGCGTTCAACGATTCCGGCTGGGTGAACGCCCACGTTGTCGAACCGCCCGGAGGCCAGTGGGTGGCGCAGCTCATGCCGCCGATTCGCGTGGTGGAACAGCTCAAACCGGTGAGCGTGAAACAGCCGAAGCCGGGCGTGTTTGTTTTTGATCTGGGACAAAACTTTTCCGGTTGGGCGCGCTTGAGGGCGACCGGACCGCGCGGCACGCGAATCACCTTGCGCTACGCGGAAGATTTGCGACCCGACGGCATGATTGACGTAACCAGCAACGAACGCGCGCTGGCCACGGATGTTTACGTGATGAAGGGACAGGAACGCGAAACCTACGAGCCGCGCTTTACGTTTCACGGATTTCGTTACGTGGAAGTCACCGGTTTTCCCGGGGGGCCGCGACTTGAAGATCTGCTGGGCTGCGTGGTGCATACGGATGCCGAAAGCGTGGGTGAATTCGAATGTGATAACGAACTGATCAACCGCATTCACCGCGCCACCCGCTGGTCGCAACGCAGCAATCTCATGGGTTACCCGATGGATTGCCCGCAACGTGACGAGCGCCTGGGCTGGTTCGGTGACGCGATGGTTTCGATGGAAGAAGCCATGTTCAACTTCGACCTGCCGCTGGTTTATCGGCAATGGTTGAACGGCGTGCAGTTGAATCAAAACCCAACGAACGGCGACATCTCCATCGTTTCACCGCGACCCTACCTTCCCGACGAACCCGATCCGAACTGGAGCAGCGCCTACCTCGTGATGTTGTGGCAGTATTACGGTCATTACGGCGACACCGCTTTTCTGGCGCGGCATTTCGATTCCATGCGGCGCTACGTGGATTACCTTGGCACGCAGGCGACCCATCACATTCTGCCGCAATACTGGATTGGGGATTGGGGCACGATTGTGGAAGGCTGGCAGGAAGGCGAACCCGTTTCCGCAGTGACGGGCTTTTACTATCTCGACACTTTGATTGTAGCCAAAGCCGCGGAGGTGTTAGGCAAAAAGGCAGAAGCCGAACGCTACCGCGCGCTCGCGCAAGCAATCCGCCACGCGTTCAATGAACGCTATTTCGATCGCACCAAACGGCAGTATGAAAACGGCACGCAATTCAGCAACGCCTTTCCCCTCTTCCTCGGCTTGGTGGATGCAACCGACCGGGAAGCCGTGCTGAATCATATTCTCGCCGATCTGAAAAAACATCAGGACCACTTCAACGTGGGCGTGCTCGGCGCCAAGTATCTGATTGATGCCCTGACGGAATCCGACCGCGCTGACGTCGCGTTTCAACTGGCTACGCAAACGGGTTTTCCCAGTTGGGCGCAACTGCTGGAAGGCGGACGCACAACGCTGTCCGAGTTCTGGAATCTCAAAGGCTCCCACAACCACGTCATGCTGGGCAGCATTGATGGCTGGTTCTATCGTGTGCTGGCGGGAATTCAACTGGATGAAGCGCAACCCGGTTTCGAGCACATCATCGTCAAACCTTACCTGCCGGAAACCATGTCCTTCGTGCGCGCCAGCACACGGACGGTGCGCGGACGCGTAGCTGTGGCTTGGGAAAAACAAAGCGACGCCCTCCAGCTTAAAGTCAGCATCCCGGTGAACAGCCGGGCCACAATTCATGTGCCAACGACCATTTCCCAATCGGTGCAAAGCCTTCCGCCATTGAAACCAACGCGGACTGAACCCCAAGCCGCCGTGTTTGAGGTGGGTTCGGGAAACTACGAATTCCGGGTGTCGCAGGATCGCTAAGCCGGAACGATTCGATTGGAGTTTGGGTGGAACGGGCCACTGGCCCGTTCCGGCTTGGTGATCTTTGCGTTCTTTGCGGTTTCAACCAGCCCGCGGGAGAGACGACTTCCACGTCGTTCCCAACTCATCAGGGAGATATAACCGCGAAAGACACGAAATACGCGAACGGGAAGGCAAGGGAATGATTGGCAAAGGAATGGGGAATGGGGGAGCACCGCCGTCTCGGCGGTAGTCGTTCGCGTCTCGCGGACGACATCCGGCTCGGATAAGCTCGCGTCGGCCCAGCAGCGGAATTCACCCTACATGAATTGGCAGATTGACGCGATGCAGAGTCCGCATATTTTAGCCGGATGATTTTACTCAGAAGCGGCCGGCGACGACCTCTCGTTTTATTGGCGCTTTCACTCGCGTTATCACCCTTTCTGTCTTACGGGCAAACTCCGGAATTTCGCGCCGCGTGGGCGGATGTCTTCCACGTCGGCATGGGCAGCACGACCGAAGTGGACAACATGGTCAATACGCTGGCCAACGGTCACTACAACGCGGTAATCGTGCAAGTGCTGGCTTACATGGACAACACGCCTGCTTCGCACGGAGCGCATTGGAAGTCCGCCATTCTGCCCTGGTCTTCGCGCGTCAAAGCGAATTTTGATCCGCTGGCCTATCTTTGTCAGCAAGCGCACGCCAAGGGCATCGAAGTCCATGCCTGGCTTGGCGGCAGCGGCGGCAGCATGTATCGGGTTTCCAACGTCTGGCCTCCCGCCGGTAACGCCACGTTGGCCGCGCACCCGGAATGGTTTGGAGTTCCCCGCGACAACAGTGAAGGCGGTTCAGTGGTTGGCTATCTCGTCGGCTCGACCACTTACTACACCTTGGACATGGGTTCACCCGATGTGCAGGAATATCTTGTGAGCATCATTCGCGAACTGGTGACGAACTACCCGATTGACGGGGTCAATTGGGACGATGAAATTGACGGGCCGGTTTACACGGCGGGCGTCGCGTTCCCGGCCGTGAGCGCGGATGTTTATCCCAACTCCGGTTTGGCGCGTTATCGTCGAAATACCGGTTACGTCGGCACCCCGAGCGCTACGGATGCTGGTTACAACAATTACCGCCGTCGGTTCAAAAATGAATTGATGGCGCGCATGCAGGCCGAGATTCAATCCATCAAATCCAATCCCCGCCAACCATTACGCCACACTTCGGCGGCGCTGGCGTACAGTCCGGTGCCGGCTAGTTGCGATTTCACCACGTCCACGCCGTATCTGTATTACTGCGATTGGGCGAACATGCTCAAGAACGGCTGGGTGGATGCCGTGATCCCGCAACTTTACGCGATCAGCACTTACTACACATGGAACGATCGCATCGCCGCCTGTTGGCAATACAATCGTCACGTCTATCCCGGTATCGGTGCGTATCTGAACACCGATCCCACCATTGCGGCCGCCATCAACTATTCCCGCAGCAAAGGTTTGAAGGGAAATTCAATTTACTCCTACGCCGTGCCGACTTCAGCCGATGGCAGCGGCAACGGTTGGTGGAGTTACGTCGCGGCGAATGTTTACACCAACGTGGTCGGCACACCGCCAATGCCGTGGCGTAACCCGGCCACCGCCACCGAAGGAATTGTTTGGGGGCGAGTAAAAGACTACCTCACCGATCAGTACGTGGATGACGCCATCGTCACGATGGTGGGCGGACCGACTGTGCGCACGGATGGAAATGGCTATTACGTCGCCACCCTGGTATCGGCCACCGCCAGCGGCACTGCGCATCTTACAACCGCGGGTAAAAGCGGAATGACTTCGCAATCCACCAATGCCATTGCCCTGGCGGGCGACGTGGTGCGTTACGACTTTTTGTTGAACGCGCCCACACCGGCACCGCCCACGATCGTCAAGCAACCGCGCCATCGCACGATTTTTGCGGGTGAAAGCGCGCACTTCGCCGTGGTGGCCAATGGCAGCCCGGCGCCCGGCTATCAATGGCGGTTCAACGGCACCAACCTGCCCGGCGCCACGCAGGCGGCAATTACCTTCAGCACGGTGGCTTTCAATCAAGCCGGAGATTATTCGGTGATCTTGACCAACAGCCACGGTGCGGTCACCAGCGCGGTGGCCACGCTGAGCGTGCATGCGCCCGTTCAAATGGGCGGTTGGCAGACCAACTGGATGCTTGCGCCGTATTCGCGTCCTTATCTCACAACCAATTCGCTGCCGATGCAACGCGGCCTGGCGCTCAATCCGGCGACGCAACATCTGCTGCTGGTGAATCGCGAACCGCTGCAAGTACCGGTGCTGGATGCGACCACGGGCGCGGACTTGCATCAGTTGAGTACGGATGGAATATCCGGCGGCACGTATCCGCTGTTGATGATCGGAGTGGCGAACGACGGCGCTGTCTATGCCGGCAACCTCACCGTGGCGGGTGCGACCACCGATTTCAAACTGTATCGCTGGGCCAATGACGAACCGAATACGCTGCCAACTCTCGCTTTCTCGGGAGATCCGGGCGCAGGCGATAATCAACGCTGGGGCGACACTCTGGCTGTGCGTGGTGCCGGGGCGAACACCCAAATTTTGCTGGGGTCACGGGCGGCAAATGTCGTTTCCATTCTCACCACGACCGACGGCCTGAACTTCACCGCGCGCAAAATTACGGTTGCGGATGCCGACCCCGCCGGGCCGTTTGGTTTGGGCATCGCGTTTGGCACCGGAAACACCTTCTGGGGCAAGGCCACTTCACAAAATCTGCGCCAGGTCAGCTTTAATCTTGCGGCGGACACCGGCATCACGATCCGCAGCCACGGCGCGCCGGAATTTCCCAACACGCTCGCGCCGCTCGGAGTGCATACCGTCTTGAATCTGCTCGGCATCATCAACGTGGGGGCGACGGAAAATCAGTTTCGGCTGTATGACTTGGCGTCAGTAGCACCGACTCAAATTGCCACCGCGAATTTTGCCTCGGACAACAGCAACTCCGGCTCCGGCACGGGCGGCGTGGCTTTCGATTACGATCGCGTTTACGCCCTGGGCGCCAACAACGGCATCATCGCGTTGCAACTGCTGCCGACGGCAATTCCCCCCACCATCGTGGCCGACCCGGTCAATCGTTCCGTCAAGGTGGGCACGAATGTCACCTTCACGGCCAGTGCCGGCGGTACCGCTCCGCTCGCGTATCAATGGCAATTCAATGCGACGAACCTTCCCGGTGCGACGAGCAACGTCCTCGCGCTCACTGGTGTGGATTGGCCCAACGGCGGTCAATACGCCTTGGTGGTCACCAACATCGCGGGCAGCGTCACCAGTGCGCCGGCGTTGCTGACCATTCTGCCGCCGGATCCGGCGCATATTGATTCCGTGGTTTTATTGCCGGATGGCCGCTTGGAATTCTCCGCGAGCGGCGACATGGGCCATTACTCGATCGAAGTTTCCACCAACTTGTTCGATTGGACGGAACTGACCGTCGCACCCAATACCAACGGCACCTTCTTCTGGCTCGATTACACCACGAACGCGCCGCAGCAGTTCTTCCGCGTGCGACATACCGGTCCGTAACCATCACATACGAACATTGATTTGGTCATTACGACATGAAGATTGGGTTTCGGGATTGGGGAGCGCACCCGTCTCGGGTGCCGTTCGACGCGTCCCGCGTCGAACACCAGATGATTCGGATTGACCCAAGCCGGTGTGATTCGATTGGAGTTTAGGTGGAACGGGCCACTGGCCCGTTCTGTCGGGCTACCAGCCCGGCAGTCGAACGCAAAGAGTACGATGCGACGAGGAGGCAGACTGCAAACTCCACCCTTCTCGCTCGTAGTTCCGGCTTCAGCCGGCAGCAACGCAGTCACTCGGTAATACGCTTCCTTGTGCTTCGCCCCCGCCTGAAGGCGGGACTACAAACTTTGCCCTCCTCGCTCGTAGTCGAAGGCCGGATTACGAGCGAATGGCGAATTGATAGGAAAAATGATCCGCGATTTAATCCGCGATTTAAGGTTGCATTGATTTTCGGGTCGTGCTCTCCTCGCCGTATTCGCCATGAACACCCGCTTGCACGATGACGATTTCAGCAGCACCACCTGCTTGGTGACTGCGGGGGAAGGTTTGGCGGCCAGTTACCGGTACGATGCGTTTGGGAAATCTCGCTGGTGTCAGCAGCAGTTTGGCGCTGGCTCAACCTCTACCGCCAACGACTATGCCAGACCTCAACCATCAGCCCGATTTACCAGGGTCTTTAACCGGACAGTAGTGGACAAATTTAGTGAAAAAACGAAGCTTGAAAATTGGGTGGCTGCTTATCACGGTCGGAGCATTTGTATTTACTTGTATCAAGATAGATGCTGACCCAAACCGCGATTTGGATGTTTTGCTCACTTGGCTGATGCTTGTGTTAAGCTTTCCAGCCAGCTTGATTGGGGTGTACATCAATGCTGCTGTCGGATTTGGTGCTTCGGATGCCATCTCCAATTTACCTGAGCGCGTTCAGATTTTTATGGTTTGGTTTGTTTTTTGGATTTGCGGCTTTTTGCAATGGTTTGTTGTTCTGCCGTTTTTGACTCGTCTTTGGCGCAAACGTAAAGGTAAAGAGGCCACCCATTAGGGCGGGCTGTCGCACCGCTCTGGTGCGCTGCATTTGCGTCGCGGAGTACACTTGACGCAATTCACCAGCGGGCGTAAAACGAGGCACAGCAATCAATGAGCATCACCGCGAAACACGCCAACCACGCGAAAACTGGGACGGGAACAACAGGTTACTCGGTTGCCATTTCCTTTTGCGTGTTTCGGGTGGTTCGCGGTTCATCCGTTGGTTGGCCGTCGCAGAGTTGTAGTGGCTCGGATGACGGCGCCGACAATTGATTCACACCTTCTGACCACATGCTCAACCCTTGTGGTGACCAAATGCTGCCCAGTTTTACGAGCCTCACGAAAACGAGGTCGTGGGTTGGGGAGCGCACCCGTCTCGGGTGCCGTTCGACGCGCCCCGCGTCGAACATCGGATGATTTGGATTGACCCAAGCCGGTGTGATTCGATTGGAGTTTAGGTGGAACGGGCCACTGGCCCGTTCTGTCGGGCTACCAGCCCGACAGTCGAACGCAAAGAGTACGATGCGACGAGGAGGCAGACTGCAAACTCCACCCTTCTCGCTCGTAGTTCCGGCTTCAGCCGGCAGCAACGCAGTCACTCGGTAATACGCTTCCTTGTGCTTCGCCCCCGCCTGAAGGCGGGACTACAAACTTTGCCCTCCTCGCTCGTAGTTCCGGCTTCAGCCGGTAGCAACGCAGTCACTCGGTAATGCGCTCCTTGGTGCTTCGCCCCCGCCTGAAGGCGGGACTACAAACTTTGCCCTTCTCGCTCGTAGTCCAAGGCCGGATTACGAGCGAATGGCGAATCGATAGAACAATGATCCGCGATTTAAGGTTGCATTGATTTTCGAGTCGTGCTCTCCTCGCCGTATTCGCCATGAACACCAGCTTGCACGATGACGATTTCAGCAGCACCACCGGCTTGATGACTGCGGGGGAAGGTTTGGCGGCCAGTTACCGGTATGATGCGTATGGGAATCTCGCTGGTGCCAGCGGCAGTTTGGCGCTGGCCAACGTGTACCGGTTCAGCAGCAAGGAATGGCATCTGAACAGCGGCCTGTATTACTACGGCTACCGCTTCTATTCACCCAACTGGCAACGGTGGCTAAACCGGGATCCACTGGGGGAGAGGGGCTTTACAACACTCGTCAAACACAAAGGCTTTAAGAAAGCGCACCTTGCTCCCCAAATGGCCGAGTTGTCACAAGGCCCGAATCTTTACACGTTTGTTGGTAATTCGTCTGTGAATCGGTTCGACCGCTTCGGACTGAAATACTCCGAAGAAGAGTGCGCCGACTTGCTCAATTTAATGGATTTCCTGTTTACCCTCAGAGGTCGAGCTGGCGTAGACGACAACACACTTCAAAAAGAGATAAACAGACTTCAAGATGAGTATGACGAAAACTGTGGTGATGACGACGACGGCGACAACCCCCAGCTCAATCCCCTTCCTGTTCCTGGTTGTTCGCGTAAGGAGGAGTCGCAACCAGCCCTAAGTTTTTGCCAGCGCCATCCTTGGGTATGCGGCGGTGTAGTAATCGGCGTTGGTGTCGCTATCGGATGTACTGTCTGCCCGGAATGTTGCGTAATTGGGGTCATAGTCGGTGCACCTGTCGGAATATGAGTGACCTTGCCGAGAGCTTGTTGACTGCATTCCAAGCTTACGACGCATCTAAATTTGCGGCGCTCGCCGAGAGGCTGCACCACTCAGTAACCGACAGACGCGAAACGGCAAAGCGGCTCGTTGAGATTGTCTGCGAAGCTGACGTTCGGCGTGCGGAACGCGCCGTTATGGTGATGAGTATTACGGGAATGGCTTCGGAACAAGAATGGTATGAGGAGCTGGTGCAAGCGGCCGAAAAAATTTTCACGCCACAAGCCCTTTCTGAGTTGGTTGACGAAGAGCAACAGCGAGCACAAAAGTCGAAGAGAGCGTTTGGGCCGAGAATGCGCCTGTTACAGGGTGTCGTTCATGCGCTCGCTCGAAAATCCCAACCGCGTGCCGTGGCACTCTTGGACAACATCGAGAATTATCTTACGGGGACTTCCTTACAGCCATACGTTAGCAAGTGGAGGAAAAGCGAGGGTTAATTTTACGGCTATTTCGCCAAACGGTGTGAAAGAATCTAGCGGCACTGAGGCCGCGCTGGAATAGGTCGGCCACCCGCGCCTGCCGCGCCGCTCTGGTGCGCTGCATTTGCGTTGTGGAGTACACTTGACGCAATTCACCAGCGGGCGTAAAACGAGGCACAACAAACAATGATCTCCACCGCGAAATACGCCAATCACGCGAACGCCATCCAAGCGGGACCGAGGGAGCGCGGTAATCTCAAGCGGAGACGGTTTCCACCTCACCCCAACCCTCTCCCCCATCGCGATGGCGGAGAGGGAGAATGGTTTCGCGTATTTCGGGTGGTTCGCGGTTCATCCGTTGGTTGGCATGGTTACAACGCCGGGAATGGCAACTGGAGCACGCACAACTACTACCATGCGGATGGGAATGGGAACATCACCTACCTGATGACTGCGGCGCAGGGGTTGGGAGCGAGTTACCGGTATGACGCGTATGGGAACACGCTGAGCAGCAGCGGGACGTACGCGAGTGCGAATACCTACCGGTTCAGCAGCAAGGAACAACATGAACGAAGCGGCCTGTATTACTACGGTTACCGCTTCTATTCACCCAACTGGCAACGGTGGCTAAACAGAGACCCGTTGGGAGAACCTGGCTTTGAATTGGTGCAACGTATCGCTCCATTCAGATCGCATCCGTATATCCGAATTCCTGCCGAGATCATGGAAGGGCCAAACCTTTATGCCTACGTTGCGAACAACCCGATACTGCTCGTTGATCCGTATGGGCTGAGTTTTTGGGGGCGCGTTGGAAATGGATTAACCGGCGCTGCGACCGGTGCAGGCACTGGTGCATTAACTGGAGCGGGTGTCGGCGCAGGAATTGGCGCATTGGGGGCAGGAGTAGGTGCAGGCCCGGGAGCAGTAGCTGGAGCGGGGGCGGGGGCGATTGCGGGAGCAATAGGAGGATTTGTCGCAGGCGTTCTCTCAGATCCATGCTTCAAACCGGGCAAGGCTGCGGGAACAGGCGCACTCAATGGCGGATTGGCGGGGCTAACAGGAGGTGCGGGAGCGGTCGGCGGAGTTGGCTGGGGTATCGCGGGCGGAGCAGTTGCAGGCGGAACTTCTGCTGGATTGAGCACAGGTGGCGACCCCTACGCGATTGGAGCTGGTGCGTTCCTGGGAGGCGGGTTCGGTGGGCTTGGTGCAGTTGCGGGTGACCTCGGAGAGATTGGCGAATATACCTTTTACGGCACGAGCGAAGTCGTCGGCCAAGATGTTGGCGGCTACATGAACCTCTTCACCAAATGAGTAATCTGACCAGAACAGTTAGATCGGCGCTTCACAAACTGAATGAGCTTCGATTGTCCGGGCGGCGGAAGTGTCAACCGGGCGAATTCCGCTTGTCTGGCAGACCAAACCCCAGGCGAGTTATGATTCACTCCGCAGTTGCATTTGCCCTTTTCGCCGGGTGCTGTCTCTGGATTGCAACGCGGTATCCCGAGATGCACAAACCGCTGAGTTATCTCCTTCTCCTTGGAGCTTGCGGAATTTCAGTCGGCTATTTGCTTGTTGTCTGGGCGTTCACGAGAAAACGCAAATAGCCGGCTGTCCCGCACAAGAGGTGAGAAGGAATCTGGCTCGCCTGGCCGGCTCGATAGAAGGTCGGCCACCCGCGCCTGCCGCGCCGCTCTGGTGCGCTGCATTTGCGTTGTGGAGTACACTTGACGCAATTCACCAGCGGGCATAAAACGGGGCACAACAAACAATGATCATCACCGCGAAATACGCCAACCACGCGAAAACTGGAACGGGAACGACAGGTTGCTCGCTTGCCATTCCCTTTCGCGTATTTCGGGTGGTTCGCGGTTCATCCGTTGGTTGTCAGTCGCGGCGTGATGGTTACAACGGCGAGAATGGCAACTGGAGTACGCATAATTATTACCATGCGGATGGTTTCCCGCGCCTACCACACAGCTCTTTCACCGCCGAAAATTTTTCAGTAAACTTTCAAGCGCAATGAATCGTCGTCATTTTATCAAAACCACCGTCACGGCTGCTCTCGCCGCCAGCGCAACCAATATCCCACACCAGCTCCGCGCCGCGGAGCCAACGAAATGGCTCGTTGGTGTGCGCGATGTTCACCTGAAATCCGCTGATCCGACGGATGGTTGGAACGCGCTGAAACTGCTGAACGCCGATTGCTTTGAAGCCGAGGTGGACGACGACCTCGCGCTCTCCTCTTTCACGGCGCCTGGCAAAAAATACACCGTCGGCAACGCAGCGGGAATTGCCGCGCTCAAGGCGGATCTTAAAGCGAACGGACGACGCATTGGCGCCTTCTGCATGCACAACAAGTTTGATCAACGGCTCGAGAAGGAAATCGAACTTTGTACGCGCCTGGCGGCGGCGGCCGATGAACTGGGCGTCCCGGCCATTCGTATTGATGTCGTGCCGCGCGCCTTGAAACTGGAGGAATTTCCAGCTTTCGCCACCAAGGCTTGTCGCCAGCTTTGCGACGCGACCAAGGGCGCCAAGGTGCGTTATGGCATCGAGAACCACGGACGCGCCACCAACGATCCCGCCATCATGGAGCAGATTCTCGACGGCGTCGGTTCGCGCCAGCTCGGCATCACGCTGGACACCGCGAATCTTTATTGGTGGGGTCATCCGTTGGACGAAGTTTACCAAATCTACCAGCGTTTCGCGCCCCACGCGGTGCATACGCATTGCAAGAACATCAATTACCCCGCCGACCAACGCAACGTGAAGCGCCAGATGGGCTGGGAGTATGCCAAATATTGTTGCCCGCTGTATGAAGGCGATTTGGATTTCAACCGCATTGTGGCGGACCTGCGTCAGGCCGGTTACACCGGGGATCTCTGTGTGGAGAATGAGTCGCTCGGACGATTTGCCAAAAACGAGACGGCTGAGATTCTGCGAAAAGAAATCGCCTTTCTGCGTCGGTTAAGCTGACGAGATTTGTCGCGATCATAAAAATCTCAACGCTCGCGAATATAGCGGTTTAATTAAAGTTGTAGCCGTTGAACCGAACGAGTGTAACCCAATGAAGGTGGAAGCCCGAATGGGGAATGGCGCCTCTGCCCGCGAGGTTTTGGACTGCGGCAGTCTTCTGCCGCTTTCCGGTCGCGGGCCGATGATTCCACAGCGGCAGAGGACTGCCGCAGTCCAAGGCGCGGTCGCGCCGGTGCTCGTCCCGAACCAATTGGCGGTCGTTAGTTTGACCCCAACGCTTGGCTTGAAGTTGCGAGGCCCGTTGCGTCATGCCGGCGGTTATAGGAATACTTAAAATGCTCTAGCGTCGCTCCCCTGCCCTCGGTTCATAAAGCAACCCTATTCCTGATTTTACCCGTTGCGCGTCGGAAGGATTGTTGCCTTCCAATCGCCAATCATCCGCAGACTCGCAATGGCAGCATCCGACCAGCCGCCACAGCCGGGACAATCGCTTGGCGATTTCTACTTAACCCGCTACAAATAGAGGCATGAATGCAACCAAACTGGTCATCATCGGCGGTGTTGCCGCCGGAGCTTCTTGTGCGGCGCGGGCCCGACGTCTGAGCGAGTCGGCGCACATCACGCTGATCGAGCGCGGTCCGGACGTTTCCTTCGCCAACTGTGGTTTGCCGTATTTCATCGGGGGCGAAATCAAGCAGCGCGACGCGCTCGCGGTGCAAACGCCCGCCCTGTTAAAAGCCACGCTCAATCTTGAAGTGCGCACCAACACGGAAGCGGTGGCCATTGACCGGTCCGGAAAGCGGGTGCAACTGAGCAATCTTGCAACGGGTCACATCGAGTGGATTGACTACGACAAACTGGTGCTGGCGCCCGGCGCGGTGCCGATACGCCCCGACCTGCCGGGAATGGATGACCCGCGCGTGTTCACGCTGCGCTCGTTGTCGGACATGGATCGCATCAAAGCCGCCGCTACGACGGCGCAGCGCGTGGCGGTCATCGGCGCCGGTTTCATCGGCCTGGAAATGACCGAACAACTCGCGCGTCTGGGCAAGCAGGTTACGCTGGTCGAACAGCAACAACAGGTGCTCCCTCAACTCGACCCCATCATGATCGGATTGATGGAGGACGAACTGCGGCGGCACGGGGTGGAACTGATTTTAGGCGATGGCATTGACCATTTTACCAGTGGTAACGCGCTGACTTGCCACCTTAAGTCGGGGCGCACGCTGGAAGCGGATTTGGTGGTGCTCAGCATCGGCGTCCGTCCGGACTCGGCATTGGCGCGGAACGCCGATCTGGCGCTGCACAAGAGCGGACACATCCGCGTGAACGCTTTCATGCAGACCAGCAATCCGGATATTTATGCCGCTGGTGACGCGGTGGCGGTGGAGGATTTCGTGACTCGCGAAATCTCCGCCGTGCCCCTCGGCGGCCCCGCCAACCGCCAGGGCCGCCTTGCGGCGGATCATATTTTTTGTCCCACGCAGACGCGACCTTATCCCGGCGCGTTGGGCACAGCCATTGTGCGCGCATTCGATGTGGCGGCCGGAATCACCGGTTGGTCCGAGAAGCGGTTACAAGCGGCCGGACGCGCGTACCGTTCGGTGCTCGTCAACGCGCATCACCACGCGAATTATTATCCCGACGCGAAATTACTGTTGCTCAAACTCATTTGGGCGCCGGATACGGGCCGCATTTTGGGCGCGCAAGTCAGCGGCGCGGCGGGCGTGGACAAGCGCCTGGACGTGCTGGCCACGGCCATCACCGGCGAATTGACGATTGAAGATCTGGCCCAGTTGGAACTGGCCTATGCGCCGCCGTTCGGCGCGGCGAAAGACATCATCAACCTCGCGGGCTTCGCCGCGGGCAACACCCGCGATGGACTCGTAGCGCCGGTGGAAGAACTCCCTGATGATCCGAACGCGCAGATTCTTGATGTGCGCCCGCCGGTGCTGGCCAAGAGCCATCCGGTGCCGCACCGTGAAGTCATCAACATTCCGCTGGGAGCGCTGCGGGGACGGCTCCAGGAACTGGATCGCAACCGTCTCGTGGTGACGGTTTGTGCGCTGGGTAAAACGTCCTACTTCGCGGCGCGCATTCTGGCGCAGAATGGATTTCAGGTTCAGAGTCTGACCGGCGGGATTCGCGCCCATTACGATCCGCACACGCCAACCAAACCGCCGACACCTTGATCAGACGGGGAATGGCCCCGCGCCCTTACGCGGCGGAACCGGGCCGCGCCGCACGAAGTTTTCGCAGCACCCAGGGCGCGAGCATCAGGACGAACAATTGCGTGGTGGTTGGCTCGGGGATGGTCATAATCGCGACCAGCGCATCGGTGTAAGCGTTATCCCCATCCTGCACCGTCATGATGGCGAAATCACCAAAGTCTGGCAGCAACCCCTGGTAATCAGGATTCAATTCGTTGACCAACGAGACATTCAAGAGCAACTCCCAACTGCCGACCTCGCCAGTGTCGTGATCGAAGTTCCAAATCATTCGAGCCACGCGCTCATCCAAGGTGCCACCCGACCATACAATGTGATCGGCCGTGGGCACGAGGAGCTGGCCGGAGTTCAGGTCCCAAGCATAAGGAGTACTGGTCAATGACATATACCCCGAGGTCGAAATTTGAATTCGACCGCCACTCGCGCCAGAGCCGCTGCTGCCATTGCCACTGCCCGGGGCGATGGTGCTTGGCGACCAGGTGGCGGCACTCGTGCCAAATTTCACCTGCAACTTGGGACCGCCAACGCTGGCCAGACGCGAGTTGATGGACAAGCCGGTGACGGCCCATCCCAGGTCGCCGGGCGCTTGCAGAATGCCGCCGACGGCGAGAATGTGGTCGCCCACGTCCCAGGAATAAAGCCCGTCGCTGATTTCCAAATTGGACCCGGCTTCCACCAGCAAACCCATGCCGAAAGTTTGATAACTGTAGTTGGCCGAGCCGAACACGTAAGTGCCACTGGCCAGAGAATTTCCGTAAGTCGTCCAGCCATCGAACAAAGGATTCCCCGTGACGTCGGCCCGGATGGACCAGGCGCTGGCGATGCTGATGATTGTGGCCAGAGTCAGAATTTGAAAGCGCATAACTGGGCGTTTAATCCGCATCATTACCAAAGCACTTCAAATGCCGCCTCGATCCGGAGCTTTTGCGCGTTGATGATTTTGCGTCAGACGGAAGGGGAAACTTTGCAGTTGGTCCGGGTGGAACGGCCAACTTGGCCGTTCTGGGCGGCAACCTGCCGCCCAGTCGAGCGCACAGAGATCGCACACCATCGGGTTCACACTCTTGGCGTTCGACTGCCGGGCTGGTAGCCCGACCGAACAGGCCAGTGTCCCGTTCCACCCAAACTCCAATCGAATCGTTCCGGCTTAGGCTTGATTGGGAATCGGGTCCGCGGCGATCACGGCTTCAGTCGGAGCAGTTCCTTTGGAAACCGCCAGATAAATGAAGGCCAACAAGTTCACCACGGGCAGCAGGAGCGCGATGGCCGTGCCCACCCCTTTGCCGCAGGCTTTGACGATGGCGAAGGACCACCAGACTTGCATGCCGATGTTTACCACCGGAATGAAAAACAGGATGAAGCCCCAGAGCGGCATCCGCGCCGCCCGCAGCAACGGCAACAGTTGTAACAAGGGCACAAAAATCAACGCGCCCGCCGGGGCGCCGGCGTTGCGACAGATGGTCCGCAATCCCAGGCAAACCAACAAGTAAATCAAACCCAGGGCGGCCAAGATGTTCCATCCCCAGCCCGCCGGAACAAGTTGTTGCGGGTCCTGGCGCAGTTGCGTCAACCAGGCGGAGAAGTTCGTGGAATTGACGTTGCCGATGGAGTCGGTCAGGTGCGTCACGGCGGTCGAGACATCCTTCGCTCTCACGAGCAAAATGGCTGAGGGCGATTCTTTCGGTTCGGTCTTCAGCCCCAACGCGCGCAACGACTCCTCGTCCAGATCACTGATGCGGATGTTCTCCAACCCGCCATCATGATGAATATACAGGTCGCGCTCGGTCTGGCTGTAAACTGTCACATTGCTGTAAGTCGTTGTCTCACTTTTAAGGTAAGGAAGCTGCCGATCCGCAGCGCGACCCGGAATCGAGCCGATAAAACACAGCATTCCCATCCCGAGCCAGAATAGAAGGCGATTGGCAGTCATGTCGTTTTTCATGTTCCACGATTGCAGGCCCGGAACAACAGCACTGCGAATCAGGCGGTCAAATGCACGAAATGTGCCACGTACGGACAGATTCATCGAACTCGGCCCAGCCAGGAAAAGCAAAGTGGCGCAATGACGTGAAACCAAGTCATTGCGCCACGTGAAACCGACCGCCCGGCAACCGCGCCGCACGCTTAACCGCGGAACGGTTAAACCACCGGCACCTGGGGCGGATTGCTGAAAATATCGTGCTCGCTGGGCATCGGCGGCTTGAGCGTGCGGAACGGACCGAACTCCATCTTGCTGGCGTCCTTGTAAAGCTGCTCCGGACCGTAGGCAAAAGTGGAAGCCTTCATATCATCCCATTCCACCACCGCGCCACTGTAAGCCGCTTCGCGACCCATGATCGCCGTCAGCGTGCTGTTGGTCACCTGTTCAACTTCATTAAGCTCGGTGTCGGAAATGATCGCCTGGATCAAGTCCGCATGTTCCTGCATGTATTCCGGGGTGCGCTTGCCGTCATAACGCCAGGCTTTGCCGGCGTTGGGCCGGATGCTGCCCGCCGGATCCGACCAACCAGTGCAACCCACCACCGCTTCACGGACGGCCGAGAACTCGCGTTTGATCTGGCCGCAGTAACTGTGCATGCGCACCCCGTTTTCGTACTCGAATTCCACCGCGAAGTTGTCCCAAATCTCACCCGGCTTATCGCCAAGTTGCTGCCGCGCGCCCATGCCCCAGGCCCGGATTGGATGTTGATTACCCATGACCCAGTTGCCCACGTCAATGTTATGCACGTGTTGCTCCACGATGTGATCCGCGCACAACCAGATGTAGTGATACCAGTTATGGATTTGTCGTTCCAAATCGCTGTTGCCTTGCACTCCGCGATGCCAGATCGGATTTCCATTGACCCAGTAAACGCGCAAGGCGGTCACGTCACCAATTGCCCCGTCCTGAATTCGCTTGATGGTTTCCTGGTAGGCGTAGTGATGGCGACGTTGCGTTCCCGACACCACTTTGAGTCCCTTCTTTTTAGCCACCTCTCCAGCCGCGTACATCATCCGCGCGCCAGGACCATCCACGGCCACCGGCTTTTCAGTGAACACATGTTTGCCGGCGGCAATCGCGGCCGTGAACTGCGCGGGGCGGAATCCCGGCGGCGTCGCCAGAATGACGTAGTTGACGCCCGGCAAATTGATCGCCTTCAAGTAAGCGTCGAATCCCGAGAAACAATTGGCGGTGGGCACTTCGACGCCCACTTTGCTCAAGGTTTGGCGGCACGCGCCAATCTGACCGGGAAAGAGATCAGCCAAGCCAACGATGGTGGCGTTGACTCCAAGGGTCTTGGCCGCCTCCAAAAAATTACCTCCCGCACCGGTTCCGCGTCCGCCCAAGCCCACAATGACCGCCTTGAATTCCGGCTTGGTTTGCGCGTGTAAAATGTTGGGAAAACTCATGGCGGCCACGGCCGAGGCCGTCGCCAGACTGGAGTTTTTCAGGAAGCGCCGACGAGAGACCGGCGTGATGTTGGTTTCTTGTGTGTTCATGTGGATTCTTTAATTTTATGGTTTGAACTAGGCAACAGTTTCTTGGGCAAAGTTTCAATCTTTTTCGACTCCGCTGATCCAGTATTTCGCCATTTGCTCGGGAGGCGGAACCGCCAGCGGACGCACGACACGGAAGCCGACGAACGAAACATCAGTGAACCACCACATGCCCTTGGGCAATTGCGGATCGGTCATCTTCCAGGCGCGTTCGGAACCGCGACGCGCGGCGCTGCGCAACGCCGGAGCGTCATCATCCCAGGAGCCACCGCGCACGGCGTGCGGGTACGGCTGCGTGGCCCGATTCCAAGGTTCGGTGGTCGCGCCGTTCCCGAGCGTCTGGTAATAATTCGGATCGTATTGATCGAGCACCCATTCCACCACGTTGCCGTGCATGTCGTACAATCCCCACGGGTTGGGCTTCTTCTTCCCGACACGTTGGTACTTGGAATTACTGTTATCAAAAAACCAGGCGTATTTCGGCAACTCATCGGGGTCATCGCCAAATGAATAGGCCGTGGTGGTGCCGGCGCGGCAGGCGTATTCCCACTCCGCCTCCGTGGGCAGACGATAAAACTGCCCGGTCTTGGCGGAAAGCCAGTGGCAGAATTTATTCGCGGCGTGCTGCGTCATGGCGATGGCGGGAAATCCGCTCTTGCCCATGCCGAAGCTCATGTCCATGTAAGGTTTGGAGGGATGCGATACCGCATCCGAAATCGCGTTGATTTCCGGATCCGTCGGATACGTTTCGCGCAATTTCTTCTCATCATCCGGATAAACAAACAACAAATACTCGTCCCAAGTCACCTCGTAGGTACCCATCCAGAACGGCTCAATTTTGACTTTGTGCTGCGGACTTTCGTCCGGTTTGCGGCCTTCCTCGCCATCCGGACTGCCCATCACAAATTCACCGCCCGGAATGGGGGTCATGGCGAAAGTCACCTGGGTGCCGGGAATCACGTTGGTGTAAGCCTTCATGTCCGCCTGACTTTTCTCCGTCTGTGTTGCCACGATCCGTTTGTAGATTTCCGGAATCGTGTTGTCGTCGCGATCGTCCAGAGTCGGCAACGCGCCAAACGCTCCGGTCGCCAACTTGCCTTCCTTCATCAGATGCACCTGGTAATACGCCACATCGCGCGGGCGGTCATTGGTGGTGACGGAGAACAACACCACGGCATCCGGGAGCACGATGCCGATGGATAAAAATTCGTTCGTCGCGCCATCTAATTTTTGCAGCGTCGTCGGCACATTCACGCCATCGAACTGCATCAACTCAGCCGGCTCCTGATCGCCAAAGATCGCAAGCAACCGGCTCTGCCCCGCCAGTTCGCCGCCGGTTAAAGCCCGCGCTTCCGCGCGTAATGCGACCGATTTCAAATCGCCCAACTGCGGTTTGCCACCCGCCTCCGACAACGCGCCCACGGAGAAGCTGGCTTCACCCGCCTCGTGGAACACCACATCCTTCAGAGCCGCATCGCGAAAGTTGCCGAGAAAGTAATTGCCACCGTCGGGAACACCCGTTGCCGTCAGTACCGCCTCTGGTTTGCCGCTGGCCAGATTTTCCACGCGCCAGATGGTTCCGTCTTCAGTCGTCACCAAGCTCGCCACTTCTTCCGGACCGTTGGCTTTCAACGTCACCCGACGGCCATGCGCAGCGGCACCGTTGGCGCCTTCATTGTAAATTGGCGTGAACTTTTTGTCGCTGTTGCGATACAGCGTCAATCGGTTGTCCGGATCGGTGTTGTAAATACTGCCCACGTACAAATCCAGCAACGGGGTGTTGCCCGCACCACCGACATCCACCGCCACCACGGTATTCGGCCCCTGCACGTCACAGGGAATCACCATTGGGTCCGTCGGAATGTTGGGGTCCGCGCCATCCAAAACCGTAATCTGGTTTTCGTCGGCAGAAACCAGCGCCAGCGAATCATGCTGGGCATCCACCAATCGTCCCACGCTCACACCGGCGACGCCTGGCGCCCCGCTGGCCCGCCAGTCAGCCCAATTGAAAAACTCCGCCGAAACGCGATAACCAAAACGTACCCGGCCCGACGTGCGCGAGACGATGGCCACATCCAACAGACCGTCACCGTTGAAATCGCCACTCACCAAAAATTCCATTTCGCCTTCAACCACCTGCGTCGGCAAACCGGGGTTGCTGGCAACCGCCACCGGCGCGGCCGTTCCCGAGGGGGAATTTTGTCCCGCGGCGCTTTCGGCGGGTTGCGCGCCGGCGGCAGGTTCCGATTGAGAACCGCAACCCAAAGGTAACAAGGAAGCCAGAATCAATCCCGATAACAATCGGGCGGTCCGCCCAAAATCTCTGTTGTGATTGGAAGCTTTACCGGCTGGCGCCCGACCCACGATTCGAATCATATTCATTTTGCTGACGGCGAAACTTCGCCTGATGTTCAATCCTATTTGTTAATAACGGAGGGCCATAGTACCGAATTGCGCCCGCCGCCGCATCACCAAAATTGGGGATTCGCTTGAACTATCACCCGCCGTTTCTTATCAACCCACCCGGGCTAATGGACCGGAAAAACACCATGACACAACACGAAGCCCGCTTTGGCGGGATGCTCAGACTCTACGGAAACGTCGGCCAGGAGCGCCTGCGCCAGGCGCATGTTTGCGTCATTGGCATTGGCGGCGTCGGCTCGTGGGCGGTGGAAGCCTTGGCGCGCAGTGGCATTGGTCAATTGACCCTGGTGGACCTCGACGACGTTTGCATCAGCAATGTGAACCGTCAGCTCCACGCGGTCACCGGCACTTTGGGCCAACCCAAAGTGACCGCCATGGCCGCGCGCGTTCGCCTCATCAACCCGGACCTGATCGTGCAGGCGGAACAATCGCTATTCACGGCCAGGACCGCGGACCGCTTGCTTGAGCCTGGGTATTCCGTGGTGCTGGATGCCATTGATCAAACCGACATGAAAGCATTGTTGATCGCCATGTGCCGACAGAAAAATCTGCCCGTCGTCACCACGGGCGGCGCCGGCGGACGCCGCGACCCCACCGCCATCCGCATCGCGGATCTGGCGCAAACCACGCATGACGGTTTACTGCAAAACGTCCGTAAAATCCTCCGCGCGAATTACGATTTCCCCCGCGATCCCAAGCAACTGTTTGGGGTGGATTGCGTGTATTCGCCTGAACCGCAGGTATTCCCCACCAAGGACGGCGGCGTATGCGACACCCCCGAACCTGGCGAACGGTTGCGGTTGGACTGCCGCAGCGGTTATGGCACGGCGTGTTTTGTCACTGGCGCCTTTGGTTTTGCGGCCGCGGCGCAGACGGTGAAACGCATCGTCGCGACCCGGGCGGAATAAGCATTCCACTTGGATTTTTGAACACAGAACGGTCGGGAGAAATAGCGACTGCTCCGCCTTGCTCTCCCAGATGGCAATTGTCAAATAGCCATCGCCTTTCGCTTGACGCCTCAATTGGTTCCAGACTAATACAAAGCGCTCATGAATTGGAAATTTGCCTGTCTCCCTTTGGGCGCCGCTTTGCTGTTGACCGGTTGCGTCGCCCCCGCGCATCGCGTGGGGTCCTTTGTGCCGCGCACCGGCGATGAAATCGTCGTGGCCGGTCATTACGTGCATACCGGAACGCGCGTGGTGCTCTGGACCGATCCCGGCGGATACGATGCGTATCGCGTCGAACGCCATTTCGTGCCGCTCGCAGACGCCAGTTGGGAAGCCACCGCGGCCATTACCAATGGACCGTCCTCGCCCAACCGTTACAATTTGCGCACCGCCAATCTGACTCCCGAGGAAATCGAGCGCGTCCGCAACGGCGGCTGGGATTTGCCCACGCTGCAGAAAGTGGTGGACCAGTTTGTTCTGCACTACGACGTCTGCGGCGTAAGCCGAACGTGCTTCAACGTGCTGCACGATCATCGCGGTTTGAGCGTGCATTTCATGCTCGATATTGACGGCACCATCTATCAGACGCTCGACGTCAAGGAGCGCGCCTGGCACGCCACCACTTCCAACACGCGTTCCGTCGGAATTGAAATCGCCAACATGGGCGCCTATTCCAAAGTGGCGGGAACGGCGCTGGAAAAATGGTACGCCAAGGACGCCAACGGCCACACCTACATCAAGCTGCCGGAACGCATTGGCGACGGAGGGGTGTGGACGAAAAATTTCGTCGGTCATCCGGCGCACAACGAACCCATCACCGGCGAGGTGCAAGGGCGGACTTTGGTGCAATACGATTTCACGCCGGAACAGTATCAAGCGCTCGCTCATCTCACCGCCGCCCTGACCTCGGTGCTGCCTTTGATCAAATGCGATTATCCGCGTGATGATAAAGGCCAGTTGATCACGCACAAGTTACCGGACGACCAACTGAATCAATACCAGGGCGTGCTGGGGCATTTTCACATCCAGACCAACAAAACGGATCCCGGCCCGGCCATGGATTGGGATTACGTCATCAACACCGCCCGGCAACTCATGGCGACGCCCGCGGCGGCGAAGCAGGCCACGCTGTTGCGCCGATAACGGCGCAACATTTACGGGCGCGGGTCCGGGGCAACCATGGCCTTGCCGGCCAGCCAGCCGGTGGTCCAGGCGGCTTGGAAGTTGAAGCCACCAGTCAACCCGTCAATGTCCAGCAATTCGCCCGCGAAATGGAGTCGAGGACAAACCCGGCTTTCCATCGTCGCGAAATTTACTTCGCTTAATTTCACCCCGCCACAAGTCACAAACTCCTCCTTGTTCAAACTCTGGCCTGTGACGGGCAATTCCGTGCGCGTGAGTTGTGTTTTGAGTTGCTGCAATTGTGATCGGGTCAGGGCCGACCATCGCGTGGTCGAATCAATACCCGCCGCCGCCGCCAGCGCCTCCCACAATCGCGCGGGCAAATGTCCCAACGGACGGTTCTTCACCAGCTTGGCGCCGTGGGTCTGGCGTTGCGATTGAATTTCCGCCACCAACGCCTCGATGCCCAGTTGCGGCAGCCAGTTCACCACCAGCGGGAATTGATAATTCATCGCTTGCAATTGGCGCGCACCCCAAGCGGACAGCCGCAACACCGCCGGCCCGCTCAATCCCCCATGCGTGATCAATAGCGGTCCACATTCACGCAAACCAGTTGGAGCCACGCTGAGTTCCACGGTGGCGACGCTCGTGCCCGCCAGTTCCGTCAACCAAGGTGCCGCGAGATGAAAGGAAAAGAGGGAGGGTACCGGCGGTACCAGCGTATGCCCAAAATCGGTGGCCAATCGCGCGGCGGCGGCGACCCGACATCCGCCGGTGGCCAGCAGCAAACGATCTGCGGCCAGACGTTCGTTATCCGCCAACTCAAGCTCGAAGCCGGTCCCGACCCGGCGGGCGGTCAGCACTTCACACCGTGTTCGCACCTGGACGCCGGCACGGTGCGCCGCTCGGGTCAGGCAGTCCACAATTGTCGCGGAGGAATCCGTGACCGGAAACATGCGCCCGTCGGATTCCGTTTTGAGTTCCACTCCGCGCGCCGCAAACCACGCCACAGTGTCGCGGGCTTGAAACCGATGAAATGGTCCGATCAATTCCGCGCCGCCCCGAGGATAGCGCGCGACGAATTCGCGCGGGTCAAAGCAGGCGTGAGTGACATTGCAGCGGCCGCCGCCGGAAATTCTGACCTTGGCCAACACTTGCGCGCTGCGCTCCAGCAAAATGACGCGCGCGGTCGGATCAGTTTCCGCCGCGGTAATTGCCGCGAAGTAACCGGCGGCACCGCCACCAATTATGACCAAGCGCCGGGGAGGCATGTGGATAAAGTGCCGGGAGGCGGGTTGGATCAAAGCGCCGCCACCCGATGCCGGGCCTTGGAGCTTTGGAGATCAAGGCGAAACAAGGTGAATCAGATTTCTTTGAACCCAGGCGAAAAACCGGCTGGGTTTGATTCACTGGATTCCGCCAGCGTCAGTAGGTGCGCAACCGCCAGGTGATGCGCCCCTTGTTCAAATCGTAGGGAGACATTTCCATTTTCACGCGATCGCCGGTCGTCAGGCGGACGAAGCGTTTGCGCATCTTGCCGCAGATTGTGGCCAGAACGAGATGCTTGTTGTCCAATTCCACCCGGAACATGGTGCCGGGCAAAACCGTGTGAATACTACCTTCTACTTCTATGTGTTGCTCTTTCATCAAAAATCATCCGCCGAATACCGTCCGTGTTGAAAAATAGGCGCGGAGCCCAAGGTCGGACTCCGCGTGTAATCAGGCTAAATCGCCAATCTGGCGGCACCGCTGGATTAGCGGCGCGGCCCGCGTCCGCCGCCGGCGGGGCGTTCCTCACGTGGACGAGCAATGTTGACCGTCAAAGCGCGGCCATCCAGTTGCTGTCCGTGCATGGCTTCAACGGCTTTCTGCGCTTCTTCAGGGCTGCCCATGGTGATAAAACCAAATCCACGGGGGCGACCGGTCATCCGATCCACCATCAGGTTGGCTTCAACCACGGTGCCGAAGGCGGCGAAAGCGTCGTGCAAGGCGTTTTCAGTGGTGTTGTAGGAAAGATTCCCAACAAACAGTTTTGCGTTCATATTGATGTTGATACCGTCCAAGACTAACTCTGCTCTACCAAGACCGTTCCCGACTGCCGGGTTTCAAATCATCACTGAACGACGTTCACTTGAAGATTCACCATGACGTGGAAGCTAAAAGCATCTACAGACGCGCCCAGCATTGCGATTTCAGCGAAAATAGCAAGATTTAATCACCGCCGCGGCGGAGCGCAACCGGACCGGCCCCCCTTCAATCCGCAAGCTACGAGCGCTTCAATCGGAGCAGCATGGCTTTCTTATCGCTGCCCTCCACTTCCACGCTTTGCGTTTCAATATCCGGATCGTCCTTCAACGTCTGATGCACCACCCGCCGGTCAAACGCGCTCATCGGCTCCAATTCCACAATGTCGCCCCACCGCCGCACCTTCTCCGCCGCATCGCGGGCTTTTTTGACCAGGGCTTCGCGCGCCTGGGCGCGATATCCGCCCACGTCCACGGTGACTTTGGGGGCGCTCTGATCCTGCTGAAACAACAGCCGGTTCACGAGGTATTGCAAATCGGCCAGGGTTTGGCCCTGCCGCCCAATCAATCGTCCCGCTTCCTCGGATTTGACATCGAGAACCAGTCCGTTGTCGTATTGGGCTTCCTCCACGGTCGCCGGAAAGCCGAGCAATTCCAGGACCTGTTCCAAAGTGGCTTTGGGTTGTGCGCTCATAATTCAGAATGTGGAAATCTATTTCTTCTTTTTCGAGGCCGGTGTCAATACCGACGCGGTGGTCGGGGCGGCCGCCACGGCGGTGACCACCGGGTAATGGCGCCGCAACAACCACGTTTGCAAGATGGTCAACAGGTTGTTGACGGTCATGTACAGCGCCAGACCGGAGGAGTAATTGTAAAGGAACAACAAAAACATCAACGGCATCCACCGCATCATTTTCTGCTGCGCCGGGTCCATGCCGGGTGACACGGGCGTGAGATGCGTCTGCCAGATTGCCGAGGCGATGTACAGCAACGGCAACGGATTGATCGGCAAACCCTCGTGCGTGCTGATGAAGGGCAGAAACGTGATGCCGGGAATGACAAAAAGCGTGTCCGTCTGTGAAAGGTCCGCCACCCACAAGAACGCCGCGCCGCGCAATTCAATGGCCGTGCGCAGCATCACGAACAGACCAAAAAAGACCGGCAATTGCACCAGCATCGGCAGACAGCCCGCCACCGGATTGATCTTGTGCTCACGGAAATACTGCATCTGCTTCTGGGAAAACTTGGCCGGATCGTCCTTGTATTTTTCCTTGAGCGCTTTCAACTGCGGCGCGTGGGACGCCATCTTGTGCGCCGACCGCGTGCTGGCGCCCGTCAGCGGCCAGAACACCACCTTGAGCGAAAGGGTCAACACAATGATGGCCCACCCGTAAGGAATCCCGAGCGCCAGGTGAAACCAGTTCATGATCAGCAACAGCGCCTTCGAGAAAAACCCGAAGAAGCCGAAGCCCATCACTTTGTCCGCGTCGTTGTGATATTCATTCGCAATGGCCGCCAGCGTGCGGTACTCCTTCGGCCCGATGAACATGGTCACGCTCTGCTCATTCGTCGCGCCGGCCGTCAGGGTCAGCGGCGGATAAGACAGGGAGGTTTCCACCCCTTTGCGCAACGGCTTGTCCGGATCGCTGAACCGTCCCTCCTTCGGACGCGGCATCGTGAGGACGCGAGCGTTGATGGCGAGCGCCGGAGTTTCCGGCATGGCCAGCGCGCCGAAAAACTGATTGTGCGCCACGGCCCAAACGACATTGCTGTTCCCCGCGTGAAATTCCGAGCGGGGCGTGCCGGGGAAACACCCCAGCGTGCGGTTGTCAAAGTAACTCGTCAACGTCTCGTGGGACTTGCGTCCGTCGTACCAGATCAAACCCACGTTGTTGCCATCGTCGTTATCGCCCATGGGCGTGCCGGTGCCGATCACCCACTCCTGCATCGGCAGAGTGATGCTGTTGCTCGCCGTGTTTTCCCAACGCACCGTGGCGCGCAGCAGATAATTCGTGCTGGGTTCAAACTCCTTTACCAGCCGCAAACCGTCCGACAACTGCTTTTCCGCGCGCACTCCCGTCGCCGTTTGCGTCAGTTGAAACTCCCCGTCGCCAATCAAACCCGCTCCGCCCAGAATGGTCAACACCGGCAAATCCGCGTTCGCATTCAGCGTCGCCACCTGATGAATGTTCGCCTGCTCCTTGCGCCGCCGCGCGATGGTTTCGGGAAATTTGACCAACTCGATCTCTTTGATGCCCCCGCCGCGTGAAGTGAAAATGTACCGCGCGTTCTCGTTGGTCACTACCAACAATTCCTCGACCGCGTTCGTGCTCAAAATCGAGCGCGCGGCCGTGGCCGGGACCACCGTCGTCGTGTCCCCCGTCGCGGTCGTTACGGTTTGCGTGTCTCCGCTGGCCGCCGTGGCCGCATTGGTGTTCGCCACCGGGATCGGCCGTTCCTCGCTGAAGTATTTGGGCACGAGAACCCCCTGCCACACAAACATCAGGGCGATGCAGATGACGATGACGACGATTGACTTTTTATCCATGAAAACAGTTCAACTCCGCACGGAAGCCAGTGGGTGCGGCGGGGTGGAAGGTTCCGCCGTTTCCGGCACGGGATCCGCGCCACAACCACCCCACGGATGGCAACGACTCAACCGCCGCAGCGCCAGCCCGCCGCCACGGATCGCGCCATGCGCGCGAATCGCTTCCTGCGCATACGCCGAGCACGTCGGCGTGTAACGACAGCCCCCGAGCGGACCAAAGAACGCGCCCAGCAACGGCGAAATCACGGCGCGATACCCGCGCACCCCAAGCAACAAAGCGTGTTGAGCCAGGTTCATTTCAGCAGTCCTGCCTGTTGCAGAGTCGTCAGTAAATCGCGTTCCACGGTGTCGAAATCTTTTTTGGCGATGGACGGTCGCGCCACCAAAACCAGGTCCAGTGATGGCTTCAATTGATCTTGGTGTTGCCGATAAGACTCACGCAACAGACGTTTGGCTCGATTACGCGCCACGGCGTTACCCACCTTTTTGCTGACCACCACGCCCAGGCGGGAGGGCTGGTCAGCGGGCAGTTTGACCCAATTGGCGATCAAGCACCCCTTCACCGCGCGCTCCCCGTCCCGGCGCGCCCGCAGGAAATCGCGTCCCAACTTGATGCGGAAGCGACGCCCCAAACCGCGCTGGATTGGGCGGGCGGCGGCCATCGAAACCTCAAACCGGCGTCAAGCGCTTGCGGCCCACGCGACGGCGATTACGCAAAGTGGCCTTGCCACTCTTGGATGAATTGCGGTTCAAGAAACCGTGCTGCCGTTTCCGGCGGATTTTGGACGGTTGATACTGGCGTTTCATAAAATCAAGTCTCCGGCTTCCGCACCGCCGCACGAATCTATCCTATCCGCAGCTCTGCCGGCTGGCCAAGAGCGGGACAGAGTAACAATCAAGCCCGCCCTGTCAAGCCAGCCCCAATGGCGGATTTCGCTCAACGCTGGCCAAGGAGTGATCCCCTCAAAGCCGCTCCCTTCACAAAGCGTTGCGATGCTTCTTCAGCCCGGGCTTTTCAAGTGAACCGCAAGTGACTATTTTTCACCCGTCTCGCCGCAAACCGCTGCGTAGGCTTTGGTCGTCATCAGTTATGAGCTTGGTAAAGTCCCGACAACGCGTCGCCGATCACGGTGAAGTCTTTACCCCGCCGTGGCTGGTCGCGGCGATGCTCGACCTGGTGAAAGATGAGACCGAGCGGATTGACTCGCGGTTTCTGGAGCCGGCGTGCGGCGACGGCAATTTTCTTGTGGAAATCCTCCGGCGCAAACTTGCCGCCGTGGAATTGAAATATGGCAAATCGGAGTTTGAACGACAACAGTACGCGCTGCTGGCGCTGATGTGTGTTTATGGCGTTGAACTGCTTCCGGACAACATTGCGGATTGTCGCGCCAACCTGTTGGAGATTTTCGCTGAGTATTTGAATCTCAGCGCGGGAGATGGCTTGTATCGTGCTGCGTCCTATGTGCTTTCGCAGAATTTAGTTTATGGAAATGCCATGACCATGCGCACGGCTAAGGATACCGCCATCGTGTTTCCGGAATGGGGCTACCTCGGCAAAGGGAAGTTTCAGCGGCGAGATTTCCGTTTTGACGCGCTGACGCAATCGGCGGCTTTTAGTGAGGAAGGCTCGCTGTTTGCCCAATTGGGCAAGCATGAAATTTTTCAACCAACGAAGACTTACCCGCCCATGACCGCGAATGAAATCGGGGCGATGGATCAGGGAGGGAAACCATGACGCTCCAGGCGAGTTTCACCCTGCGCGGGCGCAACCCGGACGTGCTCACCTGCATCGCCAACCTCTCCAATGACGAAGTTTTTACGCCACCGGAGTTCGCCAATCGGATGCTCGACACGCTGGCCGAAGCGTGGGCCGCGAATAACGGCGGCGCGAATATCTGGGCAGATAAGACGGTAAAGTTCCTTGATCCCTGCACCAAGTCCGGCGTGTTCCTGCGCGAAATCACCAGCCGCCTCACTGCGGGGCTGGAGCGGGAGATTCCCAATCTGGAAAAGCGCGTGAACCACATCCTGACGAAACAAGTGTTCGGCCTCGGCATCACGGAAATCACCGGCCTGCTGGCGCGGCGCAGCGTCTATTGCTCAAAATACGCCAATGGCCCGCACTCCATTACGAAATTCTCCTCTAGTGATGGCAACATCTGGTTCAAGCGCCTCAAACACACTTGGGCGGGCGACAAGTGCAAGTTTTGCGGCGCTGGCAAATCCGTTTTCGACCGGGCGGCGGGACTGGAAACCCACGCCTACGCGTTCATTCACACCGACAACATCAAGACCCGGCTCGCCGGGATTTTTGGAGGCAACATGCAATTCGACGTCATCATTGGAAATCCACCGTATCAATTAAATGACGGCGGTGGCGACGGCTCAAGCGCCACACCGCTCTATCACCAATTCATTGAGCAAGCAATGCAACTCGAACCAAGGTTCTTGTCGATGGTTGTGCCGTCGAAGTGGTTTTCTGGAGGCAAAGGATTGGACGAGTTTCGCGCTAAAATGCTTTCCGACAAGCGCATCAGGTATTTAGTTGACTATCCGAACTCAAGAGAAGCCTTCCAGGGAGTAGATGTTGCGGGCGGCGTTATGTATTTCCTTTGGGATCGTGACAACCATGGCACTTGCATGGTGGAGACTCGCGCCAATGGTCAGAGCGTGGTAGCTGAGAGATCCTTGAATGAGCATGAGGTTTTCGTTCGCGATAATCGCGTCCTCGGCATCGTAAAGAAAGTGAAAGCACTGAGTGATGAGGATTTCTCAAACCTCGTCTCTGCTAGAAGGCCGTTCGGAATTGATGCGGCAGATGAGGGAAACAAGACCGGCGAGCTTTATTTGTATACGAGCAGTGGCGACTGCCGGATTGATCGGAAAGATGTCATCAAAGGGACAGAACTCATCAGTAAATGGAAAGTCCTACTCTCAAAAACATCGAGCGAACATGCAGGGCAACCCGATAAGTTAGGGCGGAAACGTGTGCTGTCTCGAATTGAGGTAATGCCGCCAAATTCGGTTGCTACGGAATCATATTTAATTGTAGGGCCATTCAAATCAAAACAGGAGGCAGAGAATGCAGCAGAGTATCTGCGCACGCGATTCGCGCGATTCCTTGTTTCTGCCATTCTGCTGACCCAAAACATCACTCGCGGGTCATTCGTTTTTGTCCCCGCCCAAGACTTCACAAAATCGTGGACTGATAAAACGCTTTACAAGAAGTATCTGCTGAAACCTGAAGAGATCGACTTCATTGAGTCCACCATTCGTGCAATGGAATAACTCTTCTTAACAAACATCAACAAACAAACATCAACGCAAAAGGAGAAAATATGTATCGAAGAACATTTGGCACAAAGGATCAGGTTCGTTTCGACACCGCGGCGGATTACTACGAATTTCTGGGTTATCTCGCCAAGGACGACGGAACGACGCAGCTAGTGTGGGAACATAATGATGAACAAGGAGCGTGGGCGCAGGAAGGTCGAATCCACTTCAATATGCCGCAGCCTGCAGCGCTACGTGCCAGGCTAAATCACACAGCCGGCAATGGGAGTATCGTTTCGCGGGTCAATTGCAACGATTTCATTGAGCATATCGCCCAGCATCATCATTTTGTCTCTAATGGTCCTCAGGATGAACCAAGAATAAGGGCATCAATTCCAGCGGCGCACCTAAATGATTTTGACCGAGGTCTCGCGCTTTAAAGTTGTTATTGAGATCTCCGAACGATGAGTAAAACCATCGAAGAAATCCTTTCGCCTCCGGTCAGCGCCAAAGGCGCGAACCATACCAGCCCAGGGCAACGCCCTGGGACAACGCGCGCCCATTCATTCCCAGCCCTGAAAGGGCGGCCCAACGTGCGTGTATTGGGAACGTGTTGGCATCCGTCGTCCTGGATCGCCCCTTCAGGGCTGGATTTGTTTTTTCACGCCAACCCCAGGGCGTTGCCCTGGGCTGACATGGTGCGCCCCGTTGGGGCTGACATTGCAATGACCAAGCCCCTCGCAGAAATCCTTGCGCCAAAGCCGGAGGCGCGTCCGCGCCTCTACGCCTACTCGATTGACGACCAGGCGCACGCGGGTCTGCTCAAAGTGGGCCAGACCACTCCTCTCCCTTCCCTCTCCTCTCCTTCCGAAGGAGAGGAGAGGGTGGCCGCAGGCTGGGAGAGGCATGGTCGTTCGAGTTCGTGCATTTACTCCCTCTCCTCCATTCGGAATGGAGGAGAGGGCCGGGGAGAGGAGGTGCCCTTTACATGAATCCCACCGCGCGCGCCCGGCAACTTCGCCACCATCAAACGGACGAGGAAAAGGAACTTTGGCGAGCCGTCAAGGCGGGACGGTTCGCGGGCTTCAAGTTCCGTCGTCAGCATCCGACGGGCAAATTCTTTCTCGACTGCTATTGCCCGTTGGCGCGGCTGGCGGTGGAATTGGATGGTTTTCAACACGGGTTGCCGGAAGGAATCAAACGCGATGCGGAGCGGGAAGCATTTCTTGCGGAGCAAGACATTGAAGTGTTGCGATTTTGGAATCATCAGTGGAACAAAAATCGCGAGGGCGTATTGCTGGAAATCTGGCACGCACTCCACCGGCGGACGGGTTGCGTGAAGGTGATGCGAAAGGAACAGAATCATCGGTTCGTGCCGCCGCAGCCGGAGCAGTTGATCGGCGAGCCGAAACCGTTGCCAAGACACTCCTCCTCTCCCCATCCCTCTCCTCCATCGAATGGAGGAGAGGGAGCAAAAACCGCCACGCAGCAGGAGCACGACGATGAGTAAGACCATCGAAGAAATCCTCGCCCCCAAGCCAGAGGCGCGTCCACGCATCTACGCCTATTCCATCGCGGACAAAGCACACGCGGGTCTGCTCAAGGTGGGCCAGACCACGCGCGAGGTGAAGCAGCGCGTAGCCGAGCAGCTCAAGACCGCCAACATCAAGAATTACAAAATCGAGCTGGATGAGGCCGCCGAGCGTGAAGACGGCACGACGTTCACCGATCACGAGGTCCGCGCCGCGCTTGTCCGGAGAGGTTGCGCGAATCCCGAGTTGGAATGGGTGCGCTGCACGGTGGCAGATGTAAAAACGGTGCTCACGGAGTTGCGGCGCGGCGAACGGTTCAGTGGAACGCACCACGAAACCTTTGCGCTGCGCGCTGAACAGCGGGCCGCCGTGGAAAAGACGCATGATTACTTCCACTCCATCTGGAGGGAAGACATGCACGCCGTTCCCCGTTTCCTGTGGAATGCCAAGATGCGCTTCGGGAAGACTTTCACCGCCTATCAACTGGCCAAAAGAATGAAGGCGAAGCGCATCCTGGTAGTGACGTTCAAACCAGCGGTGGAGGACGCCTGGCAGACTGACTTGGAATCGCATGTGGACTTTGACGGTTGGCAATACCTGTCGCGCCAAAGTGACGATGATCCGACACAGGCGAACCCCAAAAGGCCGTTGGTTTACTTCGGGTCGTTTCAAGACCTGCTGGGGCGTGATCCCTTGGGAAACATCAAGGCAAAGAACAAGTGGCTGCACACCCTAAATTGGGATTTAGTGATCTTTGACGAATATCACTTTGGCGCGTGGCGGGAAACGGCCAAGGAACTCTTTGAGGGGGAAGAAGAAGCGGTTGAGCGGAAAGAGGAACTGATTGAGGGCGGGAAAAAAGCATGGGAAAAGATTGCGGATAAGCAGGAGAAACTAGAGACAGAGAAGGAATTTCTTCCCATCACCACGAAGGCCTACCTGTATCTCTCCGGTACTCCCTTTCGGGCGCTGGCCACCGGGGAATTTATCGAGGAACAAATTTTCAACTGGACCTACACGGATGAACAGCGGGCCAAAGAGGAGTTTGAGAGACAGAATCCGGATGGGTGGAACCCGTACGGCGCATTGCCGCAAATGCGGCTACTGACCTATCAGATGCCGGATGAGTTGCTGGCGATCGCCAGCGCGGGTGAATTTAACGAGTTTGATCTAAATGCCTTTTTCGAGGCTTCGGACACCGGGTCGGATGCGGAGTTTAAGCACAAGAGCGACGTACAGAAGTGGCTGGACATTATCCGGGGTAGTTATGCACCCCAAGCGGCTGAATATCTAAAGACCGGTACACGCCCGCCATTTCCGTATTCGGATGTGCGCCTGTTGCCCTATCTCCAACACACGTTTTGGTTCCTGCCGAACGTGGCGGCATGTCACGCGATGGCGAACCTGCTGGCGGAGCGGCAGAATGTTTTCTGGCGTGATTACACGGTGCTCGTGGCCGCTGGGCCTGATGCCGGCATCGGGCTGGACGCACTACCGCCCGTGCGCAAGGCCATCGGCAGCGGCTTCGACACCAAGACCATCACGCTGAGTTGCGGCAAGCTCACGACCGGCGTGACGGTGCCGCAATGGTCCTCCATTTTGATGCTGCGAAACCTGAAATCGCCGGAGACCTATTTTCAGTCGGCCTTCCGGGTGCAATCGCCGTGGTCGATCAAGAATCCGAACGGGGACAACCCGAACGAGGAGGAAATCTTGAAGCCGATCTGCTTTGTGTTCGACTTCGCGCCCACGCGAGCGCTGCGGCAGTTATCCGAATACGGCATGGGCTTGTCACCCAACGAAGCGAATCCCGAGGATGCCGTGCGTGACCTGGTGTCGTTTCTCCCGGTGCTGGCCTATGACGGGGCGAACATGACGCAAGTTGACGCCGGCGGCATTCTGGATATCGCCATGGCGGGGACGTCGGCCACGCTGCTGGCTCGGAAATGGGAGAGTGCCTTACTCGTGAATGTGGATAACGATACATTACGGCGCATCCTGGACAATCCCGAAGCGATGGCGGCGGTGGAACGGATCGAGGGGTGGCGAGCATTAGGCGATAATGTCCTGGAGACCATCATCAACCGAAGTGAGAAGGTGAAGGAGCTCAAAGCCAAAGCCAAAAAAGAGGGGCTGACGGGTAAAGAAAAGCGGGAACTGACGGAGGAGGAGAAGGAATTCAAATCGAAGCGCAAGCTGGTGCAGGAGAAGCTGATCAAATTTGCCACGCGGATTCCGGCCTTCATGTATCTGACCGATTTCCGCGAGAACACGTTGCAAGACGTGATCACCAAAATTGAGCCGGAATTATTTCAGACCGTGACCGGTCTGACGGTGGAAGATTTCCACCTCCTGGTTCGGCTCGGAGTCTTTAATACCGAGCAGATGAACCAAGCGGTATTTGCGTTTCGACGCTATGAGGATGCCTCCCTCCGTTATACGGGCATTGAAAGTCATGAAGGCTTACGCCAGTACGGGCTTTATGACACCGTAGTAGCCAAAGAGTAACCCGATCCCGGAAACCACAACGCCGAGGTTGTGGAAACTTACAGGCCCAGGCGATTTCATTTGGCAGCATACTGCTCAGAGGCCGCGCTGACCCAACAAGACTTCCAGTGGTTTCGCGAGGCTTTTTAGCTGCCGTCCACCAATATTTTTCAACCGACGCGGGCGCGACGGCAGATTGGCTCAGCGCAATTGTTCGGCGAGCAGGCGATAGGCTTGTTCCCGCACTGGCGCAGGAAAATCATGTCCCCCGGACGGATGCACGACGCGTAAATTGCCCGGGGCGCGGTACAGTTGATAAATCGGTCGGGCGGCGCGGATACAGTCATCCACGCTGCTGGCGCGAAAATTGGAATCGTCCAACGGCGCGCTGATGAAAACCATGCGCGGCGCGAGGACCCCAAGCAGCTCGGGAAAGTCGAAGGGAATTCCGCTCAAGTCATGACGGTAGTCGGATAGTCCGGGCATATAACGGGTTTGCGCCCAGCCCTGCCCTGGCGCCCAGCGCTGCGGATCGCCGCCGTAGTAATCGGGAAACGCATCAAAGCCGCAACTGGAAATCACCACCTTGAGACGCGAGTCCTGCGCGGCGGTGAAAAGGGCGTTGTGCCCGCCCAGCGAATGACCAATCACGCCGTAACCCCGATGGTTCACAAATGACAGGGCGTCGAGCACGTCCAGCGCGCGTTGATTGTCCCAGACCGCTTTCAACGTGCCACTGCTCCACCCCAGCCGCTCCAGGTCCGGTTGAAAATTCGCCATCAGCGGATACGCGGGGGCGATGGTGACAAAGCCGCGGGTGGCCAGGTCGTGCGCGTAGGCCCGGTAATAGTCGCGGACCGTTTCCACCACCGAACGGTGTCCGTATTTCATATCGGTCGGATGCAGGCATAAAACGGCCGGGAAATTTTTGCCGCCAGTCAAGGCGCGCTTGGGCAGGCACAAATAGGCCGGCACTCGCGAACCGGGTTCGGATTGGTAGCTGATCAACTGGCGTTCGTAGCTGCCGCAGTCTTCAACCTCGGTGATTTGCACTTCGAGTTCGCACCACTTGGCTTCGCGATCCGGCAATTCGCCCGCCACCTTTGCGAAGCCGCGTAAAATTTCCGCCCGACGCTGCTCCCAGTCACGCTTCGATTCAACCGGACGCACCACACCGTTTTGGTTGTGGTAAACCAAAAGATTGGTACGCGGCAATCGTTCGGCCGGCGCGGTGAAACTTATTCCGCAAACAATTATCAGGATGGCGAGTGGGCGGGCCAGGAGACGCGATTTCATGTCGCGGCTTACAATGGCAAATCAGCGCGTAACCGCAAGCGTAACGGTTTGATTTATCTTTCCTGCGCGACCGGAGCCGGGACGACGGGCGTCGCGGTGAGCGATTGGACAACTGCGAACGCCTCCTCCAGCAAGGACTCGAGCGCGCCCGTCTGGGGTCGAAAGCCACCATAAAACAGATGCGCCACTTCGACTTCGTATCCGCCTTCGGCATACGCAGCGCGCGTGGGCAGATAGCCGACGTCGCCGTTTGCATAACCAATGACGTAAATCTTCCGGTCGCTCTTGCGGCGCAGCAGATCGGTGAATTCGGAAAAGACCTCGGCATTCGCGCCAAGCAGAATAACTCCATTCAAACTCACTCCGAACAACTCGGCCTCGTGATGATCAGCGGTGCGGCTCGTTCCATTCCGCAGCAGCGTCTGCCGCCAATGCTCGACCACGCGCCGATACTTGTCGCCCCATTGCGCGAGCGGACCGACATCGTGCAAGGCGCGATCGGCAAATCCATTGATTCCGACCGCGTCTAACACTTCGAGCGGCAGCGACACGGTGCGTCGCACGATGCGCAGGCTGGGTTCAGGACACGGCTCGGCTTGTGACAACAGCCCGCTGACGGCATCGGCAATTTGCGCGCCCCAGGTCTGCACTTGTGCGGCGGTCACGTTCTCCGCGGGCGGATTTAGATTGCCGCAAGCGCCGTTGGTCATCAGCACGATTGGCTGGCCGGGCAGAGTTTGAGCGAGACGGTTGGCGGCGGAGCCGGAAAGGTCCGCGCTGATCAAGCGATTCGTTGGCCCAAGCGCCACTGGATGAATCGCATAATTCAACAGCGCGGCGACAAACGTGCCATCGGCCCGGCGGAACCCCAAAGCCCCGACGCGTGAGTCGGTATGCGCCGAGGCGCGTTGCCGCCGGTCCACCGCCAGTTCGAGCTGGCCTTCCACCGCCACCAGTTCACACGGCTTGCTTTTTTTGAGCGCCATGCGGGCAACGTGTTGCAACTGTTGAAGCAAAAATTCCACGTAGGCCGGATCGTAATCACCCGCCTCGCGCAGATGAATGGTGCAAGGCCCCGCGTGCGTGTGGGTCGCCGAAAGCATGACTTGCACTTCCGCAAGCCCGAGTTCCTGCTTCGCCCAACGACGGAACGTCTGCACGATGGCGCGATCAAAACCGATCAGGTCACCATGAATCCAAAGCAGCCGCGAGGTGGGAGTGGCCAGGTAGAGCGCTTTGGCGAAGAGCGGATCGAGAACGCCGGTGGAAGGCTGAATCCGCGCGGCGAAACCGGACAGTTCTACACCCGGTTGCGGGGTAATTTCAATTTGTGCCGCCCCAAGTCTCATGATCGCACCTTGGCCAGCTCCCGACGGTGCTCATAAACTTTCGCAAAGGCGCGAGCGATGTCGTCCATATCCGCACGAGTGCCCAGGAAAAGATTTTGCTCGAGCCACGCGCCTTGTTCCCCGCAAATCGTTTCGCAGTTCGGACAATGCACCTTGCCGAAGTTCAGGCGCTGACGCGCTTCGGGCAGATACGGGCCAAACGCCTTGTTGCAGAATAACGGCTGCCGATATAGCGGCAACGGATAACCGCCGGAAACCGGAATGCCCTCCGCCGCCAGCGCCTTGAGGATCGCCGCGCGAGGAGCGCCAAACGCCGCCGCGTCAATTCGGAGCAAAAACAAATGATAGCTGTGCCGCGTGGTGGCGGCGGTGCGTTGCTGCGGATAAAGTCCTGGAATCTGCCGCAGTTTCGCCGCGAGATATTGACCGTTGCGATCGCGCGTGTTCGTTTGGGCTTCCAAACGGCTCAATTGCGCATTCAGCACCGCCCCTTGAAATTCGCCCAGGCGATAGTTCGCCGACATGACGTGATGCTCATACCAGACGCCCCCGGGCAGGCGACCGCAGTTGTGGATCGAACGACACGCCTCGGCAAGTTGATCATCATTGGTCGTGATGATGCCGCCTTCGCCCGCCGTGAGATTCTTGGACGATTGGAACGAGAACGAGCCGAGCTGGCCAATGCTGCCGGCAGGCTGCTTTTGGTAGCGCGCCCCGTGGGCATGAGCGGCGTCTTCAATCACGATCAACTTGTGTTTCCGCGCGAGCGCCATGATCCGGGTCATGTTCGCGGGTTGCCCGGCGAAGTGAACCGGTATGATGGCGCGGGTGCGCCGGGTGATCGCCGCCGCCACGGCGCGCGGATCAAGATTGAAGGTTTCCAGTTCGATGTCGGCGAAGACGGGGATCAGGTTTGCCTCCACCACGGCGGTCGCCGTGGCGAGAAAGGTGTAGGGCGGCACAATGACTTCATCGCCCGCTTTCAAACCGGCGGCCATCAAAGCAATGCGCAACGACACCGTGCCGTTGACCACCGCGATGGCGTGGCGGCAGCCGTGCATGGCGGCAAAGCGACGCTCGAACTCGGCCACCTCGTCACCCTGCAGTTTGCCCCATTTGCCGCTGCGCAACGCACGCAGAAGTCGCTGTTCTTCGGGTTTGCCAAACACCGGCCAGGCGGGGAACGGACGTTGGCGAAGCTTCGGCCCGCCGAACCAGGCCAGTTTGGCTGGGGTCGTCATCGGTACAGTTTTCATGATTCAGGATATCGTTGCCGCAGTTTATCGGAAATCACCTTCAAGTCTTGCCGCAAAATTTCGCGTTCGGCAAGAAAGCTGTCGGGAAACGCCTTTTGCAGCCGCGCCGCCAACTGGCTCAAGTAATCCACATAGGCGCGCGCGGCCAGGCGTGAATTTCGCAACGCCAGAATTTCATCGAAACGATGGCGCACGGTGTTGAAACTCGTGCTGCGCGCCGGAGGCGACCAGATCAACATGCCCGCATAAGCTTCCACCAATTCGCGCAACACGGCACGTTGTTCCGGCTGTTCCGCCACCTGCAGAATGGCCTGACCGATCGAGCGCGACGGATCGTAGGCCCTCGGGTTGTAAGCATAATCCGCGCATGTGGCCAGCGGCAGGCGGTTGCCTTGATTTTGTTTACGGAGCGGGTTGCCCATGTAGCCGTCAATCACCTCGCCAAGATCGGGATCGCGATCAACCACCGGCCCGAGGTGCATCGTGGGCGCGTCGTCGTTGACCGGGTAATTGTCCCACAAAAACACGCGGTGACCGCCAATGCGGCGAAAGGTTTCCGCGGCTTTACGCGAAACCGGACCGACGACGGCATCGCCGGTCCAGAAGAGATACACATCCGAATCCAGCTCGCGCGCCAGAATCTCGAGATACGGTTGCTGTTCCTTGCCGGTGCCATCACCCCAATAGAAGGTCGGACAAAAAATCATCTGCGCCTGAGGATCCTTCGCGCGCAGCCGCCGGAAAATCGTGTTCACCACGCGGGCATGGCCGACAGCGTCAATTCCCTGCGTGATGTCATCAAGTGAGATATTGAACCACCGTACGCCCAGGCTTTGCATCCAATCGTAGTGCTGATAGAGCGCGTCCAAATCCGCGGTGGAGTCCGCCGTGATAAAGCGTTTACTCGTCAGGTTCGGATTCATCGCAAAACAAAACTCGAGGTGGTGTTCCTGACAGGAGCGCACGACTTTTTCGTAGGCCGCCTTCTTGGTCGGCGGCAATTCCTCCCACCAACGGTTCGCTTCGCCATCGGCCCAATTCGGGTGGTGTTCAATGTCGAACATCGAGATGTAGCAGTTCATCAGGAAATTCATCTTGAACTTCGCCAACCATGGAATTTCTTCCAGATACTGTTCGGCAGACCAACCCCAGCCCTTTGTACCGCGCCATTTGAAACCCGGCGACTGCCCCGCAGGCAACAGTTCCGGAAATGGGCGCAACTCCGCCGGCAGCGTCACGGCAAACTGCTGATGCAAGTCCTCTCGAATCACGTAGGGATCGGGAGCAATGGCCGCAAACGCAACTTGAAACCACGGCGGCGAACCGGCGGAGCCGGCTTTTTCAAGCGAAGCAATCACGAGCAAATTCTCACCGAGCACCAGCGTGTGGTTGGGGATTGGCCACTTACGGATCTCGAATTTTGCGGCTGAAAACGGGTTCGGCCCTTCAAATAAAACCGTGTTGTTGAGTCGCACCGCAATCGCCGAAGCCCTCCGAGCGTCGTCATCCAGTCCCCGCAAATGCACGAAGAGCGGGGCGGTAGGAATTGCGGTGAGATTAAACTTGATCTGCATCCGTGAGCGCGGCCCGGTGGATTGAGCATAAATGGTGTTTACCTCTTCGCCATGAAACGAAGTCCCCACCAAATCCTTGGCGCCGCCTTCAAACTGCGGCCCGGCAAACGAAACCACCGCGGGACCGGGCACGTTGGTGGCGTAAGTCATTGGCGCCAGCAAGACGGCACCGCTTGCCAGCCAGATGGAGATCGGAAGGGTCAGTCTTTTTTTCATGATGTCGTAATCGGTGGTTTTGAAATGGCGGCAGCGGCGATGGGTTTAGGCGCACGGAGCACCCGTCGCAGCAACCAACCCCCCGCCATTACACAGCTGATGATACTGATGGTAAATCGCCCCCAATCACCGACAAACAACGCATTGGTGGCCAATACCAAACCCAGCGCAGAGCCGATGCCGAGCAGCGCGTCCACAAACATTTCTCCGGTGGTCGGCTCGCCGTTTACGGGCAGAACCACTTCGGCGCGGATCGGCTTCCAAAACCCGGGCGGACGGCAGCGCGCGTAGAAAGTTTTAAGCGTCTCCTTTGATTCCGGCGGCGTCAGGAGCGTGACCACCAACAGCAGGACCAGGCTTAAACCAAACAACAAGCCCAAGCCCTGCCACAGTTCCTTGTGTTGAAAGTCCAGTCCGAACCAAACAAAAATCGAAATCGGCAAACCGAGCACCACGGCGGCCAGCTCGCCCCACACGTTGAAGCGCCACCAGAAAAAGCGAAACCACGCCAGCGGCAGCAGAAAAATCACCATGGCCGAGTTGATGAACAAAAACCAGCTCACCATGTCATCCACGAAGAGGTTGGTGACCGTGGCGGCAAAGATGAACAACGCAAGCGAAGTGAGGCGACTGATCCACACCTGCTTTTTTTCATCCCGCACCAAGCGTTTCGGCATCAGATCGTTCACGACAAAACTTCCGCCCCAGTTGATGAGCGAACTCAGCGTGCTCATGAACGCCGCCAGTTCCGCCGCCACCAGCAAACCAATGAAACCGTGCGGCAAATGAGAGCTTTTGATCAACTCGCCCCAAGCGAACGCGGGATCTTTCAACATGGCAACACCGGCTGGCGCGGCCCCCAGTTTTTTTTCGAGATCGCTGGTCCAGAACAGCGTCATCGCCACGAGGCCCAGGCCGATCAACGGCAGCGTGCGAAATGATAGCGCGAGAAACGTGTTGAACAACTGGCCGCCGACCGCGTGCCGCTCGTCGCGTGCGGCCATGAAGCGTTGCGCGGTCATGCCTTCGCCGGCCGTGGGCGAACCCGCGAAGAACCACCCTTGCACAAATAGAACGAGCAACGTCAGCCATTCCACGCCGAGCGCGGGCGGTGTTTGCTTGAGTCCGCCGGGCCGCACCTCGTTGACGCGCTGGAGAATCTCCCCCCAACCGCCAAGATGCGCCACTGCGAGCCAGAGAAACACCACGCTGCCGACCATCATGATGGCGAACTGCACCACATCGGAATACACCACGCCAAGCAGACCGCCGAACATGGTGTAGATGACGGTAATACCACCGAAGATGAGGAGAATCTGACCGGTGGTGAGCGGACTGAGCGGCGCGATGGTCTTGGCAAAGAATCCCGTGATATAGGCGATGATGAGCACCGCAAAACCAAAGCAGCACACGAAGGCGTAAATTTTCCGCGCCACCAAGGCCGGTCGCCCGCCGTAACGCAACGAGATAAGCTCCGCGGTGGTGACGATTTGCATGCGACGCCAAAGCCGCGCCCACACCACCGCGACGAGCGGCATCCAGACAACCCAACTCGCCCACCAAAGCCAGTTACCCACCAACCCGAACACCAGCACCAGCATCACGAATGCGCCCGTGCCCGAGCTGTAGGTGGCGGTGTTCGAAAGCGCAATGGCCCACCACGGCACCTCGCGGTCACCGGCGAAGTAGCCGGTCGCACCACGCTGTGACGAGCGCCGCGCAAAGAGCAACCCCACCGCGAAGACCAAAGCGCACGAGGCCGCCACCACCAGCCAATCAAGCAAGTTCATGTCTTGGCTTTTTTTGGTTGCGCAAAGTCATCGAAATGATCACATCCAGCATGATCGGTCGGGCCATCTTTCGCCAGCGCAAGGTTTCGCCGCCACCAACCGGAGCCGGTTTCAAAACGTTCGATATCCACCCCAAATTCTGATGGAATAAGCGTTCCCCGTCAGCCCAGGCACGGCCAGGGTTACCGCTCTTCCGCACACGGGGTCGGACAAATGTCAGTTTGTATTTCACGATGGTTTTGATGGCAATTTTGATCGCCCGCCTTAAATGAAACTGATTTGTTGCGGTTCACAACAGTCGGCGTCAGTGACGGCATGATTCTCGTACCTACTCTTGATGCAAGATAGTGACAGAGCCAACCGCCGGTGTCTTGTGGAATTGGGCGACGAAGATTGGCCATTCAGGAAGTTCGCTTTGCCACCACAGAATACCGGCAAAAAACCATTGTCCGGGTGGGTCTTGGGGCACGCCCCTCAATGAGCGCGGGGAATGGTGGAGATTTGCGCCAGTTGTTCCTTCATCCAGGCAACATCGGCCAGCAGGGTGTGTTTCGCATCGAGGTACTGTTGGGGGAAAGCCTTGCCGAGACGCGCCGTGAGGCGTTCCATCTGCGTGGCAAATTTAGTCGCCGCCGCACGCGTTCCGTCACCCGTCAGCAGGTTACCGAATTTGGCGCGCACCGGATTCATCCCTGTGCCGCCACCGGCGACAATGAAGCCTGGATAAGCTTCCACCAGCTCCTTGAGCACCGTTTGTTCGGTGGCGTTGCGACCCAGGCGTAAAATGGCCTGACCGATGGAACGGGCGGGCTTGTAGGTCCACGGGTTCGATGTGTAATCGGCAGCGGTGGCCAACGGCAACCGATTGATTTGATTCTGGCTGCACATCGAGTTGCACAAGTATCCGTCCACGACCTGACATAGCTCCGGTTCGCGGCCACTGAGCGGTCCCAGGTGCATGGTGGAGTTGCCGTCGTTCACTGGGTAATTGTCCCAGAGAAACAATCGGTGTTGCACGGTTCGTTTGAAGCTTTCCGCCGCCAGTCGCGTTACGCGTGGGGTCACAATCGCGTCTCCGTTCCAGAACACATAGATTTCCGGATGCAACTCCTTGGCCACCGCGGCGAGGTAAGCGGCGTGTTCCGGATTGCTGCCATCGCCCCAATAGCACGCCGGACAAAACAGGAGTTGCACACGTTCGTTTTTGACGAATAGAGCGTGGTAAATCGAATTCACCAGAGTCGAATGACTCATGCCGAGCGCCGCCGGCCCTTCCGAACCCCAGATGGTGTCATCAAGGCACACGGCAAACCATTCCACCCCTTTTTCCTGGGCCCAGGCGTAGTGCTGAAAAAACAACTCCAAATCCTTCGCGCTGCCCAAGGTCAACGGTCGCGATGAAGCCAGTTGCGGATGGAGCGCGAAGCAAAAGGTGATGTGATGCTCGGCGCAGCTCCGGATGATGCGCCGAAACTCCTGCTGTCGTTCCCGCGACATGGGCCGCCACCATTCATTACGCCACGGTTCGCCGGGATGCGAAACGTTCATCGAACGATAACAGTTCATCAAAAAGTTCATTCCCAATCCTGCCAAAATGGGGATTTCCTCCAGATATTGGTCGGGCGTCCAAGACCAGCCCTTCATGCCGCGATAGCGAAAACCGGACGCCGTGCTTCGGTTGGCGTCCGCTTTGCCCGGTGAACGTAATTTGGCCGGTAAACGCACCTGATGTTGCTCGCGATACGCCAACGGCGAGCAACGGTACTCCAGCTTGAACAAGTGATGAAAATGCGAAAGGTCTTCAAAACCCGACTCAAATGCCACCGCGCTCACGGAGCGATCGGTGTCGGTCAACAGACTGGCGGCGTGCTTCAACCGCAGCCCCAGAAGATATTGCCGCCAACTCTGCCCCGTAACGCGCCGGAAGAGTTCGGTGAACTGGCGTCGGCTCAAGCCCACCGAGCGCGCGGCTTGGGTCATCGTTTCCTGGCGGGAAAACCGCGTCTTAAGTTGCAAGGCGTAGCGGGCGACTCGATCGGTGCTTTCGCTGCCCGGCTCGATTTGCGGCACGGTCACGCCCCCTTTGCGTTGAGCAAGGCGCAGCGTGCGCACGGCGATATCCAGCAGCCGGGAATGTAACATCATCTCCCAACCTTCCTGTCGGGACTCCTGTTCCAACAGCATTTCCTGAAAGATGGAGCGAATCAGGCGTGCCTGATTGACCTTGGCATGGCCGAGTTCCAGCGGGGCAAGTCCGAGCGCAGTCAATTGATTACTCAAACCTCGCGCGAGCAGATGTGGTTGATAACGGACGATCAAAGCGAGCAAATCTTCCGCCGGCATGACTTCCTGCTGCAGAGTCAGTCCGGCGGGTACGTGACAAAGGGTGATGGGTTCCAGAACGTAACGGCGTTGCGCACATTCCCAACGCGCGCTACCCGACACGATCAGAATGAAACGAGACAACGGATCGTGCGATGGCTGCCCCGTGCCTCGCGCAAACCAGCTTTCGCTCACCAGCAATGGACTGCTGCTGGATTCGCCTGGTGCGGTTGGTCCGACGCCCGCATCGGAGGCCAAGGCCACGCGCTTGGCGCGTTCGGTCGGATCAGTGAATGGAGCAGGCATCAAGGTTAGAATTTGCCGGTGGATGAGAGAGAGTCAAACTTCAAGTATCTCGATTCGGTTAAAAAACCGAGGCGGCAACGGCCGGGTTCACTCGCCGAAAAAGATTTTTCCACAGAGCCGGGTGAACCAAAAGCCGTAACGCAACTCCCAGCAGTTACGCTACGGCTTGATCCCCCACCAACAAACTACCGCACCAACCGGTAGAAACTATTTCCACTGATAGGCAGGGTGACCTGCCAGGTATCAGCCACCTGTGTCGGCGGGTTGGCTACAACGCTCCAATTGACTTCCGTGCCAAGTTGACTGGTTTGCTGAAGTTGGAAGCCGACGGCGCTGGTCGGCCAACTCAGCACGACATTCGCGCCGGACTGCGTAATCAGCAATTGTGGCAGCAATACCGTTGGCCCGAGATGTTCAAACTGAATAGTACCCAACGTGGGGTCGGTCAACATACAAGTGGAGAAACCGATGCCCACCAACATCACACTGTCGGCTTGCATATCGGTAATTTCACCAAACTGGGTCCAGTGATAACCGTCCGCACTGTGGTAGGCGATGAAGGTGTTACCCACTCGCTGCATGCGGGCCCAAACGTCAGGGAAGCTCGGATTCTGAACTGCCAGCCCGTACGCGGTAGCCCCACCCGGAGTCGAACGCCCCGTCCAGACGTACGAACCCTGCGCCTGCGAGTAAGAACCCACCATAAGATTCGGGCTGTCTCCATCCGTGCTGACCCGGGCCATCAACCCGCCGCGACTCCAAGTCGCACCGCCGCTAATGTTCACAATCTGCCCGGCGATATCAAAGTCGTTGGTCATCGGATGATAGACAAACACACAACTGTCCACTGCGCCCCAGATGTCGCCAAACTGGGATTGCAGGGTAAAGCCATCCGGCGTAGTGCCGATGACGCTCGAGGTCGTGGGGAAAGCGCCCTGAATATCCGTCATGGTCCAGCCAAGATTGTAAATCGTCCCGGTAACCGTTTGCGTGGTGGGGTTGCCCGCCAGGTCCGTGATGCCGGTACAGGTCACATTGAATTGCGGTGAAACCAGCCCGTCCACGGAAAGGATCACGGTACGCCGGTCAGCTTGCAGGGCCGCGCCATAGACATAATGATCGCCGTCCAATGTGTACCGTGAAGGATCAGTGGCGGTGAATTCATCCAGCAATTCATCGAACACCACAAAGGCGGTATAAGGATCGAGGGCCGAAGCCGACGCAGTGACGGCGATGGGTCCCGCAGTATCGGGAGTAACCGTTAAAGTCACAGGGTCGCTGGCCAACGGGGCAAGATTCGGGCCCGCTGAAACCACGCAACGCACTTGCACGCCCGAAAGCGAGCGCGGCGGGGTTGCCAAGGTTAGCGTTGGCGCGGCAGCTCCCACCACGCTGACGCCATTGGTGAGCCATTGGTAGCGAAGTGCGCTGGAATCGCCGCCTTGAAGCGTTGCGGCCACATAAAATGAAACCGGACGATTTTCCAGCACGACAGTATTAGTGGGTTGCGTCGTAATGACGATGGTGCCTTCGGTCACCACAAAATTATAGAAGCCACTATAGGTGAAGGTCGCTTGGGGTCCACTGATCGGCCCCGCAACGGAGATCTGACTGGAGGCCATCCCCACCAACAGTGTGTCGGCAAACGGTGTCGCCGGAGTGATGCCGCCACCGTCCAAGGCGACCCAGTCCAGATTGTTCGAGCTGTAGTATGTTCGGAAGGTGTTATCCGCGCGCGTCATCCGTAGCCAGGCGTTCGGATATGGGGAGGTGCGTGCAATCAAGCCGGCGCCCGGATATCCGGGGATGGTCGTGACGCCGTCGGTTTCGGTTCGGGCGGTAACCACCCAATTATCAGCGTTTACGTAGGTCAGCGCGGCGATGTTGCGACTACCAAAATACGTGTCTTCGCGAATCATCAATCCGCCCCGGGTATTGGGATTGAACGCGCCACCGATGTTTTCCACGCGCACGCGCAAATCGAAGTCGCCAGTGAGGTTGGTATAAAGGTAACCCAGACCGTCCACTCCGCCCCAGACGTCCGACCCGGTCGCGGCCACGATAGTTTGAGTGGTGTTGGTGGCGTAAACATAACCTGGAACGGAAACAGTTCCGATATCGGCGTACGCCAAGCCGGTCTGATTCGTGCCCGAAAGCGAGCCGCTCGCCAAATTACCAAAAAGGTCACTGACTTCACTGAAACTCACCGTGTACGCCGGGGCGGCCAAACCGCTGACACCAAGAACAATCAAATGGTTTTGAATCAAGCTGGCACTGTCCACCGTGGCGCCGCCGTCCAAACTATAAAGAGCGGGATTGACAGCCGTGGCCGGGTCAAGTGCCGAATCGAAGACCAAGGTGACGAAATTGGCTGCCGGCGCGAACGTCCCCAACAACACTGGCGGAGTGGTGTCTTTAACGACGGTCAACTGAGCCGTCTCACTCGTTACGATTGTAGCCACAAAAATACCCGCCGCCGTGACGCGGACACTGAATTCAGCGGCATTGTCGGTACTGTAACTGGTTAGCGGAATGGTGTAGCTGGCATCCGTCGCACCGGGAATTTCAACTCCGTTTTTCAGCCACTGGTATTCGATCACTCCGACCGGAGCGTTGGTGACTGCAACGCCAACGGTGAACGTGGCGGGACTGCCTTCCATGACGGTTGTGTTGGTTGGTTGTTGCGTGATGCCGAAGGTCACATTGGCATAATGATTTCGGAGGAACGCCGCCGGGTCGAGAATCCGATCCGACAGACGCATCTCATCCAAACCACCGCTGTAAAAGAAAAGCGAGCCGTTGCGGGCGCCGATGTTGAAGAGGTCGTTGATACCCGGGGCGGAAACCCCCTGCGCTTGAGTGACGGTCGCCAGATGATTGCCGTCCACGTACAGGTTAAACACCACCATTTCACCACGATTGTCCACTGTGGCCGCGTAGTGATGCCAGTTGCCGTCTCTCACCGGTGCAGCCCCGGATGCGTAGTTGAATCCTGTCGAAAAGTGGGTCAAACGAAAATTGGCTCCGCCTTCGTTGAAGTCGCAATAAAACGCACCTGAAACACCAAGAATGTCCGGCCCGTGTTCACAAATCATACCCAGATCTGTCTGGGTGCTTTTGGCGAAGAACTCGAGGGTCAGGGTCCGCACGCTGGAGAGATCCAAAGTCGCGGCGGTTTGCGCAAAAGCCGACCCGTTGAACACCGCCGAGCTGCCCCCCGGCGCATTGGCCGCCACGTCCGCGGTGGTGGTAACGCCAGTGAGATTGAGGATGTGATTGTTGCCGGAAGTGTCGGCCCCCGGATCGCCAGACTCAAATTGCCAATATGCCAGATTGGCCCCCTGAACACCCCAAGCAACCAGGCACAGTAACGCAGCCAGCGTTTGTGAGAGCCGTTCGCGGTACGCGCGGAAGCGGCGGAGGAACTCAGTTCTTTTTTTCATAGTCGAATTCGGTCATAACCGTCTTTTGGTTGAACGTGAAGCATCGTGACAAAAACGGAAATCATCGTCTTGGCGTTTAGGGCGGAATGTTTTGTCCACTTGGGCGGACGTTACCACCAGAGGTAACTTGGGTCGGGTGGCGGACTGCTGACCCAGCCCACGATGGCATTGGGAAATTGGAAGAAGACGACGTGACCATCCGCAAAGAGCATGTTCTGTCGTCGTTGCCCTTTGTAATTATGCCACCACGCGCTCGGATCATTCATATTGTAAGCGTTGTTTTCCCATTCCCAATCGCCTTGAATGATCTTATTCACCGGGCTGCGAGCCACAGTGGATTGCCGAATGGGAGTGGCCCCGTTTGCCCAACTCGGCAGAGTATCCGCGGTGACATGCGCGGTACGCCATGAATCCGCGTTGTGCTGGGTCACATAACTGTTGCCGTATTCAATATAACAATTCTTCGCGCCGTAATTGGCGTCACCGCGATCCGAGGGGCAACGCCAGGTTTCACGGGCGGAAACGTAGTGGTTCAACGGTCGGTTGGTGTAGTCGTTATCTATACCAAAATACGGCACGAGCCAGCTCGTGGTCGGGGTGGGCGTCCCACGCTGACCGCCCGCACCGCCCCAACCACGGATCCGGGGATAACTATCATTGTTGTCCTGCACATACATGATCCAGCCCAGACCAATCTGGCGTTGGTTGTTGGTGCATTGCGCGCGTTTGGCTTTTTCTTTGGCGCGGCCCAGAACCGGCAGAAGCATGGCCGCCAAAATCGCAATGATCGCAATCACCACCAGTAATTCGATCAACGTGAAGGCTCCGGCGGATCGCTTCCCAACCGGTAAGGCAAAAGAACGCGCGCTTCGAACTGAATGAAGGGCGTTCCGATCAGCGCGACGGTTTGCCAAAGGAATGAAGATTTTGCAGGTTGTGTTCATGATCCGCGTCGGTTAGTCGGCTTCTGGACGGACGAGCTTAAAAAAGAGTGTATTCGAGGTTGTCGGCAACAGCGCGCGCATATCGGCACCGAACAAAAGCGGAACCGCGTCCGAAAGCCGCCAGTTCTGGTTGGCGACCAGCCCGGTGGATTCAAACAGCGCAAAGCCCAAACCGGCATTGGTCGGCCATGAAATCGCTACGGTGGCTGCGTCAACCGTCTGAATGGACAACCGCGGTCCCGTCGGTTGATAAGCGCCGAAATCACTGAACCGAAACCGCGCCGGTACGGGGCCGCCACCCGCGACCTCGATGGCGCTGGCCGCCATGCCGACAAGTAATGGTCCCGGCCATTCCAGATGGTTCGATGCCATTAAACTCCAATCGGGATGGTTACCGCCGAGCAGATTGTAATAGCTGAGAAAGGTTGAACCTTTTCGCTTCAATCGCACCCAGGCGTTGGTGGGAAAAACGGAACTTCGCGACGTGAGCATGGCCATCGTGGGTGCATCCGTTTCCAGTCGCCAACTGGTCATCCAGTTGGGCGTCCCGTTGGGATAAGTTCCCACCATGATGTTGCGCGCACCAGGGGCGAGCGACTCGCGGGCCATCAGTCCACCACGCGTCCATTCATTGTTGAAACCAACGTACTGAATGTGCAGGACCAGATCAAAGTCACCGGTGATTTCTTGATAGACAAAGCTCAACGAATCGTTCGTGCCAAAAATATCACTGCCCCGCGAGTAGGTGAGCCATTGATCTGATGGCCACATGGCGTTCGCCTGTCCGAATTCATTCGTAATTCCGATGTTGGCCGCAACGAACGGCGCAATCGGACCGGAGGCGGAAAGCGTTCTTGCGATGCCTTGCGCGTCTTTGATGCCGGTGGCGGTCAGCGCAAAGAAATCAGGCCGCGCCAAACCCGTCGTGCGCAGCACTAAAACATTGGTGTCGGGTGCGGGTAGCACCTGCCCACTCAACACCGCCCCGCCCACGAGCCGATAGTTGGCGGGATTCGTGGCGGAGTTGCGTTCCACACCGTTGGTGAACACCAGTGTGAGTTGTTGTCCGTCCACACTGGCCGCAGTTACCAACCGTAGTCCGCCTGCGGCTTCCGCCCAGGCGAGATCGTTGGCCACCGTTGTTCGCGCATCGCGAAATTTATCCGGGAAAGAGGCATCCAAGCCGTTGATGACCACATTCAGCCGCTCGATTAACGCCTGTCGTGTCGTCATGTCCGCATTGGAAAGCGCATTGCGAACAGGGTTAAATCCCGTGCCCCCACCGGTGACGATGAAACCCGGATACAGCTCAACCAGCTCTTTCAATACCTCGCGCTGCGGTCCGGTTTGCGCCAAAAGCAGAATGGCTTGGCCCATGGAGCGCGCGGGATCATACGCCCACGGATTGTATGCGTAGTCGGCACAAGTGGCGCGCGGCAGCCGGTCAATTTCGTTTTGTGGACTCATCGGATTACCCATGTAGCCGTCAATAACCTGATGCAGATTCGTAGCGCGGCCACTGACCGGACCAAGGTGCAGGGTGGGGTTCAGATCATTGACCGGATAGTTGTCCCACAAAAACAAACGGTGTTGCACCAGATTGCGATAACTTTGAGCGGCGGCGAACGTGATGCTCGCCCCCACCACGCCATCGCCGGTCCAAAAGACATAAACGTCCGGGTGCAACTCTGTAGCAAGGGTCTGTAAATACTGGTGCGCAGCGGGGTCGTTGCCGCTACCCCAATACGGTCCCGGACAAAAGATCATCTGCGCTTCAGCATCCTGCTGGCGCAGGCGAGAGATTACCGTATTGACGAGGAAAGCGTGCTCCGGCGCGCGTCCGGCCCAGGCCACGTCATCCAGGCAAATCGCGAACCAACGCACGCCCTGACTCTGCGCCCAAGCGTAATGTTGGTAGAGCGCGTCAATATCGTCCTCATGAGTTTCATTTAGTGGTCGGGAGGAAAATAACTGCGGATTCATCGCGAAGCAGAACGTGATGTCGTTGGATTGACAGCTTTGAATCACACCGGCGTACCCGGCTTTCACTGCCGGCGGCAACGGCTCCCACCAATTGTTGGCCCAGCCGTTTGGCGGGCGGGATGAAAAAAGCGATAAATACCCATTCATCAGAAAATTCATCTTCACGCTTTTAAGAAATGGAATCTCTGCGAGGTATTGCGCCGGATCCCAATTCCAACCCTTGATGCCGCGGAACGCAAACCCCGGCGTCAGTTGTCCGTCAGGCAACGGTTCGGGCAGCGGGCGTTGCTCGGAAGGAATGGTCACCTGCAACGGATCGGAAGCAGGCCACGGCGGCAGCCGATAACCGGCCGGCCCAATTGCCGCCCGCGACAGCATAAACCAGGGCGGATTACCCGCACTGCCAACGGGCTCCATGTTGGCGATGCTTACTTGATTGCTACCGGTGTGCAATATGCCGGTGGGGATGCGATATTGCCCTCGAAACCATTGTGCATCCGGAAAACCGCTCAGGCCTTCGAAGAGGGTGTGGCCGTTAACGGAAATCCGAACCCGACATTGCGAAGAGGCATCATCATCCATCGCATCAAGCGTCAGGAACTGACTTTCTTCGAAGCCGTCGGCGAGTTCGAAGGTGGCGGTCATGCTGGCCGCCAGCCCGGAAGGTTGGGCATAGACGTAATTGACTGGCTGCCGACCATAAAACGCCGTGCCGTAGAGTCCCTTCGCCCCGCCGACAAAATCCGCCCCTGAAAAAATGACCGGCACTGCAGCCGCGGTCACCCTGATTTGAAAACAACCAAGTAAAAGCGAAATTGCAAGAAACCGGGTTGTGAACTGTGAGAGCCAGAACATCAAGATTGGGGGTTGGGGTCGGTTTTTAGTCACCAGTCTCGACAGGTCCACCTTTACCGTTGCCAAGTTTGGCGGGAGACAACGGTTCAAAGGTACCAACGACTTATTCGCGAACCACGAAAACATAAAACCATCAAATAACCTTCGACTCTCTTACACCGAACTCACTAGCCGATTGGTGACTACAGAGTCGAGTGGCATCTTCCTAAAAAGATGGCACAAGCGGAGGCAATCCGTCTTGGCGTTTGCGGCGGAATTTTATGGCCAACAAGGAAGCGTAACCGAAATCAACGCGCCAACAAATCGCGCGGAGAAATGCATCGTGAAGCCGATAGGCATACTCGGATCAAGGCTTGCGTGACCAGGTTTGGAAGAGTTGCTTGATGACGGCGTGTTTCGCCGGATTTTCGTCGGCGTATTGATGGCAGTAGATCAGGACGCCATCCGCGTGTTCGCGCCCCAACTCCATGACTCGCTTCACATACTCTGGTGTGGAATCACCCAAGCGCGAGTGGCGCGTCGCATACACGTCCACCAAGATGGGAAGGGTCGGACCAAACAGCTCCCGGATGCGTGCGACTTCGGCGGGCAAAGTGTCCCACTCGCTCAGATTGCTCCCGGCGGATTCGTGGCGATAAGGGAAAAGCAAACCATCGAAAAGCGGGCGATATTTGGAGGCGAACTCGGGCGTGAGCTGGCGGTAATAAAGACACGGCACAAACGCTAGCCGCGGGTTGATGGTGTGCGCCTGGGTTTGCAGTGATTGCAGATATTCGGGGGTGAAGGTTTTGGCGTTGTAAGCAAAGTCATCCACGCTCCAGGCGACCAGATTGGTTTCACGCCGGCTCAGTTGCGCGATCTCGATGGCCCAACGTTCATAATCGAGTCGGAACGGTTCGGAAAATGTCTTGGCGTGGGGTGGCGACTCGCTGGGCGGTACGAGCGTCACCCACACCTGAATGGCGTGTTCGCGGGCGCGGGGCAGAAACAATTGCAGGTCACTCCAATCATTCGAGCCGTGCCAGATGAGGAAGTTGTAAGTACGCGCTTTTATCTCAGTCAACTCGCGCACCAAACGTTCAATATCCACGCGCCCATCACTCTGGCGCGGCTCGGCGTCATACGTGCCGAAAGTGTTGCGCACCGCCTCGCGACGCGCATGGGCATTGGTCTCGGGGTTAACTTCAGAGAATGACTCCGCAGCAATGCCGACAATCGGGAGCAGCATTGCCAATCGGAGCGCCGTGAAGCCGCGTTGGAGGAAGAATCGAATCATGCAATTACCCGCGCATGGTTTCGTGCTTTCAGCGGCAGGGCAATCATGAATTCTCCCGCATTTCTCCCACGCCAACCGCACCGGCACGAGGGAAATTTCCTTTTATGCTTTGGCGAGCAGCGGGACACAGGCGCGGCCAACGAGATACAGTCAAGACGTCTTTGCGGTTGTCGGACCGATGTGGGTGGGCTAGCGTAAATCTGAAGGTTGCCGGATGCCAAACGGAGGGAGGCAGAATAAATTGGTTTATGCGAGATTGTAACATTCATTCTGAGTTGGGCGCGACTTCGCCACCACGAGTTTCCCGACGTGCTTTTACTTTGATCGAGTTGCTGGTGGTGATTGCGATCATCGCCATTCTGGCCGGTATGTTGTTGCCAACCTTGGCCAAGGCCAAAGACAAGGGTCGCTCGACCTTCTGCACCAATAACGAACGGCAAATGATGCTGGCGGCGCTGATGTACGAGGAAGATTACAAGGTGCTGCCACTCGGTTATACCGGGATGAATTCGACGTACCCTTATGAGATGATCTGGTATCGGGTGCTGCCCGCTTATCTGGGCCGGAGAGTGGCGACGTCGGTGACGCAGACCAACCGGATTTTCCTTTGTCCATCCAGTCTGAGCGGTGGTTATTGGGGCTGGCTTTGTTACGCGCAGAGTTATCAAATCAACAACGTCCGGTTGGATATGGCGTCGCACAAAATTCAACAACCGTCCGCCACCATCATGTATGGCGAAACTCAAGGTTACGACGCCCTGCTATATCCGGACGTCAGCACCATTGCCAACGTGTGCTATCGGCACAGCGGCGGGAACGATCGCAGCGCGCTGTTCGACATGTACACCGGCACCAAATCCACCAACCGCAAAATGGGACGAGCCAATGGAGTCTTTGCGGACGGTCACGTGGAGTCGTTGAAAAACGCGCCCACCAACATTTTCGACGTGATCAAAGTGCCCTGAACCTCTGTTCCCGACAGGCAACGCATGACTTATTATCTTCTCCTGGCAGCGGCTTTGGTGGTGGGTGGAATTGGTTTCTTTGTGCGCCGGCGCGCGGCTGGTCTGGGACAGGGATTGATTATCCTGAGCTGCCTCGGACTGATTGGCGTGCTGGTCTGGCAGGTGCGCAGCACGATGTTTTCCGACGACGCCAAACCGCCCAATCGCGCACTGGCTGTGGTCAGCTTTTCTCTGGCCAATCAGGTGCAGGGCGTCATTGCGGGTCAATCGGGAACGATCGTCATGGTTCTGCCGCCCGCCGGAGCGTTGGATGCGGAAACGGCTGAATCCTACGCGAACGCGCTGCGTGCCCCGCTGCTTCGCGGCCATCCCGAGTGGGAATTGCAAATTGCCAATCTGGATGCGCCAGTCAAAGCGGCGCGCGCCGGTAAGATTCCCCTGCCCGCGTATCAACAACTCGTCGGGCAACATCCCACCGCCCTCGCGTTCGTCGGCTTTGCCCCCGTGCCCGAGGGGATGGAGACCTTGTTTCGCACCGATACAAAAACGTCCGCGCCGTGGTTTCTTTACGATCCGCAGGGCAGCACCAACTGGCTGACCGCGCTCAAACAAAAACAGGTTCGCTCGGTGATTGTGCCGCGGCCGGATGTGGCCCCACAGGCAGCGAGCGGTGTCGCGGGCATGCCCGGTGAAATTTTTGATCGGCTCTATCTGCTGGTAACGCCGGAAAACGCAGACCGCCTGGCTTCGCAATTGGGCAGGGCAACCTCGCGGTAATTTTGCTTGTTTCCCCAGGTGGTTCACCTATAAACGCCATTAGTCAATGCCAAGCCACACGACGTCGCTGGGATTGGCACAGGAAAAATCAACAGAACTCGAAAGAAGCCATGAAAAAATTCAGCCTTGCTCCATCCACGCGTGTGCGTTGGATTTTATTCGCAGCTGCGGGGTGCTGCCTGTTGCCTGCAGCCGAAGCCGCCTCCTATCCCGAGACGGTGCTAGCGGACAACCCGGCAGTTTATTATCGCTTTGAGGATGCGGCGGATGCCACCTCCATCACCAACGCAGTGGCCCCGGATTTGCACGCCGGTGAGATCTGGTTTGATGACGCCTACGAGTACCCGCAACTGCAGCAGGGTGGGATCGAAAGCCACTCCATCAAGTTTCACGCCTACACCCCGGAAGGTGGCTTCGAACAACGCTCCTTCGTTGAAGTCCCGTATGCGGAGGAGTTGAATCCTTCCGGAAGTTACACGATTGAGCTTTGGGCTCGTTCAGCCAGTTGGGGCAATGTGAATCGTTGTGTCGTGGGTAATCTGGCCGACTTCAGCACCGGCTGGTGGCTCCGCCAGGAAGCCGGAGAATCGGCACGCTGGCTCTTTGTCCAAAATGGCGGCGGGATCTACATGGCCGGCGGTCCAATCGCCAGCAAGGAATGGACTCATTTGGTGGTGACTTATGACGGCACCACTGTGCGTTTTTATGCGAACGGCGTCCAGACCTGGACTGAAACCGGAAAGACGCCATCGGTGAACACCAGTGGCCCGTTGCGTATTGGCGGCAACACCGCCAATGGCGACGGTTTCTTTGATGGTAATGTGGATGAACTGGCCATCTATGCGACGGCACTGTCCGCAGAACAAATCCAATTACACTATGAAGTGGGTCGGACCAACATCACCTCCTCAGAAGTCGCGCCCAGCATAAGCGCGGATCCAAAAGCCACCTCCACATATTCCGGTCGCGTGGCCACGTTTTCGGTGACCGCCGACGGCTCGTTGCCGCTGTCGTACCAATGGTATAAAAATTCCGAACCCATTGCCGGAGCGACTGCCGACGTGTTGAATTACACCTGCTCCTATGATGCGGATAACCAGGCCGAATTCACCGTGACGGTGACCAATCCGCACGGCGCGGCGACCAGTGGATCAGGTATTCTGACGGTCCTGACGGATCTCGTTTTGGATGCCAGTCCGGAATCCGTGGTGCGTAACGTGGGCAGCAAAGCGGCGTTTGGCGTCACCGCCGGTGGAGCCTTGCCCGTTTCCTACCAATGGTATGAGGGTAACGATCCCTTGGTGGGAGAAACGAATCGCGTGCTCTGGTTGGATAATTTGCAACTGGCAGATGATCAGAAGACTTTTTACGTCAAACTCACCAATCCTTGGGGTACGTTGGATTCAGATGTCGCGTACCTCACGGTCTGGCCGCGTATGACTCCGCAACCCAATACGGGTTACGCGCGCATTGTCCTGCAGGATGATCCGGTGGCCTATTGGCGTTTGAACGAAACCGAAGGCAGCTTTACCGCCGTGGACTCCGCTGGCAGTTTCGACGGCGAATACAACGCGGACCTCGGACCGATCACTTACGGTGTCGCTCCCGGCATCCCCAGCGAAAGCGATCCGGCCATTTCGGTTGCGGATAAGGCCGAAGTGCGCGTGCCGTGGGCGTTGGAACTTAATCCGCCTGGCCCGTTTTCCGTGGAAGTCTGGTTTAATGCCGCCTCATCCAGCGAAGCTGATTATCGGAATGTGATCACGTCCATGGGACTGGGAGTGGGCGGTACTGGCCCGAACGGCTGGCTGTTTTACCAACAACCCGGCGATACGCTGGCGTGGGTACTCTTCAGCAAGGGCTGGAACGCGGCGTGGTTGGCCGGCGGCGGGCCAATCCAGGTGGGAAATTGGAATCACGCCACACTGACCTACGATGGCACCATGTTCCGCAGTTACCTGAATGGCCAGTTTGCGGCGGAAACGACCTATGGTGCCTTCATTCCCAACGGCGACGGTTACGCCAGCTTTGGCCATCGCTTCAGCGATTCCGGCAAGCCCTTTGACGGCAGCTTGGATGACATCGCCTTCTACAATCGCGTCCTTACGCCGGATCAGATTGCCGGCCATTATTACGCCACAATCAAATTGGGCGTCAGCCGCTCGGGGAATGAGCTCATCCTGTCGTGGCCTTTCGGCACCTTGCAGCAGGCCGATCGGGCGGACGGTGAATACACCGACCTGTCTGGGGCCACTTCACCTTACACCGCGCCCATGAGCGGGACAGCCAGGTTTTATCGAGTGAAGGTGCAGTAAAATTCCGAGAGAAAATTCATGAGCCGGGCGACCAATCGTCCGGCTCTTTTCGGTTTGCGGGAGTGATCATGGCGCAGGCGGCGCAAGTACGACACGAAATCCCACGTAAGCCTGACGCGAAGCGGTGGCATAGCCCACCCGCCAGCCGCTACGGCAGTTAACCCACGGAAAGGACCATGCGCCGCCCCGGATGGCATGATAAGGTCCGGTCGTGCTTCCGATAAAATTGGTGACCGGTCCACTCGGGGCATTACCGATCCAATCCCAGCACCATTCCATCACGTTACCACTGACATCGGCCAGCCCCCAATCATTGACCAACAATGTGCTGACGGGATGGGGTCCGTTCCCGCTGTTGACATTATACCACGCGTAATTCCCCAGCGCGTTGGGATCGGTACCGAAAAAGAAGCGTTCCGTCGAACCGGCGCGGGCGGCGTATTCCCACTCAGCCTCGGTGGGTAAACGGTAGAGATAACCCGCCGGCAGTCGGCCAGCCATCTGCTCGCGTTCTGTGAGTGACTGGCAATAGTTCATGGCCTCAGTCCAGCTCACTTGTTCCACCGGATTTTCCAGCGCGGAAGCGAAGGCGGCCGGATTGGTGCAGAGCAGGTTTTGATACTCGGACTGAGTTACCTCATGGCGACTGATCCAGAATCCCTGCGTAAGCGCGGCGCTGAATGAGGTCAACTCATCAGCGGTACGGTCCGGATCACTCGCCGGGGTGCCCATCACAAACTGACCGGGCGGAATCCAAATCATCGAATCAGGCACCTGCAAGCGCGACATCCGTCGCACCCGAAAGAAACGGCACTCGTCACTGGTGGTCACCTGGCAGGAATAGTTGAAACCGTTGGTGATGATGGTGGTTGTCACGGGCAGCCAATCGTCGTCCCAGGCGGCTTTGGCCTGCACTTCAAACGCATCGCCAACCATGCCCGACCAGTTCAAGGTCAATCCCGCCGCTACCTCATGCAAGGTCAGCCGTGGTGGCGAATCCGGCGCGTACTCGGTGGCTACGAATTGAGTCCGGTAATCGTTGAACAACTGCTGCATCCGGGTCCGCCGGGCATTGTTCCAGCCGCTCAAAAAGATGTCCGGGTTCATGTAATGTAAAAAGTCAAACGTGACGATTTTCTCCACGAACGGCGTCGCGGCATCGAATTGCCGGCGCAACCGCGAGATATCGGTGGCCGTATAGACATCGTTGGTGATCAGAAACGATTCCAGGTTGGCCCAGAACTGTACCCCCGCCGTGGCGCAGGCATTTTGGAAAGCTTGAAAATAGGGCGCGGTGCGTTGGACAATGTCGTCATTCCATTGTTGCGCACCCACACTGTCCTGCAACAGCACGATGCTGAGACCGGATCCATTGAGCAATTCACTGTAGAGGCTTTCGACCTGACACGGATTCGGTCGCCACCCGCTGATGAACGGCGAGATCGCCACCGGCCGGTCTCCGGCGATTTGTTCGCACGCACTCGTGATGTTCTGGAAGAAAGCGCGCAGGCGGGTGATTTCCGCCGGCGTATAGGCGGCCGTCCACGGTTCGTACGGAATATACCAACCGGCAAAGGACGGATGCGCGTTATTGGTCAGATAACGCGTCCACGCCTGTTGCACCACGGCCGCCATGCGCGATTGGGTTTCCGCCAAAAAATCCGCGCCAACCATGTCGTGATTCCAATTCAGCATGTAAAGACCGAGAAAGACTTTGAAATTATTCGTGTCGGCATAGCGCAGAATCGTTTCGGTCGGATCAGGCTCTCCCGGAGCGCCGATGAACGAGTAGATCGAGCCATCGCTGTTCTCGCTGGCCAATGCTTGAATGATCACGGTGTCCATCTGCAGTTCCTGCATGCGACCCAAAATGGTCTGCCAGTTTTGGTCGGGCCACGATTGCATGACGCTCCAATACTGAATGAAGCTGCCGTTCAACCGGGCCATCGCCGCGGCAGAGGCGCTTCGGGATGTCACTCCGTTGAGAAGTACAGCCAGGACCAGCCAAAGGACGGTTTTCAGATAACGGGGCAATCCGCGCATGATTTTTCTCAGCCATGAAATAACACAAATCCGCGCGCCAGGCTACCAGCGATTCAAATCGGCAGGTGGCGGCTCAAAAATGCAGATTGATTCGGGCAGGCTTCCCGCCGGATTGGCCTCGAATCACGCGACTTAATAAGTGATCCGATTAACCCGGTCGCGATCTCGATGCGTCAAAATAATTCCACAAACAGTAAGTATTTCATGTGGCTCTGGAATTGGTCGCCTTTGGCGACCCGCGAGGCCGTTGGTTGAGGCAAGCATTGTGAACGGCGGGCAGAAACATTTTGACTTCCAATCGTCACCGGCCCAGAGTCGGACGGTAAACCGATAACGACGAAAGGCAACTTATGAAAATAAATACCAAGACTCTGCTTGCTTTGAGTAGCACCCTGCTGGTTTTGACCGCCAGCGGTCAGACTGTCATTGAGAATTTTGAATACGCCAGCGATGACGATTTGTATGCGAACTGGTTCGCGGAGAGCGGTTATGTGCTGCTCTCGGATAATGTGGCGACAGGTTCCACGGGTACCAAGTCCCTGGAGATTTATCGCTATTTCGGTGAGAGCGAATGGGACACGCAGATTATTAATGGGCCGATGCTGGAAACGCCGCTGGCGATTAATACGAATCAATACATTTCACTCCGGATCGCCGGAGACCCGGCATTTGCGAACGGCACCTTCACGCAATTTTATCTGTATGCCTACGATTCGCAGGGCAACTTCGGTCGCTGGGGCATGCCCATTCCCACCAGCACCAATTGGCAGGTGGTTAATCAGCTCGCCAATAACATTGAGAAGCCCTGGGACTCCACGGGTCTGCCCGATCTGAATGACATCGTCAAATTCAGGCTTTTCATCTATGGCCAGGGTTCTCCGGCCGGCGCGCCTTACGAGGCAACGCTTCGCGTGGATGACATCACCGTGCGGGATGACGAGTTGATTGATTTTCCGCCGCCCGCACCCATGCGGGGGTTGATTGATGATTTCGAAAGTTATGTAAATGACGACGACTTGAACGCATTCTATTCCATCGTCAACAGTCCGGTGGCGACGGCGACCAGCGCCTCCCTGGCCAGCCCCGCACCGCAAGGCAACCAGGCACTCAAACTGGCGATAGACTTCGCGTCGGGTCGTTACCCGTGGGGCGCCGTAATGTCGCCTGAAGTCGCCCCGTTTTCGTTGCCCGAGAATGCGGTCGTGCAATTCTGGGTGAAGGGGGATCCCACCATGGAACCCGTGCTGGATGGCGGCACGGTGTTTTACATTTCGTTCTACGATAGCGTGGGGGCCGCCATTCATTATACGGCAACCCCGCTGGTCGTCGCTCCCGACTGGCAATTGGTGCGAGTCCCGGCAGCGGCCTTCTGGAAACTATCCACCGTGGACAAGGGCAACTTGATGCGCTGGCGGATTTTGGTGGAGGGTTGGGATGGCACGGACGAAAGTCCGGGACGATCCGGCACGTTCTATGTGGATGACCTGCGCATCACGCTCCCGCCCAAATTGGCAATCATCGCGACTGCTGAAAACCTGAGTCTGGAAATGAGCAATTTGCTTCCGGGCACGACTTATACGCTGCGGCAGACCTCGGATTTCAGCATGTGGACGACCTCAACTTTCACCGCCACCGGGGAAACTGAGACCCATTCGATTCCACCCGACGAACGGGCGTTTTATCAGCTCTACTATACGCCCTGAACAAAAGGCGCGTGGCTTCAATGAAGCGACCGTCGTGGTCGCAACGCTCTGAGGCGCTCGCCGCGAGGTGAACGCCTCATGGTTTTTGCTGCAACCAAACGCGCAACCGGTAGTACGCCGCCGCCGCTTGATTTGGCACGATATAGTTCACGATGTGAACGCCGGGAGCTGCCGGCAGCGCATCGAACCCGGTCACCGGCGTCCAAGCCGCTGCGAACTGAAGCGTCGGCGTGGTTTCCAAACTGTAGTAACGCGCGGCATTTTGATAGCCGACCTCGTCCACGCCCCGGGAGACGAAGGAAAGCGTGAGCTGCTGATTTTCCCAAGCGCCGCTCAATTCCAAAACATCGAGCGCGTTCGTGGGCGAGGTGCCGGCCACGTATTCCGCATAATCACTGCGGCCGTCGCCATTGAAATCGGTGAACCGCCCCGCGGTCGTGCGATTACCAAACCATTTCAACTCCCAACTATCTGGTAGTTCATCCTGATCCTCATCCGGCTCGTCGGGAGCGGTGGCCCCGGCGCCCAGGGCCGGCAATAGATTCGCCGCGCTCTCCGGACTCAGTTCAAAGATGACAAATCCGTCCGTATGCGCGGCGCGGGTGGCTTGCAATTGCGCCAGTGCGGTGTCCAACGGAATCTGCCACGCGCCAATGCCGGGATAGACCGGCATTCGCCCGCCAACCCAATCAAGCTGGCGCGACACCGTATTCGCAAACGCGGCTTCCGTGGTGAGATAATCCATGGGGCAAACAAAATCCAAAATGCCGTTCGTGACCCAGAGCCGCCAATCCTGTCCCACCCCGTCGTAAGCGCTGGGCGCATCGGGCCAAACTGCCGCCGAAACTTGCACCTGCGGCTTCAAGGCTTTGACCTGCTGATAAACCACTTCGACCAGATGCGTGATCTGCGCGCGACGCCAATCGAGAAAAGCCGTGCGCAACGTCCCGGACGTCAGCACGTCCGTCGGCCAGTTGGCGACGGTAAGTCCGGTTTGCGCCTGAAAACGCGTGCGGCAGCCGTTGCAGTAACAATGGTCTCCATCCGGATACCGGATGTAATCGAAGTGAATGCCGTCCACGTCATAATTGCGCACCACCTCGAGCAGTGAATTGGTTTCCAGCGCGAAGTTGTCGGGATGCGAGGGGCAGAGCCAATCCGACGGCTCTCCGGAGCTGGATACCTGGGTGCGTTGCGCCGCGCGCATCGAGTTGATGAACGCCGTCGGCGCGCCCAGCAGATTCCAACAAACCTTCCAGACATGCACCTGCAAGCCGCGCGCGTGCGCCGCGTTGACGCACGCCGTGATCTGATCACCGTATTGATCGAACTCGGCCGAGTGCGGCAGATAGGCGCTGTCGTAATGCGCCAGCCCGCCCCAAAGCATGTTGGGAATGATGGCGTTGAATTGGTTGGTCGCCAGTGCCTCGATTGCCGCCGGCCAATTGCCCGGATACGGGCCGGTGGCGTGATGTTCCCAGAACGCGCGGACTTCGGGATAAGCGGGCCGCAGACTCAAAACATACGCCCGCCGCAAATGCGTCCGTGCGGCGTGAGCCGCCGCGATCGCCTGCGCATAATGCCCCACCGCCTGCTCGGCGAGCGCCAGACTGCGGTTCGTGGTGGCCGCCTGCAGTTCATCTTCCACGAACGGCGCGCGCAGCGTGGGCGCGGCCTGGTGGTGAAGGTCCGATAGAGCCTCGTCATAGCTCTGGTACGGTCCAATTTGGCCGATTTGATTAATCGCCCCGGCAGCCGCTGCGGACCAGACATCGGGCAACAGCGATCCCACCAGACACAACAACGCGTACGATTTTTCATCAGCATCATCGCCCAACAAAATGTGCGACATGAAAAAGCCGCGGTCGCTCGCCAACCACGCGGCCTTTCCGGTGCTTTGCCCCTGACTGTTTTCCCACATGGCAGTAATCCGCGCCTGCGGTCCGTTGGGCGCGGCGCCGGTGATGTTCCAGGACGCTTGCTGAACGCGCGGAGGCAGATTCGGAATGTTGGGATCAACAAAATGCCAGGTGGCAAAATCGCCTTGCGTCCACCCCGTCACACTGACGCGCAACAAACTCGCCAGCCGGCTGGGTAACAGGTAATACACCATCAACTTTCCGCCTGCCGCCGCGAATGTTTCGTAGTTTACCATCTCGGCCTCAGAAACCGTTTCGTTGTAAGGCAGGATGACCAATTGGCTTTGCTGCAACAATCCGGCCTCGACCTCCGCCCGGGTAATCACGCCGCAATCAATGTCGTATTCGCCCAGCCAGGCCAGATGCCGGTCAATGGTTTGCTGCACCACCTCGGGATTGGAACTGGTCGGGTCACGCACCAACAACACCGCCGGGGTCACCGCGCGCAATTCGCGAAACGCCAGGAAAGTGTTTTCAGCGCCGGCTTTCCAGGGAGAGAGCCGGATTTGATCAATCTGCTCCCAACCGACGGGCGTGCCTTCCACGATGAAATTGTCGCGACCAAAGCGCAAAGTTTGCCAGCCGGTTTTGGTCAATGACGCCGAAGCGCCATACCAACCGCCACCTGAACGAAAGTACAACGTGAACGCGGAAACGGCGCCGGGATCAGGCGCGTACACCTCCAATTCAAAGGCCACATAGGTCGAAAGATTCAGCGCGACGCTCCGGTCCCAATAGCAGCGGCTTTCGCGCGTGGCGAAATCACAATTGGCCACCATCACCCGCTCCACACCCCATGCGCCCTGATCCAACATGTTCACGGCTGGACCGCTGCTGCCACTCCACGCCGCCTGCGCCGCCGGAGTGGTGGGATAGTCAAAGCCATCGAGAACCAGCGTGGCGGCCTGACTTCGTGACGGCACGAGCCACATCCCGGTCGCAACCACGAAGCTCAGGAGCAGTTGAAATGTTTGCCGCCGGGCGCAAGCAAACCAGTTTGGTGCGATGGAAACGGTCATTATCAAGGCGTAGTTAAGCACTGGAGGTTGACCGAGACAAACAATATGTCCCCGGGTGAAGTCTCCGATTCCGCGCGCGAAATGATTTGATCCTCGATAACTATCGGCGGGGATTCAACAAACGAGACTTGCCACGCTGCCACTGAGTCCTAGAATTCGCCCCATATCTTTGCGGATATTAATCAACGCACTAATTCATGAATCCGTTCCTCGGCGTCTTTTTTCACTGGCTCGGTGGTCTCGCCTCCGGGAGTTTTTACGTTCCCTACAAGGCGGTAAGAAAATGGTCTTGGGAAACCTACTGGCTGGTGGGAGGATTTTTCTCCTGGATCATCTGTCCGTGGCTGCTGGCGCTGTTGATGACCAACGACCTGCTCGGCGTGCTTCAACAACAGACCGGTAGCACGCTTTGGTGGACGTATTTCTTCGGTGCCATGTGGGGTCTGGGCGGATTGACCTTCGGGCTGACGATGCGCTACCTCGGCATGTCACTCGGCATGGGGGTGGCGCTCGGCTACACGGCGGCGTTCGGCACGTTGCTGCCGCCCATCTTCAAGCTGTTCACGCCTACAATTCCGGTGGCGGAAACCATCACTGAAATCGCGGCCACAACCCCCGGTAAAATCACTTTGGCCGGCGTGGGCGTCTGTCTCGTGGGTATCGCCGTGGCGGCGTATGCCGGGTTGACGAAGGAACGCGAGATGCCGGAAGCCGAGAAGAAAAAAACCATCGCCGAGTTCAATTTCACCAAGGGAATTCTCGTTGCCACCTTCTCCGGCATCATGAGCGCCTGCTTTGCGTTCGCGCTGACCGCCGGCACCCCGATCGGCGAAGCTTCCGTCGCCGCCGGGACCACGGTGATCTGGAGCGGCCTGCCCAAACTGGTGGTCGTGCTGCTGGGCGGCTTCACCACGAACTTTGTCTGGTGCGCGTTTTTGAATCTGAAAAATCGTTCCGGCTACCAATACCTCGCGGCGCACTTGCGGGAGGAGCACGCCAATCTAAGCGGCGTGACGGATGGCGGCGACGACGCGAGCCGTTCGAAAATTCCCCGGTTGAACAATTACTTCTTTTCCGCGTTGGCCGGCACGCTGTGGTATTTTCAATTCTTTTTCTACACGATGGGCGAAACGCAGATGGGCAAATACGGATTCGCTTCGTGGACGTTGCACATGGCCAGCATCATCATTTTCAGCACAATGTGGGGTTGGATTCTGCGCGAATGGAACGGCGCCAGCAGCAAGGCGCACGCGCTCATCGCCGCCGGCATCGCCACGCTGATTCTTTCCACCATCATCATCGGCTACGGCACGTATTTGAAGGGTAAAACCACCGAGGAAACCAAGGAAGCCAGTATGACGGAAACGCTTCAAGCGGCGGATGCCGCGCCAGTCAACCGCAGCTTCCAGTGGCCGACCGTCGCATTGGAGCCGCGGGCGTAGTTCGATAAGCGGGCCTTGCACGAGATGGCCGACGGGCTACGCCTCGCGCAATTTGCGCCGCGACAATTTCCACCTGCAACCGTCGCGTCAATTGCTCGCCGTTGGCGGAAAACAAAGCGATGGCGAAAAGGACGAGGAGATGAAATCAAAATCAATGCCGCGGCCGAAGCTCTCCGCGACTCAGACGTGGGCTGGGTCAATCTCGCTCGCCGACCAAAGGGTGCGCCCTTCCATGCCGCCTGCAATGACGAGGGTTTGTCCAGTGATGTGACCCGCAAGTTGGTCTGAGGAAAGAAACACCACGGCGTTGGCGATGTCCTCGGGGCGCGCAATTTTAGGCAACGCCAGGGTGGCGGCAACCTTGCGGACGACGGCAGCGTCCCCCAGTTTGGCGGCGTTGCGCGACACCACCGTCCAGCCCGGACAAACGCAATTGATGCGGCCGCCACAATAATGTTTCGTGGGCCGCGCCAGGCGGGCGATTTCGTTCTTCAGCGTGCGCGTAAGACCGTAGGTGAGCGCAGCTTTGGCGGCGGCGTAATCCGCGTGACCCGCCTCGCCAAAAACCGCCGCCGTGGAACCGATCAACACGGCGTTGCCGGTTTTTTGCCGGGCCACGATGCGGAAAAATTCCCGCGCACAAAGAAACGTCGCAGTGAGCACGCCGTCTTGAGTTTTACGCCATTGCGCGAGCGACATTTCGCACAAAGGCACCTCGCGCTGCTCCCATTGACCGGCGTTCGCAATGAGCGTGTCCAACCGACCAAACCGTTTCAGCGCGGCGGTGAAAAGTTTTCGGACTGCCACTTCCCTGGTCAAATCCGCACTGACCACCAAGGATTCAATTGAGCTTGATTCTTTTTGCAGTCGGCGCGCGGCGGCCAGATTTTTGTGGCAATGCAAAATCAGCTTGGCGCCTTCACGCGCGAAGCCCCGCGCCAGCGCCCTCCCTATCCCACCGGAAGCGCCGGTAATGAGCACCACCTTGTCTCGCAGTTGCGTCTCCATGGTCGGGTTGCGTCAGCCAATGGCGCGGCGGCGCGGCTTCCGCCAGATCCGCGGCGGCACGACTTAATGCGAATAGGAAAAAATTCGCCGGAGCTTGCCCAACATCTCTTCGGAATAGCGTTCACCAGCGGTCAGAATTCGGCCATGCACCTGGATTTCATCCAGCGCCGCCAGCGTCATGCAAAAGTCCACGTCGTGCAACGGCCGTTCGCGTCGCAAGCGCCGGATCCAGCGCCGCATGTCGTTGACCTGCTCGATCTCGATTTTTTGTCCGGGGAAAAATGAAATCCCCCAGTCGTCGCGCCGCGGGTAACCGTCCGCCTCCTGCTTGTCGCCGAACCACGGATCGCCCAGCAAAATGCAGACGGAGCGCCCCTGATTTTCGCCGAGGCGATAGAAAACAATCCGCGCCTCGGATTCGCAAAAATGTTCGTAGGCAATTTCCAGGGATTCCTCGGGCACGGGTGCGAACCGGGTTTGGAAGCCGATGTGGATTCCACCCGGCACGTCGGGTTTGCGTTCGAAGCAGAGGTTTTCCTCAAAAATCCAAAGCAGCTCGGTGGCAAACCCGCGCTCCGCGAGCAATTTTTTCCACGCGGTCAAGGCTTCGGTCAGTTTGGGTCGTACAGCAGCGACTGAACTCATGCCGCCATTTTATGAAACGGCGAAACAAAACCAACCCACAAAATTAACTTCATGCGCCCGGCGGCAATTGCGGACTTACGGACGGGCAGGACTCGGCGAGACCACTTCGGCAATGCCCTTTGGTTTGACCTTGAGCGCGCGGGCTGGTAGAACGCCGGGCGACAAAAACGTCGCCGCCGCATCGCATTATGAAAACCAGCGCCCAGCCCAGATATCGTCGCATCCTCCTTAAACTCAGCGGTGAAGCGCTGGGTGGCGAGGCGGGATTTGGCATCAACGCGCGCGAAATTCAGAGCATGGCGGAACAGGTGCGCGAGGTGCGCGACCTGGGCGTGGAAGTCGTTGTGGTGCTCGGCGGGGGGAACATCTTCCGCGGTTTGGCGGGGAGCGAAAAGGGCATCGAGCGCGCCACCGGCGATTACATGGGCATGTTGGCCACCATCATCAACTCGCTCGCTTTGCAGGATGCGCTCGAAAAAATCGGGGTGGCCACGCGGGTGCAAACGGCCATCGCCATGCCGCAAGTGGCGGAAACCTTCATCCGCCGCCGCGCGGTGCGTCATTTGGAAAAAGGCCGGGTGGTTATTTTTGGCGGCGGCACGGGCAATCCCTATTTCTCGACCGACACCGCCGCCGCGTTACGCGCGACGGAAATCGGCGCCGAGGTGATTTTGAAAGCCACCAAGGTGGACGGCATCTACGACAGCGATCCAAAGAAAAATCCAAATGCCAGGCGCTACCCGCAAATCACTTACCTGGAATGTTTGCAAAAGCAGCTCAAGGTGATGGACGCGACGGCCTTCTCGCTTTGCCTGGACAACAAGATGCCGATCATCGTCTTTGATTTCTTCAAACCGCACAACCTCCGGCGCGTCGTGCTGGGCGAATCCGTCGGCACGGTGGTGACAGGGTAGGCGACCTCTTTCCAAATCTTATGTTTGAATCCCAAAACAAAGCACAGCTTGAATACTTGCGTGGCTTGTCTGCGCTTGCCGCAATGGAAGCATGGCTCGAAGGCGCTTTCAGTATTGGCGAGGAGCCGGCGTTGGTCTTTGCCGTCCGTAAAGATCAGCGCGTTGTGGCCTCGGACGATGCCATTATGGATGCGATGGATGACGCGATCTGCGAGGGAATAGATGCCGCGACATGCTTGGAGCGGCTCGCCAGTTTGCGATGACGTTTCGATTTCCTCATCGTCATGCCTGAGTTACCCGAGGTCGAAGTGCTGGTGCGCCATCTGCGCCCGCTGTTGCGTGACAAAAAAATTCGTGCGGTAAACGTCCATCGAGCCAAAGTCATTCGTCCGGATACCCCGGCCCGCTTGCGACGCATTTTGACCGGAGCAACCTTTCGGGACGTGAGCCGTCGCGGCAAATATCTGTTGTTCCAATTACAGAACGGTCGCGGCAAACCGCCCATCCAACTGGTCGGCCACTTGGGGATGACCGGACGAATGTTTCTCACGCGGAAAAATGAACCATTGCCGAAGCACGCCGCCGTCGTGCTGGATCTGGGACGCGAACATTTCATCTATGAAGACCCACGCTACTTCGGTCGGTTTAGTTTGAACTCGGACATCCTTCCGCGACTCGGCCCCGAACCGTTGAGCCGCAATTTTACGCCAACAATTTTCGCGGCCGCCTTGGCCGGGCGCAAGCGCGCCATCAAAGTGCGACTGCTGGATCAAGACCTCGTGGCCGGCATCGGCAACATCTACGCGAGCGAAGCGCTGTACCGGGCGCGCATCAATCCACGTCGCGCCGCCGGCCAACTAAAACCGCCGCAAATTCGGGCGCTCTGGCGCGCGATCCGTGCCGTATTGAATGAGGCCATTCGGTTCGGCAGCACGGTGCCGTTGCATTACGGAGTCGGCGCGCAGCGCGGCGACCGTTTGTTTTACTACGGTTTACGGACGGAAACGCCCGCCTATTATAGCGAGCGGCTGCGGGTTTATGATCGGGCGGGGCAACCTTGTGGCCGCTGCCAAACTCCGATCAAACGTCTGGTTCAGGCGGGGCGCAGCACCTTTTATTGTCCACAATGCCAGCGGTAAATGGCTTGGATTTTTCGTGTAAATTTGCGCTTGAAGTTAGCCGTTGTTTTGCCAAAGTCAGCCCGTCTGATAGATAGCTTGTCGCTGCCACGACATGGTGAATCTTCAAGTGAACTTGGTTCAGTGATGATTTGAAACCCGGCGGTCGGGAACAGTGTGGAGTAAGCAGAGTTGGTCTCGGACAGTTAAACATCACATGAGCACAAAGTTGTTTGTAGGAAATCTTTCCTTCAAAACCACTGAAAACGACCTTCAAGACGCCTTTGCCGCCTTCGGCAGCGTCGTGGAGGCCAACATCATGATGGACCGCATGACGGGTCGCCCTCGCGGGTTCGCGTTCGTCACGATGGCCAGTCAGGAAGAAGCCGAAAAGGCAATCGAAGGATTGCACGGAAAGGAAATTGATGGTCGGGCATTGACCGTCAATATTGCGCGTCCACGCGAAGAACGCCCGGCGGGCGGCGGCGGCGGACGAGGACCGCGCCGGGACTTCGGCGGACGGGGCGATCGCGGTGATCGTGGTGATCGCGGCGGGCGTTAATCATTACGCCGTTGGGATTTTTCAGACGGGATCCAGTGAAAGCTGGGTCCCGTTTTTCTGTTCGCCACCATCTCCTCCACCCCACCGCAACGCGCCATTGAACCTCCTGATATGAGCCACCGGCCGTCCTCCAGAGATTGACCGCAATCGAAAATCTTCCGATTCTCTTCCCGTGTTGAATCCGACTTCGCTTCAAACCTACTTGGAAACCCAACTGCCCGACGCGCTTGAATTGCTGCGGCGAATGGTGGCCATCAACAGCTTCACTCTGAATCGTGAAGGCATAAATCGCTTGGCGCGGTTCACGGCGGAATGTTTCGCCCCCTTGGGGTTCACGGCTGAATATGTCAATCCCACCAATCCGCAGTATGGACAACATCTGGTGTTGGCGCGTCCCGGCAACGGAAAGCAAAGCATCCTGATGGTGTCGCATCTGGATACGGTGTTTCCGCCGGAGGAAGAAACGCGCAATAATTTTCATTGGTCGGTGGAAGGAGACCGCATTTTTGGTCCGGGCACCAACGACATCAAGGGCGGCACCATGATGATGTGGCTGGTGTTGAAGGCGCTCCAGGCGCAGGCGCCGGAACTTTTCGAGCGGGTTACCTGGAAACTGTTGCTCAATTCAGCCGAGGAAATGTTCTCGCCGGACTTTGGGACGGTGTGCCGGGAGCGATTGGATAAAAATACTCTGGCCGCATTGGTTTTTGAGGCGGAGGGACGATTGGGCCAGGACCGGTTGGTGGTGCTGGCACGCAAAGGTCGCGCGACGTGGCGGGTAACAATCACCGGACGCGGCGCGCACGCCGGCGGCAAACATCCGCACGGTTGCAACGCCATTGTGCAGCTCGGCCAACTGCTGCCGCGCCTCGCCGCCATCACGGATTATTCGCGTGAACTGACCGTCAACGTGGCCACTGTAACCGGCGGCACGGTGTTGAATCGCGTGCCGCATGAAGCGGTGGTCGAGGGCGAATTGCGCGCCTTCGATGCGGCGACCTATCAACACGGCATCAACCAACTGCTCGCGCTGGCCGGGCCGGGCGAAGTCACCAGTCCCGCGGATGGTTTCCGCAGTCAGATCAAAGTGGAAATCCTCACCGAAGCGCGTCCGTGGCCGCGCAATGCTGACACGGACCGGTTAGGCGAGATTTGGATGCAAGCCGGACGCGAGTTAAACCTTCCCGTCAGTGGTCATCAACGTGGCGGATTAAGTGACGGCAACCAAATTTGGGATCTCGTCCCCACGCTGGATGGACTCGGCCCCTGGGGCGACGGCGATCACTGTTCCGAACGCAGCGCGGACGGCTCGAAATTGCCCGAGTTCGTGGAAGTGAGTGGCATTGTTCCGAAGGCTTTGCTGAATGTGACGGCCATTTCCAAGCTGATCACCAACGGGTAACTCCGCTTCATCCGCAACCGCGCCTGCATGGGCGTCAACGGATTGCGTTCCGGGAGATCCCCGGAAAAATCCTTGGCGCTTCCGCTTCGCGAACTTCCTTGAGACTCCGCGCAAGGCAACCTTGGGTAGAACCGGGACAACTCCACGCGCTTAGGCTCATAAAACCGCCTGGCACAGACGTTGCAAGAGGAAGGGCGCAACGAACATTCGGAGGCGTATATGAAGTTCAAAGTCGAAGTCGGTGAAATCGAAAAACATCAGATCGAATTCAACCACAACCAGCTCATGGGAATGTTATCCATCAAGGTGAACAAAAAAACGGTGCTTAAAAATGCCCGGCTGCTCAACGAACCCGAGCGCGAGGTATTCCAATTCGTCGTGGGGCAGATGGAACGTTCCGAAATCCGCATCGAAAAATTGCGACGGCAATTGTTTGGCACCCGCAACACCGTGTATGTGGACAATCGGTTGGTGCGCGTTTTCGAGGGCGTCTGATGCGTCTCTTTTCCCGCGACCCGTCCGTTTTCCATTGGCGACGACGCTGGCCCGGGAAATACTGTGGGCGTGTCTGAAACGATCGGAAACGTCTCCACGCAGGAATGGCTTGGCGCACATCGCCTGCCGGATCAGCGTCTGGTGCGTTTCCGTCGCATCCAGTCGAGCGATGAAGCACTGATTACCACCGCCATCAATTCCGCCTCGCCGGAAACCCTGCTACACCGCTTCTTCAGCCCGGTCCGTCAGGTGTCGCCGGAAATGCTGCGGCGCATGCTCAGCTTCGATCCGCAGCGCGAAACCTGCATTGTGGGTTTGGTGGAAACAACGACGGCCCCGCGCCTGATCTGCGGCGCGCGGTATGTGAAATTGGCGGCGACTGGTCGGGCGGAAATTGCCCTTACCGTGCATGATGATTTTCAGCGGGCCGGCCTCGGCATTTTTATGCTGCGTCTGCTGGCCCGGCTCGCCGCCCAGGATGACGTGAAGTTTTTTACCGCTGAAGTGTTGAGCAGCAATGACAAGATGCTGCGGTTACTGCGCAAGATTTCGGCCGGCGGCGGTCAGGGAGCGTGGTCCGGCGAAGTTTATCACGCCGAAATCCCCATCGCGCAATTGCTGCCCTGACGCCCGCCATCGCGCGGGTCATTTCAACGAAAAGTAACCGCGTTGCCGCGGGCTGATCGGGCGATTCAATTTCTCCATCACTTGCAGCATGTCCTCCCAGACCGCGCGCTTGTCCTGCATCGAGTTGGTGCGGAGCAAATATGCGGGATGAAACGTGGGCATGAGGGGAAGACCGCGATATTCCATCCAATGACCGCGCGACTTGGTGATGGAAACCGGACGTCCCAGCAAACCTTTGATGGCAACCGCACCCAACGCCACCAGCACCTTGGGCTGGATGAGATCAATCTGCTCATGCAAATACGGCAGGCAGGTGGCCATTTCCTCGTCGGTAGGCTGACGGTTTCCGGTTTTCTGCTGCGGCGTGTCGGGACGGCATTTCAGCACGTTGGCGATGTACACGTCACTGCGTTTCAAGCCCATCGTCTCAATGATCTTGGTGAGTAATTGCCCCGCCTTGCCGACGAACGGTTCGCCCTGCGCATCTTCATCCGCGCCCGGCGCTTCGCCGACAAACATCAGTTGCGCATCAATGTTGCCCGTTCCAAAGACCACTGATTTGCGGGTGGCAACCAAATGCGGACACTTCACACAGGCCAGCACTCGCTTTTGCAATTCAGCGTAAGCGGCAACTTTGTCCGGGTTGACGGAAGAAATCGGGACCGATTGGCTTCGCGAAGACGCCGGTGCGGTTGGAATCACGGCGGCGGCGGGCAGCGGCGGCTGCGGCAGCGGCGCCCGACGCAATGCCGGTGGAATTTTCGGGGCGACCCGTGAAAAGGACGCTGCCGGCGGTGGCGAAATTTTTTGGACTGGAGCGAACAGCGCCCGCACCGTTTCCGCCGACACGGTGATTTGTCGCTGCCCTTGATTTCGCCGGTGTTCCAGGTAGCGAATCGTGCTGTCCAGCAATTGTACGTAAGCCGATTGCATCCTGACATCCTAACCGGCTGGTCACCTGGAGCGAGTGAAAATTCCACCCCGTCAACACGCGCGGACGAATTGACTCAAATTAAAAGACCCCAATCCGTCTATCTTCGCCTCGACCGCCTACGGCCGCGACGGTGCTTCAATTCTCATTCTCATTTCGTGTGATCCACACGTTTCGCGATCCAGCCTGCTGCGGTAATGCGCCACGGATCTGAGGTTTGTCACCATCGGCAGTCGTTCGCACAAATTCCGCGTCAACCGTCAAAAGACTGCGTAAATTTCCGAACAATCCGCGAACCGCACCGATCAGGCGGAAGGGCTGAAAGCCCGACAGATGATAGCCCAGGGCCACGCCCTGGGTTCATCGTCATAAATAGTTCCAGCCCTGAAGGGGCGACAACCTGAAGAACGCGATTCGCGAGGCGGTGACGAATCAAATCCCGGCTTTGCTTCCGTCGTTCATTTCACTACTCTGACCGCGTCCGTCAAATAACAAAATGACCAGATAATTTAACTAACAACTTTGCGTAGCTTCGGCTACGGGCTGCTCCGAAAACCGCGAATTTTCCAAGCCCGTCAAACGAACCGGCCGAGCGCGCCCAAATGGGCGCGGCTTGGCGTTACCTCGTTTGACAGGCGCTTCGCGGTGCCTCGGAGCAGGGTACGACGAGTTCGCGCCTCTTCTGTTTTCAGATTTCCCGTCGCCTTTGTTGCGTAAGCAACCACGGCAATCAATGGCCACACTCGATTTCAAAGGGAAAGCGCTCGTCCAAAATTACCATCTCACGGTCAAGTATCACGAACTGGTGCCGAAGAGGGACAAAAGCCTCACGGATAAAGTCCGACTGGACGACAATCTCATCATTCACGGCGACAACTTGAAGGCGTTGAAGGCGCTGCTGCCCACTTACGCGGGCCGGGTGAAGTGCATCTACATTGACCCGCCCTACAACACTGGCAACGACGGCTGGGCTTACAACGACAACGTCAACTCGCCGATGATGCAGGAATGGCTCGGCAAAACCGTGGATCGCGAAGACCTCACCCGCCACGACAAATGGCTGTGCCTGCTGATGCCTCGATTGAAATTACTGTGCGAATTGCTCAACGACGACGGAATAATCTTCATCAGTATAGACGACAATGAGCAGCATCGGCTTCGGATGCTGCTAGATGAAGTATTAGGCGAGGAAAACTTTGTTTCCGTCATCGTGGTTCAATCAAACAAACGCGGTCAGACCTACAAGGAAATCGCTAAGACTCACGAATACATTCTGGTTTATTCGCGAAATCCTGATGTCGAAATGTTGGAATTTGAAAAGGAGGGTGACAAAACAGATTTCGACAAAGTATTCGTGGTTGAATCAAAGGGTATCCACCTGAAAAACGAGGACACGGACTATAAGAAGCAGATGTTCAAACTCTGCAACAAACTGGCGGAAGCAAAAAGCTGGACGGAGTTGGGTCTGGAATTTCCCGAGCGAAAGATCGTGTTCGAGTTGGTCTATGGTAACGAATGGCAGAAAGTTTTGAACGGGTTATTGAAGTGAGTCGCCAAACCGGAACGACCTCAGCAAATAGAGCGCAACGTGATTGCGCAATCCGCGTCTTTCGCGGTCAACTCACCTTCGCTCCACCTCGGCGCAGCTATCAGAACAACCATGGCGCCAGCCGACCGAACTGGTTCGTTGGCGATTTGAGACAGCTAATTTCGCTTGGTCAAGGTGGCGTTGCCTGTTCTAATTCGCCACGCATGTCTGGGCTTCGTCGGGCCGCCATTGATGTCGGTACCAATTCGGTGAAATTGCTCATTGCTGAAATTCACGGCAACGAGGTACGGGCGCTCGACGAGGCCAGCCATCAAACCCGGCTCGGACAGGGATTTTACGAAACGCGCAAGCTGCAACCGACGGCAATCGTCAACACCGCTGAAGCCGTTGCGGATTACGTCGAGCAAGCCAAACGCTTCGCCTGCGAAACCATCCGCGTTTTTTCCACCAGCGTTGCCCGTGAAGCGGTGAACGCCGCCGCACTCGTCCAAGCCATTGAACAACAAAGCGGGATCACCTTGGAAATCATCTCCGGCGACCAGGAGGCCGAGTGGGTGTTCCGGGGCGTCCTCACCGATGCCACTCTGCCAGCGGGGCCATTGCTGCTGCTCGATGTGGGCGGCGGCAGCACCGAATTCATTCTCGGCCGAGGAGAGCGCAGAATTTTCAGTCAAAGCTTCCCGCTAGGCTCAGTGCGGTTAATGGAAACTTTCACCATCAGCGACCCACCGACCGCCGCGGAATTACACGCCGTCACTCAGAACGTGCGCGGTCTGCTCGCCGATCAGGTGTCGCCCATTTTAATGCCGGTTTGGCAGCATGAAATTTCGGAGACCTCCGCTCAAGTTCAACTCGTCGGCACCGGCGGCGCCGCAACCATTCTGGCGCGAATGGCCGCGCGACTCACCACATTTGACCGCGAGGTAATTGAAGCCGCGCGTATCAGTTCGAACTGGTTGACCCAACAAACGGAACAGCTCTGGCGCTTGTCGCTGGCCCGAAGGCAGGAACTAATCGGTCTGCCGCGGTCGCGGGCGGACGTCATTTTAACCGGGGCGGTCATTTACCAGGCCATTCTGGAGCATTTCCGATTTCGTGAACTGCGGGTCAGCACGCGCGGCTTGCGCTTTGCCGCGGTGCTGGACGAAGGTTGAGCGTGATCAGCGGGCAAAGAACGTGTCGTGCAGCGACCCGCGCTCAGTGCGAATCACCGCGCCGGTCCGGATGTTGTGCCGCTCGAACCAACCACGGGAAACCTCCAAGACGTATTGCAGGTTGGATGTTTTGGAGCGCACGCCGACCTCGTTGCCCGGTTCCAGCTCGATGATTTCGGCGATCGTTCCATCCGGGGTAATGTAAGCCGCCGAAAGCGGCACGACGCAGTTGCGCATGTAGAAATCCTTTGGCCCGATCGCCTCCGGCGGAAAGACAAACAACATGCCTTCGGTTTCGACGAGGTTGGTGCGAAACATCATTCCCGTGCGAATTTGCAATTCGGTGCGGGCCAATTCGGCGGTGAGTTCTTCCGCGCCCAACCAAAGTTTGATGGTGGGCAACCGTGACTGCGCATGGGTCAAATGTCCGTAGAGCGGATCAATCTCGGGCTTGGAGGTCGGGGCCGGTTTTTTACAACCGCTCAATCCGGCAAGGATGAACCCGAGCATCAAACCCCATGCTAAAAATCGCATGGGCGCATTTAGACAAATCCGTGAGTCGAAAACCATTCTTTTTCTGGCGCCGCTTGGGGCCTCGCTGAACCCGATTGGTGAACCGAGGCATGAGCAAAACCATCACCCGCAGAAACTGACAACGGAAGCGCCATCGGATTGGGTTCGCACCGATTTTTGAATGGTTTGCACCAAAGCTGCATATCCAAAGAACAAGATGCCACTCGTCGTGGTGTAGTCCCGCTCATTCAAAAGACAGGCCGGGAGGTGGCCAACAATGCGCCTAAACCTCCCGGCCGTGGATCTTCTCAATGCAGTCAACTACGGTCGTTTGAGACGGTAGAACTGCGCCGCATCCGTGGCGGGAAGCACCACGCGCTTCTGCTCGCCACTTACGGTGGGACTGATGGTCACTGGAGCCCAGTTGGCGGCGCTCAGTGAGGAGGCACTCTCGAGTGTCTCATTGAATATGGTGAGCGGCCAGCTAAGCGCGATATTTGCGCCCGTCCGTTCGATGGTTAATTGATCGGATTGATTGGGAGCACCGACCGGATGCAGTGGGTCGCCAAAATCCACCCAGGCAAACACAAAATCGGTGTCTCGCTGTGGATAGGCCAGGCCAAAGCGGTTGTCGCCAGCAATCGCCTCACGCGATTGGATGATGAACTTGCCGCCGCTGTAAACGTAGGAGAGCGTGGTGCGATCGGGCAGATTGGGGATGACGGAATCCGCCATCGCCCCCGCCACGGTCAGCAGCAATACACCATCACTACCGGTCTTGCCCGGAATCGTCAGTTCATAGTTACCTGGACCGGTACGAGCGAACGTGTAATCGCCGCCACTAAGGATTCGTGTGCCGGTTGCCCCCTCGATTTGACCGCCAATAAAATTCACTGAATTGGTGGGCACATAAAGGAACATGAAAGACATGTTTCCCTGCGCAGCCAACGTCTGGCCGGTGGCATCCAGGTCGTTTGCATCCCGAATCGCTACGTCCCAGCCGCTATCGTTGGGATAAGCGCCAAAGAGCGCCCCGCTATTGGCCGCACTAGTCGCACTGCCAAAAAGCAGACCCTGAGACGGATCACCGTTGGGTAGCACGATTCGCGCGTGCCCATCGTAGTCGAAAAAATTCTCGTTTAACTGCCACATGACACTGGAAGGGTGTAACACCGGACTGTACGCATTGGCATCAAAACTGGCCATGCCATCCGGACCGATGCTGCCGATAGACCCGAGGACATGAGCGCCGATCCAACCTTGGGCATAAGGGAAGAAGGCCAGCGCACAATCGAAGTTGGCCTCTCCATCCGACGAGCCAACCGCGTTGCCCATGCCCAGCAGCGTCATCTGCAAATCCTGCGCCCCATCCCCACCGTTGGAGTAAGCTCCGTCGGTCATGCGATATGACCATCCCTGGCCAAAATCCGCGTTGAAATAGGCCACGCCGTAGATCGTGCCCACCGGCTGATCGTCGCGCGTGTCACCGTTGTCCCGCCCATTCACCCGGGGCGTGGCCAGGGCCAACCCCAGGAACTTGTTCACGCGCCAGGCATGCGTGGTCGGACCAGTGCCAATCGCGTAGTTGTCCTCAAAATTGTTCGGCGGTTGCACCGTGGGATCGTGCGCGCTGAGCAGCATGGCAATGTCGCCTTCGTTATGACGCGACTCGGTCCATACATAGGGGCCGGAACTGGGAATCTGCACCTTGAGATTATCCGAGCCGCTCCCGCCCAGCACACTCCCGGGCGTAACCGTTACGTCCAAATTGGCGGCAGAAACAATTCGCGGCCAGACTCCCGGCGGCTGCTCACCGTCGGGAACCGTCGCCGGGGGTGGCGAGAATTGACTTAGTCCCGTGGTGACTCCTGCCAGCATCAACAAAATCTGGCAGGACCTTTGAATGAATTGGCTGTTTTGGTTTTTCATTTTCTACCTTTTGGAGTTTACATGGACTTACTGGGGTCTGGTGTATTGAAACTTGGCCGATACTTATCCATTGCGGGCTCCTGAGCAAGCTGAAAAAATTGTTTTTCGTCTGAGTCGGCTGTCTCCGAAATGAAACCGTGACCCGAATTCACCCACCAAAGGCCGGGCCTGCGCGTCCGGCCTTTTTTATTTGCTCCGGGCGGCCGGAACGCACTGTCCGCGCCGAATGAAAAGCAAACGCGCCGCAACAAGCGGCGCGTTTGGCAATGGGTAGTATAAAATACTCAGGCGCGTTTGGCGTAGGGCAGCTTCCACGGTTTGCGATATTTGACGCCCAGCAATTTGTCCGCGCGCGAATCGTTGGTGATGCGTTCCCGTTCCGCGTCCCACACCAACTTGCTGCCGCTGCGGAAAGCGATATTGCCCAGGTGCGCCACCGTCGAAACGTGGTGCGCCAATTCCAGATTCAGCACCGGCGGCTTCCGCGACACCACGCAATCGAGGAAATTGCGCACGTGCGCCGGGCGCGGATCACCGCTGCTCTTGTGCTTCTGCGGTTCGAGGTTGGCCTTGCGCTTTTCAATGACCAATTCCCAACCGGCGTCGTTGAGCAGGATGGTCCCCTCCGTGCCGCTCCAGGAAACGCCCCACGAGCGGTTGTTCAAGCCTACACCGACGCCGCTCTTGTGTTCCCACTCCAACATGAAATCCGGAAATTCATAGAGGGCGATTTGTGAATCCGGCGTTTCCCGCGAATCCCGTTGCACGTACGTGCCGCCGCTGGAGCAGATCGTTTTCGGAGGCACGGGCGGCATGCCCATCAACGCCATGTTGATCAGATGCACCCCCCAATCCGTCATCAACCCGCCCGCGTAATCCCAGAACCAGCGGAAGTTGTAATGAAATCGGTTGGGGTTGAACGGGCGCTTCGGGGCCGGCCCCAACCAGAAATCGTAATCCACCCCCGCCGGTGGCTCGCCGTCGGGCAGCGCTTCCAATTGCGGCTGCCAGTCCAGCCACGCCCACGCCCGCACCATGCTGACGGAACCCAGCTTACCGGATTTCACGAACTCCGCCGCCTCGATGATGTGCGTGCAACTCTTCCACTGCGACCCCATCTGCACGATCCGATTATGCTTCTGCGCCGCCGTCAACATGGCGCGTCCCTCATCCACGGTCGTGGCCAGCGGTTTTTCCACGTAAACGTCCTTGCCCGCCTGGCACGCCATGACGGTGGGCAACGCGTGCCAGTGGTCCGGCGTGGCAATGATCACAATGTCCACGTCCTTGCGATCCAGCACGCGCCGAAAGTCGCGCACCAAATCCGGCTTGGGACGCGAGTGCTTTTCACACAGTTTCGCGCCATTGGCCAGATGACTGTCATCAATGTCGGCAATGACCGCGCAATCCACTTCCGGATTGAGGAAGAAACATTCAAGGTCGCCGCTGCCCATGCCGCCGCAGCCGATCAATCCCGCGCGCACCTTGGAATTGGGTCCCGGCTCACCCGCGCGCAGCGTGCGGATGTACGGTCCGGCCAGCGTCACCGCGCCGGCCGCCAACGTAGTGGTGCGGACGAAATCGCGCCGGGAGAGAGTGGAAGATTTTTTTTGCTGGTTTGTATTCATAATATCAGTGTTGGTGTTCGAGAACAGTGATGGGGAATGACCACCTTTGCTTCAAGGCTGAACCCCCCCAATTTCGTAACAATTTTTGCAACCGGACCTGCATCTCCTGCACGGCCAGAAAAGCAGCAATGGTCAGGTGAAGCGAGTTTTATTTCTTGAGTCACGCCCGGATCGTTGCCACCGGTTTAAGCCGCGCGCCAGGCCAGATTGATCTTCCGACCGTGATCCGCATGTTTGCCATCCAAACTGCGCAGCTCCACCGACATCCCCTCGTCGCGCACCAAAGCGTGAACCCAACCGGAAGGGGCGTCCGGACGAAACACGTAGCCCACCGCCGGCAGATTCACCAGATGAATGCCGCTGGAATCTTCGGCCAGTTTCCAAACGTGCGTGTGCCCAAAAATCCACGCCTTCACCTGACGCCGCGGCCGGATGACTTCAAGCAGGGCCGCCGTATCTTTCATCGCGCCGGTGTTCACGCCCGAGCCTGGATTGTGATGCACAAAAACCACGGCGGGCTTCTGTGGATTCGCATCCAAGGTCTTCCGCAACCAATCCAGTTGCGATTCGCCCAACCGGCCGGGCGTTTGCCGCGTTACTTCCAAAGAATCCAGAATGAACCAATTCAGCTTTTTGGTTTCCAGCAACGTGACCTGTTTATCCGCCACGGGACGTTTGGCCGGATCGTCCGTTGCCAACGCCGTCCAGAAATTTCCCCGCTCATCATGATTACCGAGCGTGAGATGCACGGGCAATCCGGCGGCGCGCAACGGATTGATGAGGGATGTGAACTGCCGATAATCGCCGGGCGTGCCCTGGTTGTACGCCAGGTCGCCGCAAACCAGCAAACCAGCCGGGCGCTCGGGCAGTCCCAACACCTCCTTGCCCACGGCAATTAAATGCTCGGTCATGTTGATTTCCCGCGCCACCTTGGTGGCGTCCGCGGCGATATGTGGATCGGAAAGCAGCGCCCACGATTCGGCGTCTGAGGTCAGTTCCGCTGTGGCCCACGTCGGGGCCAGCGCCAGACCGACTCCAGCGAGCAACGAACGTTTCAGAAAATCGCGGCGCGAAAATGGCGGTAAATGAATTGGCATGTCTGCTTTCCTACGCTCCGAAGCGCTGCGATTCAAGCAAAAAGCTCAACGGAAGGAGGCAAAGGAATGAACAGCAAGGAAATGACGGTCTTGGAGCAAGCCCCGACAAGGGCGACTGATTCAGACGTGCGCCGACGGTTTTCTGTCGCCCTGCCGGGGCTTACGATTCATGCGACCGGAACCCACAGCTGGCGCTGTGGGCTACCTTCTATCGCGCCTCCGACGCTAAAATCTGCGACGGTCATAGACCGCCGCTACAGGGCGCGAGCTTCCGCCTCTTCACACCGGCGGCCACGGGATTACTTGAATCACGCTCAATGAAGCCGAAACTCATAAACTCAAAAGCGGCTTTCGATTCGGCTTTCTGAACTTCTGAGTTCGGGCTGATTTTTTGACGTCTCGGTGGTGGTCGTCCGCGCCCTCGATGACGACACACAGTTTTGATGCTTCCTGAAGGACGCGTTCCATCCAGACCCGCAGGCTGGGGCGCGTCATTGGGTTACGTTGACAATAAATTCCAGCAGGTCCGCCAAATCCTGTGGCGTTAAACCCGCCTCCAAGCCTTCAGGCATGATGGATTGGCCCTGGCTCTGCATTTTCACAATGTCAGTGCGCGGCAGCACGATTTCCTTTCCGTACGGCAGATGCAGGGTGAGGCTGCTGGCGGTTTGATTCGCCACCAATCCCAGGTAACTCTCGTCATCGCGTGTTTCGACCGAGTATGCGGCGTATTCGGGGCGCACCTCGGCGTTGGGATCAAGAATGTTGTTCAACAGTTTTTCCTTACCGGTGGTTTTGACGGTGACCAGATCCGGTCCGAGCCAATATCCCTCGCCACTGGCGCGATGACACGAGCTGCAAAGCTGTTCGTAGATCTTGTGGCCGTGGGTCGCATCGCCCTTGAGCGAAAGCGCCGCAGCGAAAGTTTCAATCGCTTGTTGACGACTCGATTCCAAGGTTGCGCTCAACACCCGTTGGGCCGTCGCGCGAACTCCGGCGTCGCGATGTTCCCGCAACTGTTTCACTTGCGTGCTGTTGAGGACGGAAGCGGGAACGGTTTTCGCGTCAATTGCCTTTAACAGCGCGGCGGCGCGGTCGCTGCGGGCGAGCAGAGCCGTGATGGCTTCAGCCCGGACGCGCGCGGGAAAGGAATTCAGTTGGGCCAACAAGTCCGAACCAACGCCGGGATCGGCAAATTCACCGAGCGTGGTCACGGCAGCCAATTGAATGGCGGGAGATTGTTGCGCCTCGAGCAACCGGGTCAGCAACGGGCGGGCTTGGGCGTAGTCGAGATGGACCAGCAGTTGAATGGCCGGGACGCGGGCGGCTTCCGCGACCGCATGGTTGGTGGCGGCATTAACGGCAAGCGAAAGCAGATTGGCGGCGGCGGGGCCGGCCTGGCGGAATGGAACTTTAGCGCGCGCCATCCCCTCACCCAACGCCTGGGCCATCGCAAATCGCAATGGCGGCTGATTGAGTTGCTGGAGGAAGGTCAGCACTTCATCCACTTCCTGGGGTTGCGCCTGAGCGCCCACAATGCCGACGATTTCCCGCAGAAATTCCGATCCGGCGGCGGTCTGGCGAAAGCCGGTATCGGCGGAAAGCGCGGTGAACATTTTGCCCGCTCCCGACGCGAGCGAAGACAGAATGGCCGTGCGCGTCCAACGGCTGCCGAGGTCGCGTTGCGCAAGCTCCGCCAGCGGCGCGACCTTGCTATCGCCCTTGATTTCACCCAGCGTGAACGCGAGTTGGTAGCGGACGTTGATGTCGGGATCGCGAGCCAGTTCCGTGATGCGCGCAGCCAACGCCGGCGACGGAACGCCATTGGCGAAAAATTTTTCCGCCAGTTTCAATCCATGCTCACGCACTCCGGCCTCGGCGTCATTCAACGCCACAAGCACTTCGCTTTCCCGCAGTCCGTTCAATCCATCCAATGCGTATAAAGCGTGCAACCGGGCCAGCGGGAAGGTCGCGTGTTGCAACTCGCGCAACCTGGGGACGGCTGATTGATCCTGACGTTCGTAAAGCAGGCGCGCGGCGGTTTCGCGATGCCAGGCGTTGGAATGATTCAGCGTGGCGACGAGTTGCGCCGTGGTGGCCTTGCCCAGTTGCGGCAGGGCGCGCGGCACGAAGGTTTCCGGCGCGATGCGATAGATGCGACCCCGATCATTGCCGGAATTCAAATCGAGCAGTTTTTTGATCGGCTCGGGAATGGACCAGGGGTGTTCAATGACCTCGCGGGCCATGTCGCAAACATAAAGGCAGCCGTCCGGCGCATTGACGATTTCGACCGGGCGAAACCACAGGTCGGTGGAAGTGATGAACTCGACGGCCGACTCATCGGCGGGGCGCTCGGCCAGCAGACCGACGCCGTCGGGGCGCACTTTTTTGCGGTGGATCAAATTGCTGCCCACGTCGGCGATGAAGGCGTCCCCGCGAAAATCCGCCGGCCACGCGTCGCCGCGATAAATGGAAATCCCCGTCGCCGAAGTGAAATAACCGGAGCTGCGCCCGCCACCTTCAATCAAGCCCGGAGTCACCCCGGTCACCCGCCATTGCGTCCGGATGACGCGCCACGCCTCTTCGGGACTGCGCCGATAAACTTCCGCCGCCGGTCCGTCCACCGGAATATCCACCAACGCGCCCGGCAGGTGGTAGAACGGATTGCGATCCGCGTATTTGGCGTCATACATGAACGTCATGATGTGGCGCGAATTGCTGCACGCGAACTTGCGGCCAAAATCGTCAAAGCCCATGCCGTATTGGCCGCCGCCGTTTTCGGGCGCAATGGTCAAGGTGCGGGGATCAAAATTGAAATCGCGCCCGCGCAATTCGAGGCCGGCCGCATCTTCGGCGCCGGCGCGTTTCACCAATCCGCCGTTGCTGCTGGTCTGGCCATGAATTCGATTGTCCAGGCCCCAACGCAAACAGTTGACCAACGCCTGCACGTTTAATTTTTTTGTTTCCGCCCCGTAACCGGTGAAGACGATTTGTCGAACGTCCGCCCGTCCATCGCCGTCGGTGTCCTTCAGATAATAGAGGTTCGGAGTGGCCGCCACGAACAAACCGCCGTCATACCAAAAAGCGGCGGTGGGCCACGGCAGATCGTCCGCAAACACGGTGGCCTGATCGTAAAGACCGTCGCCGTTGGTATCTTCGAGCAGGCGAACGCGACCCAGATGCGGGACGACGTCGCGCATCTCCGAGTAATCGCGCATTTCCACAACGAACAGGCGGCCGTTTTCGTCGAAACAAATTTCGATGGGATCCATGACCAGCGGTTCGGCGGCGACCAGTTGCAATTGAAATCCCGGTTTCACCTGAAAGGTTTTGCCCGCGGCTTCCGGAGCGAGGGGAGGGACGCGCGGCAAATCTTCGGGTTTCAGTTCGGGCGGCGCCGCGGTAACGCTCAAAGTCAACTGACCAATCATTGCGGCAACTAACACGGCGGTGAATCGCATGGCGGCGAAACTACTATTCCCGCCGTTCGTAGCTCAACTGTAAAACCAGCGAACTTCCGTTCCGCCCCGCGCCGAAGCCACCGCCGCCAGTCAAAAATTCGCGCGTTACCGCAAAAGAGGATTGCGCTGATGGCGTGCCTTCCGCTTCTTTAAGGCATGAAAGAAAACTTTTCCCGACGCGATTTTCTGGCCACGTCCGCTCTGGCGTTGACGGGCGTCGCGCTCGCGGGCTGCGCCACCACGGCGGGCGGGGCTGCCGACCTGATCATTGATATCCATCAACACGTCAGTTACTCGGGACGCCCGGATGACGTGCTGCTCCAGCATCAACTCAACCTGGGCGTGAGCAAAACCATTCTGCTGCCCGCCGGTCGCCCGGTGAATTCGCCCGCCACGCACGAGGGCAAATCCAACGGCTTGCAGGCCGGTTGCGCGGGCAATGCCGCCTGTCAGCAAATCGCGCAGGCGCATCCCGGCGCGTACTGGTTTGCGGCCAACGAAGTGCCGGACCTTCCGGAGGCGACGGCGGAGATTGAGAAGTATCTGCGGCGTGGCGGCGTGATGATTGCCGAATCCAAATTTGGCGTGGAATGTGATTCTCCTGAAATGCAACGGATTTACCAACTCGCGCAGCATTACGACGTGCCCGTCCTCATGCACTGGCAGTTCAAAATGTATAACTACGGCTTCGAACGCTTCTACAAAATGCTGGAAAAATATCCCCGCGTGAACTTCATCGGCCACGCGCAAACCTGGTGGGCCAACGTGGACCAAAATCATCACGATCAATCAGTGCTGTATCCCAAAGGGCCGATCACACCCGGCGGCCTCACGGAAAAGTATCTGGCGGATTATCCCAACATGTATGGCGATCTTTCGGCCGGCTCCGGATTGAACGCCCTGACTCGCGACCCGGATTTCACGCCTGGATTTTTTCAGCGACACCAGGACAAGCTGCTATACGGCAGTGATTGCAATGACCACGTCGGTTACGGCGAGGAATGTCAGGGCGCGCAAACCATTGCGACGATCCGGAAGTATGCACCGACGCAAAAGATCGAGCGCAAATTGCTCTGCGGAAACGCGCAACGCCTGATCCGACTCCGGTGAAACGCCGCCGCACTCTGCGGATCATTTCGGCAATTGCAAACCGAGTTTATCCGCCACCTGCGTCACGTCTTTATCGCCGCGACCGGAGAGGTTGACGATGATGATTTTGTCCGCCGCCAGTTGCGGCGCTTGCACGAGACATTCGGCCACGGCGTGCGCGCTTTCCAGCGCCGGGATGATGCCTTCGAGGCGGGCCAGTTTCATAAACGCTTCGAGCGCCTGATCATCCGTGGCGTAGCTGTAAGTCACGCGGTTTTGATCGTGCAGCCAGGCGTGTTCCGGTCCGACCGCAGCGTAATCCAAACCCGCACTGACACTGTGAGTCAGTTGAATCTGGCCGTGGTCATCCTGCAAAATGTAACTGCGCGTGCCTTGCAGGACCCCGAGCGAGCCACCGTGAAACCGCGCCGCGTGTTGTTCCGGTTTGATGCCCCGCCCCCCCGCTTCCACTCCGATCATTTTAACGCCGGCATCTTCGAGGAACGGATAAAACAGGCCGATGGCATTCGAGCCGCCGCCCACGCAGGCGATGAGCAGATCGGGCAACCGCTTTTCCTTTTCGAGGATTTGCGCGCGGGCTTCATCGCCGATGACGCGTTGAAAATTGCGCACCATGACCGGATACGGATGCGCGCCGTAAGCCGTGCCAAGGATGTAATGCGTGTGGCGAATGTTGGTCACCCAATCGCGCATGGCTTCATTCACCGCTTCCTTCAAGGTCTTCTGGCCGGCGTGGACGGGCACCACTTCCGCGCCGAGCATCTGCATGCGATACACGTTGAGCCGCTGCCGTTCGCAATCCACCGCGCCCATGTAAATGACGCATTGCAAACCGAACATGGCGGCCACCGTGGCGGTGGCGACGCCGTGTTGGCCCGCGCCGGTTTCTGCAATGATCCGGGTTTTGCCCATGCGCCGGGCCAGCAGAATCTGCCCCATCGCGTTGTTGATTTTGTGCGCGCCGGTGTGATTGAGGTCCTCGCGCTTCAGATAAATTTTTGCGCCGCGCAGTTCGCGGGTGAGCCGCTCGGCGAAATACAGCGGCGAAGGCCGACCGATAAAATCCGTGAGATAATAGGAAAGCTCACGCTGAAACTCCGGATCGTGTTGGGCGCGGAAGTATTCGGCTTCCAGCTCCTGCAACGGGTGCATCAACGTCTCGGGTACGTACCGACCGCCATAAGGACCAAAATGGCCTTGGGTATCGGGTAAATTATCGGCGACAACAGCGCTCATGGCGTAATTCTCCCGGAACGCCGCAAAGACGCAAAGGATTTTTCGCTCGGGCGGGATTCCGTTTCCCGGGGAGCACCCGCACCCGCGCGTGTGCCCGACCGCGCCTCGCGGTCGGGACCGGAGCGCGCCACCGCGCCATCATGTTTTGTCCCGTCGGGACAATCGGGGGGCAGTGTCCAGATGCGCCCTTCACTTGGCGTTTCACGAGAAGATCTTCATCCATCCAACGGACTTTTCACGCCAAGTCCCGGCTTTTGCATGACGTGAGTATAAATCTGCGTCGTGCTTACGTCCTTGTGACCGAGCAAATCTTGCAACGTCCGCAAATCGTAGCCCGATTCCAGCAAGTGCGTCGCGAAAGAGTGTCGCAGCGAATGGCACGTTGCCAGTTTGCCGATGCTTGTTTTTGCCAGCGATTCCTTGACCGACCGTTGCAATCCCGTTTCCGCCGTGTGATGCCTTCCCAATCGCCGGGTGCCGGGCTGCATGGAACGCGTCGCCGACGGAAAAACCCACTGCCACGCCCACTCTTTCTCCGCGTTCGGAAATTTTTTGCGGATTCCGTCCGGCAATTTCGCCCAACCAAGACCATCCCCCAAATCTTTTTCATGCTGCGACCGAACTTCGGCCAAATGTCTTTGTAAATCCGGTTTCAATTTTTCCGGCAAAACGGTGACGCGGTCTTTGTCTCCTTTTCCACCGCGCACGATGATTTGGTTTCGCCCGAAATCAACATCCTTTACCCGCAAGCGGAGCATTTCCATCAATCTCATTCCCGTCCCGTAAAGCAATTGCGCCATCAACTTGTGCGTCCCGCTCATCGCCGCGAACAAATGATTCACTTCTTCCCGCGTCAAGACGACCGGCAGTCGTTTGGGCCGTTTGGCGCGCGCAAAGCCACCAAACGCGCCGGGATTTTTATGCAAGACTTCGTTGTATAGAAAAACCAGCGCATTCAACGCCACGTTTTGCGTCGAAGCCGATACCTTTCTCTCCGACGCCAAATGGGAAAGAAACCGCCCGACTTCCTCTGCCCCCATTTCCTGTGGATGCCGCCAAATCCCGGTCGGAGACCGATGAAAAATCAGATAGCGCCTTACCCAGTGCCAGTAAGATTCTTCCGTGCGCGGCGCCAAATGCTTAAACCGGCACACTTCCGCAAACTGCTCTTGTAATCGGAGCTTGGGATTGGGCATAAACTTTTCCAAGGGCGGTTTTGCCGCTTTTCCCGGTTTATTATGCCATTCCATTTTTCCGGTAAATTCTTCTGGACAGCAATCTTTGACAAGCGCAATGTCATTTTTATGAAACGTGTTAGGCTGCAAGCCGCGCAGCTAATCTAAAGGTTAGGCAGCAAGACGCGCCATGAGATACATTCCGCTTTTATTCTGTTTGGTGGGTGGCGGACTTTTGATTTATTCGGTCAGTAGTTACTGTGGTCACTCGCTACCATACCAAGACCCGACACCAGAGTTGTTGTCGGTTCAGCAGCATCAGTTGCAGACAGCGAAGATTTTAGCCGTGGTTGGAGCTGTGCTAGTTGTCATTGGCGGAGTTTTAGGATTTTGGCCGAGACGCTCTTCCAGTGTGTTACATTGATTTGAGTTATGACGATTTTGCTGCCTAACACAGCGCTGGAGCCAACGGCTTTTACGCCTTCCGTTTCGCGCTGCGGTCGCAGGTTCACGAACGGTTTTCGTGGCCGTGGCTCAGCTTTTGTTCGTTAGGCCGATCACGCGCTTTCCCGAAGCACGACGCTGAGGGGTCAGACAAACAAACAAAACGAAAGGATAGAACATGCCCGCCGATGCCAAGAACGCATACACGTTAGATGACGTATTCAATGATTCACTGTCCGTAAGAATCTACGGCAAATCCCTCAAGCCAGACATCACAGTCTCAGCCGACGGCAAATCCGTTGGACGTGCCGGCCAGTCACTCGCCTTTGTCTCGGTGCGCGGCTTCGCCGTTGGCTCTTACTGCCGACGCTTGCCGACTCCCATCTTGTTGGCTCTCCCAGGGGCGGGGGATGATCCTGATGACGGCGACACGTGTGCTGCACCGACAGAGAGAGTGTGGAGAGTGCCATTCACTGCCACCAGCACGGCGCTCATGCCTGCCTCTGGAACAATCGAGGAGATTCTGCGTGAGGCTGAGACAAGGGGGATTGATGGAGGCATACAACTGGAGAATCCGCGCATCAGCGACGGCAAAGCATGTGTGGACGTTCGCATCTGGGCAAGGATTTCCATATTCGGAGCGTCTGTTGGCTTCGACGAGCGATTCCCCGTCTGCATCCCACTCGAAGGTTGTCACACTGTTTGGGACATCGGATGGGCGCGGCTTGAGGTATGTTTCCGCGCACCGAAGCAGCTCTGCGCAAAGGTATGCGCTGGCAAATGGGGTATCGAGAAGTGCTGGGACTATTGCGTTGACTTGCCGATTACTTAGTCCACGACACAGGTTGGTTGTGGTTGCAAACAATCGGCCTAACCATGCGCTGCAGCGAACCCGGCGGGGGCGTCACGGTTGCAATCGTGGCGTCCCGTGCGCCGGGTCGCTGAGCTTGGGGCGTTGATATGGCTTAATACTGTCAAGGGCACAGTGCTGCTGCGCTCCGGAAAATCTTTGTTTTGCTTCCGGCATTTTCTTCACCGTCTTCTGGATCGGGTCGGAGACAGGAACGCTGGGCTTCCTGCGGTGATCAATGCTGAGATACGTGAGTCCACTCGCGCACAGCTCGCGCGGCACGCGAAGTTATCAACAGAACACGGTCCAACGCGACGGTTTGCTTAGTCTAGGCACGAGGATCGGATTGGTTACCGCCTCAAACGACCAGCAAGCGTTTCGCCTGACCGGGTCCCTGTCTCCGGCACGATCAAGTCTGACAGGCGCTGGTTTTCATTCTTGGTCTTTTTATTAAAAGCGGTCTTGGTCTTGGCTCCCGCCCTCAGGCGGTCTGCTTCCCTTCACTCGTCAGCGCTCGCGGCGGGACCATCCGGCCAATCGCCCACACGAACCCCGCCAGCTCCCGCCCCAACGCCGCCGCCGCCACTGGGGATTTCTTGCGGCCCACGCCCGTCAGGTGTTTGTATCTTTGATGCAGCCGGGTCTGCGCCGCCCACGAAGCGTCGGTCACCGCTTTGGGCAATCCGGCCTGCCGCGCCAGCACCGTGCGGCTCATGCGCGGGGCGCGGCTGTTGTTCCACGCCGCTTCGATCATCGCCTTGCGCGCCATCCCGTTGCCCAGCTTGGTGATCCCGCCTTGCTGGCGCGTTGGCCCACTGGTGTGTTCGCTCGGGCACAACCCCAGGTAACTCATCAACTGCGGCGCGGTATCAAACCGGTGCAGGTCGCCCAACTCCGCCACCAGCGTCGCCCCCGTCAACGCCGCCACCCCGCGCAGACTCAGCAACGCTTTGACCACCGGCTGCCACCGCCACGTCTCCACCACGCTGGCGATCTGCTTCTCATACCGTTCCAAGCGTTCGCCCGCCTCCGTGATCACGTGGACCAGCTCTTGAAACACCCATTGCTGCTCCGCATACGGCAGCTTCACCGTCGCCAGATAGTTCCGATGCTTCTGTGTCCACGGCTTGGTCCCGGCGTAGCGGATATTTTGCCGCAGCAAAAACATCTTGAGCTGCTGCCGCGCGCGGTGTTGTTGCTTGCTGACCTGGTAACGGGCGCGGATCAAGTCCCGCACCGCCTCGTCCTGCGGATCGGGCACGTAGATGCCCGTGAGTTCGCCCGCGCGGAACAACCGCGCCAGTTGATCCGCATCCCGTCGGTCCGTCTTCACGCGGTCGCCCGGCGCGCGGGGAATCTTCGACGGCGCCACGATGAGGCATTCGCACCCGTGACTGCGGATGAACCGGCACAACGGATACCCGCGCGGCCCGGCCTCGTAACAACACTGCAACGCCACGCCCGGATGCGCGGCTTTCAACTTCAGAAGCAGCTTGCGCACGTCGTCATGCGTCCCGCCGATGATGCCGTAACGCCGCACCTCGGGGCTGTCGGACGGCGCGATGGAAACGGCGATGCTGTCGTTGTGCACGTCCAGACCGACGAACAACGTCGGTCCGGGCGGGGTGATGGGTTGGGGCGGGGGCGGGAGTGCGACCCGCGGCGCGCGCGCTGGTTTTTGCGGCTCGACACGGTTGGGGTCGCGGAGTATGTAGGTCTTCATGGTGTTTGCTCTTGCGGTCATCATTGTTGTCTGGGGCGCAAGTCCCACAACTTGTGGCTCGGCGCCGCTCACGCGGCGCAACCCACGCTCATCCCGGAGAGCAGACACCGCTTCCGCTCCCAGCAAAAGCCATACTGACTAGGCGACGAACGCACAGCGCACATACACATTTTATGAAACGACAATGCCTCACTGTATTCTTGCTTGTATGCCTTACGCCAACTGTTTGGGGACAAGACAATGTTGCGCTCCAAACAAAAGCATTTTTGGAGCATCCACCGGCTATCGAAAATATGACCTTTGCAATTTTGAGCAAAGGCATGGGGGACACGAACGGATATTCTATGGACGGAAAACTATTCATGGCGGGCGTTCAAGACGATGACTTCGTGATGGCCGAGTTGAAAACGCCGGACGAGATTCCGCAAATGTCCACAAGAACACTACCGATTGTCGGCAAAGTCGGCTCTTTCAAGTGGTCAATTTCAGGAATGACGTTGAACCTAGGCCAGAGCAATGGCGTTGCCGCAGTGGACGACCCTGCCGTCAGCCTGTCTCAACAATTGGAAACTATTTTGGACGAACCAATGAATTTGGGAATCTACCAAGCAGAACGTGGCACGATTCATGTTTCCGAATCTGGTGAGTTCTCCGCTCCCATTGCAAAACGACTTATCGCTGCTTGGGGAACACAGTCCGAAATAAAAGGACGATTTGCCTTTTCAGCAGTTAATCATCATTTGGAAACAGCGACATGGAGCATCACCACACGCCCAGAAATGACTTTTTTAGTCAGATATAGCTACGATGACGGTCAGACGAACTTCTTCCCGTCAGGTTGGGTATGCACACCCACCCGGAACGGCCAAATTCTGAACACCATCAACATCAAAATATTCAGATTTGAGTTGGCAGGGTCACCACTGCCGGTCGAGTTCTTTCACCCGGACAGATTCGTTGTAAGAAGCAATCTGCCACCCATCGGCCCAATCGTTTTGACGCAATCAAACGGGCAGACGCTTTGGCTTCAAGACGGGAAATTTAAGCCAGCTAAAATTGAACAGCCTGTGCTCGACTTTTCGAGCACAGGAAAGCTCTGGATTATCAGAATAATCTTTTTTGGATTTGCATTGGGAGGATTGGTGATACTCATCCGAAGCGCACTTCGTAAGTGCGAAAAAGCGCAAAGAAAAACGGTGAGCCTTCCAAGGCAGGCAGAGAAAGGAAAAGCATGAGAAAAATAATGACAGCAATAGTAGCGGCCAGTCTCCTTGGTGGTTCGGGAGCGACCGCTTGTGTTAGAACCGTCCTTGTAAAATGTAACAGCGGGCCATCCACTCGCACCGACCCGCCATGCCATCCCGCCCCGATGCCTTGCACATCAACCCCCGGGAACTTTATGCAGGCTCGTGGCGGTTTTGCCACTGGGAAAGATTCTGGCACTTGGTATGACGCTTGGTGCAATGTCCCAACAACATGCACCGACTGCACTGGCCACGTTTGGCATTACGATGACAGCTATACCGCGCCCGGTTCTTTTGCAACTGGCAATGACTGCTCGCGGGGCTGATTCAAGAATACACTGCACAAAGTTGACCGACGTGAGCGGTGTCACGTTCACGTCGGTGACTTTGATACGCAAAATCGTCGCCTAACCATGCGCTGCAGCGCCTATGAGGGTAGTCAAGAGGGTCGTGATTTTTCCGCCAGGTTTTTTCTAGTGAAGACTTCGTCGCGCGGAGCGTAACGGAGTGGAGCGGAGGCGCGCGCGAAGCGGTGGCGTTAACTTCCCACCGGCCCGCATCGGCTCGCTTCAGGTTCGGCTCACTTTTTCAGCTTAAAAGTTTTCCCTTTCGTTTCGCTCCTGGAGTCCGTCGCGTGAGATTTGCCGACCGGGGTCGTCGCTTGATGAGTGTGGACCGGCTTGCGTCCCGCACCAGCTCCTATCCGAGCAGTTCCCGTTCGGGAACGCCCAACGTGTCATGCTTGTGTGACGCGCGACGACCGGGGGCAGCGCCCCATCTAACCGACGGATGGTTCGCACCACGCCAGCTGCAGCTCCGAGCAGCCGCCGCCCGGTCGCAAATTGTTTCACGCTCTGACTCAAGGAAATTAAAGGTTGTCCCCGCTCCCTGTCCCCCCCATCCGCTGGGGAGAGGGTGGCCGCCAGGCCGGGTGAGGGGTAAATCGTTCACGCCGCGATCCAGCCCAGGTCTTCAAACGTGGCCCGGCCCGTGCGCCAGCGCCACAGGTCAATGGCCAGCCGCCGCGCCAGCGCCACCACCGTTTTCTTCTTCAACGCGCCGCCGCCGGCCAGTTTCACTTTCATCCCCTGCGCCGCTTTCCAGCCCGGCTGCCATCTCAGGAAACGCCACACCGCCTCCACCAGCAGCGTGCGCACGCGCGCGTTGCCCATCCGGTCAATGCTGCCCAGCAAACGCTTCCCGCCGGAACTGTGTTCCCCCGGACAACAACCGGTGTAACTGCCGATCTGTTTGCGATTGTGAAAGCGTTCCCAGTCGCACACCTCGCCGTCCAAGCTCACAGTGGTGAGCTCACCCAAGCCTTTGGGCAACACCTGCGCCTGCACCCGCGCCACCAGTTCGGTTTCGAGAACTTCCAGTTGCGCCTCCAGTTCCAGGATCACCTGCCGCAGTTCGGCCAGCCGTGCGCGCAACCAATCGTCCAGCGTTGCGAGTTTCTTCCAGTTGCGCGCGCCCCACCAACGACTCGGCAATTGCACATGCGCGTATTCGCCCACTTGCCCGTGCCCGCGATTGCCCAGCATGCGGATCAGCCGCCCGAGGAACTGCCGCCGCCGCGTGCCTTCCCGTTGCCGTTGCTCCGCCTCGCTGGGAATGCGGATGGGACTGAGTTCCGCGCGATTGCCGTCGAGCCAGCGGGAGAGGCGCAGACACAACGCCCGCGCATCGAGCTTGTCCGTCTTGCGCGCCCCGTTGAGCGCGATGGGGGTGATGAGAAAACTCTGCGCCCCGGCCGCCACCAGTTCCCGATGCAACGTGAACCCGAACCCGCACGACTCCTGCACGCAGAACACCTGAAAACCTTCGGCCACTTGCTGGCGAACGTGCGCGACGAGTTGCTCGCGACTGAACTGGCGGGGCGACTTGGGATGGCTATGATCCTGTTGGGCGACGGCCATGATGCTTGCCAGATGCACATCTAGGCCCAGCTTGAGCAGCGGCTTGGCCGGATCAATGACGGGCGTGGGCAAGGGCTGGCGTGGCGGGCCGGGGCGCACCACTGCGGGCTTGTCGAGGGTGGGGTTGAGGCTTACAGTTTTGGGCGTCGTGCTGGGTTTGAGGCTGTAGGTTTTTTTCATGAATGTGATGGTTGATGGTTTAACTTGCGCTCTCAGCGTGGCGACTCCGGTCGCCGCGTTCAACCCAGCATGGCATCTAACCCGGCGTGGGCGTCGCGGTTGCAGGCGTTGCCTCCCGTGCGCCGGGTCGCTGAGCTCGTTAGGCATCACATCACACGCTATGAAAACATCACACCTCTTGAGTCTTGGCGCTTGCATTCTGCTTGCTGTTGGCTGCGCCTCTCCATCTCGCACCAAGTTGCCACGCGCCCATTCTAGCGCGCCTGTCGTATCAGCGTCCGCCGATTTATTGGTGATTTCAGCGGTGTATGGTTCGGGGACTTCGTATGCAGACGTGACCTATCGCGTGAACGACATGATCCATCAGCCGAGGGTTGAGTTCTTTGCCCGGCCAGAGTGGCTGCAGGCAGACCCCACTCCCGGTTGGAACAAGGCACTGGTGATTGTTTATGAGTTCAAGGGACAGCGGCGCACCTTTACCTGTGGCGAGGGTGGTCGGGTGAGCGCAGAGATTTTGATTCAGGAAGCCACGAAATGATGCCTCCTGATAAGCTGATGGGTTAAGTCATTGGGCGGGAACGAACCTGAGGCCGAGGGCGGTGGCGGTATGGTGCAGGCGGGCGAGCTTCTTGCGCTGCATTCTTTCCTCCTCCTTTTTGAAGACTTCCGGGTTGAAGGCTTCCCGATGTTTGAACAAGTGCCAGAGGATGCGCGCCAATTTGTGCGCCATGGCGGTGATGGCTTTGGGCGTGCCCAGCCGCACCTTCCAACGCCGGTAGAGGTCCCCGAAATAATTCTGCGCCTGGTTCAGTCGCCGCCAACGAGGGTCTCCAAGCAACTCTGGGCGGCGGGGAAAATTTACATCACGGTTGCGCGGCCCAAGCCATCCCATCCGCGCCGCGTCCGACGTCTATGAGCCGGGACACTTTCCAGTTGGTGGTATCGAGCACGGCAACCTGACGGCTGGCATCGCACGAAACGTAAGCTTCGTCGCCGTCCGGTCGCACGACCAGCATTTGCGGCGCGCGCGGTACCGCCACGGTATGGGTCACTTGCAAGGTGGTTAAATCCAGGCGCACCACCTGGTGGGCGCGCGGCAAAACGACCAGTAAACCGCGACCGTCCGGCGTGGTTGCCATGCTGTAACCAATGTTGGGCAGCTTGACCCATTGCTGCAACGATTCGGACGCGGCGTCAATCAACGCCAGACGCGGTTGGGATTGATCGGCGGTAAAGACCCAACGATCGTCGCGCGTGACGCAAACCCGCTGGGCACCGCCCCCCACGGTAATGATTTTGCGCAGCTCGCGCTTTTCCAGGTCCAGGACCGAAACCGTGCCCGGCCCGACATTGCTGGTGTAACCGCGTCGGCCATCGTGGGAAATGGCAAGCATGTGCGACTCCGGTTGCCCCGTGGGAATCGTGCCGATGATTTTCAAAGCGCCGGGGTCCACCACCGTCACGGCATTCAGCAGTTCAGTAGTGATGTAGAGCAAACCGTCCTTCGGGCCAATCTGCGGACAATGCGGACGCACGCCCTGACCGAAGTCGAGCGTTTGGGTAATTTCGCGACGCTCCAAATCTACGACGCGCAGCAATTGACCGTCCGAACCGGGATGACCCACTCCGGAATTTCCGTAAATCGGCACGTAGGCAAACCGGCCATCCGGCGAGGCGATGACTTCGTGACCGGTCACGTCTTTTTCATCCACGGTGGCGATTTGCTTTCCCGCCGTCACGTCAACGAGGCTCAGGGTGTGATCGCCTTTATTGCAAACGAGCAATTGGCCGGATGCCGCATTTGCCGTCGCTGGAACGGTGCTGCAGGCACTGCTGATCAGGAGCGCAAAACACCCCCAGATTGTCACGCGGCGGAAAAATAGATTTTTGGCAAGCATGATGCAGAAACGATTTCGGCTCAGCGCGAGGATGTCAACGCCTGTTTTATCGCCCGCCAGGTTGCTGCAAAAGAAACGGCGGATTGCGTTGGCCCGGCGGAACGCCGAAAAAACAAAAAAGCGCGAAGCCGCATTGCCTCGCGCTTTGAAAAAACTGGTTGAAACTCAATGACCGCCGCAACCGCAGCCCCCGCCACCACCATCCCCGTTGCCGCAACCACAGCCGCCGCCGCCGTTGCCGCAGCCACAACCACCACCGCAACATTGTGCAAAATCGTCTTCAGTGGGCAGGCGCAATAATTCCAAGGTTTTGGTGATATGCTGCGTGACTGTGGCGCGCAGTTCGTGCAACGCCTGTTGCGCGTCCAGAAAGCCGCGCGTTACGGGATTGCTCAGCACTTCCTCGCGTTGGCGCTCGAATTCGCCGATCTCCTCGCCGCTCAACGGCAGGGCGCGATGTTGTTTTTCACGTAATTCCTGCCCTTTGGTCATCAGGCTTTCGTATTGGTTGCGGGAGGCATCGCTCGCCAGAAACGAATCAATGTTCTGACGGATGGTTGTAATGTTGGGTTGCGCCAGAATGGTGGTGCAAAGCTCGCGCGTTTTTTCCAGGACGAGGTTCTGTTCGGACTCGGTTATCATAATTTTAGGGGCCGGAAAACACCTTCCGGCGGACGACATTGTGTATTAGAGCACAGGCGGCCCGGGGTGGCAAATCAACTTTTTGACCACGCCGTTTCCACCAATCCAACTCAACGCACCAGCTCGAACGCAAAGCCTTTCAGGTATTCCGTTTCGGGAATCATGGGGATGATCGGATGATCCAAGCCCTGGGCGTAGGTGGCAATGCGGCGCAAAATATGGCGCGTGTCATAGGCCGCGGACAGGATGACATCTTGAAACATGGCCGCCGGCACATGGTGCGAACAGCAGAAGGTCGCCAACACTCCGCCCGGCCGGAGCAACTTGAGCGCGCGCAGATGAATTTCCTTGTAACCCCGCAACGCATCGCCCACCGAGGCACGATTGCGCGTGAAGGACGGCGGATCGAGCACAATTAAATCGTACCGCGGAATCACGCGCTCATGCGGTTGCACGGTGGTCCGGGCTTTCAACCAGTCGAACACGTTGATGGTTTCGGCGGTCACCCGTTTCGAGAGACCGTTCAATTCCGCGTTGCGTTGCGCGGCTTGGACGGCGGCCTCGCTTTGGTCCAACAAGTGAACCTGCTTCGCCCCGCCGCGCGCGGCGTGGAGTCCGAATCCGCCCAGAAAACTGAAGCAATCCAGCACTTCCGCTCCGGCGGCGAATTGGCTGATGGCCTGGTAGTTGGCTTGTTGATCCAGGTACATTCCGGTCTTGTGACCGCCGAGCAGATCCGTCTCAAATTTCAATCCGTTCAACTGGATGACGGTGGAGACTTTATCGGTCGGCACCGGCTGCGCCGCCCAGATCACGCCATTGGCTTCGGACAACCCTTCAAATTTCCGCGACGCCACATCGCTGCGCTCCAAAATAATTTCCGGCGCGAGCAATTTGCGCACGGCCGACACGATCTTTTCCTTCTGACGTTCCATGCCGAGCGCGGAAATTTGCAGCACCACTGCGGCTTCGTACTTATCCACGATCAGGCCGGATAAGAAGTCGCTTTCCGCATTCACCACACGATAGGAGGTGGCGCCGGGCAACTGCCGTTGGCGCAATGCCAGTGCGGCGGCGATGCGCTCATCGAAAAATTGCTGATCCAGTCGGATGCGCTCCGGCGCGAGAACACGCACGCTGATTTTGGATTTGGAATTGTAACAACCCACGCCGAGCAAACGCTGCCGATGATCTTTCACCTGCACCAATTCGCCATCCGTCGGCGGCGCGGTCTGGCGCAGGACGGAACTGCGATAAACCCACGGATGTCCGGCGACGATGCGATCCGCTTCGCCCGGTTTGAGGATGAGTGTTGGCAAGGTGGCAGGCATAATTTTGTAAACAGTTGGGCGACTTTGCGCCGGTTTGCGATCTGATCTTGGATCAAGCATGAGCGCCCCAAGAATCCAGCCGGTGCATAAAGCCAGAGGGACGGACAAAAAGCGAGCGATTTAGCGAAACGGGCTGACGGACGTTCCACTTGCCCTGTGGTTGGAAGCGAGTTAAAGCGACGGCGATTCGCCTCAATAACTGCTCGCGCGGTCGGGCGGGAGTGTTTCATACTCACGTCTGGCTATGAAACTGTTCGATCTCACTGGGGAAGTTGCCGTGGTCATCGGCGGAACGGGCGTGCTGGGTGGTGCTTTGGCGGAAGGATTCGCCAAAGCGGGAGCGAAAGTCGCCGTTTTGGGTCGAAACGAAGCGCGCGGCACGGCGCGCGTGGCCGCCATTCAAGCCCATGGTGGAACGGCGGCGTTTTTCGCGGTGGACGCAGAGTCACGTTGCGGCCTGGCCGAAGCGCATGAACAACTTGAGGCCCGGCTCGGCGCACCGACGATTCTGCTCAATGCGGCCGGTGGCAATGATCCCAAAGTCACCGTCACCTCGGAGCATCCGTTCGAATCCATTCAACTGACCGATTGGCAGGCCAGCTTTGATTTGAATCTGGCGGGCGGAGTGTTGTTGCCCTGTCAGGAATTTGGTCCAGCGATGTGCCGGCGGAGCCGGGGCAGCATCATCAATATCGCCAGCGTGTCGGCGCATCTGCCGCTGTCGCGCGTCGCGGCTTATTCCGCAGCCAAAGCGGCAGTAATCAGCCTGACCAAATTTCTGGCGCGCGAATGGGCGACACAAGGCGTGCGGGTCAATTCCATTACGCCCGGATTCTTCCCCGCCGAACAAAACCGCCGGCTGCTGTTCAACGCGGACGGCTCACCCACTGCGCGCACCCAGGCCATTTGGGGTCACACGCCCATGCACCGCTTTGGTGAGGCGCAGGAACTGGTCGGTGCGGCGGTTTTTCTGGCGAGCCATGCCGCGAGCAGTTTCGTGACGGGCGCGGATATTTGTGTGGACGGCGGTTTTTTGAGCCAAACGATTTGATCGCGCGGCGTCGCAAGCACCGCAGTTCACGGCGGAGTATTTCTTGGGAGGAGCGCGTCCTCCGTAAATCATCTCTCACAATTTGCCCTCTCATCAAGATTACTTGGCAACCTGACGCCCCATGTAATCTGGTGCTTGTGACGATTCAACTTGAATCAAACCGCGCACCTGCAAACAATGGTGCTGAATCATTTCAGCCCGAGGTCGGGCGACTGCGAGATGGGTTCGAGACGTTGGGTCGCCTGCGGGTTTTTCATTGATGACTAAAAACACGGCAACATGGATTTTAAGCGCAGTGATGGTGGGGAGCACGATGACCTGCACCAGCCAGGCCCAAATTTCCGGCCCGGCGGTCGTGCAACTGCGCGAAACCGAGTTCACCTATTTCCTCGATAACAACCAATTGCAGGTGCGCATCGAAAAGGCGTCCGGCGAAGTGGCCTCGATCCGTTACCAAGGTCGTGAAATTCTGCTGCCACCGCACCCGGGCCGCGCGGCCGGAGCCGGCTGGTTCAACGCGGGACCGGCGCTTGGCGGTCCGCTCAAATCGGCGAGCGTGACGATTTCGCCGCAAAGCAACCAGGGCAAACGCGCCGAGGTGGCGATTCGTTTTTACAATGCGCCCGGCGCGCCCACCACTCCGCTGGACGTGGAGTTGCGTTACGCGTTGGGTCAGGGCGAAAGCTCCTTGTACACCTACGCCATCTGGACGCACAAGACCAACGCGCCCGCCGGCAGCGTTTCGGAAGCAGGATTCGCCGCGCGATTGAACCCGGAAATGTTCGATTACCTCACGGTCAACGCCAAACGCCGCCGGCAGATGCCCACCGGTGACGATTGGGATGTCGGGACGCCGTTGAATCCCGTGGAAGCGCGACGACTGACCACGGGACTTCATCGGGGCGAGGTGGAATACAAATACGATTACGCCGCACCACTTTACGAGCTGCCCGCCTATGGCTGGTCCAGCACGAAACAGCAAATCGGCCTGTGGTTCATCAATCCGAGTTTTGAATATCTGGCGGGCGGCCCGACGAAAGTGGAGCTGACCGGTTATCTCGATACCAACCCCGGCGGCACGCCCACCCTGGTCAATTTATGGCTCGGTAATCATTACGGGGGCAGTTCGCTCGTGGTGGGTGAAAACGAAAATTGGACCAAAATCATCGGACCGTTTGCCATCTATTGTAACAGCGGTTCAACGCCCGAAGTGATGTGGCTGGACGCACTGCATCGCGCCCGGTTTGAAGTGGGTAGTTGGCCTTACGAATGGGTGACCAACACGATTTATCCAGCCGACGAAGAGCGCAGCATGATCAGCGGGCAAATCCAGGTCAAAGACCCGCTCGATCCGCAATTGCAGATCAGCAATCTGTGGGTCGGTCTGACCGCTCCAGATTATGTGCCGCCGCGACTAAAAGGTCCGACGGCGGAAGCGGATTCCGCCAACGAGTCCGCAACGGAAATTTCAACAACCGGCACGCCGACACTGCGCGGCGGTTTTCCCAACGAAGTGGATTGGCAACGCGACGGAAAGTCTTATCAGTTTTGGATCGCGGCCAACCCCAACGGAAAATTTGCCATCCCCAACGTCCGCCCTGGACATTACCGGTTGCGCGCCATTGCGGACGGGGTCATCGGCGAATTCGTTTACTCGAACGTCGTCGTAGCCACGAGCCAATCCACAAACCTGGGCGTCCAAACGTGGACGCCGCAACGCCAGGGCCGCACGCTGTGGCAGATTGGCGTGCCCGACCGCACTGCGCGCGAATTTCGTCACGGCGATCATTATTGGCAATGGGGTCTTTACCTCGATTACCCCAAAGAGTTTCCCAATGACGTGGATTACATCATCGGCCGCAGCGATTGGCGGAAGGATTGGAACTACGTCCAGCCACCGCGCATTCTGAGCACCAACCTGCCGCCCGTCAGCGATGAAAGCGAACCCACGGTGGATCTGGCGCAATACATTCGCGTCAGCAGTCGCGAAGTTGAGCCGACCACCTGGACCATTCGCTTCGGCCTGTCGCAGTCACCCCAGGGCAAAGCGACGTTGCGTCTCGCCTTTTGCGGCACGAGTTCGGGCTGCCGCGTGGAAGCCTTCGTCAACGAAGAGTCCATTGGCGACACGGGGCTGTTGCCTTCCACAGGGGCAATGCAGCGCGACGGCATCCGCGCCTTCTGGGTGGAACGCCCGCTCACCTTCGACGCCAGCCTGCTGCAAACCGGAGTCAACGTGATTCAGTTAAAGTCGCACGCCACCAGTTGGACTCAGGGCGTGATGTATGACGTCGTCCGACTGGAACTGGACGAACCGGTTGCGGGACATTGAAATAAAGCCGTCGAAAGGCGGCGAAAGGAGAAATAAAAACCGGGTTGGCTCTCGTGTGGTTTTCTCGTTGTGAAAGAACTCTCGCCCTGCCGCGAAGGCGGGATTGGGTTACGGCGGAAAAATTTCGAGTGGGTTTCGACCGTAAATTTCCACGTCCGCAATTCGAGCAATGGTGTCCAATCCAGGATGATCAATAAGGATGCGAGCGTATTGCGCGGTGACGAGCGGGAACTCGATGTCGGTGACGTTGGCCGTGTTGCTGACGCAGGTGTCCACCGTGGTCCAATGCTGGCCGTCCGCGCTGACTTGGAAACGGTAGTCGCGCGTGTTCAAGCTCTGGCTCATTCCCGTGTCGCCCGCGTGGCGAATGACGTAACGGCTGAGGTTGTAGCGCGCGCCGAAATTAAAGGTCAGCGAACGGATGCCGGGAGCGGCGGAGGTCCAGAGGGTGTACGGCGTTCCATCGCGGGCCAGGCTCGCGTCGCTGCCACCGTCGTTCCCCACCACGGTTGTCTGCGTGGCCATCGTGAGATTGAAGGGCAGATCGTTGGCCTGGTTGAACAGATTGAAGTAATGATCGGCCCGGACGAACTCAAGTTTCCCGGGATACCGCGCGTTTAATTCGTTGCACAGGGCAACAATCCGGTTCGGCTTCAGTTCGCCCCAGATGCTGACTTGGGCCGAGAGAAAAAGCGGAGCGCTGCCGTTCCACGCGTTGATTGGTTTGGCGAGCGTATCGCGGAGCGCCGCGTAGGTGCTGGCGTAGGCGGTGAGCAACCGATCAAAGCGCAGCCGGCCATTTTCAACACTGGGAGCAACCGTTGCCGAACCGGAGAACCGTTGTACCGTGGCGCCGTATAGATTGCGCCCATGCTTCTCGTACGCCGCGCGATTCATCGCCGTGGCGTCGTCCCACACCGTCAACACTCGAAGACCGGCGCGTTGCAGATAGGTCTCGGTGAGGCGCGTGTAAGCCGCCGCCGTCGTCGGGTCAGTGAGATAAACGCCGGTCGGCGCGCCGTTTTCATTCAACGTGTTCACCGGCATGATGTAGCCCATGCCGGACGGCCCGGCGACGAAGCAGTCCTGGGTGGTGGCGGTGGTGTAATAGTAATTCAACAACGCCGGACCGAGGTCAACCATCCCGGGCGCGATGGTCCAGTTCAGAGGATAGATGCCGCGACTGGAAGCGCTTTGATCCCAAATTTTTCGCAGGGCGCGCTGCACGTATTGCGCGTTGTCGCCATCGCTGAGGAACAGGCAGACGTAGATTTTCTTTTCCAGCGCGGGGCGGGTGGGAACGGCGGGAACGCGGAGCCGATGATCGGTACCGCCATAAACGCTGCCGCTGATGTAAAAATCGGAGGGAATCGTGCCGATGCCGTAGGCCGTGGCGGTGACGATTCCGGAGCGCTCTGTGGTGTACCAGCCCAGCACGATGGCTTCTCCCGGCGTCATATCGGCGAGAAATTTTTGGAGCACCGCCCGCTCGGAATGACTCGTCGTGGAAAGCCAAACCACGGCGCCGCCGGTGGCCGCCGCGAGATCCCGAGTGTGATGCAAATCACCGTTATCACTGGGCTTGGCGCTGACGATCAGCCGATGGTTACACTGCGGCCAATAAGTGTCGTAGAGGTAATTGTAAATGTTCACTGCTGTCGTGTAGTTCAGGCCGGTCAAATCCGCCACCACCGGAAGCCGAATTCCCTGCTCGGCGAGCGCGGCGTGGAGAGCGGGGGTGACCGGAATCGCGTTGTTCAGCCCGGCTACCGTGCTGGCGAGATTGCGGTAATGAACGCTGAGCGCCGGATCGTAGAGCACCACACCGGCAATCTGATTCGTATATTTGGCGATCAAGTTGTAGCGGGTTGCGTGGTCGTAAAGGATCCGATCGGTGAAGCCTACGAGCGCCGTATCCGCCCAGGTGTAAGTTCCCTCGTCCGCGCGGCGATCAAGGAGGTAAATGTGTGGTTTGGTTCTATTCACCAGTCCTTGTAACGCCGAAAAGGTGATCGCTTCATCCGGACTGAGGTCCTGGACTAAAATCGTGTCGAGCGGAGCAGCCGGTGTCGCAAACGTCGGCAACGCCTGACCGCGAGGCCACGAAATTCCGGCCACAAGATTGGAAACCTGGGGATAAGAAGCGTAGCGATTCATTCCGGCGACCGCGCGGACCGACAGCGCGAACGTCGCCGCCAAAATCGCGATTCCAAACCAGAGTCCGGACCACCGGTCGCACCGATAAAATAATCGCCAATCGAAATACATGGAAGTTCGCCTAAAATGCTGAATGACGGCCGGCATCATAATTCCGAACGCAGCCGGGTCAACCTCTCCATTGCCTCCGCAGACAGAAATCGAAAAGCGATTGGAATTATTTCTTTGCCGGATCAGTGCGCGCCGATGAGAGCTGAAATCGGCTAATTACACCAAGCGGAAGACCAGTCGGCCCGCCGCCTCCAGACTTACGACTTTAGACCGCGAACTGAGTCAACTCAGCTCTTCTCAATACAAGCGTAAGCGTTGTGATTGTGAATGCTTTCCTGGTTCTCCGCCTCGACGCGATACCAGGTGATGTCGGAGTGCGCCTTCAATTTGACGACGATATTCCGCACCAAGTCCTCGACGAAAACCGGGTTCTCGTACGCGCGCTCCGTCACGGCCTTTTCGTCCACGCGCTTGAGCAATGTGTAAAGTTCCGAGCTGGCCGAGCTTTCAATCATGCTGATGATGTCCTCGATCCACACCGGCTTTTTGAACCGAACCTGCACCGTGACTTCGCCGCGTTGGTTGTGCGCGCCATACTTGGCAATCGCCTTCGAGCACGGGCACAACGTGGTGACGTTCGCCTTCACCGTCAGCACAAAGTCAATGTCGTCGCCCGTCGCGGTCGCATCGAATCGCGCCACGTAGTCCATCAAACTTTCCTTGCCCGACGCCGGCGCGCGTTTGGACAAAAAATACGGAAATTCCAGTTCGATCCGCGACGTGGTGGCGTGCAGGTTTTTTTGCAACGCGAACAAAATTTCCGCGATGTTTGCCACGTAAATGATGTCGCCATGCGCGTTCAACACCTCGACGAACCGGCTCATGTGCGTGCCCTTGAATTCCTTGGGCAGGTCCACAAATAATCCAATGGTCGCGACCGTGTTCTGGACGGCGCGCGCCTTGTCCCGCACCTGGATGGGAAAACGCAGCCGGCGCACGCCCACCTTGTCAATGCGCAGTTGGCGGTGATCCCGCTCGCTTTGTTTGTCCGTTAATGGAGTCCGCTTTCCGGCTTTGGTTTTGTTGGTTCGTCCCATGTTCCAGATTAGCAAGTGCCCGGGCTTTTGCAAAAAGCAATTCATCCGCCGCGCTGTTCAAGACGTTGCGCTCCGGCTGAGCGCACTGACCGCAGCTCCGTCAGGAGCGGAATCTTTGTAGAACGACATGCCCAAGAAACCGCAAGCCCTGGCGGGGCGGCATATTTCGCTCCAGACAGCGCTGGTTTATTATGGTTGGACGGTATTCTACAAATATGCCGCGCCTGACGGCGCTCGATTTTGGGATAACTGCTTGCGACCGAACTCGTCAAAAGACAAACGCCTTCGAAATGCGAACTCAGCCCAGCCGTTCCTTGCCAACGCCGGGCTGAATGATTTAACCGCTTGACGAGTGGTCATCGCTGTTGTGGGATTATGACTACGAAACGTTTTGAAGAATTTTCGTACGCACACCCCAACTCACCGGGATGTGAAGTCGTGACCAAGATGCCACACGCAGCCAGCTATTTTCGACGGGCCGCTCTAAATTCGCCTTCAGAGCAACGCCGCTACGCCAATACTCAACAATCCGATATTCGCCAGAAAGCAATCCACAGACTGCTTCCGCAAAACGGCCGCAAACTTCAGACTTACGACAGGGATACCATTCACACCAAAAACTGCCTGCATTAAGGTGAAGCTCATCACAATTTTGAAGATTGATGCTGACAGAAAATATCAAACCTTCCTGTTCTGGAATCTCAAGCATCGTCCCAACGTGCGGATGTTCTGCAATTAATTCGGTGCGCAACGTTGGAAATCGCGCCCGGATGATTGAAACAACCCCCATAAATTTTTCGCATTCCATGTTTCGCGTCATCAGAGGCGTAAAATTTTAACTTCGTTGTTCAGCGCCTTGCCCGGTTCTGACTCTACGCCTTTCAAACTTTTTTTCCAACCGCTTTCCCGCGCGCACTTCCGCCAAGGGCCAAGCTTGGACTGCGGTGGCAAGGCGATAGCCGCGACACCGCTTTCGAGCGGGCGGAAGATTTGCGAATTTCCAATAACCTCCGTGGATGCGAAAGCGGCGTGGCGCTGCGCTTCCCGCCGCAGTCCAACACGTCGCGCTCTAATTCACGCACTGACCGCAGCGCCGTCAGGAGCGGAATCTTTGTAGAACGACATGCTCAAGAAACCGCAAGCCCTGGCGGGGCGGCATATTTCGCTCCAGACGGCGCTCGAAGAAAATCAGTCAGGGTTGGCCGCTGGCGGGTGCGGAATTTAGCGTTTGTCATTTTCCAAAAAATCTTTGGAAAAAGCCTCCTCTTGAGCCACCCAGCGACATGATGACGAAATGATCGCCCACAAGATGCCCGCACTTTTCGTCATGTTTGAAGCCAACAATGGCTTGTGCGACTTTCAATGGAATCTCAAAAATAAAATCAACCCCAGCGTCATCACCACCTTCGGCTATTTGGGCTCGTTCCATTGCCTTTTGGATTGCTGGAAACGATTCGGGCAGTTCGCCATCAATGGAAAGACCTTTTGGCCCGTTTTCACCCTCATGTGACAACCACCACTTTCGTTTTCCCCCAGACCACAACTCCACTGAACTGGCCATTATATGTTCTTCAACCAAACACATGATTGGATATTACAGATCATCGTGATTATTTCTAGCCGCTTTATCACCCACACTTCCGCCTTTTTAATTTTACCTTTTTCATTTTTAATTTGTGGATGATTACGCGTTATTCCCGCCCCGAAATGCGGGCCATCTGGACCGACGAAAATAAACTCAAGCTCTGGCTACAGATCGAACTGCTCGCCAGCGAAGCCCTCGTCAAGGAAGGCATCGTGCCCGCCAAGGATTTCCAGAAGATCAAAGCCGGTTGCGATAAATGGTTCGCCGACCTGCCCGGCCTCGTCGCCCGACAGAAAGAATTGGAAAAGACGCTCAACCACGACGTCATCGGCTTCACCACCGCCGTCGCCGAGGCCATCAACGATAAAGCGAGCCGCTGGTTTCATTTCGGTCTCACCAGCAGTGACGTGGGCGACACCTGCTACGCCGTGCAGATGGTTCAAAGCATGGACATATTGATGGCCGACGTGGCAAACCTTTTGGAAGTTATTGAGCGCCGCGCCAAGGAGCACAAATTCACGCCTTGCATCGGTCGGAGTCATGGTATCCACGCCGAGCCGACCACCTTCGGCTTAAAACTCCTGCTGATGCACAACGAATTTGGTCGAGCATTCACCCGACTGCTTACGACCAAGAATGCGGTCGCGTGGGGTAAACTTTCCGGCGCAGTTGGCACGAGTGCGCATTTGTCACCGCGCGTTGAGGCTTACGTTTGCAAGAAACTCGGTTTGCTTCCCTGTCCCATCGCAACGCAGGTTGTTCCACGCGACATTCACGCCGAGTTTATGAACACCATTGCCCTTGTCGGCGCGAGCATCGAACGGTGGGCGGTGGAGTTCCGCCATCTGCAACGCACTGAAGTGCTCGAAGTCGAAGAACCGTTCACCAAAGGTCAGAAAGGTTCGAGCGCCATGCCGCACAAGCGTAATCCCATCACCTGGGAACGGCTCACCGGCCTCGCGCGCGTGTTGCGCGGCAACGCCGTCGCGGCGCTGGAGAACGTCGCTCTCTGGCACGAGCGTGACATTAGCCACAGCAGCGTCGAGCGCATCATCTTCCCGGATAGTTGCACGTTGCTCGATTACATGTTCGGTCTGCTCACCCGGCTGATGGACGGCTTGAACGTGTATCCCGAAAACATGAAGAAGAACCTCGGCCTGTCACTCGGCATGTGGAACAGCCAGACCGTGCTGTTGGCGCTCATCCGCAAAGGTCTGACCCGCGAAGCCGCCTACAAACGCGTGCAGGATGCCGCGATGAAAACGTGGGAAGTCAAACATGCGGGCCGCGACGACGCGGATTTTCTGGAAGTGCTGAAAGCCACACCGGAAGTGGCCAAACATTTTAAGAAAGGCGAACTGGAAAAGCTTTGCTCGTTGGATTTCCATTTCAAAGAAGTGAACAACCGATTTAAGAAGTTGGGGCTGTAACCACGAATGGGCACAAACGGGCTGAAAGCCCGATAGATGACCGCACTGGAACAAAGCTGCCTTGATGAGGCTTAAATTCGAGCCACCGCCGCCGCGACACCGGCGGCTGGGTAACGGACTTGGCCAGATCCGCCGCGACCAAATTCATTTTGAAGCAGAATAAACATTGGCAGCTAACTCCGGCTCTGCACGCAAATGATTTTCCCGCCCGGCCCGGCACTGGGCGATGTCGCCGCACTCCGCGAATCGCGGGATGACGCTCATTGCGGCACGTCGAGCAAGTTGCGCATGCCGCCCATCAATACGGCTTCAACCTCGGGAGCGACATTGGAGGCCTCGGGACCCGTTTCGTAACCACCTTCATCGTAAGCCTTGGCGGTACCGATATACCCGGCGCCGTAATCGCCGTAGGCGGCCATGGCTACAAATAAATCCGGGCGCATGGCCTTGGCCGCAAGCTGATATTCCACAAACAATTCGCCGGGCATGTGGAGTACGCGCGCGGCTCCCAGGCTCAGGCAGCCCAGATTGATCTGGTGGCCCGCCTGACAACGACGCAACCAGGCCAGGCGCGAAGCATCGCCCGAACTTGCCAGCTTGGGATCGCGGTCTTTCAATCGGGTTTCGAGCTGTTCCCGCGAGAGATGTCGGGCGGGCGGCAAGACGACGCCGACGGACCTCCAGCTCACTTCGTCCGCCGTAATGGGCGTGCGCTTGGTGTTCTCCCAGGCGCGGCGCATTCCATCGGCCAGGCGTTGTGCGAGCAGCCCCCGGTTCACACGCGAGCCGTCATTGTATTTACCCGCGGCGATGTTGCCCCCGGCGCCATCGAAATGGACGTGGAGCGCTTCCGGCACGGCCAACTGGCGGTAGAATCGCGCGATCCCCGGAAAGTCAGGATTGGGAATTCCAGTGCGATAATAACTCTGCGGATGCGTGGCATAATAACTCAACACCGCGACGGGATGATCGCCATTCCAGAAACTCACCAGGGAAAGTTCCGGATCAATCACACCCTCCGGCTCCGCCCGAACCTGCGCATCCGTCGTGGCCGACCAGCGCACCGCGCGCACCTTGCCATCGGGACCGTGAATGCGGCGATTGGAAGCCACGCGCTCGACCTGCGCCCGGCCCAAACCCAGTTCGGTGACTGGTTGCGTGTGAGTCAAAGCCGCTCGCGCCGCCGCGGCGAGATTGGCAATCACCTGCCGTTGGAAACTGCCTTCGTTTTGCCGGGGATCAAGCCCCGCCTCTTTGAGAATACGTTCGGCGGAAAAATCGCAATCCGGCGCGTCGTGCTGATGCAGGACGTGAACGGAAACGCGTTCGGGCGTCGTCCCCACCGCCTGCGCCAAAGCCGAGCAGAACGCGTCGTGCCCCTCATTGGCAATACCGATCCAGTCCACCGCGCAGAGGACAATCGGCTGGTCGGCGCCGAGCAACACGATGCCTCGAGCGCGCAGGGTCAGATCCCAATCGTTGGTCACCGGATCGTACGCCAGCAATGATCCAACCGCGGGCGTGGCATTGACGTCGAACGTGGCGATGCGCAAACCCAAATTTTGATTGGCGACCTCGGCGGCTTCCTCCGCGCGCAGTCCCGGAGTTATTGCCAACAGCAACGCCACCCCCGGCACCACAAAAATAGATTTGAACATGAGCGCAGACTAAAGGCGCAGGGGTAGAGAAATCAAGTCGCCGCATGACCGCACCGCGCTTGAACCGAACCCCCCTGCGAGCAGCAAGGCGAGCCAGGCATATTATGGAGTGTGCGAACCAGATTAAGCGCGTTTGACTAAAATTGGTGCACCCATGAGGAGTTGAACCTCAAACCTGCTGATCCGTAGTCAGCCGCTCTATCCAATTGAGCTATGGGTGCGCTCAAGGGATACGCAGGCTAGAGAATCCAGCCCGGCGCTGACAAGCCATTTCACAACCACATGCGACTGCCGCGTGCGAGTTGTTCCCTCCTCCGGGCCAATTCAGTTTGAACCCAAAATCTTCCGAACAAATTGCAACCGCCCGCGTCCAACCTCGAAAAAAGGATTTATGCAAATTACCCGTTCAATGATTGCCGTAGCCGCACTGGCCGCGCTCATCTGGTTCCCTTCAGCCGGCTTCGCCGAACAAAATCAGTTTTATTTCCGGGCGGATTTGGGCGGCAGCAAGGCGCGTGATGTCCAGTTGCGCGAGTTTTTCGGTCAACCCATTGTGCCAGGCAGCAAAATTAAATTGGACCCCGGCCTGCGTGGCGGCCTGTGCGGTGGCTACGGCTTGACCGACTGGCTCGATGCCGAGGCAGAGGTGGGACTGAACTCCTACCACATTGATTCCGTCACCGGTGCGACCCGGGCTGATGGCACGCTGGCCAATGTTCCATTCTTCCTGAACGCGCGGCTGCATCTGCCGGACACGTATCATTTCAGTCCGTACGTTGGCGCGGGTTTCGGCATCTCCAGCACCATTCTCACCGGTGACAATGTCATGATTGGCGGCACGATTTTCGACGGCACCTCCGCCGACGCGGTCTTCGCCTATCAAGCGTTCGCCGGTTTGCGGTTTGCCCTCAATGACCGTATGGGACTCAGCCTGGAATACCACTACTTCCACGGTGAGAAAGCCAGCCTGTCCGCCGACGTGGTTTTTGGGGTTCTCTCGGATCGGTTGCAATTGGGACGGACGGAATCACACAGCGTTTCCATCGCGTTCGATTTCCATTTCTGAAAGTGCTCACGGCTCGACAAACCGCCGCAATCCGCACAGATTGAGGCGTATGTCGCTGTCGAACCGACCGCTCGTTATTGCTGACCGAACCTTCCGATCGCGCCTGATTCTTGGGACGGGAAAATTTTCCGCTCCGGAGGCGATGCGCGATGCGCTGGCGGCCAGCGGCGCGGAAATGGTGACCGTGGCTTTGCGCCGCGCGGACTTGTCCGGTCGCAAAGACCCGTTTGCCAACATTCTGGAATTTATTGATCCGGACCAATATCTGTTGCTTCCCAACACCAGCGGCGCCATGAACGCCGCCGAGGCGGTGCGCCTCGCCAAGCTCGCTGTCGCCGCCGGCCTGCCGAAATGGGTGAAACTCGAAATCCATCCCGACCCGCGCTATCTGCTGCCCGATCCGATTGAAACTTTCAAAGCCGCGGAAATTCTGGTGCAGGACGGCTTCACGGTGTTGCCCTATATCAACGCCGATCCGGTGCTGGCAAAGCGCTTGCAAGAAGTTGGTTGCGCCACCGTGATGCCGCTCGGCTCGCCCATCGGCTCGAATCGCGGCATCCAAACCCGCGATCAAATCCGCATCATCATTGAACAGGCCACCGTTCCCGTCGTGGTGGACGCCGGGCTGGGCGCGCCGAGCCACGCGGCGGCAGCGATGGAAATGGGCGCGGACGCCGTGCTGGTGAACACCGCCATTGCCGTCGCCAACGATCCGAACCGCATGGCCGTGGCGTTCAAAACGGCGGTGGAAGCCGGACGCGCCGCGTATGAAGTTGAGCTGGCGCCACCGTCGCAATTCGCCAGTCCCACCAGTCCACTCATGGCGTTCCTCGACTGCTCCAACTCATGAATCCATTGAAACTCCCCGTCGCACGGGTCAAAAAATTGCTCACTGCGGCGCGACACAGCCGCATCCTCGTCATCGGCGATGTCATGCTGGATCAATTCATCTGGGGCAGCGTCACGCGCATTTCGCCGGAAGCGCCAGTGCCGATCGTGGATTTTCAACAGGAAAGCTTCATGCCGGGCGGCGCGGCGAACGTGGCGCGCAACCTCAGCGCGTTGCAGGCGAAAGCAGAGCTTTTCGGTATCGTGGGTACGGATGCGGCGGCGGGTTCGCTGCAAGCCCTGCTCAAAACGCAACGGATCGGCTGCCGCGGAGTGGTCGCCACGGCGTCGCGCCAGACGGGCTTGAAAACCCGCATTGTGGCGCAAACGCAGCAAGTGGTGCGGATTGATCGCGAGTCGCGCCACGACCTTTCGGAGGCGTTGACCCAACGATTGATCACCAATCTCAAAAAGCAAATTGCCCGGGCGGACGCCATCATCGTCGGTGACTACGGCAAAGGCGTCGTGACTCAAAATCTGTTGAACGCGCTCAAACCGTTGTGCCGCGCGCACGGTCTGTGGCTGAGTCTCGATCCGAAACCGATTCATCAACTCCAGCTGAATGATCTTTCGTTGCTCACGCCGAACCGGCGCGAGGCTTTCGAGTTGGCCAACCTGACCGACGCCACCCGCGGCAATGATCCGCTTACCGATAAAAATTTACTGCAAGCGGCAGCGACGTTGTTGCGCGAGCTGCGTCCGGCCGTACTGCTCATCACGCTCGGCGAACTCGGCATGTTGCTGTGTCAACGCGGTCACCCGCCAATTCACATCCCGACCGTCGCGCAGGAAGTTTTCGACGTGTCCGGCGCGGGCGACACGGTGATTGCCACGTTCACGCTGGCCATCGCAACTGGCGCTTTGCCCCTGGAAGCGGCCATTCTTGCCAATCACGCGGCGGGAATCGTGGTTGGCAAAGTCGGCACCGCCACGGCCAGTCCGGAGGAATTAATGAAAAGTTTCAGCCACGGATGAAAGTATCTGAAGCGCAAATCAAAGAACGATTAGCGGTTTGGGAATCACTCTCCGAGTTTTTCCTCGATACCAAACTAGACACGCAAGATTATGAACGTATTGCCAAACGACTGGCGGCAACGCAATTCACTGAAACAGAAATCCCAGAATCAGAAGGACGGCAAGATTGAAATGGCTGCTCAAGTTAAGACACGGCTGGATGTATGGCAGACATTGGAATAAAGTTCGCAAGCTGATTGCTGAAGTTAGAGCCACATAGATTTATGTGTCTGAATCCGTGTTCATCTGTGTTTATCCGTGGTTAAAATGAGTTTCCCAAAAGTCACCCCTGATTCCATTCGCGCGATGAAAATTCGCCGCGAAAAAATCGCCGCGCTCACCGCGTACGATTTTCCGACGGCGAAGTTACTCGACGAATGTGGCGTTCCTTTCCTGCTCGTGGGCGATTCCCTCGGCATGGTGGTGCTGGGTTATCCCGACACCACGCGGGTGACGATGGAAGAAATGCTGCACCACACCCGCGCCGCCACGCGGGCCAAACCCAACGCCTTGATCGGCGCCGACCTGCCCTTCCGCGCTTACGACACGCCGGAACAGGCATTGGCCAACGCGCAAAAACTCGTCGTTGCCGGAGCGGAGTTTGTGAAAGCCGAGGGCGGCCGGGAAATTCTGCCGCAAATCAAAGCCATTCTCGACGCGGGCATCCCGTTTGTCGGCCATCTCGGCATGTTGCCGCAACACCTGCTCGAAGAAGGCGGCAAGTATCACATCAAAGGCCGCGACGCAGCGGGCCGGGCCAAACTGCTTGATGACGCGGCGGCGCTGGCCGAAGCGGGCGCGTTTGCGGTGGTGTTGGAACTGGTGACTCCCGACGTGGCCAAGGAGATTACGGAAAAATTTCCGTTTGCCACCATCGGCATCGGCTCGGGCCCGGATTGCGACGGGCAGATTCTCGTCACGCCGGATTTGATCGGCACCTTTCCGTGGTTCACGCCGAAATTTGTGCAGCCGGAATTAAATGCCGCCGTACAAATCCGCGCCGCCATCGGACGTTGGAAGGCTTCGTTGTAAGCCGGATTCAATCGGAAGACTGCAACGCGTTCACCGCAAAGGTGAATTCTTTAACGGGACGACCTGCGATTAAATGCTCCTGGATGATGCGCTCCAAAACCTCCGGAGTGCAGGAGTGATACCAGACGCCTTCGGGATAAACGACCGCGATCGGTCCGCGCTGACAGACGCGGAGACAATTGGCTTTGGTGCGATAGACCATGGCTTGCGGCCCGACCAAGTTCAGCTCCTTGAGACGGCGTTTGAGAAATTCCCAGGCCGCCACCCCTGACTCCCGGGCGCAACAATTGGGAATCGTCGGATCGGCGCAAAGAAAAATATGGCGTTGAATGCTCCCGAGTCCCAGTTGCGCGGCCTGGGCTTGTAATTCGCGATCCACCGGCTCCTTGAGGTTCGTAATCAAAGCTCGTTCGGATGCATCATCAAATGCGTGACCCGGGCCAGCAACCGCCCCGCCGCGCCGCCATCCAACACGCGATGATCAAAGCTCAACGTCAGGTGCGCTTCGGTCACGGGCACAAAGGTTTCATTCGACTCATCCCAACGCATCGCTTTGCGGCCCGCGCCCATGCCCAGCAACAAGGTTTGCTCCGGCAACGGAATGGGCGTGCCCACCGTCAAACCGAACGTGCCGTAATTTGTGATCGTGGCGATGGACCCTCCCGTCGCGCCCGCCGGTAGTTTGCGCGCCCGCGCCAACCGCACCAATTCATCGTATTGTGCGATCAAGGCCAGCAACCGCGTTCGATCCGCATTCCGAATCACCGGCACCAACACGCCATCCTCCGCTTCCACCGCGAAGCCCACGTCAATGGCCGAGGGATGCACAATCTTGTTCCCCACCAGGCGTCCGGCGGGAGCGCTGTTCTCCGCCAACGCCAGCGCCAGCGCGCGCAAGCCGTACAAGGTCGGCCCGGGTTTCGTCGCCTGGGCTTTGCGGTGCGTCAGCAAAGGGTCCATGTTGACGGGCATTCCCACCGTCGCCAGCGGGCGCGTCCAACTCCGACGCATCGCATCCGCCACCGCGACGCGCATGGAGGACGCGGGCGTGATTTTATGCTGCTCCAGACTGGCGATATACTTTTCAAAATCCTCGATCGTCACCCGGCCCGCAGCGCCGCTGCCGGCCACACCGGACAAATCAGCGGCGTGCAACCCGAGTTCCTGCATGCGCGCTTTCAATCGAGGCGAAAGATAACCCGCACCGGCGGCATGAGTCGGCACCGGCAAACCACGGATCGTTGGCTCCACCCGGGCGGACGAAGTCTGCGTTTCCTCCACGCGGTCCGGCGGCAGTTCCGCACTGGCGCTGGTCAATTGCGCCGTATCCAAACCCGACTTGGCCGCATCCTCCCGGGTGGCTTCAATTTGCCCCAACACCGCGCCCACCGCATAGCTCTGCCCCAATTGCACTTGAAAATTAACCACCGTGCCGCGCACCGGCGCGACGACGTTCATACTCGCCTTGTTTGTCTCAACCTCGATGACATCTTGATCGGCTTCGACCGGATCACCGGGTTTGACCAGATAGCTCACGATGGTGGCTTCGGCGATGGATTCACCGAGCTGCGGCATGATGATGGGCACTTGCGGCATTTAATCTTCTCCAGTTTCAGATTTCCAACTTGCGACGAATTCCAACCCGGGAGCGACCGCGGAACGCAGTCCGAGACCCGGGCCGCCGGAGCGCGCGAGATGAACACCTGTTTCCTTCATTAGCTTTGCAAAACTTTGCGCGCCGCCATGGCAATCGTGCGCGCGGTTGGACGATGAGCCGACCAGAGATTGGGATGATACGGGATTGGCGTGTCCTTGGCATTAAGCCGGCGCGGCGGCGCGTCGAGCAAATCAAAACCTTCGCAAACCACGCGTGACACCACCTCCGCCGTCACCCCGCCCCAGGGAAAGGCCTCGCCCACGCACAACAACCGGCCCGTGCGCGCAACGCTGGCCATGACGGTATCGGTATCCAGCGGCTTCACCGCGCGCAAATCCACCACTTCCACCTCCCAGCCTTCACCGCGTAATTCATCCGCCGCCGCCAGCGATTCATGCACCATGGCGCTGTAGGTGACCAGCGTCAGATCCCGGCCCGCCCGCGCAATGCGAGCTTTGTTGGCGGGCAACGCCTCCGTGGGCAACGCGTCCGCCTTGAGATGATAATAAAGCAGTTTGTGCTCACAGAAGATGACCGGATCATCAATGGCCACCGCCTCAAGCAACATGCTGTAAGCATCCTCCACCGTGGCCGGAGTCAACACCACCAATCCGGGATAATGCGAATAGATGGTCTCCAACATCTGGCTGTGAAACGGGCCGCTCCCCATCGTGCCGCCGCACGGCAGTCGCACCGTCAACGGACAGGAAACATTGGTCCGCCAAAACATGGTGGCGGCCTGATTGACGATCTGATTAAACGCGATGGTGGAAAAATCGGCAAACTGCATCTCCAAAATGGGCCGCATCCCTTCGAGCGCCGCGCCAATCGCCAATCCGGCCATGGCGTCTTCGCTGATGGGCGAATCCAAAACGCGCCCGGGAAATTGTTGCGCCAATCCTTTGGTCGCCTTGAACGCGCCCCCAAACGCGCCGACGTCCTGTCCGTAAATGAACACGCGCGGATCGTCCGCCAGCGCGCGCGCCTGGGCCTCCCGAATGGCTTCCAAATAGGTGATGCTCATCGTTCGGTTGCGCCGCCTTCCACCAGATATTGACTCGACAAGGCGGACCAATAATTGGCGCTGAAGGGATCAGGACCAGGTTCGCGCTGGGCCGTGACCACGGCGGCCTCGACCTGCTGCACCGCCTCCGCCCGCCACTGTTCCAACTGCGCGGCATCCACCCAGCCTTGTTGGAGCACAAACTTCTCCGCCAGTTTGAGGCAATCCTGGCCCAGATCGGACGCCTTCAATTCCGCGCCGATATAATGCGCGTCGTCATGTTCACCGTGACCGCACAAGCGCAGCAGCCGGGCGAGCACCAGTTGCGGACCTTGATCCGCCCGGGCCTTGGCGACGGCCTGGCCCACCACTCTCAAACAAGCCTCGAGATCGGTGCCGTCCACTTCGTAACCCGCCACCCCGTAACCCGCCGCCCGATCCAGCAGTGAGTTGCACGCAAATTGCCGTTGAGTCGGAGTGGAATAAGCAAACTGGTTGTTGGCCACCACCATGACCAGCGGCAATTTCTCCACCGCCGCCTGGTTTAACGCCTCATGAAAAGATCCGGTGGAAGTTGCGCCTTCGCCGCAGGAAGCCACGCCGACCGTGCCTTTGACGCCCCGCAGGCGGCGCGCGAACAGCCCGCCGTTCACCACTGAAATCATTGCGCCCAAGTGACTGATCATCGCCAGCAATCCGCTTTGCGGACGCCCGCGATGCACGTTGCCGTCCCGCCCGCGCATCGGCCCCAACGCGGAACCGAAATAAGTTCGGGCGGCATCCAGGATCGGTTCGTTAAACGCCAGGCGCCCGGCCAGGTCCCGAATCAATGGCGCAAAAATATCGCCGGGGCGCAAATGAACGCCAATGGAGACACTCAACGCCTCCTGCCCGCGCCCAAGGAAGACTCCCCCCATGATCTTACCCGCGCGATAGAGGCTCGCGAATTTTTCGTCCAATACCCGCGAGAGCAGCATGAACCGAAACGCTTTCAGATAAAATTCACATTCGGCTCCCGCCGCGGCGCTGATGGAAGGTTCCACTGCTGACTGAACCATGTGATGATGCTACGATGTCGGCTCAAACCGGTGCAATGTTTCTTTCACCCTTCCGCACTTCTCATCCCGTCTCAAACTGGCCGCGCGAGGTCAATTATGCCGATGGTTAATGAGCATTCGTATCCGAACTACTCTACGAAGCACGGCGGCTTACAAGAGCGGCTAAGGGGAAGAAAGCGGGAGGCGCTTAGCCGGAACGATGCAGTTGGTCCAGGTGGAACGGCCAACTTGGCCGTTCTGGGCGGCAACCTGCCGCCCAGTCGAGCGCATGGAGATCGCACCCCATTGGATTCGCACGTCTTCGTACCGCTATGATCGTGCCAGTGCGACTGGGGAGCACACACGTCTCGCGTGTGCTGGCGGGCGTCTCGCCCGACAGAATTCGCACCAGCTTGGGCTGATCCACATCATCTGACGTTCGACGCGAGACGCGTCGAACCTGCACCCGAGACGGGTGCGCTCCCCAACCCATGACCTCGTTTTCGTGAAGCTCGTAAAAGCGCGTGGCATTTGGTCACAACGAAAGTTCGGTCTGTGATTAGAACGCGCGGAGCAATTGTCGGTGCCGGAGACGTCATCGCCCAGACCCGGCTGCCGGGCTTCATACCACAGTGCCCCGCCTTCCAGTTCCTGATCGGCTTACGGCTTTGAGGTAAAGAACGTCGCCCAGGTGGTGCTGCGCAGCGACCTTGCCACCATCGAACCAGCAAAGCTTTCCCTGATGCCGGTCGGTTTTGAATCCGCGCTCCGACCGCAGGAGATGGCGGATCTGATCCGCTGGTTGCGCGCGCCCGAGGAGGTTAAAAAACAAAGCACGTCCGAGGACGTGCCGTGAGGTTTCAACCATCGCCCCGCCGATAACCGCGGCCGGGCGATGGTCGTTTGACTTTCGCTGATCCATTCCGACCGCCACGATTGGCGGCCGCAACTTTCATCAAGCCTCCACTTCAACCACTTTTTCGGAGGGGCTGTTGGTGATCACCGAGGCGATGCCATTGTCCCGCGCCGCTTCGGAAGAATACATTTCGCTCTTGCCGATGACCTGACCATTGGTGGCTTTCAAGACAAAATAAGGTTCGCCCTTCACGGAAACCTTCTTTTCAAAGGAGGCTTCGACCGGCCCGTTTTTGCGGACGGAAGCGATGCCGTTCAGCGCGGCGTCCTTGGACTCATAAACTTCACTGGTCAGAATGACCTCGTGATTCCCCGCCTTGAGATTGAACATGGGTTTGCCCGTCGTGGTTTTCTTCAATTCGTAATATCCATTCATGGTTCGAGTTATTTTTTCAGTGTTTGGTTGTCGTGTTTTTCTGCATTCACCTGGGAGTTCCCCAGACCTGTATGGAGAAGCGGGCCAACCGGCCCCCATCAAACCGCAAGATACGAAACGCAGAACCGGTCCGATGAATACCACATTTTACCGGCGGTTGAAAATGATATTCCACGCCCAGCACAGGCGACAAAATCATTCAGCGGATCTGTCCAACCCAAGCGAAGTTGTGAAGCAAAGCATTCATGCCGCGGCAATTGCTTTCATTCGACAACGAAGTGGATATTCCACCGAAGGAGAAGAACGCAGTTTTTGCCTTGAGATGCGGCGCAAGGTGGAAGGAATTTTGGAAAGACTTGAAAAATAGCGGATTGAAACTTGCCGACCGGTGCAGTCTGCACCGCCAAAGCTGCGGAGCAGCGCGAGACGGTAGCCCACGACGTCAGCCGTGGGAAAATGACGGTTTCGGAACAAGCCCCGAAGGGGCGGCAGATTCAGACGGTCGCCGACGATTTCCTGTCGCCCGTGCCGGGGCTTACAATTCATCCGACTGGAACTCTCACCCGTACCGATTCCTCACGATTCCGTAAAATAATCCAGGTCCACCCGTTTGATCTCGTAATTGGTCACTGGCGTGACGCCGATGTTGTAGTCCATCAGCAATTGCGCCAGCTCCTGGCCATCAATCAAGACAATCTTGGTTTCGATGTGAGCGACGTATTCACGCGCCTCGCGAGAGAAATCCGACGTGGTGATGAAAACGCCTTTTCGCGCGCGTTGCCCCTGTAATGCTCCGGCAAACTTTTGGATTTCCGGGCGACCGACGGTATTGTCCCAGCGTTTGGCTTGAATATAGATGATGTCCAAACCCAGCCGGTCTTCCTTGATGATCCCATCAATACCTTCATCGCCACTTTTGCCAATGGCGCGACCGGCGTCCTGCCGGCTGCCGCCGTATCCCATCTTCACCAAAAGCGCGACCACCAGCCGCTCGAACAGATCGGGTGGACTCTGCTTGATCTGAGTGAGGAGCTCACTTGCCAATTCACCCCGTAAATTTTCGTAAGCACGTTCCAACGCCTCCTCGGGAGTTGAAGTTTGATCCGGCTCCGTATCGCCATCCGTTTCGTTCGACTTTCGTCGCAAAGCCTTGAACTCCCGAAACTCGGAAAATTGTTCGAGGAATTTCGTATCTATCGCGGCTGGTTGACTGGCCAAAACCTTCTGCCCTTGATCCGTAATCTGAACAAACCCGCGCCGGGTCGAACGAAGCAGGCCCGCTTTCTTCAGGTAGGTGCGCGCCCAGCCCACCCGATTGGCAAACACCTCCTGCTGGCCGCTCGGCAGCAATTCACGACGTTGCTCATCCGTCAACCGCAACTCGACCGCCAGTGAATCAACGGTTTCGCGCAATGAATGTTCGACACCGTCGCCCGCAAATCGCAGCACGGGTAGCATCAACACTTGATAATCTGGAATCGGCATAATGGTCTTTAACTTCAAAGCCTGAGCTTCTTACTCACGGTGATACGACTCGGTAAAAGCGGGCGGACGCTTCCACCGGCGTCGAGAAGCGATACGAACTGCCCGGCGCGTTGGTGGTCAGAGCCGCCGTCGTGTTGACGCCCCAAGGTCCGGTCGGCGTATCCGCTTGAAGGAGTTGAAAACTGGCCGCACGGCTGGTCGCAAAGTCCAGGCGGACTTGATTGCCGATCAGCACCGGAGTTTGCATCGTAATTGTCAACGGCGGCGCGGTCGTGGCGGCAACCGGATAGGCCGGCCCCCACGCCAGCGGAAATTCCTGAAAGAGATAGGCGCGCACATCCAGCAGGAAATCTCCCGGTTGGGACGGCGTGAAAGTAAAATTTGTTCCTGTGACCATCAGGTTCGTACTCAGCACCGTTCGGACTTCCGCGCCCGAAATCGTGATGTCATCCAAATACCAACCGACCCCGGCGGCAGTATTCGTATAGTAACTTCCGAAACTGAAAGCATAGTTAAAACGCAACCGGACCTTCTGATCGGCGAAAGCTCCCAACCCAAAGGAGCGAGTCGTAAACGAGCTTTCTCCCGCTCCATTCGATCCCGGCTGAGTATAAATATCCTCCCAGCTCAAACCGCCATTAACTGAGATTTGAATTGCAGCCACCTGATCACTCGTAGCGACACCCAACCGACTTTTCACGGTGAGCGTGGCGTCAGCCTGTGGCACAAATGCCTGGTTCAAGGTCAGAAGCTGATCCCCGGGCTCCGGGTGAGCCAGATGGAACGAGTAAGATCCGGATGCTTTCACGCTCGAATCTCGCACCGCATAACCCGCGGTGGTCTGCACCGTAAAATTTCCCAGACCGGTTTCGGCGCCGTCGGTGAAATCGTAAGGCGCCGTCTGACTCACGCGCCATTCATAGCCGTCCGCATTGGGCACAGAGGTAAAACTGTAACCGTTTCCTTCGCCGACCACTGGATTCGCCGGGCCGCTGAGCGTTGGCGGCGCGTAATCATTGCCGGGCACCTGCGGATCGAACAGCGTGACGGTGTACGTAAACCCAGTGATCACCGAGCCGTATTGGATATTTGTGACCGTGACGGAATACGTGGTATCCGCGCCATTGAACGGCATCTTCGCGCTGGTGCTGGTGTAGTTCAGGCCCATCGGCACCCAGACCACACTGTTTTCGCCAACGCCCGTTGTGTACGGCTGAATCGAAACCGCGACGCTCACGCCATTGCTTCGCATGGTGACGTTGGCGCCGGAGAGGTTCGCATTGGTCAACGCGAACGACCATTGCGGATAGGCCAGTTGGTACGGCAGATAACCGGCCGGCGGCCACGCCACGAAAGGAGTCCGGGTGGCGGGACGCGGACCACCGTAGTTTCCATCAAAAACCCAGGTGGCATTGGCGGCACCAAACCCGTTGGTGCTGGGCACATCGCCCGTGCCCATGATCTGGGTTTGCGGATACAGCAACCAACGCCGATGTCCGACCGCAGTGTTATTGGCTCCGTAATCCCAGATGTAGGCGGTGATCGCGTCGGCCCCGGCATTGCCAATCGCGAGATTGGAGTTGGAAGCGGCGTTGGCGGCGTCACCGGTGTAACAAAGCCAGGTGTTATCCGGAAAATGACTGAGCGCGCCGTTACGTGACATCACCACCGCCGCTTGTTGCGCGCGCGCATTGGCGGTCGCATCAAACGTGACGCTGGCGGGTAATCCCGCCATGGCGCGAAACCAATTGATGCGCCGCAACACCGCCTCGCGGTACGCGAGCGAGTTGGTTCCCGGCGTGCAACTGGCCACATCGGAACTTGTTGCCATGGGCACGCCTTCGGAAGCCAGATAAACCGCGTTGTAAAACGAACGCACCTGCTCGCGCGAATTGGCGTCCACGGTAAAGCCGCCGGTGACACTGTAAATCCCGGTGGGCCGGGGCAAGCCGGAGAGATCGGTCGGCGCGGCGGGCGGTTCGCCCAAGTCCGCCGCCTGGCTGCGCGCCTCAGGGATTGTTCCAAAACTCAAAGTGACAATGCCGGTCAGAATCCACACGGTGGTCAGGTTTTTCATAGGTTTGTTGAATCGAATGTTACGTTGGCGCAATGGAACGGCAATGAAATCTTGCACCGGAGTCAGCAGCGGTTTTGGTTGAACGCCACCGCCTCGGCATACCGCACGCCAGTTCCCCCGAAAATATCCAGTGCCGAACCGATGGTTAAATGCACCTTCCCCCGCCCCAGCGCGGTGACGGTTTCCAAATCCGCCAGTGAATTCGCGCCCCCGGCATACGTGACTGGCAACGGCGACCATTCCGCCAGGTGCGTTACCAACCGGCGATCAATGCCGCGACACAGCCCCTCCACGTCCACCGCGTGAATTAAAAACTCCGCGCAATAATCAGCGAACTTTTCCAGGGTCGCCGCGGACAAGGTGACTTCGGTGAATTTCTGCCAGCGATCGGTCACCACAAAATACCGGTCATCGCGAATGCGGCAGCTCAAATCCAACACCAACCGGGTTTTGCCGACACGCTGTTGCAGTTCGGCCAAACGCGCCCAATCCACGCGGCCCTCACGAAACACCCAACTGGTGACAATCACATGAGACGCACCGGCGGTCAGCCAGTCGGCCGCGTTGGTGGCGTTGACGCCACCGCCAATTTGCAAACCGCCGGGGTAGGCGGCGAGCGCGCCGCGCGCTTCTGTTTCATTGCCCGGCCCCAGCATGATGACGTGACCGCCGGTCAGACCGTCACGCCGATAAAGTTCCGCAAACCACGCGGCCGAGCGTTCGGAGACGAAGTTGGTTTGCACGCCGCGGGAATCATCGCTCAACGTGCCGCCCACGATTTGGACGACTTTTCCGTTGCGCAGATCAATGCAAGGCCGAAACACAGGCGGAAACTAAAAGGTCGGCGTCAGCGTGCCAAGACGCAAAACCAGCGCGCGGGTTGGCGTTCACGGTTTAACCGCCACGAGTGCCAGCGCGCCGATGTGCGCGCGTTGGCGGCGGAAAGTGCGCCGCATGGCCAGCACGCGCCGACGCACTTCGGGCGTGCGCAGCACGTTGAAACCAAACCGCAGGGCGCGGAAGAATCCTTCGTCGCGAAAGATGCGCAACGGTTCAAGCAGCAGCATGGGCGCGGTGATTTCCGACTGGATTTGAAATCCGGCCGCCGTGAGCAGTTCCCGCCATTCCCGAACGGTGAGCGCGCGGGTACCGACGTGAATGCTGTGCGTCATGGTGCGATTGATGTCCTGCTTGATCTCCAGCGGCAGATCGTCCGGCACCAAGGTCATCTCGTGAATGCCATAACGACCACCGGGTTTAAGCAATCGAAACGCCTCGGCCACAATGCGCTGTTTTTGTTCCGTCCCCTGCATGGTCAACATCGCCTCACCGTAAACGACAGTGGCGGATTGACTCGGCAACCCCGTTTCCTCGGCGCTACCCAACTGGCATTGTTGGGTGGGACCGCTCAGATAGTTTTTGACCCGCTCAGCCGCCTTGGCGTCGCGCTCCACCGCCGTATAACTGGCGGGGGATTTGCGTAAAGTCATGCGCGCCGTGACGCCCATGCCGGGCGCGAATTCCACCACTGCGTCGCGACTTTGAATGGCCAGCCGCTCCAGCATCACCCGGGAAAGTTCCAATCCTCCCGGACGCAGCACGCGCTTGCCCATTTTGGCGAGCAACCAATGTCCGGGCATTTTACCGGCGGCAACCGCAGGCGCACCGGCGGTTTCTGCGGCGGCCACGTAAAGCAAACGATTCATAATTCTCCAATCTCGAACCGCAGCCAGTTTAGCAACATTCGGAGGTCCGCACCAGTCCGCAATCAAGATGACCGGCTCGGTTCAATTGAAATTGGCTCAAACTCGTGACGCCTCACGGACCGAGCTTGAATTTCTACTTTGCGCTGGCGTGAGCCGTGGCGAGCAGTTCCTGAAGTTTGCGCACCGCCGGTTGGATGTCCTGCCCCAAACCAGTGGTTTGATGCACAATTTCGCCGCGTTGATTCAGCACGGTGATAAGATTGGAATGAGCGAATTGCCCGCTGGCTTCCTGCTTGTATTTCACGCCGAGTAACGCGGCCAATTCGAGCACGTCATCATCTCCGCCATGCAGCAGGGTCCAGTTGGCGGGTAAATGGCGCAGCTTCCGAAATTTGGCGAGCGCTGCGGGTGTGTCGCGCTTCGTATCAAAGGTGACCAGCGTGAAGCCGGTTTTACCGCGCAACTCGGCGGGCAAGGCGGCTTCAATGCGCGTCAGGTCGTGAACGAGGATCGGGCAGGCGTACTGACAGCTCGCAAAGAACATCACCATCACTTGCGGACGACCTTGCAAATCCGCGAGTTTAATCCGTTGCTTTGTATCGGTGGTCCACACCGATTCAACTTGGTAGAGCGATTCATCGCTGAAATCAGCGCGCTCCGCCACGGCGTTCGGTTGGGCGCAACAAGCGGGTTCTTCATGCGTCGTGCCGCAAGCCGTCAGGACAACGAGCAGCACAAATCCGAGTCCTGACTGGATTGTCCTGCTCCAGCTGAACATCCGGGAGCCCACCGGATTCAGCGACCGATCTTGCCGCCTTGTTTGGTTACCTTTCATAAATCCTTGGCACAACGAAAGCCGAGATTATGCACGCAATAATCCGCTTTCAGACTGCTGCGGAACCCGTAGCGCATGAACGCCGCATAGTCATTCACATCCCGCGCATCCACCGCGCCGCTGCCGCAAAATAATTGCCGATCCAGCCCGGTGTCACCCCGCGCATCGCCGGTCACCATGGACGTGTTAAAATCCGCCACCCATTCCCAGACCAATCCGTGCAGATCGGACACGCCCCAAAAATTGGTTCGTCCGCTTCCAACGTGGTTGAGCGGTTGCATGGCCGATGAATACCACGCCAGTAAATCGCGACGAAACTCCGCGTCCAACTCGCCATTCGCATTGGTGTAACCCGCCGCGGCGGTGAGTTCCCATTCCGCCGTGGTGGGCAATCGTTTCCCGGCCCATTGCGCGTAGGCTTTGGCGGCAAACCAGGAAACAAAGGTCACCGGCGCGCGCGGCGGCGCTTCCGGTCCCAACTCCAAATCGCCCGCCCAATGCTTCAGGTAAGTTGCGCCCGCGAACAGCCGCTTCACGGCGGAGCGTTGCCAGCGCGGATTGGCCTGCACAAACCGCAGGAACTCCTCATTGGTTACGGGTAATTGATCCAGGCAAAACGGCTTGACCTCGACTTCCTTGAAATCCGCCGTCGAACGGAACATCGGTTTGAACGTCCCGCCGTGGATCAACACCATGCCCGTCGGGACTGTCGGCTCGGCCAAAGCCAGTCCACCCCAAGCCCCGGCCGCCAGGATCAGCAGCCCGAAAGCAATGGGGTGGACTCGTTTCATAACTTCACCAAACTATTTACTCAAACTGACTCGTACTGGTGGGCGGAGCAATCGTCGCGCGCACCCGTTTTACCGCGTCCGCGCCAATCACTCCACCTTCGTTGCCGAAGCTGTTGCGCACATAGGTCAGCACGTTGGCAATCTGATCGTCCGTCAGATAATTTAGCGGCGTCATCACGCCGTTGTATTTCTTTCCGTTGACAATCACCTCGCCGCTGCGCCCGGCAATCACGATGTGAATCGCTTCATCATCCGTCATCTTGGCAAAGTAATCCGACTGGGCGAGCGGTGGAATTTGCTCGGGAATACCTTCGCCGTTGGCTTGATGACAAACGAAGCACGTTTGCATGAAGACATCCTTGCCCTTGGCCATCTGGATTTCCTTGGTCAACTTGGCAATCTTGGGGTTGTCCCGGATCTCTTCCGCCACGGCTTCCTTGAGTTGCGCCACACGCTGTTCCGAACCGCTGTCCATCGCTTTGCCGATGTAAACCGCGTCCACTTCCTTGCCCGTATAAACAATGCTGTTATCCGCGCCCTCAACTTTTAACATGCCGATGGCACCTTTGTTGAACGCCCGAAACAGCGAGTGATCCACCAGAATGTAAGTGCCCGGCACTTCCACCTTGAAATCCACCACCGCTGAACCGCCCGCCGGAATCATCGTCGTCTGGACGTTGTGGGTCACATGGCTGCCGCCTTCCTGATAAACATTGTCAAAAATTTCGCCAATGACGTGGAAAGAGGAAATCAGATTCGGGCCGCCATTGCCGATGAACAATCGCACCCGCTCCCCCACCTTGGCGGTCAAAGCCTTGTCGCCCACCAGCGAGCCGACCGCACCGTTGAACACCACGTAGGGCGGGCGTTCATCCACCGCCTTGGCCATGTCGAAGTATTGCAAACCTTCCTCGCCATATTTGCCCATGGTGTAGAACTCGCCCTGCATGACGTAGTACTCACGATCCACCGGCGGCAAGCCTTCCTTGGGTTCGACGAGAATCAAGCCATACATGCCATTGGCCACGTGCAGCCCCACCGGCGCGGTGGCGCAGTGATAAACATACAACCCGGGATTCAACGCCTTAAAGGAGAACCGCGAAGAATAACCGGGCGCCGTAAACGAGGACGTTGCGCCGCCGCCAGGGCCCGTTACCGCGTGCAGGTCAATGTTGTGCGGCATTTTGTTGCCCTGATGGTTGTTTAAATTAAACTCCACCTGATCGCCTTCACGGATCCGGATGAAGCTGCCGGGGACATCGCCGCCAAACGTCCAAAACACATACTCCACACCATCAGCCAGGCGTTTGGTGACTTCACGCACCTCCAGGTGGACGACGACCTTGGTCGCGTGCTTGCGAGTGATGGGTGGCGGGACGTGCGGAGCTTGGGTAAGCACCGCCTCCTCTTCACCGGTCACTTCCGGATCAACTAATTTAACGCCATTCGCCATGACCTGTCCCTCGGCCGCGTACAGACCACTGGTCATTACGCTGGCGAGTGCGAGCAAACTAAGCTGTTTGAGTATGTTTCGTTTCATATCTTATTTTGTTATGCAACCGTCAACGACTGTGAAGCATATCTTATTCTAAGGCAATACTTATTTTAACTTTTTAATAAAAAATTTCAGGCCGAACCGGCAGAGGCCATTATTGGGTAAATCATCAGATACCGAATGGGTTACAACGCGTGAGATTCCGATATTGAACTGTTTCTGCGCCAACACCCTCAGTTTTCTCGGCAGTGTTTCGATCCAGAGGCGTGATGGGACGGAAACGAAAGGCATCGGTTCATGCGGCTTCTTGAGAAGCGGGGTTAATAGGCGCGCACGATTTGACGCAATGGTAAAACGAACTTCAGAATAAATTCATCGTCGCTCCGCCCCGGTTACTCTTGCGTCATGGAAGCCTTGGCTCCCGGAATCGCTTTTAAGACCGGTTTGAAATAATGGCTCAGCACGCGACAGATGTTGGTGCCAAAGCATCCAACGCCCACCAACAAAAGGCCCGCGCCGAACCTGACGCAGAGTTCGTTTCCGCGTAATATCGCCATCGAAATGATCGCCAAACCCGCCAGGTAAATGATCAAACCTGAAAATTGTATCCGCTCAGAAACCATCGCGTTGGCGGCGGGAATCCGCGCGCGCCCGGCGTGATGACAGTAAACTTCCAGCCAGACCAGCAAGGGCAGGATTTTATGCAACATGCCAAAAATCGCCAACGTCACGACGCCGAACAAACCCACGAACCCATAGACATTTTCCAACATGCCGTAAAATTGGGTGGGCGGAAGCTCGGGCCAGGATAAAATCAAAGCCAGGACACTGGACGGCAACAGCAGCCAGAGCGCCACCAGAAAAGATTTCAATCCCCAATCGAGCCGCGCCGTCGTACGCGCTTTCAACATGGCACGCACTTCCAACGCAAAGACGATCAATCCGCCGATGATGACTCCGGCAAAAACCGGCTTCCAGGCGCTGCGCAACGCAATCGTCACGGCGGCGCCCGCCACGCCGAGATTCAGCAATAAAATCGAGAGCGCCGCCCGCCGGCGATTTTGAATCCTGGTCAGCGCGAACATGGGGATCAGCCGATACGACAAGCCGACGATCAGCATGATGAAAAAGCCCACCACGCCAATATGCGCATGGGCGTGCATCAAACTGATGGCATCAAAATGGGAAACCACTTGCGCCGTGATCCGCAATCCTCCGACGAACTGGCGCACGCCTTCCACGGTCGCCAATCCTTCCGTGGCGTCATACGCACACTTGGCCGCGGCAACGGAGAGTCCCACAAAAACCGCGACGCCGAACCAAAACACCGCCGCCGCCACCGAAACGGCAATGACGTTCCATTTCGGCATCCGCCAGAGCGTGCGCGCCACATTGTAGGCCAGCAGCGCAACGCCGAGCGCCAGGCCTGAGCCGAAATGCCCAACCTGTTTCATATCCCAGATCCGGAACATCCAGATCATGCCAACGAAGCTGATGAGGTGAACGATGAACTGCCATTTGGCCAGGCGCACACTGTGCAACTCCACTTCAAACGCCAGCGAAGCCAACTGGTAAATCACGCCCATGATGATGGTGCCGGCAAAACCCAGCACCACGAGATGCGTGGCGGCAATGACAAATTGGTTGTAGTGGTAAGTCGCCAAAATGGACGGTTGCCACATCATCCAGCCGACCACCACGAGAAGCGAAATCAAGCCCGCCACCAGAAAGCGCAGGAGCAAACTGACACGCGGTTTGCGACCAGAACGGGGGGAAGAAATCGTTCGTTCCACAGGCGCGGCGGGAGTCGGTAGTGCTGCTTCCATCAAATCATCTTCCAGATTTACATCCATCTGGCCGGGGCAGTTTAGAATAACGTCGCCTTGACGCCAATGTGAATCGAGCCGGATGGGCTTGATCGTGGTCAAAAATTTTTCACTTCGATCCGCCCGGTAAAATGGCTGTGCAAGCGAACGAAGCCGGCTAAAATCACCTGGTGATTTGCAATATCATCTTCGACTGGTCGGGTACGTTGGTGGATGACCTCCCGGCGGTTTGGGAAGCATCCAATTACGTGCTTACTCAGGCGGGGCGACCGGAGATTTCGCTGGCCCGGTTTCGCGCCGAATTTTGCCTTCCCTTCCAGGGCTTCTACGACCGCTACACACCCGACGTGCCGATGGCTCAATTGGAAGAATGGTTTCACCGCCGGTTTCGCGAGGTGCAATCTTCCGTCGTCGCCCTGCCCCACGCCGAAGCTTTTTTGCAATTTTGTCGTCAGCACCAGATTCGCGCCTTCTTGCTGAGCACCGTTGCGCCGGAACATTTCGCCACCCAAAACCGTGCGACCGATTTCGGCCAGTACCTCGAGCGCCCTTACGTCGGCATTTGGGACAAGCGCAAAAAAATCCATGAAATCCTCGCGGAGAACCAACTGCGTCCCGCCGAAACCTTGTTCATCGGCGACATGCAACACGACATCGAGACCGCGCGACATGGCGGCATTCATTCCTGCGCGGTGCTGACGGGCTACAATACGCTGACGCAATTGCGCGCCGCCCAACCGGAATTGATCGTCGAACACCTGGGCGAGTTGCAAACCATCCTGCGCCAGAATCATTTTCAGCTCACCCCCCCGAACGGTTCAGCGGAGGAAAACCATCCGCCCATTGCGACCGTCGGGGGTTTGATTTTCAACCATCGAAACGAAGTGCTGCTGGTCCGCACCCACAAGTGGTCGAACCTCTGGGGCATCCCTGGTGGCAAAATCAAGTGGGGCGAAACGGCAACCGCCGCGTTGCAACGTGAACTAAAGGAGGAAACGAATTTGTCGGTGGACCGGATTAAATTCGTGCTGGTGCAGGATTGCATTCACTCGAAGGAATTTTATCGGAACGCTCACTTTGTTCTGCTCAACTACACCTGTCGTTGCGAGGTGGAGCCGGTGGTCCAACTCAACGACGAATCCCAGGAGTTCCGCTGGCTTAATCTGGAGGCCTCGCTCCAGATGCCGTTGAATACCCCGACCCGCATCCTGATCGAGGCGGTCATCCAGCAAACGTCCCAACCTTGAAATTATGGCTACGATTACCATCACCGATTTGGAAGTGCATTTCCGCGTGGGCGTGCCCGATACCGAACGCGCGCAACGACAGCGCCTGTTGCTGACGATCGAAATGGAACACGATTTTCACACTGCCGCCGCCCACGATAATCTTGCGGCCACCATTGATTACGCCGCCGTCGCTGAAAAAATCACGGCGCTTGGCACGGGCCGTGAATGGAAACTGATTGAAAAGCTCGCCTGCGACCTCGCGGATTTGATCTTGCGAGAATACCCGCCCCGCGCCGTCACGGTAACCGTAAAGAAGTTTCCGCTCCCGCAAGCGGCCCAGGTTTCCGTCACCTTCACGAAGCAACGCGCGACACCGAAAATCGCGCGCTAAGACCGGTCGGCGGCGTGAGGGTGCGGAGTTTCGTGCCCTGTAGCGGCGGTCTATGACCGTCGCAAATTCCAGCGCCAGAGGCGCGATAAGAGGGTAGCCCACAGCGCAAGCTGTGGGTTACGGTCGCATGAATCATAAGCCCCGACAGAGACGATAGAAAACCGTCGGCGCGCACCTAAATCTGTCGCCTCTACGGGGCTTGTTCCGGGGCCGTCATTTTCCCGCGGCTGGCGCCGTGGGCTACCGTCTCGCGCTGCTCCGCAGCTTTGGCGGCGCAGACTGCACTGGTCCGCCGCTCATCTGGCGGTACGCGGGACATCGTCAAGCCGCGGGTGTCGGAACTCCGGAGATGTAGGTCTCCAATTGCTGGATGGCGCTGTGTTGGTTGGAGATGATGCAATTCACCAGATCTCCGATGGAGATCACGCCCAGAATATCCGACCCTTGCACCACCGGCAGATGACGGATGCGATGCTGCGTCATCAACTGCATGCAATCTTCCACGGTGTGATCGGGGCCAACGGTGATTACGCATCCCGAAATAATCTCGCGCACGGGAGTGTCCTTGGATGAACGCCCTTTGAGAACAATTTTGCGCGTGTAATCCCGTTCGGAAATCACGCCGGCCAACTGCCCGCTTTGGAGTACCAGCAAAGCACCTACATTTCTCTCCGCCATCACTTCAATGGCGTCCAACACCGTCGCCTCCGCCGGCACCGACCAGGCCTGATTGCCTTTGTAAGCGAGAATTTCACTGATAGGAATGGTATGAGTCATACGTGGCCTCCGTGGTTGCAGTTTGAACGTGGTTCACCCAATGCCACCGCCAACGACGCTTTTTTCGCCGGGCGTCGTTCGCCAAATCGGGCGGTGTTGGTGGCTTGAAATTGGGTCATCGGCGAAACCGTAGCACATACGACCGATTTGTGAACCCCTAAAATTTGGAAAAAATATCCTCCCCAACTCCGCCCGTTTCCATTGTTTCAAGGTAACTGGCCCCGCGAGCCAAGAGGAGGAATTAGGATTCCGGACTTGCAAAAAACGGCGGTCGGCAAGAAACGCCGGAGCTTACTCCGCAGGTGGAGGTGGCTTTACTTCAGTTTGGGAAAAAACTCACAGGCGGTTTGACACGTCGCCGCGCTCAATTCTTCCAGCGTACAATCTTTCACCTGCGCCACCACGGCGGCAATTTCTTTTACGTAAGCCGATTCGCAACGTTTACCGCGGAACGGGACCGGAGCGAGGAACGGCGCGTCGGTTTCCAGCATGAATTTCCCCATCGGCGTGGCGGCCAGTGCGTCCCGCACATTTTGTCCGTTCTTGAACGTGACAATCCCCGTGAAACTGACCAGCGATCCCATTTCCAAGATTCGCCGCAGCGACGACGCATCGCCGGAAAAGCAATGAAACACACTGCGCACCCGCCCGATGAACGGCTCAAACAAGCGCAGCGTATCCTCGAAACAATCGCCACGCTGATGGATCACGCAATTAAGTCCCGTTTCCGCGGCCACCTCGAGTTGTTGTTGAAAGAGGCGTGCTTGCCGGAGTTTATAGCGCTCATCATCCGCCACCGTTCCCAGCTCTTGCTGGCTCGGCAGCCGATAGTAGTCCAATCCGGTTTCACCGATGGCCACAACTTTCGGGTGACGCGCCCATTCGCGCAACGCGGGACGGATGTCTTCCGGCGCATTCAGCGCGTCACCGGGATGCCAGCCAATGACGGCAAAAACGCAATCGTGCTGCCCGGCCAGACGCATTGCCCGCTGGCTGCTCTCCAAATCCGTGCCAATGCAAATCAACTTCGTGATTCCGGCAGCTTGCGCCCGCTCCAACACCTGCGGGAAATCCGCTTGAAAATCGGGATAATCCAGATGCGCGTGGGTGTCGAAGAAAACAGCCATTACGCCTCCACCTCAAAATCGGACGGGGCCGATCGCCTCGAAGTCCGGCTTGGATGACAAACCGCAAAACCCAACGGCAACGCCCGACCTGAAGCCACCTTGTCGCACCGATCAAGCCTTCGCGTAAAACGCTTCGATCTCGCGGCGGAAAGTGTTGTCAGCGGGTTGCACAATGCCCACTTCGCGCACGACACTTTCCGGGGCGTCGCTGGCGTGGGCGGCGTTGACCATGATGCTGGAGCCAAATTCGCGTCGAATGGAGCCGGGCGGCGCTTTGGAAGGATCCGTTGGCCCGAGCACATCCCGAATCTTGGCAATCGCGCCAACGCCTTCGTAAATCAGCGCGATACACTTTTCCGAACCCGGCTGGCTCAACTCATCGGCGGGACATTCTGATGGCGCGCGCCCCGACATGAAGCGCACGATGTTATCAAATTGATTATCCCCAAACACCGGTCCGAGCAGTTCGCCCAGTTGTTTCACCACCTCGCCGGACAATGCCAATCCCAACTCCTTTTCCACGGCGGCCTTCGCTTTGTTCGCCACCATATCTTTTAGTTTGGTGCGCAACACCTCACGCACCGGACCGTAAAATTCCATCGCCTCCGCCACGCTCATGCGATGCACCTTGATGGCGACGATGAACAATCCCGTGCGCGAAAAGAAATCAATCACGTTACCCGGACGCCCCGTGGCAAAGCGAAAGTTATCCGGCTTGATCAAGACCAGCGTGCGCTCCGGTTGCTCCCCCGGTGCGTAGGTGTTGACATTTTCCAGCAAACCGCCATCCGCATCCGAGTACTGCGCCCAAAGTTTCAGTTCGGCCGCGGCGCCTGCCGAATTCACCGCCGCCAGCACCGCCGGTTCAAAATACTGCACCTGACCGCTGGCATCCTCGATCAAATCCGCGTAGGTGTCGCGAATCGTTTCCCCGCCGCGACGGTTCGCCTCCAGCGTCCCGACCACCGCGCGCACCTTGCGGACGGCATCATCGCCGCGAAATACCAGCACCATCGCGCGCCGCCGCTTTCCGGTATGCGGATCGGGACTGAATTTCCCCAGAATGTAATCCCGCAAACATCTTTGGATTTTGGCATCAGAAGCGCCGTTGATGGCTGCGGCTGATTCGACATATTGTTGCACCAACTGGGCGCTCGGCGCGAACATCCGCGCGGCAACCAGATCAAGCCCGGTGCGAGAAATAAGGCGGCTTAGAATACCGCCGGTACGTGATTTATGTAGTGAATAGGGAGTGAGAACAACGTAAGCAAGCTCTTGCGACATAGATTTAAGCGGTCGGGGGCGGTTCGGTCGGCAGGGTGGCCACGGATGGATTCACGGGTTTCCCCCCGAGGATCTTGAACATTACCGTGCCACAAGTCGGGCATCTACCCTTGATGGCCTTGCGACCGTTCTTCATGGTTTCCTCAATGCCGTCAGCAATTTCCTTCTTGGCTTTACACTTAACGCAGTATCCTTCGGCCATAATTAGATTGCCGTCCGCGACACACCATGCGCCCGGCGGTTCGCAGCAGTCTGGAGATACAAACCCGGTAGGTCAACCCGCAACCCAAACGCGTAACTCTAAAAATCCTTAAAAAGCCGCGTTTTTCGCTGAAATATGACCAAAACTACAGATTTTTTTACGGCGACCCCGATAATTATTTACAGCAATTCACCCACGCAACCCACCCTCGGGACGGTTGTTCCACCCTCAATTCGGCAACCGCCTTTGAACACAGCGCACCCCCAATAGCGAGTGACTAATCCAGCCCCGCGCCGCGTCCAGCGCTCTTGGCCAACCGCGCAAGAACGTTCGCCTTGTGCCGCAATTGAGCCTCCGTGCCGAACTGTTTCACCGTCGCCTCCATGCGCGCCGACCAATTGGCGGTCGAGGTCGAACCCGGCACATTGAATCGCGCCGTCTGTCCAAACACGTCCTGGATTTGAAAGACCGCCAGCCAGGAATTGGCTTCCATGACCGCGCGCAAAAATCCTTCGTGAATGGAGTTCGTAAATTCGCGCGGCGTTACCTCGTCGTAACAATGGGCGAAATTCATAATGCGCCGCAGTTCCCAATGGTTGTGCTCGCGATCGCGGTTTGCGTCAATGTCCGTCCAACATTGCTGCCAGAGCAGTGCCAGCGGGGTATGGTCGTGCGTGGCCGGTTGCGCCAGCGAAAGGCGCGGATACTTCCGGGGATCGGAATAGTTCCAATCCGGATCGCGAAACAGCATCGGAATCCGAAAGCCCGGAATGCCCAGTTTCTGCAACGTAGGCGGCACGTAATCCGGCACCAATCCCAGGTCCTCGGCAATCACCACCGTCTCCCCCGCCGCGGCCTGGATCATTTCCAACAATTCCTCACCCTGTGCCTGATTGCGTGCTTTATGCTCGGGCGTATCATCGGGGCACGCCTTGAAACCCGGCAACCGCCCCCCCGTGCGCGCCGCGGCTTCCGCTTCGGTCAGTGGTAGAAATTCGTCATTGCGATCCGGCGTCCAGGGAAACGCATAAATGCGAAACAACCCCAGCACATGATCAATGCGGAACAGGTGGAACACCTTCCGGATGTTACCAACCCGCAGACGCCACCAGTTGAAATCGCGCCGGCGCAACTCGTCCCAGCGATACAACGGCACGCCCCAATTTTGCCCCCATTTGACAATGAACGGATCAGTTTTGAAGGTGGTTTCAGGTGGTGCGCCGCCGCTCCAATCCAGATCGAACAAACTCCGGTTCGCCCAAACGTCGGCGCTGTTCCGTCCGACGCCGTAGGGAATGTCGCCCATCAGATAGACCTGCTTTTGCGTCGCGTAAGTTTTCAGTTGTTCCCACTGCAAAAACGCCTGCCATTGTGCGTAGGAAAAATAAAGCTGCCGGCGCTCCAACTCCGCGCGCCCGGTTGGGGGCAAGGTCGCCAGCCACGTGCGCGCGGCTTGCGGAGACTGATGCTCCTGCGGCCAACGTTCCCAGTTGGGTGAATGATCGTGCTGCTCGAGCAACGTCCGGAACAAAGCGTAATCTGCCAGCCAAACCGCGTGAGCTTTACAAAACTGCCTGAAGTCCGCCTCGCGTTGCGTGCCGCGCTCAAAATGCCGTTCCAAAAATCCTGCAAAAGCCGCTTCGAGCAATTCGTGCTTGAGCGCCTTGACCGCCGGGTAGTTCACCGCTCCGCGACGCAAGGGCGCGACGCGTTCTTCCGTGGCGCGAGCGTAAAATTCCGCCGCGGATAAATCCGGGATGGCCTCTGGAGTAACGGCCAGCGTGGCCGGTTCAATCGCCATCGAACTGATCGCGTTGTAAGGAGAATTATCGCCGCCGGTTTCGTTGATCGGCAGCATTTGAAAAAGGTTCAGTCCCAGCCGCGCGCACCAATCAATCATTTGCCGCACGCCATCCGTATCGCCAATGCCGAGGTCGGTTTCCGTGCGAATGGCAAAGACCGGTTCAAGTATGCCGGCCAGACGCCGCTCCGGATTTAATTTCATGCGTGTGAAATCAGGTTGAAAATATTCGAGAAATCAAAGCCGCCCCCATCATCCGGCGAACGCGCCTATGCGGTTGTCAGCAAGCTCAGTGCTTCCGCGAGGGGACCGGATTGCCGGACGCGCGTTTGCAGGTTTTGAACTTCCACCGCGTTTTCCGATTGCAACTTTATCGTCCATCCGGCGCGCAATTCCTGCGCCTGCTTGAACTGTTTGTTCGGCTTGGTGGGAGTCAGCGCATACTCGACGGTTCGCCCCGCCTCGCGCAAAGTTTGCACCAACCGCAACGAGCCAGCGCGCAACTTTTCATCTTCAATCAACACCACGACATCCACCTGTGCGCCGAACCCAGGCAACCGGCCGCGCGCTTTGAGCAGCTCCAGCAAAACCACGTCGCCCAGGCCAAATCCCAGTGCGGGCAGATTCACTTTACCGCCACTGATCAGCTTCACCAGATTGTTGTAGCGCCCGCCGCCGGCAATGGCGCGAAATTCGCCCTGAACGTCGAACGCCTCGAAAACGGGACCGGTGTAATACGCCAGGCCGCGCACGACGTGGTAATCCACCTTCACAAACTCGCGCAGACCGCGCGCGGCGAGGTTGTCGAGAATCGCCGCCAACTCAGCCGTTGGCTCGCCGGAACGGATGAAGCCCTGCACCGCCTCGAGCGAAAAGCCCAACGCCACGAGCTGGCTCTGCGATTCTTCCGGTGATGTTCGCTCCAATTTATCAATCACCTGAAAAAAATCATACTCGCGTCCCGCGGGTCCGCCGTGTTGGGTGAAATAATCCTGCCACGCATTACGGCTGCTGAGGCGCACCACAAAATCCTGCGTGGTCAGACCAAACGCGCGCAACGTATCAATCAACAACGCGATCAATTCCGCGTCCGCCGCGCCATCCGTTTCCCCAAAAATGTCGGCATTGAATTGGAAGTGTTCCCGCAATCGCCCCTTTTGCTGGCGTTCGTAACGAAACAATTGCGGCATGGCAAACCACTTGATGGGCTTCTTGTAATTGCGCTCATGCGCCGCCACCATCCGGGCCAACGTTGGTGTCATCTCCGGCCGCAGTGCAATTTCCCGATCGCCCTTGTCCTTGAAGTTGTAAAGCTGACCGACAATCTCCGCCCCACTTTTGAGCGTGAACAATTCCAATGGTTCGAGCGGCGGTCCGTCGTATTCGCGAAAGCCGTAACGCCGCGCCGTTTCACGCCACTTGCCGAAAAGATATTGGCGCGCGTCGGCGCTCCACACGTCCTGATGCGGCAACGGTTCGGGGTAGAAATCACGGAAACCGGGCAAATGCTCCATAAAGTCCGCAGCTTACGCGAAAGCCGCCCGGAGCAAAAAAGAAAAAGATGCTCCGCAGTGCGAAAGCGGGTCGGTCGAGCGGTAAATCAGGCGGCGGGCGACGTGGACGACAACTTCAGCACGGCGGCCGCCATTTCCTTGCCGGGCTTGAACTTCACCACCGCCCGGGCGGGAATGGGCACGTCCGTCTCCGGCTGATTGGGATTTCGCCCCACGCGCGCCTTGCGAATTTTGATTTCAAACACGCCGAAATTTCGCAACTCGACCTTATCGTTTTTGGCAAGCGCCTCGGCGATGTTATCCAGGGTTTTTTGCACGACATTCAATACGTCTTCCTGCTTCAGGTTGGTCGCCTGGCTGATCCGAACCACCAAGTCACGTTTTGTTAGTGTCATAAGAGGTCGTTGTTGTGAATGATTGCCTGTCTCTGTGTATAAACCGCAATCCCAAAACGTCAAGCCCCCAATTCAGGAAATCTTTGATCCCGTGGAACTTCCACGGACATCACAGGTTCACGTCGCTATGGTCCCGGGCCGTACTCGGTGCCGCTGGTCATGTAGCTGTCGAGAAGTTTTTGATAGGTGTCAATTGCTTTCACCCACTCGGCGTGACCGTCGGCAAACCCCCAATTCCAACCGGTTTCGCCGTGGTTATTGGGTGGGTCAGGTCGGTTGTTTCGTTTGTTGGCTGGGAAAGCCGAGCTGGTATCGTCAGCATCCACCACGATTACGACACGGGTGGCGCCCATCGGCGCAACGGTCCGGGGATTTTTGTAAATATCCCGATACGGCTCGCGTTCAAATTTACCGAAGAACTCATAACTGGTGCCATATTGATATACTTTGGAGAGCCGATCACCTCGGCAGGTTTCTGAAAGATCCAGCAGTTTTCCGGTGCGATCCTTGTAATCCATCCGAATTTGATTTCGGGTACTCGGACAATTGAACACCTTAACATTGGGAATGAGTGCGGGGTAATACGATTGCGGCGCCGAATCATCGCCAATGCTGGTGGTGTAGTAGTAGTAATTCGGCCAATCTTCAGAATAGAGTTGAGCACAGATCATTACCTGCCGGTTATTGTTCTGGCAGCTAATCCGATACGCCTTTTCCTTGGCCCGCGAAAGAGCCGGCAACAGCATGGCGGCTAGGATCGCGATAATGGCAATCACCACCAGCAGTTCGATCAGAGTGAACGCCACAACCTTACAGATCTGACGATGACGTTCACTCGCGAATTTCTCAAACTGGGAATTCATTGGTGACACCTCACTGGCGTGGTGGCTCCCATTCACGGCACAAGTTGGAGTCGGTAGAACCGATTCCCGGTTGGCGCCGGTTCGATATATTCTGCCCCGGTTTGGTTTAGCGCATTGGTGCTGTACGGTCCGAGCACATTCGGGGCGCTCAGGAGGTGATAGGTCGCACCGGCCGGTTTCTGAATTCCCAAGACGATATTGCCGGAGACAAGCGCGGCGGAGGTTATCTTCAAGGTTTCATAAGGTGTCGAGGGCACCAGACTGCTGACCTGGAAGTAGGTGTAGTGTGCATCGGGCATATCCCAAATGGCCGCCCCCACGCGGTTGCCGGCGGCAGCTGGTTGATCCGCCCAGCTCCAACGATGGACTTGGGCGGGATCATCCGTGAGCGAGGCGACGAGTACGCAATAGCCGTTGTTATTGGCAAAGCTCACGTCAAACGGCCTGCCCGGCGCGTAAACAAAGGTGTTATCACCAACGAGAACGTCGGACCACGTCCCGTTAACTTTTCGGCTGACGTTTACGCCTTGGAGCATGCCTCCGGTGCCTGGCGCGCGCGAGTTGAAGAGCACACGGGCGTAATTGTTGGTACCCTGAAAATCATAGACGAAGCCCATGCCTCCGTCGTCCAGAGGATGGATTCCAAGCGCCAACACATAGGAGGCGTTGGTTATCGCTGGCGCGAGCAAAATGGGACCTTCTCCATCCGCACGGGGAGACTCCACGGTACCGGATTGCGGTGAACCGTAGCGACGGGTAAAGTTGGCCAATGTTCCGTGCGCAGAAACGTGCCAATCACCGGCCAATCCATAGAGTTCTCCAGCATACGGATTCTCCCAACCGGCTGGTAACTGCGCATGATCCGGCACGCTTTCCCAATCTTCCGTGAAGACGTCGGTCCCGTTGACCTGCAAGTTGATGTTGTCAATCAAGACTCCCGAGCCGACGGGATTACTCTCGGTGGCATTCCAATTGCCAAAAGTACCTTCGGCCCAAGATCCGATTCCGATACGTCCAGTGGACAGTGAATCATCGGTAAAGCCAAGCACCACTTCAAAGCCAGGATCCCAGTCAGCCGGGAACAGGAAACTATTCCAGCCAATAACCCGAACCTCGAAGTCATTACCCTGCCCATTGACTGTAATCCGCAGTTTCTTAAAACCCGACGTATCCAACGGGTCCGGAAATACCGCCCCGAGTACTCCTTCGCCTTGGATCAAATTCGTCTCGACAAGCGAGAACCAGCCGTCCACGCGTTTTTGAACCGAAATGCCGGTGAACGGACGAATCAGGCCCGGGGCATCCGTACCGCACAAGGTGACCCGGTACCAGTTGGTGAGATTTTGGTAGCGGAAGTAGAGACAGATGCCGTCGTTGTCCCCAACGCTACATTCGGCCGAGAGGGAAAAATTATCCGCCCAAGCCGGGTTCCACGAATCCGGACGAACAACAATGGCCGGACCTTGGAAGCTGGCGTTGGTGCCGAAAGAGGTTTGCGTAATAAACGGAAAATCGTCCGGTCCCGGCGCATCTGCATAGCGGTACTGATCACTGGTATCCCAGACGCCGCGGAAGTCGGGGCCGAAATTGGTGACTACGAACCACCCCGGCAACGCACGATCGCGGGCTTCATTGATCCACCGGGAAGACAACTCATCGGTCAGCACCACTTCTTCGCGCGAGGTAGGGTTGGTACCCATTAGCAACTCCGTGAGATTATCTTTTCCATCCTGGTCAGGATCGGCGCCCCCCGATTGCGAAAGATTGCCAAAAAACTGGAATTCCCATTCATCCGGCAAGCCATCGCCGTCGGAATCCACCGCGAAATTGGCGGTAACTGAGTACGGCCGGTTCATGGTCAAAGTCAGCTTCGGCGCAGTGGATCGAGTGTCGCCACTCCAACCAGTGAAGACGTAACCTGGATTCGTAACCGCCTCAAGGGTGACATCGGCCGCCCGGTTCACCCAAGGCCCGTCCGAAGTTACGATTGAGCCGCCTGGAGTTGCCCCGGCGGCGAGCTGATACTGAGTCTGCCAGTTCCAGCTCACATACGACAGTTGCGTGAGGGTGAAAACGACTTCATTGGTCGAGCCAAAAGTAGGTGCAGAGCCGCCGCCTGACCAGCCCATGGACACCTGACGAATCCCGGGCGCAGTCACCACAACATTATCAACGCGAGCCGTGATCGAGCCGTTGATGGGAAAATCATTCAGACCCACCGGCGGCTCGGGGCTTCCATAGGTTGATGAGATCAGCAAGCCTTCGTTGTTGACCTTTCGGACTTGGAGCCAATCCACCCCCGTCCCGTATCCGCCAGAACCGGCGCTCCGCTGGGCCCAACTAAAAACGCCAACCTTGCCATTGGGCAGATTATCCGGCACTAACGCGCTGGCCCCCATGTCAATGGGGCCGAAACTGGTAATCGTCGGAATCGGGCTATCCGGATCCACCACGCACATGACTTGCAGAAGGTTATTGCGAACGGCGGCATGCACATCAAAAGGAGCGTTGATCGGAGGAATAAAAGCCGTGCTCGACAACATTTGGTCGAAGGTTCGATTGACATTTTTCTGCACGGAAATTCCCTGCTTGATGCCCGACTGACTGTTCTGCCGCCGGAACGCGATCCGATACCAATTGGTTCGATCCTGGTAACGCAACAGCAATCCAAAACCATCATCATCCGGCGTGACGAAGCGGGCGCTGAGAATATAATTGGTCCAGTTCACATCTCCGGCCACGGCCGCATTCACCGGGGTGTTCGTGCTGGTGGCAGTAGTATTTTCCGGAGCGCTATCGTTGTTCTCGATCATCATCCCCAGCGAACCATCGAGACCGACACCAAAACCCCAATTGCCGGTGTCGTTGGGGTAATCATTGGACGAACTCGGAGTAACCGTGAAGCTCCAACCGTTGGTCAGGACAGTGTTGATGGCTTCCGTATCCAGCGGATTACCATTGAGGGCCGGGCTCTGGACGGAGAACCCAGCTGGTGAATTAGGTCCCTGCATGCCCCAAGTGAAGAGGCCCACTTTACCGTTGGCCATGGTGGGCAGCGGTTGATCTACAATCAGGTCGTAGGGAATGGGGCCACCCACTGCGCCCAGCGGATCGTCCACCACTCGCAAGGTCAGCAAGCCATTGGTGACCCCGATGGAAACATCAAAGGGCCGCCCAGCCACGGTATTCACGTAACCAGGATGCGGACCGGAAAGATCCTCGGGAACTCCATCCACCATACGATCCACCATGATGCCGGTATGCGGCCACTCTGCGCGATTTTGGCGGGCAAAGGAAACGCGATAAAAGTTTGCGTAATCTTGATACCCCCAGACCAAACCGAAACCGTCGTCGTCACCGGCAGCCAAGCGCGCGGTGTAAGTAAAATTATCGGGCACGGTGGCTTCACTGATTAACATGGCCGTGCGCCGCGAAACTCCAGTCGTAGCATTGTCGAAGTAGATGTTACTGTTTTCGCGGAAAGAATTATCCACTTTGACAAATTGCCAAAGCACGGGGCCGTCTGTGTAACTTCCCGGCGATTGCGCCACCGTCCAACCTGGGATGCCCCCTTCAAAATCGTCAGAGTATAGAACCTCTGCCGGGATGGCGCGCAGGGAAAGTGCGCCACCGAGCAGGACAGCGACGGTGAGGGTGGGAAGAGCAAACCATTGGTGAGTCGTTGAGGATTTCATAGTTTGTACGTTCGTTCAGGCTTAGTTGTTTGGTACGCGTTAATACACTGACTCGCCTTGTGCAAATTTTTCAGGCGTAGGCTTGATTTGGCGTAACTTGAGTGCATCGAAGACTAAATTCCTTAATCAGTCAAGCTCGAATTTTATCGAATTTTCGCAACGCCAGAATTTTCCTGAATCGTCGTCGCTTAAAGACTCGCGCCGTTCAGAGCTTTGTGGGAGTCATGAGCTGCAGGTCAACTTGTCAAAACAACGGTGGATCCAACGTGAGGATGAATTGATTTTGTGAATCCGTTTTGTAAGTGCCGTACAGCGGCGAATAGGCTTTAACCTGCACGGTTTTACCATCGGGCAGGAATTCCACCAACCGGAGAAAGGCTTCACCGCCAAGCGCTTTCATTTGGTAATTCACCAGCATTTGATGAACGACGCCGCCAAAATCATTGGTGCTGCTGAGTCGCCCCAAACCATCACCCAAAACGTGGCCGTTGCAGACCAACACAAAGTTGGGATGGCGTTTGACCAGTTTTCCCCACAACTCTTCGCCGTCGTTGGTGCCATCGGGATCGCTGGCCGTGCCGTAGGAGTGAGGGTTCCATTGTTGGGTGGCGCCGCGCGTGGCCCAATCATAACGGGTTTCGTCATGATACATGTAGGCGTGCGTGATCAGGATGGCCCGCCGATCGGGATAATTGGCCAACACTTGATTGGCCCAGGCTACGGGAGAATTGCGCGGCCCCCATTCCAGTGCGAGCACTATCCAATCCACTCCGCCCGCACTGAACAGATGGTAACTGTTTTCGATGCGATTGGGCTCCCACGTGCCGCCGAAGGTTGGCCAGTTGGTGAAGTGGGAAACCGGGAAGAAGTCATTCACCACAGTGGTGCGATCCGAAGAAACTCCCGTTGAGCCGTGATCATGATTGCCGGTGGCGATGGCGTAAGGTACCTGCCCGTCGAGGATGGACATCGCGGCGCGCGCATTCGTCCATTGATTCAACGCGTACGGCACATTGACGATATCTCCAAGTTGCAACACGTATTTGATATTGTAGCGCTCCCGGTTGGCAACCGCCCATCGGGTTTGGTCTTTGAAGAGTTCAGGATAACTTTGCGAATAAACTTGCGTGTCCGGCAGTAAAACCAGCGTCCACGAACCCGGCACAAACGGCAGAACCTCCGGAGCGCGTTTGGGTTGTTGCAAACGCCAAAAACCGGTGGAAGTGGACGGTAACGCCGAGGTGTAAGTGTTGAGATACTGAGTCGTTGCCAGAGTCGTCCAAGTGCCGGGGATGGTGATGGCATCCTGAATACTAAAGCGCGTGCCCGTATTGTTTGAAATGATGAGGACGCTCTGATTGTTGACCAGTTCCAAACTTTCGATCCGTAAAATATCCGCCACGGTTGGATTGGTGCCGTCCTGAAATTCTTGCCAGTTGGTGCGGCCATCGGCGTCTGGATCCCCGGCGGCCGTTTCCGAGAGATTGCCGAAATACGCCAGCTCCCAGGAATCCGGTAATCCATCTCCGTCACTATCCGCCGTAAACATCGCCCGCAGGTGATAGGGTTGATCCATCACGAAGTTCAGCGTCGGCGAACTTGACAGCAAATCTCCCAACCAACCCTCGAAAACGAAACCCGGATCGGCGTGAGCGCTAACGGTGATGTTGCTGCCGTCCGGAAACCATTCACCAGCCGGAAAGGAAACCGTGCCGCCGGATTGATTGGTCACCGTCAATTGATACTCCGTCTGCCAAAGCCAGGCGAGGCGAGAGAAATCATTGGCTCGAATCGTCAAATTAGTGGTGTTGCCCGTGGCGGGAACGACACCGGTCCCAGCCCATCCGATGGGAAATTTTCGCACTCCCGGAACGCTGAAATCCGGCAGCCCCGCCCATAAGTTCACCACCTGTCCGGGAGGATAACTGTGCACGCCGCGAGCGGGACTGGGCGAACCTTCAGCGGACGAAACGTAAAGCGCGGCCCCATCGTGAACCGATACCCAATCAAAATCCGTGCGAGTCATGGCCCAGCTCAAGAGTCCGATCCTGCCATGATCGCTGCCCGTAACGGTGAAAGGGCCGTAGTCGAAAACTTCCGCCGTTCCGTCGGGGTCCACTACCAGCGCGACGTCCAATGTCTCTCCGTTGATTTTGGCGATGAGATCGTACGGCACTCCAGTTGCCGGTCGGTAAATGGGAGGATTATCCCGATAAATTTCTGAATAGACACCGTTGATATTTTTTTGAATGGAAAGTCCGGTCGGGATGCCGATGTTGGAGGCTTGGGCTCGCAACGCAATACGATAAAAATTCGACGGATTTTGGTAACGAAAAATGATCCCCTGACCGTCATCGTCCCAAGGAGTAATTCGCGCGGCGAAGACGTAATCAGACCAGTTTTCATTTCCGGCCACCAAGGTCGGCCCCGTGAAATCCACCTGACCGGCCGCATCGTTCCCCGCAAAACAATCTCCACTTTCCTCGAGCCGCCCGTAAGCGCCATCGGTCCCGGTCGGCAAAGACCAAAAGGGTTGGCTCGAAAGTGATGCGTTATTTCCCGCCATGCGCGGAGGGATCAACGCGGTCCAATCTGTCAGGGCGTTCGGGTTCCCCGCCAAGCCGTTCGGCGACAAATCCAGGTTTTCGATGCGGAAGCCGTTGGGCGATCCGCCGCTCATTCCCCAGGTAAAAATGCCCACCCGCCCAACCACCGGCTCTGGGAGTTCCTGGGCGGTGACGAGCGGATAGGTTACTGAACTGCCGGTTGGATTATCCACCACTTGCAAAGTCAGTTGGTTGGCGACATTCACGGACACGGTCACGTCGAACGCAATCCCGGCGCGATTGATGAAGGTTTGAGCATATCCCGGTTTGCCGTACCCAAACAAGTTGGTGGCGGTACCGTCCACCATGCGATCCACACTCCACCCGGTCCACGGAAACCCGGCACTGCGCGCCTGACGCGCAAAAACAATCCGATAAAAGTTAGTGGGATTCTGATAGCCGAAAACCAGACCAAAACCATCATCGTCCCCCGCAGTCAAACGCGCTTGGTAGGTAAACGCACCGGTCGTAGTTGCCGCATTGATCAACATGGGCGCCACAGCGGTGGGAGAGTAACTCGCGTTGTCCGTGTAAATGTTGCTCTGCTCGGTAAACGCGCCGCTGACAACGTCGTATCGCCAGGACAAAGGGCCGTCTATGTACTGCCCCGGCGGCTGAACAACCTCCCAGCCCGGAAAGCTACGATCAAAATTGTCCTCGAACAGCAGCGCTGCCTTGGTAAGCTGAACCAACGATAGAACAAATATCAGCCCCAGACACAAGGGATATGGTCTGTACCTCGTTGCGAAGTTCATTCTTTTCCTCGAAAAAAAGTTTAACGAGTGTGCAAAGGCGCGAAGTTCACTGCTGGTCGGTTGGGCTTTCACAGAGACCAGCCTCATTAGTTTGGTTCGCTTTGTCAATGCTTTGATAAAAGACCGTCGTGATACTTCGCCGCCCGAGAGAGCGACATCCGATACGCCAACAGCTCCGTCGCCCGGATAACTTGCAAAAACGGGTCATATTCAAACTGCCCCGCCACCGCGCCGTTGGCTTATTTCGCGGTCGCGATCGTGCAACGGCAACTGGGGAGCACACGCGTCTCGCGTGTGCTGGCGGGCGTCCCGCCCGACAGAAATCGCACCAACTTGCGGCCAATCCGCACCATCCGGTGTTCGACGCGAGACGCGGCGAACCGCACCCGAGACGAGTGCGCTCCCAGAAGTAATCACCTCATCGAATCGGACTGAACCGCTGATCGGTTCCATTTCGTCACTTGGTTCTTTCCATCCACGCGGAACGTGTGGAGTGAGGTGCTGGTGCTGGTTTTTGACGTCGTGCCCCACAGGCGATTATTCACGGCAACAGTAATCGGTCAGGCAGCCTGTGAAGAAAGCGCGTGCCAGCCAAGCAGAATGGCATCCACCATAAGAGTGCCATAGCTTATAAGGTGGAGCTTCCAAAGCGATGCAAGTCTTTCATCTTTTGCAACCCAGCCAGGCCTACTGAAAGTTATTTTGATGAATATTGCAATTTGTCTGAGCGAACTCACTTGCAACCATTGGCGACCTTGAAAGATAACCCCGCACGGACGACCTGCAAGCCGCCACTCGTTTGGGTATTTCCCGCAGAATCGTCGGATCAAGTTATCGTAAGCGTAGATTGATACAACGAGTGCAACCACCGCAATCAAACGCAAGATTAAGATTGTGATCATCGCCTTTTCTGTTGCTGACCATTCATACCTCTGTGCTAATTATGAAACGAATGGAGATGAGCTGTTTCTTCGCTTCTTCCTTTTTAAGGACAATATACTGGTTCAACAACTTCATACGTAAGTGACTGTTAGTCATTTCAACTCAAAACGCCAGACCATGGAACCTCATTTCGCCGCACCCAAGGCGGTGCGGCAAGGCGTGATCGCGTCACAATCTCCGCGTCAAAGGTGGGAACGAAACAAGTCCGGTTCGCGCGGCCGTAACGGTGCGAAGCTGCGGCGGTGGATCGGACAGGGGCCGTGGGCGGCAAGGGCTTTCAAGTGTTGCGCCGTTCCGTAGCCTTTGTGCGTGGCGAATCCATACTCGGGAAATTGCCGATCGAACTCCTGCATCAACCGGTCCCGGGTCACTTTGGCCAACACACTGGCGGCGGCAATGGAATAACTGCGCGCATCGCCTTTCACCAGCGCGGTTTGCGGCAGCGTCATGGTTTTCACCGGTCGGCCATCCACCAGGACGTGGTCGGGACGATGCGGCAACTGCGCCAGTGCCTCATTCATGGCGCGATGCGTGGCGCGTAGAATATTGAGGTGATCAATCGCGGCGGCGTCCACCACGGCGATGGCGTGGCAGAGGTCGGGATGCGTCATCAGCAGCGCGAAAAATTCCTCGCGCCGGGCCTCCGCGAGCTGCTTGGAATCGTTCAGTTCGATTAAGCGTTGGTCACACCCGGATTGCAACCAGGTGCGGGGAAGAATCACTGCCGCCGCCACGACGGGGCCGGCCAGCGGTCCGCGTCCCGCTTCGTCCACACCAGCCACGCGCGTCAGGCCGCTTTGCCACAACTCGCGCTCAAAGCGCAGTCGGTCCGCGGAGTCGGGCGCGATCCGGTTCAATGCATGGCCACCGCGCACGTGCCGATCCCCGGACGATAATAATTGAATTGCACGTTGGGATGGTCCGCCAACAACGACATCGGCACGGACGAATCGGGGATTTTCTTCGCCACCATCAAACAGGTCAGGCGTTGCCCGAAAGGATTGTCGTGATGCCCGGCGTGCCAGATGGAAACTTTCTCCGCTTTCCAGGTTTCCACCGGACCGACGGTGACCGCCTGCGTGGGCACGAGCGAAATATTGCCGCCGCCCGAGGTGCGCGCATTTTGCGCGACGGTAAGCGGATGCAAATTCACCACGCGCGTGCCGAGTTTGCGGTATTCCGCCGGCGTCGGAGGGGCCTTTTTGTACTTGCCGGTACGACGCACCGGATCGTTGAAAGCCCAATGTTTCACGTCGCCCTGACCGCCCTGCATCACCGCGCAGCGCACCCCGACATTCCAACTCCGCTTGAACGCCGTCGCGTCCACTTTCGGGAAGTGCAGATTCCCATCCGGCATCACGAGGTTTTTGCGGATGCGATTGAAGCACAATTGGCGATCAGCCTTTTCAAAGGAAAGCGGATGACTGGGCGGCACCTCCCGGCCATCCAACACCCATTCGTCCATGCCCCAAAAATGTCCCGAGCGCACGCTGAGTCCGAGGTCGTTCACGATCCGCGCCACCAGGGGCAATTGTTCCGTGGGACCGATCGGGCCACAAATGCCCACCGGATTATCCGGCGTGGATTGCTTCCAGGCCGCGACGTATTCCAGCGCTTCGGCCAGATAAAAATCTTCGAGCGTGTCATACATCGCGACCTTGAAGCCGGGCCGCGAGAGCTGGAGCATTTTTTCCGGAGTGAGCTTGACGGTGTCGCGAATGATTTCGTCGTCGAGCGTGGTGTAGTCCCACCAATCGGGCGAGATGGCGCTGAGTTTGCGTGACATAAGCGGTTTTCGTTACTGGTTAAATCGGTTCGTCGCGGTAGTCTCGTTACTCAAGCAAATAACTCAAACAAAAAGTGCATGGCGAAAGACCATTGCCTGAACTGACGGCGCTCGTATGCTGGGATCGTGAATCAGAAGTTTCGTCGTTCGCTGGCCGCACCACTCGGATGGTTTGGCGGTCTTGCGGCCATCGCCATCGCAACCACCGCGGGCGCCCAGGTTGCGCCCGGGCCTTACGAGTTCCTCCCGTTTGCGGACGGTTTCATCATCGAGGCCTTCAAGGATTTGAACCCGGCAAATGGCGTCATTGCGGATTGGACGGGTTGGTCGGGGACCAGTTGGGTTTCACCTCACGCTTATGACAACCACATCGGCTCCGATTTTTCCGTGCAAAGCGGCACGCCGCTGTACGCCGCCGTTTCGGGCCTCGTAACGGAAGTGGTCAACGGCCTTCCCCCCAACGATCATTCCACTTACGGCGGCAATTACGTGCGCATTCAGGCGAACGGCTTTTCGCCCAACGGCGAACCGCTGGACCTGCTGTATCTGCACATGCTGCAAGTGACGGTGGCCGTGAACCAACCCGTCAACGTGGGCGATCTGGTCGGTTACTCCGACAACACGGGCAACTCGACTTCCGAGCACGTTCACGTGCAAACCGAGGTGCGCGGCAGCGGCACGCAAACAGGTCCGTTCTACTGGGGACATTTCAAGTATCCGATCGTGTTCAATCCCACCGGAACGATGCAGGTGGGACGAGTCATTCGCGTCGCGGCAACGAGCACCCCCATTCGCGCCGACCGATTCGTTAGCAGCCCCGTCATCACCACCGCGCACCGGGATCAACTTTATTTTTGCAGCTACCCGAAGCACGGTTATTACCTGGTGTTCATCCCGAATCAAACCGCGTACCGCAGCGGCTGGATTCGCGCCGCGGACGCCTATGAAGTCTTTGACGGCACGGTGATTCAGACGCTGCCGGATAAGGTTCCCTTTACCCAACTCGGGCAGTTGGCCACGAAGTTCGCCATGCGCGCCACACCCAATGAAAGCGCCAGCCAACTCGGACAGATTCTGTTTGGCGGCGGACGCTTTGTCGCGGATCAGAGCACGAACGGGTTTTATCGCATTCCGCTGCCCGGCGCGACGCCCGCGTGGGGTTGGGTCAAACCCACCGCGCGGATGATTGTCTATCCCCAACTGACGCGGCCCGGGATTGATCTGGCCACGTTGACGAACAACACGTTTCCCATTCAGGAAAATTTCAGCACTGTCGGCAAATCCATGTTCGGGCGACCCAAGTTCAACCGTTCGGTGGTGGAAACTTTCAGTCCACCGGCGTCGGGCGGTGACGGCAAAGCGTTGCTGGTGACGGATCGCACCAATTTCGGTTACGGCACCACGGAATCGGTGACCGTGGGCAAACCCGGCCACCAGAATTATTACGTCCAGTGCGACGTGTATTTCAATTATGCGCCCGGCTACCTCGCCAATGGCGCGTGGGAACGCTACGGAATTTTTCTACGTGACGATGGGTTCGCCGGACTCGACACCACCTTCGAAGGCGCGGGTAATGGCTACGCGTTCCTTTGGGACAGCGACGACGGGCGGTTGCGCGCGGCCAGATTGACCGACGCGGCCATCACGGATTTTTTTGCCACGCCACAATATCGCGCCACCAGCGGCTGGCATCGAATGCGTGTTGAAGCGCGCGGCAACAACCTCCGCTTTTATCTGGATGGCGCGTTGTTGGTTCAGATGAACGATACGGCTCACCCGGCCGGAGTTTGCGGTGTGGGTTACAGTTGGCATCCGGGCAGTCCGGCAACTTATCCGGGAACGCGCGGCGCGCATTTCGACAACTTCAGCGCCGACACGCTCGACACCAACACCACGCCATTGATCAACGTCAGCTCGTTGAATTTTAGCGGCGGTCAGGCGCAGTTTTCATTCGCGGGTGCCGCCGGCAACATTTACGAAGTACAGACTTCGACCGAGCTACTGAACTGGAACGTGCTGACAAGCATTCTGCTTACGGGCAACACCGCCACAGTCACCGATCCGACCAGCACGCCCGCCACGCGCTTTTATCGCGTGCGGTGGGCGCAATAGCACCGGGTCCACAAGCACTAATCCGTAACCATTCGATTGGAGTTCCGGTGGAACGGGCCACTGGCCCGTTCTGTCGGGCTACCAGCCCGACAGCCGAACGCAAAGAGTGCGAACCCAATGGGGCGCGATCCCCGCACGCTCAGCTGGGCGGCAGGTTGCCGCCCAGAACGGCCAAGTTGGCCGTTCCACCCGGACCAACTGATCGTTCCGGCTAATTATTCAGTTGCTGTCGCAATCAGGGCAAACCGCCGGATCAGCCGAGGAATTTTTGGTAGGAGCGATTGAGCGCGTAGTTTTTCCCCAAAGCATCCCGCAGCGGATCCACTTCGTTCGCGCTGAAACCGTAATGCAAATGGCGCGACCACCCTTCCGCCAGTTTGAACTTCTTCGAGAGTTTGCCGAGCAATCTGGCGTCCGCCTCAATCTTTGCGTCAAAGGAATCCATGCCCTGACTGGCGACCAACCACGCGATCTGGCTCTTGTGCTCCAACAAGGCGCGCCGCTTCACCGGTTGCGTGTCGGTGATATTCACGAAAATTTCCGGTGGCGTCAGGCGGCGCAGCGGATCGCGCATCGAGTGCGGAATGCAATGGTAAATGGTTAGATCGTAATCGGCCGTTGGCCGGGGCGGAAGCGATTGGAAGTTCGGCATCGCGTGAGTGAAGGCCGCTGAAACGACCACGCGACAGGTGTTGGTGTGATCCTCCATGTAATCCACCGGCGGATGCGTCAGCACAATCGTGGGTTGCACCTCGCGGATGACCGCCGCCACGCGCCGGACCAATTTGAGGTCATAAAAAATCTCCATGTCGTTGACGAACGGCGGATGGAAGTGCGCGCCCAGGACTTTGGCCGCGCGTTTGGCTTCGCCCAGACGAAGGCGCGCCAACTGCCGTGGACCGTACTCCTGACTGCCATGACAACCGTTGGCCAGGGTCTGGTAATGGATTTCGAAACCGGCGCGTTGCAGCAGCACGAGCGTGCCGGCCATGGAAAATTCGATGTCGTCCGGATGCGCGACGATGGCGAGGGCGGTGGGTTTGGGCATAAAAATAAGGTTGGTTTTGGGGTCGCGTTAGAGTCGCACCGGTTTCCCCGTGGCGGCCGATTTATCCGCCGCAAAAATAATCTCGTGGGTTTTGGCGGCAGATTCGAGATTGGTGAATGGCATTTCCTTCCCGTCGGCGATCGCCTTGAAGAAGGCTTCAAATTGCGCGGCGTACGGGTGATCCGAAACGTCGCCGGAATCCGCCAGCTTCAGCGCCAACTCACTCCACTGCTGCTTGTTCGTGCCCAGTTTGTTGGAATGAAATTTGTTATCCAGGAGCGATCCCTCGCTGCCGACCAGATGCGTGTGCAGGTAGTAAGGTTGGAAACAATCAATGGACACCGCCGTCTTGCCGATGCGCCCGTCCTTGAACTTCAAGATCGTGGTGCTGGTGGTGGGATACTCGTAGGCGCGGAAAGTGGGATTAGCCGATTTGGCGCTGTAGCTCGCGACGCTTTCCACTTCGCCACCCATGCAAAAGAGCAAGGCGTCCAGGGCGTGGCAACCGGCGGAAAGCAACGCGCTGCCGCCCTCGTTACGTTTCACGTTCCAACGGAATTGGCCGTACCACGGACCGATACCGTGATAATAATCCACTTCCGCATAATGCAATTTGCCGAGGACTCCGGCTTCCAGGACGGTGCGGGTGGTTTGAAATTGACTGGAATAACGCAGCTCAAATCCGGCGCAGGTTTTCACGCGCGCCTGTCGCACCGCTTGTTGCAACGTGTGCAAATCCTTGAGCGAAAGCGCCAGCGGTTTTTCCAAAATCAAATGCTTGCCCGCGCGCGCCGCGCGCACCGCCTGCCGCACGTGCAAACTGGGCATGCTGCAAATCGAGACGACCTGAATCTCGGGATTCGCCAGCATCACCTCCAAGTCATTGTAAACCGTGATGTCGCAACCGTATTGCCGACTGAGCGCGCCGCCGTCCAGCGGCCGACGGGAACAAACCGCAGTAACCTGCCCCAGCGAACTGGCGTTGATGGCCGGAATGTGCGCGGTGGCGACCCAACCGTAACCGATAATTCCTACATTGAGTTTTTTCATGGTTGCATCCGTTAAACTTAATCAACTGACCGTGTCGCGAGTCATGCCAACGCGTTTCCCGTCGGTTGTCAAAACAAAATGCCCGCAGCGTGGGAAAGTCTGGGACATCGTGACCCCGGTGTGGTGCAGCTCAAGCCGTCGAACCCGCAGCGGCATTTGCTCAAACCCACTGTAGCGTTACGGTCAAACGACCGGGCGACCGAGCAGAGCCGCGGCACGGCGCGCGAATCATTTGCCCGGGTCTGGACTTGCAGCGCACCGCCGCGCGCATCATGCTCGCACCCATGCCGATGAACACGCCAAGAAAACCAGCCGCGCCCGCTGGAATACCGCCCGCCTCACGCGACCAGGTGGCGTTAAAAACTTTTATCAACGCAGCGGGCCGATCGGCGCTGCGGCTCAGCACGGCCTTGTGCTTCCTGGTGCTGAATTCAACGGCAGCCCCCGCCGCCGGACCGCTGCGCGCCCACCCGGATAATCCGCGCTATTTCACGGACGGCACCCGCTTGCCGAATGGCGCGCTGCGCGCGGTCTATCTCACGGGATCGCACACTTGGAACAATCTCGTGGACATGGGGCGAAGCAATCCACCCGAGCCGTTCGATTGGGAGGCTTATCTCGATTTTCTGGAAAATCATGGTCATAACTTCATTCGCTTGTGGACTTGGGATTCCACCACTTGGGACACCCGCGCGAATGGCGCTTTGAAAAAAGACTTCATTCATCACGTCGCCCCCTTGCCGTGGCGACGAACCGGTCCGGGTACCGCTCTGGATGGCGAACCGAAATTCAATCTGACCGAGTTCAATCCTGAATACTTCCAGCGCCTGCGCGCGCGGGTGGAGGCCGCTGGAAAACGCGGCATCTATGTCAGTGTAATGCTGTTCGAGGGTTGGGGTTTGTTTCACGGCAACCGGCGGCGCGGCACCGATGATGGTTGGGCCTGGCGCTCCCATCCCCTGAATCCTGCCAACAATCTTCAAGCCCCCGCCGTCGTGGATGCGGACGCGTTCAGCGGACACGTTCATACCCGGCGCAACCCCGACGTCAATGTCTGGCAAGCCGCGTACCTCCGCAAAGTCGTGACCACGCTGAACGACTTGGACAACGTGCTCTACGAAGTGATCAACGAGGGCGGCGAAAAGGAATGGAACTGGTGGGTGATCCAGACGGTTCAGGATTACGAGCGCACCCAACCGAAACAACATCCGGTCGGAAATACGGGGCACGGCGCGGAACGCCTGCCCTCGCTACTGGCCAGTCCGGCGGATTGGGTTTCGCCCGGACGCGCGGACGGTTTTGGAGAAAACCCGCCCGCCTGGAATGAAAAGCGAGTCAGCCTGTTGGACACCGATCATATCTGGGGCGTCGGCGGCAATGCCGACTGGGTTTGGAAGAGCTTCGTCCGGGGTCACAATCCAATTTTCATGGATCCATACGACGGTTCGGTATTGGGTGTGGATCGCGGTTGGGAGCCGATCCGCGCGGCGTTGGGCCGGACCCGGCACATTGCCGAACAAATGAATCTGGCGTCCCTGACGCCTCGCAATGAACTCGCTTCCACTGGCTATTGCCTTGCCTGTCCCGGCGAAGAATACCTCGTTTACCAACCAGTCGGAGCGCAGCCGTTCTCGCTCGAACTCAAGGCCGGCACCTACCAAATCGAGTGGATTCACCCAACGCAATCGGAACGCGCGCTGCCGGAACGCCTCCAGACCGGCGACGGGGCCCACGAATTCAAAGCTCCCTTCCCCGGCGCCGCCGCGCTGCATGTTAAATCCTCAAGGTTGTAATTGCCCTTCGCCCCAAGCCACCGGCTTCAGTGCCGAACGTCTGGAGATTTATCGTGACGCAAGCGGCAGACCTGCGGTTCGGAATTTCCCTCCGACGAACCGTCTGGCCATGCTAGATCCCCAAAACTCGGATCGAGGCACGAACGAATAATCTGCTTTTGATTTCTCTTGTTTTTTAACGGATTAACGGGATAATGATCGCGTTCTCATAAGAAACAAACCGGATCAATCTCTGGGCGTTCGAGTTTGAACCTCATGCAACCGACCATGAAAACCATGAAGAGCGCTCTCCGCTGCGTCACCCAACCAACACCCGTTCTGCTGAGTCTGATTCTGGCCGGGCTGGGCACCACCACGGCCTGGACGGCTCAGCGGTATGTCTCCCTGACCGGCGGGCATGTCGCGCCGTTTACGGACTGGGCCAATGCCGCCACAAACATTCAGGATGCCATTGACGTTTCCAGCGACGGCGATGTCGTCTGGGTCACCAACGGCGTTTACAACACCGGCGGCAAACTGACGCCGCCGCAACCGCCGCCCTCTCCCAACTTACCTCCGGTGACCTCAATGCTCACCAACCGAGTGACGGTGGACAAAGCGATTACGGTGCAGAGCGTGAACGGAGCGGAAGCCACTATTATTCAGGGTTACTGGCAACCCGGAATCACCAACGGCCCCATGGCAATCCGCTGTGCATGGTTGACCAACGGTGCGACCCTGCGCGGTTTTACTCTGCGCGGCGGCGCTACACTGAGTGGCGGACTGAATTTTGACATGAGTGGCGGCGGGGTTTTTTGCACCTCTTCGAACGATACCTTCGTGCTCGATTGCATCATCACCGATAACGTTGCTTTTAGGATCGGGGGCGGCGTCTATTCCGGTTTTCTGAACTGTTGTGTGATTGCACAGAACACCGTTCGGTTCAGGCCCGCCATATCTCCGGGTGCCGTTCAAGGCGCGGTATTGAATAATTGTTTGATCACGGAGAATCAGTGCGGCGGCATCAGCCTGTCCAAAGCCACCAACTGCGCCATCGTCAGAAATGTCTCCGTCAGGGATCGGGACGACGTAGCAGTTGTGAATAGCATCCTGCACCAATGCACCGTGGCTCTCAACACCGGGGGAGGCGTATCTGAAGGTTTGGCAGTGAACTCCATCATTTGGAATAATTGGTCAGTCCTGTACCCCACCCATGTCATCATCCGCAACTACCTTGGGCGACTCCCGGTCATGAGTTTCTGTTGCACTTATCCGTTGCCATCCGGCACCGGCAATATTGCCGACGATCCGCAATTGCTGGATGACGGCATTCATCTGGCCGCCACTTCGCCGTGTCGTGGCGCGGGTGATCCGACGCAGATCATCGGCACGGATTGGGATGGTCAACCCTGGGCCGATCCGCCCGCCATGGGTTGCGATGAATGGCATCCCGACGCCTTGGCGGGCAAACCGCGCCCCCGGCCCAGCGCCCGCAATGGACAGGTGCGATTGAGTGCCCCGGCCGCCGGTGCGGCGCCGTTCACCGCCACTTGGAGCAAGGACGGAGTGGTCCTGACCAGCGGAAACAAGTACTCGGCCGCTGATTCGCCTGACTTGCTGGTGAACGCGTTTGATCCGACAGATGCAGGGGCGTATCAAGTCGTCATTAGCAATGCGGCGGGTACCTCCACCAGCGCGGTTGCGCAAGTGACAGTTCATTGCGTTGACGTGGCTGGGGCCAATCCGCAGCCACCGTATCTTGACTGGAGTACGGCCGCAACGAACATCCAAGCTGCGGTTGATGTCGCCCAGGCGGGCGCCGTCATTCTGGTCACCAATGGTATCTACAACTCTGGCAGCCGTCTTTCAGACTTTGATCTTAGCCAACATCGGGTGGAAGTGGACAAGGCGGTACTCGTTACCAGCGTGAACGGCCCTGAAGTCACCTACATCGACGGTGTCCGCGAAGGAACAATGGAAGCCAAGATGCGCTGCGCCTGGCTAACTGAAGCGGCGGGGTTGAGTGGCTTCACGTTGCGCGACGGCAGCACCACCTCGCCCTTTCGTGAAGGTGGTGGTGTTTTATGTCAGGGGCCATCGTCCGAGTTGGGCAACTGCGTCATTACCAATTGTCGCTCGGCAGGCCGAGGTGGCGCCATACTTGGTGGTCGAGCGGACAACTGTATCCTGATCGGGAATGAATCAGCCTGGGACGGCGGCGGTGCCGCAGTCTGCCAACTGCGCAACTGTCTGATTAAAGGTAACAGCAGCGGCCTCGAAGGTGGTGGGGCCATTAGCAGCGAGCTGTTCAATTGCACCGTGGTCAATAACTCCACTACCAACAGTGGTGGCGGCATCGCGAATTCCAAGGCTGTTAATAGCATCATTTACTTTAATCAAGCGGAGGCAAACAATAACAACACCAATGACAATGTGTATGCTTCCGAGGTGTCGTATTCGTGCGCTGCACCCTTGCCTGACGGTGCGGGCAATATCACCGGAGACCCGCAGTTCGTAGATGGTTTCCACCTGGCCGCTACTTCGCCGTGTCGCGGCGCGGGTCTGGTGTCAGCCGCCAGCAGTTTTGACCTGGACGGTGATCCTTGGAGTAATCCGCCATCCATGGGTTGCGACGAGGTTGTGGAAGCCGCCTTCGTTGGCCCGTTGACCGTGACGCTCACGATTCCGCATCCGCAAGTCGCCGCGGCGATACCGCAATTACTGACGGGAGAAATCAACGGGCGAGCCGCCCGGATCGAGTGGGCGTTTGGCGACGGCGTCATCGCCACGAATTTATCCTACCAAACCGGGTATGCCTGGGCGACGCCCGGCACTTACACCGTAACCTTGACCGCTTACAACGCAGATCATCCGAGCGGCGTTTCGGCCCAAGCCACGGTGGAAGTGCAACCGTGGTTGTCGCCGCAACTTGGCGTCGGCGCCTGGCGCAACGGGCAATATACTCTGTCGTTTACGAGCCAGTTTGGATTGACCTACGTGGTGGAGCAGACCACCAATCTGACGCCGCCGATCACCTGGCAGCCCCTGCAAACGGTTCCGGGCACGGGCGGTTTGATCCAACTGACCAACTCATCAGCCGCCGGCCCCATGCGTTTCTACCGCGTGCATACCGAATAGTCACCCGGCCCAACGGCCATTACGCTACGAGAAAACGGTTGTTCCACCTGCCGCAGCTGATCGCCTTAAGCGGATGACGTTTCGCGGTGACGCTTGCAAACTGGCCCGCATGGGTTATTAACATCGCGCGTCAGAACTCGAGTCATCATGACCACCATATTGGGCATCTCGGCATTTTATCACGACAGCGCGGCCGCATTGTTGGTAGATGGCGAGATCGTGGCTGCCGCTCAAGAGGAACGGTTTACCCGGCAGAAGCACGATGCGACCTTCCCCACCCAAGCCGTGGCTTACTGTTTGCAGGAAGCCGGCTTGGATGCCAAGGACCTCGACTACATCGTCTTTTATGACAAACCGCTCACGAAATTTGAACGGTTGCTGGAAACCTATCTCGCTCACGCTCCCGCCGGCTTCCGCAGTTTCCGCCTCGCCGTACCCATTTGGTTGAAGGACAAACTGCACCTGCGCCGCACCTTGCGTTGCCATCTTCCGCAAGCCCGACACGTACCGCTGGTTTTCACCGACCATCACGAAAGCCATGCGGCGAGCGCGTTCTTTCCCAGCCCCTTCGAGCGGGCCGCAATTCTGACGGTGGACGGCGTGGGTGAATGGAGCACGGCCACGTTGGGCGTGGGCGAAGGAAACCGGTTGCGACTGCAAGCCCAACTGCAATTTCCACATTCGGTGGGATTGCTCTATTCCGCGTTTACGTATTACTGCGGTTTCAAGGTCAACAGCGGCGAATACAAGCTCATGGGACTTGCGCCCTACGGCCAGCCGAGCTACCGCGATTTAATTCTCCGCGAACTGCTTGAACTGAAACCCGACGGCAGTTTCTGGATGGATCAGGACTACTTCAATTATTGCCAGGGATTAACCATGACCAGCGCGAAGTTCCATCGTTGCTTCGGCGGTCCGCCGCGTCAGCCCGAGTCACCTCTGGAACAACGGCACATGGATCTGGCCGCCAGCATTCAGGCGGTCACCGAAGAAATTATGCTGCGCATGGCCCGCGAAGCCCACCGCCGGACCGCGATGAAGCATCTGGTCCTGGCCGGCGGTGTCGCACTCAATTGCGTCGCCAACGGTCGCTTGTTACGTGAAGGGCCATTTGAAAACATCTGGATTCAACCAGCCGCGGGTGACGCCGGCGCGGCGCTGGGTGCGGCGCTGTTTGTCTGGCATCAGCTCCTGGAAAAGCCCCGCGTGCCGCGCGGTTACGACGCCCAAAAAGGCAGCTTGCTCGGACCGCATTTTTCCAATGGAGAAATCGAAAGTTTTCTACGCGAGACCGAGGCAACTTATACCCGGTTTGACGACGAAGCTCGCCTGCTGGCGGCGGTGGCGAGCTGGCTTGCGGAGGGAAAAATCATCGGTTGGTTTCAGGGTCGCATGGAGTTCGGCCCGCGCGCGCTCGGAGCGCGCAGCATTCTGGGTGATCCCCGCGACCCCGCCATGCAGGCCAAAATGAACCTGCGCATCAAATTCCGGGAAAGTTTTCGTCCGTTTGCACCCTGCGTGCTGCGGGAACACGCCGTGGATTATTTCGCACTCCGTTCCGACCAAGAAAGCCCCTACATGCTGCTCGTTGCCGACCTCTTGGAAAAACACCGCCGACAACTCTCCGAAGCTCAGGTTCATCAAATGCGGACCGATCCCGATCTGCGTCAACGGATCAACATCGTGCGTTCCACACTACCCGCCGTAACCCATGTGGATTACAGCGCCCGTTTGCAAACGGTGGACGCCGCCCGGCACGGCCGGTTTTATCGTCTGCTGAAGGCCTTCATGGAACAGACCGGTTGTCCGGTATTGGTCAACACCAGCTTCAACATCCGCGGTGAACCCATTGTCGGCTCGCCACGCGACGCCTACCATTGCTTTCTGGCCACGGACTTGGACGTACTCGTTCTGGAAGATTTTGTGTTGCACAAGGAACATCAGAAAAACAAACTCACCCCGGCACAACGCACACAACATTTGACCCGATTTGAACTCGATTAGACCGCCAACCTTCGCGACCTCATGAAATGGACCGACCTGCGGAAGCCGCCGAGTCAGAAAGTCTTGCGTCAATTCGCCGGCGCCGGGTTGGGGTTCGGACTGCTCGTCGCCGGCCAACAATGGATGAAGTATGGGCATCAAACTGCCGCGCTGATCCTGGTGAGCGTTGCCGTGCTTATCGGCGGAGTGGGTTTGATTCACCCCGCCGCCATTCGCTGGGGCTACACGGCGGCAATGCTCATCGCCTTTCCCATCGGCTGGGTCGTTTCGCAACTCGTCTTGGCGCTGATTTTTTACGGACTAATCACCCCGCTGGCGTTGGTCTTCCGCTGGCGCGGACGCGATATGCTCCTGCGCGCCCGACCGGATTCACAAAGTTTGTGGCTGTCGAAAGAGCAACCCCAAGACCTGCGCCGATATTTTCGCCAGTACTAAAGTGACGCGGCGAATCAAACCATGAGCAAGCGGGACCTAAAAGAATTCGAGCGCGCCGCCCAAGAGCAGGCGCGGCCTGGCTTCTTCGCCGAACTGTGGGGTTTCCTGCGTCACAACAAGAAGTGGTGGCTGATTCCCATTCTGGTGGTTTTCCTGATTTTCGGTTTGCTGATCCTGCTGGCGGGCACGGGTGTTGCCCCGTTCATCTACACGCTTTTTTAAGTCGATCCAACCGGATTGATTCAATCTGCCTCGAGACGGAGCTCCGTTATCAGCGGCCGTTGGGTTGTTGATTACCCACGGCCGCTGACACGAGAGGCAACAATGACCAGGGCCATTGTGGTTTGAATTCAAATGGTCCTTCAGTCGCAACCGAAGAGTCAATTCATCTCCGCAACACGGAGAAAGGCATATTGCCCCGCTTCCGAAACGTCAAAGGTCACGGTGCCCACGCCCCCCACCACGGCGAGATCCTGGACCACAGTCTGCCAGTTGGATCGGTCGGCGACGCCGGCAAGATTCCGCGTGGCGAGAATTTTATAGTGCTTGGCTGGATTTCCATCCCATTCCAGTTGAATTTGCTGGTCATCCACTTTTGATACTCGAATGAGTCCCACACCTTGATACGGCTCCAGCGTTTCACCCAAAGCCCACTTGACGGTGCGGATGAAAATGACCTTGCCAATGTCAGTCAACGAATTGAAGCAACGTCGGGAACCGCCGGAGCCTTGTTCGTTGACCCAAAAGTGTACCAGCCGCTGGTGCGCCTTATTATCTCCGTAAGCGATGGACCATGGGTGCTCGGGATCCTCATTGGTATAATCTCCCAACTGAGCGCCCACGTCGGCAACGGCGAAGCAGGCCCGTTCCGGATACCCGCCGAGAACGCCAATTACCTGAGTGCCGGGGGCGGCATCGCTGGCGTTCGCCACGGTCCAGGCATATTCATAGTTCTTCTTTCCGCCCGTCGGGGTATGATTACCCACGTCGCCGCCGTCACCCGGAAGGCCACCTTCTTCTGGGTAGGGATCCCGGAATATCTTCACCATGCCGTTCGCGTCCAACGGAATGCCTTGCATGATCGGATGGTTGGGCAGCAGCACCTTCATATACTGGTTCGTGCCGCCCTGACTGGCTTCGTTATTCCTCACGTCGTCCGTGCCCGTGCTGGTCGGGTTGGGGGTCGCATAGAGATACAGGCTGTTGTGCGCCAGACGGTAACCGTTGGCGATACATGAATGTTCCCCCATGATAATCGGAACACCGGACGTGTTGGGCGCGCTGATGTCTCCGGAAGCGCTGGAGCCGGAATGGATGATCAGACTCGCGTTGAAATCCGAATTATCGGGGAAAAGATATAAGTTCTGGTCTCCCGGGGTGCCGAGCAGAGGGTTGACCTGAATCGGATTAAGCTCGGCATCAATGATCAGGCGACTGGAGTAACCGTTATCTCCGAGTACTAACCCCATCAAGACATCCCCCGGTGAAATTTGACCGGGTCCCAAGGCGCTCCAAGCGTCAGTATATCCCCAAGTCAGATCCTGATTCTTGCGGGTGGTAATAATGATCATGCCGTCACTACCGGTTTGGGCTTGGGCTTGCGGTCCCATTGCCAACGCCAGCGCGAGTACGCCAGCCCCTACGAACGAGTATTTCATGCTGCTTCCTTTTGGTTTGTGCCGCATTAAGCGGCCGATGGATTTTTTAATGATCTAGTAAAAAACCACTTCGCCCTGGATTTGGGACGACCACTCGCCAGATCGGCGGCGATGAATCGCGATTCTCATCGGCTACGCTCCAGCGTGCGTGACAACTCAAGTGGCTTTCATTTCGTCGCCAGCTTCATTAAACAACACATCGGCGTCAAGCCAAATGCCAGCCAACAACGGCGACGGGGCGTGATTCAGCCCGTGGCTCCGGTCATATCAGGAAATTTATCCTGGCAGTTTCCCGCTTTGACACGCAGAATGACGCACCATCATGAACGCGCGGTCACTGACTCAATTCAACACCATCTCTGAAAAATCCGGCGCAACTCCGGCGTGCCCCGTCGTCAGCACGAACGGACGAAGACGTCGGCCAGCTCCGCTTATGAAATTTATCCGCTCGGTCTTGCTTGCTCTCGTCGCGTTACCGTTGGCACTCCCGGCCGTCGAGCCGGAAACGCACACGTTGGACACCTTGCGCACCTTTACGCCACCGACCTCACGCAGCGAGTGGGAAGCGCGCGCCCAGGACATTCGCGAACAGGTGCGGATCAGTTGCGGTCTGTGGCTGCAGCCGGAAAAGACGCCGCTCAACGCGCAAGTTTCCGGACGCATCGAACATGAAGATTACACGGTGGAACGGGTGACGTTCGAAAGTTGTCCGGGGTTTTATGTAGGCGGAAATCTTTATCGTCCCCGTGGACAGGGCGCCGGACCATTTCCCGCCGTACTCAATCCGCACGGCCATTGGAGCAACGGTCGCCTGACCGACGGCCAGGACGGTTCCATTCCGGGGCGCTGCATCAACCTCGCCAAACAGGGCATCATCGCGTTCGCCTATGACATGGTCGGTTACAACGACACGAGCTTTGCCAATTACCCACGCGCCGGTCAGCCGGGAGCCGACTTTGGATCGCGACACCGGTTTTTTGGCACGAACGCACTATGCCAACTCTGGAACATCAGCTTGATGGGTTTGCAAACCTGGAATTCCATCCGCGCGCTGGACTTCCTTGAATCACTGCCGGATGTGGATAAATCGCGTCTCGGTTGCACCGGTGCCTCGGGGGGTGGCACGCAGACTTTCATTCTGGGCGCGATCGAAAACCGCCTGGTGGTGCAAGCACCTGTCTGCATGGTTTCCCATTCCATGCAGGGCGGTTGTCTCTGTGAAAACGCGCCGGGGTTACGCGTGAAATTCTCCAACATGGACATTGCGGCCGCCGCCGCACCACGCCCGCAAATTCTGATTGCCGCCACGGGAGATTGGACCAAGGACACGCCGACGGTGGAGGGACCGGCGGTGGCCAGCGCGTATGAAATACTCGGCGTTCCCGATCAATTGCGCCACCTCCGTTTCAACTTTGACCACAATTACAATCAAACCAGCCGCGAAGCCGTTTACGCCTGGCTGAACCGATGGTTGCTGGACGCGCCGGACGCGCAATCCCTGGCTGAAAAACCCTATACCAAGGATCCGGACCAAGAGCTGCGCGTGTGGCCGGATGACCAGTTGCCCGCCGACGCGATTACGGATCAGCAATTGATGGATTACTTGAAAACGCAGCACCGCGTCCAGTTGGCCAACGGGCAGCCAAAACAGAAACGCGACTTCGATGCGTTCCGTTCCACCATGCAGCCGCTCTGGCGACATACGCTGCAAGCGGACTGGCCCATCACGGAAACCCAACTCAATCTCAAACCGGTGCGCGCGGGAGACGGCTGGGCAGCCATGGAATTCAGCATTCGTTCCGAGAACAACGCGGACGCGGTCACAGCAATCCGGTTTCAGCCCGATAAACCCCGGCGCCGATCCAGCAAAGCCAACCGGGTGATCGTATTGGCGCATGAGAATGGCGCGCAGCGATATTGTGCCGCGGAACAAAATCCGCAAGGCTTGGCGGCGGCCTTGCTCAAGGAGGGTTATCCGGTCGTGGTCATTTCCGAATTCTCGTCCGGCCCCGCAGCGGATCCTTTCAAGAATTTTTACACCACCTACAATCGCACCCGCCTCCAACAGCGTGTTGGTGATCTGCTCACCGTTTGCGACAGCGTCCGCAAACTGTTCCCCTCCGGCCAAGCCGCGCCGCGAGTGATCTTGTGCGGTGAAGGTCGCGCCGGTTGGTGGTCGCTGTTGGCTGCGCCGGGCGCGCAAGCCGTGGTCGCTGATTTGAACAATCTATCAACCGGTGGGGAAGCCGCCTGGCTGGATGACGATCTGTTTTGCCCGGGGTTGCTCAGCCTGGGCGGATTTGAAACCGCCGCGTTGCTGGCGGCGCCGCAGCCGTTGGCGATTCATAACACCGGCGACCAATTCGAGCAGAGTGCCATTCAACAAGGCTATCAAGCACTCCGCGCGACACGTGACTTCACGGTTCAGAGGGAGCCGGCGACTGACAAGCAAATCCTAAACTGGTTGACCAAGTTGTAAGAGAGTGCAGCCGGTTGATTTTTCATCCGCGGCCTGAAACGAGGATCCCGTCGGCAGACACACCAGAACCAACTTTACAAGGCAGGTGAAACCCGCAATGCTACGACCGAATTATGGATGTCTTTTGGAGTATCATGGGAGTGCCGATTGGCATTACGATTTGCTTTGGTCCGGCACTGGTGGTTTGGTGGCTCACCAAGGATAGCGAGCCGAAGCCGGACGATTCTTCCAAACACTGAAGTCGCGCTTCCGTACTCGCAGAAGCGCCTCGGGCTGACTGGCTCGCCGCAAAGTACTAACCCGGATACCTTGGCGCTTGCGTGGAAGGATCGCCGTAATTCATTAACGCAAGCGTCTTGGGAAACTCCTCAGAGCTTGCGCCGGAAAACTTCGCTGGGATCCGCCAGATTCAACACGGACAAATCCACCCCGCGACCCGGATCGCGTTGTTGCGCGATCTTGAGTTGGCTGGCGATTTGATTCCGCGCTTCGGCCGCATGATATTTCACCACGCCGACGCCGGTTTTGGACGGGAAGATCACCATCAAGAGGCAATGCTCGTCAATGCTTGCGCAGAACATGCTGTATTTGCCGCCCTGTTGATACACGCTCTCGAAGTTGTCCTCATGCACCAGATTGGCGATGGTCTGGTTGGCCATAAACGCACCGGAGGCCAGCGCGCCAATGGTGGTCAAATCAAAGTGTCGGTTGTCCCCTTGATGCGCGATCAGGAATCCGCCTTTGTCAATGACCAGTGCGGTCACGGCGTCGCTCCGGTCCAGGTAATCCACCAGGACGCGATCCATCCGTTGGACGTCTTCTTCCAATAATTGCGGTAACGTAGTCATGTCAGGCATAGTGCGGTTGACCTTGATTCACGTATTTGTGTAACAACATGCGCGTGATCATGTTCAAGGTCTCGAACACGCCCTCGCATTTGTGCGCGGCCGCCGGAAACGACGGCACCTGCACTTCTCGATTGTTGAGCAAAAATTCCATGTACTCGATTGGCGCCGCATTCGGCAAATCCCGCTTGTTGTATTGCAACACGTAAGGGATTTCATCCAGGTTCAGCCGCAGATTACGCAGGTTCTCCTGCAGGTTCTGGAAGCTCTCCACATTCTCCTGCATCTTCTCGTATTGCGAATCCGCGCAGAAAACGATCCCATCCACGCCGCGCAACACGAGCTGGCGCGTGGTGTTGTAAATCACCTGCCCCGGCACGGTATAAAGCTGAAATTTCGTTTTGAAGCCTTTGATGGACATTGCCTCGATGGGCAGAAAATCGAAGAACAAGGTCCGGTCCGAGCTCGTGGCCAGTGAGACCAGTTTACCCTTGTTCCCGGCCTGCGTCTGCACATGATCATGAACCTGGACAAGGTTCGTCGTTTTCCCGCACATGCCGGGACCGTAATAGACGACCTTGACCTGTAATTCTTTGGTTGCCTGATTAATGATAGCCATAACTTACTTATTTTTGCGGTCCAACTCCGCTGCGAGCCCGGCCAACTGCGCCGTCGGCATCGGTTGCGCCCCTTGACCAAAGGCGGCAAAGAAAATCGCGTTCACGCGGAAAATCTTCCATGGGGTGACGCCCACGGTGAAACTGACATTGTTCAACTCACCCATGCGCAATTCCTTTGCGGCAGAGTTCACCTTGACGAAAATCTGCGGGAGAAACGCGGCCAAGGTGTCGCCATTGAATTCCGGCGGAATCCGACTGGCCACCATCAAACCGTCGGGCAAAGCGACCAGCGCGCCAGCCACTCCCGGAATCTTCATGGCGCGATCCACAATCTCATTGGGCGAGGAGTAACGCTTGGCAAACTCGGTGCCCTTCGCCCCCGTCTTCTTGAGGCTTTCGAGGTGGAGTCGGGTCGTCTCCGACGCGTCACTCCAGAGATAGAAATTAGTGTCTTCGATCCGATCCGTGGCCCCGCCAGGCAACTTGGCGTTGAGCGAATCGGCTTCAGGAGCAGCTTTCGCGGTCGCGGGAGGAACCAGCCCAGTCACGATCCCCGCCGGCGATTTGGCCACACTCGGCGCCGGAGGCGCAACGGGTTGGGGCGGCAGTGAAGCCACGGGAGCTGCTGGAGCAACCGGCGCCGCGGGAGCGGGTGCCGTCCGGGCGGCAGCCGGAGCCACTGGCGCCGGTGGGGCCGCATCCGTTTTCGCGGGTCCACCGAAGAAGAGATCAGGAATATCCTGACCCACCGCGGCTTTGCCGGCGGCACCATTTCCAGAATGTTTGCGACTCAGGAAAAGCGGCGCAACGATCTTCAAGGGCAATTCCAACTCAGCCGCATCATGCGCGGAAACCGAGACGGGCGCCGCCGGACTGATCCACGAGCGAACCAGTTTCCAAGGAAAAACAATCCGGCCACGTTTGAGCGCTGTCTCCACCTGGTCCACCGGCAAAGCGACTTTGGACTCGCCCAAACCCGCCTGTGTGATTTCCTGTTGCACCGCCTCCGGCCAGCTCTCCGATAACGAACGCAACGAAGCGTAAATGACCGCGCTCGACACGGCTGGCGTCGCCGCGACGGGTTTACTGACGGCAGCGGCCACCGTCGGCATTGGAATGCTTGGGGCGGGAGCGGCAACGGAAACCGGTGCTGGCGATACCGGGCGAGATGGCGGTGGGGTCGCCATCTTAAATGGAATCGGCTCCGGAGCCGATGGGGTGCTAGCCGCACTTGGAGCCGCAGCGGGAGCGGCCTTGGGACCGAACAGCGCTGGAATAGCTTCCAATTCGGGAGGCAAGGCGACTTTGGCCCGGGGCTTGGGAGTCGGAGTCGCGGGGGCGTGTGAAATCGGACCGCGCTCCGGCATTAGCTGCTCGGGCGCGGTTTTACGTGGCGCAGCGGGCTGCACCGGTTTTGCGTTCCCCACCGAAAGACCTTCACCGCGCCCATCAAAGGGGCTGGTGATTTCATCGGGAATTTCCACCCGATGCCGCGATTGCGAGCGACGCAACAGCAACCCAGGATTCAATCGCGACAGCACTTCGTTCAGCGGCAAAGCAACTGAGATCCGATCGTAATCCACCCCGGCGGAGAACACTTGAGGCGCGGATTTGCGGATTTCACCAAAAGGCAATCGCACCTGACCTTGCGGCAACTGTGCCAAAATTTTATCAGCGGCCACGTTGATGGCCAGATCGCCAACGGTTTGCACCCGAACCCGACCGCGCAACTCGTTGGGAAAATTATTCAAAATCGCCTGCAACGGAATGGCGACACTGGGCGCCACCCCCGCGTCTTGCACATCCACGTTGAGATTTTGCGATGGCGTGGCCGCAGCGGATTTGCCGGTCGGAGCGACCGGGGGAGCAACTTCAACCGGTGGCGGCGTTAGTTGCGAAGCCGTTTCCAGCGAAGCTTCATCATCAGCGAGTAGCAAATCCGCGTCATCCGCACGATGAAACAAACCTTTGAAAAAACCCCAAATGCCAAAACGGACGCCTTTGGAAGAGGATGCGCTCATATTTTTATACAATCGTCTAGTATCAGCCATTTCGCTGTTTTGCTGCGCGGCACCACGTTGCAGTGAAGCGCCGGACATCAGTAGTGTGATTCTTCAACTTACCACTATAAAACCGTTTACGACTTGTCCGCCCTCTTGCAGATGACATGCCATGAGCGCCAATGAATGACAATTGACCGGTTCTTTACCGCGAAAGACCAAAATTCCAAGGCAACGAGATAACTCGCGCGTCACCACGGGATGACTTGGCGAGGCACGAGTTGTCTCGTTGATGGACTGCTTGTCCACGTCCCGGCTCCGCAACGCCGTACTCACCAAGGCCGCAAAACCAGCTCGAACCGTCAGGGTTTCGCAACCAGTTCACAATTTGCGCAAAATGTTGGTGCGGCAAAAATATCGGAACGTCTCTTGCTTGGATGGCACAGCGTCACTCTGGTCGCAGTCGAACCAGAGGTCGCGGCATGATACGCACGTCAACAATGGAGATCCGACGCAAAGTTCTGTTAGTGGATGATGACCCGGAGTTACTGGAGATCTATCGCGATACCTTCGCGGAGTTATCCAGCCAGCCGGAGGTGGACACCGCCACCACCGGGACCAAGGCGTTGGCCATGTTGGAGAGCAATGAGTACCGTCTGCTCGTCACCGATCTGCGCATGCCGCGCATGGATGGATTACAATTACTGACCATCGCGCGACGCAGATGGCCGGACCTGCGCACGGTCGTGCTGACCTCGAATGCCGACGAGCGTTTCCGCTCGCGAGTTTACGCTTTGGGAGTGGATCTCTATTGGTCGAAACCTTCCTCGGAACAGGAAATGGCGCAGTTCGTCGAGTGTATGGACTCCTTGATTGTCCGGGAAGACGAAGTCGGTTTCCGCGGCGTCCAGAGCAAGAGCCTGGTGGACCTCGTACAACTGGAATGTATCTCGCAAACTTCAACCGTGCTCCGCATTACCAATGGCCCACTTACCGGACGCATCTGGATCAGCAACGGGGATGTAGTTGACGCGGAGACCGAAGAGGTCCGGGGCGAGGAGGCCTTTCAACGCATCCTGTGTTGGAGGGCGGGTAACTTTGAATTCCTCCCCGCCGAACCGGATCGGCCACGAACCATTTTCAAACCGTACAACGCGCTCCTGCTTGAAACGGCACAGGCGATTGATGAGAGCAAAGAAACGCCCATCGCCACGGATAATGCCGACACACCCATTAGCACGAACGCCGCTCCATTAAACACCTCCAGCGGTCTGAATACCCTGATGGAAACGGACGGGGTTGAGTTCGCGTTGAAACTGGTGGCGGAAACGCGAATTGATTCACGCGGTCTCAACAATCCCGATCTGGTCGCCACCTGGGTGCGCCAGACCGTCAACCGCTTTCGCGCTCTGGGTGAATCTTTGCAAGCCGGCGACCTCGACCTCATCACCGGCATGGGACCGCAACAAAACCTCACCATTGCCAACAAGGGCGGCACGGATCTTTGTGTCGGCTGGAAGACGGAACTGAGCGCCGACGAGTTACGTCAGCGCATGAACAAAATTGTCACTTTATGGGCTTCATAACCAGTTGGTTCCGATCCAGCAAACCACTTTTGCAGCTCTACACGGGCAGCTTTAGCATTGATCGCACGGGCCGGATTTTGGCCACCACCATTCCCTCGGCGTTTCCCAACGGTTTGTTGACCTCAATTGGCGATGCGGTGGTGCGGGCCTTCACCGAAGCCCAAGAGGCCCGGCTGCCGCTGAGCGAACTGGTTATTCATTTTCCCGGCTTGAAAATTACCGCGCGCGAAATGCGCGGCGGGGCCATCATTTTTCTTACTACTCCGCAAAGTCAAACGTCCTATAAACGCAGGCAGTCCCTATTATGAGTAACACCAAAGTTAATCCGTTAATCCAGCAAACCGAGAACTATCTCGAATGTTGGAAGCAATTCAACAGTTTCATCAATCTGGCGCGCTCCAAAAAATTCAACGCCGACGATGAAACCCACTTCCTGGAAATCAAGAGCGTCCTCGTGCAGGAACTCGAACTCATCCTCTCGGGAATGGAAGTCGCCTCGCCGACGAAGGAGGAAATCCACGGCTTGATTGGCAACTCCCCTTCCCTGCGCTACCTCAGCGAAATGAGTGAAGGGGCGCTGCGCAGCCTCGAAAACCAGTGGCATAAAATTTACATCGGCTGGCACGCAATTCTCGGCCAGCTCAAAGTCCGGCAAACGGTGGCAGAACCCAAATCCACTTTTGCCGGAATTTTTGAGCGCCTGGCCAAGGCGTGATTTTTCCGCGAATCATTGAAACGAAAAACCGCGCCTGCTGCGGGACTGCTCAGGCGCGGTTGCTTATTTGACAAGGGTTCGCGAAATCAGCCCAACCCGGGCGGAGGCAAATCAACGGGCGGCGCCGAAGTCTCGGAAGTCGGCGATGTTAAATTCGCTGCCGGCAAATTCACTGCGGGCGGATTGGTTTGGCTCGTTCCATCAGCGAGGTCCGCACGCGCCACCGCACCGCTTTCGCTCGGCGCGCTAACGACGGCAGGTGCTGCGGCCGGCGCGGTTGCCGCCTCGACCGACGGCGCTGCTTCCGCCGGCGCCGGGGGCGACACAGCCGCTGGCTTGGGCGGCTTTGGCACCGGTTTTTTGGCCGTTTCCAACCGGCCATCGGCAAACTCCAATACATGACCTTGGTGAATGAGCCAGTGTAGATCAGAAATCAACGCGGTCTGCTCAGGGGTCGGTTCGGGTTTGGCTGGCTCGCCAACCGGCGGCGTGGTGGCTGTTGCTTCCCCACTCGGCGCGACTGGAATCACCGTGGGCGCGGCCGGCGTCGGGGCCAAAGCTTCAACCAAAGTTCGGCGAGTGGTTTTGGGATTCGCATTGATGAACTCAACAATGCGCTTTACTCCGACGGATACCGGAGTGTTTTCCAAGTCCAAATAATGCGGCCGCGCCACCGCGACATGAGTCACGGTTTTATTCACCTTGAAAAATTGCAACCCCTGCTGCGCAAACGCCTGGCTCAAAGCGGTGGCGATCTGCATCGGAAACCGACGCTGTTCCGCCAACAGATTACCGACCAGACGCCCCAACCCACCGTGCAAGGAGCGCGCCGCCACGCCGCCGACCAGATGCGATTCCGTGGGTTTAATGATGGCCTCCTTGTGCGTCGCCACAAAGTGTTCCTCGACGGCTTCCCGCGTCATCAGTTTCAACGGCTCCGGCACATTGAGGCAGGTGTATTCCGTTTTCCAGCTTTGCTCCTCCACCCACTGCTTCACCACGGCCTCATCGCGCACAATTTTCACGCGCGATTTGAAGGCTTCAAACGGCATGCGCGCAAAACGCTCCGCATGTAATTTGCGCAACTTGGTCTGATAATCATGATAATTGGGCGGGCCTAAAATCACGCCGCTTAAACCGCACTGCGCCACAAATGTATAAACGCCCTTCGGCGCTTCCGCCGCCACTTTGTCCACCTGATAAAAGGTCGCGAATTGCTTCTGCAACACATGCGCCACCGCTTCGGCTTCAGTCAACCAGACCGTCTCATCCAATCCACAACGAAACAACGGCTGAATAACCTTCCCCTGCGGATCCTTCCGCACCGTGAATTTCACGCTGTAACGCTCGGGCTTTTGGATGATGAGGAAAGCAATGTCAAACAAGGGAAAGGCCCGCCCCGTCATCTTGACCTGACGCGCCATGGACTCAACGCCGCGCTCATCGGGAACAATCGCGGCCGTGATCTCCGGTAACGGCGGCAGTTCCGGCCGACGCGGAGCGTAACGCGCCTCGCGCCGCTCACCGCGCGGGAAATCCCGCCGCGCTCCCTGGCCGCGCGCACCAGCCTCACCCGGTCGCGAACGAGGCGATGATTGATCATCATGGCGGGGCTTTCGGAAGCCGTCCGGGCGACGTTTGTTGCGATCGAAACCGCCGTCAGTACGGCGTGACCGCGAACCGCGGTGTTCGCCGCGTTCCGATCGGGCCGCGCCCTCTTCGCCGGTGTACTTCGCGTAGCGATTGGCGGTATTGGCGTCTTGTTGCGCCCATGCCGGCAGAAACAACTTTTCCAGGTCAAGGTCCGTTTCCGGATTGATATTCATAAACAACGTCAGCCTTTCACTTAATGGCTCGATAATTTTTTAACCGCGCCAGTCTGGCGAGATACGCCAACGATTGCAACGCTAGAAAGGAATTGATGGCAGCGTTCCATACCAAAACGCTCCCGCCGGAAGCGCCCACGCCGGCACTGGGTGAAGGGTGGGTGCCGGTGACACGTTATTTTGGTGAAGGGGGTAACGTGGACAAGCGACATGCTGACTTTGATCCGGCCCACAATTACCAAAGTGGAATGGCTGACGAATGGCGTGACTAAAATCCAATGCTCGCCACGCTGTTGCCGATAACCGCGCTCACCGGAGGCTGCAGTAGGCAAAGGCATGACTTTGGCTCGCCGGTATAGCCAGTGATGGTGATCAGCACCGCCGCCGGGAGCACACGCGGAGTTTGCAGAGTCCCGCCAGGTCCTCCGGCATTCCCACAAGCCGCCGATGCACCATGTCAGCGGCATTTTCAGCGAGCCATTGAATCTTGCGCTCCACGCTGGCGCCGATGGCGGTATCCAGTCCGGCCAGTTGCGCGTCGGCCCGCCCGCCTATTTCGACTCGGTAGGACATGGCAGATGGCGGGGTTTCCAAGGTTTGAACCCGCCGTCAAGGTCTTGCTGGCGCGCTTCGCGCAACTCGGCGATCAGCTTGGGATTTTGCGCGGTGAGCCAGTCCTGCAATTCATCCAATGTTTCAACGGATGAAAGAACGCTGGTGGGAATGGCGACGACTTCCGTTTTCATGGTGGCATCCTATCACGCCGCGCCGCCGAAGGTAAGTGGTAAATAATCGGCCCTGTACACTGAGGCGCATCCTGTTACTATCCAATGCGTAAACCTCTTATCTTCACGCATGTTTATCGAGGAACATGCACGCACCTTGTGCTCTAATCCACCAGGTGCTCAATTTTCCTGGTGTCTCCGCCTCCGCATGTCAGTGGTTCATTGACTCCGCGCTCCGTCTGCCGGAGCATCACGTCGCGATTTATGAGTGCTAACGCTTTCCCGGAATACATTGAGAGCCTTCCCAACCTTTGTGGCAACGAAGCCATTGTCGAAAAAAAACTGCGCGACCGCCACCACGCCGCGCCGCGCGGGGGCATTGATTTCAGCAACCTCAACAGCGCGTGCGCCATTGCGCTGCATATGCACCAACCGCTCATTCCCGCCGGCGGCGCCAATCTGCAAACCGCGGAAGTCATCAGCAACCTGAAATACATGATGGACCACCCCAACATCGGGGATAACCACAACGCCACGGTGTTCCATTGGTGTTACAAGCGCATGGGCGAGTTCATTCCGCAGCTCGTGGCCGAAGGTAAACAACCCCGGGTCATGCTCGAATACTCCGGCACTCTGTTTCATGGCCTGCGGCAGATGGGGCTGCACGACGTGTTTGACCAGCTCAAGCGCATCACTTGTGAACCTGCCTATCAGTCGGCGGTGGAATGGTTGGGAATGGCCTGGGGACACGCGGTGGCGCCTTCCACACCGGTCCAGGATTTTCGTCTGCATGTGAAAGCGTTTCAACATCACTTCGCGGCCATCTTTGGCTTGGAGGCCCTCCAACGCATTCGCGGTTTTTCACCCGCCGAAATGGCGCTGCCGAATCATCCGGATGTTGCGTATGAATTCGTCAAAACTTTGAAGGATTGCGGTTACGAATGGGTGTTGGTGCAGGAACATACCGTGGAGCAGCCCGCCACCGGCAGCGGCCCGGAGCAGAAGCATTTACCCCATCGGTTGATCTGCCGGAACGCAAATGGCGACGAGGCCAGCATCATCGCCATCATCAAAACCCAGGGCAGCGACACGAAACTCGTGGCCCAAATGCAGCCCTATTACGAAGCCAAAGGTTTGTCGCGCTGGCAACTGGCCGGAAAATCCGTGCCCCCGCTGGTGACGCAAATTGCCGACGGCGAAAACGGCGGCGTGATGATGAATGAGTTTCCGCCGAAATTCATGGAAGTGGTGCGTGAAGCGAGCGGCTCGGCCACGCCGTTGTTGAACGTGTCGGAATATCTGGATCAGCTTTACGCGCTCGGCCTGAAAGCCACGGATTTTCCTCCGCTGCAACCGATTCACCAAAAACGAATCTGGGAGCGCTTTTCGCCCGGAGCGGGAGTCCAAAAACTCGCGGCAGTCATCGCGCAATTGAAACAGGAGGATCACCATTTCAACATGGAGGGCGGCAGTTGGACGAACGACATTTCCTGGGTGCGCGGTTATGAAAATGTTCTCGGCCCGATGGAGAAGGTCAGCTCGCTGTTCAACGAGAAAGTTTTACAGGCAAAAATTTCTCCCCGTGAGCACCGCTATCGCAACGCGCTGTTCTACCTGCTCTGCTCGCAAACCAGTTGCTACCGCTACTGGGGACAAGGCATCTGGACGGATTACGGACGCGAACTTTGTCGTCGCGCGGAAGCCATTCTGACCCACGATTTTTAATCGGTGGACGAAAAAACTGGGGGCTGGTGCGAGCCAGCCCCCAGAAACCAAACCCAGTAGAGAAGAATATCAGGCGTGCGCCCGATACGTAACTAGCGGAACTATGATGGGGCTTTCGTTTACGCGCTGAGGCGTAACCGGAAAGAAACGCGAAACCAGCTCGGAGAGAGTTGCGCTTCGCATTTTCATGCCGCTCAAAAAGCAATCCATATACCAGCACCAGCACTCGCGGGAAATTCGATTTGACCACGGTTTGCTTGTCCCGTTCGCGGACAAAAACTTGTCTTCGTTGTCTCTGCGCCAAAAGAATTTTCCCCGGGAAAATCCCGGTCACGGCCCGGGGGTCCGATTCAAATCCGGCAGTTCACCCATCCGCGGGTCCACCTCAAACACGACGCCGTTGCGGACCACGGTGAACTTGGTCTTGCCCGCCAGCGCCGCCGCTTCCAGCACTTCCCACGGTGTCAGATTCCAGCCCGCGAACGTGTGCCGATAGAAATGCCACGACCCGATCGTGCCCTCGTAAGGAATCAACACCGCAGGAACCTGATTTTTAATCAGGCGCAACAAGTGCGACCAATCCCGATCCAGTGACTCCACGTGCGCCAGAGGCTTGGCGCGCATCAACTTCTTTTGCGTGCGCTCATGTTTGATGGTGTAATCCAACGGCAAGACGTCCTCACCCGAATACAACAACACAAACGGTGATTGAAACGTGACCCGGAGCGGTGATTGGTTGGTCAACGCCGCCATTGCGTCCAACACACTGGGCTGGGCATTGGTCACGGCGACTTTAATGCGTTTGAAAAAATACAATTCATCCGTCGCTCCCGGCATGAAAATCAGCGCTTTGACGGTCGCGTTGGAGCAAAAGCTGTTCAAAATCACCGGCGCACAATTGGATTGATCCAAAACCACGGGCCCCGAAATCAAAGGCATTTGCCGCAATGCCTCCCGCCAGGCTTCCGCCTTCGCGTTGAAGCTCCCAAGCCCGAGCAGGAATAAGGCGCCAACGAGGAATTTGCCTTCCCGCAACCAAACGGACGCGCCGCGCCGAAGCTGGATGTTCATCGCAGTAGATATTCCTGTAGAAACTGGATCATGCTGACAAACTGAAAATCAGCGTTCTTCTTTTTGGCGAAACCGTGGCCTTCATCCCTAGCCATCAAATACCAGGTGACGCCACCTTGATCGCGCAGCGCTCGGACCATCTGCTCGGCCTCGGTGACGGGCACCCGCGGATCATTCTGTCCTTGAACAACGAACAGCGGCTTGCGGATTTTGTCCACGTTGGTCAGCGGCGAAATGCGTTGGAAAAATTCGGCCATGGCGGGATCACGCTCGTCGCCATATTCGACCCGGCGCAAATCACGCCGGTAATCCTGGGTGTTCTTCAAAAACGTGATAAAACTGGAAATGCCCACGACGTCCACGCCGCAACGCAAACGATCACTAAAATGCACCAAGCTCGCCAGCGTCATGTAACCACCGTAGCTGCCCCCCATCACCGCGATCCGCCCGGCATCCAACGACTCGTCTGTGGCGATCCAATCCAAGAACGCGCCGATATCCTTGACCGAATCCTCCCGTTTGAACCCGTTGTCCAGCGTCAGGAAAGTTTTGCCGTAACCGCTTGAGCCGCGCACGTTCGGAAACAAGATCGCCACGCCCAGCTCGTTCAGGTAAAAATTGTTGCGCGCTTGAAAAATCGGGCGCGACTGACTTTCCGGCCCGCCGTGGATGTTCACAATGATCGGTCGGCGGCCAGGAAACTTTTGATCGTCTGGACGATATAAAAATCCCGAGATTTCCAGGCCATCAAAACTCTTGACGCGAATCAATTCCGGCTCGCGAAAATGGGCCGGGTTCAATCCCCCGGTTTCACTTTGCGTCCACCGTTCCAACCGCCGCTTTTTCACGTCGTAGGCATAAGCGTCTGTCGGTGATTGCGCGGTGTTGAAACTGAAGGCCAGCTCACGCCCGTTCTCATGCCATTTCACCCCTGAAGGAACCCCCAGCGGCAACGGGACGAGCTGCGAGCGCTTTCCGGACGGAACCTTGATCAGCCGCAACCGACCGATGCCCGCTTCGTTCGTGATGAACGCAATGGTTTTGCCGTCCGGCGACACCTCGAACTCGGTGACGTTCCAGGGAATGTCCGTGGTCAGAACCGTGATGGTCCCCGTGACCAAATCCAATCGAACCAAGCGCTCGAATTCCGCGCCCCGATCCGTCGTGCAATAAATGGCTTTCCCATCCCGGGCGAAACGCGCGTTACCATAAGCTACGGGCGTCGCTCCATCGGGCGTGATCAAGGTCTTCGCTCCACTATTGAGATCCAGGCGATACAACCGGCTGTGATTGATCGAAATATATTCCTGCAACAGAAGTTGGTTGCCATCGTGCGACCAATCACTCACCTGCCAACCGCCACCGGAAAGTTCACTCAGCAACCGGTCGGTCTCGGGGCGCGCGGGATTGATGAGCCAGACGTCGTTATCGCGCCCCGTCCGCCGCGTTGAAGTGTAAGCGAACCATTCGCCGTCGTGAGAAAACCGTCCACCGCCGTTGCGCGATTGACCATCGGTCAGCAACGTGATGTTGCCGGTGTCCGGATCCAACCGGTAATACTGGTAGAACTCGCCGCCGCCCCGATCCTGCCCAAAGACAATGTAGCGACCGTGTTTGGGCTGCCAGACGCCGCCGCGCACCGGTTCGGCGGAGAAAGTGAGTTGCTGGCGACTCCCGCCCGGTTGGCGCACTTCGTGCAATTGCGGCGTATCCGCGAAGCGCGTGCTGATGAGCATCTCGCGCTTGGTCGGATGCCAACCAGTAAAACCTGCCGCGCGAAATTCCAGATACCGCCCTGCTGCCGCTTTCAACTCCTCCGGATGCGGCGGCACGCCTTCGACGACGAGATTTTCCGGAACTTGAGCCGAAGCAGAATGAGCGGCTGACACAACCGCCAGGCAGCACAATAAGTGTTTGAATGATTTCATGTTCCAATCAGGCTTGAAACGACCGACGCGCCGGACTGTAGCCGCCCAAGTAAGGCGGCGCAAACTTCGATTCGGCAGCAAGCGTCGAATCCATGCCGGAGCGCGGATGGTCCCCATCCGCAGCGCACGAATGATGAGAGACGCGTTCGAGCAATTCCAAGTCTTCGACCTTGCGAAGCGCTGCGAGCGGGGTACCGCTCGCGGCCCGAGGGGATGCCGGAGCGCGGATGGTCCCCATCCGCAGCGCATGAATGATGAGAGACGCGTTCGAGCAATTCCAAGTCTTCGACCTTGCGGAACGCTGCGAGCCGGGACGGCTCGCGGTCCGAGAGGATACCGGAGCGCGGATGGTCCCCATCCGCAGCGCATGAATGATGAGAGACGCGTTCGAGCAATTCCAAGTCTTCGACCTTGCGGAACGCTGCGGGCGGAGACCGCCCGCACTCCGAACCCAACCGTCTGCACTTGCGCGGCCACAGTTTCATCAATCCGGCTGCGCTCCGAACGCAACACACGCTACATCACTTGCCGCCGAGCACTGGTTTCATCTCCAACGCCTTCACCAGAAACGCCCATTTGTCCGCCGCTTCCTCAATGATTTTGCTGGTCGGCTTGCCCGCGCCGTGACCGGCCTTCGTTTCAATGCGAATCAACGTCGGCGCCGACCCCGCTTGCGCGGCCTGCAACGTGGCCGCAAATTTGAAACTATGCGCCGGCACCACGCGATCATCATGATCGGCCGTCGTAATCAGAGTGGCTGGATATTTCGTGCCCGGCTTGAGGTTGTGCAACGGCGAATACTTGTAGAGCGCGGAAAACTCCTCCGCGTTGTCCGATGAACCATAATCGCTCGTCCACGCCCAGCCGATGGTGAATTTTTGGAAGCGCAGCATGTCCATCACACCTACCGCCGGCAGACACGCGCCAAACAAATCCGGACGTTGCGTCAAACAAGCGCCAACCAGCAGACCGCCGTTGCTGCCGCCCGCAATCGCCAGCTTCTTCGGATTCGTGTAGCCGTTGGCGATCAACCATTCCGCCGCCGCGATGAAGTCGTCGAATACATTTTGTTTCCGCAACTTCGTGCCCGCCTGATGCCACGCCTCGCCGTACTCGCCGCCACCGCGTAAGTTCGGCATCGCATACACGCCGCCCATCTCCATCCATTCCAGGTTCGCCACGGAGAACGATGGCGTGAGGCTGATGTTGAATCCGCCGTAGCCGTACAACAGCGTGGGGTTTTTGCCATCCAGTTTCAGCCCCTTTTTGTGCGTGATGAACATCGGCACTTTTGTTCCGTCCTTGCTGGCATAAAACACCTGCTTGGTCTCGTAATCCCCCGGATTGAACTTCAACTGCGGCGCGCGAAATTTCATGCTTTGCCCGGTAACTAAATTTAGCCGGTAAATTACGCCCGGCGTGGTGAAACTGGTAAACGAATAAAACGTCTCCGTATCCTGACGTTTCCCGGCAAACCCGCCGACCGAGCCAATGCCCGGTAATGCGATCTCGCGCACGAATTTGCCATCCAGCCCGAACACCTTCACCTGACTGCGCGCGTCCTTGAGATAGGTGCATACAAACTGATGATTGAGCACGCTCACGCCCGTGAGCGTTTCGGCGGCTTGCGGAATGATTTCCTTCCAGTTCGCGCGCGCCGGATTCCGGGTATCAATACCGATGACCCGATGGCGCGGCGCGTGGAGATCCGTCTTGAACCAGAACACCGGTCCGTCGTTATCAATAAACGAGTAATCGGCATCGAACTCCATTAACAGCTCAACCACCGGCGCGTCCGGTGTCTGCAAATCCTGATACAACACGCGATTCTTCGGGTCCGTGCCCTGACTGGAAGTGATGACGAGATAACGCCCGTCTTTCGTGACGTCGCCGCCAAAATTCCACTCCTTCTGATCGGGGCGATGATAAATCAGCTTGTCCTCGCTCTGCGCCGTGCCGAGGCGATGGAAATAAAGTTTGTGAAAATAATTCGCCTTCGTGAGCTTCGCGGCTTCGGTCGGCTCATCATAACGCGAGTAATAAAAGCCGTTCCCATCTTTGGTCCACGAGGCGCCGGAGAATTTCACCCACTTGATCACGTCCGGCAAATCCGTTGCCGTCCGCACGTCGCGCACGCGCCATTCCTGCCAGTCCGATCCCGCCGTGGATAATCCGTACGCCATGCGATTGCCATCCTCGCTGATGGCAATACCGCCCAGCGCCACCGTGCCATCGGTCGAGAGCTTGTTCGGATCGAGCAGAACGGTCGGCTCGGCTTGCAGCGTGGGCAACGTGTAGAGCACACTTTGATTTTGCAGGCCGTCGTTCTTGTAATAGAAATAACGTCCGCCTTCCCTGAACGGTGTGCCGTAACGCTCGAAGTTCCACAGCTCGGTCAATCGCGCCTTGATCGCCGCGCGCTGTGGAATCTGGCCGAGATAATCAAACGTGACCCGGTTCTGCGCCTCGACCCATGCTTTCGTCGCGGCGGAATTATCATCCTCCAGCCAGCGATACGGATCTTTGACCGCAACGCCGTGATACACATCCACCTGATTTGTGATGGCAGTCGTTGGATATTGAACCTTGGTTTTCGTAGTGACGCAGCCGAACAACAGCACGCTCAATAAAACAGCGGCCAACAGGAAACAAAATTTCATGCGATAGGATTAGAAACAGGCTCAACCAAAGCAAGTCCCACAATCGGGGAAACTGGCGCGCCTTGGTTACCGTGGCAAGCGCAGCGCACAGTTGTGGCACGGTTGTGGAGCGCGGATGGTCCCTCATCCGCAGCGCATGGATGATGAGAGACGCGTTCGAGCAATTCCAAGTCTTCGGCCTTGCGAAGCGCTGCGAGCCGAAACCACTCGCGGCCCGAGAAGATACCGGAGCGCGGATGGTCGCCATCCGCAGCGCGTGGATGATGAGAGACGCGTTCGAGCAATTCCAAGTCTCCGGCCTTGCGGAGCGCTGCGAGCCGAAACCGCTCGCGGCCCGAGGGAATACCGGAGCGCGGATGGTCCCCATCCGCAGCGCGTGAATGGCAAGAGGTGCGTCCGAGTAATTCCAAATCTTCGGCCTTGCGGAATGCTGTGAGCCGAGACCGCTCGCGGCCCGAGAGGATACCGGAGCGCGGATGGTCCCCATCCGCAGCGCATGAATGATGAGAGACGGCCCGAGTAATTCCAAATCTTCGACCTTGCGGAGCGCTGCGAGCGGGGGACCGCTCGCGGCCCGCCAGAGACGCAGCACTCCATTTTCATCGCGAAACCGGGCACTGTTCCACGGCTAGTCTTTGGCAGTTTTCACCAACCCGGCTTTCACCGGATTATTCTCGATGTATTTCCGAGTTTTCAACTCGTGCGCCGCATCACGCATATACGTGTCCCACGCATCTTCCGCCCAGAATTGGCCGCACCGTCTCAACAGCTTGTTAGCTTCCCGCGCCGTGTATTGTTTGAGTTGCTTGATAATCCGACCCAACGGAATTACGTCCATCCCGAACAGGAGGTGGACGTGGTTGGGCATGATTACCCAGGCACGTAAGTCAAAGTATCGCCGATGATAAAACTGGAAAGCCGTATCCACGAGACCGGCGATCCTCGGGTCGCGCAGATGACAAATACCCCGCCCCTTGTCGAGGTAGGCTTCCAATTGATGGTGTCTTTCCAGATTATCCTCCACTTTCAACAGAGCCTCCCATTCGACCCGCAACGTGGCGGGATAAGAATCATTCAGATGAAACGTGACGAATTGAGTCAATCTCGGCTCGTCGCGGTGCGGCAGATAACCACGCTCATGCCAGCCCGGAAAACCAAGCTTGGCGACGTCTTGTTGCTTCGCCTGCGGGGCGGCCCATCGTCGCTTACCAGCAATCAATTCCCGCACGCCCGGATTATGCGGAGGACCGTCGGAGCGCAATTTGGGTGGCTGAGACATGGCGATAATTGAGCCGGGAAACACTTCGCGAGGCAAGGCTGATGCGCAGCTTTTTCGAAGCGCTGCGAGGGGAGACCGCTCGCGGCCCGAGAAGATACCGGAGCGCGAATGGGCCCCATCCGCAGCGCGTGAATGATGAGAGACGCGCCCGAGTAATTCCAAATCTTCGAACCTTGCGGAACGCTGCGAGCGGAGACCGCTCGCGGCCCGAGAGGATACCGGAGCGCGGATGGTCCCCATCCGCAGCGCACGAATGATGAGAGACGCGTTCGAGCAATTCCAAGTCTTCGACCTTGCGGAACGCTGCGAGCGGGGGACCGCTCGCGACCCGAGAGGATACCGGAGCGCGGATGGTCTCCATCCGCAGCGCATGGATGATGAGAGACGCGTTCGAGCAATTCCAAGTCTTCGACCTTGCGGAGCGCTGCGAGCGGGGGGACCGCTCGCGGCCCGTCAATTCCCCGTCTTCAATTCCACTACGTCATGCGGCACGGCTTCCTTCATGCCGGCAGGACTGACGCGAATGTAGCGGGCCTTGGCCCGGAGCTGCGGCAAGGTCGCCGCGCCGAGATAGCCCATACCCGATTGAATACCGCCGACAAGCTGGCTCAACACCCGTTCCACTGACCCCACCACTTCTTTCAAAGCCTCAATCCCTTCCGCCGCGACTTTTTGGGTGGGGTTCTTGTCGTGACCATAACGCGCCGCCGAACCGGCGCGCATCGCGGCCAGACTGCCCATGCCGCGATACTGCTTGTAAATTTTGCCGCTGATCTCCATGACTTCGCCCGGCGCTTCGCGGCAACCCGCCAAAATACCGCCGCAAATCACCGCGTCGGCCAGCGTCAACGCCTTTACCAGATCGCCGCTCTTGGTGATGCCGCCATCGGCCAGAATCGCCACACCCTTCCGGGCTGCCGCGCGCGAAGCCACGTAAAGCGCGGTCATCTGCGGAATCCCAACTCCGGCAACAATGCGCGTGGTGCAAATTGAGCCGGGTCCCTGACCAATCTTGATCGCGTTCGCGCCGCACTCGGCCAGATATTCCACCGCGGCCCCGCTGGTGACGTTGCCCGCGATGATGGCCAAATGCTTGAACTCCGAACGCAGCAACTTCACGGTATCCCCCACCCCTTTGCTGTGACCGTGCGCCGTGGAAACCGCCACCGCATCCACGCCGCGTTCCACCAGCGCCCCCACGTGCGCCACGATGCGATCGCGATCCAACTCGCCAAACGCATTGCGCGTGGCGCTCACCGCCGCGCCGCAGACCAGCCGGAACTGCGCATCCCGCGCCGGTCGAAATTGCGCCTTCTTTTCCTGAGTGATCCGCTCGATGTCGTTCATCGTGAACAAACCGTGCAACTGATCGTTGTCGTCCACCACGAGCAATTTGTGCATGCCCGGTCGTTCCGTAAAAAACTTGTCCGCTCGCGCGATCGGGTCTTTGCCCAGCTCCTTTTTGTTGATCGTCTGCACCTGCGCCCGCGGCGTCATCGCCTCGGCCACCGTGCGTTTCGCGTAACGCGGTTTGACCACATGTCCTGACAGCAAACCGACCAACACCCCCTTTTCATTCACCACCGGAAAGGTGCTGAAACTGAACTTGCGTTCGTCCACCATTTGCACCACGTCGCCGACGAGTTGATCCGGCGCCACTTTGATGGGATCGGGAATCATGCCCGGCACGTGATACTTTACCCGGCTGACCTCCGAGAGCTGCTGACGTTCCGACATGTTGTAATGAATGAGGCCCATGCCGCCATTCAAGGCCATCGCCGTGGCCATGCGCGACTCGGTGACGGTGTCCATATCCGCCGAGATGATGGGCACGTTCAACTGGAGCGATTCCGCCAGTTGCGTTTTGAGATCGGTATCCCGGGGCAAAATTTCCGAATACAAAGTCGCCAGAGTCAGATCGTCAAAGGTCAATCCCGCGTGACATTGCGATTGAAAGAAATCATCCGCGTTTTGATAGAATTGGGAGTCGAGGTTTCGCGAGGGCGCAGCCATGTCCGAGCATGGAAAAAACACGCGGGACTGGCAAGATGAATCAAGGTCGGCCAATTCAAGCTAACAATGTAATCAGCCAATGAGACCGATGTACTTACGGCTTTATGACACTATAGCGGTTTAATTAAAGTTGTAGCCGTGGCGCCGAGCGAGTGTAACCCCATGAAGGTGGGGTCCGGATGGGGAATGGCGCCTCTGTCCGCGAGGTTTTGGACTGCGGCAGTCTTCTGCCGCTTTCCGGTCGCGGGCCGATGATTCCACAGCGGCAGCGGACTGCCGCAGTCCAAGACGCGGTCGCGCCGGTGCTCGTTTCGAACCAAGGGCGGCCGCCCGTTTGACCCCAACGCTTGGCCTGAGGTTGGAAGGCCGCTGCGCCGTGTCGGCGGCTATAGGAATACTTAAAATGCCCTAATCCCGTTGATGGCAGCACGGTGACCCTCCTGAGACAACTGAGAGATACGGTAATGCTATTGTTGCCATCGCGGGTAATATTTGAAAACCCCAGATCACAAACGGCGTACACTCCTTCGGTATCCACTGAGTCGAATTGATCAGATCTGGGTCACCACGTCTCGGGGTGTGGCTCGTTGTCAATGTTCCACCGCTTGCGGGCCGAATCAGTCGCTTTTGTCCATTCCTCGCCTTTCGCCTGTTCCACATGGCCGTCACAAAACACCATGTTTGCTCGGCCATCGTGAGGAAGAAAAACCGACCCGGCGTGCGGCCGATCCTCTAAAGGTCCCAACGGATAGGGATACTCGGGAGCAAGCCAAGAATTACCGTCACCGATCGCTATGAGGTCGCTAGCATTCTTGACATCACCAGCTTTAATATAGCTTTGCTCGCCTGACAGTCGCCCCGCTTCATCAAAGCCGCTAAACTGAATCGTGAATCCTAGCCCCAGTCCGTGAAAACTATTCCTCCAAGCCGTGCCGAGTTCATTATATCCATAGTCAGAATCGGGAAGTGTCGCGCCGGGAAGCCCCCCAGACGGACTCGGAGGTATGGGCTTTTCCGCTGGACAATGAAGTACGGTCATCGCTCCTAGGGTAACATTGTAAAGGGAGTTTATGTCATATTTTTCCGCGAGGTATGGTTTTAGCCAACTCATCCCGCTCCTCGAAAACATAACAGACGAACCCCCAGAATCTTCCGATGTTGCCCCGGGAAATACCACTATTCCATTCCCCGGATACTTGTCATAATCGCCCACGTACAGGGTCAGTGCTATTCCTAACTGCCGCAGGTTACTTTTACACGCGGCGGATTTCGCGGCGGCTTTGCCTCGGGCCAGCGTGGGCAGCAGCATGGCGGCAAGTAGGGCGATGATGGCAATGACCACGAGCAACTCGATCAGGGTAAAGCCGAGCCGGGAATCAGAATTGCGTAGCGCGTGCCGTTTCATGATCTTCGCCCGCCTGATTTCGGGTCATGCGACTCTGAACTCACGCTCCCACTTCCGTCAAGCAACGAATTGGTTGAATCAAAATTTCGTCGGCAAGAAACCGGCGCGAGCGGTGGTCCGCAGCGTCAACCCCAACTGGTGGCCAACCAGAAAATACCCACTCCCAAAGCCGCCACCGCCGCCGTGCCCATCAAGCCGCGATAAACTTTCAAGGCGGTCGCGCCGAACCGGGTCGTAATCCAACCCACGCCCCAGGAAAACAAAGCCATGGCCAGCACGGTGCCCGCGGCAAAGCCAACCAGGTAAGTGATCGCTTGCGGTTTGGTTTCAAAAGCGAGCGCCGGCAGCACTCCGAGAAAATGTGAACTGCCCGCCAGCCCGTGCAGCGTGCCGATGCCAAAGGCCGCGTGAGAATGATAGTGAGGCGCGGGAGCGGAGTGGGTTTCCCCCGGAGCGTGCGTGTGGATATGCACGTGCCGCTCTCCGTCATGCTCGTGCTCGTGAGTGTGAAGATTATTTTTCAGCGCCAGCCGCAACGCCCAAAATCCAATTCCGATCAACAGCACGCCGACCATCCGTTCGCCCCAGGTGGACAGCAGTTCCACGGGAATGAGATCGCGCAGCCAGAGTGACAACAGCCCGATCACGGTGACGCCCGCCGAGTGTCCCAACCCCCAGCGAATCCCCGGCCACCAAGCTTGCTTGGGCCGCTGAATTGCCAGCGGGCCAATCGCCGCGAGATGATCCGGACCGCTCCAGACGTGAATCGTCCCGGCAGCCAAACCACCCAAGCCCGCTAAAATGAGAAGTTCAATCAAGCGTCGAAACTTTGCTCAATCCCCTGCGAAAAAGCAAACCGGGAAAAACCAGCCCGGCAGATTCGGGGAGCGGGGCGGCCAGCGCAATGTTGCCAGAGGCGCAATAATTCCTGGATTGGAAAATCCGGATTGGAAATCAGGCTTGAACTGACAGCCTCGCGCCCACACTTTCTGCTCCGAGATTGATGAAAGCGCCGGAAGTTTGTCCCCATTGCGGAACGCCTGTGCCACCCCAGGCCAGGGCCTGTCCTCATTGCGGAGCGGACGCGGAGACCGGCTGGGCTGAGGCGGCGGAATACGCCACCGCCGCTGATCTGGGCCTGCCCGATGAAGACTTCAATTACGACGAATTTGTGCAGCGCGAATTCGGCCCGCGCTCACCCAAACCACGCGGCCTCCACTGGGTCTGGTGGCTGGTGGGATTGGCACTCGTGGCCGTCATTCTTTTCACCTGGATTCTATGACTGATACTCCCGTTCCTCCAACCAAATCCACCCGGCTCATGTCGCTCGACGCCCTGCGCGGCTTCGACATGTTCTGGATCATTGGCGCCGATTCCCTGGTCTATGCGCTCAATCGCATGAGCGGAAATCCTGCGACGAAATTCCTCGCAAACCAGTTGGACCACGCGGACTGGGCAGGATTTCATTTCTACGATTTGATCTTTCCACTGTTCGTCTTCATGGTCGGCGCGGCCATTGTTTTTTCGCTCAGCAAAATCACCAATGAATCCGGTCGGGGCCGCGCTTTGTGGCGCGTGTTGAAACGCGGCGTGCTGCTGTTCTTGATCGGTATTTTCTACTCGGGCGGCGTCACGAATCCGTGGCCGGACATCCGGTTGATGGGAGTGTTGAATCGCATCGCGCTCGCCTACACCTTCGCCGGTTTGCTGTTCATCTATTTGAAACCGCGCGTATTGGTCGGCGTCTGCGCGGGCATCCTGGTGGGCTATTGGGCGTTGCTGACGTTCGTGCCGATCCGCGACATTCAGTTGGAAAAATCGGCCCTCATCACCCGGGCCGAACAGGCGGGCGACGCCGCCAGTGCTGAACTGTTCCGCAAAATCGGTTCGGGCGCGGCCAATCCATCCGCCACCAAGAACAATCCCGCCTGGCTGGCGGCCGAACGGATGTATGACGAAACGACCCAGCGCGTCACCGGTAAATTCGACGAGGGTTACAACCTGGCGAACCATGTTGACTTCAAATATCTGCCGGGGCGCCGGTGGGATTCGTTTTGGGATCCGGAAGGTATTTTGAGCACGTTGCCGGCCGTGGCCACCGCGTTGCTGGGAATTTTTGCGGGCTTGATCCTGCGCCACCAGACCTTGCCGGACCGCCGCAAACTGCTTTGCCTGTTCGGCGGCGGCGTGGCGTGCGTGACCCTCGGCTGGTTGTGGGGATTGCAATTCCCCGTCATCAAAAAAATCTGGACCTCGTCGTTCGTGCTGGTGGCGGGCGGCTATTCGGCCCTGCTGCTGGGTGCGTTTTATCTGATTGTGGACGTTTGGAAATTTCAGAAATGGTGTCAGCCGTTCGTCTGGATGGGCATGAACGCCATCACGATTTATCTCATTAAAAATTTCCTCGGCGGGTCCTTCAGCCGCTTGTCCACCCGAGTGCTCGGGGGAGATGTCAAGGTCTGGCTCGACGCGCGCGTCACCAAGGGGTTTGGCGACTTGATGATTTCACTGGGCGGATTGCTCATTGCGTTCTGGATCGTACGCTTCCTCTACCAGCGCAAAATTTTCCTCCGCGTGTAACGCTCCACGCGGAGCAGCGATCCATCACGCCACAAAACCGGCGAACTTTAGTCAGTGGATGTTTTGATCCCGATCACCGACATTCCCGGTGTCGAAAACAATCCGTTGTGTGATCGTTCACCATGCCGATGGCTTGCATGTAGGCGTAGCAAATCGTCGAGCCGACAAATTTGAAGCCGCGTTGCAACAGGTCTTGGCTCAAAGCGTCGGATTCGGCAGTGCGGGGCGGGATGTCCTGAAGCGAGCGGCGACGATTCTGAATCGGTTTGCCGCCCACGAATCGCCAGAGGTAGGCGTCAAAGCTGCCGAATTCCTTTTGCACGGCGAGAAAGGCTTTCGCGTTTTGGATCGTGGCCGCAATTTTCAAGCGGTTGCGCACGATGCCCGAATCGGCCAGCAATGATTTCACCTTGGTCGCGTCGTACTTCGCAATCTTACGCGCCGCAAAATGGTCGAACGCGCGCCGGTAATTTTCGCGTTTCTTCAAAATGGTGGTCCAACTCAATCCCGCCTGCGCACCTTCGAGAATCAGCAACTCGAACAGCCGGCGGTCGTCATGGACGGGCACCCCCCATTCGTGGTCGTGGTAAGCGATGTCGAGTTCCGTCTTGGGCCAGGCGCAGCGTTGCATGGGAGAAAATTAAACTACGGATGTCCACAGATGGACACGGATTTCTTGACCACAAAACACCCGAAAGAAAAAAGTGGTTGGAGATTGTAAATGAGTGATCAGCGCCGACGTACGCGGCTGCGATTTAACGATTCAACCATGTAACGATCCGTCAATCTTCCGGCAGCGGCTTGCCCTTGGTTTCCGGCGCGAACGGCAGAACGAGCAGACCAAACAGGAAGATGGCGCACATGGTCATGGCCGAGTAACGCTCCGTCAGGGGCGAACCGAACTTGCCGTACACCTGCGTGGCCAGGGTGGCGGAAAAGAAACTGCCAATCGCCGCGGCAAAGCGACCGAGATTATAGCAGAAGGACGTTCCAGTGCTACGCAGTCGGCTCGGGAACAGTTCAGGCAGATAGATGGCGAAGCCGGCGAACATCGCCGATTGGCAACTGGTCATCAACGGCAACATCCAATAACCGTCCGCGGGCGACTTCATTTTCCAGTACACCATCACCGTCACCACCATGGCGAGACTGAAGCCCAGGGCGAAAGCCGGACGCCGCCCGAGGTGCTGAGCGGCTTTCGTAAAGATCCACATGCCGATGGCCGCCCCCAGCATGGAAAGCATGTAGGAAACATTGATGGCGTGACTGAGACGCGCTTGAATTTCCTGCGGAGACAGGCCCAGGTTTTGATAATAGGTTTGGAAAACATTGCGTTGCAAATCCACGCCGTATTCGCCAATGCCCCAATAAGCCACCACGCCGGTGGAAGCGATGAGGGCGCCCGCAAAGAGATTTTTACGCCAGCGTTTCTCGCGCAATAATCCGAGGTACGGCGCGAAGAAACTGCCGGTGGGCAATCGGCCCGCGGCTTTGAGTTTTAACCAGGGGTCCGTCTCCTTGAGATAGCGTTGAATCAACACCACCAGCAACGCGGGCAATACGCCCACCAGAAACGCCCAGCGCCAGCCCGCGCCGGCGGTGATGGTGCCCACCGTCTCCAAATGATCAATCAGCATCTTGATCAACCCGGCGGAAATGTTTCCGCCCGCCGACAACACTTGCAACATGCCCAGCGCCCCCGTGCGGGAATGGTCGGGTACCGTTTCCGCCACCAACGCCACCGCCAGACCAAACACCCCGCCCACGCCCAGGCCGGTCATCATGCGCAGCAGCGCAAAATCAATCCAGGTGCGGCTGAAAAAAGTGAGTCCCGTGCAAACGGAATAGAGCAGAACGGTGGAAGTCAGCATTTTGGCGCGACCAAACCGATCGCCCAACGCGCCAAAGACGAGTCCGCCAATGCCCCAGCCGATAAGAAAGATGGCCGTGACCTCTTTCCCGGCGGCCTGAATGGCGCCCGGTTGCGCGTCCACCATCAACGATTTGAGCGCTGGAATCCGCGCCAGCGAAAACAAGCGCTGATCCAGGCAGTCGAAAAACCAGGCGGCGCTGGCCACGGCGAAAACGAACCAGTGATAACCCGTCAACCCGCGATACCAGGGAGTCATGGTCGCCCGAGGTGAATTGCTCATGGAGGCCGAGTATTGCGGAAAGTCGCGCGCGGTGCAAACCCGGATGCAATGAAATACGGGGGGAGAAATCCTCGGCGCGACAAAATTTTTAGCTTCTCGATTCGGCGCTTAAATGTTTCAGTCTGCGCGTGATTGGAACCATTTTGAACGCGAGCGCCATCATTCTGGGCGGCCTTTGCGGGCTGATTTACCGAAAGCCGCTGCCGCTCTCGGTCCAGATGTTCTTCAAGGTGACGTTGGGAATGGGCGCCATGTTCTTCGGTCTGCGCCTCACCTGGCTCAGTCTCGATGGCAGTTTCGGCCAGATGATCAAACAAATCGGCATTGCGTTTCTGGCGCTGATGCTGGGGAGTCTGCTGGGAAGATTGCTGCGCGCGCAAGCGGGCCTGAACCAACTCGGGCAACTGGCTAAAAAGCTGATTGAAGCCACCCGCTCGGATCCGCGACATCGCTTCAGCCACGGCATGAATGCCTGCACCATTTTATTTTGCGCGGCCCCGTTGGGGGTGCTGGGTGCGATTCAAGACGCGCTGCCGATCGTTGCCGGCGAACCGGGCTATTTTTATCCGCTGGCCGTCAAAGCGCTCATGGATGGCTTGGCGACGATGGGTTTCGTGATGATGTTTGGCAGCAGCGCCATGGTTTCGGCGGTGCCGGTTTTTGTGTTTTTCGGCACCATCACCATGGCGACGAGCATTTATCTACAACCCTGGCTGCGCGCGCATGAGTTGTTGAACTCCGTGAACGCGGTCGGCGGCCTCATCGTTTGCGTCGTCGGCGTGGTGATTTTTGAAATTCGTCGCGCGCCTTTGGCCGACTACTTCCCGGCGCTGATCCTCGCGCCGCTCTTCACATGGTGGTGGAAATAAAATCTGCCAACCAGCGCAACCCGGTTTTACCTTTCGGCACGGCGACAGCACAAGCGCATGGATACATTCTGCAATCATTTGGAGACGGTGCGAATATCGTCCACGAGGCCGCGAACGACCACCGCCGAGGACGGCAGCGCTCCCCCAAATTCCCATTACCTTGCCAATCATTTCTTTGTCCGTCTCGTGGAGATGGTTTGACATTGCGTCAAACACTGCGACCGGAAACGTCGCACTCCTTTGGTTTTTTTGGTAAAACGAGTTGTTAACCGACGCACTTTGCAGTAATCCGTGGCCCAGTAGTTGGCCATATATGAAAGAGATTTGCCTCATCGCCTGCCTGTGTACGTTGCCTCTGCTGGTTTGCGCGACGATCAGTTCGGGGCTGTAACCGTGGGAGCGGCGGGTGCGCGGGTCCAGGCCGGGCAGACGGCGGACCTGGTTCCAGAGATCAAACCGTTGGGCCAGCGCTTCAAGGGCCGGCAGCCCGCCCAGGGGGGACTGCCGCTGGGCCGGGACGAATTGGAAGCGAAGTTTAGGTGATCGTTGGCGATAGCAGGGCATGGAGAAGAAACCCTCCCGCCGCCGATTGGTTCAATCTTGCTTCCAAAAACTTCACCCGCCAGTGCAACCCCCAAAGCAAACGCTAATGTCTGGGGGGAAACACACCCGCTTTCGGTGTATCGCTTGCTTCGCCGGGTTGTTTGGGATTAAATGCCGGCTGGTTTGTCGCGCATGATTCCAATCAACGGGCATAATTTATCAATTCTTGACACCTGGCAGATCGCAACGCAGGCCGCTCCCTGCGCGCTGGCGGCGGAAGCACGATCGGGAGTTCAGCGCAGCCGGCAATTGGTGGAAAAACTGGCGGCGGAACCGCGCGCCGTTTATGGCATCAACACCGGTTTTGGACCGTTAAGCGGCTTTCGCGTGTCGGATGCCGACCTGGCGCAGCATCAGGTCAATCTGCTGCATCACCTGACGGTAGGGCAGGGAGACTTGTTTTCCACGGTGGAAACTCGCGCGATCATGGTGGCGCGCGCCAACGCGCTGGCGCGGGGCTATTCCGGGATTCGAGAAGAACTGATTGAACTGCTGTTGGCGGCGTTGAATCGCGGCGTTTTACCGGAGATTCCGAGTGAAGGTTCCGTGGGTGCGAGCGGAGATTTGGTGCCGTTGGCGCACATGGCCGGGTTGCTGGTTGGATTCGGTTACGCCTGGGTGGACGGAACGCGATTGCCCGCCATCGAAGCGTTGCAGCGCGTGGGATTAAAGCCGGTGGTGTTGCAGGCCAAGGAAGGTCTGGCGCTGGTGAACGGCACGTCCGTGATGACCGGGCTGGCGGCGCTGGCCACGCATGAAGCGGATCGCGCATTGCGCTGGGCGGAACTGTTGACGGCGTGTTTATTTCAGGTGTTGAACGGCGAGCCGGAAGTGTTGTGCCAGCAGGCGCAACGCGCGCGCGGCTTTCGCGGACAAGCATTGGTGGCGCAACGCATTACCAACGCGTTGCGGACGCATCCGGAATACGCACGGCGCATTGACGAGCACCAGTGGGGCACGCAAGCGAAGCCGGTGGATCCGGGCACGGAAATTCAGGACCCGTATTCGTTGCGTTGCACGCCGCAGATTCTTGGCGCCTATCAGGAAGCGTTGTGGCACGTCGAACAAGTGGTGACGCGCGAGTTGAATGCCAGCACGGATAATCCGCTGATTTTTCCGGACACGGGCATGGTCATTCACTGCGGGAATTTTTACGGTCAACAAATCGCCATGGTGAGCGATTATTTGTGTCTCGGTCTGATCAAGCTGGCGCTGTTGGCGGACCGGCAGATCGAGCGTTTGGTGAACTGGCGTTATAGCCGCGGGTTGCCGCCGTTGCTGGCGGCGGGGGCGCCCGGATTGAACACGGGTTTCGGCGGTGTGCAGTTGTTGGCGACCTCGCTGGCGGCGGAGGCGCGTTTGCTGGGAACGCCCGCGTCCATTCAGACGATACCCACCAACGCCAACAATCAGGATGTGGTCAGCATGGGTTGCATCGCGGCCAAAAAAACGCGCCGGGCGCTGCCGTTGGTGTGGAAGCTCCTGGCGATTGAAGCGCTCGCTTTGGCGCAGGCCGCCGACGCGCGGGGTCGGGAGCAGACGCTGGGCGGCGATTACCGGAAATTGTATGACCTGGTGCGGGGCGTTTCGGCGGAAATGAAATGCGACCGGCCGTTGACCGGTGATATTGCGCGGGTGGCGGAGTTGTTGCAGTCCGAATCGGCGCAACGGGAGTGTTTGCGCGATTGATGGCATGGGAGCAACGTCGCTCGCTTAGCGTCGTCGCAAAATACTGAAAGCGAATTTTTAACCACTAAGGACAACGAAATGAAAACCATAAAAACGGATGTGTTAATCATCGGCGCCGGGCCGGCGGGAGCAACGGCGGCGGCTAGTTTACAGCGGGAAGGCGTGCGGACGCTCGTGGTCGAAAAATTGAAATTCCCACGGTTCGTGATCGGTGAAAGTCTGTTGCCGCGCACGATGGACCTGCTGAAGGAAATGGATTTTCTTGCGCCCGTGGAAGCCTGTGGTTTCATTCATAAAACGGGCGCGGTCTTTCGCCAAGGGGATCAAATCTGCGATTTCGATTTTGAACATCAGGCGGGGGACGGTTGGAAATACACTTTCCACGCGCCGCGGGCGGAGTTTGACCAGGTCATTGCGGACACGGTCGCGTCCCGAGGTGTGGACATCCGCTACGAGCATGAGGTGAAGCAGGTGCGCTTCAGCGAGGCGCAGGTCGAGGCCGAGATCAAACAGCCCGATAGCGAAACCCTCCGCGTGATTGCGCAGTTTGTGCTGGATTGCAGCGGTTACGGTCGGGTGCTGCCACGCATGCTCGATCTCGAAGCGCCCTCACATTATCCGGTGCGGGAATCGTTATTCACGCACGTGACGGGGGATCTCCGTCCGCGCGGTCGGGACGAGGGAAAAATCTGGGTGTGCATGCACCCGGAGGGCGCGTGGTTGTGGATCATTCCATTCTCCAACGGGCGCACCAGCATCGGAGTGGTGGCGGAACCGGAATTTTACGCGCGCTACCCCGGCGATGCGGAGACGCAACTGCGCGCGATCGTCAACAGCGAGCCGAATGGCGCAAAACGTCTGGCGAACATGCAAATTGTTTTTCCGCCGCACCGCATCAAGGGGTTCTCGATTTCCATCAAGCAGTTGTTTGGACCGCGTTACGCGCTGGCGGGAAACGCCACGGAGTTCCTCGATCCCGTGTTCAGTTCCGGAGTGACCCTGGCGATGGAATCCGGGTTGCGCGCCGCGCAGGTGGTCGCGCGACAATTACGCGGGGAGGCGGTGGACTGGCAGCGCGATTACGCGGACTTCATCATGCAAGGCGTGGACACCTTCCGGGCGTATATTGACGCGTGGTATGACGGGCGGCTGCCGGAAATTTTGTTCGCGGCGCAACGTAATCCCGACATGATGCCGAAAGTGTGCTCCGTGTTGGCGGGATATGTCTGGGACAAGGCGAATCCGTTTGTTGCCCAAGCGGACCGCGCTTTGCGCGCGTTGGCCACGGTTTCCGCCGGGATGGGCGCGGCGCGGAACTAAGGCGTCGAGTTTTAATGAGCGACCCGAAACGATTTTTCTCCACGGATGATCTGTCGGCCCTGGACGCCAAGGTTGCGGCGCAGCGGCTGGCGTTCGGGCCGGTGGCGTTCCAAGCCTGCCGGGTGCTGCGGCAGACGGGGATTTTGGAAATCGTGCGACAAGCCGGCGATCCCGGCCTGACTCTGGCCGAGGTGGTGGCCAAAGGCAGTGTGCCGCGTTACGGCGTGAAAGTGTTGCTGGAAGCCGGCTTGGGCATCGGGTTGTTTCGCCACGATCAAGACCGATTCATCCTCACGCGACTGGGGTATTTCATGCTCCGGGATCCCATGACCCGCATCAACATGGATGTGGTCCACGACATCTGCTATCGCGGTTTTTATCATCTGGATGAAGCTCTCGCCACCGGTCGTCCGGCGGGATTGCCGACGCTGGGAAATTGGGAAACTTTCTATCAAGGCCTTTCCGCTTTACCCGAACCGGCGCGCGCCAGTTGGCTGGCATTCGACCATTATTATTCCGATCAAGCCTTTCCCGCCGCCTTGCCGCTGGTGTTTGCCGATCGCCCCCAACAGTTGCTCGATGTGGGCGGCAATACGGGGCGCTGGGCGATGCAGTGTGTCGGTTACGATCCGACGGTGCGCGTCACCATTGCGGATCTGCCTCCGCAACTGGAGCTGGCGCGCACGGCGCTACAATCAGGCGATGGTACCGAGCGCGTGGCCTTTCACCCGGTGGACCTGCTGGATGAGCGACAGGAATTGCCCGGCGGTTATGAAGTCATTTGGATGAGCCAGTTTCTGGACTGCTTTTCCGAGGCGCAGATTGTTTCGATTTTGAAGCGCGCGGCGCGCGCGCTGGGCGATAATGGCACGTTGCACATTCTGGAATTGTTCTGGGATCGGCAACCCAACGAAACCGCCGCGTTTTGTCTCCAGCAAACTTCGCTTTACTTTGCGTGCATCGCGAACGGCAACAGCCAGATGTACCACTCGGAAGATTTACTGCGTTGTTTGCGGGAGGCGGGATTGCAAGTGATCGAACAGCGGGACCAGGTCGGCCAGTTTCACACCTGGCTGAAGTGTCGTCGGGCTTGAGCGGCGCGATTGGGATTCCGGTCCTAACGGACTTTCAGGTCGTCCGGGTTTTCATCTTCCAGCGCGTATTTCATGGCGAACCGCAGCAAGCCGACGCTGTAGGCAGAGTTGGAAGCGGCGCCCGCGAAGATGCGCCCCATGTGCTTGTTCATGTGCGGGAAGATCAATTTTACCAACAGCGTGTCGCGGCGTTTTTGACCGACTTTGAAGCAGGTGAACAAGCGTCCGTTGTACCAATACTCCACGATGCCTTGCCAGGTTTTCAAATGGTGTTTGAGTTCGCGCTCATAATGTTGCAACGCCTCCGTCGAACCTTTGGCCAGCGCGCGGGCCAGCAGAAAGGCCCCGTTCATGCCGAGGAAAAGTCCGCTGGAAAATACGGGGTCCACGAAACCGGCCGTATCGCCCACCAGGACCCAATTCGCGCCAAACATGCGTTCGGAAACGAGCTGGTAGCTCGCGTATTTCATCACGGGCGTCAGGCGCCGCGAATGGCCGGCGACGAGGCGCAACTGTGAATCGCGCTGGCACAACCCGTCATATTGATCTTCGGGGGTGGCGCCGAATTGCGACAGATGCTCGGCCGGCACCACCATGCCCAAGCTGACGCGCCCCGGCAGGGGAATGCGCCAGCTCCAGCCGCGATCCATGCGCGTCGTGTGGACGTGCCCCTCGTGGTCGAGGTGCGCGCAGTCCACGTGCGCGAACAATGCCGCGTCTTTCCGATTGCCTTCCTGACTGGAAATGCCAAGCAGGTTGGGCAGCAACCGAAAGCGTCCGGTGGCGTCCACGATCCAATCCGGTTGTGCTGTAAAGAACCCGTTGGTGGCGGCCAAGGTTTCCGGCGCAAGAGCAACGCGGTCAGTCTTGGGATCCGCAGTGACTTGCGCGGGAGACTCGAAGACGGCTGCTCCGGCTTTTTTGGCGGCCGCCAGTAGAGTGGCGTCGAATTTTTCGCGCGGCACGTTGTAGGCGTAGCGAGGCAGCCCGTGCAAAGTTTCAAAGGAGAAAGAAAAGGATTGCTCCGCTCCCAGGTTGAACGTGGCCCCCGGTTTCAAAACGCTGTAGCCACGGACTTCATCTTCGATTCCCAATTGGCGCAGCATCGGAATGAGCGCCGGCACGAGGGATTCGCCCACAATCAACGGCGCGGCTTTGGGTTTGTGCCAGAGCGCCACGCGAAAGCCGGAGCGGATGAGTTGGATCGCCAAAGTGCCGGCGGCAGGTCCGCCGCCAATAATGGCCACGTTTCGTGCGCTGCGGGTAGCTTGCTGGGTCATGTCTTAATGAACGCGTTCGGGCGACATGATGGACGCGAGACGAGATTTTTCAAGTAATTCCGAATCGGGCGGGCCTTGGTGAGTGAATAGTTGCATTACCTCCCGCGCTCGTTTTGGCGGCAAAACAAGTTTCAACGCCCGGCTTACCGCCGGACCTTATTCATTGATGCCCCAGAACCGCGGCGTCATCGGACGTTCCAAAATTTCCGCGAGGAGATCACTCATGGCGGCGGCCTGATGCTGCAAGGTTTTTTCCAGCGGCAGCGCCTCGTGGTGCCGTTCGGATTCGTCGCTGGACAAGGTCGTCGTTTCAGTGGTCAACACGGAAGCGCGCAGGAACCTCGCGCCGGTGGCCTGGTCATCGTAATGCGGGGGCAGGCTTTTCATGAGGCAATCTCGCACGTTGCCATCCGAATGCATCTGGAAAAACGCCGCTTAAATTGTCGGCAGCTGATGCACGTGGCTAATGGAGGTCTGCGGGCCGCCGCGGCGATCAATTTTTGGGCAGCTTTTCGCGGTATTGCGTGGGAGGTTCTCCGGCAATTCGACGAAAGACGCGATTGAAATGGCTTAGTGATTGGAAGCCAACGGCGAACGCGACTTCACTGATGCGCAGGTTGGGATTCAGCAGGAGGTTTTTCGCTTTTTCCACGCGCACGCGTGAAAGGTAATCCGTGAAGTTCAGGCCGGTCGCCTTTTTGAACATTTTGCAGAAGTAGAACGTGCTGGTATTCACGGCTTTGGCGACATCGCTCAGCGAAATCTCCTCGGTTTGATGTTCACTGATGAACTGCTTGGCCTTGGTGATGGTCGGCGGTTCGGAGTTGGCGCGGCGCGTGAGCAGTTGGTTGCTGACCAACGCGAGGTGCTGGGCAAAGATGGTCAGCAAGCGTAGCACCGATTCGTATTGTTGAGGCGGAATGACGCGCGTCTGGAAGTACGCCTCCTCGAGCTGGCTCAGATCGGAATTCCAACCCCATTTCGCCAGTTGTTTCGCGGTCCTGGCAAAGCGCGCCTTGGTCGGGCGTTGCAAAAAAATCTGGCCGGTTTGTAGAAAGCCGAGGATTTCATCGCCCACGGAAACCGGCACGCCCGTATCGCACAAACCGGCAAAACATTTCACCGTGTGCGGGCCGGATCTGGCCGTGTCCACGATTTTCTGTTGCGTTTCCAGGCAGGCCGCGCAGGTGCGGTTGCTTCCCGCCATCAACAGGCAGAACGGGTTCTCAGATTTTTTGCCATCGTGGGCGCGTTGAAAGGAATCCGCGGAACGCAGGCTAAGCGGCAGGCCGGTTGCCTTGGTGAAGGCGCGTTCGTAGTCCTGATAAATCTGGGACTGCGACAGTGCCTCAATGAATTTCTTTTTTTCACCGCTTTCCACAGCGGCAACGTAGCCAGAACCCCGAAGCGCGACAAGCCGCGAAACGCCCACAAAAGAGGATGATAAAACGACAAGAGAAGTGGAGCCGGTGAAGGCCGGTGAACTTAGGCTTTCACTAAATGACAAGGTGTTTATGAAAGCGGTTATTTCGTCCCGAGCGGGAAGGTCCGGTGCGCCGGCCGAGTCGCGCTTCCGTCGCATTATGGTGGGAGTGAAGTTTTCCACGGAAGACGAAGCGGTGCTGGCCTGCGCCGCCGAACTGGCGGTGCGGTGTGATGCGTCGTTGATGCTGGTGCATGTCGTGGAGCCGTCTTTCCCGAGTCGAACCACCGGGCAGCCGCAACGGCACACCACGCGTTCGGAACTGGAAGATTATGCCGAAGCCAAATTGGAACTGAGCACGTTGGGGCGGCAGATGCTCGGAAAGTGTCGGTTGGTGGAAACTTCGATCCGCAACGGTCTGGCCTTCTTCGAGGTGACGGAATCCGCGCAGGCTTTGGGCGCGGACCTGGTGGTGATTGGCGCGGGTGGCGGCTATACCTCGTTGAGCGAGACGGCGCAGAAAATTATTCGTCACGCGCCGTGTCCGGTGCTGGTGGTTTGAGGCGCAATCGCTCGCGCCGTTGCTTGACCGGTTCTCGGCCGGCGCGCGTGAATTGCTTGAAGTAGGTGAACGAGTCGCCTAAAAGAAGAGCATGGCAACTAAGCAAACTTGTCTTCCGTTGGTCGCTCCGCGTTGTGTGCCGGTGTTGGACGCTCAATTTCGTCCCGCCGCTCTGGCCGGGCGCGCGTTCCGCGCCGCCGCCCGGCAAGCCGGTCCCCCGCAGTCCGTGCGCCTGGCGTTGGAGCAGACCGATGGAGCGGTTTATCACTTTCAAACCGAGATTTTTCCGGAGGCGGCGAATCAGGACGACGCCAATTACGAACACTTGGAACGCATCACGAAATTTCTGCTTTGGTCGCGGGGCGGTTGGCGGATTCACCTGAACGGCCCGGCCCGGCTGGCGACCCGGCTGGCCGCGCACTATCGCGAGTCCGCCACGGGCAAGTTCGATTCGGAAACGGTCGGCCAACGCATGTTTGATCATCCGATCGAAGTGGTGCATCAAAACGAGCTGCCCCCGGAGCGGTCCTTTACACAAGCACTCGGACGCCACCTGGACGGTTGCCGGATTGGGTTCGATTTGGGGGGAAGCGATCGGAAAGCGGCGGCGGTGATTGATGGTAAGGTGGTTTTCAGCGAGGAGACGGAGTGGAATCCCTATTTCCAAAGCGATCCGCAATATCACTTCGATGGAATCATGGATTCCTTGCGTAAAGCGGCGGCGCATCTGCCGCGCGTGGATGCCATCGGAGGCAGCGCGGCGGGTGTTTATGTGAACAACCGGGTGAAGGTGGCGTCGCTGTTTCGCGGGGTGCCGCCAGACGTATTCCAACGCCGCGTGCGCGACATGTTCCTCGATATCCAGAAGCAATGGCGCGTTCCGTTGGAAGTGGTGAACGATGGTGAAGTCACGGCGCTGGCCGCTTCGATGTCGCTGGGCGTGAATTCGGTGTTGGGCATTTCACTCGGCACCAGCACCGCGGGCGGCTGGGTCAATGCCGAGGGCAATATCACCACCTGGTTGAACGAACTGGCGTTCGTGCCGGTGGATTATCATCCCGAAGCGCCTTGTGATGAGTGGTCCGGTGATTACGGCTGCGGCGTGCAGTATTTTTCACAACAATGCGTCGGCCGTTTGTTGGCCCCGGCGGGAATTGAAGTGCCGCAGGACCTGCCGTTGCCGGAGCAGCTCAAACGGGTGCAGGCGCTGATGTTGCAAGGGGACGAGCGCGCGCGCAAAATCTATCAGACCATCGGCGTGTATCTGGGTTATGGCATCGCGCACTTCGCCGATTTTTACGATCTGCATCACGTGTTGATCTTGGGACGAGTCACCTCGGGCGCGGGCGGCGATTTGATTTTGTCCGAGGCGCGCAAAGTCCTGCAGGTGGAATTTCCGGAACTGGCCGGGCAGATTGCGTTTCATATTCCTGATGAAAAGGACAAGCGGCACGGACAAGCGATTGCGGCGGCCAGTTTGCCGGACCTCAAAGGAAAATAATCATGAAGAACTATCATCAATTCGTCGCGGAAACGGTTCGTTTAATGGAAACGGCCAAAGGGATTCCGCTGGGCGGGTTTCCGCCCGCCGCGCGCCCAACGCTCGCGCCAGACGCGCCGCGCGCCCTGTTTTTTGCGCCTCATCCTGATGATGAAACCATCTCCGGCGGACTGGCATTACGACTGTTGCGCGAAGGCAAATTCCGAGTGGTGGACGTGGCCGTAACTCAAGGCAGCAAAAAAGAGCGCCAAGCGGGACGACTGGCGGAATTACGCGAGGCGTGCGCCTATCTGGGTTTCGAGGTGCAGACGACCGGCCCGAATGGCCTGGAACGAGTCACGACGAAAACCCGCCAAACCGATGCGGCACATTGGCAAGGCATGGTCAAGGTGATCGCTGACATTCTCACCAAGCACCAGCCCAAGGTGATTATCTTTCCGCATGAGCGCGATTGGAACGGAACGCACATTGGCGTGCATTATCTGGTGATGGATGCGTTGCGCACCTTGCCGGCCAGCTTTTCCTGCTATACGGCGGAAACCGAATTCTGGGGCGCGATGGATGATCCCAACCTCGCGGTGGAATTCAGTGACGCCGATCTGGCGGACTTGATCACCGGCACCAGTTTTCACGTCGGCGAAGTCCAACGTAATCCCTATCACCATTTGCTGCCGGCGTGGATGATGGACAACGTCCGGCGCGGCGCGGAACTGGTGGGCGGGCAGGGCGGCGCGGCTCCGAATTTTCGCTTTGCGGCGCTTCATCGAATCCGGAAGTGGAGTAATGGCGGGATTGCGCCGGTATGGTCGGGAGGCAAATTCCTGGCGCAAACGGAAAATCCCGCCGTGTTGTTTCCATGAATTCCAAGTTCATGCGCGAGGCCATCCGGCTCTCGCGGAAAGCGTTGCGGGGCAATCAGGGCGGGCCGTTTGGCGCCGTGGTGGTGCGCCAGGGAAAGATTGTGGGTCGCGGCTGGAATCAAGTGACGGCGACAAATGATCCGACCGCCCACGCGGAAGTCGCGGCGATCCGTGATGCGTGCCGCCGTTTGCGGACTTTCCAACTCAACGATTGCGAGTTGTACACCAGTTGCGAACCCTGTCCGATGTGTCTTTCCGCCATTTATTGGGCGCGGCTGCGCAAGGTTTATTACGCCAACACCCGCCAGGACGCGCAGCGGATTGATTTTGATGACGCGCTGATCTATCACGAAGTGGCCGCGCCGATCGCGAAGCGCCAGATTCCCATGCGCCAATTGCTACGTGCGGACGCGCTCGACGTGTTTGCCGCGTGGAGTCAAAAACCGGATCGCGTTAAGTACTGAACTCCAATCCGCGCGGTGGCGCGAGGATGCCGCAGGCTACTATGCCTGGCCGCCGAAGCTGACGTAATCGTCCAGGTCCAGCAGTTCGGCATAAGTGCGAACATCTTTTCGGGTCGCCGTCAGCTTACCGATGGTTTCGGCGAACCACTCCAATATTTCGGGATCGCCTTCCGGACTGCGCGTGTCTTGATACGCGCTCCATTGCGCAATTTCCCACGCCGCACGTTGGTGCTGGGAATGAGCCTTGATCCATTCCAACAGCTCGCCATCACCTTTGCCGGTGGCGACCTCCCGTTTCAACGCTTCCGGATCCAGTCCAAGAAAATTCAGAAGCTCCTGATCCAGCGGACAGTTGTATGAGTAGTCACCATTCTTGCCAGCCAAGGTGGCGCGGCATTTATCGAGCATTCGTGGCAACAGGGCGTAACCACCCAGCCGCACTCGCGGACTGCGCGGTGGATGTTGAGTCAGATCCGGCGATTTGAAGTTTAGGCTCATATTCAGCAGGTTTTTGAAACTCAGGTTTAACTCAGGCCACGAAAGCCAGCGCGTCGTTGACTTCCATTTTGTCGCGCGCTTCCATCCGGGCGCGTAATTTTTTCAGCGCCTGTTCCTGGATTTGTCGGATGCGCTCACGGGTCAATCCAAAGTGATCGCCGATTTCTTCCAACGTGCGTTCGCGTCCGTCTTTCAAACCGAACCGCAAGGAAAGAATCTTGTGCTCGCGCTCCGGCAGGTTGGACATGACTTCGCGGACCAGATTGGTGTCGGTTTCCGTCACCAGCCGATCATACGGCAGCGCCGCATTGGGGTCGGCGACGACTTCTGAAATGGGATTGGAATCATCATCGCCAATCGGAGCGTCCAACGACAGCGGCGCCTTGGCCGCCTGCCGATAACGGCGCACCCGGCGTTCGTCCAATTGGACTTCATGCGCCAGTTCCTCGTCGGTTGGTTCGCGGTTGAGCGTTTCGCGCAATTTCATTTCCGCCCGCCGCAAATCCGCGACGCGATCCACCACGTGTACCGGCAACCGGATGGTTTTAGCCTGGTTGGCCAGCGCCCGGCGAATTTGTTGTTTGATCCACAAACCCGCATAGGTCGAGAGTTTGGCCCCTTTGCGCGGATCAAACTTTTCCACTCCGCGCATCAAGCCGATGTTGCCTTCGTTGATCAAATCCAGCAGCGGCACACCCATGCCTTCGTAATCCCGGGCGATTTTTACCACGAGCCGCAGGTTGGCTTTGATCATGTGCTCGCGCGCCGCTTTGTCGCCGCGTTTGATGCGTTTGGCCAGCGTGACTTCTTCCTCCGGCGTCAGCAGTTTGACCCGCCCGATTTCGTTGAGATACAACTGCAAGAGATCGCCGCGCGCGCCATTGGAACTCGACGACTCGACGGGAATGGTCTCCCGCAGGATGGGCGCTTTGGCCGCGCGTCGTCCCGGCACGGCAACGGGGGTAAACCCAGTGATTGCCCGGCTGATCTTGCGGAGGCTTGCGGGTGTCCGACGGGTTTTGGTCGCGGACTTGGGACCAGTTAAAGTTTTCATTTTGGAATCTTTCTTTTTCACGGTGCGGAAATTAATGCGTCAATTTTATCAACGATGTTCTTTTTGCTGGTTACGCCGATGCTCAAATCGCGCAGCTTGCCGCCGTGGAAATACAGCAACGTCGGAATGGATCGAATGTCGTACTGTGAAGCGAGGCCGGGATTTTGGTCCACGTTCACCTTCACAACCTTGGCCTGGCCGTTTTTTTCCTGGGCCACTTCTTCCAGCACGGGACCCAACATTTTGCAGGGGCCGCACCACTCCGCCCAGAAATCCACGACTACAGGTTGCGTGGCCGCCAGCACTTCTGATTGGAAATTTTTCTCATCAGTTTCAATTGTCGCTTTCATGTTCATTCTTCAACCTTCAATGATTTTTAATCTTCGTTCTCCCGTCATTCCGGCTCCTGACCGGCACCAGGGCCGGCGTCATTGGCGCAATCGCCCAAGCTATTTCGATGCGCTCGCGGATTAGTCGCGGTCCTTCCGCGATTTTCTCCACATCAATCAATCCTCGGAGCGGCTTAACCTTCGCGATTTGCGCGAACCAATCGCGCAACTGCGCAAACCGGGATTCCGAATCAACGGATTCGGCCTTGAGACTCGTTTTCTCGGGATTCGCAAATGTTTGCATAATCTTAAATTTCTCCGTATGTAACAAAATTAGTTACAATACCGTTCAAAAAAATTTCAGCGGCGTTTGGTTTTATTGCACAGTCCGGCCGCTTTGATGTGTTCAATCACATCCGCCAGCGATTGTTTGGCCAGATCCTGTTCCATCGCTTTTTGGGCCGAGGTGAAAATTTGTTCCAAGGTTTCAATGATGCAATTCCCCACCGGACAGTCCGCATTTGGTTTCCGGGATGGCGTGGCAAAAGTCTCGGCATTTTCGACGGCCCGATAAACCTGCGCCAGCGAGATTTGCCGGGGGGCGCGGTTGAGTCGCGATCCGCTGCCCGCGCCCTTGCAGGTGTCCACCAATTTCGCCCGTTGCAACGCCAACAACAGCCGCCGGATGATGACCGGATTCGTATTGACGCTTCCGGCCAGAAAGCTCGACGTCACCCGCTCTCCTTCTTTGTACGCCAGAACCGCCAAAACATGCACGGCCATGGCAAACCGACAACTGGTTCGCATAACAACGGAATTAAAGTAACTATTCAGGTTACAACGGTCAATATTTTTTGTCGGAAAATTGAAGGCCGGAAATAACGGGTGATTTCAGTGATTGGCGGATGAGCTTGGGATTGGGGGCGCGACAGAATTGGAAATTGGCGCGGTGCTGCCTGGTTGCGATAGAAAATGATCCAGGATGTTCAGGTAGCCGTCCAGTTCATCGCCGAAGTCGTCTCCCAAGTCTTTTTTCAACTGGCGCAGTTGCTGGGTTGCGGTCTGCGCTTCCGCCCGGATTTGCGCTTCCGAAATTTGCCCGGATAACAGTCCTCCGGCCAGGGCTTGAAATTTTGTCTGCGCGGTTGGATCCGCTCCGGTGAGCAGCTCTTGTTGCACCCATTGCATGATGTTCGACGCACCGGTAGCGGTGGCGGGTTGCTGCAAAAGACTGCGTGCCCGTGCGGCCGCATTGGTGGGAGTTACCGGGACGATGGGGTTGGTGGCAACGGCTGAGGTCGAAAGGGCGAGGTCAGGAGCCAGCGTTATCCGGGCTATTTTGTTTCGGGGCAATGTGATGCGACCAAGTATTTCATTGGTCATGATCAAATTATGGGCGTTCATCGAAATAAGTGTGCCGTTGTAATGATCCCCGGTTTTCGTTTCGATCAAATCGGCTTGAACGCAGGTGGTCGCACCCAGCAACAGGCTGAAAACGACCGTTGCGACGCTTCTGAAGTGAAGGCGAATTTCCATGGGGAGAATCTACGCCAGATTAGCCCGCGCACAACTGGGTTATCGGTGGGTTGGGGGCGTCGCCGCAATCGGAATTTTCTTAGTTTTACGCACCAGTTTCTTTAGAGTTTGCTCCGGTCAAAGTAAAACGTCATGAAACCGATTTCGTTACCGCAGCAATTGTTTGCGCTCAATCGCGCGCGTCTGGTCAAGGCCTTGGCGCCGCACTCTGTGGCGGTTTTGAACGCCAACGATGTGATGCCGACCAATGCCGACGGCACCATGGGATTCATGCAAAATGCCGATCTGTTTTATCTGACGGGAATTAATCAGGAGGAAACCCGGTTGTTGCTTGCGCCCAATGCGTTCGATCCCGAGCAACGAGAAATTTTGTTTCTGCGCCAGCCCAACGAGCATTTGACCATTTGGGAAGGGCACAAGCTTTCCCGGGAGGAGGCGACAAAAATTTCCGGCATCAAAAACGTGAAATGGTTGTCGGACTTTCCCGGTCTATTCCGTCAGTTGGCGTGTGAAGCGGAAACTCTCTATTTGAACTCCAACGAACATCAGCGCGCCGACCACCAAGTGGTCTCGCGCGACGAACGGTTTGTGCGTGAGTGCCAACGACAGTTTCCCTTGCATCGTTACGAGCGTCTGGCGCGGCTCATGCACGCTTTGCGGTCGGTCAAATCCAATCATGAAGTCGCCGCCATCCAAGCCGCCTGCCGACTGACCGGCAAGGGATTAAAACGCGCCGCCCGGTTTGTGCGACCGGGCGTCAACGAAGCGGAGATCGAGGCCGAGTTCGCGCACGAATTCATCCGGCACAAAGGGCAGTTCGCCTACCCGCCCATCATCGCCAGCGGCGCGAACAACAACATTTTGCATTATGTGCGTAACGATCAAATCTGTCGGAAGGGCGAGTTGCTGCTGCTGGACGTGGCGGCGGGTTTGGGCAATTACATGAGCGATTTATCGCGCACCCTTCCCGTAAGCGGACGTTTCACGCGCCGTCAACGGCAGGTTTACAACGCGGTATTGCGGGTCTTCCGCGCAATGGTCAAAGCGATGGTGCCCGGCAAAACGACCCGCGATTTGCGAACCGAGTGCGAGGAATTGATCGCCCGGGAATGTGTCGAGCTTGGTTTGATCAAAGCCTCGAAGCTTCGGAGCGCCGGCGCCGCTCGTGAACTGGTTCGGCCTTATTTCATGCACGGCGTTTCGCATCCGATCGGGTTGGATGTGCATGACGTGACGTATAACCACCTTAAAATCGCGCCCGGCTGGGTGCTCTCGTGCGAGCCGGGGATTTATCTGAAAGACGAGGGTTTTGGCATCCGGTTGGAAAACACGATCTTGGTTACGGAAACGGGCCAACGCGACTTGATGGCGGACGTGCCAATTGAAGCTGAGACGATTGAAGCTTTGATGCGTCGTTAGCCTGGAGTCGCGGGATTTGCGTCGGGTGAGGAAGCGCGGCTGATTGGTTTTACTTGCTGGATAATTCGTCCGAGGCTTCCCGTTGCGAGCATTATCCTGAACACTGACTTTCGGTACGCAAAAACGCCGCAAGAGTGCTTACGTGAGCAGTGCTTGCGGCGTTGAATAAAACGGATTACTTCAGGCTTTTTTGCGGCGAGCCAACATTACCAATCCGCCCAGCCCCAGCAGTGTCAGTGACGTGGGTTCGGGCACCAGCGTCACTTGTGGATCATAAATCAGTCCGTTGAAGAAGACCAAGTGACTGGCCAAGGCCAATTGGCCGACACCGATTCCGCGGTCCAAACTGTCGCCAAAGTTGGATTTAATGGCTGCCCCCGAGAGAGTGCTACCGCCATTTACAATCATGCTGGCGGTACCCGCGAGACTTCCATCGCCATCAACCGCATTACCGCCGGTATCAAATAGTGCCGTGACGTGATACCAGGTATTCGGTTGGATGGTGGTTGTGAGGACATCGGTGGAATCGCTGAACCGGAAGCTTAATGCGGCTTCGCCTGCGGAGGTGACCAGTTGCAAGGATTCTGTGCCCGCATAATCAATGATTTTTTGGACATGTCCCCAGGATTCGCTGTCGGTACCATCCCAGAGGAAGGAGACGTCGAATCGGAAACCGGTTGCCGCCGCGATACTCGCATTGTCGAGCAGCATCGTCGCCGAAGTGAGCAGACTTCCACTGCTGGTGTTGATGGATTGGGAACCTGAGGTGGCCCATGAAGGAACGGTTGGAGCCAGCGCCAAGGTGGCTTTCACATCGGCATTATTGCCGGCACCGCTCAAATCCAAAACCGTCGCCCCGCTGCCATCCCAAGAATCGGGAAAACTATAATGCAGTACCGAGGTTTGGGCCTGGCCGCAGGACGCCGCCATCGCCAAGGCGACGATCGCCGTCAGAACCGCGACGTTGGGAGTCGAAATTGTCTCTCGCAATTTATCTACTCTGTTGGTTTGGGTTTTCATACGCTGGCGATTTTATCAGCAAAGACTAATTTTTCAACGAAATTTTTCTGTTTTTTGTATCAAGGCTCGCGATTCGATGTGGAAAATTTTCAAGGTCGTTTTGTGGTCGGCAGCTTCAAGGGAACGGGTCAGATGCTTCTCGGTGTGATTTACTCATTAGCTAACCTCCTCACCTCATGTGCTTAAGATGGTTTTGGATTTTCAGAAATGTGATTTTGCGGTGGGAGCTTTAATGCCTGATGTGCCAAGAAAAGGTGAGGCGGCGTTGTGCTGAAAATGGAGCGGGCGAAGGGAATCGAACCCTCGTGTGCAGCTTGGAAGGCTGCCGTTCTACCATTGAACTACGCCCGCGCCGGTCGGGGTCGAATAATACCGGGTGCGCTTGCGTTGTCAATGCACCGTCGTTAGCCTCGACCCGATGAGTTCATTGCTGATCAAAGGTGGCCGGGTGATTGATCCGGCGAACCGCTTCGATGCGATTGCCGATGTCCTGATCCGCCAAGGCAAGATCGCCGCCGTCGGGGCGGACGCGACCGTACCGCCAGCCTCCGTTGACGAGACGATTGACGCGAGCGGGCTGGTGGTCTGTCCGGGATTGATTGATTTGCATGTGCATTTCCGCGAGCCGGGGCAGACGGCAAAGGAAACCATTGCCACGGGGGCGGCGGCGGCGGCCAAGGGCGGATTTACTTCCGTGCTCTGCATGCCGAATACCGCACCGACGATTGACAACGCGGGCAACGTCGTCTTGGTGGGCGCACGCGCGCAAAACCAGCGACTGGTGAATGTGTTCGTCGCGGGCGCCATCACAAAGGGGATTGCCGGGGAGGAGTTGTCGCCCATTGGTTCACTGAAACAAGCCGGCGTTAAAGCGATTACGGACGACGGTCATTGCGTGCAAAACAACGAGTTGATGCGTCGCGCCTGTGAATACGCCCGGATGTTCGATCTACCGGTGATGGATCATTGTCAGGATTACGCGTTGGTGACGACCGGGGTCATGCACGAGGGTGAGTGGAGCACGCGCCTGGGTTTGCAAGGCTGGCCGGCGGCGGGTGAGGAGGTAATCGTCGCCCGGAATATTCTGCTGGCGGAGTTGACGAGCGCGCGCATCCATTGTCAGCACATCAGCACGGCGGGCAGCGTGGCGTTGTTGCGCGAGGCGAAACGCCGTGGCGTAAGCATTTCGGGCGAAGCTTGTCCGCACCATTACACGCTGACGGATGCGGCGATCGCGGGCAGCGAGAAGTTTTGGGCGCGGGACGGACAGGAATTGCTGCCCGTCTTTGGCGGTTCGGAGGCGTCGTCCGAGCTTCCGGCCTGGCCGAGCTACGACACGAATTTCAAAATGAATCCTCCCTTGCGCTCGGCGCGGGACCGGGAAGCGGTATTGGATGGAATTGTGGATGGGACGATTGAAATTTTATGCAGCGATCATGCGCCTCACTGTGATTTTGAAAAGGACGTGGAGTTTGACAGCGCGCCCTTTGGCATCACGGGATTGGAAATCGAATTTGCGCTGGCGCTCATGCGATTGTATCACTCGCGCCGTTTAGGATTGGCGGATCTTATTGCGAAATACACGGTTGCCCCGGCCCGGCTGCTGGGTTTGGAGCGAGGCACGTTGTCGGTTGGGGCCGCCGCTGACGTGACGATCTTTGATCCGGACCGGTCGTGGGTCTGGCACAAGGACGCCACGATGAGCAAGGCGCAAAATAATCCGTTCTACGGCTGGCCGTTGAAAGGCAAGCCCGTGGCGACGGTTCTGGCCGGGAAGCGGACGCAGCTTGAACAGAAAGCCAGTTTGGCCGTCTAACGAAAAGTTGCTAAAATACGGAATGATTATGAAAAAACTTATCTTCGGAATGATTGCGGCATTGACTGTAACCGGCGTAATGGCCGCGGATGCGGTCAATTGGCAGACGGATGCGGTCAAAGCCCAGGCGCAGGCGCAGGCGGAGAACAAACTCGTCATGTTGGATTTCACCGGCTCGGACTGGTGCGGCTGGTGCATCAAATTGAAAAAGGAAGTCTTTTCGCAACCAGAGTTCGCGACTTACGCGAAGCAGAATCTGGTCTGTGTGGAGGTGGACTTCCCCATGAAGAAAAAACTGAGCGCGGAACAGACAAAGGCGAATGATGCGTTGGCGGCGAAGTATAACATCAAGGGGTATCCCACCATCATTGTTCTGAACGGCGAGGGTAAACAGGTGGGCACCCTCGGTTATATGAAAGGTGGACCGAAGGCATTTACCGCCGCGTTGGACAAGTTGAAAAAGTAAGCGTGATTCACCGCGGTCTTGGGCGCAGTTCAAAAGGCTGCGCCTTTTTTGTGCCGCGGCCTTGAGGGCCGGGCCTCAGTCTTTCGTAATGCGGCGCAGTTCGGTTTCCAGTTGGCGGCGGAACTCTTCGCGCTCAGCATCCGAAGCATCACGCGGAACGTGCATCAACGTGCCAATGGTAACCCGACAGCACGCGAAGGGCAGGGGGATTTGAAAGCGATCCCAACTCTTCAGTTGGATTTTCCAGTTCAAGTGATACGCCGCCGGCAGAATGGGGCAACCGGTCAGTTGCGCCAAGGCGATCACGCCGTCGTGAACCGTATAACGCGGGCCGCGCGGACCATCCGGAGTAATGGCTAGATCGTAACCTCGCTCCCCCCAGCTCACCAGTTCGCGTAAAGCCTGCGGGCCGCGCCGCGAGGATGAACCGCGGACGGGCTCCACCTTGAATAATTTCAAAGCGTGGGCCAACAAACCGCCGTCCTTGCTGGCGCTGACCATGGCGGCCATTCGGCGTCCCGGTTGCCGACGGCAAACGTGTTGGTTGTATAATTCCAGAACCAAGGCGAGGCGGTTATGCCAGACGGCGAAGATGGTTGGCCTTTCCATCGGCTTGCTCAGGTAGCCCGCTTCATCGGTAATTTTGAATCGGACGGTCGCCGCCAGCCCGCACAGCAACAGCCAGATCACGCGCGCAAAAATCCGTTGGGACCGGCTGGCTTGATACGGGACCACGACTCCGGATCGGGGGCGGGCCGCGCGGAGTGGCGTGCCGGGATGGGATGGTGAAGCGTCGGGCTTCATGAGCCTTTTTTCAGTGCTGATCGGACGAGGGCCTCCACCGTTGCGTTATCGCCCAACATCGCCAGGGCGGCGCGGATCGAGTCGTGCGCTTCGGGTTGCTTGAATCCCAGCGCCATTAAGGCCAGCACCGCGTCGTTGATTTTTTGATCGGCGGCCGACAGCGTGCGCGCCGCGCTGGAGGCTTCCCACGCTCCGGCGGCGCCAATTTTATCGCGCAGTTCCACAACAATGCGTTCGGCGGTTTTTTTGCCCACGCCGGAAATTTGCGAGAGGGCTTTGACGTCGCCGTTGGCGACCGCGCCGCGAAACGTAACGGGGTTCATACCGCTCAGGATATTTAACGCGAGCTTGGGGCCAATGCCGCTGACCGTGTGGATCAACATGCGGAACAGTTCGCGTTCCGCGACGGTCATGAAGCCATACAGCACTTGCGCATCTTCGCGCACCGCCAGGTGGGTGAGAATTTTCACCGTTTCGCCCGGCGCGGGCAGTTTGTCATAGGACGATAACGGGATCAGCACGTCGTAACCCACGCCGTGAACGTCAAGGATTGCTTGCGTGGGCAGCGCTTCCACCAGTTTGCCGTGAAGAAAAGAAATCATGAACAGGCGAGCGGATGCTCAAACGGGTTTGAGGGGCTTCAAACTGAAGCGACTGCGTTCCAGATTCTGCGCCTGAACCAAGGCAAGCGCGAGGGCATCCGCCGCGTCGGCGGCGGGAAGCTGCGAGAGTCGTAGCAGTCGTTGCACCATTTTGGCCACGGCAATTTTTTGGGCGGCGCCGTAGCCCACAATGGCTTGTTTTACCTTGCGGGGGGCGATTTCGTAAATTTCCAAACCCGCTTCAGCCAACGTGGCCAGCGCGGCGCCACGGGCTTCACCCATGACCAGCGCCGTTTTCAAATTTTGCGCGAAAAATAATCCTTCGACGGCGCAGATGGTCGGTTGGAATTTACCGGTGATTCCGCGCAGCGTTTTGGCGATATGCGCCAGGCATTGGGAATGAGTCCAGTCGCGCGGGCAGGAAATGGTGCCGTGCGTCAGCGCGTCCGGATGTGGCGACCCGGTTTCAATGACCCCGTATCCCGTGCCGCGCAGGGACGGGTCCAAGCCGAGAATGATCCGATGCGCGGCGGCCCGAGGCGGTTGGATGGCGGCGGGGCGCGCGGTTCGGCACGACTTCGAGCCGTTGACGCGCGCGGACATTTCGTTGAATTGACGGAGGGTGATCCCCACGTTGGCACTGTGCCAATGAACCGCCTGGCGTAAAAGCAGAAAACCGCTGATTTTGTACTTTGTGCAAGCGTAATCCAACCTTACTCTAAACATGCTCGGGGTTGGATTCGGCGGGTGAAGCCGAAGCATGGACTGAGAAAATTCCGACCACGGCAAAGCATGGCTGACGATCGAAAGCAAGCTGGCGGTGCGCCGCTGGAAGCAAAACTCAAGATTTACTTCCTGCCCAACCTCTTGACGGCGGGCAACCTGTTTTGCGGGTTCGTTGCCCTGACCAAGATCGTGGAAGCGGATCTGCGGGCGGGAGACTATTCGGCGATCAAAGTCGCGCTGGCCTTTATTTTGGCCGCCTGTGTTTTTGATTTGTTTGACGGGCGGGTGGCGCGAATGGTCGGTGCGGACAGCCCCTTTGGACGCGAGTTTGATTCGCTGGCGGACTTGATTTCTTTTGGCGCGGCCCCGGCCTTTCTGGTGCATCGCATTGTGCTCAAGGATGTGTTCATCAAGTACGCGGAGCTGGGGTGGTTCATCGCCTCGATTTACTTGGTGTGCGGCGCGTTTAGATTGGCGCGTTTTAACACCATGGCCAGTGCGCCCGGTGGTGGCGGCGGTCGGGAATTTCTGGGCTTTCCCATTCCTTCGGCGGCGGCGTTGGTGGCTTCGCTGACCCTGTTCATGATCTGGCTCAACGAAATGGGGTTGATGGATGAGCGGATCACGCACACTCGCTGGCGTTATCTGCTTCCGGTTCTGATGTTGTTTTTATCGTGGATGATGGTGAGCCGCGTGAAGTATCCGAGTTTTAAGGTGCTCAATTTGCGCACCACCCGATCCTTTCCGGGGATGCTGGTCGCGATTTTATTGTTGGGGATCGTGGTGGTGACACGCGGTGAGGCGTTAATGTTTATCCTGCCGCTGTTCTTCACCGCTTATCTGATTTACGGCTTTGTTCGACCCTATGTGTCGCGGCGGATCCGGCGCGATATCATTGAGGAAGATTTGGAGGATGACGAGGATGAGGCCTCGCCAGCATAGCGACCGACCATGCCGGAACTGCCCCCTGCTTTGATTGCCGCCTTGACGGGATTTTTGGCGGGCGTGGCTCTGTCCATTCCGGTGGGGCCGGTCAATCTCACCATCCTGAACGAAGGTGCGCGGCGTGGATTCAAGTGGGCGGCCTTGATCGGGATCGGCGCGACGCTGATGGAAATGATTTATTGCGCGATTGCGTTTACCGGGTTTGCCGCCTTCTTCGAGCAAGGCATGATCAAAGCGCTGATGGAGGTGTTTAGTTTTGCGTTCATGCTGTTTCTCGGTGTGAAATTCTTGCTGGCCAAATCTGTTCCCACGATGGCGCGGATCGAACATAAAATTGAGTTGAAACTCGAACAACGATTGAAACCGCACTCGGCATTCGTGACCGGGTTTGTGCGCACGCTGGCAAATCCCGGCGTATTGCTCGGCTGGATTGTGCTCGGGGCGATCTTCATTTCCCGCGGTTTGGTGAGGCCCACCTGGGAAGATAAACTGGCCTGCCTCGCCGGCGTGACGGCCGGAGTCGGGCTTTGGTTCATGGGTTTGAGCTGGGCCATTTCCCTGGGGCAAAAAAAGTTTACCGATCGAACTTTGTTGAAAATGGAACGGATTTCCGGCGCGTGTTTAGTGATTTTCGCCTTGTTTCAAGGCGTATTCATCGCCATGCGGTTAACCCATCACCGGATGTAACGTAGAAACAAATTCAAACTGATGAAAAGCACCCTGGGCATTATTTTTCTGGTTGTCGGAGCCGGTTTGTTGGTTTGGGGCTACCGCGAGTCGCAAACCGTCAAAGGCAGACTGCACCAAACTTTCAGTTCCTCGGTAAGCAATCGCATCACCTGGACGTACGTCGGCGGCGCCGTTTTGGTGACAGCAGGCGTCGGGTTGGTTTATTCGGGGCGCGGCAAGCGCGGTTGAATATTCCGCACGCTTTTTTCAGGCGGCTTCGGATTCGGTGGACACGGAACCGCCACCTTCCTTCAGCGCACTCATTACCGCGTGCCATGCGAGGATGGCGCATTTGACTCGGGACGGATATTTATACACTCCGGCAAACACTGCCAGCTTGCCCACGTCCGCTTCAGCCTTTCCAGTGGTGATCATGTCGTGGACTTTGCCAAACATGCTCTCGACCGCGGCTTTGGTTTTCCCCTTGGCGAATTCCGTCAGCAACGAGGCCGAGGCTTTGGAAATGCAACAACCCGACCCGACAAAGCTGATGTCGGTGATGATGTCGGCATCCATCACCAAAAAAAGTTTCAACTGATCCCCGCAAAGCGGGTTGTGACCTTGGGCGGAACAAGTGGCCGCCGGCAGCGTGTGGAAGTTCCGTGGTTTCTTGCAGTGGTCGAGAATGACCTGCTGGTAGAGGTCGTTCAAGTCATCAAACATGCGCCCACTATAACCGAGAACGAATGAAATCCACGAAAGAATTGCTTGGGTTACCGCCGCCGGATGCTTTGCTTGATGCGAAAAGCTCCGAAGTTTTCGATATTTGAAGGATCGGAAATTGGCTTGAATCCGTGCGCTCGCGGCGACGATTCCATTGACAATCTTCAGCTGAAAAACTGGTCGTGCCTCATATCGGTCATTCGGGTTGTTAATGTCGGTGAATATCTTGTGAAAAAATCGCAATCTGCCCGCAAAATTGAGAGTTTTTAATTGCGAATATCTTTTAATAATTATTTTTGAAAAAATTTCTTGAGCCACACAATCCGTAGTAGCAACATGCCCGCGTTCCCCAATTAGTTGGGGGATTTTGTTCCAACAAACAGCGCCCGGAATTCCGAAAGTTTGACCGTTTTGAGCCGAATTTGGCTGATTTTTTGTCTTCGGAAAGATTGGGCATAACGCAGGAAAAATCGCTAATTTGAAGGTATTGAAACATGATTGACGCACGTGAAGATGTTATGACCGCTCCCACCAAATCCGCCCATCGCCGAGCCGCCGGCGCGGCGTCCGTTTCGCGTGGTGTGCCAACCAAAAAATCAGGGTCTCATAAATCGCTGCCCATTAAACGCGTGTTCAGCAGCGCCGGGATTCATCCCTTTGACCAATTGCAATGGGATCAGCGCACTGCCGAGATCACCGACGACGCCGGCAAGGTCATCTTCAAGCAGGAAAAGGTCGAAGTGCCGAAGTCCTGGTCCGTCCTGGCGACCAAGGTGGTGGTCTCGAAGTATTTCTACGGTGAGCAAAACACGCCCGAACGCGAGACATCCGTTCGCCAGCTCATTCATCGCATCACCCGCACCATTGCTGATTGGGGGATCAAGGATGGATACTTCAGCAAAGCCGATGGTGAGATTTTTTACGATGAGCTTACGTGGCTTTGCCTGAATCAATACGGCGCGTTTAATTCGCCGGTCTGGTTTAACGTGGGGCTTTATCACCAATACGGCATCGGCAAGAACTCTGACAAAGGCAACTGGGTCATCAACCGCAAGACCCGGCAGGCCGAGCGCGCCCCGACCCAATACGAATTTCCGCAATGCAGCGCCTGCTTCATCCAGTCCGTCGAGGACAATATGGAAAGCATCATGCACCTCGCCTATGCCGAAGCGATGCTCTTCAAATTCGGTTCGGGCACGGGCACGGATTTGACGCCGATCCGTTCGGCGCGTGAAAAACTTAGTGGCGGCGGTCGGCCGAGCGGCCCCATGAGCTTCCTCAAGGTGTACGATCAGGTCGCCAACGTGGTGAAGTCCGGCGGCAAAACCCGTCGCGCGGCCAAGATGAACACCTTGCGCGATTGGCACGGAGACATCGAGGAGTTCATTGACGCCAAGCAAAAAGAGGAGCGGAAGGCGTGGGCGCTGATCGAGCAGGGCTACGATGGCTCCTACAATGGCGATGCCTACGGCAGCGTCATGTATCAAAACGAAAATTTATCGGTGCGCGCCAGTGACGCCTTCATGGAAGCGGCATTGGCCGGCAAGGAATGGTGGACGCGCGCCACCACCACCGGCAAACCGCTCGAGAAAAAGGACGCCAGCAAATTGTTGGACAAAATCGCGGAAGGGACCTGGGTCTGCGGCGATCCCGGCATGCAGTATGACGGCGCGATTCAGCAATGGCACACCTGCAAGGGCACCAAAGCCATTCACTCGACCAATCCGTGCAGTGAATACGTGTTTCTCGACAACACCGCCTGCAATCTGGCTTCGCTGAACCTGATGAAGTTCAAGCGGAATGACGGCCAGTTTGATCTCGAACGCTTCAAAGCCGCCGTGCGGATTTATATCACCGCTCAGGAAATCCTGGTGGATAACTCGAGCTATCCCACCAAGGATATCGCGGAAAACTCGCATATTTTCCGCACCCTCGGACTTGGATTTGCCAATCTCGGTTCACTTTGCATGAGCTATGGCTTGCCCTACGACAGCGACGAAGGTCGCGCTTTGGCCGGCGCCATCACTGCCATCATGACCGGACACGCCTACGAGCAATCCGCGGCCATCGCCGCCAACAGCGGCGCGTTTGCCGGTTACCAGGATGCGCGATGCTCCGGAGTCTCGCATCCCGAGAAGAAAAGCAACGTCGAGTCCATGCTGGATGTGATCAAGCTGCATCGCGCCGCCGTGGAAAACATCCATCCGAGCGAGGAGTTCGGTTATTTAAAGGACGAAGCGCGGCGTTGCTGGGAACGCGCGTTGAGCCGGGGCAAACAAGTTGGCTACCGCAACGCGCAGGTCACGGTACTCGCACCCACCGGCACGATTGCGTTCCTCATGGATTGCGACACGACAGGAGTTGAGCCGGACATTGCCTTGGTGAAATACAAACTGCTCGCCGGTGGCGGCATGTTGAAAATTGTCAACCGCACCGTACCCGAAGGTTTGCGACGCCTGGGTTACGACGAGAAACAGATTCAAACCATCGTCGGTCACGTCGAAAAATTCGACACCATTGAAGACGTCGAGGAAAACGGCGTCACGATTGCCAGCGGCTTGAAGCCCGAGCATCTTCCGGTTTTTGACTGCGCGTTCAAAGCGTTTCGCGGCCAGCGGAGCATCGGCTATCTGGCGCACCTCAAAATGATGGCTGCCGCCCAGCCGTTTATCAGTGGGGCGATTTCCAAAACCGTCAATATGCCCAACGACTGCACGGTCGCGGACATTCGGAACACCTACGTGGAGGCCTGGCGGATGGGACTCAAGTGCGTGGCGATTTATCGCGATGGCTCGAAACGCTCTCAACCCCTCAACACCAAGCAGACCAAAGATGGTGACAAGAATCAGTCTGGCGCGGCGGCGACCCCGGCGGACGCCGCCGCGTTGGAAACGCGCCTCAAAGAGCTGGACAGCGAGGTGACCCGGCTGCGAGAGATGGCGGGCAAACCCTTGCGCCGCCGGTTATCCGAAACGCGCAGTGCCCTGACTCATAAATTTGATATTGCCGGACACGAAGGCTATCTCACCGTCGGTTTGTTTGAAGACGGCCAGCCCGGCGAACTGTTCATCACCATGGCCAAGGAAGGTTCGACGATTGGCGGCCTGATGGATGGCATTGGCACTCTGACCAGCATGGCGCTGCAATATGGCGTTCCGTTGGAAGCGCTCGTGCGGAAGTTTGCGCATCAGCGCTTCGAGCCAAGCGGTTACACCAAAAACCCGGAAATCCGCAACGCCTCGTCCATTACGGACTACGTGTTCCGTTGGATGGCCATGCAGTTTATTCCCCAATACCGTGAAAAGAACGCGGAGCTGCGCAACCAACCCGAGCTGGCGATTCCCGGACTGATCGAGGAAATTAAAAAAAAAGTGAACCGTCCGGTGCCGGATCTGCCGCTCGCGGATGACACCGACATTCTCGAGTTAAAAACGGCGACGGTTACCCGGGCTGAGTCGCCGCTTGAGGATGGGGTCGTTAAAACCCTGGGCGATTCCGTGAAGCATTTTCAACAAGACGCGCCGACCTGTCCGAATTGCGGTCATATTGCGGTGCGTAACGCATCGTGCTACAAGTGCTTGAACTGCGGCGAAAGCCTCGGTTGTTCGTAAGCAAAAATTTGCGCCCCCAATTGAGCCGGAGAGCGAAAGTTCTCCGGCTTCTTATTTGGCGCGTTGAGCCGCCGAACATTGGCGATTTCCAATCCCGTCAATCCGAGATCAGCGTATTGTCGCGCCCAGCCATCTCCGTAAAGAGGCAAGGGAGTGGACGGCAAAGAAATGAGAATTGAGAGGCGTGAATGTGAGCCAGCAATTCGCGTTTGGTGGATAAACTCATGACCAGATCTTTGGCAACCATGGATTTGGGGCAACGCATCAGCAAACTCCCGTTCGCCAGCCCGCTCCGATAACATTTAATTGGAGTCAATTCGACAACACTCCAGACATTAGCGTTTGCTTTGGGAGTTGCACTGGCGGGTGAAGTTTTTGGAAGAAAGATTGAACCAATCGGTCGCGGGAGGGTTTCTTCTCCATGCCCTGCTATCGCAAACGGTCGCCTAAACTTCGCTTCCAATTCGTCCCGGCCCAGCGGCAGCCCGTGTGTTCTTTGGTCAACGCGGTCATCATCGCCAACGGTCAGCCCTTCACGACCAAGCTCCCCTGCACCATCGGGGAATTTCAGGTCACGCAAAAACTGTTGCCGCGCCGCGTCGTGGTGGGACGCGCACTTGCCGAGTTTTCTCAGCGGGATTAGTCTTTGCTCATGACAACGGCGGCGAAAGAGTTGATTGAAATTGTTGGCAGCCTGCCGGAAGATAAAGCCCGCGCCGTGGTGGATTTCGCGCGCTTCCTCCAACAACAAGCGGGCGACCGCGAATGGGAACGCATCCTCGCCGCAGAAAAATCCCATCCCAAGCTGGAGCAGTTCGCGGCGGACGCGCTGCGCGAAGGCTCGGCGGAACCGCTTGATCCGGACAAACTGTGATCTCGAAAGCCCGGCCCGCTTTTTGACGCGCGTATCTACCGCTGGCCCTTTTGGTGAAGACCGCGCGCCTGCGCCGCGTATCGTCTATTTGCCTAAAATCCTGATCACCCTTCCCTGCGCTTCAAGAAACTTCAAGCGCATGACCATATCTGGTCGGTGCGCATCAATGACCAATATCGCGCCGGCGGCGTACGAAGCGGCGCTACCATCGAGTGGATTTGGATCGGCACGCATAACGAATTTGATAACCTGTTCACATGAGCGCCAACGCCATCATCGCCAACGGTCAGACCATCACGACCAAGCTTCCCTGCACCATTGAGGAATTTTTGGTCGCACAAAAACTGTTGCCGCGCAGCGTCGTGGTGGAGCACAACGGCGAAGCCGTCGCGCCGTCGGAATTTGCCCAGCGCCAACTTCAAGCCAACGACCGGTTGGAGATCGTCAAAGTCGTCGCGGGCGGCTGAAATCATCCCCGGGCTTGTCACCCTTTTCTGATTTCCGTTTAATGACATCATGCGGATGTCATTTACAAAAGTTCATCGGATCGCTCTCTTCATCCTGCTGGTTATTCTGACTTGGTCGGTGTGGAATCTGGCCGCCCAGGACAAGGCGCCAACCGCCGCCACGAACACCAGTGCCGTCGTCACGTTGCCGCCAGCACATGAAACGCCGGAGTGGATTGGATCGCTCTCCCAACAACTTCCGTTTCTGAAACAAACGCTCTGGGGCAATGAACTTTGGAAATATCTGTTCTCCCTCATTTACATCTTCCTGGCGTTCTACGTTTCCAAGTTTTTGGATTACCTCACTCGCGTCTGGCTGAAACGCTGGACCGCCAAAACCGAGACCAAACTGGACGACATGATTTTGGAGGTCCTGAACGGACCAATCAAAGTCGTCGCTTTTATCGTTCTACTGCGGATTGGCCTGGACGTGTTCGAATGGCCGGAAATCGTCGAGAAAGTGCTCGCCAAGGGCCTCACCATCATTGTCGCGGTCTCCCTCACCTACATGGTGATGAAGTTTGTGGATCTCCTCATCAACTTCTGGCGGCAACGCAAAGATGCGGAAGAAGACGACGCGTTCAACAAACAACTATTCCCGATCATCCGCAAGAGCTTGAAAGCCTTCGTCATCGTGGTGGCCGCACTGGTGACTTTGGACAATCTTGGCGTCAATATCACGGCGGCCATCGCCTCGCTCTCCATCGGCGGTCTGGCGGTTGGTCTGGCCGCGCAAGACACGCTGGCCAACTTGTTCGGTGGAATCGCCATTTTTCTCGACAAGCCGTTCCGCATCGGCGACCGCATCGTGCTCGACAAAATAGATGGTCCGGTGGAAAGCATCGGCATGCGCAGCACCCGGGTGCGCAGTTTGGACGGCTTCCTCGTCACCATTCCGAATAAGACCATGGGCAACGCCATTATCATCAACATCAGCGCGCGCCCCACCATTCAAACGGTGATGAACATCGGCATCACCTACGACACCCCTACCGAACAGGTCAAGCAAGCACTCAAAATCATTGAAGACGTTTACAAGGGGCATCCCGGCTCGTCCAATTGCCTCATCAGTTTCAACAAGTTTGAAGATTCGGCCTTGAACATCCTTGTCATCCACTGGTGGCATTCGACCAATTATGCTGAATACTTGAACGGCATGCAGGAGATGAATCTCGCCTTGAAGGAACGCTTCGATACCGAGGGCATCGGCTTCGCCTTCCCCACGCAAACGCTCTACGTGAAACAGGATTCGGATTGGCGTTGGAGCCAGCCGAAATAATCGAACGCATCTCAACATTCAAAGGCTGAGCCTGGATGGAGAAACGGAGTACATGTCCACGAGGGTCTGGCCTGGGGCAACCTGCTGGAGCGCGAATCTCGTCGCGAACCAACAAGCGGTCGTCAGTTTGATACCGGCTCTTGGCTTGAAGCCGGGGGGACGCCGTCTCACAACGGCTGTCGAAATACTTGAAGCGCTCTGATGGCCCGGTGGAATTTTGATTGAACTTTTGATTGCCAGCCGCGCCTGAATCCGCAAAGACTGTGGGCATGACCCGTCGCAACCAGTCAAACCGTTACCACCGGCGAGGGCGCAGTCGCGGGCGCAGACTAAAAGTGGTTCTGTTCAGCCTGCTCATCCTCCTCATCCTGTTGTTGGTGGCCGGGATGATCTGGTTGTTGAACAGTAAAGCCCTGATCACTCCGAATTGACGTGACGGAAAATTTTTCCCGCAACCTCAGGCGAACACCTCGGAGCAACGCCGATTCTTCCGCCGCCACCGCTGCCGGCGCCCGCGTGAACTATTGGGACGCTGGTTGCAATAACTCGGGCGGCGTGGGAGCGAAGTATCGAAACGTAATCCCTTTCACGCTGGTCTGACTGGTGGTGACGGTGAAGCCGTAGTATTTCGCGATTTTGTCAAAGCTCGGCAGCAACGAGAGGTCAAACCACTCTTTCATCTCCGCCTCGGGTGGTGCAAACGGAATCAGACTGGCAAACACCGCGTCAAACTCACTGCGATTCGTCATGGCTGCCGACGCCATCAGGGCATCAACGGTGAACCGCATGGTCCCGCGCTGATCCTCGTAACTCAACCAACCGGTGTTCATGCCGCCCACCTGTTCAACCGCCGCGGCAAATCCAGCCGTGGCGCGCAGGGCCAGCCCCTGATCGTCCGTGCTGCGCAGATAATCTTCCAACGCCGACGCGCGGGAACTGAAAGCCACGTAACCACCGTTGGCCACGTAATGCAGCGCGTTGGCGTCGTCGCCGCCGATGACGCCGGACAGCTTCACCGTATAAATTTTACGACCGAGAAACTCCCGCGTTTGCGGCGAGCCGCCCTGGGGCAACGCCACAATGAACAGCCCCTTGAGTGATGCGGCCAGTTTCTCCGCGTTGGGAGAAGCGACCAGCACGACGCTCGATGTTGCTTCCAAATCCGCCAGGGTTTTTCCCTGGGGCGGTTTCTGGAAGGTGATAACGTCATCCCCCAGGTTTTCAAAAATGTTTTTTCGCAGGTCGTAATCCGGTTCATCGAGCCGGACCGCTTCGTTCGCATTGCTCAGCAGAAAATTGAACGTACCCGGCGAAATCTCATTCAACGCGGCCTCCAGCGTGGCGATGACTTGCTGCCCCGCGATGCGGTAACGCGCAAATCTCAACACGTCCGCCGAGATGAAGGCGGGCGGAGCGGCGTCCCGGGCCTCCAGCGCCAGCAACTTGAGCAATCCATTTCGCGTGGCTTCCGGCGCGCTCAAGAACAATCCCAGCAACGGTCCGCCAGGACTGTTGCGATAATCGAACGCCAGCGATTTCAAGCCGTTCAGACCGGTGATCGTCATTATTTTTTCCAGGTTCGGCCGCGGAATGGGGCTGGGCGCTTCGGCGCTCTGACCGGCGGCCAAACTTTTCACCGCCAGATCCAGCAGCAGTTTGGCGTTGACCCAACCGAACAAAGGCGATTCGCGAAAGAGTGCCTGACGACCCGCTTCAAATTCCGTGGCGTCCGCCAGGGTGGGGCTGCCCGAACCGCTCAAACGGGTCACAATTTTTTCCGCAGCGGCTGAGGTCGTGCTCAAAATCAACAGCGATCCGCGCTGACCAAACACCAACTGCGTCGCATCTGATTTGGCGGGGGCGTTCGCGCCCAGCTCCTGCACCTCCTGTTTTTGCGGCAACAGCCGGCGCACGGTGGCCGGAATGTCGTTGGTGGTCAGATTAACAATGGAAAATTCGACCTCACGGATTTTCTCCGTGCGCAGCGGCTTCCCGGCCGCCGCCAGACGCTGCCGTAGCGTCGCCAGATTCTTGGTCAGCAACTCGCCCTGATCACGCGCATCCAGCAGCAGCACGATCCCCGGAGTTCCGGCGACCCCGCTTTCATCGAGCCAGCCTTCCGGTAAAACGGCCAGCGTCAACTGCCCTTGGAGCAACGCGCGGTAATCGGCAAAGTTGATGCCCAAATCGCGCTCCAAAGGTTTTACAATTTCCTCCGTCCACTTGGAGACAACCTTGGCGCGAAACGGCGCCATGGCGGGATCGTCCCAGAGTCGCGCTTGCGGAGATTGACGGAACGCCGCCGCCAGTTTGTTCCAGTCCGGCGCGGTCAGGACGAACAGGGTTTCAGGCGGCAACAATTTTTCCGCGGGAGGAACGGCGGCGCGTCCCAACGAACTCAAGACGCAGACGAAACCCGCCACATAACTCACCGCCCGACTCCGCCAGCTCCGGCGCCAATAATTTTCTGTCATAGGGTTGTCAGTTTAATCGGCCCATCGGTAAGAACAGTCATTGCGTGGCTTGGGTCTCAGCGGATTGCGCGGGGGTTGGCGGGGACAAATACCGGTACGGATTGCCCGGATTGTCATTGCTGTACGCGAACGCATCGCGATGATCCAAAAAGTAGCGCAGGCGCTCGGCAGGAATCGCAAAGCCCAACCCTTCGCCATACGTGGCCTTCATGTTGGTTACGCCCACCACTTCCCCGCGTAGATTGAACAGTGGGCCGCCACTGTTCCCGGGATTGATCTGGGCCGTGGTCTGCAAATACAAATCGCCACTCATCTGCCGGGTCTTGGTACTGAGAATACCTTCCGTCACCGTGCGTTCCAAACCCAGCGGACTGCCGATGGCAAACACCCGTTCGCCCACCGCCAGCACATCCGAGTTGCCGATGCGCACGAACTTGAACTTGGGCGCGTCCCGGTCTTCCACCTGCAACAAGGCCAGATCAGCAAACTTGTTCATCGCCACAATCCGCACCTGCTTATACACCTTGCGCTCCAACTGTCCGTTCTTCTGGTGATAGACCTCGACCGAAATCTGCGTCTCGCCTTCGATGACGTGGAAATTGGTGATCAAGAAACCGTCCTCGTTAAGGAAGAAACCCGAACCAAGTCCGGCCGGCGTGCGGATTTGCACCACCGCCTCGCCCAATTGCTTCACCAACTCGCGCACACTACGGTCGCCACCCGCGCCATTACCGACCTGGTAAAATCCGCCCGCCGCCGCCGTTTCAAGCGCCGGAGCGGACGGAGCCGCCGCCTCGGTTTGGTTGGTTGAATCCGCCGCCAGCGTGGACGACGGAGTTGAATCGCCCGGGATAATTTTGGCCACCGCCGCGCGCGGAATGACCAGGACGGTGTAACCAACATCCACCACGATGGAGTCGTTTTTTTCGGATAAAATTTTCCCGGAAACGGAAGCGGCATCCTTGAGTTCCACGACGTCAGCCAGCGCGACTGAACCCATGACGATCCAGACCGCAACCAACCCACTCAACTTTCTCCATGCCACGCAAGGACGATAGCGGAGCATCAAAAACGAAGCAAGCCGGGGAAATCGCTTGGAAAACTGCAGCGTCAGCTTCGCTGGGTGCGCTCGACAATGTGAAGCCCGCACCGCCATCCACTCGCAAACCGCCCCCTCCAATTCCCACCGGCTAGCCTCGACACCGAGCGTGAACATGCCTCACTCGAGAACCGGGTTTGAACCCATTGATTTCTCTTGTTTTTTAACGGATTAACGGGATAATGATCGCGTTCTCATAAGAAACAAACCGGATCAATCTCTGGGCGTTCGAGTTTGAACCTCATGCAACCGACCATGAAAACCATGAAGAGCGCTCTCCGCTGCGTCACCCAACCAACACCCGTTCTGCTGAGTCTGATTCTGGCCGGGCTGGGCACCACCACGGCTTGGACGGCTGAGCGGTATGTCTCCCTGACCGGCGGGCATGTCACGCCGTTCACAGACTGGGCCAGTGCCGCCACGAACATTCAGGCAGCCATTGACGCCGCCAACGACGGTGACGTCGTCTGGGTCACCAACGGCGTTTACAACACCGGCGGCAAACTGACGCCGCCGCAACCGCCGCCCTCTCCCAACTTACCTCCGGTGACCTCAATGCTTACCAACCGGATTACCGTGGACAAAGCGATTACGGTGCAAAGCGTGAACGGAGCGGAAGCTACTATTATTCAGGGTTACTCGTCACTAAACATCTTGCTCAGCGTGCGGTGTGCGTGGTTAACCAACGGCGCGACCTTGCGCGGTTTTACTCTGCGCGGCGGCGCTACACTGAGTAGCGGACTGGATTTTGAATCGAGTGGCGGCGGCGTTTTTTGCACCTCTTCGAACGATACTTTCGTGCTCGATTGCATCATCACCGATAACGATGCGTTTAGGTTCGGAGGCGGCGCCTATTCCGGGTTTTTGAAACGCTGTGTGCTTTCACAAAATCGCATCAAGTTCGCTCCTAACGCAGTTCAAGGGGCCGCGCACGGAGCTGTTTTGGTGAACTGCTTGATTACCGACAACCAGTGCGGAGGGATCAGTCTGTCCCGTGCAACCAACTGTGCCATCGTCAGAAATACTAGCCTTGCGACTTCGGCGCAGGCAGCGGTTGTCAACAGCATTCTACACCAATGCACCGTGACTCGAAACTGCATCGGCGGCATGACTGGTGGTATCGCCGTGAACTCCATCATTTGGGACAACTGGCACTCCTTCTCCGGTAATTTTCCGATCTTACAAAATCACCCAGGGCAGCCACCGGTCCTGAGCTACTGTTGCACTTATCCCATCTTGCCCGGGGTCGGGAACACCGACGCGGACCCGCAATTACTCGAGGATGGAATCCATCTGGCCGCCACTTCGTCGTGTCGCGGCGCGGGTGATCCGACGCAGGTCATCGGCACGGATCTGGATGGTCAACCTTGGGCCAATCTACCCGCCATCGGCTGCGATGAATGGCTGCCTGAACCACTGGTTGGCAAGCCCTATCCCCGACCCAGTCCCCATACCGGCCAGGTTCGGCTCAGTGCCGTTGCTGCCGGGGAGACGCCGTTCACCGCCATGTGGACCAAGGACGGTCTGGTATTGACCAACGGAACGAAATACGCCGCGGCGGATTCACCGGACTTGTTGATAAACGCTTTCGATCCGACAGATGCAGGGGCGTATCAGGTTGTTATCAGCAACACGGTCGGATCATCCACCAGTGCGGTGACGCAAGTAACGGTACACTGCGTTGACGCTGCTGGGACGACACCCCAATCACCGTATCTAAATTGGAGCACGGCAGCGACAAACATTCAGGAGGCAATTGATGCCGCTCAGGCCGGTGACATCGTCTTGGTGACCAATGGCCTCTACAACACCGGAGGCCGTATCGTCGCCGGTCCCGAACGGTACCGGCATCGAATGGTGCTGGATCGACCGTTGCTGGTCACCAGTGTGAATGGCCCGGAGGTTACTCACATCAGTGGATATGGCGGCGCCAGCTCACCGGCCGCGACCCGTTGTGCGTGGGTGGCTGCGGATCCGGCTGGGTTAAGTGGCTTCACACTGCGCGAAGGTGAAACCATGCAGTCGATCGTAGGTGGAGGGGGTGTTTTCTGCGAAGCGGTTTTTGCGGAGTTGGCTAATTGCATCATCACCAATTGTTCGGCGGGGCGTGCGGGTGGCGGCATAGTGGGCGGTCGCTTGGACAATTGCATTCTAGTTGGGAACACATCAACTCGCGAGGGTGGTGGCGCCTATGCCAGTCAACTGCGTAACTGCGTAATCAAAGCTAATCAGAGTGGGTGGGACGGTGGCGGTGTCTATGACAGTCAACTACACAACTGTCTGATTAAAGGTAACAGCAGTGGACGATCCGGCGGCGGCGCCAAGGCCAGCGAGCTGTTCAATTGCACCGTGGTCAATAACTCCACTACCAACAGTGGTGGCGGCATCGCGAATTCCAAGGCTGTTAATAGCATCATTTACTTTAATCAAGCGGAGGCAAACAATAACGACACCAATGACAATGTGTATGCTTCCGAGGTGTCGTATTCATGCGCTGCACCCTTGCCTGACGGTGCGGGCAATATCACCGGTGACCCGCAGTTCGTAGATGGTTTCCATCTGGCCGCTACTTCGCCGTGTCGCGGCGCGGGTCTGGCATCAGCCGCCAGCGGCTTGGACCTGGACGGTGATCCCTGGAGTAATCCGCCATCCATGGGTTGCGACGAAGTCGTGGAAGCCGCCTTCGTTGGCCCGTTGACCGTGACGCTCACGATTCCGCATCCGCAAGTCGCCGCGGCGATACCGCAATTACTGACGGGAGAAATCAACGGGCGCGCCGCCCGGATCGAGTGGGCGTTCGGCGACGGCGTCATCGCCACGAATTTATCCTACCAAACCGGGTATGCCTGGGCGACGCCCGGCACTTACACCGTAACCTTGACCGCTTACAACGCAGATCATCCGAGCGGCGTTTCGGCCCAAGCCACGGTGGAAGTGCAACCGTGGTTGTCGCCGCAACTTGGCGTCGGCGCCTGGCGCAACGGGCAATATACTCTGTCGTTTACGAGCCAGTTTGGGCTGACCTACGTGGTGGAGCAGACCACCAATTTGACGCCGCCAATCACCTGGCAGCTCCAGCAAACCGTTCCGGGCACGGGTGGTTTGATCCAACTGACCAACTCATCAGCCGCCGGCCCCATGCGTTTCTACCGCGTGCATACCGAATAGTCACCCGGCCCAACGGCCATTACGGCGCGGTGAATTGGGTGGGTTGCGTGGGAAAATGGTGCGTAAAGGTTCTCGAAGCTTGGCCTTTCAGTTCCCGATGGTGCCCGAGGACATCGAGCGCAATTTTCAAAAGCACCAACAACGCCAAAGCTCCTTGAGGAGCGTGTAATTTCAAAATCAGAAACGCGCCGCCCAACATCGCCAGGTGCAATACAATCACCCGACCGTAAGGCGACTGCATCAGGGTCGGCACCGATGCGGTGCGGTATTCGCCGCGCCACAAAAAATTGTAACCGAACGCAAACGCGTGACTCACCAGCAACGCCGCGGCGGCATAACCGAGGTGAAGTTGTCCGATCGTGTGAAAGACCTCGCTCCACTGAAGCGGCGGTGCGCCTTGACGCAAGCCGCCACCGAACAGAACCACGACGAATACTCCATGAACCAGCGTAAAAATGCCATAGTGGAAGCAGAAAAACGGCACGAAAAATATTTTAACCAGCCACGATTCGGCCTCCTGCGGACGGCAACTCAACATCTTCAACACGTTGAAACCGCCGATGATCAAATTCTCCGTCCAGAACAGCAGCACCACGGGGTACACCTCCCAACCAAGCGCCATTACGCCGTAAATGGGAACTAAATTGGCGAGCACCAGCATGAAGATGGTGGGCGAAAACCAACGCGGAAGCCATGACGGAACGTCGTTCATTCGGGTAATTATTGCAAAATCTCTGCCAATTCCGGTCCGGCGGCGCGCGGAAGCGGCGTTTCCGTGTCGGCAACGGCACATTCTGCTTGCCGCTCCGCGCCGGATGGCCTACGCATGTGCCAGCAATTCACCGGTTGGGCCGCAATCCGCTCGAACCGATGGCCAACAAAAACATCAAGAACGCCTTATGCAAAATCAAGTTACCCGCCGTCAATTTCTGGGCACCACCACCGTCGCCGGCGCCAGTCTCGCTTTCGGTATGCCCCAAATCACTCGCGGTGCGGAAACCGCCGCCAAACCGGCCGCCCTCGGCGGGCCTAAAGCTTTTCCCGGCAGCTTCCCGAGCTGGCCGGTCATTGATCAAACCGAGGAGCAGGCGCTGTTGGCCACGCTGCAATCGAAGCATTGGTATCGTGGCTCGGGCAAAAGCGTCGCGCACTTTGAAGCCGAGTATGAAAAGCTGACCGGAACCAAACACGCGCTCGCCACCGCCAGCGGGACCGCGGCGCTGACCACTGCGTTGGGCGCGTTGAACATCGGCCCCGGCGATGAAGTCATCACCACGCCCTACACGTTCGTGGCGACCTACAATGTCATCGTGCTGAACTACGCGCTGCCCATCTTTGTGGATGTGGATCCGGAAAGCTTTCAAATAGACGCGGATCGGATCGAAGCGGCGATCACTCCGCAAACCAAGGCGCTGCTTCCGGTTCACATCGCGGGCAGCCCGGTGGACATGGATAAGGTTCTGGCGATTGGGAAGCGACGTAACGTCCCGGTCATCGAGGACGCTTGTCAGGCGCATCTGGGCGAGTGGCGCGGACAGAAAGTGGGCACACTGGGCTTGGGCGGTTGTTTCAGTTTTCAGGCCAGCAAAAATTTGAATTCGGGCGAAGGCGGCGCGGTGCTGACTAATGACGACCAATTCGCCAATGCCTGCTACCATTTTCACACCCAAGGTCAGGCCAAGAAAGTCACGGGCGATAATTTCAGCTACGCCGGGACGCGCGGCTCAAATCTGCGTCTGTGCGAATTCCAAGGCAGCCTCTTGACGGCGCAAATGACCCGCGTGGTGGAACAGACTCAACGCCGCACCGAAAACGCTAACTACCTGACGCAATTGCTCCGGGAGGTTCCCGGCATCACGCCCGCCAAGTTGTATCCCGGCACGACCCGCAGCGCGTATCACTTGTACATGTTCCGCTACGATTCGGAGCGATTCGCCGGACTGCCACGCGCCAAATTTCTCGCCGCACTCGGCAAGGAAGGGGTGGGCGCTTCCGGCGGTTACGGTCCGATGCACCGGGGCGCGTACGTGGCCAATCTCGCGCAGGACCCGCATTTCCTGAAGGTGTATGGCGAGAAGCGTATGCGGGAGTGGTTGGAGCAAACTCAAAACTGTCCGCAAAATGATCGGGTTTGTGAACAAGCGGTGTGGTTCACGCAAAACATGCTGCTCGGCCCGCGCACCGACATGGAGCAGATCGCCGCCGCCATCCGCAAGATTCAACAATACGCCACGGAACTGGCGTAACCGTCATCCGGTGTTTTCTCGCGCAACGGCCATTCCACGCCTCACTCTCCCCGCCACAACGTGGGGACTAATTCATCCCTTTGCTCCATGCCTTTCATGAATTGCAAATCAATCGTCGGATCGCGCCACTCGATAAAGTCAGGTCGCTCATCGCAACCCCTCTTGCGTCGGCGCGGCATCACACTGTTGGCGATCAGCGTCGGGTTGGTTGCTTCCGCACTGGCGACCGTCAGCGCCGCGACGACTCCCGAGCTGCCACGCATTCAAATCGCGCCTGATGCCCGGGGATTTGTCACCAGCGACGGGCGACCGTTCATTCCATTCGGCGTGAACTACTATCGCCCCGGCACGGGTTGGGCGCCGCAGGTATGGAAGCAATTCGATGCCGCCGCCACGCGCGCCGATTTCCAACGCATGAAAGCCGCCGGCGTGAACTGCGTCCGGGTCTTTCTGAGTTTCGGCTCGTTCTACTCCACACCGGGGCAACTGGATGCCGCCGGCCTCGCGAAATTTGACGAGTTTCTGCAAATTGCCGAGGCCAACGGGATTTACGTGCATCCGACCGGCCCGGATCATTGGGAAGGCTTGCCGGATTGGGCCAAGCCGGATCGTTACGCGGACGAAGCGTTCCTCGCCGCCCTGGAGCAATTCTGGTCGGCGTTTGCGGCGCGTTACCGCGATCGTCAGGTCATCTTCGCCTACGATCTGCTGAACGAACCACAAGTCCCGTGGGATACTCCGGCGCTGCGCGTGAAATGGAACGATTGGCTGAAACGGCAGTACGACTCGATGGCCAACGTCACGCAAGCGTGGGGTCGAATCAATCTTCCGGCGTTCGGCGCCTTCACGCCACCGCCGGCGCAACCCTCGCCGGGCAGCCGGGAGCTGCGGGATTATCAATCGTTCCGTGAATCCATTGCGGACGAATGGACGCGCCGTCAGGTCGTCGCGCTCAAAGCCGCTGATCCGCAGGCGCTCGTGACCGTCGGTCTGGTGCAATGGTCGGTGCCGAGTCTGCTCCCCAGTGTGAAGCATTATGCCGCGTTCCATCCCGGTCGGCAGGCTCGCTTTCTGGACTTCATGGAAATTCATTTCTATCCGCTGGACCGGGGCGCGTTTGAGTATCGCGATGCCGGAGAGGAAAATCGCAACCTCGCTTATTTGCACAGCGTCGTCTCGGAAGTGGCTAAAACTGGCAAGCCCGTAATTGTAGCCGAGTTTGGTTGGTATGGCGGCGGCCAACCGCGCTTCGACCAGGGACGCCATCCGTTCGCTTCGGAAGCGCAACAAGCGCAATGGTGTCGGCGGTTGATTGAAACCACCACTGGTCTGGCCTGCGGGTGGCTTAACTGGGGCTTTTACGATCAACCCGAGGCTACCGATGTCAGTGAACTAACCGGTCTGTACCAAGCTGACGGCACGATCAAAGCGTGGGGACGCGAATTTCAGCAACTGGCCCGGCGCTTCACGACTGAAGGTTTGCCCCGCACCGCGCCCCAGGTTCGTGCTGATCTGGACTGGAACGATTGCGTCACTGATCCCGCCGCCGGCCACCGTTGGCGCGACGAGTATTTCAAGCGCTTCACCGCCGCAACACCGCCGACGAATCCGCCCGCAACGGATCGCGTCATTGCTTTTTATTATCCGTGGTACGGCAATCCGACGCGCGACGGTCGTTATGCCAATTGGAATCATCCCGTCGCCGTGCGCAACGAACCACCCCGGGCCTTCCCGGGCGGCGCGGACATCGGAGCGGATTTCTATCCGGCGCTGGGTTGTTACAGCGTGAATGATCCGGAAGTATTACAGGAACACGTCCGACAGTTGAAACAGGCCGGCGTGGGCACAATTTCCGTGAGTTGGTGGGGCCGCGACACCTTCACCGACCGCGCGTTACCCGCGTTGTTCCAAGTGGCGGAGGCCACCGGATTGAAGATCAATTTTCATCTTGAACCCTTTCCCGGACGTAACGCGACCACCACGCGGGAAGCGGTGGTTTATTTGCTGGAGAAATTTGGCGACTCACCCGCACTGCAACGACTCGCGAGCCATGATCAGCGTCCCGTCTTTTTTGTTTATGACTCCTACCTGACTCCGGTGAGCGACTGGGCGACGTTGCTGCAACCCAACGGCCAGCAAACGCTGCGCGGCACCCCCTTTGACGCCGTGGTCATTGGCCTGTGGGTGAAGGAGCGGGAGGAACAGTTCATGACGGACGGCGGATTCGATGGTTTCTACACCTACTTTGCGACGGACGGGTTCACCTATGGTTCGACGGTGAAAAACTGGCCGCAGTTGATGGAATGGGCGCGCGCCCACGGCAAGCTATTCATCCCCTGCGTTGCGCCGGGCTACATTGACACCCGCATTCGACCGTGGAACGGCGGGAACACCCGCGATCGGGAAGGCGACGCGTATTACGATCGCATGTGGACGGCAGCGCTGAACGTGACTCCGGAACTGGTGGCCATCACCTCGTTCAACGAATGGCATGAGGGCACGCAGATTGAACGCGCCATGCCGAAGTGGATTCCCAGCTTCACCTACCTGGATTATCAACCGCTGGCTGCGGATCATTACCTGGAGCGCACCGCCGACTGGGTGCGACGGTTACTGCAGACGCCGTAAATTTTTGCGGCTCTTCGCACTCCTTGGAGTCCGGGTAAAACGACCAGGCTGGCCGTTCCACGGCCAGCCTACTTACCCAAACTCTAACATCGAGGTCACGATGTCCCCAGGTTCTAAAATGCGCCGACCCCACGGATAAAGGTGAGGGCGAATGAAGCCGGGTGCGATCAGGCCATTTGAGGATCGCTGGAGCTTTCCTTGCCGGTCTCGATGTGGCCCGCGTAATGTTGCTCGTAGCGCGGCGCGTCTTTGACGCGAATCTGCCAGTCATACCAGCCGTGGCTGGCGGCCAGATCGCACGCGACATTGCGGGTTTCGCCTGGCTTCAGCGTTACGGTCTGCACTCCCGTGCCATAGGCCAGGTCAGTGATGGTCACCGTCAGGGAACGATCGGCGTGGTGATTGGTCAGGTGCAAGACCGTGCTGGCCGGATTTCTCTTGGAGGTCGGGTTCAGTTGCACTTCCAACGCGGGATCATCCGCATTGCCTTGAAACTCGCGGCGGAAGCCATTGGGGCCATTGATCTGCAGGTGATAATGCTCATCAAGGAAATCTGACAACGCGAAATCGTCCATCAAGCGATCTCCAGCTTTCACCGTGTAATCCCAAACGCGATTGGTCTCCAGCTTGCCCGCGGCGGTGTGGGTCTTGGTCAGAGCGTTCACGCGGAACGGTGCGCCCGCGGCGTGTTTGCCGAAGAATTGGTTGTCCGCGACAAAGGAAATGCGCAGGGCTTTGCGCTCCACATTCAAGCGACCGTCCACCGCCAATTCGTACGGCAGCGGGCAGGCCGGTCGAGTGCCCGGCTCTTGCTCGACCATACCGCGGAGGGGGCGCGGGGTGTTGCGGGTGGCGGCGAGTTCCTCGGAGTTCAGGCGCTTGAAACCAGAGGGCAGAGGACGGAATTGCGCCTGGTGAATCGAACCCAGGAAGGGGGCGAGTTCGACCGGCTTGGGCAACGGAATCTTTTCACCGTGAAACGGTCGAAAAACGGAACTGAGGTCGCCGCAGACGGTGCGTCGCCAGTCGGTGATATTGGTTTCCTTGATCGCCTGGCCGGTTTTATGAGTCAGCCAGTTTTCAAGCAATTGCAGAATCGAAGTGTGATCGAAAATTTGCGAGGACACATAGCCCCCACGACTCCACGGTGAGGCAATGACCAGCGGCACGCGGAATCCCAGACCAATGGGCAGCGTCGGACGGTCCGGTGACGTGGGAACGTGTTCCACTGAAGGGTCAATTCCCACGGAAACCTTTCCGGCCCCGGGAACATTTGGCGACGGCGCCGCGAAGGGGGGAACGTGATCGAAGTAACCATCGTTTTCGTCGTAGCAAAGCACCAGAATGGTTTTTTTCCAAACCTCGGGATTTTTGGTAAGGATGTCTAAGGTCTCGCTGATGTACCATGCGCCGTACCACGGGGAGCCGGGATGATCCGAGAACCGTTCCGGAGCAATGACCCACGATACGGTGGGCAACTGTCCGCTTTGCACGTCTTTCCGAAACTGATGCAGCACGTCGCCTTTGGGCATTTGCATGGTCCGTTTCTGCGCTCCGTCCTGATAAGTTTGGCTGGTGAGTTTCCGGTAGTCCGGATCGCCCAGATTGGTGGTGAACGCTTTTCGGTGCAGGTTCTGTTCGCGGACCGGCAACTTGGCGAAATTGGCGGCGGTGTAAGTTTCCCGCCAGCCGCGGATGCGTTTTAATTCGGCCTGGAGCTGGGTGATTTTTTTGCGCTCCTGATCGGTGGGATCTGTTTTGGCCTCCAATTGTTTCAAGTGCGTTTCCGTCGCCTGTTCCATGGCGGGCAACTCTTGCCGGAATCGCTCGTGGAAGCGCACGTGATACTGCGAAAACCACTCCAGCGGATTATTGGTGAAGTTGGCCAACCACGCCTCCTCTTCGCCCTTGAAGCCGGTCTCCAGGCTGAGTTCGTTTTGGTAAATCCGCCACGAGATGCCGGATTCTTCCAGGCGTTCGGGAAAGGTTTTCCAGTGCGCTTCCGAGCCGTAGCTGACATCCGAATTCCAGACGTTGGCCTTGGATTGCATGGAAGGTTCGGCGCGAATGGTGCCGCTCCACAGGTAGAGCCGGTTGGGAGTGGTCCCGGTCAGGGAAGAGCAGAAATTTTGGTCGCAGACAGTGAACGCATCCGCCAGGGCGTAATAAAACGGCAGATCCTCGCGATCATAAAATCCCAGGGTCAAAGGCAGTTGTGCGTAAGCGGTGTTGCCCGAGCGCTTCGCATCGAGCCACCCGTCATGATGACCACTGTTGCGCGCGGCGGTTTGGTCGCCCCAGGAATGAGGCAGCGAACTCATCCAGGTGGATTTGCTGCCGTGCAGGTCGAGCCGGAAGGGCGCGTAGGTTTCACCTTGTTTGTTGCTTTGCAGCCAGACGGGATTTCCATCCGGCAACTTGACGGCGCGCGGATCATTAAAGCCACGTACGCCGCGCAAGCGACCGAACGCGTGATCGAACGAGCGATTCTCCTGCATCAGCACGACCACGTGCTCAGCGTCGAGGTACGTTGAACCGGCGGGCGGATCAATGGCGAACGCGCGTTGGATGGAGGCGGGGAACAAACCACCGCTGGCGCCGCCAGCGGCGAGTAGAGCGGCTTTTTTCAGGAAATCACGACGGGAATCCATGTCTGTTTGTTAAGCAGATTTGCCGGGTCATGCAAGTGAAATTCCCGTGAAACCTCACATTAGCGGGGTGAATTTCTCTCCGAAGTTGCCGGATGAATTTTACTCCTGAGAAATTTTTGAAAAAGGCTTGCGGCGGCTTGGGGGATTTGCTCTACTCCCATTACAGGTTGTATCCAGATTCTTACGGTTCGCGATTTCGTACAAGTCGTAATGGCGTGACAAGGGAGTAGAGAGCGGAGAGTTCCTTGAAAAGTTTGAACGAAGACTTGGGTTTGGGTATCTCATTAGTATCGGTGGAATAGAATTTCGCTGTTCGTTTAGGGTTGGCATAGAGGTTTTGCTCGCAGCACGGTGCGAACAGCGCCCTCCAAGTTGGCCGTGCTGCCCTTCTGAGCGCCTTAAGTGAAGGCGTTAAAACCTCGTCACTTCGGGGCCGGACGCAAGTCCGGCCCTCTGTTTTACCCTCGAAGATTCGCGTTTGATTCCTGTTTCGCCTGTCCTAACATGTCCTCCGCATGAAACATCAGCTCGACTTCGAGAAGCCGATCTTTGAACTTCAGAAAAAACTCGAAGAACTGCGCCAACACTCCGAATCCCACTCGCTCGACGTGGATTTCGAAACGGAGATCGAGCAGATTCAGGTCAAGATCGAAGAAACCCGGCGCGAGATTTACTCCAACCTGACTCCGTGGCAACGCGTCCAACTGGCCCGGCATCCGTTGCGGCCTTACACGTTGGACTACATCAAACTGGCGTTCTCGGATTTTGAAGAACTGCACGGAGACCGGTTATATGCCGATGATCGCGCGGTGGTCGGCGGCTTGGCCAAACTGGGGGAACACCGCGTGATGGTCATCGGCACCCAAAAGGGCCGGGACACCAAGGAAAACATCCTGCGGAATTTCGGTTCAGCGCATCCCGAAGGCTATCGCAAAGCGCTGCGTTTGATGCGTTTGGCGGATAAATTTGGACTGCCGATCATTACGTTGATTGACACGGCGGGCGCGTATCCGGGGATCGCCTCGGAAGAACGTCACATCGCCGAGGCTATCGCCGTCAACCTGCGCGAAATGATGCTGATGGAAGTGCCGATCATTGCGGCGGTGATTGGCGAAGGCGGGTCGGGCGGCGCGTTAGGCATCGGGGTGGCGGGTCGCGTGTTGATTTTGGAGAACGCCTATTACTCGGTCATCAGTCCGGAAGGTTGCGCGGCGATCTTGTGGAAGGATCGGGCCGCTTCACCCAAGGCGGCGGAAGCGCTGAAAATTACCGCAAAACATTTGCTGGAGCTGAAGTTGGTGGATGAAATCATTCCCGAACCGCTCGGCGGAGCGCACACGGATCCGGCGAAAACGGCCGCGGCGCTCAAGACGGCGGTGCTGCGGCATCTCGAACAGTTAAGCGCCCTGAAACCCGCCGATCGCCTCAAGCAGCGCTACGATAAATTCCGCGCTTATGGTTATTTCGAGGAAAAGGCCAACCCACCCATCAAGACCACGACGCGGCGGAGTCGCAAGAGCGCAGCCGCGCCACTTCAACCCAACGGCGCCTGAGTAATGGTTGCTGCGTTAACATTTGGCCAGGCCGGTCTGATGCGGGTTTGATTCGCGCCATGTCTCAACTTTATCCACTAACTTTTCAGCCGATTTTCAAGGAGCGCATCTGGGGCGGGCGCAACCTGGAGCGGCTCTACGGCAAGCATCTGCCCCCCGCACGACCGATTGGCGAATCCTGGGAAATTTCCGATCGCCCTGATGATGTCAGCGTCATCGCCAACGGCGCTTTCGCCGGACGCGAGCTGCATTGGCTGCTGGAAAATCATCGGACGGATTTGTTGGGGGACGTTCCGTTGGCCGCCGGTCGGTTTCCGCTCTTGATCAAGTTGCTTGACGCGCAACAGAAACTTTCACTGCAAGTGCATCCTCCGGCGGCGCAGGCGGCAAAATTGCGGGGCGATCCCAAAACCGAAATGTGGTTTGTGGCTGACGCCGCATCCGGCGCCGAGCTTTACGCGGGATTGAAACGTGGAATTTCTCGGACGAATTTTGAACGCCAGCTCGCGGACGGCAGTGTGGCGGATTGTTTTCATCGCGTGCTCGTGCGGGCTGGAGACACCATGTTTTTGCCCAGTGGCCGCGTTCATGCCATCGGCGCGGGATTGGTCATTTTTGAAATTCAACAAAACTCCGATACCACGTATCGCGTGTTTGATTGGAATCGGGTCGGCTTGGATGGCAAGCTGCGCGAGCTGCACCTTTCGCAATCCCTGGCGAGCATTGATTTCAACGACTTTGAGCCGGCCTTGGTGAAGGCCGAGGAGATCGTGGCGGGTAATTTATCTCGGCGCGAATTGGTGCGCGATCCGCTGTTCACGGTGGAACAGTATCGCGTGATTGATTCTGGACGAGTCAAACTGCCGGCGGCGCGAATGCAGATTATTGGAGTAATTCGCGGCGAGGTTCGCCTGCCAAACGTAGTCGTTCGAGCCGGCGGGTTTTGTCTGTTGCCGGCCGCTTTATCGCAGCCGGAGGTGGTCGCGGCTCAACCAACGGAATTCTTGCGCATCGAAGCCGGGCCGACCAATTAGGGCCGGACGACGATTGGATTGAGGCGCTTGATCCTTCCGCGAACCCGATTGCAAATTTGTTACCCGATGACTGAATGAGTAAAAAAGCAAAATCGCAGTGGGACTTCGGCGAATTATTTTCACCGGAACAAACCCGCCGCGTGCTTTCCGTCAGCGAACTCACCACGCAGGTCAAGCGGTTGCTGGAAAAGCAGGTGGGAACGATCTGGGTGAGCGGCGAGATCAGCAACTTCCGCTGGCAGGGCAGTTCGGGCCACATCTATTTCACGCTCAAGGACGCGGGTGCGCAACTGGCGTGCGTGTTGTTTCGTCAGGAAAAAGTAACGCATCGCGATTTGCTGGCTGACGGACAGAAGGTTTTGTTGCAAGGGGAGGTGACGGTATATGAAGCGCGCGGCCAGTATCAATTGCTGGTGCGCGCGGTGGAGTTGCAGGGCGTGGGCGCGTTGCAACTGAAGTTCGAGCAGCTCAAACAAAAACTGGCGGCGGAAGGATTATTCGCTGCCGAACGCAAGCGGGCGCTTCCCCGCTATCCGCAGCGCCTGGGATTGGTGACCTCGGCCAGCGGCGCGGCGATTCGCGACGTGTTGCGAGTGATTCAGCGGCGCGACCCCGGTTTGGAAATTGTTCTGGTTCCCTGTCGGGTGCAGGGCGCCGAGGCGGCGCGCGAAATCGCGGCGGCCATTCGTCGGCTGAATGAATGGAGTCTGGTTCGGTCAGAAGCAGGTGGCGGTGCCGCCGCCAAATCTCAGCGCCACGGTTTGGATTTGATTTTGGTGACGCGCGGCGGCGGTTCGTTGGAAGATTTATGGTCATTCAATGAGGAGGTCGTGGCGCGGGCGATTTTTGAATCAGCGCTGCCAGTCGTCTCCGCAGTCGGTCACGAGATTGATTTTACCATTGCCGATTTTGTGGCGGACGTGCGCACCGCGACTCCCAGCGCGGCGGCGGAAATCATTACGGAGGGCGTATTTTCCAGTCGTGAATTCATTCTGGGAGCGGCGGAAATGTTGAAGTTTTATTTGCAGCGTGGTTGCTCGGCCGCTCGGGAGGATTTTGAAACCATTGCCCACCGGTTCGCTCGCGTGCATCCGAACCGATGGCTCGGTGAGCAGGCGCAGCGCTTGGATGATTTAGGCGCTTCCTTGACCCGCTGCGCGCGACAAGGCACGCGAGAACAGATCGCGGCCTGGCGCAATGCGACCGCGCGACTGAAGTTGGTGCGACCGGAGCGGTTGGTGAAACAGCAGAGCGAACGGTGGCAATTAAACACGCGCCGGTTGTTGGAACAAGGTCGCCTCCAACTGCGCGCACAACAGGAGCGCTTCAGCGCCGCCACCACCCGTTTGCGGTTGTTAAGTCCCGAGCAAGTGCTGGCGCGCGGTTATTCGATCACGCTGGATGCGCGCAGCGGAACGGTGGTGCGGGATGCCGTCCGGGTCAAACCCGGACAAGCCCTGCGCACACGACTGCACACCGGCGAAATCCGGAGCACGGTGGAACAGTAAACTTACCCGTGAACTCGGTTTGAATTTCACGGGGCAATCAGACCGCGATAGAAGCGCTGCGGCGATTCTCCGAAGTCAGTTTCCACAAAAATAAATGGCGCGGAATTGGTGCGTACGGAACGCCAGTTGCCGTCGTGAAGACTGGTGGTTACCTGAACGACATAATTCGAACTCGTAGTACCGTTAACCGTGAATTGGAATTGTCCATTCATCCACCCGACCTGATCCAGCGTGGGTGGCAGCGCAGGGGGATCGGTGGGCGGACGGGATGGGTTGACCGAACCCATGATGCTGAAATCCGGCGCGGGGCTTTTGGCAACATCATAAATATACCAGGTGCCGCCGGCGCTGGTGGCGCCGAAGTTCACGATCCGAAAGGTGACGGTTTGCCCGGCTGGAACGTTTTGCAGCGCGTTGACGTGGGCAAGGTCAACGGGATCGAGCGACACCCCGCTGCTGGCGTTCACCGGGTAAGTCAGATTAGCCAGAGTGATGAAATTGCCCGCGCCAAGCTGGTATTGCAAAGCACCATTGGCGGGACCGGTATTGGAGCGACGATAATCGAACCGATTGAGATTGGTGAAGGACACCGTGTAACCGTCAGCGGCGGTTATGGCAAACGTGACGAAATCACCCGCAGCTTCCGCCGTTGCCAATGAGCTGGAATCGAAACCGTTGCCGCCCCAAGCACTGGCCGCCGCCGTGCCACTGACGCCCACTCCGGTCCCGCGCGTCAACCCCGTGACGGTGAGGTGCGCGGCATTGGTAGTCGGCGCAAAGGGTGAAGGGCCGTAGTTCGACAAACCGCCCACCTCCCAACCCGCCAGCACAACGATCTCGCCGGGAACCGCTTCCTGAAGCACCAATTGCGCGACGTGACTCGTGACGCTGCCGAACGCGTTGGTAATGACAACCGCATAAGCACCGGCATTTGTGGACTGCACATTCGGCAGGGACAAAGCGGCGTTGGTGGCGAACGGAAGGTTCGTTCCAAACCAAAGCCACTGATAGACCAGCGGCGGAGTTCCGATGGCGGAAACGGTGAAGGTCACGGTTGCTCCGATCACGTTGGTTTGGCTTTGCGGTTGGGCGAGAATGATCGGCGCATCCGTGTCGCCCACCAGCGGCAGAACGAAATCCTTGATCACGCCCATGTGTTGCATATTGAGCGCGCCGGAATCCGCCGCCTGCACCGGCGCAACGGCGCTGAGCGGGGAATACACGCGCGAGTCGAACACCAAACCGTTTGGAAAAGCGCGCGCGCCAATGACGACCGGGGTGAGAAAGTTGGTGAGCGAAAAACTGGGCAACACGTAGTCGTAGGGTTTCTGTCGGCTGGCGTTCGTGTTTTCGTTGCTCTCCAAACTGCCGTCGTGCGGTCGGGGCGAGTCACTGAGGAAGGTTTTGAAAGTCGTCAGACACGCTTCCGCGCGTGAATCCGTATTGCAGTCGCCACCGACGATGATCCACGCGTCCGCCGGGAAATGCGTTAGAATGAGATTCTTCAGTTGGGTTGCCTCGGCGTTACGAGTGCTGGCGTTGGCGGTGAGCAAATGCACGCTCACGACGTACAGATCGTTGGTGGTCTCCGGCAGATCAATTTGCGCCCACGCAAAACCGCGATTCGGCGCGGCTGAATCATCCCACGAGCCGCCGGCGAGAATGGGCCAACGACTGATGATGCCGTTGGGAATGTCGTAGCCTGATTCGCTCTCGCGAATGAAATGGAAGTTCGTGCCAAACGCCGTGTCCACAAAACTGCGCAGTTCCGCCGGGGAACTGCCGCCGTAATTAAACTCCTGAACACAGACAATGTCCGGTTGCAGCCCCTGAAAAATCCGAATCCCCGGATCGAGATAACTCTGCTGATTGCCGGAGGTCAGATTGGCCGTCATGACGCGGAGCGACAACTGGCTCTGCGCAGTCGCCCAATGACCGGAGAGCAGCACGGCACCGAGGAGAATTCCAACCGCTACCTCGCGCCAACGAACCGGGTTTGATTTTCTGATGATCATCACGCGCTGCGTTTTTACCGGCTGCCGGGACGAATGGCAATCCGCATGTCCGTGTGGCGACGACTCGTGCCGCGTCTTTCAGCAGGCTCAGGCGTAAAATTGACAGGCCGGGTCGCTGCCTGCCATCATGCCGACATGAGCGAGATTATTTTTCCCCGCAGCCCGCGTGAAACGATGGATGGCTGGTCGCACTTGCCGCGTTACATTGACAAAATCCGCCTGCACCTGGCAGGTAAATTACATCCGGATTACCAGCCGAACTTCGGCGCGCGCGGTTTTGATAAAAGCTGGCTTGAAGCCGCTGGAGTCACCCACGAACAAATGGTGGCGGTGGTGAAAAATTCCATCACGGATGGACAAGTCTGCGATTGGGTGAAGCATCATGTGAAGCGTCCGGCCGCGGACAAAGCGGCGTTGCTGGCCAAGATGCTGAATTATCCGCAGCCCGATGACGGGGAGGGTCAGGCGCGCCTCAAGATGCGCAAGGAACAGGCCGGATTGTCCGATCGCGACGACATTAAAAATTTCGTGGACTTTATTGATGCCGAAGAGAAGCGTCCGTGATCAGTTGAGCCGCGCGTTGCTGCCGCCGGCATTTCGTTCATTGAACGGCGCGAAAAAATCGGTGGGGCTGATTCGCCGATTGCGGCACGGTTAAAGTCGCGGTGCCGTCGGTGAATTGCACGCTGCCGAGATTGGTCCACGTCGTCAGATTGGTGCTGGCTTGCAGCACGGCGCTTGAACCACTGGGACCGCAGAGGGTCAAAGTTGCGACGTGGTTCAGCACCGTCCAATCAATAAAGTTGACCGCGCCGCTTTCCTTGACGGTCAGTTGCAGATCGAAGCTCAGATCGGAATCGTTGCCGGCGACTTGATGAACTTCCACCGCCAACGTGTTGGTGCCGCGCACGAGCAGATTGGGATCAATCGGAAAGCTGAACCAGGTGTCTTCCAGGTCCTTAGGTTGCGCGCTGGCTGCGGGCGTGTTGAAGCTCGCCCCGGCTGCCAGACGGTAGCGCACAATCTCCGTGCCGTTCAGAAAAACGGCCGCGCCATCATCCACAAGCAATTTGAGCGTGACGTTTTCCAGGCAGGGCGCGTGGTTCACGACGAAGCTTTTGCGGAAGTAGGTGGTGAGATGTTTGTTGCTGGCGTTCGCGCCGTAGCTGATCACGGTTTGTTCGTCGCCGTCACCATAACCGAATTGCGCCTCACCAGCGTTCCAGGTGGAGTCATCAAAATTGGTCTGCCGCCACGCCATGCCTTGATTGCTGCCGTCGTCCAAAAATTTCCAGGTGGCGCCCGCGGCCACCAGCACCTGGGTGGGGCGCGAACCATCCGGGCTGGTGCGGGCAAAGTAATAAAGCGGTTCGGCGCTGCTGGATTCGCTCAGGGTAAAGTAACCGTTGCCGTCGGCGTCGAAAGTGATTGCCTCACCATTGCCTTCGAGAGGTCGCCCAATCACCGGCACCACGATCGGGGTCGTCGCCAAAGCCGCAGCAATGCTTTCACCATTCGTGCGCGTCCATAAGCGGGCAAAGTCTTCCTGACGAATGATGATTTCCCTGCCCGTAGCCGACATGTCTGCCGCGGAAGGAACATCGAAGACCAGGTCGCAAACGTAAGTTAACTCCGCTTTGTTGCCCGCGTTGAGCGCGGCCTGGGTCACGGTGTAAATGCGGCTGGTCGTGGGTTCCTTGGTCACGATGAACAGATCGCCAGTTGTGGGATCAATGAACAGGGCTTCGGCATTGTGCGCGCCATCGGGATAGGTGAGAACAATTCGCCGGGTGCCTTTCAAATCGCGTGTGGGCGGATTGGCCTGCTGCCGTGCGTAAACGGCCGGCTCCGGAATTTGATAAATGCGAATGTTCTTCCGGTCGGCATTATTATCGCCGATGTCGCCCACATACAGATACGACACATTCGGCACCGGCCCGGGACCAATGGCGATATCCTCGTAATCCACGTGCGTGGCGTTGCCAGTTAATTCGTAAATTCCCAGGAGTTGCCCCTGCGTGCTCAAGGCAAAAATGCGGGCGTCATCTCCCGAGTCGTTGTGAGCCCAAAGCACTCCGGCGTTGTTGCGACTGGCGATCAAGCCGGAACATTCGTCCAGTTGTGGAATGGAAACCACACCCGCCGTCACCCCGTTGGCGAAGGTGGGTGCGGCCGGCACCCGCGAAACCAGCGCGACGCCGCACAGCAGCAGCATCAGACTTGGGTTTTGAAAGATTTTTCTGCGTAACATTCCGATGGACGCATTTTCTCACAAGTGGTAGGGCCGCGCATCTGGTTTTTAGGGGTTTTTAGGGGTTTTGGCGGTTTTCACGCATTTCCCAATGAGCGATGGTGGCCGGAATGATGTCCGCTGCGCGCGCCGGTTCTAATCTGATTCCTGATGATGAACGACCGTGCCACTTTAAGACGAAGCGTTCATTGCACGTTCATTTCGCGGCGCGTTTGACGGGTATGCGGCTCTTTTGATACCGTTCCGTCTCCTTTTAGTAATGGAATACAAGAATACACTGAACCTCCCGCACACGGATTTCGCGATGAAAGCCGACCTGATCAAGCGGGAGCCAATCCGATTGCAGCAATGGACGGCGGCCGGTTTGTACGCGCAAATCCAGGCGGCGCGGCGCGGCGCGGAAAAATTTGTCCTGCATGACGGACCGCCGTTCGCCAATGGCGACGTGCATATCGGCACGGCGCTCAACAAGATTCTCAAGGACATCATCATCAAGTATCAGACGCTGCGCGGTAAAAGCGCGCCGTACATTCCCGGATGGGATTGTCACGGCCTGCCGATCGAATTCAAGGTGACCACGGAAATGCGCAAGGCCGGCAACACCGCCGCCGATGCCGCCACCATCCGTAAAGCCTGTGACGCTTATGCGCGCAAGTTCATTGACATCCAACGCACCCAATTCAAACGCCTCGGGGTGCTCGGTGATTGGGAAAATCCGTATTTGACGCTCAACAAGGAATACGAAGCGGACGAGCTGCGTCTGTTTGCCGACATCGTGGCGCAGGGGTTTGTTTATCGCGGCAAGAAACCGATTTATTGGAGCATCCCCGCGCGCACGGCCCTGGCCGAAGCCGAGGTGGAATACGCGGATCACGTTAGTCAGAGTGTGTTCGTCAAGTTCCCCGTGCTCGGACAACCCGGCGTCAGTATCGTCATCTGGACCACCACGCCCTGGACGTTGCCCGCCAATCTGGCCGTCGCCTACAACTCCACGTTTAGCTATTCGCAGGTGCAGGCGGGCGCGGAGCAGTTCATCGTTTCAACCGCGTTGCTGCCCGCGGTCGCGGCGAAGTGTGGTTGGGAAAGTTACCAGATTATTCGCAGTCTGGACGGAACATTCCTGCAAACGCTCGAATATCACCATCCGTTCTGTCAGCGCACCGGCAGACTGTTTGCCGGGGACCATTTCGTCACCAACGACACCGGCACGGGCTTCGTCCACATCGCGCCGGGACACGGTCTGGATGACTACCATCTGGGGCGTCAACACGATTTGCCCATCTATTCGCCGGTGAACGACGACGGCGAATTGGTTCACACTTCCGATCTGCCGATCGAGCAGCAGATGCCGGGACACATGCTCGGCAAATCCACTTTGGCAAAGCACGGTCGGAGCGAAGCGAACGAAGTGGTGCTGCACGAACTGCGCGAGCGCCGGGCGTTGCTGCATCAGGAGAATTACCACCATAGCTACCCGCATTGTTGGCGGAGTAAAACGCCGATCATCTTTCGCGCCATGGATCAGTGGTTCATCCGGATTGATCACCAGGATTTTCGCCAGCGCGCGCTCGCCGAGATTGACCGGGTGCGCTGGGTTCCGGACTGGGGCGTTAACCGGATCCGCGGCGCGGTGCAATCGCGCCCCGACTGGTGCATCAGCCGCCAACGCACGTGGGGCGTGCCGATCCCGGCCTTTTACGACGCCAACGGCGAAGCCATTCTGGACGCGCAAATCGTCCGCAACACCGCCGCCTTGATCGAGCAGCACGGCTCGAACGTGTGGTTTGAAAAATCCGCCGCCGAACTTTGGACTGCGGTGAGGCCCGCAGATTGGCGCGGCGCGGAAGCCGTGACCAAGTCGCAGGACACGCTTGACGTGTGGATTGATTCCGGCTCGTCCTCGCGTTCGGTCATTGCCCGCCGACCTGAAATCGCCGGAGCGACCCAGCCGTTTCAAGCGGACATGTACCTTGAAGGCAGCGACCAGCATCGCGGCTGGTTTCAGTCCTCGCTGCTGTTGTCGTTGGCCGGCAACGGCGCGGCGCCGTTCAAAACCGTGTTGACGCATGGCTTCATGGTGGATGCGGATCGCGAGAAAATTTCCAAGAGCAAACAGGGCGGTTACGAAAAGCCGCAGACCGCCGAGGCGTACGTTAAAAAATACGGCGCGGACGTGGTGCGGCTCTGGGTGGCTTCGCAGGATTTCCGCAACGACATCATCGTCAGTGAAGAGCGCATCAACAAGGTCGGTGAAACCTATCGCGGCATCCGCAACGCGCTGCGATACCAGCTCTCCAATCTTTACGATTTTGATCCCGCCCGGCACCCCGTGGCCGCGGCGCAGCTCACCGGATTGGACCGTTGGATTTTGGGCGAGTTCGCGCGGCTCGAAACCGAGGTGGCTGCGGCTTACGCTGCGAGCGAGTTTCATGTGGTGTACCAAAAGCTCAGTCAGTTCATCGCCGTCGAGCTGTCGGCGGTTTATCACGATATCATCAAGGACCGGCTCTACACCGATCCGGCCGCCGCGCCGCGCCGTCGGTCCACTCAGACGGTGTTGCATCAGCTGGTGACGGGGCTGTGCCAGATGCTCTCCCCCATTCTGGTGTTTACCGCCGATGAAGCGTGGGAGTTCATACCCGCCAAACCGACAGCCTGCGTGCATTTGGCGCAATGGTCGCCGAGCGGATTCCAGCGCGAGGAATCTGAAATCACCACCTGGAAGCACTTGTTCGCGTTGCGCGAACTGGCCTTGCCGGAGCTCGAGCAAGCGCGACAGGCCAAGCGGATTGGCAAATCACTGGAAGCGCAACTGACCGTGACCGGACGCGGACCGCTTTGGGAAGCCGCACGCACGAACTTGGATTCCCTGCGCGAACTGCTCAACGTTTCGGCTGTGACCTTGGCGGATGGCGACAACGAGACGCCGGCCCTCACCGTCACCCGAGCCGCCGGTCAAAAATGCGAACGTTGCTGGCATTGGGAAACCGATGTTGGCGCGGATGCCCGACACCCGACCATCTGCCGCCGCTGCATTGCCGCAGTCGAATCCCGCGCCGCGTAGTTGTGATCCTGAGCTTTCGGGCGGGCTTGATTGTCGCCATTGTGGAGGCATGATGGCCGAGGAATGAGCGGAGACCACTACATTGGTGACGTAAGCAAATGTTGCGGAAATGAAATACATAGTAGTCAAAACCAAAACCCTCTGGTCGGACCTGAGATTTTGATAAAATGAAAATACACACCAAAATCGCCATCACTCTGGCCCTTGTTATGGTTTTCTCTTTCCTGTCAACGGCCCAAGAGCGTTCCAAGGAATTAAAGAAATTATTTCCGCCTTTGACAAAAGCTGAGGCTGAAGAAATCCGGAATGAACTGGAGCAATACGATAAAGGGAAAGTGCCGGTAGAAGAGGTGCCCAAAGTCGTCAACGAAGCGAACATGGGAAAAATTGTTGCCTATCATTTGGCGCATACCAATGGAATCACGACCAAAATGAAACTCCCCATTGGTCGCAGTTACGCCATGTTTAGTTTATACCCTGAAGCAGCAGAACTAGCACGGGAGTACGTCAATACTTATTCAAACGATTGGAAGGGCTGGAGCTTGCTTGCTGGAGCCAAAGCAGGATTAAAATCGCATGACGAAGCATTGATGGCGGCGACCAATGTTGTTCGGCTTGGAAGCGAAAGAAATATTGCCACGATCGGTTTGCTGGCACTTTCAACTGATCGAGTGGATATTTTTGAAAACCTACTATTGAAGCGGTTGTTAGTGCTAAAAGATGCCACAACCAATTCTGTGCAGGACAGATTGACCGGGCAGGATAAACTCGAAATCGTTACGGCATTGGTCGCCTATAGCTTGAAAGCAAAAAAGGAAGAGGTCTTCAACCAGGCGCTTAAGAATGTCAGTGCGGCTCAAATTAAAGCCTCAGAGGCCTTGCGGACTTACGCGGAAGGCGGTTGTGAAGTCTTCGGGAGTGAAGCCACCAAGAAACTCTGTGAGCGATTGGGGACGAAATAGCACCCACGAGCCAATCAACGCTCGCGTGGCGTCAATGAAAGTAAGCACTGACGCAGCGTTCCGGATGCGCTCAGCAACGTATTCCTATTTGGCCAATCACCATTGGTGAAACTGTGGTTCACGAACAACGCGACGCTGCGGATGACGACAACCAAGAGTTATGATCATCCAAATCGGTTGACAGGCAGCGCCGCCGCCGCCTTCCAGGTTTCCTGGCCGCAAATCGGACTTAATTTTATGTGTGGAATGAAACTTTTGATTGCAAGTGTTGCCGCTAGCGTTTGCCTTTGCGGTTGCGAGCCATCAACCAAGAATTTGGTTGGCGGCTACAAGTTGGAGCGCTTTGACGAGAATGGAATGTATTATGTCATTGATCTCGAAGGTCTGAGTGGTGGGGGG